>CP048685.1:1290833-2581666 GCA_015698285.1 Candidatus Nitronauta litoralis
TATATTCTGGACGAAGAAAACTCTGAGTTGACCTTGATTTCCGCCCCGCAACTTTGTGACTCCAGCCAACTGGGTTTAAGAAAATGGGATGTTTCTCCTGACGGGATCACTTTTGGAGTAAGTGCTCACTCTAATGAAATCGTTATAGTGGAAAATTTTGCTGAAGATCCACACTGGGCCAGAATTTTGGATAACAGTGTCATCAAGGAATACAAAGCCTGCTGGTCGGTTCCCATACCCGATCCTTCCGGAAACCCCATTGGTGTTGTAGGCGTTCTTTGCCAACACAATCGCAGTCCATCCGTGGAAGAACTCAAGCACCTGAATTCCTCGGCATTCCTTGCCGGGATGGCCATCACTCGTAAGCAGTACGAGGAAGATCTTCATAATTATTCACGGGAACTGGCCCGAAGTAATCAGGACCTTGAAGAGTTTGCCAGCATTGCCTCCCATGACCTGCAGGAACCTTTGCGCAAAGTTACGGCTTTTGGAGAACGGCTCAAAAAACATTCCGGTGAATATCTGGATGAACGCGGCAAAGATTATCTTGAAAGAATGTTGAGGGGGACTGTCCGGATGCAAAATTTTATAACCGACCTTCTGGAATATTCCAGGACTGGCGCCAAAGCGGGCCCCCTCACCCCAATCGACTTGAACCAGTTGCTGAAAGATATTTTAATCGACTTCGAGTTTCGCATTGAAGAAGTTGGAGCGAACATTCAAATAGAGTCGTTGCCAACAGTCGATGGGGACCCGGTTCGGTTGCGCCAGGTGTTCGCGAACCTGATCGGCAATGCACTTAAATTTATTCGCAAGGGTGTTCCTCCACATATTAAAATCACCACCTCGATTCCAAATAAACACCACGTCCGGATCCATGTGCAAGACAATGGGATTGGTTTCGATGACAGCCTCAGTAGCCGCATTTTCAGACCCTTCGAACGTTTAAACCCGACCCACGCTTTCAAAGGCAGTGGTATGGGGCTTGCCTTGTGTAGAAAAATCATCGAACATCACGGAGGCACCATAAGTGCCTCAAGCGTAAAAGGAAAAGGAACCTGCATCACAGTTGAATTATCTATGGTCAGAAAAACAAATTGACATAACAGCCCGGGCCTTCTTATCCTTATTTCTGCGGGGATAATCCATCCAATAATGTTTCAAATTTCTACTGCAGGACTCAGGCAGGCCTATGTTCGAATTCCTGGTTCACATTCCTGGCCCAACCTATCTGACAATTTATGCGATAGGCACCATAGTAATCCTTGCCGCCGCCTGGTACATGAGTCTCGAAGATTCCCTGCGTTACAAGGAACCCTCGCCTTCCAAATTCGATTCGATCACCATCGCTACATTGCTTGGCCGACACCACGTAATCCGGACGGTCGTGTTCAGTTTATGGAACCGTGACCTGATCCATTTCGAGGGATCCGACGATAATCCACAGTTGAAATCTGCAGTCGGACCCGAGCGGGGCGAAACCCCTATAGAAAAGATTCTTCTCCAGTTTTTAAGACATCCGCACCACCCAACCGTTTTGTTTGCGAACCCCCAACTCAAACAGGACCTGGACAAGGAACTCGCTCCCATTGAAGACAAGTTGACGCGCGCCCATCTTAGACTGGATCCCGATACCAAAAAGAGAAAAGTAAAAATTGCCTGGATGGTTGTGCTGGTGTTGTTCTCCGCTGGAATTCTCAAACTTATCTTCGGCGTTTCACGTAACAAACCTGTCGGATTTCTCATTCTCGAAATGATCGTGGCGTTGATCCTTTTACTGGTCGTGCTGCGTCCCTGGAAAAAGGTGACGCGCCTTGGAGACCGCTATTTAAAACAATTGAAAAAACATTTCCAATGGGTCAAGGATGCTATCGAAAATGGGAAGGTCCCAAACGGACTGGACCCGGCCCTGCCTCTTGCTGTATTTGGAACCGGTATGTTCACCAACATTCCTGCATTTCAATCCTTCAGCGACAGGTTTGGTCGCTCTTCAAATTCCACCGGGACCGGTTGCGGAGGGTGCTCTGTTTCCTCCGGTGATGGTGACGGAGGGGGCGGTTGCGGAGGCGGATGCGGAGGGTGCGGCGGATGAATAAACTGTTCCAGTACATGTCCCGACAATCCAGAATTGAAACACAATGCGGGACGGGTCCGTATATCCCAAGCAATCTGCTTCTGCAATGGCACATCACCGAACGCTGCAACCTGCGTTGCCTGCATTGCTATCAGGATGCCTACAGCAGCGACGAATTAAAATGGGACCAGTGGATGGAGGTCCTCAAACAATTCCAGACACTCCTTTTCCGGTGGCGGAAAGAAACCAGCCAGAAAAGACTACGCGGACACATCACCGTCACGGGTGGAGAACCTTTTGTGCATCCTGATTTCATGAAATTAATGCGCCGCTTTGCGGAGGACCGCTATAAATACAGTTTCGGGATTTTAAGCAACGGTTCAATGATTGATCAAAGCGTTGCCCGGGAACTAAAAATACTAAAACCTGCGTTTGTGCAGGTCAGCATGGAAGGCAAACCTGATACCCACGACCGACTGCGCGGGGACGGCAACTTCAAAAAAACCGTCACTGCAATCGAGCATCTGGTGGCGCACAAAATACCAACCCTGGTTTCATTCACCGCCCATCGGGAAAACTACAAAGAGTTTTGCGAGGTGGTGGCCATCTCGGAGAAACTTGGAGTCGATAAAGTCTGGTCCGACCGGTTTCTCCCCAACGGTGCGGGGATGGACCACATGGCGGGTGAAGCGCTCACGTCTGATGAAACGCAGGAATATTTTCAATCGATGGCTGAAATTCGCACCAACACCAGACGCAGGTGGTTTGGGAAAAAAACTCAAGTGGTGATGGACCGTGCCCTGCAGTTTCTTGAAGGCGATGGCCGCCCCTACTTCTGCAAGGCAGGCGACAGTCTCATCACCCTCATGCCCAACGGCGACATCTATCCCTGCCGCCGGATGCCAGTCCACGTCGGCAACATAATGGAACAATCACTCGAGTCGATTTATTACGGCAACGATTTACTCAAACAACTGCGCGATCCGGATAAAGTAAGTGAAGGGTGCGAAGACTGTTTCTATTCAGGCATGTGCAAAGGTGGACTCAAATGCATGTCCTACGCCGTGCATGGCGATCCGTTTGTGCGCGACCCCGGTTGCTATAATGAGCAGGAAGGTCATGATAGAACGGAACGAATAAGTGCTTTTTAAAAAGAGTAAACTAGGATGCTCCACTTTGCTTAGTTTTTGATTTTGAAGTAATAAATATTCTCCTTCTCCTAAGAGAGCTTTCCATAAGTGGAATATTTTGGAACAAAGTGTTCGTCATTGCGAGGAGCTTTTGCGACGAAGCAATCCAGACCTCTGGATCGCCACTCTCCCTCTGGTCGCTCGCGATGACGGGATTTTTGTCAAAAATGCTCTAGGTCAGACACTGCTTTGAAATCGGGGTTATGCAAAGGTCTTTTAGGAGAAGGGGGAAGGCGAAGCCAGGGGGCTTTAAGAGGGAGCAAATAAAGAAATTATTCGAACAAATTTTTATCGTCCCCTTAAATGGGGGAGATAGGATGAAAACATACTTAAACCATATCCACCCAGGAAGCAACATCATGACAACGCAGACGCTCAACTGGACTGACATCACGCTCCCCGACGAGGTACAAAGCGCAGTAGAAACCCTTGCTTCAAATTATAGCGAACAGCTCGAATCAAAACTGACCGGGATTATCCTGTATGGCAGTGGAGCCCGCGGACATTTTCGCGAAGGAAAAAGTGATGTCAATTTGTTGATCGTGGTCGATTCCATCGACACCGAAGCACTGAGTTCTATTTTCGATTCTACTTTGACCGCGCGACGGCACAACCTGGCACCCCTGTTCATGACTCCGGGCGATCTTCAATCGTTCACCTCTGTGTTCCCGATCAAGTTTCTTTCCATGAAAGAATCTTACAGGGTTCTGCACGGTGAAGATGCCATCGCTTCTCTGGAAGTGGACAATGCCCATCTGCGCCTGCGTTGCCAGCAGGAGATGCAGAATTTAATGATGCGATTGCGCCGCCATTTCCTGAACCGGCAGGGGCACGGACTCACCCCCATGCTGCGCGAAACCCTTAACGGTTTTATGGAGGCCCTGCGACGGGTGGTGCAACTTGCTCAGGGTGAGGTTCCGCCGCGCAAAGACCTCGTTGCCCAGGCGGCCAAAACGGTAGGCTTTGATCAGAAAAAACTGGAAGAACTGATGAAGTTAAAAAGTCCATCGGGAATCCAGAATGCAGAGGTCACCCACGAACTATTCAACGAGTTTATAAAAATTGTTGAACAAACCGCGCGCTTTACTGAAAAACTGGAAGCAAATTAGCCAACATTCCCTGATCGCAAGAATCAGATTGCGGGAACCACGTCACCGGGTATAAAGTTTTAAAATAACAACACTCGGGGAATTCGGGGATGCCTCCTTCCGACCTTTCAAAACAATCCAAAGACTACCAGCGTATCGAGAAGGCCATTCACATTCTGGAAGAGACCGCCTTCCTTCAACCGGACCTTAAAAAACTTTCCACCCAATTGAACCTCAGTGAATACCACTTTCAACGGTTGTTCAGTCGTTGGGCCGGTGTCAGCCCGAAACGCTTCCTCCAGTTCCTCACCCTCGAACACGCCAAATCCGTTTTGGATAAATCCAGAAACCTGCTCGATGCTACGCTCGATTCCGGCCTGTCCAGTGTCAGCAGACTCCACGACCTGTTCCTGCAATGTGAATCGGTCACACCGGGTGAATATAAGAGTAGAGGGGAGGGACTGACTATCTCTTACGGGTTTCATCCCAGTCCTTTTGGGGAATGCCTGCTGGCTACAACCGAGAATGGTATCTGTGGTCTTACTTTTATCCAGAACGGTGACCGCGACAACGTCATGGAGTTTCTTTCCCGTCGATGGAAACAGGCCAGCTTGAAAAAGGAACCCCGCAGTACGGGAAAGTTTATGGATCAAATCTTCAGCAAAAATCCGGACAGGAAAACCCCTTTATATCTTTACGTAAAAGGCACCAATTTCCAGATCAAAGTGTGGGAAGCGCTGGTCCGGATTCCTCAGGGAGCACTGGTTTCCTATCAGGATGTAGCACGTTATCTGGGCAGGCCCAAATCCTCGCGTGCCGTTGCCAACGCCGTGGCCAACAACCCCATCCAATACCTGGTGCCCTGCCACAGGGTGATCCAGGGCATGGGCGCGTTTGGCGGTTACCAGGCAGGACCCGACCGGAAAAAAGCCCTGGTCGCCTGGGAAGCAGCGCAAATCCAGGAAGAACTCGCCTGAACCCCTGCCCACATTATTTTATTCAATTAATATTTTGAAAAAAATTTTTCCTGGTAACAAAAATCGGATTGAGCTGATAAAGGTAACCCGGGAACAATATCGTAATAATCAGAATAGATTATTTACATTCAGTTTTGGAATCTCACTACAACTAAATTTCGATTTAAATTATTTTTCAGTGATGGGTTAGTCCGGTTTTCTGAAAGGTCATCTCCCGGTTGTATTGCCCCAGCCACATAGCGGTAACCGTTCGCGCTCCATTGTCTTCCTCAATTTGTCCCTTGACCAAAAAGGGGCCTTTACTATTCAGCAGATGACCAAAACGCTGGTAGGTCTTTGGGAATAAAGTCACTTCAAAAGTGCCCGTCGGGTCTTCAAGTGTAATGAACTTCATTAATTCGCCTTTGCCCGTGCGGGTCCGCTTATAAGTGATCAGCATACCGAGCATGGTGATATGCTTGCGGCGGTGTCGACCAAGGTTCTTTGCCTGAGTGACCCCTTTCGGCCATTCATTTTCTCCCAATCCAAAAAGGGCCAGAGGGTGGGAAGAGGGGGAAAGAGACAAGGTCTCAATATCGGCCACTATATTGTCCGATTCACTACGTTCCGGAGTTAAACAGGTCGAACAGGTTTCTTCCAAGTCCAGTGCAGCCTGGTCTCCACCTCCTGTGTTTCTGCCTTTGCGATACCAGGACAGGATGTCGCTGAACATGGCTGGCCGGGAATGCCCCAGTCCTTCCAGTGCTCCGCAATGGATGAGAGACTCGATTTCGGGTTGATCCGGTTTAATACGTTCAAGAAAGTCGTGTAGCGATTTAAACTCACCGCATAACCGTTCCTCGAGTATCCGGTCAATTCCATTACCACTGAGGCTTCGGACCTGCATTAAACCCACGCGGATGGCATCGCGGCGCTCTGCAAAAAACTCATACCGACTGTGGTTGATATGAGGTGGTAAAATTTCAATATCGAGTCTACGGGCTTCTTCGGTGTAAGCGCAGGCATCATAGAATCCGCCTTCATTAGTGAGAACCGCTGCCATGAACTCGGCAGGATAATGCGTTTTCAGGTAAGCCGCGCGGTAGGAGACCAGTGCGAAAGAGGCGGAGTGTGCTTTACAAAATGAGTAACCCGCAAAGCTTTCAATCTGTCTCCAGATTTCGTTTCGCACGTCTTCTTCAATTCCATTTTCCCGAGCGCCTTCAAGAAACCGGTTTCGGTAGGTTTCCATCCGCTCCCAGTCCCTCTTTTTGCTCATGCACTTTCTCAATCCCTCAGCTTCGCCAAGTGACATACCGGCGATGGCATGCGCCACTTTGATCACATCCTCCTGATAAATCATGATCCCGTAAGTCTCTGCCAATACCTCTTCCAGTTTCGGGTGCAGGTGAATGACCGGTTCTTTCCCGTTGTTTCGTTTTACATAAGCCTGCATCATGCCGCTTTCAGCAACTCCGGGACGTATGATGGAACTGGCAGCGGTCAGTTTTTCAAAAGTATCCACCTTGAGCTTCTTCAGCAGGTTCTGCATCCCCGGGCTTTCTATATAGAAACAACCCATCGTTCTTCCCTCACGTACCAGCGTGCGGGTTTGTTCATCGGCTATCGGGTCGGTGACGGCAAAATCGAGTTCGATACCGTAGTGATCCTTGATCGCCTGCACCGCATCGACTTCCACCGCAAGACCCCGTTGTGCCAAAAGATCGATCTTGAGTAGTCCCATATCTTCCACCGGGTACATGTCGTACTGGGTCACAGCAAAACCTTTCGGTGTCTTCTGCAACGGAATCAGGTTGGTGATCGGTTCAGGACTCACAATCAATCCGCCACAATGAATGGAGATATGACGCGGGATGCCCTCGATTTTTTGCGAAGCTTCGATAACGGATTTGTAGGGCTCGTCTCCAAGAGGCAGGTTGCTGCATTCCGGGACTTCATCCCGAATCGCTTCGAGATTCGAAACACTGGCTGAATAGGGGAGTTTTGAGGTCAGATCCTCGATTTTCGGACCGGCCCCCATGGCCTTGGCAACTTCACGGAGTGTGGAGCGCCCACGCAGGTGCGTGTGGGTTGAGATCAGGGCAACATGGTCCTCCCCATACTTGTCGAACACATACTGGATCATTTCATCCCGGCGATTCCACGGGAAATCGATATCAATGTCAGGGAAATCTTCGCGCTGCTCATGCAGGAACCGTTCGAAATAGAGATTGTTTTCGATGGGGTCCACTTCGGTGATGGACAGCACTCTACAGACCAGGCTGTTGGCGGCAGAACCGCGCCCAACCGTCGGAATTCCTCGTGCGTGAGCCTCGCGAACGATGTCCTCTACCAGCAGAAAGTAGGAGGCGAATCCCATCTTGCCGATGATAGACAGTTCATAGTCCAAACGCTCCCGGACCCTTTGAGTGACGGGTTCGTAAAAACGTTTTACACCTGTCTCCGCCAACGACCGTAAACGTCCTATATGAGTTTCATCCCCAGACAATGAAAACGGTGGGTGCTGAAGTTGACCGATGGGTAAGGTAACGTCGCATTGCTCCGCAATGTTCAGCGTGTTTCGAATCGCCTGCGGGCAGCCCCAGTACCTCTTTCGCATTTCCCGGTTCGACATCAACCAGGACTGCGGATGCACCATCTGCTCGTGGGGAACCGCGTCGATATGCCGGTTCAATCGTATGGCGGTCAGAAGACGATGCGTCTGGAAATCCTGTGGCTCTAAAAAATGGACACGATTGGATGCGAGGAGGGGGATGCCATGCTTGCGGGAAAATTCCCAGCGCGCTATTTCATCTGTCACCGATCCGAAAAGTGGATGTTCAATACCGAGGTTGGCTGCTCCCCGGGTGCACGCAACACTTTCAACAATGCCAAGGTGCGGGGTCATGATGATCACCTGGTCATTGCAGTTTTGAAGTCGTTGGGGGAGAGAGAAATTTGCTTTCAGGTTCCGTTCGGTCACCACCCGACACACTTCACCGAACCCTTCAAGTGTTCTGGCAAGGAGTACCGCATGTTCACCGGTAGCGGGATCATCCACCTCTGCACCGAAGATGGGACGAATGCCCGCAGCCTGCGCGGCTTTTTGAAAAGCGACGGCACCATAGGTTGCGTTGGTGTCCGTCAAAGCCAGGGTATCGAACTTGAGCCGGTGGGCGGCCTCGACCAGCGGCTCAACGCCGGGCACGCCTCGAAGGAGGGAAAAGTAACTGTGTACATTTAAATGGATCATGGCACGACCTGAACGGGTGTGCCTGTATTATAACAGCTTGATTCCCCACATTTTCAACATTTCAGGCACTGTCCCATCCAGAAGAATACAAGATTCCTCGTTAATACTTAATTTTAGGAAATAAGATCAGGAAGGCTCTTTTTCGCTAAAAATATTAGTCGGCCTGCCATCTATGCTCTTAACATTATGTTCGTGCCAGTATTGCTCGACGCCATCAGGACCTTTTTTCTCCGCCCATTTCTCAAGCGTATCCCGCTCTTCAACAAAATCCATTTTAGGGACTGAATAACCACAGGACGTGGCGACTGAATCTATATCCATGCTGAAAATTTGTCGACTGCCCGGAACAGGAGGGAACAATTCGATTAAACCACTCCATTCACTGTCTCTTGGATAAATCATCTGGGCCTTTCCGTACAGGCGCACAATATTGGGTGCGCCTTCAAAGGCACAAAACATAAGCGTCATGCGATTGGATTCCAGAATATGCGCTGCGGTTTCATTGCCGCTTCCGGTGTAATTCACCCACACCAGTTTTCTGGAATCCAGAATACGCAGGGAATCCAACCCCTTTGGAGACACATTGACTCTTCCGTCAACTCCGGCGGTCCCCACGAAAAACATTTTTTGATTTTTTATAAATTGAATGAGTGTTTCATCAAGCTCCGATAGTTGTTTGCCCATATCATTACCTGGCGAGGGGTTTTAAGGGGAAATGAAGTTGGATGAATTGAAAAGGATATTGTGATTTTACGAAAGGACTTTTCGTAAAAAAACTACCTAAAGAATTCAAACCCCTGCTTTGGTTCCCCCTTCTGACAAAGAAGGGGGAAATTTGGAGACCTGTAAAACCTTTTAGAATTGGGGGTTTAGGGGAACTAACTGGCCAAAAACGAATCGACTTCGTCGATGGTGTTTTTGACATCCTGGGCCGAGATATCCAGCATCTTCTTTTCATCATCGGTCAGATTCAACTCGATGATCTTGTTCATGCCGTCCCTGCCCAGCTCAATGGGCACCCCGAAGTAAATCCCGCTCCAGCCGTACTCGCCATCCAGATAAGCGGTGCAGGGTAGAATCCTGCGCTTGTCCTGCAAAATAGCTTCGACCATCTTGACCGCTGATGCACCGGGGGCGAGAAACGCACTGCCCTTTTTAAGCAGGCTGACAATCTCGGCACCACCTTTACGGGTGCGATCCACCAATGCTTCGATACGGTCCGGTTGCATCAGGTCAGTGATGGCAATACCCGATACGGTGGTGTAGCGCGGCATGGGCACCATGGAATCGCCGTGTCCCCCGAGCACCATGGCATCGACATCCACAAGCGAGCAATCGAGTTCATTTGAAACAAACGTGCGGAAGCGGGCCGAGTCGAGCACGCCTGCCATCCCGATCACCCGTTCACGCGGCAGGCCGGAAACCTGCTTGGCGAGATACACCATCGCATCCAGAGGATTGGATACAAGAATGAGAATCGGGTTCTTCGAATACTTCATAATGTTTTCGGTGACGTCTTTTACAATCGCTGCGTTTATTTTCAAAAGATCGGAGCGATCCTGACCCGGTTTACGCGGCAGGCCGGCCGTGATAACCACGATATCGGAATCCGCGGTGTCCTTATAATCATTGGTGCCCTGAATAATACTGTCGAACACCTGCAAACAACCAGACTGCTGTAGATCCAATGCTTTTCCCTGCGGAAGACCCTCGACAATGTCCGTGATAACCACATTGCCCAGATTTTTATAGGCACACAATTGAGCGACAGTAGTGCCAACCTGCCCGGCTCCAACAACTGTAATTTTGTTACGCATCGTTTCCGTTACCATAAGCCACCAAAAAAAAGGGCGCGAATCTTTTTAAAAAAGTTTCGCGCCGCGTTTTGCTTTCAGTTAATTGAGTATCGGTCCCTGGTTCCTACCTTAAAGGAGATCCTGGAAAAAAACAGGGAGATCATAAAATTGTCCCCCAGCTTCGCAGGCTCTCCGGTAGTAAAGAAGATAGTTTTATTTCCGGGTTTTGACATCCCAATTAACCTGCCTAAAAGCTGCTCGATTTATAGAATGAACCCCTGGGACAAACTGCCTGAAAATTCATGCCCGGGAACATAACCCAAACCCGTACTCTAACCTTTGACAACCGAAGATAAAGGGGCAGAAGACTAATTTCAACCCGTTGCCAAAGTATTCTCGTTTCAGATTAAAACCTGAGTTTGAAGGGCTAAATTAAGGAATTACAGCCACTTTGTCAACCCATTTTGGGGTGGTAGCGGTTCTCCCGGAAAACAGGTCATCTAAAGATTTTAATTCCAGAAATGTTTGTATGAAGTGAAAATACCCAAAAAAAGCCTTTTGGGTTGGAATGAACACTATAAATAATCATTTTTCGGCATACCAAACTAAAAAAGGCATTTTTGATATTTCATACAAGAAACCATCCCGGGAGACAATAAAGGCCGCCAGGTCTCTTTTTCCTGCAATTAATCAGCAGGGCTTTTAAGTTTGGCGTTTAACAAAATGTACAGTAACAGTCCTGGAATATTGGGAAGATCTGGTGCTCCTCCCTAACCCAGTTAACAAAAACTGAAATTAAAAAAATCACCTTAAGACTTATATAAAAATTATTTTAATGCCGCATGCAGAAAATTATTTTTCTCCTGATAAGTTTCGCGTTACAAATTTACATGCGTTAAAAATGCCCAGAGTGCCAATATTTTTTAAAAGATTGCCCCATAAGTTTTTCACAATTTCCACTACAAATATTTCTTGAATGATATGAAAGGGAGTAGATAAAGCACTACTCTCTAAAATTCCCAAAATTTAATACCCTTAAAATTTTTTTTTATGAAAAATTTTGTTTAATGCTTTTAAAGGTGAACCGGTTTATGTCGACTTCAATTGAAGGGCCAGTTTTTTTTTCCATAGCCCTTGTTTTTATAAAGTCTGCATGAATAAAATAATAGTTGCTTGAATCTTTTTGTCTACGTTTCTCGAGTTTATTAAACTTCTAATAGCATAGGGGGGCCATGCCAAAGAATATAGTAATTTGCTCCGACGGAACTGGAAATACCGCGAATAAAAACCGGGGCACCAACGTTTTTAAAATATTTGAAGCGGTTGATCTTCGAGCCAGAAAATTCCGGCCTCCCCAGGATAAATCAAAAGTCATTGAAAAGCAGATAACCCTTTACGATGATGGGGTAGGTTCCCAAAGTTTCATCGTTTTTAAAGTCCTCGGCGGTGCCTTCGGCTGGGGTTTGAAGCGAAATGTAAAACAGCTCTACACAGAACTCGCACGAGTTTACAAAAATGGAGACAATCTCTATTTTTTCGGATTCAGCCGCGGAGCTTTTACCATCAGAACGCTCATCGGGTTTATCGCAGAATGTGGAATCCCAAAAAAATCGGTATTTAAAAACAGGGCGGAGCTCAATCAGCTAGTTGATAATGCCTACAAGCATTACCAAAGAAACTATCGATCCCTGTTAAGCAGGATTTTCTTTCCGGATTGGCTGGGGAATTTTTTACCGAAGGGTCTTTTAAAACGTCTCCCCGGTTTTATTGGCAACCGGCTCCCCTTCAGTGACAACTATGACCTCAATTTTTATTATCAAACTCCTCCCATAAAATTTGTTGGAGTCTGGGACACCGTTTCCGCAGTCGGGCTGCCTTTTAAATGGGCCACAGATATGTGGAATAAATATATTTATCGTTTTTCTTTCAGGAATAATAATCTTTATACAGGAGTGGAAAAAGCCTGCCACGCCCTTGCGATCGACGATGAAAGACAATCGTTTCATCCCATGTTGTGGAACGAAGACCGGACGGCTTATTCCAACCAGGTTGAAAATGGAAAGACTCTCTACCAGAAAACTGAAAAGGACTGGGAAAATGACTGGATAGAACAGGTGTGGTTTCCTGGTGCACATTCCAATGTTGGAGGGGGCTATCCTAAACAGGGCATGTCACTGGTCAGCCTTCACTGGATGATGAAGCGTGCCTATCATGCGGGTCTTAAATTTTTTGACAAAGACTGGGACTACATCCGTGACCACGGCAACATAACAGACAAGTTGTATAAATCCCGGTCCGGACCGGCGGTTTATTACCGTTACCTGCCGCGCAACATTTTTAAAATCTGTAAAACCTATAATGTGGATTGCCATATCCATGAAAGCCTGAGAGATAGAATTTCCCTTGGTTCAGAAGGCTACGCCCCGGGCAACCTTCCGCCCCGGTTTTACCTGATGGGAGATGAACCGGGTACGCACGATAAATTTTTCTTCAGTAACAAGGCGTTCAGGGATACCGACCCGGAAAAAGAATCTCCCCTATGGACAAGTTTGCAGCCTTTTATCCAGCTTCGTCGGCAAGGCTATTATCTTTTCCTGTTAACCACTTTGACGGCTATTGGTATATACATTAATAATCTGTTTGCCATAGCAAAAATCAAGCTGTCCGGAGAAAGCAACCCGGATTGTCTGGAGTATTTGAAGGTTGCCTGGGAGGAGTTCAGTACCTGGGACCTCGCCATGAGTTTTTTCAATAATTTTCTTTGGGTGGCCCTGTTATTCGCGTTTGGCATCAGCCTGTTCACCCGGCTGAAGATGCAGGGTATGCGGACAAAATTCTGGCATCAGCATAGAAAATAATTAAGATTTCCCGTTTTATTGCCAAAAAGAACTATTTCCCCATTAGATAGTTATTGGGGCTGTCATACTTTTTTCCAAAAATTTCCTGCAATGCGAAGGATTTTTATTCAAGGGCCGGGATTGAAGTAGGGACAAAATTGCCGTCATCGCGAACGACCAGAGGGAACGTAGCCAAGGTATTTTTCCTAAACTTTCGTGCCCCGAAGGGGTAGATCCGGAGGTTTTCTCCAGTTTTCTCCGGGCGTTGGCTTCGTCGCATTAGCTCCTCGCAATGACGAACACTTTGTTCCGAAATATTTCACTTATACAAAGGTCTCGTTTCCAAAAGCCCTCATTCATTAGTTATATTAAAATTATATAAAATTTGTTATAGTTTTATAAGGTTTTCCAATATTTTTTAAGAGATTTCTTTTGGATCAGTTAACTCCTGCCCAAATGGCTACCAAAATTCGCGAACGTTACCCGGAGTTTCGCGGATTTAACTTTCCAAGCGGACTCCTGGCCAGCGCATTTGGGACCTCGGCCATATCTCAATATTCACCGAATAAATCGAAATTTTTTCACGACTTCTGTCAAATTGGCGCGTTGTTGACTGACGAGGCCTGTTGCATTCGTCACCTGAAAACATTGAACGCTGGAATGATAGCCCAGGTTAAAAATGAAATATCCAAATTATCCAGTAAATTGCGACGAATTTTCCACGCGAAAGGTTATGAACGCGAAGTCAACAGAACCTTTGAGCAGCTCAGCAACCTGAGCCGTCTGGTGAATGTCCGCCCGACCATGTCAGACTACACATCAACTTCAGTACGCGAGATGTTGTCACCCCTCGGAACCTTAGCTGAATGGAGACACGCCACCGGGGCACTGGACTTTCGCGGAATCCTCTCCAAGGTGTTGTTTGAAGCGGAAGTGATGTGGGGATTCAACATTGGCGAAGGAGGGGCAAGGCCGATTCCAACTTTGTCCGGTTTTCTCCACCCAGATAATTTCATCCAGGACCTGCTGGCGCAGGGAAGGCATTTCAAGGACCCGGGTGCTTCCATGAGCCACGGTGAATATACACATCGTATCCAATGGTGGATCATTTGCCAGGAACATTATAATGGAGGAACCTATAGGTTAAAGAACGCGCCGATTGATGTCTTCAAAATTTTGGGGAAACATGTCACTAAACACTGGAAAGCGGAGATGGGAGAATATGCAGATTTTTTGCCCGAGTCCATGGTGATGCGAACCATGTGGGACCAACTCGTGGACTCGGTTCCGGGAGATTTTCCGGAGGCGAATTCCACGCCTAATACAGATTCATTCCAATCTCCTCATAATCTAAATTATTTTATTATGAAACCCGAGAATCGCAGACTCTTTCCATTGCTACATAATTTTCTGGTCACCCGTTATAACCGCCGCGCCTGGGATACTGTACTTGGAGTCAAGGGTGAGCTTTACATGCATCAAGCATTAATAGACAAATGGCATTATCGGAAAGAACAATTTGAATCGACGGATACAGACCTGGTCGGCATTATTGATATGCTGATCGGCACTTCAGGAAAAATTGTGGAAACTCCACGTGCCTATTTGAAATGGGATTAACCCCAAACAATTATGAGTTTGATACCTCAAGGGTGCGCATCGGAAATAACAGCAAGGACTGACCCATAGGGCTGCTTGAAATACGGGAACTTGTACACAATTGACGATGATGCCGGAATGTTCTTACAATAAAATAAAAGGCAAATAGGCGACCTTCACAAAATAAAAACAGGTAAGGGCGAAGGAAACAGCATGAAAGACCTGGTTTTGAGCCACAAGGGCTGTTTGTTGGGGCGTATGGTCGCAGAAGGCAAGATGAAGTCAAATCAGGAAGTCTCGGATTGGGTTATCAAGGTCCTGAAGAAATAAAAGCTCTAAAGACAAAAACCGAAATACAGGACTTGGCCCTTTTCTTTGAATCACCTTTATTGGATCAATAAATATTTTACGGCAGGAAATTTACTTCTGAGGCAAACTAAATAAGTAACACTATTTTCCCTTTTCCGTCTTCTGGTCGTTGCGTTGCAGATAACGAATATATCGGATCACTTCTTTCAAGTCCTCCGCCTGCAGCATTCCGCCCTGGGGTGGCATCTTCCCACGGCCATCCCGTATCGATTTCAGCATCCGGCTATCGGAGGTTTTGTCTGGAAAGAACCGCTTTTCACGCAGGTTTGGAACCTTCTTATTCCCGGATTCATGGCACCCGGAACAATAACCATAATAGACCTTGTGGCCCCGGATATAATCCGGCGGCGCAAGCGGGCGATCCGGTTCACAACCCATCAGGGTAAACAATAAAATACCTGCGAAAAGGTAATTCAGTGATTTAAAAAATCGTCCAATCATTCTAATCGTCTAATAAAAACCCGTCACCCCACTAAAGTCACTCCAAAAATTTCATTCGGGGGTACAGGAGGCTTCTTGTTTCCACAACCTGCGATGATCAGCAACACCACCACCAGCAGAATAAAGAACGGTATTTTCCTCATTTTTTCCTCCAAAATCAACCACCTTTCGCTTCTTTTTGAGAGCGGCGGTAGCTTCCAGAAATTTATAACCGCACGTCAAATTGCGTCACTTCCGTCGTCCGCGCGCAACCCATTCGCGTTTCAGACGCCGGATCTGCGCTTTCACCTGTGGCCCGGCCGTTCCGCCATGAACATTTTTGCGGGCAACAGAATTTTCAATTGAGATAAATTCGAACACGTCCTTCTCAAACACTTTCGAAATTTTCTTGAGTTGAGGCAGAGTCAATTGTTCCAGCGTGATTCCATTTTCCAGGCAGTGGGCCACCGTCTGCCCGGTCACCTCATGCGCCTTCCGGAACGGCATGTTTTTCATTACCAGATAATCTGCGATATCGGTGGCAGTCAGGAAACCGCTTTGTGCCAGCGCTTCCGGAGTTAGCGGGCGGAACTTTGCCGAATCCATCATTCCAGAAAAAACATCAAGACAGGTTTTTACGGTATCGACCGTATCAAACAATGGTTCTTTATCCTCTTGCATGTCCTTGTTGTAAGCAAGCGGCAGGCCTTTCATGACAGTGAGCAATCCCATAAGGTGCCCGAATACGCGCCCCGTTTTTCCACGCACCAGCTCAGCCGCATCCGGATTTTTTTTCTGCGGCATGATGCTGCTTCCCGTTGTGAACCTGTCAGACAACTCGAGAAATCCGAATTCACTGGAAGCCCATAAAACAACTTCCTCCGCCAGGCGACTCATGTGCATCATCAATAATGATGAAAATGAAAGAAACTCAGCGATGAAATCCCGGTCCGCCACGGCATCCAAACTGTTATTGGTGATTTTTGGAAATTTGAGTAACCTGGCTGTGTAGTGCCGATCGAGAGGAAAGTTCGTTCCGGCAAGAGCGGCGGAACCCAGTGGCATCACATTGACCCGTTTTAAAACATCCTCCAACCGGTCGCGATCCCGACTGAACATTTCTACATAAGCAAGCAGGTGATGCGCCAGCAGGATGGGCTGCGCCCGTTGCAAATGCGTGTACCCTGGGATGATCTGCCGCTCATATTTCTCGGCAAGTCCGAGCATTACCTTGCCAAGTTGTTGCAGGGAGCGATCTATATTTCCAATCTCATCTCGCAGATATAACCGGACATCCAGAGCAATCTGGTCGTTTCGACTTCGGCCAGTGTGCAGTTTGCCGCCAAGTGAACCAATCCTTTCTGTCAACCGCCGCTCGATATTCATGTGAATGTCTTCAAGAGTTTCGTCTATCTGAAACTTACCTTTTTCAAATTCCTGTTCAATTTTTTTCAACCCGGCGATTATTTTCTGGGCCTCAACCGCATTCAATACCTTTGCCTTTTTCAGGGTCTTGCAATGGGCGATACTCCCTTCGATATCATAGGCGTACAATCGCTGGTCATACGAAATGGATGCGGAAAACCGCAACATTAAATCATCCAGACTTTCCTTAAACCGACCACTCCAAAGTTGCTTCATTTTTCAAAATTTCCAAAAGGTTTCTTATTTGCGCCCATCACGAGATCGCATTAAAACAAAGGGCTCAGCTTATCACAATGCACCCACCAATTGACCTGCCTGAGAGGCGTTTCCCGCCCATTTATCTTGAAGCACAATGTTCATCTTTGCCCCTATTGGAATGACACGACCAAGAAACTCCAGGAACCACTCCTGAATATTGGGACACCCCGCGCTTCCATTTCGCCAGTCAAAATTCTTTTTAAAAAATTCGTTGAAGCGGGTCACATTGACACCGTGAATTCCATAACTGCCGGGTACCGGAGGCCCCAACCGCTTCAAACCCAGCCACCAGTGGCCGATTTCGTGATCGGGGTGCCCAAAGGGAATTTTGCGAACCCGGGTTTTCCCATTCACCTCTTCCTTTTTGTACCAGGTGGGTTCGTACACTTTGTTCTTTACCTGGTATTCACCAAGAGGTGTTTCTTCACCTTGACGCCCGAAGATCGCTTCGATTTCAAGAATCTGGTCGTTGTTATAATAAATACGGATCACACCGGTTTCAATGATGCCAAGGAGGTACCATTTTTCCGGATCCGTATCATAACGTGCCAGTTCCTTTCCGGAAAATTTCAACGAAACGCCACCGGAAACTTTTTTATAACTTGTGCGCGAGTCTCCGTATATCTGCTTTAAAATGTATTTCAAATTTTCTGTCACCTTGTTGTTCAAAATCATATGATCCACTGTGCTCGCCAGTTCCTGGTTTTCCTCTCGAGTCTTTTGGAGCTGGGTGGTGGTGACATTCAAATCCTTTTCGATCCGCGCTAACTCCTCCTTGGAAACAAGGCCCATTTCATTGAGCTGGGCGTACCATGCTAAATCAACTTTCTGGCGACCCGATTCTCCCAACACGATCTGGTAGATCAAAATTCCAACAAGTGCCAGGGATAGACCTGCAAGCGCCAACCCTTGAACCCATTGTTTTACCCTGTTGGAAAGGCGGTACCGGACCACTTCGCGTGCAACCTTTTTATCTTTTTCTTCCAGCGCCTGAAACTGCGCACCTTGAAATTTCCCGTACAAACGGCTTTCGAGAGAGGAAAGGGAGCTTAAGTGAGTATGCAGTTTCCGGATGATCGCGTTCAGGTTTTCTCGCGTAGCCCGATCGTAACTCCCCTGTGGATTCTTATTGGCGATCAGGTTGTATTCTGTCAGCGATAAAATGTTGAGCTTGTTCGCGTCCATTGTTCTGATTATAAATTGATTAAAGGTGGATAGCCAAATACATGATGTTTCCCCTCCCAATAATCCTCAAGAATTCCTGAAGCGGAAAGTTCTTTTAGATGTGAAATTGCAGTCTGTATATGAACTTTTTGTGCTTTCCCATAAATTGTGGGAGTTGTCAAAGGCCATGTAAAGATTGGAATTGCCACATCTTGTACATTCATTTAATGATGCCTTGTTTCCAGTTCATTTTCCGTCTAAGAAAGGATGAATGGCCTCAAACTGGTAATGATCCATGGCACATTTAATAAAAGAATAGTTCCGGTTCTCATCCGGGGTGTTAACAATTTTCCCCCAGTTTTGTATCAGGCTGGCAATATCCGGAACCGAAGGCGGATTATAAATTATGTTTCCGGTTTTCGTATTCCTGATAAAATTTTTGTTGCTGACGATATCCTCTTGGGTTCTTAAAAAGCTTTTTATGAATCCCTAAAATTAATCTTAAGGAAAGTGTTGCTCATTTTGGAAGTTCCACACAATATATAGGTCATATGAAGAAAAAGGAGTGTAAGAGGAAAATGGCTTTCTAATCGCTTGCCTGGGAAGAACCCATCCCTAGCAGGCTTTTGAAACTGTTCCAGGCGGTGGTGGGTTTGGGTTTTAGTTCCGGCTCCAGTCGGCAATGCCCCATGAAACGGGCTCCGTCTTCAATTTGCAGGGTTGCGGCTTCGACGTTCCCTTCAATCCGGCCATTCGCACAAAGATGCACCGTTCCTCGCGCGACAATATCCCCTTTGATAACTCCCCGGCAAACAATAGAAGCGGCGGTTACCTTTCCAACCACGGTCCCGGTATCGGCAACAACCAGGCCGCCCCCCAGAATCGCGTCGGCTTCATGACGACCTTCAACGAGCATTCCTCCGGAAATATCCACAGTATGCTGGCTGACCGTACCCTTGGGAAAACGAAGCCCAAGAGTATGGCGTTTGTGTTTCCTTAATAAATCTGCTTCCGGACGAGAGCAATCTTTACTGAAGTTTTCAAGTTTCTGAACAAGTCGCAACAACTGATCCCGCGTATCACGGTCATAAAAACCATCGGGGTCTGCGTCAAGCAGGAGGTGAAACTGATCCGCTGTGAGGACCATCAATTTTGGAATGTCCATCAGAAATTAACCGAATACGCTTGCAATGCGGACCAGTGGTTTGGATAGCCCTCCGCTGCCAAGCCGGGTGAGGTACTTCAAAATTTCCTTGTCACTGTTTGCCAAGGTGGGAGATTGAGAATTTTCGGTGAGGATGCTTTCTGCAACACCGTTCATGCGGGCGGTCAGGCTCATGTCTTTGTCGTAAAACAGAGCACCACGGTTGTTAGTGATGTTGATGACTTTATGATGCGGCAACAGACCCACGATATGAATCCGGTCCTTATACGTTTCGTATTTGTCCAGCGTATCCAGGTATTCCCGTAAACGGCGTAAGGCCTCCACCACTTCTTTCGATTCCGTCGAACGATTGAACAGTATTCCGAAACGCTTCTGCTTAATAGAGGAAAGAAACTCAACTTCGCCTGCACTCATTGTCATTCGGTTGGCGAATTCCTTATCGAGTCCGGTAAGAGCTCCGCTCTGGTAGTCATTGCAAAAGTCTTCATAGTAATCAATAAATGAATGCAACGCATCAATGCTGCCGTTGATGGCTATGGAATTACTGAGGTCAAATACAAACATGACCTGATCGATCACATTCATCAGTGAAGTCAGGTGGTTCACGCCACCTGCCGGGGTATCCAGAATGACATGATCGAATTTATCAAACACCTGATTCAAAAACTCAAGAAACATCAACAGGAAGGCCGGTTCATTGATCCGTTTTCTGTGCACCCGCTTGCCGAGGATCGGCACTTCCCCGCCGATAATACTGAACCCGTATTCTTCAATGAAATTAATGTATTCGTCTGGTAGGGGTTGGGAGTCCTGCTCCAACTCGTGCAAGACCGAACGGAATTTTCCGCTGTCCAGCTTGTTCAAAATTAAATCCAGTTTGGAAATGTCTGCGAGCGAATGAATTTCTCCCCGCATCAGGAACAGTTCATGAAGAAGATCGCCAAATTCAAATTCGCTGAAGCGGAACAGATCGGCATTCAAGCTTTTATAAAGAGCAAAACTACGTGCAAGGCGTTCATCGTCCAGTTCACATTCTCCTGCAATATGCGCCTGGAAACGGGTTAACACCTGATACAGCGACCGCAGAAAATCCACTTGGTAAGTTTGATTGGCCAAAGTACTGAACAGATCAAAAAATGTTTTCGGCGGATGGCTGTCGAGCAGACTGGAGATGGTTGGAAGACGAAGATCCAGATCGATCAGGCACACCCCGCGACCGTTCCCACTTTTCTTCAAGGCCTTTGTCAAAGCCGCAGTGGTGTTGATCGACAAGGTGGTTTTGCCGATTCCCCCCTTGGGCCCGATAACCGAGACAATCCCCATACTTCTTTACTCTCCCTTTTTCGAATTTGCCCCGGCAACAATCAGGGTGATTTCGCCTTTCCACTTACGCTCCGCATGCGTCTCGATCAGTTCCTCGAGAGTCCCGCGGTTTATTTCTTCATGCAGCTTGGTCATTTCGCGCGCAATAGCCGCTTCCCTGTTACCGAACACTCCCAGAATATCTGCCAGTGTTTTTCCAATCCGGTGGGGCGATTCAAAAAACACAACGGTGCAGGGTTGTGTTGCCAGCCAGGTCAGCCGTGTTGACCGACCCTTTTTCCGCGGAAGAAACCCTTCGAAAAGAAACCGGTCGGTTGGCAACCCCGAGACCACAAGTCCCGACAACAAGGCCGAGGCTCCCGGAATGGATTCCACCTCGATTCCCTCTTCGAGGGCTGCTTTTACCAGGTGGTATAGGGGATCGGATACTCCCGGGGTGCCAGCATCCGAAACCAGGGCAATATTTTCCCCGTTTTCCATTCGGCGGACAAATTCACGTCCTTTCGGAATTTTGTTGTATGAGTTGTAACTCGACAGGGGGGTTTTGAGGTTGTAATGACTCAGCAGAATCCGGGTCCGGCGGGTGTCTTCGGCCGCGATACAATCGACTTCCCCCAGGGTTTCGACACCCCGAAAAGTAAAATCCTTGAGATTGCCAATAGGAGTACTGACTACAAAAAGTCTGCCCTTGCCGCGTTCCGTCATACTAATCGCTATTTTAGCCGGGGGGTGACATGATGGCAATAACTATTTGGAAAAGAAGCGATTGTTGTGTAAGCTGAATGCTGATCCCCCCGACTACTATAGAGGGACCCGTAAGCGGCTACAAATAGTCGTTATGGCGGAGCTCCCTGATGCGACCCTTGCCCGGTTTAGTGGAGCAAATGGTTTTCATATTTCCGCCGCATCCAGTTCTAACAATATTTTGAATAATGTTAAGCTCAAAGACATACGACAAAGAGAATAGGACGATGAAAACTCCCCTCAGTAAAAAGATATTGTTTTCCTGTCTGCCGTTTTTGGTTTTTTTATTTTTAGCAGAGATAGGACTCCGACTCAGTGATCAGCTTTTGCCCGTACGTGTGGTCTGTTTCCACCCTATATATGAAAGAGAATATTGTGCCAATACGGAGGGCAGTCTTAAATATGAAAATGTCATCAAAGTAAACCGTCACGGGATGCTGGACCAGAACTATCCAAAACCCAAAACTCCAGGCGCTTTGCGAATTGCGGTGCTGGGCGATTCCATGACTGCAGGGGAAGAAGTAAAAAACACTCAGCGCTATCACGAAATCTGGGAGCGGGCGTTGCCCAAACGGCTGGGCCGGGATGTTGAAGTACTCAATTTCGGCGTGCGCGGGTTTGGCACCTGGGAATCGCTGCAGATGTATCATCTCAAAGCAAAACAATTTCAGCCCGATTACACTGTGCTCGGTTTTTACTGGGGCAACGATATCGAAAACAATTTGCAGGCACAGTTGGAAGCGCAACCCAATCCATTGCGCGGTCAGTATGAAATTCCTTTGATACGGAAGATAAATCTTGCGCGTAAAGATTTTAATAAGTGGTTATGGAATCACAGTGCCGTGTACCACCTGACCCGCAAGGGATACAACGAGGTTGAAACGCATGTAAAAAACCTTTTTTCAGATAATGGTCAGCGGACAGTGCGCATTCAAAAAGAATATGAAGCCCAGCCCCAGGCTTTTGAATTTGCCCGGCAGGGCATGGCGTTCAAACCTCCACCTCTGGGCGAGGATCTTGAGTCCACCGTAGACGATAAATTTTTCTTCGACTCGGAAGGCTGGCACCTGACCCGCAGGTTGATTCGGAAATTAAACGACGAAGTGCTGAAATCCGGAAGCCAGTTGATCGTGATCCATTTTATGGATGTTGAACAATACTACAACTACCCGCCACTATCGTTACGAGAGTTCGATACCTTCCTGATGCAGGAAGGAATTCCCCATTTGAACATGTACCCGGCGTTTAACGCACTCGATCGCAAAGCACTGGCAGCGAATACTTTTGAACACGACAACCACTTCAACGCCACCGGACACAAATTCCTGGCCGACAACAGCATCGACTTCCTCGTCCGCCAGATCCTCGGCTCCGGCCGGGTGACTTGAACGATACCCGGATGTTATTCCTTTTACCTTCCTTAAAGAGCTGAACCCTCAAATTCAACGGTTTGCTCGCCAAAAACCGCCCAATTCCGTTATAAGTTTTTTTAAGCCAAATCTTGAATATCCGAATTGTTAGAATTTGGTTTGAAATCCAGGCGCATTTTCATATACTGAATGTAGTGAATTTCCCGCAAAATATTTCGGAGGTGGATTATGTATAGAAAAACCCTGAAGCAGTTATTGGGAATCCTTGTGATTGGCCTTTTTATAACCGGCTGCAGCACCGCCTCGCATCATATGAAGGTTTCAAAAAACCAGGGAAAAGTGGAAGCGCCGATCACTTACCTTGCTCACGATGCTGAAGAAGACAGCATTGATTACTGGGATTAAAAAGGAACCCATCTTTTTAGACTTCCCCTGGCTTTTTCAATTTTAATTGGAAAGGGCCAGGGGAGGTAAAAATCCATAATCCAACTGCCATCCCCCCCTTGGTATTTTCTTTTCCTCGCGAAAATCTGTCCGAATTTACTAACAGAAAACAAACCTGATCCAAAAGAGAAGTTTGCTAGTATTTATTGTGTCGTTTGAATAATTCTCCGGCAAAAATTTACCGGTGATACTACACAATTACTACTTGAGGAAAACTTCTCTTGAAAATGAACAGAACCGCGATATCAATTGTCATCACCTTCCTGGTTTTCTTCCTGGCCAGTCCCGCCCTTTCGAAAAGCACACACCCGATACCAGATAACACTCCTGAGAATCAATCGGAGAAAATTGAACGGAGCAGCGCATTAGACCTCGCTTATTTTCCTGTGAGTTCCACGGGAACAAATAAACCGGGGAGTGTTCAATCGACCAATCCAAAAGCCAAGAAGTTGGACCGGAAACTGATCAAAAAAATCAGAAAACTTCTAAAGAAAAAAAGACGCCACCGCCGGTGCCTGGTCTAATTAGCCCACCCGCAGCCCATCCAGAATGAGGAAATAACCTCATTGCCGCTATCCAGAAACTTACCGCCCTTATCCGCTTTCTTCAGGCGTTCTTTGATGCGTTGTTCCTGCCATTCAAACACTTCAAGATAGTTATCAACAGCTTCCGTAATAAGCCAGTTGCGGGAACGGTCAAAACTGGAAGCAATATGATCCAGTTTTTTCTGGGTTTCCCTGGAAAGGCGAACGGTAACATTTCCCATATTTTGACTCATAAACAATCATTCCTGATATAAAACTTTATAATTATCGTATTCAAACAAAGACAAGTTTCCCAGGCATTAACGAATCCTGAATAGGGCGTATGAAGGACACATGGGGTTTAAAACTGCTACCGGTGTGGGCGCTTTGCGGAAAGGGGATGCTTTTTTTCTGGTATTTCACCGAACAAGCCGGTACCCGAGACCTGAAACCTAGTCAGCGGCCACAGACAAAAACCTCCCCGCCGCCGTGGGATGTTTTTATATGGTGAGGTATTTGCGAGTGAGAAAATAACCCCGCCTTTTGTCTTTAGATAGAAATATCCTTTTTTTCACATTTAAAGTTGACACAAATATCACTTGTGACCATAATGGTCATATCATTATAATTTTACCCATTAAGGTCATATGATTAAAAGGGGTGGGGCTCAAAAATCGAACGACGAATTATCTCCAGAGCGAATCCGGGCAATTCGTGAATCCCTCGGTCTTTCTCAAGATGTAGCTGGAGAAATTCTTGGTGGAGGCCCCAGAGCTTTCACAAAGTATGAGGCAGGTTCTATTAAGCCCGCTGCTGCCGTTATTAATCTTTTGAAGATTCTAGAGGTCAATCCAAAAGCCTTGGAAACCTTAACTGGCAATGAAACCAAACCAAAGAAAATAAGTGGACGATCTCCCTTCGAAGTTAAGGGTAAGCATGTTGAAGAGTTATCTGCTGACCAATTGGTAAATTTGACAAGACGATTATTGGCGGCGGAGGCCTTTTCCTATTCTCTTCCTTCACCAACTATTCATGTACCGGAAAATATAAACGCCCCAGATGGAGGGGAAGACGCACGGATTAAATGGGAAGGAAGCCCAGAAAAAACTCTATACCTCTCCTGCCGTTTAAATCAATTTCAAATGAAGTCAGGGAAAATAGAAAACAAAAAGGCAGGCAAAGAGGTAATAAATAAAAAAGGCCAAATCAAAGAGATGGTTCGTTCTGTTTTGGAGGCGGGCGGAACCTACACTCTGCTTTGCGCGCATGGGTATGTCCACCAGGAAACTCAAAAAAAAGAAACTGCAATTAGAAAGACTCTAACTGAGGCTGGTTTGTCATTTAAAGATCACCAAGTTCGATTTTTTGATTCCAGCATGATTGCTGATTGGGTAAATACACATCCTTCTGTAGCCATATGGCTACTGGAGAAAACGGAAATCAGTTCTATTGGAAATTTTCGGTCCTTGGAGTATTGGAGTAATAGTCCAGAACATAGTATTGAATTTTTCGAGGACTCAAGGCTGAAAGAGGTACAAAGTAAGCTCCTTCCATCAATAATAAAACCAAAAAATGGAATGAGGGTTCATGGCCCTTCGGGAACTGGAAAATCGCGACTTATATTGGAGGCTTTAAGAGGCGAAGTAATAATTGACGGCACTAGCTCAACTTCAATAAAAGATTTAGCCCTTTATGTAGATGAGCAATCAGCAGGTACACATTCAATTAAACACGCAATACAGAACCTTGCTGATTCATCTACACGAGCCATAGTTGTTGTAGATAGTTGCGATGTGCAGACCCATCGTCATTTGTTAAACCTGATTCAAAGAGAAGAAAGCAAACTATCCCTCATCACCATTGATGATGAACCTCCTTTTATAGAGAAGGATGATACGGTCCTTGTGGGCCCGGCAGATAAGTTAGTAATTGATAAAATTCTAAAAACGGTAGCTCCAAATTTACGGGACGAAGACCAAAGAAGGTTTGTAAAGTTTTCTCAGGGTTTCCCCAGAGTCGCAACTTTACTGGGGGAGTCTTGGACAAATGAGAAGCCAATTTTAGATGCATTTAGTGAAATTGCGAAAATAATTATTATAGGCCGGGAAAAATTTGAGCCCGATCTCCTTTTGTATGGCGCTCAACTTCTGAGTATTTTTGGTGTGTTATATGAAAGTGAAATTGAGGTTGTGGCTGATTTAAGTTCACGTTTGGATGCCGAAGGTCTTCGTTCTGCAATTTATAAATTAGAGGCGCGTGGTATTGTTCAAAAAAAAGGCAAAGCTTTATTGATTCAACCCCGCCCTGTTGCATTGTGTCTTGCTGAATTGAAGTGGTCTGAGTGGGGGAGAGACGAATGGGAAGACATGATAGCTGGGCCATTATCTGAAGAATTAAAAAAAAGGGCATTTAGCCAATTGGCTCTTCTGAACACAACGGATCTGGGTATACAGATTGGAAAGTATTTGTTAAGGGCGGGTGGGCCCTTAGATTCCATAGAAAATCTATCTAAAACTGGAGCAGCGGAAATCTTTTCATGTTTGGCAGAGGTAGATGCTGAAGCTGCAGTTTCACTCCTTGAAAGATCTTTAGGAAGAGTGTCTCCTCAAAAAATCAAAATTTTAGATGGGGATGCCCGAAGACATATTGTGTGGGCTCTCCAAAAAATTAGTTTCTGCACAGAAGTTTTTGAAAGAGGTGCCAAGATTATGTTGGACTTGGCAATAAATGAAAGTGAAAGTTGGGACAATTATGCTACAGGAAATTTTAAGTCCTTTTTCCCTGTTCATTTAGGAAATACGGAGGGAAATGCTGAAATGCGTTTTCGCGTCATTGATGATGCGCTTAACACAGATAATGAAAGCCAGCTTCTCATGGTTGTGGAAGCACTTATTTCAGGTTCTGAAACGGATTTTTTTTCTAGGGGAGTTGGAGCGGAAACACATGGGACCCGTCCTGTGAAAGAGCCTTGGCGTCCAAATACAGGGGAAGAATTTGTAAATTATATTGAAGGCTGTTGTAACCGGCTCATTGATTTATCTAAAAGAAAAGATGAAGTTGGAGCCGCTGCAAAACAAGGATTGGGAAATAAATTTCGATATTTAGCAAATAAGCAGTTCCTTAAAGTAGTGAAAAGGGCTGTAGAGGAAGTTGTTTCGGTTCATGGGGCATACTGGCCTGAAGCATATGAGAGCTTGGGAGATGTTCTTGTTCACGATATCGAAGGGCATTCAGCCGAATATATTAAGGAAATACAAGCTATCCTAAAAACTTTCACCCCCAAATCTTTAGAAGACCGCCTTCGTATCCTAGTAATAGAAATGCCATGGGATTACCCTTGCGATGAAAAGCTTAGCTTTGAACAAAGGGAAAAAAAGCAAAAAGAGGCTGTTGAAGATCTTGTAGGCGATTATCTCAAGACCCCCGAAGATTTGAAAAAAGCATTAGCAAAGATCAATTGTCTGCCAAAAGAAAAACGCCGAGGCCAATTACGAATGGCTTGGGTTTTTGGCTATCAAATTTCCAGAAAGTCTGAAAACCCTGAAAAGTGGCTTAATTTGATCACTAAAAGTTTGCTCGATATTAAAGCTGAGGACAGAGATTTTGATCTATTAGCAGGCTATTTACGGGGGCTATACCAGAAAAATCCTCAAGCCGTTGAAGAATTTAAACTGAATGCATCGGGTTCCGCAGATTTTGCCCCCGCTTTGCCGTCTATTTGTTTGAGAATTGGAATTCAAGCGGAAGATATTCCTATGGTTTCTGGCGCTTTGAAAGCTGAGTTGATTACCCCTTGGCATCTAATGCAATGGAGCTGCGGGGGCGTTTTGGCAGAATTATCGCCTGCGGATGTGTCACCCCTATTTGATCTGTTAATCACAATAAGTGAAGAGGGATTTTGTGTCGCAATGGATCTCCTGGGAATGTATGCCTACGGTAGGCCTGAAATTTTAGAAGAGTTTATCCCGCAGATCAAACTGGCCGCAGAAAATTCTGGATTAAAATCAAAAGATGGACATAGGTCTCAAATGGACGAGCACCATTTCCAGGATATTATGAAATGGATATTGCGAAAAGGTAGGGGAAATGTGGATGCTAGATCAATTGCGTCCATTCTGTCGAATCAGCTTGTTAATTTGGTAAATAATGGAAATGAAAGGTTGATCAAACCATTGGTGCCTTTGCTGCTCTCAGATTTTCCTGAAATTTCGTGGCAAATTATTGGCCCGGCCATAACTTCAGATATAAGAGTGGCGTGGAAATTTGAACACCTGCTAGGGGATAAATATTCATTTCGAGAAAGTAAGAACCCTCCAATCTTAAGTCTCCCAGAAGAAACTCTTTTTTCCTGGTGCCAAGCAAACAAAAAAACAGCACCGAGCCTTGTTGCCGCAATTGTCCCAGTCCTTACAACCCAAAACCCTAAGGAAACAGATATCGAAGTTCATCCAGTCATGAGAAAGCTCTTAGATGAATTTGGAGATCAGAAAGAAGTATTGGAAGGTATAGAAAGAAATATTTTCACTTATGGTTGGAGTGGTTCAAGGACTACCTATTTCCAGCTTTATTTAATTCCATTTAAAGAACTAAAGGACCACCCAAGGAAAGAGGTTCGTTTTTGGGCTGAGAGGATGATAAATATCTTGAGGCATCAAAAAAACCAAGCGCGGGATGAAGACGAGGAGCAGGAAGCTTTTTGGTCTGTCTGATGGAATAAAGCTGGGAAAAATTAGAAATTTTATGACATTTAGAACTGACATTAAAACCTGTATGAAAGATTGTATCTTGGCAATACTTTGGAATCGTCAAGAAATTTATGATTTTTTTCAAGACCATTCATGCACCTCAAAAGAGTTGAAACTCATAAAAAGTTTTAAGGATCAATCTATATCCAGAAGAAAAATGGTCGACTTGGTTTTCTCTGCTCTTTCAAAAAGGGATGATGGGGGGTGTAACCAATTTCAAAAAATGTTTAGATCCTTGACAGAATGGTCGCATTTTGACGAATACTATTTTGATAAATTACATAAATTAGATCGTAATACAGCAGTGCGGCTTATTCGAAAATTAAAATCCTTTTCTTCAATCTGCCACCAAAAAAAAGGTTCAGGATATTCCCTAATGTCATTTCTGCAATTAATTCCAAAATATCGCTTCATAATTGATGCATTCATATAAAAAGGTTTCCAATAAACAATTCGAAAATCCCAAAAACAAAAAAGCCGCCCTTAAAAAGGGCGGCTTTTAATATTTGGCTCCGGAGACAGGATTCGAACCTGTAACCTTACGGTTAACAGCCGTCTGCGCTACCATTGCGCCACTCCGGAATGGTGTCTTGTTTGGTGGGCTGCTGCGGCAAAGAAGTAATTTTATCAGGTCTTGCGGCTGGGTCAAGCGCATAAATCGACCCAATTTTAACCATTTGGGCTCAAACTACCCCATATCCGTGCGACCTTCCAGGGCTTTTTGCAGGGTGACGGTGTCAGCGTATTCAATATCGCCTCCGACCGGGACACCGCGCGCGATCCTGCTCAGTTTTACGGCGTTTTCCTTGAACATTTTGGCGATATAAATCGCGGTGGCCTCGCCTTCCAGATCCGGATTGGTCGCCAGAATAATTTCTTTCACGGCACCGGTATCGACCCGTGTTTTCAGGGCATCGAGTGTCAGCTCTCCTGGTCCGATGCCATCCAGTGGCGATATCACTCCCATCAGCACGTGGTACACCCCTTTGAACTCGCCAACGTTTTCCAGAACGTAAACATCGTACGGCTCTTCAACGACGCAAATGAGACTGCGGTCGCGTTTGTCATCGGTGCATATGTCACACGGATTGCGCTCGGTGATGCCGTGGCACTCGGTACACAGCACAATTTTTTCTTTTACATTGGTGATGGCGGTCGACAATTTATCGGCGCGCATTTTTTCCCCGCGCAGGATGAAGAACGACAACCGCTCGGCGGTCTTCTGACCTATGCCGGGCAGGCGCTTGAGTTCCTGAATTAAATCGGTTAGTGCACTAGGACGTTTCAATTGTTGTCCATTAATTTTAAATAGGAAGATGTCCGGCAAGGGGAGAGGCAAATCACCCTGCTTCGCTTCCCTCTTTATAAAGAGGGAATATTGTAATCACACAAAACTATTTCCTCAGCGGAAAGTGGAAGGCTAAAAAGATGTTTCCAAACACCCGTTGTATAGCCAACAGGTTGTACATCACCCTACCGTAAGATGGTTCTACTTTGCCCCTCCGGCGAGGAGTTAACCGAACAGACCGGGGATTTTGATGCCGCCTGTCAGTTGCGAAACCTCTTCGGCAAAGAGCGCTTTCGCCTGTCTGGTGACTTCATTCATTGCGCCGGCGGTCAGTTCTTCCAGGATGGCACGGTCCTGCATGTTGATCAGTTCCTCGTCGATCTGCACCGACAGAATTTCATTGAGTCCATTGGCTGTCACTTTCACCATTCCTCCGCCGGTAGAGGCTTCTATCCGCTTTTCCCGCAGTTTGTCCTGGACCTCTCCAAACTTGGACTGCATGTCTTTAAACTGCTGTAACATTCCACCGAATTTATCGAACATGGTTTTATTTAACCTCTATTGGAGTTGCCCTTTTTTATTGGCATTAAATATTTCAGAAAGCTCTTTTATTTTCCCTCCCCTTGAAAGGGGAAGGTGCGGGTGGGGTTTTTAATTCAACCTCCCCCGTACCCCCTCCTTATTTAAGGAAGGGGACAAGGCGATGGTAATTTCCCAAATTTTTAAGGACCTCTGCAAAGAACTCCTTCACAAGAAAGACTACTTTGCCACCCAAACCGTTTTACACTACCGGTCCGCCGTCCGCGAAAGCCTTAACCGATGATGGTGCCTCCCAGAATTTCAACGGCGTCCTGTAAAATCTGTTGTTCAGTCGGACTTTCTTTTTTTTTATCTGATCCACTGCCTTTTCCACTGGCTGGATCTGACTGAGCCGGTGTTGGAGTAGACGCGGGTCTACAGTCCAGTTTGATTTTAACAGAAGGGCTGCCCATAACCGCTTCCGCAATTTCTTTCAGCAAGGCCTTGTTCTCATCTTTATCCGCCTGTCCCTGCGTGAACGGATCCGGAAACGCCAGATGCAGACATTCGTCACTGAGCTCCAGGACCTCAGCCTGCGCAAGATAGGTGGCGAAGATGCGCTTGGCTTCACCCGCGCGCGCCTTGATCTGCTCCCACTTATTTTGGCCACCACCTGCTACTGGTGCTGATGCGGGGCTTGCAGGCGCTGGGCTCGATGCGGTATTGGATGCTGTATTAGATGATGCGGCAGGTGCCGATGCCGGAGCGGCCGTGGGTCCCGGGCTGGCAGCAGGTACCGGGTGGTTACTTGCTGGCGCTGTCGGCTGCATCGTATTGATCTGATCAATCATGGCGTCGATATTTTGAAAAGGCCTTACGTCCAGCATTCTAATCAGTGCCATTTCAAAAACCGTACGGGGTAGAGAGCTGCGTTTCATGTCCATTTCCGCACGCGACAGCGCCTGGAACATCTGCTGCAACTCATCCAGATGAATCGCTTCCGCCTGCCGGGTCAACGCTTCGATGTCGCAACTTTTCTGATCCAGTAATGCACTCGACTCTTTCGCCACCTTGACGATCATTAGATTTCGCAGGTACTCCAGAAGATCTCGACAGAGCAGACCGAGATCTTTCCCCTCCAGCGTGGTGTTATGCACCGTTTGCATCAGCGCCGGGCCATCCTTGGACAAAATCATATCGAAAAATTGAATCAGCGCGTCCTGTCCGACAATCCCGAGCACCTGTTGCACGGAACCCGCATCGATGGACTTACCACTGAAGGCGATCACCTGATCGAGCAGGCTTTGCGCATCGCGCATACTGCCGGCCCCGTTTTTGGCAACCTCTTCCAGGCTGCCGGGATCGATTTTTATTTCTTCCTGGTCACAGATCAATTGCAACTGGTCCATGATCTGCTGATGCGACAGTGGCTTAAATTCGAAATGCTGGCAGCGGCTCAAAATCGTTTCCGGAATCTTGTTCATCTCGGTGGTCGCGAAAATAAACACCACACCCGGCGGCGGTTCCTCCAGAGTTTTGAGCAGGGCATTGAACGCACTCTTCGACAGCATGTGCACTTCATCGATGATGTAAACCTTGTAGCGGCAGGACGATGTGCTGTATTGAACGTTATCGATCAATTCACGCGCTTCGGCTACACCATTGTTGGAAGCGCCGTCGATTTCAAGAACATCGACACTGTGGCCGTCCCGGATTTCCACGCAATGGGTGCAGATATCGCAGGGTTCCGGTGTTGGACCCTGTTCACAGTTGAGGGCTTTGGCGAGGAGGCGGGCGGACGTTGTTTTGCCCACTCCACGCGTTCCCGAAAAAAGATAGGCCTGTGCAATGCGGTCGAGTTCGATCGCATTCTTCAGCGTGCGGACAATATGTTCCTGCCCGATGAGCTGGGAAAATTTCTGCGGTCGCCATTTCCGTGCAGAGGCTTGAAATTTCATGGTGTGTTGGAAACGGGGGGAATTAAAAAGGCAGAATTGTTGGGGATCTCACAGCACCCGTAGAAACTTGCTACCGTTGCTTCCTTCCGGACCTGGCGGGGTTCACAAGGCCACGTTGCGTGAGGCCCAACAAAACTGCCCAAATTTTTAACGATGACAATGGGCCATCGGAACGTTTTATTTTTTAAGGACTTACAGAGCTTTTGCCAATGGCACCCTGCCAGTCAGTCTTCCTGTTCTCTATCCGAGCTATCAAGGATACATTGCCTCAAGCCGTGGGTAAAGTCAATTCCTACTCGCCGGCTTTTCTGCCAATTCCACCCTCATTTTGGTGCCCTCCTGGAGGGTTCAACTCCTCCAGGACTAAACTTTATTCAATAAGAATACTTAAGGAGGCGTTTCTGAAAGGATGATTTCCTGATGGAAAAAGATCAACAAAACGGCTCCTGATATCTCCTTCAGGGCTCCGGTATAAAATGGCGGAGAGGGAGGGATTCGAACCCTCGGTAGGCTTTTGACCTACACACACTTAGCAGGCGTGCGCCTTCAGCCAACTCGGCCACCTCTCCTTATTGTTTTCCTTTAAATTTTCAGCGGGGGTTCAAAAAAGTGGGAACCCTACCGGGAAACTGTGACCAGCCTCTATCAATCGCATCCCTATAGTGCGAAGGTCTGGAGAAAACTTTCTAAACCCCGACTGGAAGCTTTTCCCGCCAACGTTTAGTTGCCCCTCCGGCGAGAAGTGGAGGAGGGAGTGGGATTCGAACCCACGGAACGCTCTCACGCTCAACGGTTTTCAAGACCGTCGCCTTCAACCACTCGGCCATCCCTCCGATTTAAATTGAACTTCTAAATTTTTGAATCTCTGTTTGTTTTCTAAGCCGAAACCTTAATATACCTGCCTGTATTCGATTTCCTAATAGTGTCCTGTAACTAACCGATTGTCAAGATGCTGTGTGCAGGATTTCACCCTGTTTTGCCTCATAAAGTTATCAGGCTGGTCCAATCTTTTCGCGACCGCCCATATAGCTCTGCAAAGGGGCAGGGATCTGGATCGATCCATCTTCCTGCTGGTAATTTTCCAGCACAGCGACCCATAATCGGCCTGCCGCAAGACCCGATCCATTAAGAGTGTGAACCAGCTCTGGCTTGCCTTTGGCGCCACCACGCCGGAACCGGATTTTCGCACGTCTCGCCTGGTAATCCACAAAATTGCTGCAGGACGATATTTCCCGATACATCTTCTGGCTCGGCAGCCAGACTTCGAGATCATAGGTCTTGGTGGATGAAAACCCCAGGTCGCCCGTGCACAGGTTCATCACGCGGTAGGGCAGGTCCAGTTTTTGTAAAATTGACTCAGCATCCTTAACCAGTTTTTCAAGTTCTTCAAAAGAGTTTTCCGGTTTGCAAAATTTTACGAGTTCGACCTTATCGAACTGGTGTTGCCGGATGATCCCCTGTGTGTCCTTTCCATATGAACCGGCCTCACGCCGGAAGCAGGCTGTATAAGCCGCGTAACAAAGGGGCAGGCTGTCTTCTTCCAGAATTTCATCGCGGTGCAGGTTGGTCAACGGGACTTCTGCTGTTGGAATAAGAAACAGCGGGTCGTCGGCCAGCCTGAACTGATCCTCCTCGAACTTTGGAAACTGACCGGTCCCTATCATGGATTCCCGATTGACCAGAAAGGGAGGAGATATTTCACCATAACCGTTCTCCTCCGTCTGCACATCCAGCATGAACTGGATCAATGCACGAAGCAGTCTGGCACCTTCCTTTTTGAAAACTGCAAACCTCGAAGCAGAAATTTTTACCGCACGTTTTTGATCCAGAATGTCGAGGGCTTCACCCAGCTCGACATGGTTGCGTACTTCAAAATCAAATTTCCCCGGGGTTCCCCATTCCCGCACCAGTTCATTTGCGTCTTCGTTTTCCCCCTTGGGAACAGAATCATGTGGCGTGTTGGGGATCGCCAGTAGATGCTCCTGCAGTGCCTGCTCATTCTCCTCGGCGGTATCATCGTAGCGTTTGATCTCTTCGTTGATCTGCTTGACCTCTTCCATAAGAGAAGTCGCGTCTTCGCCTTTTTGTTTGAGCTTTCCTACCTCTTGTGAAAGTGTCTTTTTCTTGTTTTTTAACTGCTCCGCATGCTGGATCCCTTCACGACGCTTCCGGTCTTTTTCGAGAAGCAGTTCAATTTCTTCAGCAACCCCAGTCCCGCGTTTTTTGAGCAGATCGCGGAACTCTTCCGGGTTTTCCCTGATTTTTTTTATATCCAGCATTAACGTTGTCTCCGTGACTTTCTTTTCTTCCGTGATTTTCTCGACTTGGGCTGCTTGCTTTTTTTGATGCGCCCTTCAAGTCCTTCCAGTTTCATTTTCACCATGGCCGGGTATTTATATTTACCCTCCAGGGCTTTAAAACTTTTATAGGCAACCTGCAGCTTGCCCTCATCTTCAAGGCAGGAGGCCATCACAAAATCCATCTCGCCTTTGAAGGGGTTTTTGGGCTTCTTTTTTACAAACTGCTGGTAGCGCTCCCGGGCAACCTCGCATTTACCCAGGGTGTAATACAACTCAACAATTTTATATTGGGCCTGAGCCGACCAGTCGGATTCAGGATATTTTTCGAGCAGCAATTCAAACTCCACTACTGCCTGATCGTAACTTTGCTTCTTGATGAACAGCGTGGCAATTTTGAACTGATGTTCAGGATTATCTTCAGGGACCTGGTTGCGATCGATCAGGTTCTGGTATTCGATGATGGCCTGATCGTAATCCTTGAAATTGGTTTCCACAATTTCCGCGATGTATTTCTGCGCATCATAGCGGAAAGGGCCGCGCGGATTCTCCTGCACCACCTCTTTAAAATAGTTGATAGCCTGGATGTGGTCGTTCAACCCGTACAGGTTGATCTCCCCCAGGCGAAACAACGCTTCTTCTGCATATACGCCGGTGGGAGCAATCTCAAGAACTGATTTAAACTGCTCAACTGCGCTGTGGTTGCGACCCCCCACCCACTCTTCATTGGCCTGGTTGAGAAGTTTTTCTACTTTGGAATCCTGACAGGCACTCAACAGGAGGGCCATCAGACAAACCAGCCAAATCCCTGGCTTGCGGGGCCAACATAGTTTCATAATGTACCGGGACGTTCAGGAGGGTTACTCAACAAACTTTTCCACCGCAACAACGTGATTGCCTTCCTGGATCCGGGCAAGCCGAACCCCCTGCGTATTGCGGCCCATTGTCGAAATACCGTCGACCGGCATCCGGATGATATTGCCGTTGCTGGTCACCACCAGCAATTCATCGTTTTCAGTGACCTGTTCAACGCCCACAACCGATCCGGTTTTGTCATTAGTCTTCATGGTGATAACACCCTGTCCGCCACGACCCTGCACCGGATAGTCTTCAACCGGAGTTCTTTTACCGTAACCATTCTCGGTCACCGTGAGAGCAGAGTTGCCGGGTTCAACAATCACAGCGCTGACCACCGCATCATCTTCCTTGAAACGGATGCCCACAACACCACGAGCCGTACGTCCCATAGCCCGGACATCGCTTTCCTGAAAACGGATGGCCTTGCCGAGACGTGTCGCCAGTATGACATCCTTGCTGCCGTCACTGACTTCCGCCGCGATAACACGATCCCCATCGTCGAGAGTCAACCCGATGATACCGCCCTGGCGAACGTTGCTGTAAGCCATCAGCGAGGTCTTCTTCACCACACCACGCTGGGTGGCGCACACCACAAATTTGTCTTCTTCAAAAGTTTTCACTGGAAGAATACTGGCTATTTTTTCATCCGGCTGCAACTGCAGGAGATTGGCGATGGATTTACCCTTGGCAACCCGTGTCGCCTCGGGAACCCTGTAAACTTTCAGCCAATGAACCTTACCGATATTAGTGAAAATCAGCAGGTAGTCTTTTGTGGAGGCGACGAACATCTGGGAGACCACATCCTCCTCACGAACCGCCATGCCCTTGACCCCTTTGCCACCGCGTTTCTGGGACCGATAGTTGTCGACTGCCAAACGTTTGATGTAACCGCTTCGCGAAAACGTGATGACCATGTCTTCGTCAGCGATCATATCCTCTATGTCGATATCCCCTTCGTCGTCTTCAACGATTTCAGTTCGACGTTCACTTCCATATTTATCGCGAATAACGGTCAGTTCTTCCCGAATGATGGCAAGCTTGACATCTTCATTAGCGAGAATGTGCTCATACTGTTTGATTTCTTCTCGAACCGCAGCGAGGTCGTCCAGAATTTTTTGACGCTCAAGCCCGGTTAAGCGCTGCAGGCGCATCTCCAGGATCGCTTTGGACTGAATCTCGGATAACCCGAAGTTAGACATCAGACTTTCTTTTGCTGACGCCGGGTCCTCTGCTTCCCGAATCGTCCTGACGACATCGTCAAGATTGTCGAGAGCGATTTTCAATCCTTCCAGGATGTGTTCTTTTTCACGCGCCTTTTTTAAATCAAATTCGGTTCGTCGCGTCACCACTTCCCGCCGGAAGGTGATGAAGTATTGCAAGGCCTCTTTGAGATTTAAAACTCTGGGCTGACGATTGACGATCGCCAGCATGATGATGCCAAACGTTTCCTGCAACTGTGTATTTTTGTAGAGCGTATTGAGGATGACCTGACTGTTGGCTCCTTTTTTGAGCTCGATCACAATACGAATGCCATCGCGGTCCGATTCGTCACGCAAATCAGATATGCCTTCGAGTTTCTTGTCGCGTACGAGTTGGGCTATTCTTTCAACTTGCCGCGCTTTGTTGACCTGGTAGGGCAGCTCACGGACGATGATGGTTTCCCTATCCGTTTTTTCATTGGTTTCTATATCAACACGGGCTCTTACCCGTATCTGCCCCCGCCCGGTGTGATAGGCAGAGCGGATTCCATTGGTTCCCTGGATGATTCCGGAAGTGGGAAAGTCCGGCCCTGTCATCTCCTCCATCAGGTCCGGCACTGTGGCATCCGGCTGATCAATTAATTTGATTGTAGCGCTGACCACTTCTTTCAGGTTATGAGGCGGAATATTGGTGGCCATTCCAACTGCAATTCCTGAAGCTCCGTTTACCAGAAGCTGAGGGAAACCGGCAGGCAACACCGTTGGTTCATTTCGCGAACCGTCATAGGTGGGTTGGAACTGGACGGTTTCCTTTTCCAAGTCGCGCAACATCTCCTGGGAGATTTCGGCCATGCGGATTTCTGTGTAACGTGAGGCCGCTGCGGAATCACCATCAACAGATCCAAAGTTACCCTGACCGTCAACCAAAGGCTGGCGCAGTGAGAAGTCCTGCGCCATCCGAACAATGGTGTCGTAGATAGCAGAATCACCGTGCGGGTGATACCGACCCATAACAGCACCAACGATCTGCGCGGATTTCTTGTAAGGACGATTGAAGGTGTTGGATTCCTCATGCATGGCATACAAAGTGCGCCGATGCACGGGTTTTAATCCATCCCTGATATCAGGAAGCGCGCGTCCAATGATGACGCTCATCGCGTAATCGAGATACGAGCTTCGCATCTCGTCTTCTATATTTATTCCTTCTATCAGTTCACTCATTTGTTTTTAACTTTAAAGGGTTATTTCCAGGTCGGAAAAAACTTGTTTCCTGAGACTTGCATGCAGGACAAAAGATCAGATGTCTATGTTTTTGGCATCCAATGCGTGCTTTTGGATAAATTCGCGGCGCGGTTCCACTTCATCCCCCATCAAGCGGGTGAACAGGGTGTCAAGCTCTACAAAATCATCCGCTTTAACCTGCAGAAGAACCCGGTTATCTGGATTCATCGTGGTGTCCCACAACTGATCGGCATTCATCTCGCCAAGACCTTTATAACGCTGAATGTAAACCCCGCTTTTGCCTGCTTCGTGAATGGCTTTAAGCAATTCCTCCTTGGAACCCACTTCCATGCTGTCCTGCTTTTTAGTGAGCTTGAACGGAGGATGGTCCATGTGGCGGATCGGCTCGTAAAGCTCAAACAGTTTTTGAATCAGCGGAGTGTTCAAAAAATCTGCACCGAGGTCCACCTGGATGTGTTTCCCCAGCCAACGCCCCTTGATGCTGGCGACATAATGATCTTTTTCCTGGTCAAAAGAAATTTCCACCTGAGCACTTCGTATCTGGTCATTGAGATCAATTCCCTCCTGCCCATGATCCGTTTTGGCCCGGTAGCGGTTTCCTTCTTCCTCCTCCATGTCCAACCCAAATTCTTTCAGAACGGCGTTTTCTGCCTCCCCTAACCGGTCCCCATTTTCAAACACCACTGGAATATTTTTCAGGCCATCACCCAAACCGCTTATTTTTTTGCGCTCATCGTCAATCACCTCAGCCATCAAAGACGATAAGGTTTCCAGGGCCTGTCTTAAATCCTTGAAGTTTTCTGGCGTTAGATTGAGCCGGACCACCTGGTTGAGCAAACTGTAGGGGATATTATTTTTGGTAACCGTTTCCGAGTAATCACAGTATTTGTCCAGTTGATTCACCAGTTCCACCAACTCACGACCACTATAGGCCACACCATTTGAAGAAGGCCGTACTTCCTGATTGGCCACACCATTTTCGATCAAAAATTGTGACAGTTTCTTTTCATCCTTGAAATAAACCTCCTGTTTCCCCTTTTTAGTTTTGTACAGAGGCGGCTGTGCAATATACAAATAGCCCTTTTGGATTATTTCCGGCATCTGTCGGAAGAAAAAAGTGAGCAACAGGGTCCGGATATGGGCCCCATCCACATCGGCATCCGTCATGATGATGATTTTGTGATAGCGGATTTTATCTATATTGAAATCGACTTTTCCTATTCCCGTTCCTAAGGCCGTAATGAGCGCACGGATCTCATCACTTGAGATCATTTTGTCGTAACGTGCCTTTTCAACGTTCAGGATTTTACCCTTGAGCGGCAATATAGCCTGGAACTGGCGGGACCTGCCCTGCTTTGCAGAACCGCCAGCAGAGTCACCTTCCACGATATAAATTTCTGATTTTTCTGGGTCTTTCTCGGCACAATCTGCCAGTTTTCCCGGTAAAGAACTGATTTCCAACGCGCTTTTGCGTCGCACCAGGTCTTTTGCTTTTTTTGCAGCTTCTCGTGCCTGCGCGGCACCAATCACTTTGGAACAGATGGCTTTTGCTATCTTTGGTGTTTCTTCAAATATCTGACCCAGCTTTTCGTTGACCATCTGCTCAACGATGCCCTTGACTTCACTATTCCCCAACCGCCCCTTTGTTTGCCCCTCGAACTGGGGTTCCTGGATTTTAATGCTGAGAACGGCAATCAGCCCTTCCCGCATGTCATCGCCGGTCAACGTGATGCCTGCATTTTTGAGCATCCCGCTTTGAGTTGCGTAACTGTTTATTGTGCGAGTGAGGGCTGAGCGATAGCCACTGAGGTGGGTTCCACCGTCACGCGTATTCACATTGTTGACAAAGGTGAACATCTCCTCGTTGTACCCGTCGTTGTATTGCATCGACAACTCAAGCACACAATCGTCTTTGGTCCTCTCAATGTAGATCGGATCGGGGTGAATCACCTTCTTGTTTTTACTGAGATGCTCAACGAAAGAGATTATCCCGCCCTCGTAGAAAAAATCATGGCTTCGCCCATCACGTTCATCGTGAATGTGGATTTTCAGTCCCTTATTGAGAAACGATAGCTCACGCAACCGATGCGACAAAACATCAAAACTAAAATTCACATCAGCAAAAATTTCTCCGTCAGGTCGGATCACCAGCCGGGTTCCCGTAGAGTCGGTTTTTCCATCCACTTCCAGTGAGGTCAGTGGTTTACCGCGGGCATACTTCTGCCGGTATATCAGTCCACCCCGCTTAATTTCCAGATCCACAGATTCCGACAGGGCATTCACTACAGACACCCCTACGCCATGAAGACCGGCTGAAACCTGATAAGTGTCCTTGTCGAACTTTCCTCCAGCGTGCAAAACGGTCATGACCACTTCTGCAGCCGAGATTTTTCTGTCTTTGTGGATGTCTGTTGGAATTCCGCGCCCGTTGTCCGATACCGTGACCGTGCCATCTATGTGGAGGATAACTTCTATTTCTGAACAGAACCCAGCAATAGCCTCATCGACGCTGTTATCGACCAGTTCATAGATCAAATGATGGAGACCGTCGAGTCCGGTACCTCCAATGTACATGGCAGGGCGTTTACGAACCGCTTCCAGACCTTCAAGGATTTTTATATTGGAAGAATCGTAAACTTTAGGTTCTGTGTTTTCCATAAATCCTTAAAAAAGAAGTTAAAAAAATATAACCAGTAGTTAAAGAAGGGGCTGTGGATTTGAGGAAAAACCACATAAAGGTCCAATTCCTAAGGAACTTTTCAGTGTATAAACCAGTGCGAAATTGGGCTGTCTCCGGTTGCGGATGGGGAAAAGATTTAACCTGTTTATTATAGCAAATTTCGAGGGTAAATATGGACAGAATTTACACGTTTTTTTAACAATTCAACTTTGCTCTATGATTTTAACAATTTCGTCGACAGTATTCTCTATTTCCTTGTTTTCTTTAACTAATTTGGCGATCTTCTTGTGGGAGAATATGACAGTTGTGTGGTCTTTTCCACCAAACTGACGGCCAATTTCTGGAAGGGAGGCGGGAGTGTATTCCCGGCAGATATACATTGCGATTTGACGGGGCACAGAAATTTCCCGGGAACGTCTTTTTGACTTCAAATCCTGAACCTTCAGATTGAAAAAAGACGCTGCGGTTTTCATGATATTGGGGATGGTGAAGTTGCGATTTTTATCGACAGTGAAGTCGCGCAAAACCTCCTGAGCGAGCTCCATATCCAGATCCCTCTTGGTAAAAGAAGCATAGGCGATGACCCTGAGGAGGAGTCCCTCAAGCTCACGGATATTGGATTTGATGTTTTGCGCAAGAAATGCTGCTACATCCTGAGAGATTTTTTTCTTGTGGCTTTCTGCCTTTTTAAAAAGGATGGCGATCTTGGTTTCCAGGTCCGGAGGGATGATATCGGCGATCAGGCCGCTTTCAAAGCGTGAACGCAGTCGTTCCTCGATGTCATGCATGTCTTTAGGATAGCGGTCAGCCGAGATCACGATTTGCTTGTGATATTCGTAAAGCGAATTAAATGTGTAGAAAAACTCCTCCTGAGTCCTCTCCTTGCCCCCGAGAAACTGGATGTCATCGACCAGAAGGACATCTAATGGACGGTAACGCTCTCTGAAAGAATGCATCTGGTCACGTTTGATCGATTCAATCAGGTCCACCGTAAAGTTTTCCGCTGATAGATAGCGTACTTTGGCATCCGGGTGGGCTTTTAGGATTTCGTTGCCTATGGAATGCAGAAGATGGGTTTTTCCGAGGCCAACAGCCCCGTATAAAAACAACGGGTTGTAATTAAATCCGGGATTATTGGAAACCGCTTCGCATGCAGCCTGGGCAAACTGGTTATTGGGACCAACAACAAAGCTGTTAAAGCTGTATTTGGGATTGAGACATGTCTGGTAGGAATTTCCCCTGGTTTGCATAAAAACCGGAGTTGAAGGTGGTGATTCAACCCTTGGTGCTGGTTGGGTAGCTGGTGCGGGCTCCGGTTCTTTTTTTTCCTCCACATTTTGTGAAGAGAGAGGGGCTTTTGGGCTGAGCCCTCCTGGAATCACTTCAAACATGACCTCCATTTTCTCAGACGACAGGTTATTCAGCGTGTCCTGAATAAGGTCGAGGTAGTTTTCCGTCAGGCATTTTTCATAAAACCGGTTCGGTACTGCAATGGTCAATCGGTTTTTTTCATTTGAGGCTGAAAATGTTGGGGAAAACCAGGTGTTAAAATTTTCGGGGAGAATTTTTTTTTCTATTTCTTCCAAGCAGGAGTTCCAAAGAGAATTCATGGAGGGTCCTCAATAACGTGGCTAATAATACAAAAAATTTTTTGTTGAAACCGGGTGGGAATGAGAAAGAATATAAAAAACCCGGACGACCTTGGCAACCAAAAAAAACAAAAGAAAACATTTTAAATTCATAAGGGTAGCAATAACAAAATATTCGCGTTCAAATTTATTTTTAACAATTCACAACCGTCCTCACAAAAACCTCATACCTTGTCACAAGGATAAAAAAACCGCTTTGTTTCTCTATGTTTAAAGCAATAACACCTTGACTCATTCGACATTAAGCAGAGAGCTAAAAAATTCCTTCCCTGGGAAATCCTTGCTCCTGCTTGATTTCCCGTTGGGTACGAAATTTATGCTTGCAATTTCCTGCTCCAAAGTACACGGGGCTTTTTCCTGCCTTAAGGGGGCAGGGGATTTCCGCTGCCCCCTCCCTCCTTTTTCAAAATGACGAAAAAATAGCTATTCAGGGAAAAATTTTTCTTCCGGTTTTTTTTAAACTTTTCAAATGACCAAAACTTTTTTTAATTTATGACTCTTGAATTTTTTAGAACAATAACGCCCTACCTGAATCTTTCTCTTATGTTGGGGCTTGGCATGATCGGGTGGATCATTCGTCGTCTGCTTCTTGGAGTGGAATCCCGTTTGAAAGAAATAAAACAGGAGTCCCTCAGCCGGTTTGAAAAAATTGACCGCGTTCTGGAACGAATAGAAGCTGAACGGGTAACAGATCAGAGAAAATTGTATGAACAATTCGTCACAAAAGAGTGGTACCTCCTCACTACCGGGAAAACCGAATCCTCCCTCGGAGGAATTTTCCAGCAACTGCAGGCGCTCAATAAAAAACTCCAACACCAAAAACCCCACTATTCCAAAACAGGCTGACCCTCCCCCTTTGGGGATACTGAACCCCCTGCTTTCGGATTTAATCGAAGCGCGTAGGGAAATTTTTAAGATCCTCCGGTTTTCTCTGGAGGAATTACCGATCCACCGGATACATGTCATGTATGTGGATCGAATTGTGGATGTCCTGAAGGCGCGGCAACAGACCAAACGCCTCGACCGGAACCAATTATTGCTGGAATCGTTGCAAACGGTGGTTCAGTTCCTGCTGGACAGGGGGGAGGTCGATTGTGCGCGGGTCCTTGGGGACCATTTGGAGGAAATAGAACAAAGGGTTAAGCGAACTTGGGATCTTTCCGACAATCTACAGACCTTGCCCGCGGATTCGCCGGAATCCGGGCCGCCATCACCCGCGCCGTCTCACCCTTCCCCGACAACGGAAAAGAAGGCATCCGGCTACGCAGAAAACAGGCCGTAAATAACCTCGCCTGGTTTGCCCGGACGTACTTTCCTCATTACCTGACCGACCCACCTTCAAAAATGCACGAGGCCCTTTTCGCCACTTATCAGCAAATAATCCTGGAAGCTGTTGAAACGAAACGCGGAAAGAAAGTGGCTGAAGCGGCCCCAAGGGGTCACGCCAAATCCACACTGACTTCGCTCATCCTCCCCATCTGGTGCATCGTGGGCCAACATCGGCGGTTCATTGGCATCATTTCCGACACCGGACCCCAGGCTCAGGAGTTTCTTGAGTTTATCAAGGCAGAACTGGAAGCCAATGAACGGCTTCATTCTGATTTCCCTGAAGCCTGCGGGCGCTCCCGCCCCTGGCGACTGGGTCAGATCGTCACAAGAAATGGCGTCGGGATCAAATGCTGGGGCAAGAGAAAAGCGATTCGGGGAGCTCGCCACTCCAACAGACGTCCGGATTTGATTATCTGCGATGACCTGGAGAGCGATGGCAATGTCGACTCACCAACACAAAGGGAAAAAGATCGCGTCTGGTTTTTTAAAGCACTCCTGAAAACGGGCGGGGTTTATACCGTGTACCTGGTGGTCGGAACGATTCTGCATTACGACTCCCTTTTATCCGGCCTCATGAAGCGACCGGGGTGGAACGGGAGGATCTGGCAAGCTGTGAACCGATTTTCCCCCTCTCCTTTATGGGAGTCCTGGGAATCTCTTTACATTAACCATGGTGAGGAGGCTGCTGATGAATTCTTTAATCAAAACCGGACAGTCATGCTCAAAGGAACCGATGTGCTCTGGCCGGAAGTCGAAGACTACGCCTACCTGATGAAAATGCGGGTATCCGAAGGGCCGGCCTTTTTTGATTCGGAAAAACAGAATGAGCCCCTGCACCCGGATGATGCCCTTTTTTGCGAAGACTGGTTTCAATTTGTTCAAGAAGGAGATATCGAAACCCGGCTCGCTGCTGAAAACTACCAGGGAATATTTTGTGCGGTCGATCCTTCCATGGGCAAAACATCAAGGCGGCATGATCCGTCGGCCATCATCATAGGGGGACATCTAAAAGACGGCAGTGTGGATGTGCTCGAAGCCGATATCCAGAAACGCCATCCCGACAAACTGATGGAGGACCTGTTCGCCTGGCATAAAAAATATGGTTTCCATCTGGTGGGAATAGAAGAGGTGGCTTTCCAGGAATTGTTCAAGGATCACGTGGAAAAGGAAAGTCGAAAGAAAAAATTGTTCCTTCCCATCGAAGGCATTCGACCCAAAACAGACAAGCGCCTGCGCATTGCCCGCCTGCAGCCACATATAAAAAACGGACTGTTCCGGTTTCGGCGATGCCAATCTTTATTGCTCGATCAATTGCGCTATTACCCGAAAGCCGATCACGATGATGGACCGGACGCTTTGGAAATGCTGCTCACTCTGATCGCCAGTACTCACGGCGGTCCCCGTATTCGAAATTTTTAACGATAAAACCTTCCTTCTTCTTTTTAAAAACCTTTCAGCTGGATGACCCATGCCGATCAAGTCCTGGTTTCAAAGTAAAGCAAGTCAGGCCACGCGGGCCCTGACATTGTGGCTGCCTCTTCCCGGAGCCTCCCGACTTAAACCGCGTTACGACCAATTGATGAAAGAAGGCTACCAGCAGAACAGCGTGGTCCATGCCTGTGTGCGGGAAATCGCCGGTGCCGCGGCTTCGGTTCCCTGGCTGCTCTATAAACACCCTAAACGCGGCGAATGGGAAGAGGTAAATGACCATCCCCTCTTGAAACTGCTCCGTTGCCCCAATCCCTTTATGGGACAGTTTGAGTGGATGGAAACGGTCATATCCCAACTTTATCTTTCCGGAAACGTATTTATTGAAGCAGCAGGGGCCCGAAATGCCAGACCTGCCGAATTGTATCCCTTGCGCCCCGATCGGATGAGTGTCCTGCCGGATCGAACGGATTTCATCGCAGGTTTTGAGTATCGGGTCGGCAGCGAAACGGTCAGGTTTGCCCCGGAGCAGGTGTTGCATTTAAAGTTGTTCAATCCACTGGATGATTGGTATGGCCAGTCGCCAGTGGAAGTGGCCGCCATTGCCGTCGACAAACTCAATGCCTGTGATCGGTGGAACGCGGCACTCCTGCAGAACTCCGCCGTGCCTTCGGGAGCTTTGGTTTCAAAAAAGCGATTGAGCGACGAACAGTTTGATCGCTTGAAAAATGAAATGGCATCCAAGTTTCATGGTGTGCAGACAGCACGCCTTCCCTTGTTACTGGAGGAAGACCTCGAGTGGAAAGAACTTTCGGTGTCTCCAAAGGACATGGACTGGATCGAAGGTTTGCGGTTCAGCGCCCTTCAAATCGCACAGATTTATAACGTTCCACCAGAATTGATTGGCCTTGCTCCTGCCACCCACCAGAACCGGAAAGAAGCGCGCAAGGCGCTTTACACCGAAGTGGTCATTCCGGCACTGAGTCGATTGCGCGATGCTTTAAACCGTTGGCTGGTGCCCCGCTTTGGAAGCGACCTCGAACTGGATTTCAATACGGATCGGGTGGATGCCCTTGCAGAAGACCGCGATTCGGTCTGGCGTCGTGTAAACGCAGCGCGATTCCTGACGGTAAACGAAAAGCGGGAAGCCCTCGGTTATGAACCGATAGCCGGTGGCGATTCCCTTCCGCAACGCCCAGGACTTTAAAGATTTAATCTGCTGGTTTTATTTCCAAATTTTTCAAACAAACTTTCAAGGTTCACAGATGGAATACAAAACGTTTGATTTCGATTTAAATAATGTTGAAGAGGATGGACGCTTTCAGGGCTACGCCGCTACATTTGGAAATGTCGATCTGGGTGGCGATATGATCGCCCCGGGGGCATTCACCGAAACCCTGCTGGAAACACAAGGGGGGAGGGTGCCTATCCTCGATCACCATAACCCGGAACAACAGATCGGTTGGAACCTGGAAGCTTTCGAGGATTCGCATGGACTGTTTGTCCTGGGCCAACTTGATTTAAATGTCCAGGCGGCTCGGGAGCGACACAGCCTGATGCGCCTGGCGCAAAAGGTCGGGGGTCGCACCGGTCTTTCCATCGGATTCCAGACGGTACTCTGGGAAAATGATTTTGAAGATCCCACAGTACGGCATCTTCTGGAGATTCAGTTAATGGAATACAGCATGGTGACGTTTCCCATGAACCCCCAGGCAAGTGTTACCGCAATGAAGATCAGCGATCCTCTTTCGAAAGCCTTGAACCAATTGATATCCACGCTCCATCCCTCTTCCCTGCAATAAAAATCTCGTATTCTTTAAGCCCTGCCCGAATTTCCCTCCATAGTTTTTCAAAATTTTCCTGCCGTTCTTAAAACGGTCACACCTCAAAATTTTTTTCAAGGAGAATGCAATGCAAGACGTCAAACGTCTGGTGGAAAACGTCAACAAGTCTTTCCAGGAATTCAAAACCAAAAATGATCAACGCCTCACCGAGATCGAGAAAGGCCGCAACGATCCACTCCTCAAAAAACAAGTAGACAGTCTGGTCAGCGAGGTACAGGACCTTACGGAAATTAAAAGTCGATTGGAAAACCTTGAGACCCGGATGTCGCGGCCTGCTCTCGAAGTCAATCAGAGTGCGGGTGACTCTGAAAGTAACGAACGGAAACAGGCGATGTTGTCCTACCTCCGTTTCGGTGAACGCGCCCTCAGTCCAGATGAAATTAAACTGCTCTCAGTTGATTCCGATCCCCAGGGTGGATACTGGGTATCGCCCGAGATGTCTCACCAGATTGTCGAACGGGTGTTTGAAACGTCTCCCATGAGAAATGTTGCGACGGTGGAAACCATCAGTACCGATGCGCTGGAAATTCCCGAAGACATCGGGGAAGCGGGTGTCGGTTGGACAGGTGAAACCGGTGTGCGGAATGAAACATCCACACCAACCATCGGCGTTCGCCGCATTCCGGTACACGAGATGTATGCCATGCCCAAAGCTACTCAGCAGTTGCTGGATGACGCTCGAGTGAACGTTGAGGAATGGCTGGCCCGGAAGACGGCACTCAAGATGGGCAATACCGAAAACACCGCGTTCATAAACGGGGATGGTGTCGACAAACCGCGTGGGATATTGACTTATCCGGGCGGGACCACCAACCCGGGTGAAATTGAGCAGATCAACAGCGGCCATGCCAGCCAGATAACCGCAGATGGGTTGCGTACCATGGTTTACGCTCTCAAAACTCCCTTTATCCGAAACGCTTCCTGGTTGATGGCGCGCTCGACCATCGAGGCCATCGCCAAACTGAAAGATGCAGGCGGAGATTATCTCTGGGAGCCCGGGTTGAAGGCGGGTGAGCCTCAAAGTCTTCTTGGGCACCCCATCGAACGCATGGAAGACCTGCCGGCGGTTGCAGCCAATTCCCTGTCAATCGCCTTCGGCGACTGGAAGCAGGCCTACACCATTGTGGATCGGGCAGGTGTCCGCGTATTGCGCGATCCGTTCAGTGCCAAACCGTTTGTGTTGTTTTACACGACCAAACAAACCGGTGGTGATGTAACCAATTTCGAAGCCCTGGTTCTGCAAAAAACTGCAGCATAAGTTTGCCTCCCGGGGTCATCGGGCGGATTGACCATTCTTTGTCACCTGCGCCCGGTTGTTCTCCCCTTCTATTTCCTTTCCTCACAACTTTTTTAATAAGGAGTGCCCTGATGCGGGACATTCAAAATAATATCCAACCGAACCAGACCATCAAACCCTCATCATACACCGCGAGCCAGAACGGGACGGCGGTTGACCTGCGAGGGTTCAGTGCGGCAACGGCGCTGTTTTATATTTGGGCCGGAGATTTTACCGACACGGACGAAGTGTATACACCCAAACTTCAATCTTCCGACGACGCAAGTAACTGGACTGATGTCCCGGCTGCTGATCTGGAAGGCAGCCTGTCTGCGGTGAGCGCGTTTGGCCAGGAAGGAATGCAGTCGGTGGGTTACAAAGGATCCAGCCGCTATCTGCGCGGAGTCCTGTCCATAGCTGGAACTTCTCCCTCCATTCTTTCCAGTGCCACCATCATCCTCGGGAAACCCCACCAGGCCCCCGCGGCTTAATAAAGAAAAATAGTTTTCCCCACCCCGCCTTTTATAAAGAGCTTTGCATAACCCCAAATAAATATTGTTACAGAACCTATCGGGTAACCACTTTTTCCCTCCCCTTGAAGGGGAGGGTGCGGGAGGGGTCATGAAAAAAAATCACCTTTACCCCACTCCTTCTTTATTCAAGAACGTGATTAGCAGTTCTTGAAGGGGGAAGAACATTCAAAATAAACCCGGCATTCTTCTGCGGTTATGTAAATTTTTCTTTTTGAAGTTGAGGCTATTTAAAAGAAGGATGAGATTTCAAATGAAAGTTGAAATGAAAACCACGCAATACGCCTGCCCGGAAGGTCACACGGTTGTCCGCTATTCCCAAGGCCAGCAAGTGGATTTACCGGACTTGCTGGCGAAATTATTTATTAAAGAAGGCTGGGCACACCGTGTATCCAAACGGCAGACCAAAGCCCAAGGAGCCGCGCCGGAAAATAAATCTCGAAAAGGCAACCCAAGTGAAAGGGGTATCCATGGCTCTTGAACTAAAAACCCCTCCGGCCGGGGAACCGTTAAGTCTTGCAGAAACACAAAGCTATCTCAAGACAACTGACCCATCGGAAACCGACTGGATCAACAATGCGATTCAGGCCGTGCGAGAAAGTTGCGAAGGGTTTACTCGACGTGCCCTGAAAACGCAAACCTGGATCCTGTGGCTCGATGCTTTTCAACCCGCCCATTCGCAAATCCAGGAAATTGAAATTCCACGCGCACCTTTGCAGTCGATAACCCATGTCAAAACTTATAACAAGCATGACGAGGCCACGACACTGGATGCCACCCATTATCTGATGGACACCTCGGCAGTGCCCGGTCGCCTGATTTTGCGTGAGGGCTATTGCTGGCCAACGGATCTTCGTATCGCACGTGCTGTTGAAATTGAATTTGTCGCAGGTTTTGGTGATGCCAGTGATGTACCTGCTGGATTGCGTCAGGGCATGTTGCTCTGGATCCGTTTGCTCTATGCCAATAAGACCTGGCTGCTCGATTCCGGAGTACCTGTTCCGGGTTTAACGGAATTCAATTCGAAGGATCTTCCTTTGCCTGTCCGGGCTTTGTGGGATCCCTACCGTTTACCCCGCCTCGGCTAAACGGAAAGAACCTAATAGGAGCTGATTAATGGGAATTGCTTTTCATTTTCCGGACGAGGGCAACCCGACCCTCACCTGGGTTCCCTCCAAACCACCGCGTTATCCCATAAGCCACAAACGGGAATTTCATCGGCAAGTGCGTGGCGAAACAGCCGGGGGTTTTGTGCTGGTGCAGGACCCCGCGGGGGCAGCGCGTGAACTATTTGAATTACAGTTCGACCATCTGCCACAGGTGGATCGCGATCGGGCCGCTGCTTTTTTCGATACAGTCCGAAAGGCGGCGCAAACTTTTGATTACACCGATCCCTCCGGACAAATCATCCGAGTGCGCTGGATCAATGATTTTGAATTCAAGCAAGCGGCTTGTGGGCGATATTCAGGAATCATTCATTTGTTGAAGGAGTCAGGAGCATGATCGATTGGGGACAACTTGATATTAACAAAGTCACTTTTGAGGTAGATGCAGAAGGAGTCCAGGAGTTGACTGGAGCGGTCGTGATTCCTCTGAAAGTGTTTGATGGGTCCGGACAATTTATTTTCACCCATCCGGTTTCCATCCGAAGCGAGTTTTATCTGCAATTGAAAACGGTGGATGGCTGGCAAGTCCAGTTCAATAAAATTTTACAAAGCCGGTTGAAGGAAGAGCTTGGTCGGCGACGCCAGCGTTCGGTAGTTTCCATTCAGGACAGGTTGAAGTTGAGCGCAATCGAAAAAACTATTTCAGGCTGATCCATGCGCGAAGATTTTACATCGGGTTTTATTTCAGGAAAAAATAAAACGACTCACGCGCCCGCCCTTCTATTAAAGCTGGGCTGGGCAGCACGGTCTTCAGCTCCGGCACTGGAATTGCGTTTGGCAGACCGGGCAATTTCAACCGGTTCGGAATTCTGGCAACCTCTGGTGCTTGGCTGGCAGGGGAAGGGTTCCGAGAGCCTCAAGGGAGTCACCCTTTGGAACGGAGAGTCCAGCCCGGCACCCGGCGCCTCCCGATTTTCGGATCTTTTTGCCCAGTATCCCCCGGAACGGGCATCTGTAGTGGTGTATCAGTGGTTCGAAGGGGAAGGTTTGAATGAAAGTGACCTGGCTCCCCTGTTTGCAGGCGTGATTGGCGGCCCGTTCGAATACGATGGTGTGGAATGCAGGTTGCGGTTGACACCTTACTCAGAATCACTCGGGCAATTTGTGATAGGAGCACCCATCACGCTCAACGATTATCCCAATGTGCCGGTTGAAAACCTGGGTCAAACACGGCCTATCGTGATCGGTTCCGTAAAAGGTGCACCGGGTATGCGCGTTAGAAAAGTGGCGCGTTCCCAACTGACCTCGGTGGTCCTGCCTGGAGCCAGCACTCTGGATGTTTCGACAACAGATGGGTTTCCTGACTCCGGTGTTGTGTTGGTCAATGACGATGAGATTCTATATACGGGGAAAACTGCTGACAGGTTTACGGGTTGCACGGGTATAGCCGAGTTCCATTTCGCTGACGACCAAGTTCTGGAAAAGGTGAACGACCACCGTTTTCTTTTTAGCGATCCCGCATTTCCGATACAGTCGATCAACCGGGTTTGCGTTGCGGATCAACCTGTTGATCCGTCGGAGTACTCAGTAGATCTGGTCAGGGGTGAAGTGATATTTCCCAGGCAACCCAGGGAAGTCCAGTCGATCGACACTAAATTTCTACAGGCACAATTTGATGCTGTAGCGGCAGGCAATTCGGCATTGGACCCTTCCTTTGCAATGCAACCAAATTTGCGAACACGTTACGCAAAAATCAATCAGACCCACCGTAAACTCAGCCTGTCTCAAACAGATGACCTTGCGGCTATAGGACAGATAGGTCGCGTCCTGTTGCGTGTCGAACATTTCATGGAGGAACAACTTTCCAGCGACTCGGTTTCAATTCGTTTGTCAGGAGTGGGGGAAGTGGGTGTGCTGTCTCCTCCAGCAAAAGATGATGTGGCGGTGACTACCGGGTCTACTGACATGACCCACAACCATCTTGATACATTTGGTTTCCCCATCGACATTCCGCAGCCGCCGATATCGCCGACTTCCAACGCTGACCATGTTGTAGAACAGGGTGCCATTTCCGGTACCGGTAAATATCAGAATCTGATTGCAGGCCAGAGTTTGATCAATGTCCAGTTTCCTCCGGCACCCCCCGGTGCGATCAGGGGCGAATATCAGCTCAGCCTCAATGTTGAAGGCGGATTATTTGGAGTGGGGGAGGCGGCTTTGTTCTTTAACGGCAACAAAGTAGCGGAATGGAATCCGTCACGTTTCAATTTTGATTACTCTCCTTCTTTCACATTAAACGGTTCCAATCAGCCTTCTACCATGTCGCTTTCTGTCGGAGCCCAGGGAGGGCAGTGGACTGTGAGCTTTACCAGTGTCAAACGCTTGTTGTTTTATCCGCACGGCACGCAGGCAACGCAGATTCCACAGCAAACTTTAAAGACAGGGAGCACGCAAGAGTTATCACTACAGCCACCGGTGACCGCGGTTACAGAAAAATCGACGAGAACGATTGTTGATGTTTTTGATATTACCGATCAAGTGGACGGTAATTGGGACTGGTTCACCGGGCGCGAGGTGGAGGTTGAATACACAGGATCCAACGACGGTCGCACGGTGTATGTTCTTCACATTGCTTTTGAAATTGAATACGCCCGGCGCAGACTGAAAGCGACCGATACAATAACGGCGGATGTGAAGGGATTGGTAGACGATGGCTCGGGTTCCCTGAGCGGGTCTTCCAATGCTCTGTTGGAGCGGCCCGACCATGTGTTCTTGTGGTGTCTGAAAAAGATTTTACAGCTCCCTGATTCCGCTATCGATCCGGTATCGTTTTCAAGTGCAGGCGATTCACTGCAAGCCGCCGTTCCAGGAGGATATCGTCTGAGCGGTGTGATCCAAAACAGCGGGTCACTTGAATCACTATGGAAGGAATGGATGGTATCCAGTCGGTGCCGCCTGTCCTGGGATGCAGGGGGTCGCGCGCGCTTGTTGTTTCGTCCGCTCAATTCTTCGACCGGGCTCAATGGACAGGAAGCCAAAACGCTGGATGATTCGTCTGTTCTCCTCAACCCCAAAAATGGAAAGCCCAGAATCCAGTTAAAGCGTGGATCGGGTAATGCCGTCAGCACTGTTATCAACCTTCCTTATGACCGAAACTGGAGCGCAGGGACCAGGCAGGATCGTTACCGGAATTTAATAAGTGTCCAGGACCCGGTTCAGGTGGAGTTATTTGGTGCAAGTTCTCTGCCCGGTGGTAGACCGCTGGACTGGTGCACGGAACAGAGCATGGCACAGGATCTTGCTGCCTTTTACCTTGCTGAATCTTCTCGTCCCCTCACTTCTCTGGAATGTGATGTGCCACTTGAGCATTTGGATCTTGAACCGGGAGACACCGTCAAGCTCAATTACCCTGATGCCGGGTTGAATGGTGTGTTTGCCCAACTGTCGGAGCGAACGGATCTTGCTGGGGGAGATACTCCGGATGGTTTGCAGGCGGTTCGTCTTTTGTTTCATTTATTTCCAATTGAATACCTACAGGAGTTTTCATTGACTACCTTCGAGGCCAATGAAAGCTCCGCGTTGATCCTTGACTGGCAGATGGATGAAAACCAGGGGATACCCGTTCTTGAACTGGCTGGCATTGCAGATGAACCCGGGATTTTATCTTATTCAGTTCAAACGGAGGAAGCGGTTCTACTGACTTCTTTCATAAGGAGTTTGAACTCAGTTCAATCCGCCGAAACGATTTCCAATGATTTGAGTTTTCAAACTTCCCCTGATCATGTGGCTGCGAGTGAAGGGATTTTCTCATCTGCTAATGGTGGCTGGGGACAGCAAGCCTGGGGTTTTTCCGGCTGGGGCGGAAGGGAAGTGTTGATGTGAACGAATACATGCTGACCCGGGAAACCATCACGGTGGAAATCACGGGACCGGATGGAAAGCGGAAAGGAAAAACGCGGGAGGTGATGAACCGCTTTTCTGAAAACGGGATTGAGGTTAATGATCCTGATCCAAACATTGTTGTGCGCATTTTAAACACAGAACAGGGGGATAACGATGATTGTGGATAGTGGATTGCAACACATGGCCGACCAGATGGCTGAACAGAACCAGGCGGCGATGTCCCATATGGCAGTGGGTACGGGAACCAATGTTCCGGCAAACACCGACACCACCCTGCAAACCGAATTGTCGCGGGTAGCACTGACTTCGGTAACGCGCTCGGACAAGAAAGTGACTTATGTCGCGACCTTCGGCCCGGGTGTTGGTACCGGGGCATTGACCGAGGCGGGGGTATTCAACGCAGCCAGTGCAGGTGACATGCTCACTCGCATCGGGTTCGCGGTTAAAAACAAGGGCGCCAATGACACCATGACGGTAACCATTGAGCACACTTACCAGAGGGTTTCCTAAATCATGCCGGAAACAACATCCCGACTCAACCTGACCAAGCCCGGTACCGGGAACGAAACCTGGGAACTTGATGTTGAGCGCTGGGCGGACAAGCTCGATGAATCAGCCGCGCATTATATGGTGGTGCCTCTGGCAGGTGAAGCGATAAACGGAGAAGTGTTCTTCAACGATTTTCTGTTTGATGTTCCGGTCAGCCTCGTTGGTGTTTCCCTGTTCGCCCGGCAGGCCCCAACCGGAGGAGCTTTCTCAATGGACTTCTTAAAAAATAATATCGAGCAGGGCAAAACGGTGAGCATTAATATCGGTCAGACGAGTGGCGGAGGTGCGGTGACGGGTTTGACTTACGATCCCCTGGCCGCGACTCCGGAAAAAATGGGTTTAAAGGTCAAGGGAGTCGGAGCCACCCTGCCTGGTGCGGAAATCACCGTTGTCATTCATTTTAATGTCCAACCTGTTCCCTAAAGGAGCGCTATGACCATTAACTATCGAGGGGATGCGGTCCGGGCCATCACCACTCTGGGGCTTGCTGGTGTCGATATTACTGAATGGCCCGTCAGTGTTGATGAAGTGGCCGCAATCAAAAGTAATATCGGATACAACACCGCACTTGCTTCGGGAATATTCGCGCTGGGTCAACTGAACCTGGTAGACGGTATTGTGAATCCGTTCAGCAACGAAAATGAAATCGACCTCCCGGCTTCGTCCGGACAGGTGTATGACGCAACGGGGGATTTTTACAAGAACGGAGTTGGTTCACCCAAGGCGACCTGGTCGAAGACCGTTGATTCCAGTGTCGGCGGGGCGGCGGGTTTTTCCATGCGCAATGTAGTGAACGCCATCAACCTGACATCCGATGGTGCTTTTGTGCGCGTGACACTATCGGCTCCGGCAACCGGTGAGGGGTTGAAGATCGACAACGTGAGTATCGGGGAACGCTCCGGTGCCACCGCCGATACCGTAGCTGCGCCAGTTTCCCTTTTATTTGGAGGGAATGCGGGAACCGGCACCATTGCCGCCGGGTCCACACTCACCTCAGACTGGCTGGAGTTTGCTATCGATTCGGCCAAGGATTATCTGGTGATCTTTGATGTGTCGAACGACACCGCAAACGACATGCTGGGGCTTGCCACCAGCGGGGATGGGTATTACGAGCGATCCAGTTTTAACGGGTATAACGTATCAAGCGGATCCGGATACACACTGGTGAACAGTGGGCAGAGTCTCGGATTGTCCGGATTTGAAGTGGCTGATGCGGATGCGAATGTCACGGTGCAATCTAAAGCGGTGACAGCCGACGCTGTGCCGGGCGAGGCCTTGCTCAGTTTTCTTTTGACACCGGGTGATGTTCTCACGCCGGATACGGATATCAAAGGTTATGTGTCCCGCGATGGCGGGAACACCTGGACGCAGGCGACACTTGCTGCAACACTGGCCGGATTTCCCTGGCAGAACCTGTTAACAGGTGGCGTTGATTTAAGCGGGCAGCCGAGTGGCACTTCTATGAAGTGGAAACTGGTGTCGGCGAACCACAAGGAATTTTATTTCGAAAACGTTTCACTTTTCTGGGACTGATTACATGAACCAATTCAGAATACAAGCCGAGTCCGCCAACCCGAGAACGCGCATCAAGAACGAAGCACGCAGGCGGATCGTGAACGTGGTCGGGCCTGGCTGGAAACAGCAGAATATTCAGGCACGTGCAGCGGAACTCCATCTTAAGGAAACACGTGGTGTGATCAATACTGAAGAGTCGGATGAGCTACAAGGAATTTTGAACTTGTGGGGATGGGTGAAAAGCGTACGTGCTGCCAGTGATTCTTTAGAGGTGTCTTTACCTGCCAATTACAAAGATGATTCCCATTGGCCAGCAGTGCCTGATTAGGTAGGTTTTTCTTGGCTTGATATCAAAATCCAAGGCGGGAATTTTCATTAAGTTTATCCGGAGCTTGTCTAAGTCCGCTTTGGACTGGTTGTCTATCGTGCTTTATCTACGATTGCGCGGATGTCGGCGTCGAGTTCTTTGGGTATGAAGGGTTTATTGATGACGCCATCGAAGCGGGCGGCGGCGATTTCCTTTTTCATTTCATCCTGGTCGTAGGCGGTCATGGCGATCACCGGCAATTGGAATCCGGATTCGCCTTTTGCGCGTTCGTGAATCTGTTGGGTCGCTTCAAAGCCGTCCATCACTGGCATTTCAAGATCCATCAGTACCAGATCAAACGTTTCCTGTTCCAGTTGTTCCAGCGCGAGTTTTCCGTTTTCGACTACGGTCACGTTGTGTCCCCGTTTGGTGAGGAGGCGTTTCGCCAGGTCCTGGTTGAGTGCATTATCTTCTGCGAGGAGAATTTTAAATCCAGGCAGGCTGGCAGGAGTGGGCATTGAGTATAACTTTCTATTAAAAAACGGAATGTGAGTTACGGAGCCGAGGTAAGTATTTTGAGGAACGTTTTATAGTTCCTTCCAGGATCCGATGATGCGACCGACTATCGGGTCGGGCTGTTCGCTCAGGCGGATTATCTGGACCTGGGAATTGGGGTTGATGGGTCTCAGGATAAGCCAGTCCTCTTGTCGCTCCAGATATTTAGCCGTGAGGCCCTCTTCATAAAATACCGCATACATTTTGTTTCTGGCAATGGTTTTATCGTTACGATCGATCACGATAATGTCGCCTGAGTGCAGCATGGGCTCCATTGACTGGCCATCCACGCGGCTGGCCACCAGATTGGATCGTTTTCCTGCAGCCCGGATGTGCAGTAAAACGTAATCCTCTACGTTATTTTCCTGGATGATTGGCTGGCCGGCTGCAATGGCGGAGTCGGTCAAGGGAATCGAGATATAGTCCTCCTTTCGGAAAGCGGGTCCTGATTTCATGCTGTCAGGCGCGACAATGCGAAGCTCGGGAGCCGGGGGAATCTCCCCAATGCGATCCCCGGCCGCATGCATCAGTGCGATACCGCTGGTTTCCTCCAGTTGACGAAGAAAACACAGGGAAATGGCACCGGAACCTTCTTCATACAGTGGCAGAACGTGTTCATGCAGCCCAAGAAAGCTGGCGAACCGGGAAGAGGACCAGCCCCTTTCCTGCCGCGCCTGGATCAAGCGGTTCCCGATTGCATGATGAAAGGAGGAGTTTTTGGGCAGGCCGGAAATCAGCCACTTCAAATCTATTTGAAAGTGATTGGCGATGAGGAAAAGGGTCTCTGCATCGGGAAAGGTGTCCCGTTGAAAAGCCTTTTTGAGCTTCTCATAGTTCAGGCCAACCTCCTGACAGAATTGAGACAGGGGGAGCTGGTTTCTCAAACAGGAAATTCGGATAAGTACATTTTTCATACGATAAAATTTATGGAAAACGGAAATTTTAATTGACTATCAGGGACGATTGTACCATACTCATAATTGAGGGGACAATATTCCCCTTTCGTTAATTTTCAATAAATTAAAAGTTTGAGTGCTTTTGTTTCCTGTCGACTCTGCGGGTTCGTGCCGGTCAATATTTTAAATGGAATACCAATAATTTAATTATAAAATTTTGGAAATCATAAAATTTTTTCGAATTTCGGGAGAGAAAAAAATGGAACGAGGAAAAAGGAAATTAAGTGCAGTGAAGAGGTGTTTGAAAACCGGGGCGCGCTGGAGGGTCTGCCAGCCGGAACAAGTTAAATTGCAAACGGGTGAATGCCTGAAACGGGGTTGCGGCAAACGCGGTCTCTACCCTTTTGATGGGGGATGGCGATGTTTTTATTGTGGTCGGTACTTGTATGAAACGGGGTCGCCACTCAGAGCTTTATGGTTTCATTTTCGGCTGGCGCGGGAGTACTGGAGGATTCAATGTGCCAATGGCCGGGATTTTATCAACGGGATACCGGTGCCGGGTGTACCCGATCCATTACCCCATCGTTTGCAGAGGGATTTGTCGGATCCGGAGCCCCCGGCCTGGTTCTCGGTTTTTGTTGAAGTGGATGAAGAGGGCTTCAAACATTTTCTTAAACAAAACTATATTCATTAACGAGGTCAGGAATATATGAAGGGAAAAATGAAAGACCAGAAATTAAAAGAATGTAGGGCAGCCGGTAAAGGACGTAACTTTTGCTATGGGACTACGCGGGTCGTGCCACTGGTGGAAGCGGATCATCATTGGAAAAAGGATGGAGAGATAACTGAAAGTATCGGATTGGGAATTCTGCAGGAGATCACATTATGCAAACGCCATCATCAGGAGCTCAGCGAAAAGGGTATTTTGAAATTCTTTAAAACCTATGATCTGACGGAGTCTGAAAATTGGGAAGAAGACCTGGAGCAAGACAGGAATATGAACTATCTGGACCCAGGAGTATTGGAAGGCGTGGCCAATTCCAGAAGAAGTGCACAGGTATCAAGCGGTTACGGATGTGTCCCGGGATATGAAGACCTTCGGCAAGCGAATATTATCCTGGAAGAAATAGCCTTAACGGACAAGCAGCTCATGGCGATTTGTCTGGTCTTTTATGGTGGTGTCAAAAAGAAACATGCGGCGCGTGCCATGAAAATATCGGCGCAGGCCCTTTCAGATCATATAAAAGCGGCGCTTAAAAAAATAAAAAGCAACATAAATAATTTATGAACGACTCTTTTCAGACTCCTCATTGAAAAACTTTACAATTCACAATCTTTCTAAATTGGGATATTTTGCTCAAGTCAAGTCACTATTTTTTTTCGAGAAGAATTCAACCCGAGTGGACTTTGAATATTTTACTAAATAATTTTCAGAAGCAAACTCTGTGGATATTACTTGTTGCGATCCTATTGAGTATGGTTTCCTTTCAGGTTACGAAATTACGCCAGGAGGAAAAGTGGAAAATTGACTTCGACCATCATGTGGAAAAAGCTTCTTTGGCTCTCAGGGGTCGATTAGAAGTCAATCGACAGATTCTCCATTTGTTACGTTCCTTATTTTATGCATCCAAACATGTAGATCGCGATGAATTCAAAATCTTTGCATCCCAAATTATTAAATCCAATGGCGGAATTAGAGCTTTGGAGTGGGTTCCCAGGGTAAAGGCAGAACATTATTTTAAATACAAACAACAGGCTATCCGTGATGGGTTTCCTCAATTTGAAACCCGGGAAAAAACAGCGGATGGGAATTTTGTGACAGCTGCCTCGCGTCCCGAATATTTTCCTGTTTTTTACATTGAACCCATGAGGGGAAACGAAAAAGCCTTTGGGTTTGATATGGCCAGTGACCCGACCCGTTTTGAATCCATGGTCACTGCACGGGATAAGGCTGAAGCTGTGGCTACAAAAAAGGTTCATCTGGTTCAGGATGAAGAAGAGCACGCAGGAGTGTTGATATTTTTACCCGTTTACGAGGGGAACAACCTTCCGAAGGATCCGGGAGGGCGTCGGGTCCGCCTTAAAGGATTTGTCCTGGGTGTATACCGGGTTGGTGATCTGGTGGAAAATGTTTTAGCTCCTATCATAAGACCGGATATGGAGTTGGCCATATTCCAGGGTGATGAAGATAATCCAGAAGACTTTTTGTTTAAAACTTTAAGCCCTGAACGGAAATTAGAAAGTCGCGAGGTATTAAATTTCTTTGGCCAGGACTGGCAACTGGTTTGGCAGGGTGATGCTTCGGGACCCAATCAGTACTTTCCGCATTTGATAGCCGGAATGGTGCTGGTTTTTGGTTTTTTATTTGCTATTGCCTTTGAATTGAACTTTTCCCGCCTCCAGGTAAAAACCCTTGTTGAAAATACTGTAGATGGAATCATCACCATGGATCAAAATTCCATAATCCGGTCATTCAATCCGGCTGCTGAGAAAATGTTCGGGTATAAGGAGGAAGAAGTTGTGGGTCGCAAGGTCGGCCTCCTGATGCCTGTTGAGTTTGTAAATAGATATGGAGACGGTTTGGAAAGATATTTAAAAACAGGTGATAAACGCATCATCGGGACTTTGGTGGAAATCATAGGGCGAAAAAAAAACGGGCAGGAGTTTCCCATTGAAATAGGGGTCGCTGAATTTAAAAGGATGGGGAATCGGATTTTTACCGGGACCATCCGGGATATAACAGACCGAAAGAAATTGGAGAATGAACTGGAGGCGTTGTCTCAAACTGATGGCCTGACTGGAATAGACAATCGACGTTCCTTTGATATTAATATTGAAAAGGAATGGAACCGGGCGAGTCGAAACCAGGAACCCTTGTCTCTGATCCTGATGGATATCGACTACTTTAAGAAATACAATGATACTTACGGGCATGTTGAAGGGGATGAATGTTTGAAGAAGGTTGCTGCAGGGTTAGGGAGTAGCCTCAATCGTGCCAGTGATTTTCTGGGTCGGTATGGAGGTGAAGAATTTGTCGCCATTCTGCCGGGAATAGCATCAGAGAAAGCCCTGGAGATCGCTGAAAATATAAGAAAAACGTTAATTAATTTGAAAATTGAACATGCCTCAAGCGATATTGGGGATCACCTGACGATCAGCCTGGGAGTGGCGACCATAATAAATACCAAGGACCGAAAAATCGAGGTTCTGGTGAAGGCCGCTGACAAGGCCCTCTATGAGGCGAAACAAAAGGGTCGAAATCAAAGTGTCGCAGTACTCATTTGACGAAAAGAATATTTTCTGAAGAAAATATCAATCCATCCTGGGTTCATTTCCAAACCCGCACTCCCTCTTTAGTTTTTCCCCTGTGATCTTCTGATAGTAATCAAAACAATCGGATCGGTCTGTTGGAACTTTTTCAACAAACGCGCTTTCGAGATATTCACCTAAAGTGGTCTCCCCATCCTGATTCCAATCCCTTTCACCCTCAACAAAATCCTTGTTCCAGGCCGTCAGGAAGGCCTGGAAAATAAGGAGAACCCCCAGGGTTGAGATACTGATGCCGAGGAACTTTCCGACCCTTGGCAAAGGCCATTTACCGATATAGGATTTTTTTCCACAGGTGTGGCAAAGCACACCGGGTCCGCCAAAGAAAAAGGGGAATACCAGAATGATGAACTCCGGGCCAAAAAAGTAAAAAACCACCAGGCTCAAAGCAACGGGCCAGATCGCATTAAATTTTCTGACCTGGGTGGGTTCGGTGTCAGGACTTCCACACTCGGGACAGGTGATCGGATCCTCTAATGCGGAATCCAGTTGAGATTCTCCATCACTCTGTAATATCTGGCGGGCTTCTTCTGCACGGTCCGACGGAACCATCACCTTCACACCCCCCAGAGCCTGAGACAAGAGCCAGTCAATTGAAATAGTGTGCTCATTTCTGAGGAAGGCCGGAATGCCTGCATCACGCAAACGTTTCTGCGCGATATGCGCCTCGTAAGGCTGGGAATAGGTTCCAACTGTTTCCAGTGTTTCCATACGGCTTCCATATTTGGAAAAATTTCAGTATCTTTCTATTGTACCGGACCAGCCTTTAAAAGAAGATATCGAAAATGAAGAGTCTGCCCGGTTACTATTTTCACCTGACTCTGCGATAATACGGCAAGGAAACTTATGAAGATACTCGTTTGCATTAAACAGGTTTATGATACCGGCGCCGCTTTGAAGATCCAGGATTCCAAAGTGGATGGCGAAGCGTTGCCGCGTGTGGTCAACCCCTACGATGAATTTGCCATTCAGGAAGCGGTCAAGATAAAGCAAGCGAACCCTGAGGCCAGTATCACCGTCATTTCCCTGGGGCCAGAGAAGTTCAAGGATACGCTCCGGACGGGTCTCGCCATGGGCGCTGACGAGGCGGTTCATTTGCTCGATCCGGAATTTGACGGCATTGATTCTTCGGGTGTGGCCCACGCATTATCCCAGGCGGCTGTAAAAAAGGGTTTCGACCTGATCCTCTGTGGACGGCAAGCGGTCGATGATGATATGGCGCACATCGGTCCTGCCATGGCGGTAATGCTGGACGTGCCCTGCCTTACGGTAATCACCAAATTGGTGTTTGCTGACGATTATCAATCCGCCACTGTCACCCGGCAAGTGGAGGGGGGATCGGAAGTTTATGAAATTGGTCTTCCCTGTGTGCTCACCTGCCAGAAGGGTTTGAACGAGCCACGCCTGCCCTCGCTGAAAGGCATCATGAAAGCCAAGAAAAAGGAAATCAACGTATGGGATGCCGCGGCTATCGGGTTTGATAAGGAAAAATACGGCGCAACAGCCAATCGAGTCCTGCAGATGGAGCTCTCTCCACCCCCTTCACGCAAGAAAGGGGTGATCCTTGAAGGGTCAACACAGGAAGCCTGCGCGGAATTGGCTCGGATTCTGCGTGATGAAGTTAAAGTGATCTAATGGAAAATAATATGGAAGAAGCAGAAAAGGTAGTTGAAGAAGCGCAGGGAGATTCTGCCTCCGATCCAGATAGCCGGACTTCTGCGGCATCCTCCTCTTTCTGGAACCGGTACAAGGCGGAAATGGGACTTGCGGCTGTAGTGCTTTATGTTTTCCTTCTGGCGCTCGGTACTATTGGAGAATTGTTTAATGTGGAATGGATCCTCGACCTACCCCTGTTTCGGCCCCCCGGTAAATATTAGAAGAACAGGAGTAATAATCTACTTTTGTCCGGGAATGAGATGATCAATGGGCAATCCGCGTTGCATCCTGTAATCCAGGTCGATAACAAAAGTACGCAACAGGGAATCATCTGAAGCCCGGCGGATTTCCGTTACTTCATTCGGAGATTTGCAGAGCGCGAAATAATATCCTATTTGATCTTTTTGAGATTCAATCACCTGGTCCCAGCGGTCGGTGACATAAACCACCGAATAGTCATCTTCCACCTCATCAATCAACCCCTCCTTCACTCCCTCAATGCCCATGGCCGCGCAGGCCGCCTCGTTGCCGGGATGAGGTCCTTTTTTCGGGCCGGATGGGTAATTTTCCAGGACCCACCACATCAAACCGGCTCCCAGCAGTATCCAGACGACAATCAATTTTGATCTTAATGCATCGTACATAGCGGTGACGTATCCAGTGTCTTATCTATGTTTAGGTTAATTGGAAAACCTCACATTGCAAGGGCGGAAAAGAATACGGTGCAGGCTGTAGATCAATGTTCTTGCATTGGAAAGGATCATTGTGTTTCATAGATAAGTAATGGCCTCAAAGGAAAGTTTGCTATGAACCAGAAAATTCTGGTGGTGGAAGACGAACCGAGCATCGCCGATACTCTGATCTATACGCTGGAGAAGGAAGGGTTTGATCCTACCCGTGTAGCTACATTATCAGAGGCGCGCGAACATCTGGCCGCGCGGTCCTACACGGCCATTGTGCTGGATGTCGGTCTGCCAGATGGCAACGGTTTCGAGTTCCTTAAAGAAATTCGCAAGGATCACTCAACACCGGTCCTGTTTTTGACGGCAAGGGATGATGAGGTGGATCGCATCGTGGGCCTTGAAATCGGTGCTGACGATTACATCACCAAACCGTTCAGCCCGCGCGAGGTCTCGGCGCGGGTCAAAGCAATCCTGAGACGGACCACCCAGGTGCCTGAGGATCAGAAAAGTACCTTGTTCCTGGTGGAGGAGGATAAACGAATCATCCGCTTTCAGGGAAACGCATTGGAATTGAGTCGGTATGAATACGGGATATTGAGCCTGTTGCTCAAGCGACCGGGTCAGGTGTATTCGCGCCAGCAGATCATGGAACATGTCTGGCCCGACCCGGATATGAGTTTCGAAAGAACCGTCGACACGCATATCAAAACCATCCGCGGGAAATTAAAAGAGATCAGCGATGAAGAAATCCTGGTGACCCACCGGGGAGTGGGATATTCGATCAAGGAACGCTGAAGCAGATTATTTTATTTTAAAAACACTTATTAGAACTGTTCCAAAAACCCTGGTTGGAAACCGTGTGAAATATTCGTCCAAAATTTTTGTCAGCATCATTCTAGTGCTGGGCCTTGGTTTCTGGGGCTACGGATATTGGCTGATGAAGGAAATCCGCAGTCAATATGCGCAGAGTATGGAAGACTCGCTGGTTGATTTCTCCAATGTTCTGGCCTCTTACCTGTCAGCGCAATCCAATAATGGGAAACTTTATTTTAAGGATTTTGGCGAAGCCTTTCGCAATTTCAGGAAGCTTGAATTCAACGCCAAAATACACGGCGTTTTTAAAGACAGCAGTCCCATCCACGCATACGTCACCGATGAAAAAGGAATCGTGGTTTTTGATTCGCGAGATCCCAATAACGTTGGCCAGGATTATTCCAAATGGAATGATGTTTATCTGACGTTAAGAGGAGAGTATGGTGCACGGTCAACACGGATGGACTCTAAAGACCCGTTGTCTTCTGTATATTTTATTGCCGCCCCCATCGTGCATAGCGGAAAAATCATCGGAGTAGTATCCGTCATCAAACCGGAACAAAGCCTGCAGAAGTTTATTTCGCAGGGGCGGGAGAAGTTTTTTTCGATAGGGCTGCTGGTGGTGCTTGCGGCTTCAACGGTTGCCGTTCTGTTTTCCTATTGGCTGACACGGCCTATCCGATCGTTGTTGAAGTACGCCAGAGAGATTACTGGTGGCGGAAAAGCCCGGCCACCTAAAACTGGTTCGCATGAATTTGATAACCTCGGCCAGGCCTTCGATGAAATGAGAATTTCATTGGAAGGTAAAAAATCGGTTGAGAATTTTGTGCAGCACCTCACGCATGAACTGAAAAGTCCGCTGACTGCCATTCAAGGTGCCGCCGAGCTGTTGCAGGACGACATGCCTGCTGACAAACGAAATCTGTTTGTCTCCAATATTGAGACGGAAACCAAACGAGCCCGCAGGCTGTTGGATGAATTGCTTTCCGTAGCTGAACTCGAAAGCCGCAGTTCACTTAAAGATATAGAGCGCTTTTCTGTGTCCCAGATGCTACGGGAAATAACAAAATCCTTTTCTGCTTTGATCGAGAAAAAAGGTCTCCAGCTTGATATTTCTATAAAGGGTTCCAACCATTTTATTAAAGGGGAACGGTTGTTGATTCATCAGACCCTCAGCAATCTGTTGATCAACGCCATTGATTTTTCACCGGAAAAGGGAACCATTTTTATTGAGATAGACAGCGATGACCGACATATTAAAATTTCAATTCGGGACCAGGGACCCGGGATTCCCGAATACGCCCGGGAACGAATTTTCGAGAAATTTTTTTCGCTGGAACGACCCGGGACTGGCAAAAAAAGTTCCGGCCTGGGTCTCAGTTTTGTAGAGGAAGCCCTGTCCCTGCACTCTGGCACCATCAGGTTAATCCCCACTCCAAGCGGAACCCACTTCCAGATCACAATTCCCCACTCTTAGAGAGACCTCTGCAGAACCCTAAAATCAAAGCAGATCGGTCTGGTAGCAATGATGGCTAACACCCGTCATCGCGAGCGACCAGAGGGGGCGCGGCCAAGGTATTTTTCCTAAGCTTTCGTGCCCCGAAGGGGTAGATCCAGAGGTCTGGATTACTTCGTCGCTATCGCTCCTCGCAATGACCCAATCCTTCCCGGGGGGTGCAGGACGAATTCATGGAAAGTTCATAGAGACTTCATATTAGGTTCATAGTCCTTCTCCAAAATTGGGAAAAATAAACTGGAGGACGCTATGAGTGACGTGAAGAAAAAATTTTTTGCTAACAGCATCTGGATTAAAATCTGGCTGATCGTTTTTATTTGTTTGATCCTGCTCATTCCTGTAGGGCAGGTGGAAGATTTGATTCATGAGCGACATCATTACAGCAATCAGGCCAAAGATGAGGTGACCAGAAAATGGTCGCGCAAGCAAAGCACCGGCAAGGTCGTCTTGTCTGTACCCATTATTCAGACACGCACCAGACTGGACAAGGAAGGGAAAAGCGAGACTTATGACCATCATAACTACGTTCATTTTTTACCGGACACGCTCCTGATCACAGCGGATACCCAGAGCCACGTTAAAAAACGCGGACTCTACACCATTCCCCTTTACGAAACCCGACTCGTGTTGGAAGGCGGGTTTTCCAATCTCGAACAGTACACGCAGGATCTCAAGAACACAAAGATACTCTGGAAGAAGGCAGAGTTAAATCTTGGTGTGGACGAGGTGCGAGGTCTGAAAGAAGTTGAGGTGCAATGGAATGGCAACAAACTGGACCGGACGATCGGCAATATGGCTTCCGGTGTTTGCGGAAGCGCGATTCGATCCAAAATCCCCGGCACATCCGATTTTGTAAAAGAAAAAGGAGGGAAGTTTCATATCACGGTTGGTTTGAAAGGCAGCGACGCGTTGGAGTTCTTACCTTTCGGTGGGACAACAAAAGTGAATATGGTGTCCAACTGGCCGGACCCCAGTTTCGATGGTTCTTTTTTACCGGACAGCTCGGCTATCAGTAAAAACGGATTTCAAGCGGAATGGAGTGTATTGGGACTGAACCGAAACCTCCCTAAATCCTTCAGCGGCAGGCGTTCCTTGAAAAACCTTCAAAAGGAAAGTCGCTTCGGTGTGCGTTTCCTGATGCCCCTGCAAAATTATCAGTTGAACACCCGGTCGGTGAAATATTCCTTCCTGTTCGTTGCCTTAACGTTCGCCACCATGTTCTTCATTGAAATTTTATACGGCCTTAAATTCCATCCCATGCACTACACCATCACCGGCACCGGACTCTGCCTGTTTTACCTTTTACTGATTTCGGTATCCGAGCACATAGGTTTTGCCTTGGCGTATGCGGGTGCATCGGGCGCAACCATCCTGACCATTTTCCTTTATGTACTGGGTGTGACCCATGCGAAAAAAGGAGCGTTCATCGTTCTGATGCAATTGTCCGTTCTCTACGGTTTCCTTTTTGTGCTGCTCAAGCAGGAAGATTTAGCATTGGTGGTGGGCTCGGTTGGCCTGTGGTTTGTCCTGGCTTTCATCATGTATGTCACCCGGCATATCGACTGGTTCAACATTCAGTTGCCGGAATCCGGAAAACCTGACCGAAACCTTGCTGCCGGATAACGGTTCTGCTAAAGCAAACCCTGGTGATTTCCCTCCCCTGTTAAGGGGAGGGGCTTTCTATTCAACCTCCCCTATATTCTCGCCTTTGCGCGGGTGAACTTTTTTTAAGGGGCAAGCAAGGAGGCCTCCCTCGACAGGCTCAGGGTGACATTTTAGACTCCGTCTTGTCATTCTGAGGACCAACGGGACGAAGAATCTCGCCTTTGCTTTTGATTTTCTAGCTTTGCAAAGACCACTTTCAATGGTGAGACAAGTTCGGTAGTCTTACTTAAGTTTTTGGGTGTCCTTTGGCGTACTTTGCATTAGAATTACCTCATGATCCGGTCGTATCCTCCCGATAAAGCAGTTAATTCCATTATGAAAAAATACGTCCCTTATATTGTTGCCATTTTTCTTTGTTTCAGCCTGGCCTCGGAAAGCTGGGGTGCACGGCGCAATGGAAATCCGTTTTACGTTTCCGCTGCGGGGGCCCTTGTTATCCCACAGGACTCCGAGCTGACATCCGGTAATGGCGCGACCAACACCGCACTGCAGGCAGCAGAGGCCGAATCGGAGTTATCCACTGGGCTTGGCGTCAATGCGGCGATTGGTTTGTTCTTCAAAAGGCGTTTCCGGGTTGAATTTGAGTACGCGTACAAATCGGCTGACATTGATCAGGTCAACCTGACTCTCCCGGCAGGGAATACGGTCGTCCCTTCTCAAGGCGATATGAGCATCAATACGTTTATGGCAAATGCCGCATTCGATTTCAGAAATTCGAGTCGCATTTCACCTTACCTGGGTGCTGGATTAGGAGTTGGACTGGTGGATTTTCAAAACCCGACCTTTACCACCGGCGGTGTAACCATTCCCAGTAGCACAGACAATGATATGGGTTTCGCCTATCAATTATTCGGGGGGGTCAATTACTGGATCAACCCGCAGGTGGTCGGATTCCTGGGCTACAAATATATGAGTGTCAGCGATCCCACAATCGGCATGGTCACGCCCTCCATCGACACACATAACTTTGAACTGGGCATCCGTTACTATTTCAGCAGACCCTGATTCCCTGCGATTTCAGAATATTTTGTAATCCTTTGGATAATCGTTATTTAGACGTTCCCTTATTTCGAATACATAGGTTTGTCTTAGAATCAGTTTCACATTCAAAGTATATATAATACGGAATGGTCCTGATTTGCCTGAGTGGGCAGTCTTTTGGAATTAAACGGGGAAGAATTTGAATCGGGTTTTAAGCAATGCGTTATTTAAAAATAAATTCCACCCGCCTTATTGTTCTTAATCAACCACCAAAATAGGTTTCGTAAAAATTTTTCCGGTCTTTTGCGCAACGGAAGCCCACGTCCAGCCTTTTTGCAGAGGGATTGAGTTTCTCGCGATAAGCTGCCCGCGCCTTTAGCGCCACCACCTTCGTGTATTCTTTCTTCGGGAAATGCCCGACTCCCAGATACGACATGCCGCGCACTACGACATGTTTGCCATCAAAATATTTGGATTCATACGTGCTCCTGGGATAAGAACGGTAATAATCGTTCACCCACTCCCACACATTGCCGATCATATCCTCGACGCCATAGGGACTGGCTCCTTCCGGAAATGAACCCACCGGCATCAGTCCGCGCCCGGTTTTACTTCGTGGCGATAAGCTGAGGTTGGCCCTGTTGCCATCGAACATATCGCCCCACGGGTACGTGATCGGGTTTTCGCCGCGCGCCGCTTTTTCCCATTCGGCTTCAGTTGGTAAACGCTTGCCCGCCCACTCGGCATACGATGCGGCATCGAAGTAACTGACCCCATGCACGGGGAAGTCATCTTGTCCCTCGGGATAACGCATTCCCGACCAGGTTGGAGGCGGTGGATGGTCGGTTGCCTGACTGAATATGTAAAACTGTTTATTGGTGACCTCGTACCGGTCGATAAAAAAATCATCGAGGTGAAACCGCCGTTGCGGCGACTCATCAGCGTACCAGGGTTTGCTGAGTCCCATCGAAAGCGCGTGGCCCTCGGTGTCTTTCTCATCACTGCCCATGCTGAAATAACCGGCAGGCACCAGGACCATTCCCTGCGGCGGAGGCTCGGCACAACCGCTCGTGGCAAGCGCGAACGCGAGTACAAGCAGCATCAAATATCGGGTAAAAAGGATTTTCATAGATGCAGTGTAGCACTCCATAAAATTTTCAGGTAACCGGTAAGGAGTGTACTACAATAGTCAGCATTCACTAGAGAGCTTTGCATAACCTAAACATTTTCATGGTGGAAAGTTTACAAGTCTTGAACTAACTATTTTCCCTCCCCTTGTAAGGGAAGGGTTTGGGAGGGGTCATGAATACAACCTCCCCTGGATCCCCTCCTTTTTTAAGGAGGGGAGTTGATTCAAGACCCAGTATTCCTGAAGTATGGGAAGCCCTCCAATCAATAGAACAGGAAAGCGCATGCAACTCAAACCCGCCGAATGGCCTCTTGAAACGATTTCCATTGAGGAACTGCGCCCGGACCCGGTCACCGATTTTGCGCTGAGCCCGGTGCCGCACAAGCTGATCGAGTCAATCCGCCAGATGGGTGTCCTCACGCCGCTTCTGGCCTGCCGACAGAACGATACGGTCTCGGTGATCTGTGGGCACCGCCGACTGGCGACAGCAAAAGATTCGGGTATCTCCACCCTGCCGGTACGGATTGCAGGGAGTTCCCTCACCCCTGAAGAAAAACTGTTACTGCAACTTCAGGACAACCGGGTCCATCGGAGTCTGTCGGACATCGAAACCGGGCGTGCGCTCATTCGCCTGTCGGCAACTGATCTGGATGAAAGCGAAATCATTGAACATGTTTTGCCCCTGTTGGATCAGCAACCATCGAAAAAACGTCTGCACGATTTTTTAAACGCGCGGGAGTTTTCGAAAAATCTGCAGATCACCCTGCACAACCTGGCCATTCCGCTGCGGACCTATTCGATGCTGTACCCTTTAAGTGACGCAGACCTCGATGCCATCCAGCACCTGCTCACCGTTTTACAGCCCGGTGCCAACAAATGTCGCGACTTGTTTGAATTGATCGGAGAAATTGCCGACCGCGACGCGGTCACCCCGGTTTCCCTGATAAACGACTCCGCCATTCAAAACGCGCTTGCAGATCAGTCGCTGAATCCCGGCGACCGGTACCAGGCGGTTCACCAGCACCTCTTCCAGAAACGCTTCCCCACCCTTTCCGAATTGCGGATCGAAGTCCGCCGGTCTCTCAGCCAGATGAAACTCGACGGCAAGGTGCGCATCCGTGTGCCGGAGCATTTTGAATCGGGCGAGCTCAAGGTGGAATTCAGCTTCCACACCCACGCTGAGTTCATCGAAAAGGCCGAATGCCTGTTCCGTGCCTCCGATTCTGAAGCCCTCTCGGATCTCTTGAAAATAGTTCAATCCCCCCAAAGCCATACAAACAAACGCTGAACTTGAATCGCCCTAACTCCTGTAAAATCAATGAGGTTGACGTAAATCCCATTCCATAATAGGATAGCAGTCAACACCCAAACACAACCTTGCGCTGAGCACCGGTGCAGCAAGGTTTAAGTATTTTTGCTGTCACCCTGAGCTTAGAGCCTGTCCTGAGCTTGTCGAAGGGAAGGGGCGCCGTGTCAGTGATTCCCCCTTTAAGGGGGAAGCGAAGCAGGGGGATTTGACTGCTTCGGTAGCGCAGAGACCCCGATTTCTGGAAACAAACCGGACCGAATATTGTATGAACCAGAATAATTTCACAGCGCATCGCAAAAAGTTCCCTGGCACTGGCCGTAAGGTTGCAGTGGGTGGAGTACAGGGTTCCCGCCAGATATTGCATGTCGATCTCGATGCCTTCTTCGCGTCGGTGGAGCAGATGCGCGATCCATCGCTCAAGGGCAAGCCGGTGATCGTCGGTGGAGACCCCAACGGGCGCGGTGTGGTTGCAGCAGCATCTTACGAAGCGCGCAAGTTCGGTGTGCATTCTGCAATGCCCGTAGCGCGCGCCAAACGTTTGTGTCCCGATGCCATATTCGTGCGCGGATCGCACGGACTCTACAGCGAAATATCAAAACAGTTTTTTGAAATTCTGGAAACGTATTCACCGCTGGTCGAATCGATGTCGCTCGACGAGGGGTATATCGACCTCACCGGGTGTGAGCGCCTGCACGGCGGTCCGGCAGAGAAGACCGCGGCACGTATCCGCCATCAGGTTGAAGACGAACTCGGTATCTGTGCCTCCATCGGCATGGGCACCAACAAACTGATCGCCAAGATCGCGTCCGGTATGGCAAAGCCCAACGGTTTCCTGCGCGTGCCGCCCGGTCAGGAACGCAACTTCCTCAAGCGACTGCCGATCAAGCGCATTCCTGGTATCGGCCCCAAAGGCGAAGAACAGTTACGCCGCCTGGGGATCAAGACAGTCGGGCAACTCACCATGCTGCCGCTCGATGAACTGGAGAGGAGTTTCGGCGAGTGGGGCACACGGCTCTATTATCGTTCACGCGGACAATGTGACTCACCCGTGCGCGCGCGGGAAGAAGCAGCGAAGTCCATCAGCCGGGAGACCACGCTGGAAGAGGATTCGCTCGACCGTCCATATCTGAACGCAATGCTGAGTTACCTCACCGAAAAAACCGCTGCGCAATTGCGCGAAGAGGGTTTGTATGCGCGCACCGTTACGCTGAAACTCAGGTTCTACGATTTCAAAACCATCACGCGTTCGCGTACTTTGTCCGAAGCGTCCTGCGAAGATCATATTCTGTTTGAAAGCATCAGCAAACTGTTCACACTTGCCGCCATGGATCGCATACCCGTGCGGCTGGTCGGCGTGTCGCTGAGCGGACTCACCACGGACCGGCAGAAACAGCTCGACCTGTTCCACCCGACAGCGCCGGAGCGGTGGGGTCGGTTGTATAAAGGCATCGACCGCCTGCGCACCAAGTACGGATTCGAAACCATCCTCCGCGCCAACAGTGTCCTCCGCGGACGGCGAACAGGAAACAATGCTGGATAAAAACGAAGGGGATTAGTAACTTAAAATTTAATTTACTGCCCCACCGCCAGGTGGTCCTCCGCGGACAGCGAACAGGAAACAATGCTGGATGAAAACGAAGGGGATTAGTAACTTAAAATTTAATTTGCTGCCCCACCGCAAGGTGGTCCTCCGCGGACGGCGAACAGGAAACAATGCTGGATGAAAACGAAGGGGATTAGTAACTTAAAATTTAATTTGCTGCCCCACCGCAAGGTGGTCCTCCGCGGACGGCGAACAGGAAACAATGCTGGATGAAAACGAAGGGGATTAGTAACTCAAATTTTAATTTGCTGCACGACCGCCAGGTGGTCCTCCGCGGACGGCGAACAGGAAACAGTGCTGGATGAAAACGAAGGGGATTAGTAACTCAAATTTTAATTTGCTGCACGACCGCTGTGATTTGCGGGCAAGATGGATGCCCCTGTTGTTTCGATTATATCCGTTGTTGCGGAGAGAATGTGAGACGCTTTGACAGATAATTTATAAGGTGATAACAACCAACTGCTGCAGCAAGGTGTTTGAGTGTGTGGCCGCTGACGAGGTTACCTGTCAGGGTGTACACACCGGCGTCGAAATGTTCGAGCACTTTCGCAAAGCCGTACCAGAGAATCAACTTCCATAAACAGTGCGCGTGTCCGTATTGACCGGGAAACCAGTGCAGCATGATGGGAATGGTCAGCAGTGGGAAGAACTGCACAACGGCATAGGGACGTAAATCCCCACTTCCCGCCTGCTCGGTGAAATGCCAGTACAACACCGTCCCGATTCCCAACGCCACCAACCAGGGCAAGAGCTTCAAACCCAGATCGGTATCCACCCGCTCGCTAATCACGGCAGCGTAGAGTCCCATGAATCCAATCCCTATAGGCAACCGATCCCATAGCAGGGTGGCATTATCCGGCGCCAGGTGATAGTAAGCGGAACCCGGCCCAACCAAGGCGATCCCAAAAAACGCAACGGCCCAGTTGATCCATTCGCGTGAATCGTGAAAGACTTCACGGTTATCCCGGTTGTTAATGGTGAACAGTAATCCCCATGTCCCGATCAAAAGGAACGGCAGGTTGGAAAAAACGTTTCCACAAAACGGCACACCCAGGTAATTCTGGAAATCGGCAAAGTGGTGGTAGTGCACGTCTTGCGGAATGGGATCAGCCAGAAGGGCGAAGATGATACTAACAGCCAGCAGGGATAGTAATATTTCAACACGGCGACGTAGAGCCATTAGCCTTTATGATCAAACCTGCCATGTTCAAGAAAAAATAATGTCTGGTGGATTACGGGTTTTTTATACATCATCAATGAATGGGTCACTGGCAGGATGATATGGTCGGTCATGCCTTCCAGGCGCGTACTTTCCACAGAAACCTTGCCGTCGTCTTTACCCTTTATGAGGCTGGAGTGAAAGATGTCTACCGTCCGATTACCGGCGATTATCCCAAGTTCATAGTCGGCAACATCATTCCAGGCGGAGGGCCCTTGTTCACAGGTCCCCAGTTGCTGGCCGGCAGGACCGTAAAGCGTTTTATATAACCAGTTATTCTTCCAGAAGTCAGTCACTTCGCTGCCCTGGTTGGGTGGACCCTGCATCACCACCCGACCCAGGTTGGCCGGCTTATGGCGTGCGATATAGGCTCGCGTCAGCAATCCCCCCATGGAATGCGTTACAAAATGAATCTTGCCCTCGAGCGATTTGGCGAAACGATCAATCTTCGGATGCAGACGATCCGCCAGGGCCTCAATGTTGAATCGACTTGAAGGATAGTTGAGATTGAGTGTTCGGTACCCTTCCTTGCGGAACCTGGATTCCAGTCCGATCATGGAAAGGTGGCTGCGCAATATGCCATGCAGCAGAACAACCCCATCTTTTTTTTTACCGGGGTTCATGCAGTTCTTAATTGGAAATCAAAGTGTCCTGTCAAAACACCAGGATCATCTGCTGCAGGTTTATATTCGATGATGAGTCGCTCCTGCTCTTCCCTTTTTAATTTCAGATTGCGCAGAACAAAGTCGCGTGCATTCAGTGTTTGAATGAATCGGTTGTCAGGAATGGCATCGCCTTTGAAATAAGTTTGCGTCACCAGTTCGGGGAGGCCTTCGGCTTTCGCAATAAAATGGATGTGTGGCGGGCGGAACCAGCCGATATCGAGATCGGCGGGGTAGTACCCGGGGATGATGGTACGGACCCGGTAGGAGCCGGTGGCATCCGTAATGGTATGGCCCCAATATTGAAAATTGGGGTCGAGTTTTCTCTCAATCGTTTTTCCTCGCGGATCCTCAAACGTGTTTGCGAATGAATCATCCTGATGGTTGTAACGACCGCTGCTCGATGCCTGCCATAACATTAGGGAAGCATTGGGTACCGCTTCCCCATTGGGGTTCAGCACTTTCCCTGTCAGTGAAACGATTTGCCCTTCGGCCCTCTTTTGTTTTCCTTTAACCTGGGTCAGGTCCCAGTCGTTAGACATGGGAAAAGATTTTCCCTTATTACCGAGCTCCCGGATGGGTTCTATCGGGTCGTCAGGGTCTGGAAAGAAAGGTCCGAGGACTTGTTCAAAAACTCGGTTGGGTCTTTTTAAGCCAACCAGGAAAATCGCAGCAGCCACGGGTCCGCCAACCAGTAAAAGTTTCTTAAAAAGTTGTCGTCTTGAAAGCGTTGCTTTGCTCATGAACTAGCTCCGTTTCGATAAGGCGTTTTATGTGTTAATGAAAATGTTTTCCCCTTCAATAACCGCTATTCGCGTTCTTTAATAATTAAAGAGACCTTTGCATAATTCTAAAAACAAAGTCCATTGCGAGAATCTTCCTCGCCTGGAGGCGAGTCAGAATGTAGTTGGCTTTTTATTTGTCATTCTGAGTTTAGTTGCGAAGGGGGGTTTCCTTAATTACTTTTACAAAATAAATACCTATTTAAATTTAAAGTTAACCATAATAAAGGAGAGCGGGACAATATTTCTTTAAAATTAATTTTTTTACAAAATTCTATTTTCAACCATAGGTTTAATTCCTACATAATCTGTTTTTCCCGTCTCCAGTACCGGGGCGGACAATATTTCTTTTGAATTAACTTTTTTTACAGATTTCTATTTTCAACCATGGCCTTAATTCCTACATAATCTGTTTTTCCCGTCCCCAGTACCGGGACGGTATCGACGACTTTGATAGCTTTGGGCAGATTGATTTCACCGATCCCCTGGTCTTTTGCATACCTCTGGATTGCGTCGCGTGAAGCTTCCTGATAATCCGTGACCAACACCAACTGTTCGCCTTTTTTGGGATCCGGCAAGGAGACGACCGCATGATGGGCTCCGGGCCAAAGATCGGCGATAAAGGTTTCCACGGCGGTGAGAGAAACCATTTCCCCCCCCACTTTGGCAAACCGTTTAGCTCGACCCTTGATCGTGATGAAGCCGGTATCGTCGAGCGTCACAATATCCCCTGTGTCGTACCACTTGTCTTCCGGTGGTTCTAAAATTCCCGGTTTTTCTGCACGCAGGTAACCCGACATCACATTGGGTCCGGAGACCCACAGCTTGCCACCTTCATCGATGCCGGTAACCGGTTCGATGCGGTGTTGCATACCGGGTACCAATCTTCCGACGGAACCGGGCAAGTGATGCATGGGTGTATTGAGTGCCAGTACCGGCGCAGTTTCTGTGGCACCGTAGCCTTCCAAAATTCGGATACCGAACTTGGTCTGCCAGGTCTGGCGGGTTTCTTCCTTTAATTTTTCCGCGCCTGCAAAAACATAACGCAGGTTGTAGAAGTCATAGGGATTGGCAAATTTTGCATAGCCGGAAAGAAAGGTGTCGGTTCCCAGCAGTATGGTGGCGTTGATGTTGTAACCGACCTCCGGGATGATCCGGTAATGCAGGGGAGTCGGGTACAAAAAGGTTCTAATGCCTGAGAGTATGGGGAGTAAGGTTCCCACGGTGAGTCCAAACGAGTGAAACATGGGGAGAACATTCAACATCACATCGGTTGGACCAAAATCTAAAATCGCACCGACCTGCAGTCGGTTGGCCAATATATTTGCGTGCGAGAGAACAACCCCTTTGGGAGTTCCTTCGGAACCGGAGGTGAACAGGACTACCGCCGGGTCATCGGGATTCCGCCCCTTTACCCTGTTTTGATAAAACGTTTCCGCAAAGATGGCATTGAATACGCCCGACAATTTTTGCCAAAGGGAAATGGTGGGGCGAAGGTCTTCAAGATAACAAAGGGTGACGCCCTCCTTTTCGATGGCTTCGACCATGGTTTCCAGTTTTCCCATCTGAATAAATCGGCGAGAGGTGTACACCGTTTTAATGCAGGCGGTTTTGCAGGCGATCGCCACATTGCGCGCACCTGTAGAAAAGTTGAGCATCGCCGGAACACGACCATAAGCCTGCAATCCAAAAAAGCTGATTAACAGTCCCAGCGAATTGGGGAGCAGTAAACCGACTCGCTCGCCCGGTTCCGAGTTGTTCGCAAAGACCTTTCCCAATACTGAGGAGCGCACCAGCAGTTTGAAATAAGTCAGCGGTTGAAAATCCTGATCCTCCACCACTGTATGACCACTGCCCTGCATTGTTTTAGCGTCGAGCAAAGCCTGGTACAAAGTCTGCCGGTACGGTCCGCTTTGAAACAGCATGTCGGTCATCAAGGTGTACAAATGTTCGCCAGCGAGTCTGCGACGTTTTCGCCCTTTGATTTCATCCGGAAGATTAAATTTTACCGGTGGAAGAAACGTCACCGTTATGCGTGGAAACCAGCGTACGCGAACCTTTCCCCTGAGGCGTGTAAACGGGGTGAACTGCGCCCCTTCCAGGCGAACCGGGACGAGGTTGGCATCTGATTTATCCGCGATCATCCCTGGTCCTTCATAAACCTTCATGAGGGAACCGGTGACTGTGAGCCGACCTTCGGGGAAAATAACGAGGCGGTGACCTTTCTTGACGCGATCGATCAGGGTGCGGGTGGCCAGGGGATTGGTCGGGTCGAGTGACAGCGTTTCCGCCAGGGACAAAAAGGGTTTGATCCACCAGAGTTTTGCGATGTGAGTGTTGATGGCGAAAGTGAGTTTGTCCGGTATCCAGGCGGCAATGAGCAGGACATCGAGAAACGAGAGGTGGTTGGCGATGATTACGCGGCGGTCCCCTGCCTCTTCATAATGGTGTAGTCCTTTGACTTCTACCCGATACAGAAAAAAGAGGACACTGCGGGCGAGGGATTGGATAAGAGCATGGGGCAATAACTTACAGATATAGACCGCGACAAATGCGTTCATAGTGGCGGCCACCAGAAACACCTGGGGAACGGAAAACCCCTGTGCCAGCATAATAACTGTGGCGATAGCGGCGACGACCATGAACAGGGCGTTCATGATGTTATTGGCAGCGATGGTGCGGGCTCGGTGAGTGACCTCGGAGCGAGCCTGTAAAATAGCGTAGAGCGGGACGATATAAATACCGCCACAGGCCGAGATGGCGAAGAGGTCGAACAGAATCCGCCAGGCCGGAAATGTAGATAAAAATTCCGACGCGCCGATGAAGCCCGTGGCCGGTTTGATGAACTCCGCCTGGCTGGCAAAAAACAGGTCGACCATGAATATCGTCATTCCCAGCGCACCGATGGGTGCGAACGTGGCCGAGACCTGCCCTTTTAAAAGACGGTTGCAAAACAGGGAACCGACACCAATGCCCACGGAGAACAGGGTGAGGAAAAGAGTGACCACCTGTTCGTTTCCACCAATGATGAATTTTGCGTAGTTGGGAAACTGGGACAGGAAGGTGGCCCCAATGAGCCAGAACCAGGAAATGCCCATAATGGACAGGAAGATGTCCTGCTTCTGGTGCGACTCCTTCATCATGACCCAGGTTTGTTTGAAAATATTGGGTTCAATGGTGAGGTTCGGTACCGCGGGCGTAGTTGAAGGGATCTTCAGGCTGGCGGCCCATCCAGCCAGAGAAACTGAAATGATGAATGAGGATACCCAGGTCACCCCTCCGTCGGCCCTTATTAAAAGAGCTCCGAGAATAGTACCGGTGAGAATGGAAATAAATGTTCCCGCTTCGATGAGCGCATTGCCCCCGATTAATTCACTGTCCTCCAGATGATGCGGCAGAATGGCGTACTTCAATGGCCCAAAAAATGAACTCTGGGTGCCCATTAAAAACAGGATTGTCAGCAGGAACCAGATGTTACCCCAGATGAATCCGATGGAGGCTCCGACCATCAAAAAGATTTCGACCAGCTTGATGATGCGAATGAGACTGGCTTTGTCGTAGCGGTCCGCTAATTGACCTGCTGTCGCTGAAAACAGGAAGAAGGGGAAGATAAATATTCCCGCTGCGGCGGTTACCAGAATTTGCGGGTTGTAACCGGCTTTTTCCGCAGCCTGGTAGGTGATGAGAATGACGAGTGCGTTCTTGAAAAGATTGTCGTTGAACGCTCCCAGAAATTGGGTGAGAAAGAGGGGCGTGAATCTCCTGGTTTTGAAAAGCCTGTATTGAGATTCAGCCATGTTTTGGTCTCCCTTTAGAGCGACTTTTTCCTTTCGATTCCGCTTCGAGGTGCTCCGATAATTCCTTCAAGGTGGCCGCTGTGGTGGTTAAGTTTTCCAGGGTGAAATTTTTGGAGAAAGCATTGGACCATACGATGTGGTCCTGAACGATGGCTTCATCCAGGGCATGGCCTTGTTTGGTCAATGCAACTATTGGAGATGTCTTGTGGTCGGGGTTTTCTACATAGCGGGCCAGGCCCTGTTCTACAAGGGAGTTGGCAATTTTCTGTACCGCCTGGCGGGAGAGGCCCATACGCCTTGCTATCTGGGAAACAGTAAAGTTGTCGCATCCGGCGGCTGTAAGGACCTTCCAGTTTGAAAGGGTTTGTTTGTGCGGTTTGACAATTTCCTGTCCTTTGGATTCCATGGCACTCGTCAACTCGAGCAGGTTCAGGATCAGGTGGCGGAGTGCTTCAGCCTTTGGTGTACGTTTGGGCATGGTTAACCGTTAATCAGTGAAAGGGTTTTATTGGATGTGATCAGTGGCCAGGTTTGCACCAGAAGCATGGTGGATCCCGAGAAAAAGGAGAACGCCGCATTGGCAAACAGGATGGGACGTATACCTGTTTGCGGGAAAGCAATTTTTATGAGGTGTGATTCAGAGGTTGTTTCGTCAGGCATGATGCTCTCCGTCAAGCGATAATCAATATGGTAATAAAATAACAAAATGACAATAAGTTGTCAATAGGCCATTTGATTTGTTTTGTCTGGCTTGACCCTTTTTACGCCATTCGGTATGCTCCGGGTCTGGAGAGGGTGTTTGCCCTTTCAATAACTTGGAGTTAATCGGTTTTTGAATAAAGTTTAAATCAGGATTGGGAAATGAGTGAAAAAAAAGATGTCTGGGTGATCATTGAGCGTACTGGGGCGGATATAAAAGGCGTTTCATTGGAAGCGTTGAATGCTGCACGCAATCTGGCAGAGCAGACAGGTGGCCAGGTGGTGGGAGTGGTTCTGTGTGCTGAACCTGATGCCATTAACAAATCTCTGGAAAATTCCGGAGTGGATCAAGTTCGAATATTGACCAACGCAGGCCTGGAGGACTACAGTCCACTCGCATATAGGGAAGTCTTGACACCTTTAATTTCTCAAGCTCCGCCATTTTGTGTTTTGATGGGGGCCACCAACCACGGCAAAGAGCTCATGCCGGCACTAGCCACCTCTTTGAATTCTGGATGCATAACTGATTGTAATCAAATTAGTTATGATTCCGGAAGGATTGCTGTCAGGCGATCAACCTACTCCGGGAAGGCAATTTCCACGCTTACTTTTGATTCCCCTCCACCCTATTTTATTACTATCCGACCCAACCAATTTCGTGGAGAGGTACAGGTAGCCAGTTCTCCGGAGGTAAAGCAGGAGTCAGTTGAGTTGTCGGAATCTACAGCTAGATTGAAACTTACCGAAAGGAAAGTAGAGGGAGGTCGCCGGGATATAACCGAGGCCCAGGTTGTGGTTTCCGGCGGAATGGGTATGCAGGGACCGGAGAATTTCAAGATGCTCGAGGATCTTGCCGACCTTGTTCAAGGAGCAGTTGGGGCCAGTCGTCCGGTAGTGGATGAAGGCTGGCGGCCTTATTCCAACCAGGTGGGACAGACAGGCCGGACCGTTTCCCCAAATCTTTATATAGCCTGTGGAATTTCCGGAGCTGTTCAGCACCTGGCGGGAATGTCTTCCTCTCAATGTATTGTGGCAATCAATAAAGATGGAGATGCCCCCATTTATGATGTCGCAGACTACGGTATTGTGGGAGATGCTTTGGAAATAGTCCCCGTCCTGACCGAGGAAATCCGCAAAATAACCCAGAATTGACCAGGTGTTCCACGTGGAACAATCCTCTCCAGAATATTTTATTGAATCTCTCCTGACGGATCCCCGTCTGCAATTTCTAACAAAATATGATCTCCAAATTGTTATTCCCAGGCTAGGGACGTTTGCACGTCTCTGGGACAAATGGAATCGGAAGATAAGCCTGACCGCTGAAAAGGAAATGGCTCTATATATAAGGAACCATTTTTTTGTCAGTTTTCAATTTTTGAAGGCGCTTGGGAATCCCCAGGGAATTGTTGATATTGGAAGCGGCGCTGGGCTGCCGGGAGTACCTTTAAAAATCATTTGGCCAGCCATTCCCATGTTGCTGGTAGAATCCCGTCGGAAGAGAGCCAATTTCTTAAAGCAGGTGGTGCGTGAACTGAGCTTGGAGAATACCGTGGTAATGGATTCAAAAGTTGAGGATGTCGGCGAAACGCCTTTTCAAATTGACACTGCTCTGTTTCGGGCCGTAGCCGATACAAAGACCTGCCTGGAAATGGCATCGGGAATTTTGCAGTCAGAAGGTCGAGTCATTTTGATACGCACTTTAGAAGAAGCCAGTAAAGATTCGCCCCACCCGGAGTACAGCCGAATTGATGCTATTGACGTAGAAGATTTCAATTCCAATCCACTTCTCCTGGAATGTTATAAAAAGCATTCAAATAAGTAGCAGTCCTCCTTTTGCTCGAGGTCTTTTCATAAGTGCTTTTGGGATGAAAACCGCACTTCGGCTTGAAAAGGACAAGGCCTCCTGTTCAAGAACCGCTATTCGGGTTCTTGAATGTGATACATAAAATCAAAGAACAGTCATTCAAAGTCCTCCATATTTGCTCAGGATAAACTCCGCGAAGAATCCCGCCTTGATTTTTGATTTTAGAGTTATGCAAAGGGCTCCTTTTGTTCCACGTGGAACACTTGAATATACGCTCAACCTACAAAATTCTTTTATGTAAGCCACCTTTTTCATATGTCTTTATAAAAATTAGCCTTTAAATGTTCGTTGTTCCGGTGGGATGAATATGGTATTTTTAATTGTCCTCACAAAAGATACTCACCATGCCAAAAATAATCAGCATTGCCAATCAAAAGGGAGGGGTGGGAAAAACCACCACTTCGGTAAACTTATCGGCCTGTGTTGCCCTGGCGGGGCGGTCTGTGTTGCTCATCGATATGGATCCCCAATCCAATGCAACCAGTGGTCTTGGGGTGGATGTTCAACCCGGCCAGATGGGTATTTATGACCTATTACTCGGTTCTGCTGAACTTGAACAGGTGTGTCACCCGACAGAAATCGAAAACCTGAAGGTGGTACCCGCAACAGTCGACCTGGCCGGGGCAGAAATTGAGCTGGTCAACCACCAGCAGCGTGAGAAACGCCTCAAAAATAGTTTAGCCCATTCGGGCGAAAAATTTGAATACATCTTTATCGATTGCCCCCCTTCGCTGGGTCTGTTGACCCTGAACGCGCTGGCGGCCTCGCGCAGTGTGCTCATCCCCATGCAGTGCGAATATTACTCCCTGCAGGGACTCAGCCATTTATTAAAAACATTGAAAGGTGTCAAGCATTCGGTGAATCCGGAGCTTTCGGTTGAGGGCATATTGCTCACCATGTTTGACGGACGCACCAGCCTCGCGTCTCAGGTGCGGGACCAGGTGAAAGAGTATTTCAAGGATTATCTTCTGGACACGTACATTCCACGCAATGTGCGTTTGAGCGAAGCGCCGAGTCACGGCAAGCCGGTAGTGCTTTATGACGGACGCAGCAAAGGTGCCGATGCCTATATAGGGCTGGCAAAGGAAATCATCGCTCGCAATAAAAAATCGGATGCTGCCATGAACGAACAGCAAGGAGGAACGGTATGACCCGCAAGCCGTTGGGTAAAGGGCTCAATGCCCTGATCCCGGATTTTGATCTGGATGAACCCCCTGATGAAAAAGAAGGTCCGGCAGAATTGCCACTGGAAGAAGTGGAGCCCGGATCGCTGCAACCGCGCAAGCATTTTGATTCTGAAGCCCTGGAGGCGCTGACGGCGTCTATCCGGGAAAACGGAGTGGTGCAGCCAATAGTAGTCCAAATGGGCGCAAAAAATAAATACGAAATAATTTGTGGGGAACGGCGTTGGCGTGCATCGCAGAAGGCGGGACTCAAATCCATTCCTGCAGTGGTGCGGGAAGTCACCAGCACGCAGCGTCTGCAGATGGCTTTGATCGAGAACATCCACCGGCAGGATCTCAACCCGATGGAAGAAGCAGAGGCATTTCAACGACTGGCACAGGAGTTTGGGTTGACGCAGGATGCCATCGCGGTAAAGGTGGGGAGGAGTCGGGTGAGCGTGGCGAACCATATGCGTTTGTTGAAACTGCCGCGCGCGATACAGGAGGATTTGCGGGCCAATCGATTAAGCTTTGGCCATGCCCGCGCGATATTGAGTCAGGAATCGGAGAAGGCTCAGGAAGCACTTCGATCGGCGATAGTGGAAAAGGGTTTGAGTGTACGGCAAGCCGAAGCCTGGTCTCCACACGACAAAAAAACCACAACGGGTAGTTCTAAACTCAAGGAAGGCAAGCGGGATATTTTTGTCGAGGATCTTGAAAAACAACTGGGCCGGGCACTCGGAACCAAGGTGGATATTAAAACTTCTGGCAAGGGTGGAAAGGTGATTGTGGCCTATTATTCCAATGATGACTTGACCAGAATTCGTGATATCATTCTGAAGAGCGACACTTAAAAAGGGGTGGCACGCGCCGTAACGTATGGGAGCAGTCCGATATTTTTACTTGCGCATGAAAGGCTGAAAAATATCCTAATGGAGTACACGCGATGTTTAATTCGGGGGGGGAAGCGATGAAGCAGGGAAAGAACGACCAGATCAAAGCCTATATGGGCGAAGACACCTCTTTTGATGGTTCGCTTTCTTTTAACGGTACTGTCCGTATTGATGGAAGTTTCAAGGGCAAGGTGAGGACCGATGACACACTGATTGTTGGCGAAAAGGGTGTGTTGGAAGCTGATGTTGAAGCAGGGATTGTGGTTTGCAAAGGCAAGATCCGTGGAACTGTTCAGGCAAAAGAAAAAGTGGAAATCCATAAAGATAGTGAAGTCGTTGGCAACGTGATCGCCCCCCAATTGTATGTTGAGCTGGGAGCCGTGTTTGATGGTCAATGCGATATGACCAAGAACGGCAAGAAGACGTTACAACTGGTGCAGGAAGAAAAAAACGCCGCCGAGATGCTTTGACGAAGTCTACAATTTGTTGGAGCGAGATTTACAAAACCAGGAATAAATTTCAGACGTAGAAATAAGGTTTTCCTTTTAGATCCCGCCTGGTTTTCGCATCTGGACCAGATTTCTGCATTGATTCACCTCTAGAGTTTATCCTGAGATTGTCGAAGTGCTCCGAATGAAAAATTGATGAGCTTTCAGGTGAAGTAGAAATTGATTTCAGGGAAATGAAACGCTCTATATTGTTGGTTTGATAACAACCGTTGCAAAAAACCGCCACCGCGAGCGACCAGGGGAAGCTCGGCCCAGGTATTTTCCCTAAGGTTTAGTGTCCCGAGGAGGTAGATCCGGAGGTTTTTTCCAGTTTCCTGCGGGTGTTGCCAGGCTGAATTGGTTCGTCACAAAGGCTCCTCGCAAAGACGGACACTTTGTTCCAAAATATTTCACTTATGTTATGAAAAGCCCTATATAAAGGCGGCGAGGGTGTCTTCCAGTTTGTTGTTCATTTCTTCCCAGACTTTTTTCAAAGCTTTCTCATCCAGTTTGAGAAGGTTTTTAGCCCTGGGATCCAGGACGGGGGGATGCATCTCACCACTTCCGCCAAGGCCCATTTCATAAGCCAGGAAATCAGCGAAGTGAATAATGGAAGCCTGGGTCTCCCACTTCGGGTTGCGAAACGGATCGTGATGCCCTCCCACAACAGCCTGTAAAAATTCCGGAAGGTTCCAGCGTTTGAACAGGGCAGCCCCAACCTGGGCGTGGCTGCAATTGAGGTGCTCCTCCTCGTAAAACGTCATGGGTTTTTCACCCTGTGCGTGTTCTTCAAATATTTTAAGGGACTGGTCTGGTACGGAAAGGCACAGAACGAGTCGACCGAGATCGTGCAATAGCCCGGCAACATAATACCGTTCGGCCTTGTCTTCTTTTTTTATTTCGGCAATCGTACGACTAGCCAGGCCAACGGCTACACTGTGACGCCAGAACAGGTTCATGTTGAACAGTTCATTAGGGATACCGCGGAATTTTCCGAGAATACTGGTTGCCACCACCAGTTCCATGAGTTGGTCCATGCCTACAATGGACAATGCATGGGTGATGGTTTCCACTTTTGACTTGAAGCCATAGTAGGGGCTGTTCACAACTCGCAAGAGCCGGGCTGTAAGAGAGGAGTCGATGCGAATGATGGCATCCAGTTCCTGGAAACTGGTGTCTGGGTGATGCATCACCTTTTGAAGTTCACAGTAGATATGAAGCGGAGAACCCAGCAGGCCGTTGGGAATAGTATCAAGATTGAATTTCATGGTACCAAGGATATCTTATTTCAAGGATTAGACAACGTATTTACTTCCGGAATATTGGTTGAGTAGCGCGATTAACTGGGCCCGGGAGTGAACCCCGCATTTGCGGTATATCCTCTTCAGATAGGTTTTGACCGTGTGTTTGCTGATGAATAACCGATTTGATACCTCGTTGGGGTCGAGTCCATCGTGGAGCAGGCTGCAAATTTCGACCTCGCGCCAGGACAAACCGACTTTTTGTGCCAACCGGTTCGTCCGGCTGAAAGCGTCAAGAGCGGGTTGTGTGGTGATAGCCCAGAAAGGTTGAAAACTCTGTGTGGTTTCACCATTCAGTAAACGCACGGTCACCCGATAGTTTTTGTTGTTCCAGTTAAAGAAATTATAATCGGTGGTAATCCGTGAAACGTCATCAAGGGGACTGGCTTGCACTTTGGGCGTCGGTTTTTTCTTTACCAGACGGTTGAGAGCTTCAGGCAGGGCTCCACCATTTTTTATTTCGAATTCCTCGCGCATGACCGCATTGCAATAATTGATTTGCATGTCCATGTCGACAAGGGCAAACCCAAGGCCGGGCTCAACCAGAATTTCAAGGGCCACCTGAAACTTCCGGGCTTCTTCCAGTAATTCAACCTGGAAATATTTTTTTACCAGGAAAAGAGAAATACAACGCTGAAGCCAAAGGACGGAGCTTTCACTCTCATCAGGTTTTCCCGGATCTGCAACCAGAATACCCTGAATCGTCTGCGCAAGTTTTTCCAGGTCGTCGGACAATTTGGATAAAGACGATCCTTTCTCTTTTGAACCCTTTTTTCTCAGGATTTCAAATCCATCAATGGTGGAGATTTCTGATAACTCAAGAAGAGGAGAAGAAAACTCTTTTAATGTTTCTTCATAAGCCTTACGGGTATTGCATGTAGAGAGGGCTTTAACAAATTTTTGCAAAGCAGGAAGATTCATGGAAATTAAAGCTGGTTTGGCCAAAAGAATTCCTCAACTAAAATATTAAAATGTCCCTTTATCCCCTTTTGGGGTAGGGGACCTGCCGCAAAATTATGTAAAAGCAAGGCCGACTGGTAAATTATATCTAAAATAGTAATTTACAGTTTAAAAAAACCAATTTTCAGGCAGTTTTATTTGGATGAAGACTCAATTCGGAATTACGAAATATTGCGGCTAAGTGGGCCAAAATCATGGTTTTTTACTATTTTGGTTAATTATATTAACCTTAATTAAATCAATGGTTTCGGCATTTATTAGTTTAATATTTAAAATTTCAATCTCGAACAAAATACCCCGTTTGGGGTATTGTGGGTAAGTTGTGATTGTAAATATAATGGCACCGTTCTTAATAGAAAACTAGGGTTCCGGTCAACCTTTTTCGGGTCTACCGAATCATACCGATATTTTAGGAATGTATATGGACAACCAAACCGTCAAATGCAACACGTGTAAACGAAAAATACAATTCCTGAATGCTGAAGGATTGTTTGTAACTAAAAACTGTAGTGTTCTTGAGTCTGATCCTGAAACGGGGGTCACCTTTGGTACCTGCAAGTTCTGCAAAACCCGCGTTGAATTGAACAACCTTCGATATTTAACCGATGCATTTGAAGTTGGAGTTGCATTTTAGAATCGGAATGAAAGTTTTTTAAAAGAATTACCACATTAAAATCGAGACAGGTCCAAGAGGGCAAGAGGTCGGTATAGAGCGACAAAAGCCGGGGCCGCGAAAGAAACGCAATGCGTTTTTTTCGTGGTCCCGGTTTTTTTATTCACGCATACAAAAATTTATAGAGCCCATGAAAATCCAAAAGGATTTATCCCAGCAAACTAAACCCCACAGTCGAGTGAAAAAAATTGCCGCTCTGGCAATGTCATTCAACGTGATCCTTTCACAGGCCTTTTGTCTGGCTTTGCCATTCATTGCAATGCCTACCGCAATTGCGCAAGAGGTTGTCGAAAACAACGCCACTGTTTTTCAAAATGGCGCTATGAACTTTGGGGTCATCACACAACAGGGTGGGACTGGAAATAACACAGAGATTGATCAGCAGGGTAGTTTCAATGAGGCCACAGTGGAACAGGATGGTTCGGGTAACCAGGCCTTTGTAAACCAGGTCAACGAACTGGAAGAAGGGGACCAGGGCGTACTTGAGGATCTGTTGATTCTTGATCCGCTGGCACCCGGTGGTGGCGGCGGTGAGGGTGGTTTTCTCGGCAATCTCGCAGCCAACACAGCCGATATCTCCCAGGTTGGCGACGATAACTTTGCTGAAGTCAATCAGGATGGAATGCTCAATGAGGCTACTCTTGAGCAGAATGGATTTTCCAACCATGCCTTAATTGAGCAGGTTGATGAAAACATGTCCATCGAAGTTACCCAGACCGGAGACAACAACCGGGTTGAATCCAGCCAGACATCCGGCAGCCGCAACGAAGCCACCGTGGTTCAGACGGGTAATAACAATCTCGCCACAATCACTCAGGTAGATTTCCAGAACGAAATATTCATTACCCAGCTCTCGGATGATAACGAAGCCACTGTAAGCCAGGATGGTTCGATGAACACAGCCACCGTGGTGCAGGAAGGTGGAATCGATAACATTTCGCTCATCGAAACCCTGGGGGTCAACAATACCGCTGAGATCACCCAGGACGGTAGCAACAACAATGCCTCCATCATGCAGGACGGTACATTTAACGAGGCCATCATCTCGCAGACCGGTAGCGACAATATGGCAAGTATCACTCAGGACGGATTCCGAAATGAAGGGCTGATCGAGCAGATTGGTATCGGCAACATCGCCAGCATCATCCAGGACGGTTTCAACAACCTGGCTTCCATTCTGCAGACGGGCAACGGGCACAACGCCTCCATCGAACAGACCGGAAATAACAATAATGCTGAAATTATCCAGGAAGGTTCGCCCAAAACGATCGCGGTAACTCAGACGGGCAATCAGACCTTCTTTATTCATCAGCAGTAAAGAACGGGGTAACTGAAGATGAAACGTTTACGAAATATTACTCTCGCTACAGCAGCTGCTTTATCGCTGGCTCAATCCGGTGCCGAAGCTGGCAATCGTGTTGTGGTCAAGCAGAGCGGTGGCGGAGTGACGGAAGTTAAGCAAAGCGGAAGTAATAACAAGGCGACAATTATTCAAAAGAAAAATAAAGCGCAAAAGTCCGCAGATAAAAATTCCGGCGATTCACAAATTGCCATAATCCGGCAGGAAGGTGACAACAACAGCGTTGTTCAGGAACAGGAGGGCGGGGACAACGTCGCTCTCGTTGACCAGACCGGAGAACACAACTCAGTAGTTCAAACACAGCAAGGCAGGGACAACCTCGCACTCTCCATTCAGGAGGGCGAGGACAATGTAATTGCTCACACCCAGATTGGGGATGGGCATTCCCGCACCGTGACCCAGTCCGGAAGCGGAAAAAACATGGTCATTACCCAGTCCGAATCAAAAAAGTAAAAGACTGGATCTCGATTAGTTTTTTTTAAGTGTTTTTGTTTCTTTTTTTTAAGTTTTTATTAATCACAATAATTTTGGAGAATTCAAAATGGCTAAGAAAACTCTCAAAGCCCTCGCGATTTTATCCTTGTTGGCGTTTCTGAATGGAACGGCAATGGCGGACAATAACGCGACTTCAACCACAACGGGTAACGACAATACCTCTAACATCACCCAGTCCGGTGATGGTCAGACAGCTGATGTAGATCAGAATGGTGACGACAACACTTCGGATGTTGACCAGTCCAACCTGGACAACACCGCAACTGTAAACCAGAGCCAGGGTGAAAACGATTCTGATGTAAATCAGAGTGGTGTGGGCAACGTTGCTACCGTTGACCAGGATGACCTGAACGAGTCTACAGTTGATCAGTCTGGTGATGACAACATTGCTGATGTTAACCAGATTGGCAATCCTACTGCTCCTGAGAACACCCAGAACATTTCTACCATCAACCAGTCCGGTAGCGGGAACAGCGCGACAGTTGACCAGGATGACCGCAACATTTCTAACATTGATCAGTCCGGCGATGGCAACACCGCCAACGTCAGCCAGATCATTGCTCAGGGTTTTGACGACAACGATTCTGATGTTCAGCAGTCTGGTGATGACAACGTAGCAAACGTTTCTCAGACCGGTCACAATAACACCTCCCTTGTTAACCAGGAAGGTGACCTGAATGACGCGAACGTTACTCAGGAAGGTGACAACAACGATTCAATTGTTAACCAGTATGGTGATGAGAACCTGGCTGATGTTTCCCAGACCGGTGACGACAACGTTTCCAATGTTGAGCAGGACGAGCTGAACGACGCGACTGTTAACCAGTCTGGTGACCGCAACAACGCGGACGTAAACCAGAACGATGCAGTGGCTACTTTTGACGGTTCCGGTGGAAACTCTGCTTCTATTGACCAGAGCGGTAACGACAACCAGGCGACTGTTAACCAGTTTGATCCTACCGATTTTGGTGGTTCTAAAGGCAACACCGCCGACATCGATCAGAGCGGTGATTTCAACCAGGCGACTGTTAACCAGAACAACGGTTCAGTTCAAACCAACCTGAACTCTTTCGATAACACGGCTCTAATCGACCAGAGCGGTGACTACAATGTGGCAACCGTATCTCAGGACGATGACAACTCCGCGACTGTACTGCAGACCGGTTTGGGTACAGCTGTCGATCCGAACACCGTGACCATTACCCAGCACAACGGTGGTGATGTAGCGGATGCAGAACAGCACATTGGTGAAGGCAACACCATCACCATCAACCAGGAAGCTTGTTGTTCCGAAAATGCTGGCGCCAACAACTTTGCGACTGCGATTCAGAGTGGTTCTTTCAACACGACCACCATTACGCAACTCCCGTAGTTTGAATCTGGCTTTCCGGGGCCTTGGGGCCCCGGGAATTCAGTTTACTAATATTGAGTTTCGAAGTTTGGAGACAAAACAATGTCAAAGAAAGTTTTGAGAGCCCTTACGGTACTAGTGGTAATGGCGTTTATGAACGGCTCTGCATTTGCCGCCAACAACGCCACGTCCACGACCACGGGTTCCAATAACAATTCGGCTATCACCCAGTCCGGTGATGGTCAGACAGCTGATGTGGATCAGAATGGTGATAACAACGATTCTGATGTACAGCAGTCAGATGCAGATAACACGGCTGATATTGATCAGGATGGCGATGACAACCTATCAACTGCTAACCAGTCTGGTGCTGGTAATACCGCAAATGTTGATCAGGATGACACGAATCAGGATTCCAATGTCGAACAGTCGGGTGATTCAAACCTCGCTAATGTTACGCAATCGGGTGATGGTCAGATCTCTGATGTAAATCAGAGTGGTGACCTTAATACAGCCGATGTTGTTCAGGCTGGCGCGGATAACTTGTCTACAGTCGATCAAAGTGGTGCTGAAAACCAGGCCACCGTGGATCAGGATGGTGACGAGAATGATTCAGATGTTAACCAGTCCGGCAATGTCAACACAGCGAATGTTGATCAGGACGGTGAGGATCATGAGTCAACCATCGATCAGTCTGGTGATAGCAACAATGCAGAAGTGACCCAGACCACATCTAACAACACATCTGATGTTGATCAGAGTGGTAACGGTAACAACGCCATTGTAAATCAGGTTAACGATCTGGACTTCTCTGAAGTTTTCCAGTCCGGTAACGACAACGAAGCTTTTGTTGATCAGGATCGTGGAAACCAGTCCACCGTTGATCAGTCTGGCGATGACAATACCGCTGATGTAAATCAGATTGGCAACGCTGTTGGCACCAATGTTGGCAATGAGTCCACCATCACTCAGTCTGGTGACTTGAACACCGCGGTTGTTGATCAGGATGATAACAACGAGTCCACCATTGAGCAGCAGGGTGACCTGAACCTGGCAACTGTTGATCAGACCGGATTTAGTGGAACCGACACCAACACGTCGGACATCCTGCAGATCGGTGACGGCAACATCGCCGATGTGACTCAGAACGGTAACCTCAACGAGTCCAACATCGTTCAGCGTTTTGGGAATGATGCCATTGTTATTCAGTCTGGTACTGAGAACGTTTCCAATGTTGACCAGGGCGATTCCAACACGGCGGAAGTAACTCAGTCTGGCGACCGGAACCTTTCTGACGTGAATCAGCATCATGATCCTTTCGAGTCTGATTCCAATGAAGCATATGTCACGCAGTCTGGTAACGATAACGTTTCTACTGTTAACCAGAACGGTGTAATTCCAAACGGAAAGTCTGTGGATAACACTGCAACTGTAGAGCAATCTGGAGATTGGAACGTTGCGACTGTTACCCAGGACGATTTCAACACCGCATCGGTATTGCAGACCGGTTTAGGAACGGCTGGCGATCCGAACACGGTTGATATCACTCAGTTCAACGATGGCGATTTTGCTGAGGCCGAGCAACATGGCGGCGAAGGCAATGCAATCACCATCAATCAGGAAGCTTGTTGTAATTCCAATGTAGCTCCATTTGGCGCTAATAACTTTGCGACTGCGATTCAGACCGGTACGTTCAATACGACGACCATCACGCAGCTTCCTTAGTTACACGGTAAAGCATCCGTTTCCCCGGGGTTTTCCCCGGGGAAACAATCGGGTGTTTAGCAGTATTTGGGGTCAAAATTTTTACAAACTTGAATTTTGAAATATAAAGGAAAATTTAAAAATGGCTAAAAAAACTTTGAAAGCACTGGCAATCTTATCCTTGTTGGCGTTTCTGAATGGAACGGCAATGGCGGACAATAACGCGACTTCAACCACAACGGGTAACGACAATACCTCTAACATCACCCAGTCCGGTGATGGTCAGACAGCTGATGTAGATCAGAATGGTGACGACAACACTTCGGATGTTGACCAGTCCAACCTGGACAACACCGCAACTGTAAACCAGAGCCAGGGTGAAAACGATTCTGATGTAAATCAGAGTGGTGTGGGCAACGTTGCTACCGTTGACCAGGATGACCTGAACGAGTCTACAGTTGATCAGTCTGGTGATGACAACATTGCTGATGTTAACCAGATTGGCAATCCTACTGCTCCTGAGAACACCCAGAACATTTCTACCATCAACCAGTCCGGTAGCGGGAACAGCGCGACAGTTGACCAGGATGACCGCAACATTTCTAACATTGATCAGTCCGGCGATGGCAACACCGCCAACGTCAGCCAGATCATTGCTCAGGGTTTTGACGACAACGATTCTGATGTTCAGCAGTCTGGTGATGACAACACAGCAAACGTTTCCCAGACCGGTCACCTGAACACCTCCCTGGTTAACCAGGAAGGCAACCTGAATGACGCGACTGTTGATCAGACTGGTGATAATAACGATTCAGTTATTAATCAGCTTGCTGATGAAAACGTTGCAGATGTGACCCAGTCCGGTATTGACAACGTTTCTACGGTTGATCAGGATTTGCGCAACACGGCGACTGTTAATCAGAGCGGTGAACGCAACAGCTCTGATGTGAATCAACTTGGTGGTCAATATGAATCTCGTGACAATACGGCATCAGTTACGCAGTCTGGTGATGACAACATCGCAACTGTCAACCAGGATAACGGCATCCTTCCGATCGGCATTTCAGTTGACAATGACGCTACGATTGACCAGAGCGGCGACTGGAACGTAGCGACCGTTTCTCAGGATGATTTCAACACAGCAAATGTCCTGCAGACCGGTTTGGGTACGGCTGCTGATCCGAACACCGTTACCGTCACTCAGATTGATGACGACGATGTGGCCAATGCCGAGCAGCATGGCGGCGAAGGCAACGTGATCACCATCACTCAGGACCAGGCTTGTGTTGTCGGCGGTTGTGGCACTTTCAACAACGCAACTGCAATCCAGACGGGTGCGTTCAACACGACCACGATTAACCAGAACTAAGTAGTGTAATCCCGTTTCTCCGGGGCTTTTAAGCCCCGGAGACCGGTTAACCATAAAAGGTAAAATTGGAGAAACGAATCATGTCTAGGAAAACCCTGAAAGCCCTGGCCGTTCTGGTGGCCCTGGCGTTTTTGAGCGGCCCAGCTTTAGCCGACAACAACGCCACGTCCAACACAACGGGTACGGGCAATGCCTCCACCATCGACCAGAGTGGTGACGGTCATAATGCCGATGTTACTCAGAACGGTGATAATAATGATTCCGATGTTGACCAGAGCGCTTTTGATAACACTGCAACGGTTCAGCAGTTGGATAACGACAGTGTCTCCGTGGTTGTCCAAAGTGGGAATGGTAATGAAGAAGAGCAAGGCGGCGGTGGTGGAAATAACGCCAATGTCCTCCAGTTTTCAACCGACACCTCAACGATCAACCAGTCCGGTAACGAAAACGATGCAACCGTTATTCAGGAAATTGCCAACAGCTCTGATGTAGACCAGAGTGGTGATGGCAACACGGCATTTGTCGGTCAGCTTGGTAACCCGGATCCAGTCAACTACGCCAACATTTCCACCATTGATCAGTCGGGTAATGACAACGATGCAATCGTTCGTCAGGATGATTTCAATGAATCCAACATCAACCAGACTGGTGATGGCAACTCTGCAACTGTAGATCAGATCGGCTTTGTTGGATTTGATTTCAACGGTTCTGACGTTCAGCAATCTGGCGATGACAACACCGCGGATGTTGACCAGAGTGGTGACTTGAATATTTCCACTGTTGACCAGAGTGGCGACTTGAACCAGGCCAGTGTCAACCAGAGTGGCCAGGCAAATGGTTCTACCGTTGAACAGTTTGGTGATAACAACGGAGCCAATGTCAGCCAGAGTGGAACGTTGAATAGTTCCCTCGTTCGGCAACAGACAGACAACAGTGCTTTGGTTGACCAGTCCGGTTTTGCCAACTCATCTACCATTCTGCAGGACGGCAATATCGGCAACGCACCTTCTATTGGCAATGCAGCTAACGTCAACCAGTCCGGTGAATGGAACGTAGCCAACGTTTCCCAGGATGACAATAACACTGCGTTTGTAGACCAGAGTGGTGTGGGTACGGATGTTAACCCCAATACGGTTGATATCAGCCAGTTCAACGATGGGGATACTGCCACTGCAACCCAGCTCATCGGCGAAGGCAACAGCATCGTGGTTGAGCAGGAACAATGTTGTTCCAGCACGCCTCCAACGGGTGCCAACAACTTTGCTGACGCTCTGCAGGCTGGCAACAACAACTCAACCACCATCATCCAGTTGAGGGACAGCCCTCCTCCGGGTGGCGGATTGTTCTAGTTCGAAAATCAGGAGCTTTATGTCCATGCGGAGACGGCCAAAATTTAAGCGAATCAACGTCGTATCCCCAAGTCATTCCAGGGGCATGAGGGTTCTAGTAAAAATATCATGTTGTCGCACACTCCCCCAGGTTGGGCAGCATGGTAGGCCATGCTTTCAAGGCCATTTAGCCCCGGGCTCCTGGAGTTTTCTCCAGGGCCTGGGGTTTCTAAATTTAAGTTTTACCGGACCCGGGGTGGTGAACTGATGTTCAGGAACGGGTCGGAACAAATGAAGGTGGATTCCATGAGCCAATTGTTTTTAAAAGCGTGCTTCAGTGCAGCCCTGATAGGTTTTTTTTCTACCCCGGCTGTCGCGGACAACATCGCGGACTCCAGAACTACAGGAGATGGAAACCTTTCAACGATTGATCAGGCTGGTGATGATGTTACCGGTGCGAGTGAAGCTTTAATTGTCCAGTCTGGTGATAGGAATAGTTCAGAAGTCGGGCAGGGTAAAAGTACTGGAATAAGGCAACACGGGCCGCGCAGTGCTAACGTGGCACAGACCGGTGATGACAACCAGTCCAGGGTTGAACAAAACGGTCCGAACAACACCGCAGATGTCGAACAAACAGGTGCCGGAAACGAATCGGATGTTCAGCAGGGCAGTGTCGATTTGGCTGATGACAACGAGGCAAACGTTGTGCAGATGGGTGATGGAAATCTTTCGACAGTGGTGCAAGCCGAAGGCATACCCACCGGCCGACGCCAGCACGGTTTTCGCCAGGTAACGGTTTTCCAGGATGGCATCGACAATGTTTCGATGGTAGTTCAGCAAGGCCCAAACAATTCTGCCAGTGTCGAACAATTTGGAGAATTAAACGAATCTGAAATTTTCCAGGATGGTGGCGATGGCACTTCCCAAAACACAGCAACGGTGTTTCAGTCCGGTAGAGGAAACAGGTCCAGGATTGATCAGGCCGGAAAACCGACCGGTAAACGATAAACCAGGAGGACCAGAAAAATGAAACAAACGATTTTAAAAGCATTAGCGGGAACAGCTTTAATCGGTTTTTGTTCGACTCCGGTCTTCGCGGATAACATTGCTGAATCTGAAAGCACTGGCGACCACAATGTTTCGACGATTAATCAGAGTGGGGATAATCAGGATGGCAAGGTCACTCAAAACGGCAACCACCTGACCTCGACCATCAATCAGATTGATTTCGCCAATAAATCGACCGTCAAACAGGCTGGCGAACATAATATTTCCACGATCAACCAGGAAACCGGCAACACGGCGATGGTGGATCAGGGGGGAAACCACAACACGTCAACCATCAATCAGGACGCGAACACCAACAACCTTGGTCGGGCATACTCCAGCGGCAATACTGCGGATGTTACCCAGCGCGGGAAATATAACCAATCGACTGTGAACCAGTATGACACCAATAATGCAGAGGTGGACCAGACGGGAACGGGTACCAGTGAAAACCCCAATACTGTGGTGATCAACCAGTTTAAAAACGAAGATACCGCTATTGCCGCCCAGACCGGTGGTGCCGGAAACTCTATCGAGATCAACCAGACTGTTTGTTGTAATGGAGGAGACCGGTCGGACGTCAAGAATTTCGCCACTGCAGAACAACACGGTAGCTTCAACACAACCCTCATTAATCAACAGGCACTGGAAACTCAGGGTCAGGAAAGATAATTCCCGACTCCTCTTCCTGAAAACAGGAAAATTCAGAGTTGGAATCAGAAAATAAGTGGATTTTTAATAAAACAGGCCGATGAGGGAAAAGGTCCCCTTCGTCCTGTTTTTTTTGACCCTAAGCGTGTTTGTAGGTCAATAAATTTCAAAGGTTTTGCGGTTTTTCATGTTGACAGAAATTGTAATTGAAAATATGATGGAGCGCACTGCCTAATGCTTTACCGGCGATAGATCGGTGTTAAAAATCCTGTTGAGCCCAGGTTTTGTGGATGAATAAAATGAAAAAGTCCTCAACCTTTAATTGGTTGCTCTTACCAGGGTTGGCACTGGTCCTGATTTTCGCTTCAACAGCCCACGGGCAGATGGCCAGTGATGAAGGGTTGGGAATTACCGGCCTTATTCTGGACGAGACCAAGACAAAAGGCGGGCACGACTTTTACGATTTTTTCACCATCAACTGGCGAGCTGTAAAAGGGGTAGAGTACACCATTCATATTGCGGAGCAGCCGGATCGGGCGCGTGGTAGTTTCATCAAAATTTCGATTAACGAAAAACAGATTTATTTTCAAAGACTAAATCCACGGACCGATGCAATTGAAGAAGCTGCCAAGCTGGCAGTACAAAGAACACGATACATACTGGTAAAAAGACTCTTCACCAGCAATGAACTGGACGGAGCGCCTTAATAGAAGAAATAAATCCGTTGAATAACGGGAGTCGCAGGATGAAAAGAACAATACAAAAGACAATTTTGGGAATGCTGGCTGTAGGTTTTTTCAGCACACAGGTTTGGGCAGGAGAAATTGTTTACACTCCAGTTAATCCGAACTTTGGCGGAAGTCCTTTCAATGGAGCCTACTTATTAAGCAATGCTGGACAACAGAATGGTTTTGAAGCCCCGCCCCGTGATGCACGCGATTCGGCAGCAGATTTTGTAGAAAGGCTGGACCGAACCATTCTTAGTAGACTTTCCCGTGCATTAACATCCGACATTATTGCAGAGGATGGGAGTATCAATACGGGTGAATTTTCTACTGGGGTAAATACAATTGTGGTATCTCAATCGGGTGGTGCAACCGTTGTTACAGTGACCAATTTAATTACAGGCGAAACAACAAACATTACAATTCCTATTGTTCCTTGAATTTAATGACTGGAAACTCATTGATGTTAAAACTAATTACCGCTTCCATTCTGGGTTCTTTATTACTTCTTGGTGGGTGCAGTCACAAAATCCAGCCTGTCAAATCTGCCAAGGCGCAACTGGGTTACAAAACACAATCTCATCTTGAACTGAGAGCCCTTCCCGAGCCGGCGCAACCCATCATTGTCGTGGTCTACAAGTTCCGGGACCAGACCGGCCAGTACAAGCCGGGGACCGGGACTACAGGTTGGTCGACAGCGGTTACTCAGGGTGCAACCTCCATGCTCATCAAAGCCCTGCAGGATGCGGGCGATGGCAAATGGTTCACTGTTCTGGAACGCGAATCCCTGCCGAATCTACTCAACGAACGTAAAATAATCCGGCAGACCCGTAAAGAATACGACGCTAAAACGAAGGGTGCCAGAGTTCAAAAGTTACCGCCCCTTCTCTTTGCTCCCATCATGTTGGAAGGCGGTATCATTGCTTATGAAAGCAATTTGATAACCGGCGGTCTTGGCGCACGTTACCTTGGAATTGGTGCGAATACCAAATACCAGCGGGATATGGTCACCATATACCTGCGAGCCATTTCGGTCAAAAAGGGTCTGGTATTAAAATCGGTCACCACCAATAAAACGATATTTTCCATGGGAATGGATGCCGGTGTTTTCAAGTTCGTCGGTTTCCAGGAACTCTTGGAAGTTGAAGCTGGGTTTACAACCAATGAACCACCACAGATGGCCGTTCTGGAAGCGATTGAAAAAGCAGCCTACAGCCTCATCATGGAAGGGGTGAACGAGGGTCTCTGGAAATTCAAGGATCCCAAGATTCAGGCGAAATTGATGAAAAAGTATCTTCGGGAAAAATCAGCAATCGTCACAGCAGAGTTCGATCAGAAAGGGAATCTCATAGCGGTAAGAGATCCTTCCAATCCAAAATATGGCAAAAAATTTAAGCGCAAAGGTCCGCGCCGAAGATAAGTGAAATTATGAAATCTATGAAAAAAATCATACAAAATTTTCCAAAGGTTACTCTAGCCCTAGGGTTGGTTCTATCTTTTTGTCTTATATCTCCAGCCCAGGCTGGTGATTATGGAAGTTCTGGTCAGCCCTATTTTAGCTTGTCAGCCCAAGTCGTTTCCCCTGATGCAATAGATGTAGAGTCTGCAATTGGTTTTCCTAATGGTGGGATCTTAACGGCGCGGGATGCGAGCCTTGACTTTGAAGTAGGCTGGGGCGTTACCGGTGCCTTTGGCTGGCTTTACGATTCCAACTGGCATTATGAAGTGGAGTTAGGCCACAGGGCTTTTGATTTGGCGGATGGGTTTGCTACAGGAAATGCTCAACCTGTAACTGGGGAATGGAATACGCAAACATTTTTTATTAATGGTGGCTACGATTTCCGCAGTGACTCATTCATCACTCCTTATTTGGAAGTAGGTCTTGGGGCGGCATTGCACGAAGTAACGATTGAAGGTTTTAGCAACCTTCCAGTCATTCCAGCAATCAGTGAGCAATTTCAAGTAACCCCTGCTGTTCAGGCTAAAATGGGTGTCAATCTGGAAGTGGCAGACGACATGGATATTGTATTAGGCTATCGTTTCGTAACAGCCGTAAACCCTGACTTTGATGCAATAGCTTTCGACCGCTTGGACATCCACAATTTCGAATTAGGTCTGAAGTTCTATATCGAAGACTGGATCAACTGACGCTTTCTTCCGTACAGCAACTCCACCACAGCCCTTTGGGTTGTGGTTTTTTTTTGTCTGTAATCGCTAAAGAGGCTGGTTTTTCAGTATAATGCCTTTAATCTATTCTTACCCGGGGGGGATAAATTGGGAGATGGCTCAATGCTCTTTGGCGAATATCTGGTAAAAAAAGGTCTGGTTGATGAGGAAGCTCTGGTGATCGCTCTCGATCAGCAACGCCAGCAAAAAAGACCTTTGGGGCAAATAGCCTTGAAATCCGGATTGATCAACAAAAAAGATCTGTTCAAAATTCTTACCGAGCAAAGAAAAACTGAGTCAAAGGATAAAAGTTTTGGTCTCATTGCACTGGAATTGGAAATTCTGACAATGGAACAGGTTGATGGTCTTGTGGCTTCCCAGTCCGAATCCAATTTTTTGCTGGGTGAAGTTTTGGTGGAGGATGGAGTGCTCAGCAAAAATCAACTCAACCAGAGTCTGAAAGAATTTTACGGTAACGAAGATGACGGTGATTGATCAATCATGATAGACCCACGCAGGATAAATTAAAGCCTGTGCAATTCATTAGATGTTATAGTTTTGATTGCTTGAAAAATTAAGTAAAAAAATTAGTTATTGAATATCCAGACCGATCATCCTCCAGAAAACAGGCTCGGCAAGTATTCTTACCCCCATTTCCTGGGCATCTTCCAGGTCGATTTCACTGTCGTCGCGGTTGGGGACAACCAGAAAATCCAGATCAGAAGTCAATTGGGAGACAACGGTCAAACCGTTTTCCATGGCAATAGATTGGGCAAACATCTCTGAGGGAATCATGCCGCGTACTTTGCATTGAGGCGGTCCCGCAAAACAGACTGACATCCCTTGAATTTTTTCCTTCGAGATTAAAAACCCGGCAGGTTCAGGAGAAGCCTGGGCTTCCTTTTTAGCGGTCTGCATCAATTCCGCATAATCCTGAAAGGAAATCGAAAGTAGTTTTCTAACGATTTCAAGATCCTCTTTTTCACCCTGGGTTATTTTGCCATCCCGCCAGGCCGCAATGAATAGTTCTTTCATGTAAGCCTTATGGGCATTTTCGATTTCTGTTTTGAACAGGTTTAATTCCATCGAAAGTTTGTTGAGTGCTTCAGTTTCATCCTCGGTGATGATACGGTCTTCGAGTATCTGATCGAGTAAAATAAGATATTGATCCAGATTTGCCGTTTCCTGGTGCTTTGCGTCGGCCCGTTCAACAAGGTTGTGCATTGTTTCTGTATGTTGAGGAGGGGTTTCCTGTTTTGGTGGGGGATCTGCCGCGGGAAATGGTGCCTCCGGAATAAACGCTGCGCCCTTTTTGGCAATATCCGGCCATTGGTTTTTTTCGGGAGGTTGACCCGTGATACCAAGATCTTTGATCGACTGGATTTTGAGTTGCTTGAGACCTTGTAAAAACACTAGTCGGGTGGCTTTTGCCTCCTCAAGGGCACTGCGGGTTCCTCCGTACGATAAGCCAAGTTCACGACACACATCCGGCAAGCGACGACTCTTGGGTTCGGGTACCAGTCTTCTGGCAAGTTCCAGTGTGCAGATGGAAGACAATTTTGGGAGTGTGTGTCCCAGGCGGTTGAATTCCTCTTTGATAAATAAAAGATCAAACACCACATTGTGGCTTATGAGCACGGCTCCAGCCAGGAAATCAATCATTTCGCCGGCGATGTCTCCAAATTCAGGTGCCTTCTTAAAGTCTTCATCATTCCATTTCCGATTTCGTGATGGAGGCAGCTCTCGATCGGGATGAATGAGGGTATGAAATGTGCGGAGAATTTTCCCCCGGGTATCCAGGCGCAGAATGGCGACTTCAATCAGACGATCGTCTTTCTCCGGAAAAAACCCGGTGGTTTCGGCATCGAATACGGCGAATTCCAAGCTCATTTTTTAGTACGTCTTAAAAATGGTTACAGTCTTTCAGGCTCGAAAAGTAAATCGGTTTTTCGTTGGTCTGTCGGAAGAAAAATTCTTAAACTCTCGAGGCCCGAAAGGATAGATCCAGAAGGGTTTCCTATTTCTTCCAGGGGTTGCCCGACTGAATTGCTTCGTTGCTACCACTCCATGAAATGATGAATACTTTGTTTGAAAACATTCCGCTTATGCAAAGCTTTCATCCCATAAGGAGGTCACTTTAAAATTATAATTCAACTGGAGAGAATACCGGCAGGAGAAATTTTAAAAGTCGCTTGAGGGACAAATAAAAATATTTTGCTTTGTGCTGGAAGGGGCTTATCCCACCTGATTTCAATAGATGAAGGGGGGGTGTCAAAAATAATTACAGCCGCTGTTAAAGAAACAAGGTTGCGTCAATTCAGGTGGGAAACGGAAGGGCGTCGACCGGAAGATTTTGAGGATCCTGATTTTTTTGGAGGAGTTTTCTTTTTGGGTTTCTTAAAGGGTTTGGTGAATGACAAGGCGATAACCTCGTCCATGTTTTTTACAGGATGAAAATTAATTTGTTTTCGAATTGATTCGGGAATTTCAGGGAGATCTTTTTCATTCTCCGCCGGAATGATCACATCTTTAATACCGATACGATTGGCCGCCAGCGATTTTTCCTTGAGTCCACCAATAGCCAGTACGCGCCCGGTGAGGGTCACTTCACCGGTCATGGTCAAATCGTTACGAGCCGGGTTGTCGGTAAGGGCTGAGATCAGTGCCACCGCCATCGTGATTCCTGCAGAAGGTCCATCCTTGGGTATTGCACCTTCTGGAATGTGAATATGAATGTCGATCTTCTGGTAAAAATCTTTGGTCAATTTGAATTGTTTGTAGCGTTTGCGAACATAACTGAGCGCGGCGTGGGCAGATTCTTTCATCACATCACCCAGTTTTCCGGTGAGCACCAGTTGGCCTTTGCCGGGAGTCAACACCACCTCAATCGAGAGCAGCTCTCCTCCGAACTCAGTCCAGGCAAGCCCGGTCACAACGCCGATTTCAGGCTCTTCTCTTTCCAGGTCGTCCGCGAATTTGGGTACGCCCAGAAATTTTGAAAGTTGTTTGGGTTTAATATCGACCGTTGTTTTTTTGCCTTTATTAACCACCTCCATGGCAACTTTCCGGCACAGGGTTCCGATCTCGCGTTCCAGGTTTCTTACACCGGATTCTCGTGTGTATTTTCGGATAACTTCCTTAAGAGCTTTGGAACTGAGCTCAAGGTTCTTGGATGTCAGGCCATGGTCTTCGATTTTTTTCGGGAGTAAAAACTTTTCCGCAATCGAAAGTTTTTCCGGCTCTGTATAACCGGGCAGGCGAATAACTTCCATCCGGTCTTTAAGTGGTTGCGGGATAGCTTCCAGCACATTTGCGGTACAGACGAAAAGAACCTGGGAAAGATCGTAATCTATTTCAAGAAAGTGGTCGTTGAAATTACAGTTTTGTTCGGGATCGAGCACTTCCAGAAGAGCCGCCGAGGGATCTCCTCTGAAGTCCATGCTCATTTTGTCGACTTCATCCAGCAGAAAAACCGGATTGAGTGCTTCGGCTTTTTTCATTCCCTGAATGATTTTTCCGGGAAGGGCTCCAATATAGGTGCGCCGGTGTCCACGGATTTCGGCTTCATCTCGCACTCCACCAAGCGATACCCGGACGAAAGGTCGGCCCGTTGCACGGGCGATGGATTTCCCCAGTGAAGTTTTTCCGACACCGGGTGGTCCGACAAGACAAAGGATCGGGCCTTTCATCTTTTTGACCAGTTTCATTACGGCCAAGTGTTCGACAATCCGTTCCTTGACTTTTTCCAACCCGTAATGGTCCTGGTCAAGAACCTTGCGGGCTTCGGTTAGGTCGATTTTAGTGGCTTTGGGTTTCTTCCAGGGCACATCGACCAGCCAGTCGATATAGTTCCGGACAACGGTTGCTTCTGCAGACATCGGCTGCATGGCTTCCAGTCGACGCATTTCCTTCATGGTTTTTTCATGAATGTCTTTCGGCATCTTGGCTTTTTTGACCTTGGCCATCAGCTCATCGATGTCGCTTTTGAATTCGTCGCGCTTGCCAAGCTCCTTCTGGATCGCCTTTAACTGCTCGTTGAGATAAAACTCACGTTGCGACCGTTCCATCTGTTTGCGAACCCGGCCGTGAACACGTTTTTCAATCTTGAGGATCTCCATTTCCGACTTGAGCGAATTCAGGATTTTGTTCAGTCGATCCGTCGGATTGTAGGTGTCGAGGAGATCCTGCTTGTCCTGCGTGGCAAAGGTAAGATACGAAGCGATGGTGTCTGCAAACTGATGCGGTTCCTTGATGTTGGTAACGGCAGATACCGACTCCAGGGGGATTTTCTGGTTCAGTTTGACGTACTGCTCAAAAGTGGTCTCGATGCTGCGCATGAGGGCCTTGACATCGGCAGTGACCTTGATGTTTTCATCAATTCGAATCACCTCGACTTCAACGTATTCGCTTTTCTCGGTGAACTCATTGATGCGCGCACGTTGGACGCCCTCAACCAGCACCTTCATGGTTCCATCGGTGAGTTTAAGAACCTGCAGGATATTGGCGATAGTCCCCGTTTCGTATATATCTGTCGGGGACGGGTCGTTATGCCCGGCGTTTCTTTGAGTCGCCAGAAAAATATTCTTATTTTCCGCCATGGATTCTTCGAGGGCCTTGACGGATTTTTCCCGTCCTACAAAAAGAGGAATAACCATGAACGGGAAAACCACGATGTCCCTCAAGGGAACCATGGGGAGTTTGACTTTCTGGCTGACTTCTTCAGACATAATTAACTGGCCTGTTTCTGGTTGGCGTAGACCACCAGCGGTTGTTCGTGTTTATTGATGACCTCTTCCGAGATGACCACTTCTTCAACATCGTCGCGCGAGGGCAGATCAAACATGATGTCGAGCATGATGTCTTCGAGGATAGAGCGAAGTCCGCGTGCACCCGTCTTGCGGGTGAATGCTTTTTCCGCTACCGCCCGAACTGCTCCGTCGGTAAACTTAAGTTTTACATTTTCAAACTCAAACAGCTTGCGATATTGCTTTGTCAACGCGTTCTTCGGTTGGGTCAACACTTGAAACAAGGCATCAGTATCGAGTTCGCGTAAGGTGGCCATAACGGAAAGACGACCCACGAATTCGGGAATCAAACCGTATTTAAGCAAGTCCTCTGGCTGCACCTTTTCAAAAATTTCGGTCATGTCATCGGATTTGGTCGAGACCAGCTCCTGCCCGAAGCCCATGGTTTTTTTGCCGATGCGGTTGCGGATGATTTTATCGAGGCCGACAAAGGCACCGCCGCAGATAAACAGAATGTTGGTCGTATTGACCTGCAGGAATTCCTGATGCGGGTGCTTGCGTCCCCCTTGTGGCGGTACGCTGGCCATGGTGCCTTCGATGATCTTTAACAGCGCTTGTTGCACACCTTCGCCGGAAACATCACGAGTGATGGACGGGTTTTCAGACTTGCGGCTGATCTTGTCGACTTCATCAATATAGATGATGCCGCGTTCGGCTTTTTCGACATCGTAGTCCGCCGCCTGCAATAGTTTCAGGATAATATTTTCCACATCTTCACCCACGTACCCGGCTTCGGTGAGGGTGGTGGCATCCACGATCGTGAACGGGACATCAATAATGCGCGCCAGAGTCTGGGCCATCAGGGTTTTACCTGAACCCGTTGGACCGATCAGAAGGACGTTGCTCTTCTGCAGCTCGACATCTTCCATTTCAATAGCAGAATCGACCCGTTTGAAATGGTTGTGGACAGCAACGGAGAGGATTTTCTTGCAGCGGTCCTGGCCAATGATGTACTGGTCGAGATGTTTGAAGATTTCGTGTGGCTTGAGCAGGTGTTTGAAGTCCTGGCTTTTTTCCTGAGCCCATTCTTCCACCATAATCTCATTGCACAGTTCAATACACTCGTCGCAGATGTAAACGGTGGGGCCGGCGATCAGTTTTTTAACCTCTTCCTGGCTTTTCCCGCAAAACGAGCAACGGTAATTACCTGTGGTAGTGGTTTTTTTCGCCATTAGATCCTCCAGTGTGAGTTGGGGGGGGGATGGATTAATCCTTGTCTTTCTTTGTTCCGGGTGCTTCCTCACGGCTGGTGATCACGTTATCGATCAGGCCGTATTCTTTTGCGGCTTCACCCGTCATGAAATGGTCGCGTTCCGTATCCTTGCGGACTTTTTCTTTTTTCTGGCCGGTGTGCTTGGCCAGAATATCGTCGAGAGAGTCGCGCAGTTTTTTGATTTCTTCAGCTTGAATCTGGATGTCCGTGCTCTGCCCCTGAAAACCGCCGGAGGGCTGATGGATCATGATCCGAGAGTTGGGCAGGGCATAGCGCTTGCCTTTGGCACCCGCCGCAAGAAGTAAGGCTCCCATGCTTGCTGCCTGACCGAGGCAGATGGTTTGAACATCCGGTTTGATGTATTGCATTGTGTCGTATATGGCCAGGCCAGAGGAGACAACGCCGCCCGGACTGTTCACATAAAGATAGATGTCCTGATCGGGCTCGTCGGATTCGAGAAACAGCAATTGGGCAATGATGAGATTGGCCATGTGGTCTTCCACCTGGCTGCCGATGAAGATGATCCGGTCTTTGAGCAGACGGGAATAAATATCGTAGGAACGTTCGCCACGACTGGTTTGTTCAACCACAATGGGAACGAGTTGGTTGGTGATTTGATTATGAATTTCCTGAAGTTGAGTCATAAAGGCAATCGATCTCCCGGGATTTAAGTCGTGGCCTTGCAGCCTTAAGAAAAAATCCCCACATACCACCTGAAAAGGTGGACAGGGGGGAGCCTAAATATAAGCTTTATAAAGGGTTTCACACATTGTCATTATCGGCTTTCACAGATTCCCTGTCAACCATTTCCTCTTTTACATTGATCTTATCGAACAAGGCATCCAGGGTTTTTTCCCTGCGAAGCCGGGTATGGAGCCTGAGAAGCGCCCCGCTTTGGGCCCACTCCTGCTTTGTTTTTTGCAGGTCGCCACCTCCCATAACGGTTAGAAACCCTTGTATTTCCTGATCTAATTCGCTATTGGTTACATCCAGATTCCAGTTTTCCGCCAGTTTTCCTATAACCAGTTCCTGCTGCAATAGCTTGACAGCATCCTCCCGATGCTTCTTTTCATCCTGCGGGGTAACGGGCACCTCATCGTTGCCAACTTCCTGTCCGGTCCCGGACCCGCCTTGAGGAGCATCTTTCTCCCGTTCTCTTTTGACCATGAACCCGATCTGCTCGCTTACCAGGCGTTCAGGAATATCAATGGGGTGGAGGGCACCCAGTTGTGCTGCTAAATCTACCCTGCATTTTTTCTGGGCCTGTTCTTTCTCGAACTCTTCCAGACCCTTTCGAATACCAGCCCGCATTTCCGCGACATTCTGGTAATTTTTGGAAGGATCAGATTTTTTGGCAAATTCGTCATCAATTTCAGGAGGCTCTTTGATCTGGATTCCTTTCAGGTTAACGCGGAAATCCATATCCGTTCCAGCCAGCATGGTATTCGGATGCTCGTCTGGCAGTTTGAGGCTGAACTCGAGTACCTCACCCACCTGAGCCCCCATGAGCTTTTCATCGAATCCCTCGATGAGGTTTTTGGAGCCGATCTGGATCACATAATCCTGCGCGGCACTTCCCGGGACAGGTTTTCCGTCCCGACTGCCTTCAAAATCGATTTTAACCAGATCACCGGTTTCCACACCCCGGTCCATGATAGGGATCGATTTCGCATTTCGTTCACGGTAAACCTCGATCACCTTGTCGATATCTTCTTCAGTGACTTTGGGGATTTTCAGAGTGATATCGATTTTTGAGAAGTCCTGAATTTCAAATTCCGGCACGATTTCAAGGTCGGCTGTAACGGTGATGTCCGTCCCCTCTTCCGCTTCTATATTGAGACTGCGCGGCTCCCCTATTGCCTTTAGCCCCTTTTCTTCAATAGCTTCGGCAATGCTGTCTGAGACCAGCTGTGTGAGAACCTCTTTTTTAACCTCCGGGCCAAAGCGCTTTTCCAGCATGGCCTGTGGGACCTTGCCCTTGCGGAAACCCGGAACGTTGACTTCATTGCCCAGCTTTTTGTAATAGATTTTTAGCGCATCTTTGTAGTTTTTAAGGGGAATTTCCAGCTTCAGTTTTCGGTTACAGGAATCGATGGTTTCAATGTCAATGTTCATAAACTCTCAGAAAATTTCGGGGTATTAAGAAACCTGCAGAAACAGGCGCAGTTATCCGGGATGTTGTTCTGTTTTCCTTAAATAAAACCGGTACAGGGTAAAAGCAATGGGTTCGGGTCCTTTTATTTTCAAAAGGGGTGTTTTTTTATTCCTGGGAGGAAGATCGGGCGCCCTGTTCCCGGGGCCGATTTCTCGAGAACACCATATTAACCCAAAGGCGGCTTAGAGGCTATGGGGAAGGGCCGAAATAGACAATAAAATGATGGTACCGACAAGAAGCCAGGAAGTGGTGTTTTGGGAGCCGCGGTGGTCCGGCGGCAAAAGTTGTCCGTTGGCTCCACGCGGGTTAATGGATAGTAAGAAACGTGATCCACGAAACTTTACACTGGCCGAGTGGCAACAGGATTTCAGGAGTGTTGGCACACGGCTCAATTTTCAAACTCCGTAATGCTCCCAACAGTGAATGGCCATGCTGCAAAACGTTCAGCCCGATCGCCCTCCGCGGAGGAGTGCTGGGCCGTATCTGATAGCGGCAAGGCGTTTACCCATGCTTTAAAGGAACGCGGTTTCTATCTGTCCCGAGGCGATCGGCGCGGATTTGTCGCCGTCGATTACCGGGGAGAAGTGTTCTCTTTTAGCCGCTGGGTGGGCGTTAAAGCAAAGGAACTAAAAAAACGGGCTGGGCGATCCCAAAAAACTCCCCGGCACAGAACAGGTCAAAACCGAAATCGCCAAAAACATGACCCAAATCCTGGAACTCCATATCAAGGAAGTTCACCAGAAGATAGAGAAGAAAAAAGAACCCCTACTCAAAACCAGACGAGCCATGCGGGACCATCACAGAAAATACCGTTCCCTTTTGAGGCAAAAACAGGAGGAACGCTGGAACCAGGAAACCATAGAACGATCAAAACGACTGCCCAGAGGATTGAAAGCCATCTGGTTCCGCCTTACCGGACGATACCAGAAAATCCGCCGCTTAAACGAGCGTGAAACCGAGAAATGCCGGGTTCGAGATCAGCAGGAAATGCAGACCCTCCAGGAACGCCAATTCAAGGAACGGCGAAAGCTTCAAGAACTTATCCGCCACGGTTTCAAGGAACACAATATGGAGCTATTCGAACTACGTCAGGACATCAGCCGGTATATGGGAATGGCAGACAGGGTTTCCAACCAGGACAGGTCAAGGAAGGAAAAATACCTCTCTCACGATCATCGCCGTTCATAATTACCTTGGAATTTTATTCGCTATACCTTGACTTTTTAAATTTCGATCTTATTAATTTATGGTGCCTTTGAACAATCCTAGAGCCTGACGAGCTTGTTCAGCCCAACCTGCATTATATAGGCAATAAGCTGCTTGGCCTGATCCCCTCCCTCCAAAATATGTAGGTTTGCGCTTTAAAGTGAAGACTTGATGGTAATTAAATAGCAAATTTAAAACATGTCTCAATAACGAAAAGGTTTCGGGATAGACTAGATTTTTTAAAAATAACAACTGGAATTGCTACTGATGAAATTGATTCAGAACAACCATATTGAACTAAACCGTACTTTTTTTCAGTTGTCGTCAGACTATGCGCATTCTGCGGATACGGACGATCTTGATATTAGGGAAGGGTTGGGGCTGAGAATTGGAACGGCTCTAAGCTGGGATGAGTTACTAAAAGAGCATAGGATTATTTTGCTTGCCGAGGCAGGAGCAGGAAAGACAGAGGAAATACGACTCACCACATTAAAACTTCGTTCCCAGGGGAAGCCCGCATTTTTTATTCGATTGGAAAATATATCAATTGGCTTAGAGAATTCATTTGAAGAGGGAAGCTATGAAGATTTCCAGAAATGGTTGGATTCCAACGACGAAGGCTGGCTACTTTTAGATTCAGTCGATGAGGCGCGACTAAAAGACCCCAAGGATTTTGAAAGGGCAATAAAATTCCTTTCTGGTCACTTATCTCCCGCCTTGCAAAGAGTAAACCTTATTATTACTGGAAGAGTAAATGCATGGAGACCAAAAACCGATTTAGCTCTATGTGAAAAGTTGCTCCCATTTACAGGCCCAACAAAAAAGGAAAAAAACGAGGTAGATCATGAAAAAGAGCTTACCACGGAAAATGAAATTCTTGCTCCAGAAAACAAACAATATGAAGCAGAATCAAAAGGAGAAAGCGGTGCTTTTAAGGTTTATTCATTAACCGATTTATCAAAGAGTCAAATTGAAGCCTTCATCCAAGGAAAGGGCATAAATGATACTTCTAAATTTATGGATGATATTGAAAGGCACGATGCCTGGGCTTATACAACACGCCCTCAGGACTTGGAAGAACTTATAGAGTTTTGGACGGACAACAAAAGGATCGGTACACGCTTAGAACTAATGCAAAACAGTATTGAGCGCAGATTAAGTGAGCGCGACCAAGATAGAGCCGACTCAAAACCTATATCTAATGCAAAAGCCCGTGAAGGGGTAAAACTGATTGCGGCGGCTACAACATTAATCCATGAGTTTAATATTAGGGTGCCTGATGGCAGTGGTAATCCTCATGGAATTTGTACTAAATCAATACTATCAGACTGGGATGACAAAGAATGTCTCACTCTTTTGGGCCGCCCCATATTTGATGAAGCCATATATGGTTCCGTTCGGTTCCATCATCGATCTGTCAGGGAATTCTTAACAGCAGAATGGATATTCGACCTGCTTAAAAAGGAAGCTTTCCGAAGAAATGTTGAAGGTTTGTTTTTTTGGGAACAATATGGAATGGAGGTTGTAAGGCCTTCCCTGAGACCAATTCTACCTTGGTTAATTCTGTTCGATAAAAAAATAAGGCAAAAGGTTTGTCGTATCGAACCTGAAATTATTTTTGAAGGCGGTGACCCTAGCAGATTACCTCATGAAATAAGGAGAGAAATATTAAATTCGGTCTGCAAAAAAATCGCCTCGCATGCTTCCAGCCATTCGGTCACAGACTATTCGGCTGTGCAACGCTTTGCCAACCCTGATATAGCGGATGATATTAAATCCTTACTCGAAGAATATAAAGACAACTCCGAGATTACTTCATTTTTACTGCGTATGGTCTGGCAAGGGCGCATTAAGGAGGCTCTTTCAAAAACCAAAAGGTTTGCTTTGAACAGTCAGACGGAAAAATACACCCGCATTGCCGCAATTCGCGCCTTGAAAGAAATTGGGAACGAGCAAGAATTCAAAGAAGTTCTAACTTCCTTTATTTCGGAGAATGGACCACTTGACCGAAGGTTGCTGTCTGAAATCGTAGATCGTCTGGATGCCTCAGAGGAATCTATGGAATTAGTTTTTGAAGCTTTGGAAAAGGTAAAAGATAAAAAAAAGTATAGCGCTGATGGTTTAAGCCAAGCTTTAATAAATTTTTCTAAACGCCTTGATTCTGATTTATTACCCCAATTTATTAGCTTTTCAGCCAAATTGATAAATCAACAGCCTCTAATTGAGCGTAGATACTGTGAAATTTCGGAGCGGTTTGGCTGGTTAATGAGTTCAACTGTACAAACAATTGAAAGGTTGGTTTTGGACCGCAACCCTGCCTCATTTAATTCTGACTGCTTGACTATCCTGATAAAGTTGCCAGCTTTCAAAGATTTTGTACCTTTTGAATCTAAATCTATTTCGGAGGATATTTCTAAATTAATTCGCGAATGGGATGAATTGAACCATGCTTTATTTTGGAAGAATGTTGAGGAAACAAGAAAATCCCTTCACACTAAAAAAGATAAAAAGCTAACGGATGTTTGTCAAGTATCCTTGTTTGGAAGGTATTGGAGTTTTGATAGAGATGACTTTGAGCGAATAAAGTCAGATATTTCCAAACGTGATGAGCTTGATGATAGGCTTGTTGCTTTATCTTTGGCTTTTCAAATTTACAAGGAAAACAACCGCCCTAGAAGCTGGCGTGAGAAACTAAAAAAGGTTGTCGCTAATGAGGATGTTTTAAAAGGAAAATTGGACGAATTATTAAACTCTGTCCAATCAGATGAATATAAAGAATACAAGAAGGAAGAAGCTCGGTGGAAACGGCAGGATAGAGGGAGAGAAGCAAAAAATCAAAAATATCATCAAAAATGGTTGGCCTGGTTAAAGGATAACACCGAAAACCTACGCGATAAAACATTGTCCAAGAAAGGAACAATTTCCACTGCTCAATATTATTTACATGAGGAAATGCGGGAAAAAAGTGATAACTCCATGTTTTGGACTTCGGGGAACTGGCCAATATTAATTGATAAATTTGGCGAGGAGATCGCTCAGGCCTTCCGAGATGGGGTTGTAAGTTTTTGGAGAAATTATAAGCCTTCCCTTCGTTCTGAAAAGGAGGAAAATAACAGTACCCCATTTAGGGTGATATTTGGTTTGACTGGGTTAAAAATTGAATCAAATGAAAATAAAGATTGGCCAAAAAGTCTTAATGAGGAAGAAACCAAATTGGCCTGTAGATATGCTTTTAGTGAGTTAAATGGTTTTCCCAACTGGTTTCCACGGCTCTATGAAGAACATCAGAATATAGTCCGTTCATGCATATTAAAGGAAATTGAATGGGAGTTGGGCGCCGAAGACCCGGAACATGAGAAGCACTACATACTCAGCGACATTAGTTCGAGTGGCCAATGGGTATGGAATGATATAGCCCCAGATTTATTAAAGAAACTGCAAAATGAACCAAATAACCTACGAAATTTAGACCATTTATTAAATATTGTGCAGAGTAGCGCAACCATTTCAGATAAAGAACTGGCTGACCTGGCCTCAGAAAAATGTAAATCACTTGATGCTACAGATCACCTAGGGCCTTGGTTTGCTGTTTGGATAGGAGTAGACCCAAATCCTGCGCTAGAAAAATTGTCAAGTTGCTTAGAAGGCTTTGAAGATAAAACTGCGGCCAATCTTCTTGCCATGAAGGTGATTGTCAATTTGATTGGGGATAGAGGAAGCAGGTCAAATGCAAGGGAGGGATTTAAAAACCCCAAAGATATTAAAAAACTCTATCTACTCATGCATGCATATATCAAAGTTGAAGATGACATTGACAGAACTGGAGGGGAAGCTTATTCCCCCGAATTGAGAGATAACGCCCAAGATGCAAGAGATAGATTGTTTTCAATATTAAAACAAATACCCGGCAAGGAATCATTCCTGGCTTTAGTTGACCTATCAAAGAACCACCCAGTTGAATCCTATCGAACTTGGATCATGCATAGCGCTAAGGAGCGCGCAGAAATAGATGCAGACCATCTGCCTTTGTCTGCCAATAAATTTTGTGAATTTAAACAAACCTTGGAATTCACACCCACAAATCACAGAGAGTTATTTGAATTAGCTTGCCATAGGCTATGGGATTTACAAGACGATCTTGAGGAAGGTGACAGTAGCAATTCTGCAATCCTAGATAAAATAAGAGAAGAGAAAGAAGTTAGAAAATACATCGGAAATTGGTGCAGAGAAAAAGCTGTCGGGAAATACTCAATACCTCAGGAAGAAGAGCTTGCCGATGGAAAAAAACCTGACCTTCGATTCCATGGTTCAGGGCTTGATGCCCCCGTTCCCGTAGAATTAAAATTGGCTGACAACTGGACCGGGCCAGAAATTTTTGAACGATTGGAAAATCAATTATGCGGAGATTATTTGCGTGACATTCGATCCAGCCGAGGAATTTTCTTGTTAGTTTACCGTGGTAAGAAAACTTCTTGGAAGATTCCAAATGGAAATTCTAGAGCTGGTTTTTCTGAACTAATAGAAGCGCTTGAGAAACATTGGGAGAAAATATCCACCAATTTCAACAATATTGAACAAATTGTTGTTATTGGAATCGACTTAACTAAACGCTCCAAAAGAAAAATAAATTAGATACCTTGCCTTGGTTGATTTAAAGATTCTTTTCTTTTTAGCGAAAGACAATTTTTTTTCTTCCAAGTTTGTAGGTAAGAGCCTCCTAATTTGCCCCTCTTTTCCATTTTTGTAATATGAACCAGCCGATGTTTTCAATACCCAGAATTTCGGAATCTTTTATTGAGGGAATCGCCATTTCCCTTGGATGGAAAAGGTATTTGGATATTAAGGAACAAATTGAGGGACGTGCAAATGCAGATTTTATTGCCGAGGGTTCAATCATAGAACTTAAAATTTTGGAAGAGGAAGGGCTTGAAAAGGCTTATCGCCAAGATAACTTAGCAAGTTTGTTTTGCCATTTAAGTAAAAATGCGACTGAAGTAAATATTGATTTTGACTCTATTCCAGAAGAAATCAGTCATGAGGCGGAAAAACTCATCGCCAAACCTATCCAGAAAGCAGTTAAAAAGGCCTCAAAACAAATCCGTTGTACGCGAGAGGATATGAACCTCACTCAAAGCAAAGGCATATTACTTATAATCAATAATGGATATAAATATTTAACTTCGGACAATTTTGAATACTTGGTAAAAAAATGCGCATTAAAAGATTCCTCCCAAATTGATTTCGTTTATTGCGTTACGGTGGAATATCACCAAGGCGAATTTGATTCCTTTATTTTTTGTATTACTCGATGCCATTTTATCGGGGAAACAAAGACCTGGAAATATTCGGATTTGATAGAAAAGGCTATTCAAAGTAAATTTTCGGAATCAATGTCCCAAATGATGAAGGACCAAATGAATCCTGAATTCTGGCGTTCTAATTTAGAACCCGTTTCTGATATTGTTTTTGAAAGGGAGGGAGTTCGATATATTCGACGTGCTCCCCATGTTCCTGACTCAAGAAGCTAAGAGAAATTAATTTATGAATTTTCCTACCAAAAAGGAGTTCTTTGAACTCCTATACCAGAATAAAGAATTTTGTAATTCACTCGGGCAAGTAATGTTGGCGGCTAGCAAGCTTGAATCTACATTAAGAATCTTTTTAATTAACCAGGGACATGATATCCCAGAAAACAAAGCAACTCTCGGGAACCTTGTGAATATTTTGAAAAAGAATAAGCACTTGTCCAAAAATGGCGAAATGCATTTCGCAGATTTAAAAATGCAGAGGAATTATTTGTCCCACAGCTTGTATGATTTGTTTAATGATAATATTGAAGAGACAATCCTCCCACGGGAAAACCTTGTACCAGAAGATGTTCAAGTATTTGCAGAGAAAGTCTCGGGAACCGCAAAGAATTTCCTAGGAATAACAAAAATAATAATCAATGAAATTGATAAATCTCAAAAAATTAAAGGAACGATGATCTTACTTTAGAACATTCAATACACTAACTATACAAATGATATTTGTAATACCACCCGCACTGCCGCGAATGGTTTATTTTTTGATCTTCAAATAATATCGGGTGCTTTTGTATTGGCCTGTTTTTGTTAGAGTTTTTTTTTCACCAATTCCGCCAAATCGCGGGTAGTAGTGTCGCGGTGGTCCGGCGGCAAAAGTTGCCCATTGGCTCCACCGCCAGGTGGTGCGAGGGAGTTGGTGTTTTAAAAATCCAGTTGTTTTGCGAAAAGGTTGTACGTTGCTCTCCGCAAGGAGTGCGAGAGGGGGGACTCGAACCCCCACGGTTGCCCACTGGATCCTAAATCCAGCGCGTCTGCCAATTCCGCCACCCTCGCAATTCGATTTGTTTTATACCAGAAAATTTAACCTATATTAACCCAAAGTGGTCGTAGAGGGGTTACCGATTTTTATTGCGCGGTTTGATGTCACGTGGCAGGAAAATCTGCCGCGGAGGGTAGATCCCTTTGGGCAGGGTAAAGTTTGGATACACCCAGTTATGTGCGCCCAATACCACACCCGGACTGAGCACGGCATTGCAGCCTAGTTCCGAGTGGTCTCCAATTATGGAGCCCAGTTTATTCAATCCCGTTTCGATTTCTCCCTTATCGGCTGGCATATGGATTGGAGGAAAGATCTCCTTCAACTTTTCCTCATCCGTTCGAAACTGGAGGTTGGCCAGTTTGGTCCCGGCCCCAAGATTGACGAAACTGCCGAGAACGCTGTCGCCAATGTAATTGAAATGTCCGACCTCGGTGTGGTTCATCAGGATGCTGTTTTTGATTTCAGTCGCGTGTCCCAGTGTGCAACGGTCGCCTGCAATCACACTGCCACGGAGGTAGGCTCCCTGCCGGACATCACATCGATCGCCGATGATGCAGGGTCCCTTAACAATGGCAGAAGGTTCCAGTTTCGTTCCAGCGCCTAAATATATTCCAAGCTTTGGGAAAAAGGTGGGTGAATCCAGAGAGATCCACTCCTTCACGATAAAACCAGGGTCCGAACCCTGTGTTCCGTCGGTGATGGTCAGCCCGTCGTGGGATTCAAGCTGGTCTGCACCGTTGCCAATTTGGTGGAGTTGCTCTTTTAGATAGGGTGCCAGTTTCTTCAGCACATCCCAGGGAGCAGATACACCTTCGAAAATTGATTGATGACGAAAATCCTTCAGGTGTGGAAATAGTTCAGAAATATCTATCACACGAAACTCCCCGCAGGTTTGTCCAATACAAGTTTGTTAATACTTTGATTGTTTAAGATACCACGTTCCACGCGGGGTCAGTTGATACCCGTTCTGTGAGTGTGTAGTAAATCCCTGTTTGCCCATCTCCATCAACACGCGGGGCGCGGGATCTGTCCCCGCCTTGTTTTCCGGGAGCAGCGACGATTTCAATTTTTGGAGTAAAGATTGCTCGACCTTAAAAAGAGGGTGTTCAGGATCTTTCATTTCCCGCATGAGTAGCCGAACCCCCTCTTCTCCTGCCTGACAAAGAAACTTTTTGTCGCCACGGGCACCGCGCAGGTTCACACTGATTTTGTTTTCGGTGCCTGAATTACGAACAAAAATGGCGGCAGGTCTTCTCTTTTCTCCGTAGGTCAACGCCAGATACAGCATGTCCGGGTCGGCAGGGAAGACACGGTGTTTCACGGTGTAGCCATTTTCTTTGGCATATCGACTGAGCAGGTTTTTTATTTTTTTCCAGACGCCTGAATCCTTATAAAAAGCCGGTTGGTCAATATAGTAAGCGTAGAAAGTCCCTTTGAATCCAGGAGTGAACGGTTTTCCCAATTGAGCAAAGTAACTCTTAGCAGAAGTGGTTTTGAAAAGATATTCCGTCGCGGCAAACGTGTTGAGTGCGCTCTTGAGACCGTTACCGCAATGCACCGGTGAATAGTCACCCGGCTGTTTTTCAATATAACCCGTTGTGATGTTGTGACCGGTTTCTTCACTGCCGACAGCTAGCGGAATACCGTGTTCCATCTCGAACTCCGGACCCAGTGGGGGCAATCGTTCTTCCATTTTATCGAGATCCATGTCGAGAGAGGTCAGGGTTTGAATATCCATGGAATTTTTTTTACTGGCCAGCTTCCATTTTTTTGATACGGATTTTATTTCCTTCAGGTCTTTTTGGGTGCCCTGGTATTTTGCTTGATGGGTGAGGATTTTGATTCTGTTCAAACTGCTCATTAAAACAATTTTCCAAAGAATCCATTTATCTCCAACAGGAGATAAATCCCGTTGCAGCCCTAGTGCCTCTGCAGCAACTCCTGTATTGAGGTCACTCTCTACTGTATGGATGTACGAGTCCGCCAGATGTCTGTCTGGAAATTTTTTAATGAGAAACCTGGCCTGTAAATACGCCGTTTCATCCCCACTCAAAACCAGAATGCGGTCGTTGAAAGGATCATAATCCATACGATAGAACCGATCACCATCGGCATCGAACACCGCCGCCGATACGCGCAGTGAACCCTTTTTGATTTTGTCACGATATTTGCGTCCCAGTTCAAATAACGTTAACGGGGCTTTATGACGTGAAAACTTGCCACCCTTATCGATCATGTCGGCGGATATTAATGGAACCCCTTCAAGATCCGCAACACCCGACAAATGGTTGACGTCACCATCCTGTTTCGCGTTGACCTCATGGACTGCTTTGAATCCGATTTTTTTGAAAACATTCGCCGCGATTTTTGCCAGGGAGCCTCGCGCTGGATCGACCACTAAAATAATTTTGGAAAAGGATTGTTCGTCGGCCCAGGAATTTAATGGAGATAAATGAAACTCTTCAAAAAACCTCAGAGCTTCTTTGCCCAAGTCCGATTTTCCGCCTTTTACTTTTGTGGATTTTAGTGATCCCTGTTTCAGAACCGCATGGGTCAGGGCGACATCGTTTTCCGGCAACAGTTTCAATCCGCGATAAGCCAGGAAAATCTTGATCCCGTTCTGATCCTTTGGATTGTGGGAGGCCGTGACCATGAACCCACCTGCGGCATTTTTCAATTGCATGAACATCGGCACAAGCGGTGTTGGAGCGGTTCCAATGACCCAGGCCTCGGCCCCTGCTTTGCGGATGCCTCGTATAACGGCATCGGTGTAGTGGCCTTTTGGGTCACGCGGGTCCCACCCGATCACAAAGGCTTTCTCTTTTCCATGCAATTTGTTTTTTAACGTCAGACGTACATGGGCATAAACATATCGTTCCATGAACTCTTCAGTGATGATTCCTTTTTTAAGAAATACCTGTTGTGGAGAAAGTTTAGGAAACCTGGATTGTAAAGCGACTTCACGCCGAATACCGTCAGTTCCCTGCAAGCGGAAGGCAGATTTGTCTGATGAAATTTTGGATTGAGTCATGAAAAGGAATGGGTTGGGACTGAAAATATGAAAAGCAAAACTTTAGCACATTTGATTGAATCGAAAAAGCCAGGTAATGGATTCAGGGAGGCTGTTCAGAAGTGTTGGAAAAGAGAGGGGAGGAAAGAACAATCAGTCGTGGAATCTGGTCTTTAAAACTTCAACAGGACTTTCGTAGCGATCGCAGGCGACAACGGATCGATCAGAGTCAATTGACTCTGAAGGTAATTTTAATTCTCCCGACCGGACAGGATTTGCTTCGCACGAGGGAAATTCTTTGGTACAAAACCGGCACATATTTATGGTCTGATGCACGACGGTGCGCTGGTCCATGCCAGATAATCCTAAAAAGAATTGAAAGGGGCTAATCACGCTGAATTCAATAATTATGTCAATATTATAAAGCCATCCTCCCCTGGAAGTAACCCCTTAATTTGATTGATTCAAAAAAGACCCGGCATCACGATAATTTCTTTCGTAATCCGAATCGACGACAGATAATTCGTTTCCATTTTGAGGGAGGTATAGAGCGTCGAATGGATCATCTTCAATTTTTAATGTTTCAAGTTCTGCAAGTTCAGGAGTGATTTCATCACGCCGAAGTAATTCCAGGGTTCCTCTGTTGAATTGGAACTTTTCATCCGCCATTTTCAGGACTTCCAGTGGATGAAGTCCGTCGCCCATCTGAGCTTTTACGTAGTCTTCTATGACAAAGTTTCGTTCAAGGAGTTTGGTATGAGAATAATCCGGTTTTGAAAGCAGCATGAATTCAAGGTGCGGCCAGTGATTGTTGATGAAGTCTTCAAACGCTACCGGGACACCAACACTGAGATGGATGTCGCGGGAAATTTCGAGGCCGTCCTTTAACGCGCCATTATAAATTTCTACGATATTGTGGGTCGTATCATATAGGACGGCGAGATGCCAGGCTGTGAGTTTCTCGAGTGTCCTGAAAGAATCCATCGCCCCGATGAGTCGCACCAATAAACCGTGCATGTCCTCCATAGTCATGAAGGCTGCGGTCCAGGGAAAGCGCTGGTTAAACCATTGTGAAACATCAGCCGGAAAGTCCTGCCGGGAAACATCCGGAGGGGGTTGATGGTCGTTGTCCACGTATCGGAGGATATCGTCCAGTTCCTTGTAGGCAAAGTCGAGACCCCCCCGGATAATGGTGTATGGAAACAGTTTTCTCTGGTACTCCATGTATTCACGAAGCTTTGGGTCAAATTCTTCCCTCGCATGGACGTGGTCACGTTTTCTAATGTCTTTTGCAAAAATGAGCATGGTTGCGTGTGAATCCTTAAATAAAATCAGGTTTGTTTATCTGAAAAGCCAGGAGCAATTGACTAATGCATTTCAGGGAGCGTCATGAAGTTCCCATGAGTTTTTCCAGTTTCTGAACTTTTTCTGCAAGTTTGACAAAGGCGCGCAGGATGTCGGTTGAGGTAATGATGCCCTGCAAGCGATCACGTTTAACTACCGGCAGACACCCTATTTTATGTTTGGCCATGATTCCTGCTGCATCCGACGCTTTGTCTTCCGGGCCTATGGTGGTCAGTTTGCGGTTCATGATATTGCGGACCAGACGATTTGGAACTTCAATAATTTCTTTTCCGGCTTCATTGCGTTTGGTGGCTTTTTTAGGGCCCAGTATTTTTTTTACGTCGCGGTCGCTGACCATACCGATGACCTTGCCCTTTTCTACAACAGGTAAATGACGGATCGCGTTGAAATGGAACATCACTACAACCCGGTCCAGAGTATCCTCGGGTCCAATGGTGTAAACCTTGGGACTCATCAGTTCTTTTACTTTCATCGTTGCAGACTCCCTTAAGGGTTCATTTCTTATCGGGATTGGAGAACAGGTTACTGTAAAACTGCATGAGTTTCATTTTTTCTTCCGGGCTCATGTTATCAAAACTATCCTTAAGGCTTTTTAGCTGTTCCGGGGAAAGCTGGCTCATGGTATTTCCAGCAAGCTTCGTCAGGTCTTCAAGATTTCCCGTGAATCCTGCCGGGTCAGGTGCAGGGTTTTCAGAAGGAGGGGCAATGGGCTCAGGATCGGTTTCCTCGGGTTTCGTTTGCTTGATACGTGCACTTTCCGCCGCAAGCTCAGGAGTTTGAAACAGAATATGGTCGCCCGTCAGGGTGCCGATAATTCCTTCTTCCCCTAGTTGAGTGAGGACTTCCGCCAGTGGCGTGCCGTGTTGCTTGCAACTGGCATAAACGGGACGAAACGGCAGTTTGACCGCCTTGTCAGGAAAGCCGTTTTTTTCTATGGAGTGACGGATGCTTGCAGCAACCGGGTTTTCAGGGGTCATTTCGGGTCTAAAGTTGCGGATTTTGAAATGGTTTCTGGAAAGGTCATAATTTTACTGCAATTTGGATGTTTTCGGATGATGGCCTATTTGTGATAATGTGTTTCCGGGTGTCGTTCCAAACAACGACCCTCAAGGCAAAGCCCGCTGGCTCCGCTTAAAATCTTTGTTGGATCGTTTTATTCTTATTATAAATACATTAGGGGAATATCCGTGAAAAAACTAATGGCAATTGTTGTGGTTTTAAGTTTCCTGGCTGCTTGTAATCAATCTTCTGATGAAAAACTGGCACAGGCGAAACCCGCCAATGCGGCAGAAGCCAAGGCTGAAACCAGGTCGGTACCGGAAATGAAGACCGATTTACAAAAAGCCAGTTACGCCATTGGGGCCATGCAGGGGGAGCGGATGGCCAAGGATATCGAACGCATGGAGGAAATCAAACTGGACAAGGCTCTGGTGGAAAAGGGTTTCACTGACGGGATAAATAATAAAAGCAGCATGACCCAGGAGGAAGTCCAGAAACAGTTGATGGCTTATCAGAAAATGATCCAGGAAGTGATGGCCAAGAAACAGGCTGAGGAGGCCAAGGAGGCCAAGTCTGCGGGCGATGCTTTTTTGAAAGAGAATGGTGGCAAAAAAGGGGTGACGACAACCAAATCCGGTTTGCAATATGAAGTGATCACCAAAGGCGATGGTAAAAACTTCCCCAAAGCGGTTGATACCGTTAAGGTTCATTATGTTGGAACATTGATTGATGGCACCACTTTCGACAGTTCTGTTGAGCGTGGACAACCAACGGAGTTTCCACTCAACCAGGTGATCCCGGGTTGGACGGAAGGCTTGCAGCTTATGAGTAAAGGGGCGAAGTTCAAGTTTTTCCTGCCACCGGACCTGGGCTATGGCGCACGGGCGTTGCCGAAGATCCCGGCCAATTCTGTCCTGGTTTTTGAGGTAGAGCTTCTGGATGTAAAGCCAAAGAATTAAAGCTTTCCGGGGGGCCTTCTGCTCTGAATCTGGTTGTGGTTCCGGCTTTGATAAGGCAAGAGCCTCCCGAAAATATGGTAAAATCACAGGGTTTAAAATGTTCCAAAGAACAATGATTCCAGCGGAGACAAGGCGATGAAAAAGAAGATTGGCGTGGTGCTGTCGGGTTGTGGTGTTTATGACGGAGCCGAAATCCATGAATCGGTCTTGACGCTTCTTGCGATTGACCGGGCCGGTGCCGAAGCTGTGTGCATGGCACCCAATGTTGATCAGCTACATGTGATTAACCACATGACTGGTGATGAAATGGATGAAAAGCGCAATGTGCTGGTGGAAGCATCACGGATCGCCCGGGGTGATATCAAAGACATTGCCACCGTCAAGGCAGAAGACATTGACGCCCTGATATTTCCCGGTGGGTTTGGCGCGGCCAAGAACCTCTGCGATTTTGCAGTGAACGGTGAAAACTGTAACGTGCACCCCGAAGTCCTGCGCCTGGTAAGGGAGTTCAAGGACAAGCAGAAACCGCAGGCTGCCATGTGCATCGCACCCACTTTAATGGCAAAGATTTATGAGGGAACGGATGCCCATCCGGTCCTCACCATTGGAAATGATGAAGGAACCAGTGGAAAAATTGAAGCGATGGGCAGTCGTCACCAGAATGCCGCAGTCACCGAAACCGTGGTCGATGCCGAAAACAAGATTGTCAGCAATCCGGCCTATATGCTGGGCCAATCCATCGGCGAGGTGGCCCAGGGCATTGAAAAAACCGTCGCGGATTTGATGAAACTCCTTTGATATAAGGGGTTAGCAGATCCCCCCTCAATCTTATAGCAAGCCAGACGGCTCGCGGTCTTTTGTTGGATTGAGCTCACAATATGCTCATCCAGCTTATTCCTTCTTTTTTCATCCCCCGCTCCTGGTCGTTAGAGCCCTTTTTAAAGGGTCCCTTTTCCAGCCTAAAACCTTTTTTCTAAAGGATTTTCTTCAAATTTCCGAAAAGGAATCAAGCGCTACATCCGTCCCATCACCCGAGGAAGTTTTTTTATGAAAACTGTTCTTGTCACCGGCGGTGCCGGGTTTATCGGAAGCAATTTCCTCCGCCACCTTCACCAGCGATATCCCGAATATCAAATTCTCCTTCTGGATGCACTGACCTATGCCGGCAATCTGGACAACATTCCAGAATCGCTGAAGCATAGTGGGCAGTTTGAATTTTTTCAGGGCAACATAACGCAATCTGAGCTGGTGCAAAAACTGGTACAACGGTCCGATGTGGTGATCCACTTTGCTGCCGAGTCACACGTCGCGAAATCCATTTACGACAATTCCATTTTTTTCGAGACGGATGTCATCGGTACCCATGTCATTGCCGATGCAATTGCAAAGTATCCGGTGGAACGGTTTATTCATATCTCAACCTCGGAAGTTTATGGAACGGCATTGACCGAGCCGATGGATGAAAACCATCCGCTCAATCCTATGACCCCTTACGCTGCGGCTAAAGCAGGAGCGGACCGGTTGGTCTATGCCTACAGACAAACCTACGACATTCCGGCTGTCATCATTCGACCCTTTAACAATTACGGTCCGTGTCAGCACCTGGAAAAAGCCGTCCCGAATTTTATTGTCAGCGCCTTGCTCGATCAGCCTTTAACAGTTCACGGCATGGGAGAAGCTTCGCGTGACTGGATGTTTGTTGAAGATACCTGCCGGGGGCTGGATGCTGTCATGCACGCACCTATTGACACGGTTTCCGGACAAACCATCAACCTCGGTACAGGTAGCGATACTTCTGTTCTAGATATTGCACGGCTGGTTCTGGAGTTGACCAACAAGCCGAGTGATCGAATAGAATTTACATCAGACAGACCCGGGCAGGTGACGCGGCACATTTCTTCGACGGCAAAGGCGCAGGCTCTGTTAGACTGGAAGCATACTGTAAACCTGAAAGACGGGCTGGCGCGCACCGTTGAATTCTACCGTGATAACCGGAGTTGGTGGGAACGTTTCCTCTGGATGAAAGACGCGTGGAAACCCAAACACGAGCTGGTTCGCAACCGGTCAGATTAAATCAATGCAGATCGCCATTCTTCAGCCTTCGTTTATTCCCTGGCTCGGCTATTTTGATCAAATAGCCCGAACGGACGCGTTTGTTTTTCTGGACGACGTTCAGTACACGCGGAGAGACTGGCGCAACCGAAACCGAATCCGCACGCCTTCGGGCTGGATGTGGCTCACCGTGCCGGTCCAGACACGCGGCAAGTTTGATCAATCCCTCCTCGAAACCCGTATCGATCACTCAACAGACTGGCGGGCAAAACACCTGCAGGCTCTTCGCCATAATTACGCACGGGCGCCCTACTTCGATCTCGTGTTTCCTGAGTTGGAAAACGTTTATAAAAAAGAGTCGGCCATGCTCGTGGATTTATGCCTTGAGCTGTTGGCAGTAGCAAACAAACTGCTGGGCCTGCAACCGATCACGTACCGTTCTTCCGAATTGGATATTGAGGGTCAAAAGGCTGACAAAATTCTTTCAATCTGTAAAGTAATGAATGCAGATGAATACCTCACCGGCGATCTCGCAAAAGATTATCTGGATGCGGAGGAATTCAAAAACCAGAATATTTCCCTCAACTACCAGAACTACGACCATCCGGAATACAGGCAACTGCATCCGGAATTTTACAGTCACCTATCGATAGTAGACCTACTGTTCAATGAGGGGCCACGCAGTCTTGAAATTTTGACAGGGAAGTGTTCTGAAAAAGAGGAGGTGTTGACCGCCTCATGATGACTTTCAAGAATCTACAAAAATGGCTTCCGCGCCTGTATTCATTTTTTCCGCAACACCTGGCGACCCGTTATGCTCTTCCGCCTGCGCATGCGTTTTTCGAAGTGACTTATCGCTGCAACCTGCGTTGCGACATGTGTCATTACCTGGAGATCATTGAGGATACGGAAAACAATCGGAAATATCAGCAGGAGCTTTCAACGGACCAGGTCAAACAGGCCATTGACCGGCTTCCCGGTTTCAGTCTCATCACCTTCACAGGTGGGGAAGCTTTTATGAAAGCGGAATTTCTGGAAATCCTGAAACACGCAACGCAACGGCACAAGGTGCATGTCATCACCAACGGCACCACGCTTGGTGAAAGCACGGTGGAATTTCTGGTGTCCAATCGGGTGAAGCGTTGGTGGAAACCGGGAATGTTCTACCTTGGGGTTTCCCTTGAAGGACACGAAGCATTGCATGACAAGATCACCCAGGTTCCGGGTTCGTTCAGAAAAACGAGAGAAGGACTGGAGCGGTTAATTAAAGCGCGCGGGAAAAACAAATTTCCACTCATCCACGTTACCTGTGTGATTGGAAAAGATAATGTGCAGGACCTGGTGCCATTGTATGAATATGTCAGCGGACTCGGTGTTGAGGTCATGAATTTTGCGGTAAAAAACCCAGCGACCTACAACCATCACGAAGGCTATGACGATGCAGACCAACTCCGAAATCCGGCACCGCAAGTGGAAGAAATCGCACCCAAGTTACTTCGGGATGTCCTGGATCAACTGGAAGATAAATCCAAACAAGTGGCAACCCGTTTACGGTTTTCACCGAACTACATCACGACAAGCGAAATTGTTCGGTATTACTCGAACAAAAGTTCTTACCAGGATTATCGCTGTCTGATCCCCTGGACCAAGGTTGCTGTTTCAGCCTATGGAGATGCCTTCAGTTGTCCCCATGTTCCTCTGGGATCGATCCATGATAACGGCGGGGAACTGCCGTGGTATGGAGAAAAGGCCAAACAGTTTCGACAGCAATTGAAAGAGGAAAAAATCTTTCCCGGTTGCCTTGGGTGCTGCCAGTCCGAGTACACGGGTTCTGATTAAATAACACCGGTGCCGGCACACTGCCTGCCCGTTGATAAGGAAAATAGATCATGAAAGTTTTGTTGCTAAGACCTGCGGCGGAGAAAAAGTCCATGGCGCGTTGCATGCCCCTCGGGTTGCTCGCCATTGCCTCCGTATTAAAACGTGCAGGTCACGAACCGCGCATCCTCGATTTGCGTATCAGTGAAGACCCGGACCAGGAATTACAAAACACACTCTCCAGTTTTAAACCGGATGCAGTGGGTATCGGTGTGATGACCATTGAGAGCAAATACGGTTTCATCGATGCTGCCAAAGTCAAACAATTGGCTCCGGGAGTCCCGGTAATTCTTGGCGGACCCCATTGCAAGCATGAACCGCAATACATTCTCAATCACAAGCAAATCGATGTCATGGTTGTCGGCGAGGGGGACGTGACGATTGTTGAATTGATCAATGCGATGGAAGCAGGGCACCCCCTGGACACGATTGCGGGTATTGCATTCCGACGCGATGATGAATATGTCACCACTGAAGCGCGCCCCATCATCCGCAACCTGGATGACTACGAACAGGAGTACGACCTGATCGACATGGAAGCGTACTTCAATTTTAAATGCTCCATGGATTTCTTTCCGGTCTATCGCAGCCCCCGGTTTATTCCGCTGGTGACTTCGCGTGGATGCCCGTTCAAATGCACTTACTGTCACGATATTTTTGCGAAGTCGATCCAGTACCGAACCGCGGAGGTGGTGGTCGATGAAATGGAAATGCTGGTCAATAAATACGGCATCGAAGAGTTTCACATCGTTGACGATACATTCAATCTTAATATGAAACGCGCCAAGCGCATCATGGACCTGATCCTGGAGCGCGGACTCAAGGTCCATCTCTCGTTCCCGAATGGATTGCGCGCTGATTTTTTTGATGATGAGTTGATTGAAAAAATGGAAAAGGCTGGAGCCTATCGTCTTGCACTCGGGATCGAGTCAGGGTCGCAGCGGATTCAGGACAATATAAAGAAGGACCTCGATATTTCGATCCTTCCAGGCGTGGTGAAAAAACTCAGCAAGGCGCACATCAGTGTACACGGATTTTTCATGCTCGGATTTCCAACGGAGACCCGGGAGGAAATGGAAGGAACGATAGACTTTGCCTGCAAACTGGGATTGACCACCGCGAACTTTTCACTGGTCATTCCCAATCCCGGAACGGAATTGCGCGATTCTTTTATTGAAGAAATGGAATTGGCGGAAGACGGATTTTCAGACTACTCATTTGATGCCGCCGAGTGCAACGCCTCACAGGTGGCTGATGAAGAATTGATAGAACTGAAACGCGAAGCCAATCGTCGATTCTATTTTTCAGGCAAGCGGGTCCGGCATGTTCTTGAGGCCATTGAGCCTAAATGGCTGGTGCGTTCCATGTTTAAAACGCCGTTCGCTTTGTTGTGGCGAAACGCAATCGCGCCGACTAATGCACCGACCGGCCACGATTCCCAAATTCAACATTAGTGAAATTGACAAGTGAATGACATGACCAAACCTTCGACACGATTGACCTTACGCGGAGAAAAACTGACACCGGTGAAGGTGTCCGTAGTGGTTCCTGTATTCAACGAAGTGGGAATTCTGAAGGAATTGTATGAACGCTTGACGAAGGTTATGAAACAGCGTGAACCGTATTACGAACTGGTTTTCGTAGATGACGGAAGCACGGATGGTTCCTATGATGCCTTAAAAAAATTTCGCGAGGACGATGAGCGCGTCAAAGTGGTGCGGTTCACTCGAAACTTTGGGCAACAGGCGGCTGTCCTGGCCGGTTTTCGTGAAAGCACCGGACCGGTGATGGTGCAGATCGATTCCGACCTTCAGAATCCGCCCGAGGAAATCCCAAAACTACTCGACGCGATGACAGACGACGTTGATCTGGTCACGACCGTAACCCGGAAAAGAAAAGACGGACTCATGCGTATTCTGGGTTCGCGCCTGTTGCTGTGGCTCGGGAAAATGGTGTCGGGTAATCGTTTTGAATTGAATCTCAGTTCGTTTCGCGCGTTCCGCCGCAACGTGCTGGAAAAAATTGAATCCTGCACGGATCGTTCGCGTTACCTTGCTGTCCTCATGAGCTGGATGGCAGTGCCTTCGGTCGAAATTGAAGTGGATCACCACCCGCGTCCATCAGGCGATACAAAATATCCATTCCTCAATCTGGTGAAACTGGCCTGGGACCTCATCACGGGTTATTCCAACATGCCGCTTCGACTGGTCACCTATATGGGAATTACCGGTGCCGTTATTGGTTTTTGTCTCACTCTGTTTCTTCTGTACCAACGGTTCGTCAATGGAATTCTGGTGGATGGGCTTGTGGTCATGTGTGCCGTGTTTGCATTCTTCGCAGGAGTGCAATTGTTCTCCATTGGAATTCTGGGTGAGTACCTGGGCCGCGTTTACCTGCAGGTGCAGAACCGTCCGGATTACATCATTGAAAAGGTGCTGGACTGATGGATATCAAAAAACTCACGTCCCTCATCATTGAACCGACCAACACCTGCAACCTGCGTTGCACGTTTTGCTATGTCACCGAAGGTATGGAACGTCCCGAAGGTTTTATGGACCTTGACCTGTTCAAAAAAGTGGTCGATGACTGCCCGGACCTGGAACACCTGTGCATGCACAACTGGGGTGAGCCGTTGCTGCACAAACAAATTTTCGAAATGTTCGACTATGCCCACAACGCCGGTGTGCCGTGGCTGGTGATGAACACCAACGGAACTTTACTGACTTCGAAGATGATAAAGAAAATTGTGGACAGTCCCCTTTCGATTATCCGGTTTTCAATCGATGGTTCAGCCGAAACATTTAAACGGGTACGCGGGGTCGAGCTGGAAAAAATTACAGACAACATCCTTCGTCTGAAGAAATTGAAAGAGGAAAACCGTCCGGAACTTTCGATGGGTGTGGTCTTCACAGTTGAAGAAGATACCTGGGAAGATGCCGAACCCTATGTCGATTACTGGAGTGAGATTGTCGATCACGTCCGCCTGCAACCCAAATTGATTGAAGGACCGCGTGTGGATGCCTGCCCGGAATTGTTTGGCAAAGACTACGGCAAACTGGTGGTGCTGTGGGATGGCACGGTAATTCCCTGCTGTGTCGATTACAACGCAACGCTCAAGCTGGGCAACGCCCACGATTCAAAAGTATCCGACTTGTGGCGGGCTAATGAAATGAAGCAACTCCGCGAGCAGCACCTGAATGGGGAATTTCCGACCCGCTGTGAAAACTGTCAGGAATGCGAAACGCCCGTCACTGAGAAACGTTTCTTTTTCCAACAGCCCGTTTCATCATGAGCGCCCTCCTGGATTCCGAACTTAAAGAACAGGTTCTGGAAGAAAACCGCCGCGTGCACTCGCTGGAAAACGCCGAGTACCTTTCCCGCCACCCGGAACAGACCAACCGTTTTCAGCAACAGGTTTTAAAAAGTACGCTCGACAACTTTGCGAATCATTTGGGCAATCCGCATTCTGAAATCCTGGATGTAGGGTGCGGTACGGGCTATCTTTATCTGCCCTTGATGAAGCGGGGGTTTCGTCTGACAGGAGTCGACCTTTCTCCGACACTACTTGACGTGCTTGAAGAGAAGATCCCTGAGAATAAAAAAGAAACGTGTCGGCTGGTCGCAGATGATATTGAAGCGTTCCTTAATAATACAACACAGCAGTTCGATGGCGTGGTTGTGTCCGCCCTGCTTCATCATTTGTTTGATTACGAAGCGGTGGTGAAGCTTCTGTGCCAGCGCCTTGCGCTTGGCGGAACGCTTTTAATATTTTTTGAGCCACTCAAACAGGAAATAAAATCGCCGCTACGATTCAAACTGCATCGAATGTTGGGGGGTCTCGACGAAAGCGCTTATGAACGGGGCATGATCCGTCGCGGTGTTCCTCTCATTCAGGACGACTACGAAGTGGCTGACTACCAGCGACAGTTCGGTGGGATCTGCCCGAAAAGTTTGACTAAGTTGATAGAAGGTCAGGGTCTGCGCGTGCTGGAGACACAAACCTATTGCGCCCGCCGCACTGGCTGGGCCGCCTGGATCGCCAACAATATTCTCGGCACCTGCAACACGTTCAATATCCTCGCCCAAAAGAATTAAACTTCTGCAACTCCCCGAAAGGCTGCAAAAGCGCCTGATATTGCCCAGAGCACATCCTGTTATGAGATTTTTGCACCACCAGCTTTAGCCTTTGCCGCTATGAATGATTTGGATTCTGGTGAAATATCCGTGACTGGCAAAGACATAAACTCACCAGCTGAAAAGGACAAAAGCCAAGCATTTTTAAAACACCACACCTGGTCTATTTGTGACCATTTTATTTCTGACGAACCCGAGTCTGAGGTTACTCGGAAATGTTCATTCCCTAGCTCAAGAGTAGCTTCCGGTGTTTTCATTCTACGAAACCGTTGGAGTGCTCTGTGAAGATGAACAAAATATCCAATTACCATTATTCCGATACCCAGAATAACAACTGCGCCTAATGCACCAGCGACCCACGAGCGATCACCATTTGTAAGGATATATATCAGGTAGCCCGCTAGTAACACTGTTATTACTGGAAATACAGGGCCAATTTGTTTCCACCAGTAAGTGCGTATGGCCTCACGAATGAATGGCTCCGAGTATTTGAGTTTTATAACATCCATATTTGTCTTTTAGTTAGCGCGGTGCCACCTTAAATAAAGTGGAACGCGTCAAATTTAGGAAGGAGGTTTCACTTTGGTTCAATTCGGCAGATGACCGCTTTGGGTCAAAAGTATCGTTTTTCCTTTTTCGGCCAAAAGCGGAAATAGAAATATAGCCGTTGGCACGAAATAGATTCTTCTCTCAGACAGTTTTGTGCAGTTGGAATGAAGTGCGGGCCGTTTCAGCCACAATATCCACGACAACTGCGATTTCTGCGCGTCAATATTTACTCTTCACCCGGATACTTGATAGGTGGCTATTCTCGGGGATACCTCGAATTTGTAACCAGTACTCTTCGCGCACATCGTCGTCTATTTCGGCCGTGGTGCTGTATAGAGCATCGCGACCATCTTTGTGACAACCTGAAATCCAATAGTAATCGCCGGTTTCAACGTCGAAATAATTAGACTTAAAGCCAGTGCCACTCAATGTTTGAAGAGTTTTACCCTTATAGTGTACGTACTAGCCAGATTTAAAACAATTCACACGGCCTATCCTGGCGCGGCCGACTAGCCCGTCATCCCCTTTGTGCTCAATGTACATTATTCGTGTCGATGGTCTCATTTGTATCTGCACTAAATAGAGGATTTATGTGTCGTTACCGGTTCTCTCGGAATTTTAGTCAAAAAGTTTAATCGCGGTTCCGAGAGCTCACGCCGCCTTTGGCTGGGGTTTCCAGCCGTTAGGGGTGTCCTTAAACACAATTTCCCCCTTTGCCTGCTTGTCCAGTTCGTTGATGCGGTCAATCAATTCGCGTAATTGAACAGTCCCCTCGTTATATTCCACATAAAGAGCCCGCAGAAACCGGTCAGCGTATGCCGGTACCGGCCCCTTTTTTTCCCAAAGGGCGACGGTCTGGTCGGCCAGGCCGATGAGTTCTCCGAACTTTTTCTGCGACAATCCCAATTCTTTTCTAAGAAACCGGAACTCCGCCCCGGTCAATTTCTGTTTGCTGTGCACCAGTTCGTTGCCGATCGCACGATGCAAACCCTTAACATTCTCAACGGCAGTAGTGTTGCCGTAAGGGCTTTTTCTTTCCTTGTAACCATTCACCAGCCAGATATTAGGCAGACCCGCCCCACGGTATCGTATCTTTTTCATGTGCATCCCCTTGCGCGACAGGGAAGTCGCTTTTATCAGGGAGGAAGTCGCATGTCCCCGTTATTTTTTAAAAAACAGTAACTATAATGACGCCCGTTTGATCCTGCTCAATTGCGACTGGCAGGGTGACGACAGCACCGGAATCGAAACCTCTTACTGTTAATTCCCAGCTTCCATGCGGGACACTCCATACCGGACCTTCCGTGATCTGGCCAGTTCCTAAGATTCGTAAAACCTGAGTTGCTGTGATTTCCCGTTCTTCCATTCTGAAAAAAGCATGCTCCGAAAAATGGACTCGGGATGAATCGGCCGCCGCGGCTTCCAAAATCTTTTTAGCTTGCGGCTTACTCAGTTGCGGGCTATGGTTTCGTTCCGTCATTACCTATAAATATTATAGGTTCCAGGTTTGTATATCAAGAAAAAAGCTATAAATATTATAGGGTTTGATGCCTGCTAAGGGGCGGGCTTACCACCAAGAGGGCGAGTTGTTTTAATTGGGCAAGTAATTTAAAGCGTTCACAAATAAAGACTCACCACAAAGGAGAGTCATGATTATCAGGTTAATGTTTTCAACGTCTGAATTCGGCCATTAGCGGTCAGTCAATACCTTGCAATATTTGCTCCCGAGTCACGATAACTTCCCGCTTCTCGTAGCTAGCAAGTTCATCATTCTCGTCCATTTCATCCTGTTCTTTCTCGGATAGCTGCTTATAGGGACGCTTGTCAGCTGCTCGAACATGAACTTCTTGCGTCATCCGAAAAGTATCGTTGTTGATCCAACCCTCGCTGTTATCGAGATCGTCTACTCGCAAAAGTTCTTTGTAAGGCAGTAAGTCAGGGTCCTTGAAGTCAAAAAAAACTACTTCGTAGGGACAGCCCCAGTAGCAACCTTCGACGGCAAGTAAAGTTGAATCTGGAGATTGCCAAGCATTGACCCAGCAGAACCCTTCACCGTTATACCCGGATTCGGGAAAGAAGTCTTTTTTCTGCCCTTTGGTTAGGTTAACTACAGTTTGGCCTTGATAGTCTTCACCGCAAATCAGGTATTCACTTCCATTTGAATGCTGAACCCAAGCATGGAAGAAATGATCAATGTTTCGCTTAATGTCTGCCACCACGTTATTGTCGCCAGTGCGACGAACAAGACCTCGAGAGTATTCCCAAGTTGCAGCGCCTTTGGAATAGATATCAATTGTTAATTGAAAGTTGCCTGATGGCGATATCAACTCCTGGCGCTCATTTGTTTGGAGATTGCTTAGCTTAAAAATCGCTTCGAAATCCAGTCGGCGTTCTTGGTATCTTTTATCCATATTAGAAAATTGATGCAAGCAGGGACCACTTGGCAACTCTTAGGTGCAATGTCTAGTTTGTATTGCTACAGCCCATGTTTCTTCTTTTGGCAGAAATCTCAACTGGTCGATAAAGGGTTTTTAGCTTTACATCTTCATTTAAAAATTAGTTGAGAATATTAAACAATAAATTTGGTCTTTCCCTCAATCGACTCAATCCCTCTATGGCTTTTCCCTGCCATATTTTTGCTATATATCATCCATCTTCACTTGTAAGTCCTACTAGCATATCGCAAATAACTCCCGTAAGAGGCGATTCAGGAGTTGTTTGTTTCCTGTTCCAGAACCACTGGAACCGATTTAAACGGCGGGGTTTTGGAGCGCTCATCTTTCTGGCGTGGAACCAGAACATTGGCTTCGGGGTAATACATCATCAGGTTGCCTGCCTTGATCGGATAGGCAATCAATTGTTGCCGGGTCAGCTTCCCGGTTTCATTTTTGACGGTGATGCGGTCGCCTTCATTCCAGCCCAGTTGTTTTAAATCCTCAGGATTGATCAGCACCACATCGCGCGACTTTATGCCTCTGAACTGGTCGAAGTTTTCATAGACCACGGTATTGAACTGTCCTTCTGAACGGATCGTCATCAATTGAAAATGATTCTGCGTCGACGCCGGTTCTACGTGGTTGATGGTTTCGGGAATCTTAAAATTGGCTTTCCCGGTGACTGTCGAAAAATGAGGTTCATGCAGGATGCGGCCGCCGATGTGAAACTCCTGGCGGGTTTGATCTATATCCTTTAATTTTTCGAAGCCCTGGACAACCGAACCGATATCCTGCCGAACATTGGCGGCCTGTGCCAATGCTTTCCAGTCAACCGGTTTCTGGCCAAGAACCTTTTCCGCCACAGTGGAGATGATTTCAATTTCACTCAGCGGGCCATCAAGACGAGGCAGTCCGCCGTCACTCATGCGGACGTAACTGAACATGCTTTCCTGGGTGGTCGGTTCCGGTTCTTCATCCCGCGCGAGCACAGGTAGAAGCAGCGTGTTTTTTCCGCGTCCAAGAAAATGCGAAGGGTTGAGGGTGGTGTTCATGTAAAGGGTGAAATCAATTTCCTTGAACGCTTTTTCCATAAAATCAGAATCAGGGTTGGCTCCGTATAAATTGCCACCGAGATTCCAGGCGAAATCCACTTTCCCTTGCCGGGCATTTTCCATACAGGTGAGGGTGTCCCATCCTTCGCCGTTGGGCAGTTGGATTTTATAATGAGTTTCCATCTGCTTTTTAAGATCCGGTTTCAGTTTTGGGGTGACCCCGATGGAACCGATCCCTTGCACATTACTGTGACCGCGCAACGGGAGAAGTCCGGCGTGGGGTTTGCCCACCATTCCACGCAAGAGGGCCAGGTTCACAAAGGACTGTACATTGTCGACACCGTGGGCGTGATGGGTGAGCCCCATGGCCCAGGCGAACACCACCTTGTCGGCCTTCGAATATTCCATGGCAGCTTTGCGAATGTCTTTTTCGCTGAGGCCCGATTGCGTTTCGATATCTTCCCAACTTATTTCACGAATAAATTGTTCATAGTTCTCAAAGTCCATTGTGGAGTTTTCGAGGAACTCACGGTTTAAAACATTTATAGTTGTATCCGATAGTTCAAATAATGCCTTAGCGATTCCTGCGGCAAGGGCGACATCGCCTCCGATATTCGGCTGTAGATAGGAACTGGCGATTTGAGACCCAAACGCCAGACTGATCGGATCGGAGGGCACATGGAATCGTTCGAGGCCCGGTTCGCGCGCCGGATTGATGACAATGACTTTTCCACCGCGCCTGCGGATATCCATTAAGGTGGTCATGAACCGTGGATGATTCGATGAGGGATTCGCACCGATCAGGAAAATCAGGTCGGTGTGACGCAGGTCTTCCAGTTCAATGGTCGCGGTGCCGGTGCCGAGGCTTTCAGTCAGACCCACCCCGGAAGCCTGATGACAGTAGAAGGAACAGTTGTTGACGTTGTTGGTCCCGAGACTGCGCGCAAACAATTGCAAGAGATAACCCGCTTCGTTGGAGGAACGCCCGCTGGCATAGAAAAAAGTGCGGTCCGAAGCAACAGCTTTCAATCTGGTCACTATGAGTTCAAAAGCTTTTTCCCAGGAAACAGGACGGTAGTGGCTATCGCCTTCACCGCAGAACATGGGAGTCGACAGGCGTCCCGCATGTTCGAGTTGTCTCGGTGTCCATGACGATAATTGCTCGACGCTGTTTTTGCGGAAGAATTCAGGAGTGACAGCGGGTTGAAGATCGGATGCCTGGGCGTAGATGGATTTTTTGCAGACTGCGGGAAATTTCCCGGCTTCGTCTTTCATGCCGCCCATTTGTCCGCCCATCCCCAGTGCGCAGCTTTTGCAGGAATTTTTCGAAAACAGACTGCGCCACATTTCCCAGAAACCGAAACGCATGGCAAGTTTCAGGGAATAGCGAATCGAGTGCCAGCCGGCAATAGTTTTAGGAGCGGATCGGGACATAACACCTTAGCAAATAAAATGAATAAGAAATATTCTCATCATACCCCTAGTCTGAATACAAAGGCAAAGGCTCTTAACAGGAGAGTGAAAAAAATTTAAGTGGAAAGAGAGGTTTCGCATTTTTGGGGGCAGTAGATAAATTAACGCGAGACGACCCGAATTTCTTTTTTAATTAAAGGAGCGAGTTGGGTGGCCAGGTATTGCCCTGTTTTTTCCTGACCTTCCGCTGTCAGGTGTATAGAATCTTCAAAAAATGAATCACGTGGAACCAGGGCGGTCTGGCTCCACAGGTCGAGGTCGACCAGTTTCAGATCCATTTCCCTGGCCAGGTTTTTTAAACCCAGATTATAGCGTTCCGTAATTTTTGCTAGGACGTAGGGGTTCTGTGTGAATTCGGGAAGGTGCCCTTTTTGCAGAGCGGCTGGGCTGGGCGCCTGTTGCATTTGATACAGTCCGGGTATCGTGATGAGAACAACTTTGTTGTTGCCATCCCGGAGGCCCTCGACTATGTCTCGAACGTCATCGATAAACCCGGGGACATAATCTTCATAGGATTTTAGTTCAGAAGAATCCGGGTCAGGGATTTTGGGTTTGTTGTAAAGAGACTCTGCGTAGGCTGATGGTCCGAGCCAGGCCATCTGCACTTGCATAGTTAAATTTCTCAATAGCCACGCCGTCGCAAGTTGAGGACCTGATCCACCACCGGTAAAAATTGAATTCCAGCCAATATAAAGAGTGATGATTTCAGGTTCCAGTTTTCGAAATTCATCGAGGCGTGGCAAAAGATGGTGGGGGGCGATTCCTTCAAGGCCGGCATTGATCACTTCCACCAATGGGCCCATCTCGTTTAATTCCTGTTCGATCACACGCGGATAGGTCATTCTGTCGAGAAGTGTGCCAAACGTGCAGGAATCTCCAAGTGAGAGAATTCGAACTTTGGAATGTGCGCGATCAATTTCCGGTCCTTTAAAACCGTTCCGGTTAATTTGAAACATTCGGGCATTTTCATTCAACTGATACTTTTTCGCGAGACGATTTAGAATTTTGACGGTTATGTGATAACCGTTTTTCTTTTTGGATTGGATCAACTGATTGAGATTCAGGGAGAGTCCTGGTTTGAGGAGCAGCCTGCCGGGATTTGCAGGATCCTCTTGCTCATAAATATCCAGGCCTTGCAGGAGGGGAAGACCAATGGCCTGTTTTATGGGTTCGCGTGTCCAGAAAATTAACTGAGAAAATCCTTCGAGAATAATCAGGGAAGCGATAAAAGTGGTGCCAATAAAAACTAAGCTGCGATATTTGGGAATGGGGGTGTGCATTTTGAGCCACCATCATATTTTATGGGCTCAGTATACACCTTTCATTGTATGGACTACTTGCCATAGGGTTAAAAACCAGCGAAAAAGGGGTATTTTCGTTTAAAGTGGCTATTTTCAATGTCTTTAAGGGATTTTACTGTCATTCCCATGGGGGGTAGTGGGCCCAGAGTGATTTTTTCCTCCCCGGCAGACCGGAGCCGTCCCAGGGATCAACCACCGGGCCGTGCAGGTAGTAGCCGCCGGGTCCCCATACTTCAAAGTGCAGGTGAGGGCCGGTAGACCTTCCTGCACTGCCGACCTCTCCAATTTTTTGACCCGCCTTGATCCGTTGTCCGGGCCTCACGGTAATGGAACCGCTTTTTAGATGATCGTATCGGGTTCCAAATACATCCTGCATTTGCGGGTGCAGAATGATGACCACATTGCCGCCGCCAAATACCCAGTAACAACTGCCAAACTGTTCGCCGCCGGTCTGGCAGTAGGGTCCGTACCCTGTTGATACATCGGTTCCATTGGGCACCGAGCAATCCGGGTGGGTGCGCGGACTGACACAGCGGTCGAAACGGTTGGGGTCATCGAAAACAAATTTAACAACGCCATCGGCAGCAGCGTAGACATCGACTCCGTCATCCATCTGGTCGAAATTGACGATGATGTCCGTGCCTTCGTGACCACGATACATGGGGCGCTCCCCGTAAGGGGTACGGCCATCGTTGTCGATATCCGGAAAACCAATCCGACAGTTTATTCCCGGAGTGCAGTCGATGGGCCAGGACAGTAAACGGGATTTCCAGAATTCGGGTTCCCCGTTCAGCGGATCATTCTGATTCGTGGGTACGGCGCGGTTGCGAAATTTTTCCGGCACTTTTTCGATGGAATCGACGATGTGCCATCGTCCACGATGATCCTCCCATTTGTAAAGTATGGCGTGGGAAAGCAGGGGAGTTAATAACATTATCAACCCGACCACAATGCAAAAAAATAAAACCCGTTTAATTCCCATTAGCCAATACGTCCCTGGTCACGCTGGATAAAAATGGACATCTATATTTTAAGGGTCAAACTCAATGGGGCGTGATCGGAAAATTCATGGATCCACTTGTCCTGATCCTTTACAGAGCACAACTCCGCCCAGCCTCCCACGTGAACATCGGCACCTTGCCCTGCGTTCATGAACTGCAGGTGGTCTGCTGCAAAGACATGGTCGAGGTCTGCTGGTGCATACCTTGATTTTGATCCATTATTAAAAGTAGCCGTATGTGTTTTGCTGAGGTGCGTCATGCCGCGCCTTCGGAACCGATTGGCAACGATCTTTATTTCGTGCGGCCCCGGAATATCAAATTGTTTGCCTTCATAGTTCATTCCCATGGTGTTCATATCACCCAGAATAATAAAATTGGATTGCTTTTGCCCACTGTGTTTGGCCAATTTGTCCAGAGATCTTTTCAGACTGAAGGCCTTGTCGAACATGGCATCGCGTAGTCCGAACCCTTCGGGGCTTGGCATACTCTTGAGATGTGTGAAAAGAATGGGAATGTGCTGATCATTCATTGTAACCGTCAGCAATGCGCCGGGCCGGAGGTTTGGATTGCTTCTTTTGAACTCATTGCGTTGTGTGAAAAATGAAGTGATGCCGTGTTTTACACCGATGAGGAGTTCCTGGGTTTGCCTGCCTTCCGTAATACTGAAAGTGTAGCCGGATAAAATCTTGGTCATTTTGGAATGAACATCCTTACCCTCAACTTCTGAAAGTCCAAAAACATCAGGTTTTTTATCTTTAATAAATTTACAGACCCGTTCGACACGGTTTTGCCGTTTCTGGCGGCTGTTTTTATCGATACCGCCACGACCGTTAAAATGTTCGAGGTTCCAGGATAAAATACTGAGCTTGCTCATAAGGTTTCTCCAAATTAGACAAGTTAAAAAAAATTTGCTTTTGAAGTTTTTTAAAAGTGTATCCGACGATTTATTTTTTATAAAAAAAAGAGGATGGTCATTAACTGAATAATTTTACCGTTGATATAGAAAAAGGGAAAGGAAATCGGAACGTATCAGAAAATATAAATTGGGGGTGATTGTAAAAGGCAGTTTCAAATTAAAGAGAGCTTTGCATAACCCAAAAAATTTTATTATACGTAACTTTTCGGTAGCTATTTATTTCTTTCCCCTTGAAAGGAGACCTTTGCATAACTCTAAAACCAAAAGCAAAGGCGAGATTCTTCGCGGAGTTTATCCTGAGCCAAGTCGAAGTGCTCAGAATGACAGTGCTTTGATTCTATATGTCACGCTGAGCCTGTCGAAGTGCGGCCTCCTTATTGTTTTCACTTAGAAAGCACATATCCAAAGGTCTCCTGATTAAAGGGAGTCCTCATTTGGTAAAGAGCCATTGAGAAACTGTTTCACTTGATTGATATCCTGGGTGCGTGAGCAATTGGGCAGTGAATCCAGAAACTGTTGCCCGTAGCCGCGCCGGGACATACGGGAGTCGAGTATCGAAACCACTCCTCGGTCGGTTCGCGTGCGGATCAACCGCCCAAACCCCTGACGTAGCTGAATGATCGCCCTTGGAATCTGAAAATGTTTGAAGGGATTGATCTGGCGTTTTTTCATGTCTTCCACACGCGCTTCTACAAGGGGGTCTGTGGGGACATCAAACGGCAGCTTGGTGATGACCACCGAACTCAAGGCATCGCCGGGAATGTCGACACCCTGCCAGAAAGAATTGGTGCCGAAGATCACGGACGGTTCCTGCTTGAACCGGTCCAGCATGCGTGAAGGAGACAGGTCTCCCTGTTTCAGCAACGGATAGTGCGATAACTTTGGGTCGAGTATTTTGAAAACACGGTTAAGTAAATCGTAACTGGTAAACAGCAGGAAGGTTTTTCCGCCCGTGTTTTCGATCAGGGTCTCAATCCGCTCGGCCATCGTGTTGACGTAAAGATTGATCTCTTCATTGGGTTCCGGCAGATCTTTTGGCAGGTAAAGCATGGCCTGGTTCGGGTAGTCAAAAGGTGAATCCAGGATGGATTCCTCTTTAGGTTCGAATCCCAGTCGTTCTTTCACATAATCAAAATTACGGTTGGTTGAAAGCGTTGCCGATGTCATGACCACGCGTTCGGTTTTATCGAACACCTGCTTTTGCATTTCCTCCTTGATATTGACCGGGACCCCTTTGAGTGTTGCCCGCGGGTATCGTTTGCGTTGCGCGATTTCCAGCCAGTACACGTAGTCCTCAAGATCCTGATTCAGCCAGGCCGTGAGGGTGTTGTTAAAGGCGAAACATCGTTCTGCTGCTGCCGTGGCCTCAAGTATATCTTCATCCGTGTCGAGTTCCGGCTCGATCGCCTTGAACATTTCGTACAGGTCTTTCAGGGGAAGAAACAGGGTGTTGTTGATCTGTGGTTTCTGATGGAAGCGCAGGGTGCGATCACCGCGCCCGAACTGGTCGAACAGGTTTTCGAAGAAGGCATCTACCGCCTGTCTCACCTTGATCACCTGTTTACGGATTTCAACAGTTAAACGGTCGGGGAGGTGGGTGACGCGTCCGCGTTTGGTGCGTGGGTTGTACAACCGGTCCAGAAAATAATTGAGTGAGGCATTGGAAACTTCAAGGCCAAGGAAGTTGGTGCCGACTTCTTCAAGATTCTGGGCTTCATCGAAGATCACCGCATCAAACCGGGGCAACACGGCACCGGAATTAGCCACATTGGCGAAGAACAGGGAATGGTTCACCACGAGCAGGTGCGCGCTGTACCACCGCCGTCGCTCGCGAAAATAAAAACACTGTTGATAGGTTTCGCAGTTTTTCCCCTGGCACAAATCCTTTTGCCGCCCGACTTCCTCCCATACAGAGGGCAGCGGTTCAAAAGGGAGTTCACTTTTGATGCCATTTTTGGTAATCCGCGACCAACTGAACAAGTCGTCGAGTTGCTCGTCTTCTTCAGAACGGTTGAACAATCCCGTTTGAGCGGCGCGTTTCATTCTGCGAAGGGACAGATAATTTTCGTTACCCAGACACAGGGCGTAACGAAACGGAATCGGCAAGGTTTCCCTGAGCAGGGGAATGTCGTGATTGAGAATTTGTTCCTGCAAGGTTTTGGTGTAGGTGGAGACCACGACCTTTTTATCGTTCGCGACAGCCCAGAGAATAGCCGGAACCAGATAGGCCAGGCTCTTGCCCGTCCCGGTCCCTGCCTCAACCATCAGGTGTTCCCCCTCCATCAGGGAACGCATGACGGATTCAGACATGGCCACCTGTTCCGAACGGCTTTCGAAATTGGACATGCGCTGGGCCAGGCGTCCGTCTTCTGCAAAATAGGATGTGACATCTTCGACTTTCATGAGGTGCAGAATACGGCGGATTGTTGCAGGGAACAAGGGACAACTGATGGGATTCTCCAAAAACCAGCTGGCTCCGCCTGGAGTGCTTTTTAAATTTTTATCCTGGGAATTTTATCAACCTGCACCAGCTTGTTAATTTGTTTAAATTTATTGAAATTAAACTTCGCAATAAATCCCATAACTTATTGTTTTTTAATATCTAATGCTGTATTCTAGGTAAAATACTAATCTGGGGGAGCTGTTCCCCGTAATGTCAAGGAGATGGGTCATGCGCTTGTCCGCACTCACATTGTTATTCGTTTTGCTATTCACCTCCACTGCCTCCGCCTGGCACACGGAGAAGCACGAATTACTTAATGAGGCGGTCGAGGTCCTGAAGGATATGCAGGATGCCCCTGACGTGGCTATCCCTACTAAACTCCTCCAGAAAGCGAAAGCCATCGTGGTCATCCCGACTTTGCTGAAGGGCGGTTTCATGCTGGGTGCCCGCTATGGTGAAGGAATCGCCACAGTTCGAAATCCATATACCGGTAAATGGGGTCCGCCTTCTTTCATCACATCCGCTGGAGCCAGCTTTGGTTTTCAGGCAGGAGCCCAGGCCATCGATCTGGTTCTTCTGGTGATGTCCGAGCGCGGTATCAAGGGATTGTTGAAGGATAATTTTACGCTCGGTGGCGACATCGCGCTTACTGCCGGCCCCGTCGGACGCTATGCCGAAGCAGGAGCAGACATCCTCATGCAGGGCGAAATCTATTCCTACTCGCGCAGTAAAGGTTTGTTTGGTGGCGTGTCCTTAAAAGGAACGGTTGTCCAGCCGAATGAAGACAAGAACCGGTCCTACTATGGAACTACAATGAATGCCGACCAGATCCTGATGGGAGGCAAACTCAAACGCATTCCCAAAACTGCGATGGATTTTATTGGGTCGATGAACAAAGTCGCCCCGCCTTTTCAAAACCCGTACCAGGGTGAAAAACTGGCGCAAAACGAAGCACCCTCTCAGCCGATTCCTGCACAGGTTGCCAAACCTGCCAACCCGGTTCGTGCGCCACAAGCAGCGCCACCGGTGATGTCGCGTCGAGTTGAACCGTCGCACCCGAAACCGCCTGTTCAAGCCAAATCGAAAAAACAGGAACCTCTCTGGTAAGAGAGCTTTGCATAATTCCTACAACAAAGGTCCAAGGCGAGATTCTTCTCTTCGCTCAGAATGACATTTCTTTGATTTAAAGTGTCGCATTCAAGAACGCGAATAATTATTCTTAAAAGACGTGACAGCGATTCTTGAAAACTTTACCTCTTATCCAATATTCCCCCTTCCACGAAGGGGGACGCGTAGCAGGGGGATTTGAGGCTTTGCAGTTACTAAAATGCCATTTAGCCATTCAGAATCTTTCGCCTTAGCTCAGAATAAACTCCACGAAGAATCTCGCCTTGGCTTTTATTTTTTGTATTTACGAAAGTTCTCTTTTTTAAAAGCCTGATTGCAGCAATTGCCCTTGGGCGATGAAGGCATCATCCTCAGAATTCTGTTATTTAATTTCGGCATAAAACTCGGCCAGATCGGCGAGCTTTGTATCCTGTTGGCCCTCTTGTATAAATGGAGACGTGCCAAATCCTTTTTGCAGATCAGTTTCGCATCCAACCACGCCATCACTGCCGCAGGCGTGTTTTTTTTCCTGATGCAGATGCATGGCTACGAGCACACGATGAATCCCGATGAGTTTGGTTTCCCGGAAGAGAACCATTTTCATGCCCATGAAGCCATGGACGTTGTCACACCCACCACTCCTCTCCCCGGCAGCGAATATCTGGTGGATCCTGAATAGGTGGTTTTAATCAACATTTATAGGGTAAGTGATGACATTTTGTGCGATGGATATTTTAACTTTGCTTTGGGGTTATTTCAAAAACCCACAAGGGCAGGCCCTTGTTAAACGGTTCGTTAGGCAAAATTTTATCTAAGGAGGGTAAGCCTTTTAGTGAGGTCATTTTAGGAAGGTTGGATTGCCCCTCAGTTTGGAAAAAAAATATATTTGTATAGAGATCGCTTAAATAAGCAATAATTTGAAAAGGTTGATCCGTAATTTTTTCTTCAGGCACAGAAATATAATCCCACCCGACCAAATTACCGTTTGTAATTAAAAGTTCTTCTTTTGGTGATTTCCAAGTACCGAACCAGAACAAATAAAAAGCTAAACGCTCAATTTCTTTGTTCCTAATAATTCCCTCAGTAGAAACTAAATATATTCCAGTAATTTTGGCTGAAACTTTTTCATTTTTTCTGTTTATGTTTAAATTTTCTGGTTTTATTTTTATCCGAAATATTAAGGGACTTGTAGTTGCTACCGCCTTGTCGCCTAACTCAAACATATGATTTTTTTCGAAGGCTACAGACATTTCAAGTGTATATTTTCCCCGTTGAAGTTTAAAATCACCAAGATTGTTTAGACTCCATTTACCTAATTTTTTCCAGTAAATTGCAATTTTAATTGGAGAGCCGGTTATTTTTGAATAGGTTTTTATTTTTGAAATATAGCTTTTGGTAAAACTATACTGAAAGGTTTTTACATTTTTGTTTTGGGTTTTAGGAGAAAAGTTTTTAACCTCGATAAAGTATTTTTCCCCATTTTTTAATATTATTTTGAAATCAGGTATTTGAATATTGTCCGCTGAAAAATATTTTTCTTCGTCTAATTTTTGTATTAAGGCTACAGCTTTTAATTCTTTTACCATTTCAAAAAAAATATTCTCAGTCCTTTTTCCATAAACAAACGTTGGACTATTTCTTATTTCGCGGGTTTCTTTTTCAAGTATGGAAGGAAGTTTTTTGATACCATTTTCCGTTGATAGGTCCAAATTGTGTTTCGTAGCAAATGAATCTAATTGTTCAATCAAAGAAAATATTTTTTTGGCCATTATGAATACCCTGATATGTTGAGGCTAAGTATCTTCTCTAAACCGTCGTGATTTTTTCGCGGATGCGGGCGCTGATGAGGTCCAGCGTGATGACGACCAAGGCTATCGACCACAGCGCGGTTGCGGCTTTGTGGTATTGCAACAGGTTGATCCATTGCTGCAGTAAAAACCCGATCCCGCCACCACCAACAAACCCGATGATGGTGGACATTCGGATATTGATGTCCCAGCGATAAAACATCAATGCCAGAAACTGCGGCACCACCTGCGGCACCACGCCATACAACACAACCTGCAGGGGTTTTGCCCCGGTGGCGGTAATTGCTTCCACCGGACCGGGATCAATCGATTCGATTTGTTCCGAAAATAATTTACCCAGCGCTGCCGTTGAATGAACGGCCAGCGCTAAAACACCTGCAAACGGACCAATCCCCACCCACACGGCAAACAAAATGGCCATAATCAGTGGTTCCACGGACCGCAGGATATTGAACAGGAAACGAACGCTGTAATATATTCCTCGCGGCAGTACTCCTGTCATCAAATTGCGCGCACCCATGAAACTGAGCGGTATCGCAAGAATCACAGCCAGCGTGGTTGCCATCAATCCAAGAAAAATCGTCTCGACAATTTTCTCAAGCGTGAGCTGCAACGTCTTGCTCACCGCCCAGCCTCCACTGGACCAGGCCAGCACCAGCCGTACTTTCTGGTTTTCACTGCGTGCAATCGGCGGGACAGTGACCACACTTTCGAAATGGCCCTGTCCATCGGTCGTGATTTCTTCCAGGGGGAACTCCTGGTTGACCGAGTTGATCCAGAACAATTGCCCCTTACTGTTCGCTTTCAATCCACTCCCTTGCACAGAGACCGCATCACCCACCGCTCCTCTTGGAGGCGAAAGCCTGAGGACTTCAGTTGTTTCCTCAGGTATGGGATCAGACGGTGCGCCGAACCCGAACGCCATGTCCCGCTCGAGGTGGAAGGGAACTTCCCATTGTTTCGAACTGGTTTTGGCTACGAGGATTTCGGGCTGTAGCAGGGCGATCACCAGTGGGCGGACCAGATGCGCATCTTTTAACAGGGCAGATGGATTGATCTCTGTTACCCGCCAGCCGTAAGAAAAAACAAAAAGGGCGATCAACAGCCAGATTAAAAATTTGGTTGTGGTGTAAAAGGGACGAATGCGGGGAAGAGGGTCAGTCGATGAGGAAACGGAATCCTTTTCCATGGCAGATTAAAGAGCAGTGTGCGGTGGTGTTGGTTGGCTGATAGAAATCATTTTAAAGTCCGCTCAAATTGTGGTGTCTGCACACTAGCGGTTAGCCTGTCATGGCTGGTGATCACATTTTTAAATGCATGGCCGTAATCCACAACATGCCGAGTCCCATGAACAATACGGTGCTGTTCAACTTCACTGACAGGGAATGCAGGGATTTAAACTTTGCCTCAAGAGCTTCATCCTCTCCACCAGCCGCCTTTATTTTTTCTTTTAATTGGCGGGCCTGGGGATTGACCACCTGTCCGGCGTAAAGCGAACAGACCAGCATGATGGCCAGGAAAAACCAGTTCGGATTCAGGGAACCTCTCTGGAGAATAAACAGGCAGATAAACATGAGAATGCCGCAGACGTACTGAAGTTTGTAATACCGGGGGAAAATGGCACTGATGAGTTCGCCGGCCTGGGGTCGCTCTAATTGTTTGAACACGACGGGAGCTGTGAAGAACGAAAAGAAAATAATCGAACCAATCCACATCACTAACGAGAGCAGGTAAATAAACTGGGCGAAAGTGGTCATCGAAATTTAGCTCGCAGGTGTGTTGGCTTCGGCGATTTCATCGACAATCCGGCAGGCAGCCTCTTTCGGGTCGTCCGCATCGCGGATGGGGCGGCCTACAACGATCATGTCGGCTCCGCTGGATATGGCTTGTGCCGGGGTCGTGATACGGCTCTGGTCGTCTTTTGAAATATGGACCCAATCAGGCCTGATGCCTGGAACCACGGCAATGATTTTATTCTGCACGGCGCTTTTAACATGGGATACTTCCTGCCCGGAACAAACAACACCGTGGCACCCTGCGGATTGAGCCTGCCTGGCGCGGTCCAGCACGAGGTTGGCAAGTTGCATATCCTTGATCGAAGGATCCTGACCGGAAACATCAACCGAGCCTGAACTGGTCAATACGGTCACTGCCAGCAATTTTAGAGAACTGCCGGTTGCGCCATGGGCCGCGGCGCGTAACATGTCGAGGCCGCTTCCACAATGCACCGTGAGGTATTGAACGTTGTGCTTGGTAGCCGATTTCACGGCGGACCGAACCGTCGCGGGGATGTCATGCAGTTTGAGGTCGAGAAATATGTCGATATCGGAATGGTCGCGAATGGCTTTCAACACTGCAGGCCCTTCACTCACGAACAATTGCAGGCCAACCTTGAAACATCCCACCGCTCCATTGAGCAATTTCGCATAGCGCACCGCTTCGTTCAGGTCGGGCACGTCCAGAGCAAAAATCAAACGATCCTTTGGTTCCATAAGATGTGTTCCGGGGATTTGTATGCTGCCACTATAGGATGGCTTGTCAGGTTTGTAAAGCGCGAGTCACAGAATGAGGTGGCCGGGATAGCGCACCATGATCGACCCATCGCGGACGCTGTATTCTCCGGCTGAATCGGGGACTCCGGAGAGCTCACCGTGGATCAACGCCGGGATGTCTGCCCCAGCAAGGATGGAATGCACGTATCCACTCCCAAAACGCAGGTTGATATCGGTCAGCCAGAAACGTCCTTCATCGTCGAGGATGCCTTGAAGGGTAGCCGGGCCGGTCAGTGACAGGGTATCGCCCAGTGCACGTGCGACCTCAATGATTTTTGGAAGCAGAACGATTCTGCTTTTCATCACTTCTCCGCCCCGCACCGTCAGACGTTCACGCGGGGATATCAAACGGGGTATCCCTTTGCGATTCGCAAACCAGTCGATACTGAATTCGGTTCCTTCGATAAACTTTTGAAAAACATGTTGCGGAAATTTCTGTCGGAAATATTCGAGATCCTCCGCAGACTCCACCCGATGAACATTCTGGCTGCCTTCGCCATGGCGTGGTTTTGTGATCAAGGGAAAAGGAATATCATCCGGGAGGGCATCGGCCAGGAAAGTGGGGGGAACATTTAATGAAGCTTCCTGAAAACGTTCCGCCATTTCGAATTTGTCGTGACAGACGGCAACCGTTTCAGCAGGAGGCATATAGCTGATGTAATCTCCTAGTACCTTTCGATTGGTGTCAAGAAAATCCACCGCCTTGTTGGTCAGTGGAAAAATAACGCTCACCGCTTCCCGTTTGCACAAATCGCGTAATTCATCCAGGCAGGTGGAATCGGAAAATTCAGGTAGCGTGAAAGACTCAGTCAGCACCTGCAAGGCACCGGCCTGTTCGTCGCTGTCGGCACCGAGCAGTCGGCCCGGAAGTTGACGTTTGGACCAGGAATCCTGAAACGCACGCATCAAGGTAACGCGCCAGTGCGGAGCCAGAAACAATATATTGATTTCGTTCATAGTTGCCCTTAAATGTATCCTGAGATGTGACGCAGGATGCGGGCCGTTGCGCCCCATATCCGGTGTTCCCGGAACCAGCACTCCCACATATCCTGTTCAGGTCTGAAACCGACATCGCGTTGCATGGTCGAGAACAAAGGCGCGAGCGGGGCTTCAATTATTTCATCGACCTCCCCGGGGTTGGGCTTGAGTCTTGGCAGTGAAACCTGGAACGTGAGAAAGGGTGACACATTAAACTCGGTCAGGGTGAAAACCGTTGGCAGACGCCCGACCACATTCTCCTCTTGCAACTCCAGCCCGACCTCCTCATGGGTTTCGCGCAAAGCCGTGTTCAGCAAAGACTCGTCGGCATTTTCATAAACGCCACCGGGGAAGGAAATTTCTCCAGCGTGGGACCGCAGGTTCCCCGAACGGCGGATCAACAGCACGTGTGGTTTACCGCTCTTATGAAACAGGGTGACCAGCACCGCCGCCAGTTGCGGGTGGGGAGTGACCGAATTCTCGATTTCCACCGGATGCTCGGAAACCAGGCGCGACATGATGAGCTCAAGGTTCATAAAAGGACATCACAAAAAATATTACTGGCCAGTGCCTGCGCATGGCCAAGAAAACAGGTGCGGGCCAGGTGCAGGCGTGGAGCCTGTTCTGAACTTGTAAGAGGGCTCGCCAAACCACCACCTCTTTTAAAATTAACAGAGGGTCTATGAATACCGATCAACCCCAGGTGGAAGTGAATTCGCTTTCGTCGAACCCGACCGTGATGCGGTCGCCGTCTACCGTGATGGGACGCTTGATCAGCCGACCGTTGCCTGCCAGCAGGTCGATCGCCTGGGCCTCGGTCATCGTTTTGATCTTGTCCTTCATGTTCAGTTCCTTGTATTGCACGCCACTGGTGTTGAACAGCTTTTTCATGCCACGGGTCTTCATCGCCTTTTTCAAAACTGTCTTGGGCGGCGGTGTTTCCGTGATGTCGATATCCTGGAATTTCACGCCCGTGCCTTCGAGAACTTTCTTCGCCTTGCGGCAAGTGCCGCACTTATTGTAACCGTAGAACTTTATACTCATGGAATTCCTCGGTAGAAATTTAACCAGTCGACGACAATCGCGAGGAAGATGAACACCCCTGCGACCATGAACGCATTAAAGATCGTGCGACTGTGTTCATAATATTGTGAAGCATAGGGGGCATCCGGTCCGGTTTTTTTGGGATCCTTCACCGACCATTTTTTGGAGTACAAGGGGTCCCATTGCCAATAGTCCAATTGAGGTAATTGGCCCAGTTGACCTTTTTCCGGTTCAGCTTGTCTCAATTTCAGCATGGCTTCTATTTTTTCTCGAACATCCAGGCTTTCCATAAAATGCTGACTGATCCGGTAGGTGGCCACGCTGGCGTTACGACTCACCATCACCAACAGGCCGCTGGCAAGAGTCAGGCCCACGTAGACCATATGATTTTTATCGGCCCGGCCCACCGCCAGGAAGATGGCACCGAAAAAAGCCAGAATAATGGTAGTGAAAAAATGGACCCGGGTCTGGAACAGGGTCCGGTAATGCTGCTCATCCTCAATGGAAACCTCGTACTGTTTGAGCAGGATACACTCTTCACGACTGAAATTTTCATCCATGGGAATCCCTTTTCGCGGTCACCATTTTTCCCAAAACGGAATTGATTATATATTAAAAAACTGGATAGGGGACAGGTGGAAAAAGGCTTTCCCAATGCCACACCTCCCTTTAAACAACTAAAAGAAAATCCCCCAGCCCTCCTTTGACTGCGCTCAAGACAGACTCTTTATAAGGGGGATTTAATATTCCCTCTTTTAAAGAGGGACGCGAAGCAGGGAGATTGTAACGCTTCGTTTGCGCAAGGTGGTTATTTTTACCAAATCTCCACAGCCGCATTCTCAACAAGCTCAAGACAGGCTTTAAGCTCAGTGTGGCATTATTTAATAAAGCAAAGGCGAGATTCTTCAGTGGCGTTCAGAATGACATCCAAAATTTGCCGTTTTTTAAAGACCAGAATGTCCCTGGCGTGGGGTTTTCAAGGTCCTCAGGCGAGATGAGCATCCACTGCCCCCTTCCCTTCGGCAAACTCAGGACAGCCTCTAAGCTCAGGGTGACAGCGGAAAAGCTGACTTCAAAACCCCCACTGCTAACCCACAAGGTTTGCATCCCGCAGAAATTTCGTGGCCCGAGCACGGAGGATTTGTAATTTTTTTGTTGGCCGGCCGCAGTGTTTTTGTCATCTGTGGGGTTAGCGCCTTATTAATCAATTAGTAGTGGGTTTTGCCGCCTCGTATACCCCAGATAGCCCTATATATAGTGGTACGTTCTCATAAATCCACAACACATGGTATAATTTGCTTTACTTGGGATTGCGGTTGCGATAATCTCGCAAGAGCTACCTGAGCGCGTTTTTCACCCTCCATCACACCGAGTTAACCTTATGATTTTAAAGAACCTGGAGCTGGCAGGCTTCAAATCCTTCGTCGACGGCACCCATCTCGATTTCACCCAGGGCTTCACCGCTGTGGTTGGGCCCAATGGTTGCGGCAAGAGCAATATTTCGGACGCCATTCGCTGGGTCATTGGTGAGCAGAGTTCCAAGCAGTTGCGCGGCACCCGCGTGGCCGATCTGATTTTCAATGGAACCGCCCACCGCAAACCGGTCAATCGGGCTGAAGTGACGATGACCCTTTCGGATGTGCCGGAAGGATTGCGGATTGCCACCATTCCCAACGCTTCTGAAGAAATCAAGGTAACGCGCTGCTACCATCGCTCGGGTGAGAGTGAGTTCTACATCAATAATGTTCCGTGCCGACTGAAAGACATCACCGACCTGTTTCTCGACGTGGGTATCAGCCCCAAGGTACTGACGGTTATCGAGCAGAACCACGTTCAGGACATCGTCACATCCAAGCCGGAAGACCGGCGTATCTGGATTGAAGAGGCGGCGGGCGTTCTCAAGTTCAAGGTGCGAAAAAACGAAGCCCTGCGCAAACTCGACACCGCGGGCCAGAATCTCGACCGCATTTCAGATATCGTGCAGGAGTTGGAGCGGCAGGTGGAATCGCTCAAACGCCAGGCTTCCAAGGCCGAACGCTATAAGCAATTCCACATTGAGATGAAGGATCTTTCCCTGCGCCTGTTCTCGCAGAAGATCCGCCGGTTCCAGAAAGAACTGGAAGAAATTGGTGTAGAGGTAGAGCAGAAAACTGAAACCAAAACGGTCAAACAGGCCAGGCTGTCGGAACTGGAAACTCGCATTGAACAACTCAAGTTCGACATCGATACTCTTGTTGGCGAACTCAACGCCAAAAAAGAAACACGACATGAATTGTCCGAGGCTATTGGAAAGAACGAACACCGCATCGAATTAAAGAAGCAGCAGATCGAGCAGGCCCGAACGGATATTGAATCGGGCAAGCGCGAGATCACTGAGATGTTGACGGAGATTGAGGTGCATGAGCAGGAAACGATTGCCCAGCGCAACGAACTGACTGCCATTGGCGAGCAGATCAACGAACGGGAAACACAACTGGAGTCGCGTACCCAGGAGCAATCGGCGCAAAAAGAAAAACTTCAAGTGACGGAAGTGCAGCTAAAAGAAGTGGAGAAGAAAGTTCTCGACCTCTGGCACCGGACATCGCAAAAGAAAAATGAAGTGACGGCACTGGTCACGCGGCAGGAAAACCTGGAAAGCCGTGAGGCCAGCCTTGAGAAAGAGGAGAGTGACACCCGTCTTTTGAATGAAGATGCCATAAGTCAGGAAGGTGAGGCGCGTATTTCCAACCAGAGTAAGGAAGCTGCGTTTGATCAATTAAAGCAACAGCATGAAGCGGCACAACAGCGGTTGGTTGAAGAAAAAGAAATCGCCAAGGAAAAGCGCAACCAGGCGATGCAATCCAAAGAAGCGTATATGGGCAAGCAGTCGTTGTTCACTTCGCTGACGGAACTCAGGAAAAAATTCGAGGGTTTTGGTGAAGGTGTCCAATCGTTAATGGGCAATGGCAACGGCGACCGCATGCAGGGATTGCGCGAAGTGCTGGGCAATGTGCTCAAGGCGCCGGCAGAGTACGAGTCGGCCGTTGAAGCGGTTCTGGGTAACCGGCTCAACAGCGTGATCGTCGATTCCTACAACGACAGTGCCGAAGCGATTCGCTATCTCAGTGAAAACAAATCGGGGCGTGGCACGTTCATTCCGATGAATCCAAAATCCGCACCGAAACCACCGGTGTATCTCAACGGGCATTCGGGCGTGATCGGCAAGGCACGGGATTTTGTCCAGACCACTGACGATTATAGTGGGGTCATTGATCATCTGCTGGGCGATGTGGTGATCGTACGTGATTTTGATACGGCATTGCATTTGTACGGGCAGGAACAGTTTCAGGGAACGGTGGTCACGCTTGAAGGTGAAGTGATCGATTCCCTTGGCATCGTCAGTGGGGGGGTGACTGAGGAAACTGGCGAAGGGCCGCTGGCACGAAACCGTGAAATGGAGTTGCTGTCCAAAGAGGTCGAGGTGCTGCAGGCCGAAATGTTGCAGGCCGAGGAAGAGGTTGTTGGGCAGGATGAGCGGATGGCGCAGGCGGAATCGGCGGTGGAATCTCTGACGATAGAAACCCAGCAGGCTCGAATTGAACTCGCGCACAGCCAGAAAGACCTGGAAAGTTTTCAGCAGGAAAATGTGCGTCTCCAAAAGAAGCTCGAGACACTCGCGTTTGAGCGGAAGTCTGCAGCGCAGGAGCGGGAGGAGTTGACAGCGCGACATACGGAATTACTTCGCGAACTGGAGCAGGAGGAATCCGACAAGCAGCAGTATGAAACCCGCGTGGCAGAACTCAAAACGGAATCAGAACAGCATCGCCAGAAGCTGGAAGAAATAAACTCCAGTATTCATGAGGTGCAGGTGTGGGTGACCTCACTCACAGGAAAGCGTGAAACGGTTCTGAACGAGATCAAACGCCTGCAACAGCAACAGGAAAATCTGAAACACCGGATACGACAACGCGAAGGTGAACAGGGGCTCAATCGCGACAAGATAGAAGACTGCGAAAAAATCATCGCCGAAGCGGAAGAGACCATTCTGACCCAGGCCCGTGATAAAGACACGTTGTCAGAAGATATTGTGCAGGGAGAAGACGAGCTGCATGGGCAGGAAGAGTCACTTGCCGCGCAGGAAAAAGAAACCCGCACGTTGCACCAGGAAGTTCAGGAACTCAGCGAATCAATTTTTAAAATTGAATCCAAACGCTCTGAGATCCAGTTGCAGACGACCCACCTGGAAGAAAAAGCATTTGAGGATTTTTCCGTCAACCGCGAAGAATTGATGCACGGCACGTTTGAAGAGGTCGATGAAAACCCGGCCTCAAAGCGCATCGCAGAGCTGAAGGAAAAAATCAGGAAGCTGGGAGATGTGAACCTGGCGGCTTTGTCAGATTTTCAGGTGGCTAACGAGCGCTATCTGTTTTTGCACGAGCAGGAACAGGATCTGACAAGATCGATCCAGACCCTGCATGAGACAATCGAAAAAATTGACGAGACCACGCGGCAATTGTTTCTGGATACATTCAATAAAGTGAACGAACATTTCAAGCATCTGTTCTCGCGCCTGTTCCAGGGCGGTAAAGCTGAGTTGTCTCTCGATAACCCGGATAATCCATTGGAATCCGGTGTGGACATCACGGCGAGCCCTGCCGGCAAGTCCATGCACAACATCACCCTCCTCTCCGGCGGCGAAAAAACCATGACCGCCATTGCCCTCATCTTTGCCTTGCTCAAAGTAAGGCCCAGCCCCTTCTGCCTGCTTGACGAGATCGACGCTCCGCTGGACGAAGCCAACGTGGTGCGTTTCCAGGAAATGTTGCAGGAATTTTCAGGCGATACGCAGTTTATTATCATCACTCACAACCAGAAGACCATGGGTTTTGCTGATACGTTGTACGGAGTGACGATGGAAGAACACGGCGTTTCGAAAGTCGTCTCCGTCCATTTAAACAACTAAAATATTAAAGCCGGGAAAGTGTAAGCAGAGCGCTGGCAGGTTGTCCCTTTCTGGTGGAACTGTTAGAACGCCTCCTTCTGCTATTGGTTGTCTTATTATCTCAGTTTTACAATGATTCTATGGTGTAGTTTCTGAACCGGGCGTGCATTGTGGTCAATAAATTTTTTGAAATATTTTAGCTGAGATTCTGAAAACTCAACAGGCTCTTCAAGGACCAACCAGGTTACATTTTCAGTGCAGGGGGGAGTGGTCAAGGATCCAATATAATGGGAGTATTCCCTGGATTGAGGAAGAAGGTTGTTTGCCGAAATCATTTGATGTTCATAAACTATTTCCTTGTCAATTTTGGTTGGAATCCGGTCCCAAATTGTTTGTACCCATGGATTAAATTTTCCAGCCTCTACCAGGACCGCAATAATGACGTATTCATTGTCCTGTGTTTTATGGACAAGATGAATTTCCATGGGAAATTTCTTGCCATTGACCAGATGTTCACTGGGATGATGAAAATGAAACTGAATCAATTCGAAAATTTCATCACCCAATACGATAAAGCTTCCGGGTTGATATTTTACCTGGATGGTGTGTGTGTTATTTGTGATTTGTATTGGGGACACTGAGTAATCGATATTTAATCTGGAAAGGTGCAATCCCTGAACATTGCGCAAATCGACTGGTGACTGATGAACGCCTTCCCGGCACATCAGATGTTTTTCATGATCCTGCTCCATTTCTCCCCAATGCTCGGGTCCTGTTCCCCCTTCATATCCCCATGGTTGGTGTAAAAAGCTTTCTTCCCTTGCCTGTGTAAAAAGAGGAGGGGGCATGGTGATGGACAACAGCAAAACCAGAATGACTACGGGGTATATAATTTTGAACTTGGTATAGCCTGTCATGAACATAAAGCCTCCCGAATAAATATTGAAACCGGTTTGAATCGGGAATCAATTTCCTTTCAGGTCTTGTTTTTGAATAATCAGTCTATAAGAAACTCCGAGACAAAGAACCAGCGCGCCATACATAAGAACGTCGAACGTCTTTTCTGGAGAAAGGGAAAATATCAACACCTTTCGGATCAAAGCGGCAATGGCGAGTGCGATAAAAGCCTCCAGGGCAAAGCTTCCCCCTCGAAGATGTTTCATTTCTTCCTGAATTAATTCGATGGCGGCCCACAATATCAACAGACTCCCTAAAACGGTTAGGATTCCCTGTTCGATGGGAATATTGGTTGCAAATAAAAGGTACACATCGTAAACAAACAGCCCAATTGAAAATAGTGCTACCAGGACCAAAGCTCCTGCAAGAATAAAATTAAAATACTCACTGATTTTTTTTAGAGACCTGAGCAAGGTTTTTTCAATATTGGATAGAGATAAAAATCTTCCTATTTCTTCTTCCCTGTATGAGCTGGTCAGGACATCCAGATTGATATCGAGTATTTTTTCAACGGCTTTTTGTTTTTCTATTAAACCGGGTTCGTTTCCAAATGTTTTTTGAATTTTCTCCAAGGTAAAAACCCGGACAAAATTAAATGCTGCATTCACATAATGAGTTGGAAGTCCCAGCTTGACGTGAATTTCCCCTATCTTATAGAGCTTGGAGAAATACCGAATATCGTATTCACCTATAAAAAGATCCAGATACCATTCAGAAATTTTTCCGCGGTGACGTTTTATAACCTCTTTATTCTTCAAAAATTCTGAAGTCTTCCCAAAGCCCCAAATGAATTCGTAAAATCCTTCAATAAATTCATCTACATGAGATTCCATGGTGGGTTTCAACTGGAACAGCCGATTTTCGTCTTCTTCTGTAAAACGATAGTGCGCTTTCAAAGCGAAATAGCTTGTTTCTATGGAATGTTCCATTTAATCTTCCCCGTTTTTCTGAAATATCTGAGTCGTTTTTTTAAGTGCCCGGCGGGAAATCAAATCCCCGCCAGGCATTTCAAAATTGATAGCTCCCTATTTAGTGCTTTTTCCTTCCTTGAATATTGAACTATCCTTTTTCCCTTCGACTACCAGGTGGCCTATTGAGCCTTTAGCCACACGGAAAATACTGTGATCTACCAGAACATAGGTTCCGGGATTGTCCACCTTGAATTCAACTATCGTTGCACCAGCGGAAGGGACCAGAGTGGTCTGGATGTTTTTGTTAACCAATCCTCCAATGCTTCCTTCGTGATAGACTTTATCGAAAATTTCACCGATTATATGAAAAGAAGAGATGCCATTGGGTCCGATGTTTCCGAAGAAAATACGGACAGTTTCACCCGCCCTGGCTTTCAGCGCATTTTGTTCCAACAAAGCTCCTTCCCGACCATTAAAAAGTACATAGGTTGGATGTTCCTCAAGCCCCTTCATCAGATCAAAGGCAGCCACACCATTTTCAGGATCCGATGCAAAAAATTCACTTTCGAAAACATAATATTCCCGGTCGACTTTGGGCAACCCACCTGCCGGCTCAACCAGAATCAATCCATACATTCCATTGGCAATGTGGTCTACGATTGAACCTGCTGCACAATGATAAATATAGAGTCCGGCGTTAAGAGCTTTCCAAGTGAAGGTTTTGGTTTCGCCCGGGTTTACCGTATTGACAGCGGCTCCACCACCTGGCCCATTGACTGCGTGAATATCAATATTATGTGGCTGGGTGTTTTCATTGGCATTAGACAAATTAAATTCCACAACATCCCCCACCCTGACTCTCGCCATTGGCCCTGGAACCGTTCCATTGAAACTCCAGAATTCATACTGAACGTCCTCAGCAAGGGGGCCCTTAAATTCCTTGGCTTCAAACTTTACCGTCACGGTTTGAGGTGAGCGATTTCCCACGGGAGCGGGAACTTCTGGCGCAGTACTCAGGCTAGCCGCAATTCCAGCCCATACATTTGAAACGGGATTTAAAAGAATCAGAGAAAATAACAAGAACAAGATCTTTTGGTTTATTTTTGTGTTCATGGTTTCATTCCTTTTGAAATCGATTTAATGACAGTCAATCTGCTTTTTTCCTGAAAAAATTTGGTTTGTTTTTTCTCCTTTATTAATAATCAGCTTAATGGCAATAATGAAAGCTTCAAGACGCTATTCCCATTTTTCGTTGAAAAATTTTTGCAATAGTTTTTGCCGATTCTTTTGCCTGGTTTGCTTTTTCCCCTTCGAAATACTGGTCTACGGTTTTTAAAAATAGCTGCAACCAGGTTTGGAAATGCTGGGCTTCAATAGGCAACACCACATGTTTTTGAAAAGGATTTCCTGAGTACTCCCCAGTTCCGAAAAGCAGACTTTCCCAGAACAGATACATTTTTGGCAGGTGTTCCGACCAATCGTTTATGGTTTGATCAAATACCGGAGCGAGGATTTCATTTTGTTGAACCCGCGTGTAAAAGGCGTCGACCAGAACCTTGATGTTTTCTGGAGAGTCGAGATCTTCCCGTTTGCTGTTACTGATTGAAATTCTAGATTCCATAATATTTTCCTTAATGAGGATAAAAAGAGGTTTTTATCCTTAATTAATTCTAATATACGTCCCTCTATTAAAGATGTCAATATCTTTTTATCCTTAATTGACTATATATCGGGTTTTGGTATTATAGATATCCATAGCTTTTTATCCGGAGAATGATCCATGATTTCCCAGACTGCAGAATATGCCCTGAGAGCCGTAGTCTCACTGGCACAAAACTCTGATAAACCCATGACAACTGCCGAGATTGCAGTAGCGACCAAGGTCCCGGAATTTTATCTTTCCAAGGTGTTACATGCTTTGGCGAAAAAAGAAGTGGTTTATTCCAAACGAGGAGTCAACGGAGGCTATCATTTAAGCTCTCCAGCAGAACAGACTCAGCTATTGACCGTCATCAATGCTGTGGACCCGATAAAGCAAATTCAAAAGTGTCCTTTGAAACTAGGGGCTCATTCCAAAAACTTATGCGCCCTTCACAAAAAAATCAACTATTCAATTAAACTGATGGAAGATGTTTACCGAAGTACTACCATCCAAACAATTCTGGAAGAACCCTCTAAAAGCATCCCGTTGCGAGAATCGTGACTGTTGTCCAGACCAATGGCAGCTTATAAGATTTAAGGGATTAGCTGAAAATGTCGGCAGGTTTTGAGAAGCTTGTTGTAATGGAAATCAGGAGGAGGGCGTCTGGGCAACCGCGCGGGTTTTGTCGAGCTCGTCCAGTTTCTTGCGTTCTTCCTCGGCGAGGTGTTCGAACATATCCTTCAGCATGCGATGAACGTAGGCGTTGTCCGGTTCAATGCCCAGTGCCTGCCAGTAACGATCAGCCGCCTGACGGTGGTACCCAAGGCCTTTATAGAGGTCGCCCAGCCGGATAAACACTTCAATCCGGTCAGATTCCAGCACAGCAACCCGCTCCAGCATATCGATGGCTGCCAGATGATCATCATGTTTTAAATAATGATCTGCCAGTAGTTCGAGGTAAGGAGGTTTTTCGTCGTCCAGTTCCACGGCTTTAATAAGAGAGTCCTGGGCGGCATTGTGTCGTCCCATTGTGATTTCAAGGCGGCCTTTACGAAAATGGGTTGCCGCATGCTTCTCATCAATAGCGAGAGCATCGCGGTAGGCCTGCATGGCTTTTGCATGTTTCCCGGACTCTTCAAGGTAATGGCCGAGTACACTTAAGGGATTGGGGTCATCCGGGTTTTTTTCCGCAGCCTGACGCAATTGGTTGATAGCCTCTTCCGTTTTTCCTTTGGCATACAAAATGGTGGCGAGGTTGATGCGGCTGTTTGTGTCTTCATGGTCTTTCAAGACGAGCTGGTATTGCTCAGCCGCCTGGTCGTATTTCTCCTGGTCCTGATAAGCGACAGCAAGGTTATAACGCGCGAAGTGGTTTGAAGGGTCTTCCGACAAGGCGAGTTTGTAGAAACGAATCGCGTCGGCAATTTTTCCTTCGTCATAAGCTTCAACACCGCGATTGAAGTTGCTCTCAATCGGTGGCGGAATGACGATGCAGGCGGTGGTGTTTAAGGCCAGCAGGCTGATAGCAAGAGCCCGGCTCAAAACCCGTTTTAAATGTAATCCCCGTTTCATTTAATCCTCTACCTTGTCGAGTCGTTTCATCCGCAGATGGTCTTTGCGGTCAGCTTTTGCCTTTTCAGGCGCGATGGGGGGCAACTCGTCTGATTTTCTCACCAGTTTCCATGGATTGCGTTTTAAGTCTTCTGTAAAACCTTTCAAATTTTCGGTAGTGGTCTTGAGATTCTTCAGCATCAGTAACAGGTTGCGCCGGTTTTCGACAAGAATGGCGTTGCTCTGTTGCATGGTCTGGTCAAAATTGACTGCTGCGGACCGGATGTTGGAAGACAGTTCAGGTGAATCTGATTCCAATGTTTTGATGAGATTAGTCAGTGCCGGGCGGCTGTCTGCCATGAACAGTTCAAGGTCACGCGTGAGGTTGTCAGTCTGGTCGATGATGCTTTCGACATTGGTCTGTTTTTTGTCGAGAATCCGGTTGGTCTTGGCCGTGATCTCTTTTGTGTTTTTAAGAGTCTCCCTGAAATCTCCGCCAGTCTGTTCCAGCGTTTCAGCAAGTTCCCCTGTGATACGTTCGACATTTTTAAACGCTTTTTTCGTAGATATGCGGTTATCCATGATCACCATGTCCGCATGACGAATGGTGTTGCGCAACTCTTCGAGAGTTTGCCGTGAATCGTCGATGAGTCCCTCGGTAAGATCAGTGAATCGTACTACCTGTGCAACGACTTCCGTGACCATGTCCCCTACTTCGTCGAACTCAAAAGAAGCCAGGCCAACCAGAGGTTCCTGGGGCCCGAGGGGTTTACCGGACCGGGTTCCAGGCCGGATATCTACATAAAAAGCTCCCATGAGTCCTTCTGTTTTGATACTGGCGCGGGAATCCTTTTTGATCCGAATCTTCGGATCGATTTCGGTAACAACGGCAATATTATCTTTGCCTTCATCCGCAGACAGTTTTGACAGGCCGATGGATTGAACCCTTCCGACGTCAAGTCCGGCATATCGCACGGTGGCACCCACCTGGAGTCCGCTTGTGTAGTCAAAAATAATCGTGAGATTTTTTCTTTCATCCAGCAGATGTTTAACGTCTCCCAGCATAAAGATGAAACCACCCAGCGTGATTATTCCGAGAACGATGAAAAAACCGGCTTTGACTTCTTTTGATTTATATTCCATAAGGTTATAGGAAGTTCATTTGTTTGAGTTCTTCACCCAAATCCACCTGGGATTTGCTGAAAGGAATCGGCCCGTCGGGGCTGCCGTTAATAAATTGTTGTACTCTGGGGTCTTCACTGTTTCTTATTTCCTCGGGAGACCCTTCAAAAATTATTTTTCCTTTAAACAACATGATGATTTTGTCAGAAATCCTCATGGCTGAAGGAAGCTCATGTGTGACCACTACTGCTGTAATCCCCATTTTCTTGGTCAGGTCGACAATAAGTTTGTCTATCACCCCAATGGAAATGGGGTCAAGCCCTGCAGAAGGTTCATCATAAAATACGATTTTCGGATCAAGCGCTATGGCACGAGCCAGTGCGATACGTTTGATCATGCCTCCTGAAAGTTGCGCAGGTTTAAGATGTTCACAACCGCGCAGCCCTACCATTTCAAGTTTCAACTTCACCATGATCTTGATGGTAGTTTCATTCAGGTCGGTGTGTTCCCTTAATGGAAGAGCGACATTGTCTTCAACCGACATCGATTGGAACAGCGCCCCGCTCTGAAACATAAACCCAAATTTCTTTCGTACTGAGTCCATCTGTTTCTGGTTGTACCCCGTGATGTCTTCCCCGTCGACGAAAATTTTTCCAGTATCAGGTTTGTACGCCCCGATCATGTGCTTGAGAACCGTACTTTTGCCGCTGCCGGAGCCTCCCATGATGGATGTTACCTGTCCTTTTTCAAAAGTGGCATTAAACCCTTCCAGTACCACCATGCGCTGGTCGCCTTCCCCGAAAGACTTGGAAACATCGCGCAGTTCCATCATGATTTCCGGTTTCCTTGCCGGTTTTTCCTCAGGTTTCCTGTCCGGCGGTTCTACTTCATCCGGATTGAAATACATTAAATTTTTATCGCCTTCTGTCATATCCCTACGTGATGAAGAAAAACAGTGTGGTGAATAATAGGTCTGCAATAATGATGAGGACCATGGAGACAACTACAGCGGACCGCGTATTTTGACCGACTTTTTCCGCACCGCCTTCAATAATAAACGCCATGTAGCTGCCAACCATCACAATGATGATAGCAAACACGCCACTCTTGATGAGTCCCGTAACAACATCTTTCAGCTTCATCGATTCGATAGAGTTGTCGATGTAGGGCACCGGGTCGATGCCAAGTGTTGTGACACCGATTAAAAAGCCGCCGAGCATGCCCATGAAATCGGCCATCACAGTCAACACCGGTAGCATGATGAGAATGGCGATCAACCTTGGGGCAATGAGAAACTTGATCGGATTGAGTGCCATGGTCTCAAGAGCCAGGATTTCATCGGCCACTTTCATGGTGCCCATTTCTGCTGTGAAAGAGGCACCCACCCTTCCTGCCATAACAATCGCAGTCATCAGGGGCCCGAGTTCGCGGGTCATCGCGACTCCGACGAGAGCCCCCGTAAAGTTCAATGCACCAAAACGAGCTAATTGGTAGGCGGTCTGGAAGGCGAGAATAACACCAATTAAAAAAGCGACCAGAAACACAATGGTCGTTGACTTGATACCGACCTCTTCCATCTGGATCCAGATCGGTCCCCACTTGTTGGATTTGCCTCTCAGTGGTTCAATGAAAGTGACGTACAGGGATTCGCGCGTGAGGTAATAGAGTCCGCTGACCTCGCGAAAAAAATCGAGAAAAAAATCATTGAGCTGGAAACTTTTCCGCCCAATAAAGCCGAAAAAATTGCGGACCAAGGGTAACCCCCGCTTATATGTAATGGAAAAAAGAAGGACGAACGGTTGAACACTTCTGGATACGTTCAGCCGTTGGTTCTGCCTTTTTCTCTAAACTCCCTGAGTTGCTTCTTCGAGAGTGCCAAACACTTCGAACACCTGCAGAAGCCGGGCGATTTCGAATATATCTTTCACTGTCGGTGTGAGTCCAACCAGACGAAACTTTTTTTCACTTGAGTGACTCCACTGCAATCCTTCCACCAAAGTCGCAATACCGGAACTGTCGATATAAGGCACTTCTGAAAGGTCGACAATAATTGCCTTGGTACCTCCACCAAAATGTTGGGTTAACACTTCGCGAACATCAGGCGAAGAATTCATGTCCATGTAGCCTTTTAATGAAAGGCTGACAATACCATTGTTATTTGCTTTTGCAATTTCAATTCCCTGACTTGCCACGTCAATTCTCCTGAGAGGTGGCTTTCGACGTTGAAAAGCTCAGTTTCTTCGTCATGGTTAGCAGGGTGCCACAATCGCGGTCGGTGCAGTAGTGGACGTTGTCCATAATGGAATTAATAAACAGGGTCCCCAGGCCGCCCGGTCGGATTTTATCAAGATCCCGCGGTTGGAACGATTTAGTATCACATTGTTTACCAAAATCCTGCACTTCGACAGAAAACTCATCATTTTCAAGACGAAACGTGATTTCAATGGGGCAATCCTGTTTGCCATCGTAACTGTATTTAATGATGTTAGAGCAGGCTTCGTCCACACACAGGACCACTTTGTAGATCAGGTCCGGGGGGACTTCCTTATAACTGAGGAAATGCTCGATGACTTTGCGAGTGAGACTCAAATACTTGGCATCACTGGGGATGATTAGTTTTACGGGTTTGGAGTCCATAGGCTAACTAATTGGAATTTTAATTATTAAAGGGAATCTAAGTCAGGCGGTCCTGTGCTCCCCCTTCCACCTGTAATTGATCTTAATAATATAACACATTCTTTTTTAAGGGGAAATACCGAATTTGGACCCTTGGGGACCGGGAAATTTCACCTTGGAATAGCTTGATTTTCCATTATCTGAAGGAATAACTCAGCTTTGGCGGAAGGTTTATTGGCAAGTTGGGGAATCCATGCAAAGCATTGGGTTCCTGCACCAATCTGGCAACAGTTTTGAGAAGCTGCCCTGTTCCGTTATTCTTATTTACCAACCCACTGTAATTAAGGAGATCAATATGAAATCATCGATATGGCTGGCTGCGGGACTTCTGGCATTTTCAATGGTTGCCACGGGGTGTGAAAAACAGGAAAAAGAAGCCGAGGAACGGGGAAAAATCCCGAAAAAAACAATTAAGAAGGCTGAGGAAACCGTGAACAAGGCCGTCCAATCTCTGGAAAATTCTCTCGAGAAAGCTGGAGATGAGTTGGATAACTAAACAGGTTCATCAATTGCAGTGCAGGCTTTCTTCAAATGGATACTGGACCAGGCGGCTCTAAATAAAAAGAAGGATTGGCCATTATGTGAGTAAACACGATAGTCGTCCGTTTCTCACCTCCCTGGTAGATGGAATGCTTTTGGAGGGATCCGAAAGATTGAAGTTTAAACTGGATGATAAAATAATTCATGATAAGAATTTGCGCGGTTCCTTTTTGGCCTCGAATTCTATTTAGTCTTTTTCAGGTCCAAAAACTTGTCTCTGGTTTAGGAAAGTCCTTGAGCGCAGGCGAGAAACAAGAGTGATTGGTGATTTTTCCGCGCACAACAGTTTGCCGGTCTTCAAAAATTGCTGTTGAAGCTATTCTGGGTTCCGAAGCTAATATTTCGTATTTCAGGTAATAGTTAACAAGCGCCAAGTTTAAATCCTATCAGGTTACGGGTAGGACTTTTTTTACAGCCTGGTAAAAGCCACTGTCGTTCCTCTCTATTAAAATAAGAAAAGGTTTGAAAAAGGCTGTTTTGTCGGCGAGGTTTTTTTTCCGGGAGGGGGCGGGGAAAGAAAAAGAATTCGTCCTTTAGAGTATTTTCAAAACCATTTATAAAAATTAAGAAATTCACTGGTTATAAACTGAATACTGTTTAAAATCCCAACCCCGTTTTTTCCACCTTGTTTCATTCATTTCAAACCTTTTCCTGTTTTTTTTTGCGGATGATTTCATGTATGATTCCCGGGAAACAATCAAAAATAAAAACTGGAGATGGTCTGGGAGCTCTGGCAGAAATGCATTTTTGGTTGTTGTTAAAAAAAAATTTTGATCCCTTTCTTTTTCTCTGAATTTAAAGAAAATGTTTCGAATTATTTAACTGGCCTTGTTTTTTTAACAGAGAGCTTAAGGACTGGGAATTAACGGCTGGACTGGAAATGATGACGGTTGACAAACTGCTGGCAAATACCTGAAACTAAACGCTTCTTAACATAAGACGAAATGATGAGGTTAGAATGAAAGTTATTATTTTGAGCGGAGGGAAAGGGATCCGGGCTTTCCCTTTTACGGAATATCTTCCAAAGCCAATGCTCCCGCTCGGGGGTTCACCTATAGTGGCTCATGTCATCAACAGCTTTATCAGACAGGGCTTCAACGAATTTATTCTGGCTGCAGGGTATCGTAAGGCGGAGCTAGAGGATTATTTTTATAAAAAAGACCTCGGGGCAAAAATCGATATCGTCAATACGGGCGAAGAAACGGATACCGGCGGAAGGGTTCTGGCCTGCAAGGATCTGGTAGGCGACTCTTTCATGGTGACCTATGCAGATGGATTGTGTGATGTTCCGTTGGATAAACTGGTGGAGTTCCACAAAGGGAATAAGGGGGTAGGCACCATTACCTCGGTGCCCATGTACAGCCCTTATGGTGTTCTGGATGTTGCTGAGGATGGACGTGTACTCAAATTCCGCGAGAAACCTCGTATCAAGGGAACCTGGATCAACGCCGGGTTTATCGTTTTTGACAAAACTGTTTTCGATCACTGGCAGGGAGAGAACCTGGAGAAGGAAGTGTTTCCTAATCTTCTTGAAAAAGGTCTCGCTTATACCTATCGCCACGATGGATTTTTTAAATCGGCGGACAATTATAAAGACATCCTGGAATTTGAAGAATTGATGCAGGATGGTGCGCTGCCCTGGCTTGTAAAGGAGAAATGCTGATGTCTTTCTGGGAAGGGCGCAAAGTCCTGGTTACCGGATGTACGGGTTTTCTTGGTTGGTGGTTGACCTCTGAACTGGTTCGCCATAAAGCGGAAGTGACCGGGTTGGTACGCGACCTGACACCGCAGGCTCCATTTTTTGCCAAGGGCATGGACAAAAAAATTAACATGGTCCGTGGGACGATCGAAGATTACGACACCGTTGAACGGGCGATTAACGAATATGAAATCGATACCGTGTTCCACCTGGCGGCGCAAGCGATAGTGGGTGTTGCCAATCGCAACCCGATGTCCACTTTTGAGGCCAACATCAAGGGAACCTGGATTGTGATGGAAGCCTGTCGACAGAATAAACTGGTGTCGCGTGTTGTGGTTGCCTCCAGTGACAAGGCGTATGGAAACCATGAAGTGCTTCCTTACAATGAAGACTTTGCCTTGCAGGGTAGCCATCCTTATGACGTTTCAAAAAGCTGTGCCGACCTCATTGCGTTGACTTACCACAACACCTACGGAACACCGGTGTGTGTCACCCGCTGCGGAAACCTGTTCGGTCCGGGAGATATGAACTTTAATCGCATTATTCCGGGCACCATGCAGTCCATCATGAAAAACCAGAACCCGGTTATTCGAAGCGACGGTTCCCCCATGCGTGATTATGTGTTCGTTCTTGATATTGCGCGTGCCTATATGATGCTGGCTGAGCACATGGACGATAAATCAATCCACGGGACAGCGTTCAATTTTGGAACTGGAGAACCGGTTTCTGTTTTGGAACTCACTGAAAAGATCCTCAAGGTTGCAGGGCGTGAAGACCTCAAACCTGATGTGCAGAATAGTGCGCATGGGGAAATCCTGCATCAATATCTTTCCTCCACCAAAGCCCGTGAGGTTTTAGGATGGGAACCTGCCGCTTCACTTTCCGACCGTCTCCAGGAAACATTTGATTGGTATCGAGAGAACGCATAACTGATTTACCGGGTTTTTTAAAAAAGTAATAGAGACTAAGGAAGGGTAAAACAAACGCCTTTTGCTTTGATTATCGTTCTTTTTTTTCTAACTTTTGATCCGGATAAATGAATTAATAAAATATCAAATGACTTTGTAGAGGGATATCTGTAAGGGATAGTTTCATTATGAAGGTTTTGCATGCTTACAACAGGCACAGAGGTATCGGTGGTTCTGACAATGCCTGGGATGAAACCATCCGAATTTCGCGTGAAGGCGGATTGGAGATAGGGGAGTTTTCCCGAAACAGTCGCGATATTGTCCCCAATATACTTGGTAAAGCCCAGGCCTTTTTCTCGGGACTTTATTCAAAAAGTGCGGTTGAGGATTTTGATCGGCACCTGGATTCTTTCAAACCTGACGTGGTTCACGCTCACGAGCTTTATCCCCTTATTTCTCCGTGGATTTTAAAACGATGCGCTGAAAGAAAAATCCCGGCTGTTTTTACCTGTTACGACTATCGAATGACCTGTGCCGTTGTCACTCATTTTCATAAAGGAAAGCTGTGCCTCCGCTGTAAAAATGGAAAAGAGTGGTGGGCTGTTTTAAAAAACTGCCGGAGTAACGTTTTCGAAAGCCTGGCCTATGCACTTCGAAATCGCGTTGCGAGGACAAACCGTTTATTCATTGATAATGTTTCACAGTTCATCGTTTTGTCTGACTTTCCGAAACAGTGGTTAATCAATGAAGTGGGGATAGCTCCAGAGCGGGTCAGTGTTAACCCCTGTTCCTTAAAGCTTCCGGAAGAAACTGGAGATCCCGCCAAAGGGGATTATGTGGCGTTTGCGGGAAGATTTGCATCAGAGAAAGGAGTTGACTTGCTTGTTGAGGCTGCACGAAAAGCAAAGGTCCCGGTAAAACTTGCGGGAGATGCTGACACTCACCCGGCAATCAAAGAAGGTGATTCGGTCGAATGCTTAATGATCCGAGGTAAGGAGGAGTTATCGAAGTTTTACCGGAATGCCAGAATGGTGGTGGTTCCCAGTATCTGGTATGAAACGTTTGGATTGGTTGCTGCCGAGGCAATGAGCTATGGCATACCGGTGGTGGCTTCCCGTTTTGGGGCTTTAATGAGTACCGTGAAGGATGGTGTGTCCGGACTTCTTTTTGAAATGAACAATGCAGATGATCTTGCAGAAAAAATCACTACAATATGGAACGATCCTGACCTCGCTAAAAAACTGGGAGAGGGCGGAAGGCGGGAAGTGAAAGAACGTTTCGATCCTTCTCTCCAGTTTTCCCAATTGGTTGAGGTATATGAAAAGGCGATAGCCAGCCCGATCCACAAGAACTAACTATCAACCTCATTTCGTTATTCAACTTCAGTTCCTGCACAGTAATTAGATCACAAACATTAATATCAGCTTTTGCCTGAATGACAGGCTCTGGGTTTTTTTGATTTTTTATCGCAATAACTTTGAAGCGACTCCCTGGATAAAATTTACTAAATTAGTATCGAGTCCCGGCCGTGCTGTTTAAAATTGTTTCAGCAGAAAATTTGTGGTGGTTGTATCTTGTTTTTGTTGCGGGTGCCCTCGCGATGGCCCTGGGATATGTCTCCATGGCACGGCAGGCCAAAGATCCATCAGCATCCAAAAAGTGGTTGTTAAAAATTAGATTTATTCTGCCACTATGCACCATAGGGATGCTGCTGGCGACCTGGTTGGTCTACAAACAGGAAACGGCGACTCTGGAAATCAGGAAAGATTCTTTGTTGATTCATGCAGGGTGGTATAGCCAGGAGATTCCCAAATCCCGACTAAGGCTGGATGAAGCACGATTCATAAATTTGAAAGAAGAACATCAGCTTCAACCCGTGATAAGGACCAATGGAACCGGGGCACCGGGTCTGAGCGCAGGTTGGTTCAGGTTGAGGAATGGCGACAAGGCGTTTCTGCTGGTAACCCGAAAAAACAATGTGCTCTATCTTCCAACACAGGATTACATTCTGTTGCTAAGCCTCAAGGAACCTGTGAAATTTTTGGATGCCTTGATATTAAATTAATAACGATTGTACCGTTTCTCAATCTTGCTTAGGAGGCGCGACATGATGAGGGTGAGGAACAGATAAAGCAGTGCTATATAGGTATACGTTTCAAAATAATTGAAGTGGCGGATGGCGTATTCATTGCCGACCCGCAGGATATCTGTTATCGCCAGCACCGAAACCAGGCTGGTGTCTTTCAACATCCCCAGTGTCTGATTACCGACAGCGGGTACAATCGTTCGTAACGCCTGCGGCATGACGATCTGCATCAGGGCCTGTTTCTCGGTCATCCCCAGACTGCGCGCGGCTTCGGCCTGTTCTTTTGGAATGGCCTGAACTCCGGCGCGAAACACGTCCGCCATATACGCCCCGTAACAAAAACCAAATCCCAATACCGCCGCCACCAGCGCGGGCACGCGGACAAACTCGCCCAGCGCATAATAGATATAGAACAGCAATACCAGCAGCGGGATGCCGCGCAAGGTTTCCGTGTATAAGGAAACGATCAAACGAACATCAGGACGGGACGACAGCATGCCGACCCCCGCGATAAAGCCGACCAGTATGGCGGCGGCACTGCTCATCAGGGTGATGAGCAGTGTATAAACAATTCCTTTTGGGAGTAATGAGGCCAGCGCGAGATAGCCTCCGCCTTCACTGGGTGTGAACGATTCCTGCGCCGGTAAAATGACCAGAAAAATTAAACTGATCCCAACCAGAATATTCCAGGCCCATTTGGAAGCTTGTGGAGTACCGTTGTTCATTTAAGCTCCGGTACCGAAGCCGCAAGCCCCAGTTCCCACTTTTCGTGCAGCCGCTCAATGGTTCCATTCTTTATGAGAGTCTTGATAGCTTTGTCCAACGTTGTCTTTAGCTCTTTATTATCCGGCGCCATGATGATTCCGTAATATTCTTCGGTCAGCACTTCCTCAACCATTTTTATCTTCTGAAAAATTTCGTTGTCGTGGTTTTTGTAATACAAAGTCCCGGTGCTTTCGCCCAGTACAGCATCGATCTCTCCTTTAATCATATCCGCTACTGCATGGTTGTATTTTTCATACGCGATCTTTTCTATCTCCGGGTGCTTCTCTAAAAAGAAATAAGAAGTGGTGCCACGTTGTGCACCGACTTTCATTTTTCCTTCTTTTAGATCCTGCAGGCTTTTAATTCGCTCGTCGTCCCGACGAACCACAATCGCCAGGCCGCTCCTGAGATAGGGAGTGGAAAAGGCCATGTTCTTTTTTCGTTCTTCCAGGATGGTGATGGAGCTGATGGACATGTCGAATTTGTGTGTAACGACTCCGCTGATGATGCCCGCCCAGGCAACGTTGATGGTTTCATATTCAAACCCGGCAGTTTTGGCGATCGCATCCAACAGTTCGATTTCAAATCCCTCCAACTTGTTCTGATCGTTCACGTAGGCCATGGGAATCAATGTGGCATCAATCCCTACCTTATATTTTGGTGTCTGGTTGGTATCGGCGCAGGCTGACAGCATGAACATGACAAAAATAATACTGAGACCTCTGCAAAAAAATTTCATTCAGGCTCCGGGGGAAACAGATGAAGGGAAGACGGTTCAAGGTAAACTTTAATATTTTCCTGCTCTTTATCAAAGGAGGATGGCGACTGATACCCTGTTTCGACTTTCAGAAAATTTCCAGATTGCATTTTGACGCGGAACATCAGGCGGGAACCGAGTACGGTTCGTTCCAGCAGGTCGCAATCGACAAGGTTCGTGGTTTCGGCTACGGAATCATTCTTGTTCACAAAGCGGATGCGCTCCGGGCGGATATAACCGATGCAGGGTTTGCCTTTCGACAATGGCATTGCGGATTCACCATATAAGGTGTCACCTTCTTTAGTGCGTACCCGCACACGATTACTTTTAATATCTTGAACCACAGCTTCGAAGGCGTTGGTGTCGCCCAGGAAACGCACGACAAACGGGGTGGCGGGGGATTCGCACAGAGTATCGGGTGTGCCGACCTGTTCCAGCCGTCCCCCGTTTAAAACACCGACGCGGTGTGCCAGCCGGAACGCTTCCTGCCGATCATGCGTGACAAACACAAAGGTGGTGCCGAAGGTTTTTTGAATATCGACCAGTTCGTCGCCGAGATCCTGCCGCAGGTTTTCGTCGATAGCTGACAACGGTTCATCCAGCAACAAAACTTTTGGTCTGTTGATGAGTGCCCGCGCAAGCGCCACACGTTGCGACTCCCCACCGCTCAGTTGGTTGGGCCAGGCACTGCGTTTTGCCGTCAGGCGCAGGATTTCCAGAAGTTCTCCGATGCGCTTTCTGGTTTCAGATTCTTTAAGTTGCGCAATCCGGGGACCGACCGCGATGTTGTCGTAAACATTCATATGGGGGAACAGGGCATGCCGTTGGAAAATGAAGCCTACCGGACGTTTCTCTACCGGTCGGCTATCCAGAATTTCGCCGCCCAGGCTCACCGAACCCTGATCTGCCGTTTCAAATCCCGCGATCAACCGGAGGAGGGTGGTTTTTCCACAACCACTTGGCCCGAGCAGGACAAACCGTTCTCCCTCTTGAATATCGAGGGAAAGTCCGTCCAGAACGGTCTGGCTCTGAAATGATTTTTTGATGTCTTTGAGCTGTAGCATGCCTCTCCTCAGTAAACACCTTGCATGTTGAGAGCATTTTATATAAATTTCGGGTCAGACTACATCGAATAATGGGATAGCCTCAAACAACCCCTCATCTTTTGGATCGAATATGAAAATATTGATTGTCGGCGGTGGCGGCCGGGAGCATGCCCTTGCCTGGAAAATCGCACAAAGCCCACGGGTTACGAAGATCTATTGTGCTCCGGGCAACGCCGGCACAGCGTCAATTGCAGAAAACGTCGACATCGGTGCCGAAGACCTCAACAGTCTGCTTGACTTCGCCCAGGTGGAAAGTATCGACCTCACCGTGGTCGGACCCGAAGTCCCGCTGGTCGAGGGCATTGTAGACAAGTTTGAACAGCACGACCTGCGTATATTCGGTCCGTCGGCGCTTGCTGCCAAACTGGAAGGCAGTAAAATCTTCAGCAAGAACCTGATGCAGAAATACAATATCCCGACAGCCGAGTTTCGTTCGTTCTCGGATGCCGACCACGCGATCCGTTATGTGGAAGATCGCGGACCGGTGGTGGTGAAAGCCGACGGACTTGCGGCGGGCAAAGGGGTCATCCTGTGCGAAAACGCAAAGGAAGCGCGCACCGCCATTCAACAGATCATGAAAGACCGTGCTTTCGGTGATGCCGGTGGAAAGATTGTCATCGAAGAATGGTTGCGCGGCAAAGAAGTTTCACTGCTGGCACTCACTGATGGCAAAACGGTTTTGCCACTTGAAGGTGCGGAGGACCATAAAGCGGTGTTCGATGGGGACGTGGGGCCCAACACCGGCGGCATGGGCGCTTATTCACCGTCTCCCATTTTTACCGAAGAATTAAAACAGCAGGTATTGAATGACATCATGAATCCAACGGTTCAGGCGATGGAAAATGAAGGTGCGCCTTATAAAGGTGTGCTGTACGCCGGACTGATGATCACCGACGATGGACCGAAGACTCTGGAATTCAACGCCCGAATGGGCGATCCGGAAACCCAACCGCTGATGGCGCGGATGGAAAGCGACCTGGTTCCGCTACTGGAAGCGTGTATCGACGGCACGCTCGATCAGCAGAAGATCGAATGGTCAACGCAGGCCTCGGTGTGTGTGGTGATGGCATCCGGTGGTTACCCCGGTTCTTATAAAAAAGGAATTCCTATTGAAGGATTAGCGGAAGCAGATTCGCTCGAGGGGGTCACGGTGTTCCACGCAGGAACCAGGAGGGATGGCGACCAGGTGGTGACGAACGGCGGGCGTGTACTGGGCGTAACGTCGCTGGGTACAGATGTATCGACTGCCATTGCCAATGCTTACTCTGCAGTCGACAAAATCAAATGGCCGGAAGTGCACTACAGGAAAGATATTGGTCGGCGCTGAGCCTGCCCTAAGCCAGGTCAAAGTGGGTCAGCAAACACTCTCACTTCGCAAAGGGGGCCTGGGGGCTTCTTCCTCCAGTGGGGGTAAGGGGAAAGTTGGAAGGTTGTCATGATTCACCTCTCCCATACCCTCCCCTTGCAAGGGGAGGGAAAAGAAAAACTATCCTGAAATTCCAATGCGAGATTCTTCACTTCGCTACGCTTCGTTCAGAATGACAGGCTGGCATTAGTTTAGTTTAAATCAACGTTGTTCACTGAAGTAGCCTTCCCAAAACACGCAGCACCTTCGTTTGTCATTCTGAGGAGCCACCAGGCGACGAAGAATCTCGCCTTTGTTTTTGATTTCAGGTCTGGTGTTATTCCCGCTTCATAGAAGGCGGCTGGGGAGATTTGGTTAAAATAACCACCTTGCGCAAACGGAGCGTTACAATCTCCCTGCTTCGCGTCCCTCTTTACAAGAGGGAATATTATATACACCCTAAACGTATTTGGTATCTGCGTAGCGAAAACTTGTAAGGTATACAGGACGGGAAGAAAACAGCAAGCCTATTGCAATGTGCTCGGGAAATTGGCTTGCTCAACCCAATACTTCAGTAATCCGCCATCTACGAAGGAAGGTTTACGTGTCGCCAACCGGAAGGTTTTTTGTTGCCCGTGCGGCGAGCACTAGTCGAGTTGGGGTTCTTTGCTTTCGTCTTCTTCGACATCTTCCATCTGCTTGTCGAACAGTTTTTGCGACAGGAACCACGATCCCCAGGACAGCAGGACAATCGTGCCCAGGCCGAATCCGACCGAGAGCGGGAAGTTCTGCGTTTTTTCGAGGCCGCGGATGAACAGGAACATGCCCAGCGGCAGGGCCATGATGAATCCGAAACAGGTGAGCAGCATCGAACTGCGCGCGTAATATTTGGGGCGTACATCGACGTTGAGTTCCGGCAGGTATTTTTTGTTTTCCTCATTCGCCATGTCCAGCAGCTCAATCTGACCATCGCATTTGGGACAGAATTTCCCTCCCCAGAAGGCGTTTTTACATTGCAGACAGAATTTGACCATGGCGGTTTAACCTTGTATTCAATATTGAACGGATTTCCAGTATATTACCCTATCTCCCGCAAGGGACAAAGGGGAGCTTTGCATAACTCCAGAAAAACTCCAAATTTGCTCTCATTGTTCTTCCCCTCCATAAAAAAGGAGGGGATACAGGGGAGGTTGTATTCATGACCCCTCCCTAACCCTCCCCTTTCAAGGTGAGGGAATAAGGCAACCAACGATGATTTCCTGTATGGAATTTATTTAGGTATATGCAATGCTCTCGGGACAAAGGGGAAAGGAAACCAATGGCAGAACCCTATTACAAGATACTGACGCACGGCGGGGCGGGCTCCGACGAGGCCCATAAGGACGGCGCGGAAACCGCCTGCCAGAAAGTGCTGGAACACCTGCAGCAGGGAACGGCCGTGCTGGATGCCGCCTGCCAGGGCGTGGTCTGTCTGGAAGATGACGGACGCTTTAACGCCGGAGTGGGATCCCACAAACGCGCCAACGGGGCTGTGCAGATGGACGCCTCGTGCATGGACGGCTCCGGCGCATTCGGTGCCGTCGCCGCGATGGAAGGATTCAAGAATCCCGTGCTGGCCGCGCGGTTGCTGGCCGGCGCACCCGAAACCTTATTGGCAGGGACCGGGGCGGCAGCCTTCGCCAAAGAAAAAGAACTCGAACCCTTCCCCGGCAGCGCAGAGGTGGAAGCGTCCGACTATAAAGGAACCGACACCGTCGGGTGCGTCGCGTTCGACGGCAAACAATACGCCGCCGCACTCAGCACCGGGGGAACCGGCGGGTCGTCCGCCGGGCGCGTGGGAGATGTTCCGCTGATCGGGTGCGGTCTGTATGCAGGGCCCTACGGAGCCGTCGCCGCCACCGGTAAAGGCGAAGCGATTGCGCGCAACATGACCGCCTTCCGCGCGTACCAGATGATGGAAGAAGGGATGGGACCGCAGTTTGTGCTGGAAGAAGTGCTCGACTGGTTCGAAGAAGACGAAGACATCGGCCTGCTGCTGATCAATCGGAAAAGCAGCGCCGGGGGTAGCAACCGCAGCATGGCCTGGGCCGAATTCACAATAGGTGAGCCGGAATAACCATCAGGCTTGGGGCCAGCACCTCCCCGGAGGGGCGATAAATATTCCCTCTTTTTAAAGAGGGAAGGCGAAGCCAGGGTGATTTCTGGATCTTAAGCCTTTAGTCTGTCCTGAGCTTAAAGCCTGTCCTGGGCTTAGAGTTTATCCTGAGCTTAGAGTTTATCCTGAGCTTGCCGAAGGAAAGGGAAGGGGGACGCGAAGCAGGGGGCTTTTTCCCGTTAGCCGACCGCGAGGTCTTGTAGCTTTAAGTTGGGCCGGACCATTTCATGAGCGCATCGCATCGTGGGATGGCAGAGAACCTTGTTTAAACTGTCATTCTGAACGAAGTGAAGAATCTCGCCTTTGCTTTTGGTTTTGCGGGTTAGCCTTTTTTCAGCCGTGCGCCAGCACTTCCCCCTTCGCAAAGGGGGCCAGGGGGCTTCTTCCTCCAGTGGGGATAAAGAGGAAATTGGAAGGTTGTTATGGATTACCTGAACTTCCCCTGAATTAGTGGACAGTTAATTAAGAGGCGAAGGCCCTATTCTCAAACTCGACCGGGCTTTGGTAACCGAGGTATGAGTGACGGCGTTGCCGATTATAAAACACTTCGATGTATTCAAAAATATCCGCCTGGGCTTCCTGACGGGTTTTGTATCTCCGGTTATGAGTGAGTTCCACTTTGAGAGTACGGAAAAAGCTCTCAGCTACGGCATTATCCCAGCAGTCTCCTTTACGGCTCATACTGCACTCGATTCCATGAGCCTTCAGCAGACTTTGAAAGTCGTTGCAGGCGTACTGGACTCCTCGATCAGAATGATGAACCAACCCGGGTTTCAAGGTGCCGTTGTTGATCGCCATATTCAAAGCCCTCATTACCAACCAACGGGTTATCGAACGATCCATAGCCCAGCCGATCACTTTGCGGTGGAATAAATCCAACGTCACCGCCAGATACAACCAGCCTTCCCGAGTCGGGATATATGTGATATCAGATACCCAGCATTGACCGGGGCCGGAAACATTAAACTTCCGCTTGAGTTTGTTCTGAGCTACCGGGTGATTATGTCTGGAGTCCGTCGTCACCCTGTACTTTCTTTTGTGTTTAGAAACCATCTGATTCAGACGCATCAGACGAGCCACACGGTGTTTGCCTATGACGTGTCCCTTGTCTTTTAAATCCGCATGAACACGGGGACTTCCATAAGTCTGGCGGCTCTTTTTATAAACCTTCTTGATCTCATCTACCCACCGGCGATTCTCACGGCTCCTCAGGCTCTCGGGGCGATTCAGCCAGGCATAGAACCCACTTCTGCCCACTCCCAGCACCCGGCACATCTGGTTCACTGGAAATGCTTCTCGATGGTCCCGTATAAACCCGTACCTCATTGGGAATCCTTCGAAAAGATGACTGCCGCTTTTTTTAATATGTCTCGCTCCATTCGAAGCTGCGCGTTCTCTTTTCTCAACTGCTTCAATTCCTCTTCAGGAGTCAGCTTCTCCTGAACGGTAATGGCTTGCTCCTGCTCATATTCCTGCTTCCAACGACCAAGAAGGGAAGCACGAATACCAAGATCGCGAGATACCTGCGCTATGCTACTATTCCCCTCAAGAACCAAACCAACCGCTTCCAACTTGAATTCCTTACTGAAACTACGACGCTTCCTCACCATTGACACACCTCCAATATGCTTTATACATATTACTCGATGTGTCCACTTTTTCAGGGGAAGTTCAGTTGGTTTCTAAGTCTTTAGCCAATAAATTCTCCCCCCTCCTTAACAAAGGAGGGGGTGCGGGGGAGGTTGTATTTAAAACCCCTCCCTCACCACCCTCCCCTTGCAAGGGGAGGGAAAAAGACAACTCAAATGAATTCCTGTTTTAAAAAAACAGGAGTTTTGCAAAGATCTCCTTTAAAAGGAGAGCTTTGCATAACCCGGAAAATAGATTTTCCTGGCTCTGCTGGTATAAATGGTCAAAAACCCGTCATCGCGAGCGACCAGGGGGAGCGCGGCCACGGTATTTTTCCAAAGCTCTAGTGCCCCGGAGGGGGGGCATCCTATAGGCATCACCGCCTTGAGGTTTGGGAACTGGTGAATAAGGAATTGATTTTAAGGCGGGAAACTGGTTAAATCTGGACAAATAGACACAAATGCCGATGTAGCTCAGATGGTAGAGCAACTGATTCGTAATCAGTAGGTCAGCGGTTCAATTCCGCTCATCGGCTCTTTAATTTCAAGGCCTAGGGGAAGCCTCCTAGGCTATTTTTATTAACGCGGCCTGGATTAAGAAAAATATTTAATTGAAATTCCCTTTAGTTCTAATTACCGATAAAGATATAATTCAAATTCGGAATTAATGAACTAAGTCAGGTTAGGATTAAATTTGTATTTGAAATTAAGATTTTGGCGCGTTGGACAAAAAATCTAAACGTGCTTTTCAAACTTTATAATTTGCTTAGGAAATAGGGAATATTTGATAAAGAATTTGGTTTAGATATTGAGAGAGCTTTAAAAATTAAAAATAATTAGGAAAAAATTACGCAGTAGAAGAGGTTAGAGAGATTTTAATGAGCAAACCACCTGATTTACGTCAAATTTTCGATCCGCCAGATGAAATAATTCAAGCGGGTCTAGATGGTAATCTTGTATTTTTTGTGGGAGCCGGGGCTTCAATGCTGCTTGGATTTCCATCTTGGAAAGGGTTAGCAAATCAGGCGCTAGATGACCTAAGAAAAAATGGATTGTTGAATTATTCAGAGTTAGAGCAATTAAAATCCCTAGACCCCAAGCAACAACTCTCCATCGCAAATTTGATTGCTAAAGATAACAAAACTAATTTAGACCTAGCAAAGCATCTCACTGGTAAAAATGAAGGGGATAGTATTTATAAGGCCATAAATAACGTTGGATGTTCCTGTGTAACAACCAATTATGACGAACTATTATCACCGCGCTTTAAAGAAATTAAGGATGGTTCGACTACAGCGAAGATACCGAATAGAGTCGCTGAAAGGGATAAGTTTTTTACCAAGTTACTAAATGAACCTGGAACCGTGGTTCATTTACATGGAGTAGTCAGTAAGCCAGAAACTATGATAGTTTCGACAAAAGATTATCTGGAACATTATGACAACGCACAGGTTAAGGAGTTTCTTGGCGAGCTGTTTGAAAAAAAAACTGTATTGTTTCTTGGTTATGGTTTAGAGGAAGCAGAGATTCTTGAGCACATCTTAAGAAGAGGTTCAGTTAAACAAACCAGCGAAAGAAGACGATTTGCTTTGCAAGGGTTTTTCAATGGCCAAAAACCACTTTTTGAAAACCTTCATAATTATTATGAGCAGTCATTTGGAGTACATTTATTGGGGTTTATTCGAGATCATGAAAACTATAAGCAGCTAGAAGGTATTATAAAACTCTGGGCGAATCAGATTGAAATAAAAAAACCACCTCTAGTAAGTGACGGCGACTTTTTGCATGAGGTTCTAGATGGCAACTGATTTATCAGTGAGAGAAAAAGAACTTCTACAAAGAGTTGATGAAAAAGAAGAGCTTCGCCCAATTTTCTTTAAAAAAGTTAAAGGTTTGAAATGGTTTGATGCTCTTGCCGCAAGAGGCTATTTCACTCCCGAAAAAAACCCAAAGCCTGTGCCTAGTAAGAGAGAGGGGTATATTAATATTCCACATTGGCCGGTCAGTGATTATTTAGTAAAAACTGCTCCAGAATTGTCCATAGAGGAAAACCAAGAATATGCAAAAAAATATCTCAGACTAATTATAGATGTTTCCAATTTTGCCAAAGAGAAAAAATATAGTAACTACAATACATGGTGGAGATTTGCAGAAATAGTCAGCTATTTGCCTCTCGAGATAATTGACATTGAATTAATAAACTCTATTGACTATTGGATGGAGGATGAGTTTGAGAATGATTTAGTCGCCAAAGAATTAGGTGAGGAATGGCTTCCCAATTTATTAGAATCAAATGATAACCATTCATTGTGGTTATCAGAAAAAGTTCTCGAGGTTATTTATAAAGTAAAATTTTTTGACCGTGATGACTTTGGGGTAAACAAACGTGAGTCACGCTTGAGATTTGGATACTACTATGCCCAAAAAATTACGAAAAATGTGGCAACTATATCAGGAATCAAATTGGGTAGAATTGCTATCAAGATATTTCAAGACCAATTGAAAAATATATTTCGTGCAATGAACAATGATTTGTGGTCATCAATTTGGCAGCCAGCCATTGAAACTCATGAGCAAAATAAATACAGAGAAGATGCTAAAAATATTTTAATTCAAGCTTATCGTGATTCACTAATAGGCTACATAAAAAACGACCCTGCCGAAGCACATAGTTTTGTGAATGAGATGCTCCGATCGGAATTTCAGACAATTCATAGAATAGCGCTATTTGCAATTTGCGAAAACTTCAACAATTTTAGAAATGCGATTGATGGAATATTAGATGAAAAATATTTTAATAGTAATTATCGCCATGAAATGTGGAACTTATTAAATCATAATTATCAACACTTCACTCAATCACAAAAAGAAAAAACCCGTGAAATTATTTTAGGTATTTCAAGAGAAGAGGATGATGGGAAATATCATGAAGGTGCAACAGCTTACAGTAAAGCTATTTGGTTGGCCGCAATTAGAGGGCATGGGAAGACAGAAGCTCGCCTATATGGAGAAAATGTAAAAATTGCAAAGTCAGAACCGGAGCACCCAAGTTTTTCTAGTTATATGTCCTCTGGTAGCCGTGAATGGGAATCACCGTTTTCTATTGAGGATTTGCAGGTCTTAACTATTGAGAACCTTATAAAGGAATTAGAAAATTTCAAAGAAACTGACCAGTTTGGCGGACCAAGTCTAGAGGGTTTAGTAAAAACTTTTAAGGAGCTGATTAAAACAGAGCCACTAAAATTTTATCTGCAATTAAATAAATTTAAAAACATTGGCCTTGCATATAAACGTGAAATTATTGAAGCATATGGGGAATTATGGGTAGAAAAAACTAATTTGCCTTGGGATGGCATATGGAATGAATTGTTAGAGTTTTGTTCTTTTATTATTTCTCAAGATGATTTTTGGAGCACTGAAAATGACAAAAGTGATAGCCCTCAAAAAGCAAATAGGCATTGGGTTGTAAGCAGCATTGGAAGGCTTTTAGAATCCGGCACTCAATTAAATGAGCACGCTTTCAACCAGAAATATTTAAGTAAAGCAGAAGAGATACTTGTATGCCTTTTAGAAAAAGAAGGAGGTAGCCAATTTGACCAAAATAGCGATGCAGTTTCTATATCTATAAATAGTCCTCGTGGTCACTGCCTTCAAGCACTAATTAACTTAACTCTTTATGCTTGTCGTCTTTCTGACCAGAAAAATAACAAGGACCATTCTGAAATATGGAAACAATTTCAAAAGTACTATGATCAGGAGCTAGACCGCTCTGACTCAGGATTGCATGAGTACGAATTCACAACTCTAGTGACCAATTACCTCCCAAATTTTCTTTATATGTCAAAAGATTGGGTGTTAGTTAACCTATCAAGAATATTTGATTCAAGTAAATATTTGAAGTGGTTATGTGCAATGCAAGGGTATGCATATGTGGGTACCATTTTTCCAGAGATTTTCCAATATTTAAAAGAAAATGACCATCTCTTGAAAGTTTTAGACGACGAAAATATCGAAGACCAATTAAAAGAGAAAGCAGTTCAGAATATTGTAATTTCTTATATTAAAGGTTATGAGGGTATTGAGGACGATAACAGTCTAATAAAAACTCTTATTTCAAGGAATAAAATTGATGAAATAAAGTGTTTAATCTGGTTTATTTGGACATTACGAAAAAAGGATGATGAAAATTTAACAAATAAAGTCTATGAAATTTGGCCAATGATTTTACAGAACATAGATTTTTCTACCAAAGAAGGCAAAAGATTAGCCTCATACCTATCTCAGTGGGCAGGTTTTGTTGTCAAGGTAGATAAAATTAAACTCAATTTGCTTCTTGCGGTTGCTCCTTATTCTGATGAAGAATACAACTCTTATCAGTTTTTAGAAAGTATTGCGGAAATAAGCCAGGTACAGCCATTTGATGCTCATTTGATCTGGATGGCAATGTTAAAAACCTCAACACCTGATTACCCGGAGAGGGCCATCCGTCAGATACTGAAAAACTTAATTAAAGAAGGAAATGAAGGTTTTCGAAAAGCACGAGAAGCTGTAAGCGAGTACATAAAAATTGGTAATGATCGCCCGTCTCTTTGGCTAAAAGAAATTAAGGAAGAGATAGGAACTCTTTAAATACTATTTCGGGAAAATGAAGTGTAAGCATAGAGAGGCCAAGTCTTTACTTGGCTGAAGATTGAGTTGGTCTTTTTCCAATGCTTCTTGTAGGCCTTGTATGCCTTGAAGTATTTTCGGTTTAGTAAACGCCCTTCTGGTATATTGAAAAATGAAAAAAGAAAAACTATGGACTGATGAAGAGCATTCAGCAGCTATTGAAGCATATTTAAGAATGTTACATTTTGAGAAAGAAAATATTCCATACAGTAAGGCAAATATAAGAAGAGATCTTCTAAGTGGCCCTTTGCAAAACCGTTCAAAAGGATCAATAGAATTTCGAATGCAGAATATTTCAGCCGTTTTAAATAACCAAGGAAAAACTTGGATACCCGGGTATAAACCGGCTAAAAATGTTGGGAGAATAGTTGAAAGAAAAATTGCTGATATTATATTGAAGATTGAGGGAAAAGGGAAATGAGCTCAATCGCCTAAAAGGTGTACAAAGCTAGTATTTGCCGAACAGAGGCCCTTGTTGGGTAGGGGTTTTAAGCGGCTATTTATTTAAACGCGAATTCAACTCATAAGTGCAATTTTCATGGTAGTGTCAAGAAAGTTTCGCACATTGGTTTTAGGAAAGTCCTCGATCAGGTCTGCATTTGTTGGACCTGTGGGGGCTGTCGGGAAACGCGAAGCGTTTTCCACAACTCCACAGGTCATTGTTCATGCCGCCTGGTTCTGCTCCATCTCCTTAAGTGGGTCCATGCTGATATATCTTCTGATACCCCACCTGGTTCCGGCAACGTGCCTGAGTCTGGCCGCCGCCAGCATCAAGGCCGATTGCCCATCTGGGAAACAACCGACCACTCGCGTCCGTCGCCGTATCTCACGCAGGATACGTTCCAGTGGATTATTCGTCCGAATGTTCCGCCAGTGCTCTCTCGGAAACGCGTAGTAAGACAACGTCTCATGCGCTCCGTCTCTCACTTTCTCCGATGCCTTCGACAACTTCATGCTGAGAAGTTTGCCCGCCACCGATTCGATCTTCTCAATTGCCGCCTGCCGGTCTTCCTGTAAAGGGGTCAAGTCTTTAATTGACTACAATCTTGATTGACCTTTTCCCAATTCTTTTTCTGTGGCGGGGGTGCTGGCGCACGCTGAAAACAAAAATCACCGTGGCTTCGGACCTTGCGGTCGGCTAAAGGGAAAAAGGCAAAAAGCCCCCTGCTTCGCTTCCCCCTTCGGAGAAGGGGGAATATTTATCGCCAACTTCGCTTCCCTTCGACAGGCTCAGGATAAACTCTAAGCTCAGGACAGGCTCAGAAGGGGGGGATAGGGCGGACTCCTGTACGCTGCAGCGACAGGTTATTTATTCCGTGCGTTTCCTGGATGGATTGCTACGTCGCGGTCGCTTCTCGCAATGACGTCGGAGGAAGGCTACCGGCCTCATGGTTTCACCCTAATAAAGCGAAGGTATCCAGGATCATCAGGACTCCAACTACAAAGGTCCCGATGCCGGCCATGACGGTGCCGCCTGCGGCGAGGTCTTTTATTTTTCCTATTCGGGGATCGTATTCAGGGTTGAGGTAGTCTGCTAATTGTTCGATCGAGGTGTTGAAAAATTCCATGGTCAGGCAAAGGGTGGAACCAAAGAGGCACAGTCCCCACCAGAATATTGCAGGTTGCAGCAGGGCCAGTGTTGCCAGCATGGCCAGCGCGCCCCATAGCTGGTTCTGAATACTTTTTTCCGTTTTCGCGGTGCTAATGATTGCGCGAATCCCGTCCCTGATTTTTTCCCAGACATTCCGGTTGTTGTTCCTGGTAAATTTTACCTTAAGGGATGAAGCGGGTTTCCTGACATTCATATATTTTCGCCCTGGATATGGTTGCCCAACATTTTGAATAACATTTGCCCATTATAGGGTTATATTGGCAAACGAACTCCGAATCGAATCAGTCTCGGGATTATTCATTTTTATTTGATTTCTATACAGTATGCCGGATTTTACAATAAGTAAACAGGGGGCAGGAATTCTTTTTGTTGGACTCGTCTCGGTAATCCTTCTTATTGTCTGGCAGGGCGTGGGCTCTGTAGTAGATATTATTAGTCAGGTTGGTTGGGGACTACTATGGTTGCTTCCCCTGTTTTTATGTGTGCTGCTATTGATGACACGGGCCTGGCAGGAATTGTTTGTCGATGCCAATTCCCCCCCTTTTTCAAAATTATTGTTCTTCAACTGGATTGGAAACTCGATCAATTGGCTATTGCCGGTTGCCCAGCTGGGTGGCGATTTCGTCAAGGCCTGGTGGCTGGCGCGGACCCAGGTTGCTTCAGGTAGCTGGTCTGCTGCATCGGTGATCGTTGATAAAACCATTCAGGCTCTGGTTCAGGCTACGGTCGCGCTGATCGGTGTTGCGCTGCTTGCAAGCCATTCAGGTAATAATGAAATTGTATTTGCAGGCTTGGCTTTCGCTATTTTGTTGTCGGGTGGGATCTATATTTTTTACCGGCTTCAACGGTCCAGTCTTTTTTCCAAAACATCCCGCCTGGCAGGAAGCTGGAAGAAAAAAGCAGCACATCTCTCGGGTGGTGCGGAACATCTGGATGTAACGATAGAAACCATTTATCAGAATCGAAAGGCGATCCTGTCCTCTTACCTCTGGCGACTGGTTTCGCGTTTGATTCTCGCTACGGAAATCTGGCTGGCGTTAGGGATGCTCGGCATATCGGTGGGTGCGGTGGAAGCGCTTCTTCTGGAATGCCTGGGGCAGACAGTACGCGCGGCGGCTTTTATGATTCCCGGTGCCTATGGGGTTCAGGAGGGAGGGTACATGACCCTGGGCCTGGCCATCGGTCTCCCCCTGGAGGTTTCTCTTTCTTTGTCCCTGATTAAAAGGCTGCGGGAGCTCATGGTGGGTGTTCCGGCGCTGGTTGTCTGGCAATGGATGGAAGCCCGTTCCCTGGCAAAAGTCGATTTACCCTCCTAATTAAGACGCTCTTCCTTCCTTTCCGCTGACTCAAAAACCAGCCTTCAAGCCTTCTCTGTATTCCTCCCTTCAGTAGGGAAGTGCCTGCCGTACCGCCAACGTAAAGACCAAAATTCTAAAGCTCAGGGTGGCAAACGTGATCTCCGGTAAGCGGGACAAGCCTCCCGTGTCCCTCTATTTTCCAATTTCAGTATTCAATCCTGCCCAAAAACGGGATTTGGTTGGCTGTTTTTGTCTGGAAACCCCTGTAAAAGCCCTGCAGGCCAAAAAAATTCAGATTTTAACCCCCTTAAAAACAATAACTTAAATATTTTCTAAAAAATGTCTAAGAAATAACCTTGACATATTTATAATATTGTCTAATATTGAATATAGACAGTAATGAAACATCAATGAGCTTTGACATGAAACACCCAAAACAAAAACTCGACAAGGAGGCACCCAAAATGAAAAACCAAACAATCACATCCGCCCTTTCAGCTCTCGCACTGGCAACCCTTTTCAGCACCGGCACGGCTTTGGCTCACTCGCAGCACGATCACAGCTCGTTGCCCATCGGTTGGACTTTCGATTCCAAAGTGATGAGCAAGATCGAAAAGAATATGAATATGGGACAAACCAAAATTGGCATGAATTCCCTGGAACAAAAAATGCTCGCCGGTTATGGAATCGGCGTTGGCAATTCCTTCAATACACGCATTGGAAATCAAACAATAAAAGTGACGCGCACGAACTCTGGAATCCGATTAGGCAATCCCGTTAAGCAATATGCAGACGGTACGCAGGAAAATCTTCCGCTGCATCGGAATGCACAAATGGTCCGTTCTTCTTTCACAGAGAACCATCCCGGTCACGACCATCAGCACCTCGCATTGTCCTGGGTCTTCAATCCTGCTATCGAAGGCAAGATCCATGACAACCGGGTATTGAACGGTTCATCCGGCGCTATTGGCCTCTCTACCAAAGAACAGAAAACTCTGGATCGTTATGGCATCAAGGTTGGCAACTCTTTCAACGCAAATGTAGACGGTATGACTTACACCGTTAAGCGGACTTCTATGGGTCTCAGCTTATTGAAATATGTTGAAGGTCGAACCGTTGCCTCCGTCGAGGGAGCAAATAATGATGCGTATTAAGGGGCGGACCGGTTTCCCGGCAAACTCTTTCTCACTTGAGAAGAATGCCGGGGAATCGGATCGTTGTTTATTAAATAAACGTAACCCGTAAATTTTTGTATCCAAATTAAATTTTAAAACACAGGGGAAACCAGAATGAAATCAGGAGCAAAATTCAATTCAGTTGCAGTAGCCATGATTGTCTCCCTTGCCCTGACCGGTTGCGAAAGCATCCAACCGAACGGCACGGTACCCCAGGAATACAAATCCGGGCAGGCCGTCTTTCATAAAATTTGCGCAAACTGCCATGGTCCCGATGCGGATGGAAGCATAAAGAGGGCCCCCGCGTTGACCCAGTCCATTTATTTTAAAGGTAACTTCGATGATAGAAAAATACGACGGACCATTTTGAAAGGAAGCCCATCTGGAGCAATGCCGAGTCAGAAAAACCGTGTCGAGAAAAGTGAAGTTAAGGAGATCGTCAAATACTTAAGGTATCTACAGAAAGAGAAAAGAGGAGAAGACCAAACCATGTCCGGTTAAAAACTGGCCGGGAAACAGCCTGCAAGGGACAAATTTGAAAAAGTAAACAGACGAAAAATATAAACAGCAAATGTAAATATTGGAGGCTCATCATGAAAGTTTTAGTGACAGGTGCTACCGGATTCGTAGGAAACGTTTTACTCAAAGAACTGGATAAAAACGGTCATGAAGTGGTGGTCATAACCCGGAACCAAAAGGCTGCACGGGTTAAATTACCTGTCATTGCCGAGGTCCATGAATGCGACCTCAATAACAAGATACCTTCTTCTTCTTTCTTCGATGGTGTTCAGGCGGTGATTCATCTGGCGGGGGAAAATATTGCGGGAGGACGCTGGACCAGATCCCGTAAGGAAAAGATTTTAAATTCACGAAAAAATGCGACCGGCAATCTGGTTCAGGCTCTCAGTTATTTAAAAGAAAAACCGGAAGTTCTGGTTTCGGCCTCGGCGGTTGGGGTCTACGGTAATTGTTCAGATGAATGGCTCACTGAGGATTCGCCTGGAGGACTCGACTTCCTGGCCAATGTATGCAGGTCCTGGGAGGAACAAACCCAAGAGGCTAAATTGGCAGGAATCCGCACAGTGAATTACCGGTTGGGTGTGGTGTTGGGCTTTGGTGGTGGAGCAATGGAAAAAATGTGGGCTCCTTTTAAACTGGGATTTGGTGGACGCCTCGGCTCCGGTCAGCAGTGGATGAGTTGGATTCACGTTGAGGATGCGGCCCGTGCAATGGTGCACGCGATTGAACATCCTGAGTTGTCCGGAATTTACAATGCAGTCAGCCCCAACCCGGTGACCAATATGACGTTCACCAGGAAACTTGAAAAAGCTATGGATCAGAAGGCGCCATTTCCTGTCCCGGCATTTGCCTTAAAAGTTCTGGTAGGAGAGATGTCGCAAATACTGTTGGATAGCCAGCGTGTTTCTTCACAGAAGTTGTGCGATACCGGTTTCAAATTTGAGTTTCCCAACCTGACCCACGCGTTACGAGAAATTTGTGGGCACGCGAATCATGAAATCTGTTTCGCGCAATGGGTTCCTTCCTCAAATACCAAAACCTTGTCCTTTTTTGAGCATCCTGAAAATGTTGAAAAGGTCACTCCTCCTTCCATGAATTTGAAAGTAGGAAAGATTTCCGAAAAGGGTTTGCGTGAGGGAACCAGAATTCCTTTAAGCTTCTCAATTTTCAATTTGCCAATAAAATGGGTGACGAAAGTGAAAGAATGGAATCCGGGCAGGGGGTTTTCTGATACACAAGTCACAGGCCCGTTTTCATTTTGGAACCACATCCATGAATTTGAAAGCACGCAGGGAGGAACACTCATCCGTGACCGAATTCAATATCAGTTACCGTTTGGGCCTTTGGGGGATATGGTGGCAGGTTCCTTGATTAGAAAGAGACTCGAGATGGTATTAAATTACCGGATCGAAAAGATTGAGAAACATTTTCAACAACAGCCTTCTTGAATATTAACTGAAACTTTTGGGAACAATGTCCGTTGCCAATTGAAGTATTGGCAACGGACTTTGTTTATAGTAATGAACTTCCCTTTCAGCAGGAATGCCTCCCTCTCAAACTTTTGATTCTGAAAACCAATCCAGGCCTTGTTCCAATCCCGCCTTTGAAGAAAGGAGTATAATGGGATAAGTGGTTAAAAATTTTTTGGACAGTGCTGCTGGAAAATTTTTGCGGCTGGAAATATACCCTGATCTGGATCAAAAGATACTCGATTTTTTGACCCCTTCTGCTCCTGGATTCGGGTGAAGGTTGTTTGCATTTTAATTCTATCTGTTTTTTGAGGCACCTGTGGTTACTGACCAACTCAATAGAGCCGGAAAAAAAACCGATAAAGATGTTCCTGTTCCCGATGTCTCCTGGTACGGCTTAAGCGAAGATCTTTGCTATTCAAAACTCGATTCCTCTCCAACGGGGATCACCCGGGAAGAAGCGGCCCGTCGCCTGAAATCTGTGGGTCCCAACCGGCTGCCCCAGTCGCATCCTCCTTCAAAATTTGAAATCCTTGTCCGTCAATTCCAAAGTCCGTTTGTATATATTCTGGCAATCGCCGCATTGGTATCGATTGCTATTGGAGAATGGGTTGACGCTGGTTTTATTTTTGGAGTCCTTTGTCTGAATGCCGTTATCGGTGGTTTTCAGGAATGGAAGGCAGAGAAAAGCGCACAGGCGTTGCAAAAACTTTTGCAAACCCGGGCAACCGTTGAGCGAGAGGGACGCGTTTTCGAAATTTCTGCGGAAGATGTGGTTCCAGGGGATCTGGTCTGGTTGGAATCCGGTAATCGTGTTCCTGCAGATGTTCGTTTGTTAATGACGCATAGTCTGGAGGCGGACGAATCTCTACTCACCGGGGAATCACTCGCAGTCCAGAAAGACGCCCAATGGTTGGAGGATAAACCGGTGCCCGTTGCCAACCGGCTGAATATGGGGCATGCAGGCTCCATCATTGTTCGCGGGCGCGCCAAGGGTCTGGTGGTGGCGACGGGGATGTTGACGGAAGTCGGCCACGTTGCCAAAGCAATGCTTGGAACGGGTCAGGGTAAACCACCCTTGATGGTCCGCATGGAAAAGTTCAGCAAGAAGCTGGCCTGGGTGGTCATGGTAGTCATCCTGTTGGTCGGCATCCTGGGTGTTATGACCCAGGGGCATTCGGTAATGGATATGCTCATGTTCGCGGTCGCGCTTGCTGTTGCCGTGATTCCGGAAGGACTTCCGGTTGCCTTGACGGTAGCGCTTGCGATTGGTACCAATCGCATGGCACGTCGGGGCGTTATCATTAGAAGACTGGCGGCTGTTGAAGGGCTGGGAAGTTGCACCCTGATCGCCAGCGACAAAACGGGGACGTTGACCTGCAACGAATTGACGGTGCGCGAGATTCGTCTTCCTGACTCAAAAACTCTCAGGGTCTCCGGTCAGGGGTTTACACCGGAAGGCGTTCTGCATGAGGGAACGCACCACGTTAAACCGGATCAGCTCTCTCCGGAACTGAAATCCCTGGTGCAGGCCGCCGTATTAAATAATGAAGGCGATTTGCGTCACTCCAATGACGATTGGATTTATCGCGGCGATCCCACAGACATCGCCCTGTTATCCCTGGGAATGAAGCTCAATCTGCAACGTGACCTTTTGTTGGACGAATTTCCCCAGATCAACCAGATTCCTTTTGAACCCGAATACCGCTACTCGGCTACATTTCATCGGGATAAAGAAGGCCAGGTTCATGTATTCGTCAAGGGATCACCTGAAAAAGTCCTTTCCATGTGCCGGGAAGTTTCGGAAGATGCCCGCCAGCGTCATTTTCAAAGTGCAGAGGAAATGGCAGGACAGGGTTTCCGTGTTCTGGCACTGGCGAAAGGGAATCCCGCAACTCCCCCGGATGAAGCTCATGCTCCTTCGGAACCTGCGGATCTTACTTTTCTCGGTTTCGTTGGGATGATCGATCCCTTGAGGAGCGGGGTTCGTGAAGCTGTTAATGACTGCCGAAATGCAGGCATCGAGGTCGCCATCATTACCGGGGATCATCCTGTTACGGCTCTCGCTATAGCAAACGATCTGGGTTTGAATATGACACCGGACCAGGTAATTACCGGTGACGAACTGGAAAAAAAATCCACTGAAGAGTTGCAGGAAATTGCCAGAACCGTGCGGTTGTTTGCACGGGTTGCGCCCAATCAAAAACTGGAACTGGTCCAGGCAATGCAAAAGGCCGGGCACTTCGTTGCCGTCACCGGTGATGGTGTGAACGATGCACCGGCTCTGAGAACAGCCAATATCGGAACCGCCATGGGCAAATCAGGAACCGATGTGGCGAGGGAAGCGGCTGAACTCGTGATCAGTGACGACAACTTTGCGACAATCGTCGGCGGGATAGAGGAAGGTCGTGTTGCTTACAGTAATATTCGAAAAATAATTTTCATGTTGATCTCAACCGGTGCGGCCGAAGTCGTGTTCGTGTGTCTGGCTCTGCTATCGGGTTTGCCACTTCCCCTGACGCCTGTTCAGCTTCTTTGGCTGAACCTGGTAACTCAGGGGATTCAGGATGTGGGTATGGGGTTTGAACCAAAAGAAGGGGATGAACTCCAGAAAAGCCCGCGCAATCCGGACGAACCTATTTTCGATTCCCTGATGATTGAACGGTCCGTGATCGTTGCTTTATGGATGGGAATAACAGGTTTCCTTTTATTTAACACTCTGATAGCCCAGGGAATAGAATTGCAATCGGCCCGAAACGTCTTGTTACTTTTGATAGTCCTGTTCATAAATATTCATATGGCCAACTGTCGGTCAGAAACGAAATCGGCATTCAAGATTCCCTTGATGCAAAACCCAGTGTTGGCGATTGGAGTTGCAGGCGCATTTTTGCTCCATCTGGTATCCATGCACCTCCCGGTGGCGCAAAGGGTATTAAAAACAGAGCCCGTCAGCGCTGGGATGTGGTTGACTGTTGTCGCATTGGCCGGAACGATCCTGATTTTGATGGAAGCTCATAAAAAATGGTGGAACTACCGCCAGAAAATCAAACAGTCCAGTTAGTGCAGGTTATTTGCGCTCCTGGGATATGATGAGAATCCGCTTGTATTTGGAATCGATTAGTCAGTTGCGGATGAATACCCGGGGGGCGTAAAATCAGGATGAGAGATCAGCTTTATTTTCCGGCATGAATCACTTGACCGGGTTGGAGCGTTATCCATGGAAACAGCCCATATATTGGAACGGGAAGGTTTAAACTCCCTTTTATCTGCGCTGGCTCAGGCAGGGTATCAGGTCGTGGGGCCTACCCTGGGTGAAGGGGCGATAGTTTACGGCCCGATTAAAACCCTCAACGATTTTCCAGTCGGCTGGACAGAAGAACAAGAGGGCGGAACCTACCGTTTAAAAAAACGAGAGGACGACGCACTATTTGGCTACACAGTGGGTCCCCAATCCTGGAAGCATTACCTGTTTCCTCCCAGACGCCGGCTTTGGACTGGAACCGCTAACGGTACGGACTTTCAGATCCATCAGGAAAAGGTCGAACCCCCCTCGTATGCTTTCTTTGGAGTCCGTTCCTGTGAGCTTCAGGCTATCCAGGTACAGGATCGGGTTTTTATTCAGGATGAATTCGTCAACACCGATTATGAACTCCGGCGCGACAATACCTTTATTGTTGTCGTTCAATGCGGACAGGCTGCAGCAACCTGTTTTTGTGATTCCATGAATTCAGGGCCGCGAGCGGAGAAAGGATTCGATCTGGCGTTAACGGAAGTGCTTGAAAACGACCAGCACTATTTTGTACTGGAAACAGGAAGCTCAAAAGGAGAGAAAGTCCTTGAGCAAATACCCACTCGTCTGGCTGATCCGTCCCAGGTTTCATTAGCAGAGCAACAAACCGAACGAGCAAAAGAACAAATGGGACGTTCGCTCGACACCAGGGATATCAAACAGCTGTTGTATGAAAACCTTGAGCACCCGCGTTGGGATCAGGTAGCGGACCGATGTCTCACTTGTGCAAACTGTACGATGGTGTGTCCCACGTGTTTTTGTTCCACTGTGGAAGACATTACCGATGTCACAGGAGAGCACACGGAACGTTGGCAACGATGGGACTCCTGTTTCACAATGGACTTTTCGAATCTTCATGGAGGGAGTGTTCGCACTTCAACCAAATCACGTTATCGCCAGTGGATGACTCATAAACTGGCAAGCTGGATTGATCAATTTGATTCATCCGGTTGTGTTGGATGCGGACGCTGTATCACCTGGTGTCCGGTAGGCATCGATCTCACTGAAGAAGTCCGCGCCATTCGCGAGACCGAAACACTGCCCTCAGGCAGTTCATCAGAAAGTCGGTAACTCATGAAATCTCTTGAATCCATACTTGCGAATCATCCGTTTTTTGAGGACCTCAAAAAGGAATTTCTTGAACTGATCACCGGGTGCGCTTCCAACGTTTGCTTTAAAGCAGGAGAATTCATTCACCGCCAGCATGCGGACGCTGATCGATTTTATGTGATCCGTCAGGGAAAAGTGGCTCTGGAGTTGTGTCCCCCCGGTCGAAACCCTATTACGTTGCAGACAGTCAATGAAGGGGAAATCCTGGGATGGGCCTGGCTGGTCCCACCCTACCATTGGCATTGTGATGCACAAGCTGTTGAGTTGACGCGGGCCATTGCGCTCGATGGAAAATGTCTGCGAAAGAAATGCCAGGAGGATCATGATTTTGGTTTTGAGTTGTTGAGCCGTATTCTTCCTATATTGGGCCAACGAATGGAGGCAACCCAGATCCAGTTACTGGATATTTACGGCAGCCAGCAGAAAAACTGATATGAACCCTATCAACTCAGACCCGGTTGTTCCCGAACTTCTCAAGATCCACCGGGTAATCCGCGAAGCTGAGGACACTTTTACCCTTGATCTATTGCCACCGGACAAGACCCAATCGGAATACTCTCCCGGGCAGTTCAATATGTTGTACGCTTTTGGCGTTGGCGATGTTCCGATTTCGATTAGCGGCCGTTCTTCTCAATCCGGTGGCTGGTTGCACACCATACGTGAAGTGGGAACCGTCACCCGTGCATTGCATCGTTTGAAAAAAGGCCAAACCATTGGGGTGAGGGGGCCTTTTGGCAAAGGCTGGCCTGTAGATCTGGCTAAAGGAAAAGATGTGGTTATTCTGGCGGGCGGTATTGGGCTGGCGCCGCTTCGTCCTGTCCTTGAACAAATCCAGTCCCATCGCGATCACTATGGAAACGTATCATTATTGTATGGCGCAAGAATGCCCGATGGGCTTCTGTTTTCCCAGGATCGCGAAACCTGGCGTGGACGAAATGGGATCCAGGTAAAGGTGACTGTTGATACAGGGGATCGGGACTGGAGAGGCAATGTTGGAGTGGTCACGCATCTAATCGACCGGGTCAAGTTTGATTCGCTGCAAACGATTGCCATGGTATGCGGGCCGGAAGTCATGATGCGTTATTCCGTACGCGAACTTCAACGGTTTGGTGTGCCCACAAATCAAATATTTATTTCGATGGAACGCAATATGAAATGTGCGGTAGGGTTTTGCGGTCACTGCCAGTTTGGTCCCTCTTTTATTTGCAAAGATGGACCGGTCTTTGATTATCCATCTATACAGCCCTTTCTTGAAGTACGGGAACTATAGTGATGATGAAAAAGAAAAAACCAAAAATTGCCGTCTGGAAATTCGCCTCCTGTGATGGATGTCAATTGAGCCTGCTCGATTGTGAAGATGAGCTGCTGACAGTTGCGGATGAGATTGAAATCGCCAATTTCCCTGAAGCTTCCAGAAGAGTTCTTAAAGGTCCATACGATCTTTCTCTGGTTGAAGGGTCTATCACCACTCCCCATGATGAAGAGAGAATTCACCAGGTAAGGCGTTCGTCAAAATACCTGATTACGATCGGGGCTTGTGCGACGGCAGGAGGTATACAGGCGTTAAGAAACTTTAAAGATGTTAACGAGTTTATTTCAATCGTGTATGCAAACCCGACCTATATCGATACCCTGGAAACATCAACTCCAATTTCATCGCATGTACCAGTTGACTTTGAATTGCGCGGATGCCCCATCAATAAAATGCAATTAGTGGAGGTGATCAGCGCATTTCTGAAAGACAGGAAACCTGTCACCCCACCGCATAGTACCTGCATTGAATGCAAGCTAAAGGGAAATGTGTGTGTCATGGTGGCCCAGGGAACGATGTGTCTGGGACCCGTCACCCATGCAGGCTGCGATGCCATTTGCCCTTCCTACAATCGCGGCTGTTACGGATGTTTCGGTCCTAAGGAAACCCCGAACACCGCTTCCCTGGGTGATTGGCTGGGAGAACAGGGTACTGGCGATCCAGAAATATTACGCGTTTTCCGCGGATTCAACGCGTACGCTCCTTCTTTTCGAAAAGAAAGCGAACGGCATGAAGAAAAAAAACCGGACCATTAAAGTAGATTACCTTGCCCGGGTTGAAGGGGAAGGGGCTTTGCACATCGAGATCAAAGAGAATCAGGTGTCAGATGTGAAGCTGAAAATATTTGAACCTCCGCGTTTTTTTGAAGCATTTCTTCGCGGTCGTGATTTTAAGGAAGCGCCGGATATTACCGCACGGATTTGCGGGATCTGCCCGGTTGCCTACCAGATGAGCGCGGTCCACGCGATGGAAAAAGCTCTAGGGATTCAGGTCCAGGGACCCCTGCGTGATTTACGCCGACTTCTGTATTGCGGGGAATGGATTGAAAGTCACACACTGCATATCTACATGTTGCATGCACCCGATTTTTTAGGTTACGAGGATGCAGTCCAGATGGCCAAGGATCATAAGGATGTTGTAGAGCGTGGTTTGCAATTGAAGAAAGTGGGCAATGAAATTGTTTCTCTGGTGGGAGGAAGAGAAATTCACCCGGTCAATGTCAAGGTAGGTGGCTTTTACAAAGTACTTGCGAAAACAGAGTTTGACCATTTGAAAGAACGTTTGAAGTGGGCCCGGGATGCGGCGCTGGAAACTGTTAAATGGTCATCCCGATTTGATTTCCCAGCTTTCGACCAGGATTATGAATATGTTTCACTTTCCCACCCGGATGAGTACCCGTTTAATGAGGGTCGTATTATTTCCAATAAGGGTTTGGACATTGAAGCTCAAGAATTTGAAAATAATTTCAGGGAGGACCATGTCGAGTACACCAACGCTCTGCATTCGGTTTTGATCGACCGAGGGTCCTATTTTGTAGGACCGATGGCCCGCTTCAACCTTAATTTTGATCAGTTATCTCCATTAGCGAAGGAAAGCGCGAAGGAGTCCGGAATTGGAGACCATTGTCACAATCCGTTTCAAAGTATCGTTGTGCGCAGTATTGAAGTGCTCTACGCCTGCGACGAAGCTTTGCGAATAATTGAATCGTATGAAAAACCTGACCAACCAAGCGTAGATTTTGAAATTCAGGAAGGGGTGGGCGCAGCTTGTACCGAAGCGCCCCGGGGCTTACTTTATCATCGGTATAAAATTGATGAAGAGGGTCAAATCCTGGATGCCAGAATCATTCCGCCAACATCGCAAAATCAAAAAACCATTGAGAATGATCTCTGGCAGTTTGTTCCAAAGCACCTTGACCTGCCACAGGAAAAACTGACCTGGCAATGTGAGCAGGCCATTCGAAATTACGATCCCTGCATTTCCTGCGCTACCCATTTTTTAAAACTGGATATTGTTCGTTCGTAATTTAAAAAAAACTAAAAAGGACTCTTTGAATCAATTAACCAACCACATGACACAAGGGATATTCATTGTAGGTGTTGGCAATCAATACAGGCACGACGATGGTGCGGGGCTTGAAGTGGTTCGTCGAATTAAAAAGTTAAGAGAAGATATAGAGTGCGTCGAGCAGTCGGGAGAAGGGGTTCAGTTGATGGACACATGGAAGGAACGCAACCATGTAATTTTGATCGATGCGGTATCTTCTTCAAAGGCTCCAGGTACATTGCATTGTATTAATGCGAACAAGGAACCGCTTCCAAAAAACTGGTTCTCCTGTTCCACGCATAATTTCGGGGTCGCCGAAGCGGTGGAAATGTCAAATGTCATGGATACACTTCCGGTTACTCTTCAGATTTTTGGAATCGAAGGTAATTGTTTTGATCCCGGTGAGGGCCTCACTCCTGAAGTGGAACAGGCGGTGAACCGGGTAGTGGAACAGATTCAATCTATTGTCGATGGGGAGCAATAAAGCGAAAGATGCATGAGCAATCGTTGATGAAAGATTTAATGGAGAAAATTACATCTGTTTCCGCAAATGAACAGAACAAGCCCGTTGATGCGGTGACGGTTCGCCTGGGAGCTTTGTCTCACATTTCAGCTGATCATTTCCGGGAACATTTTGCTGAAGCATCCCGTGGCACCATAGCTGAAAATGCCAATTTAAAGATTATTGTCTTAGACGACATCAATGACCCTTTAGCGCAGGAAATCATACTGGAAAGTATCGAAATTGCTGAATAGCGACACCATGACCCCAGTTTCCCTTAAAAGCCATAGGTCGCAACCCAAACCAAAGCTGGTTCCAGTCAGGAGAATGAGGCTGAAGCTAAGCGGCCTTTTGCAAGGTGTGGGTTTTCGTCCTTTTATCTTTGGACTGGCCGAGGCCCACTCTTTAAAAGGTTGGGTCCAAAATACCCGGGAAGGCATTGCCATTGAAATTGAAGGAAGTGAGAAAAGCCTTGGCGATTTTTTAAACTCACTAAAGGAAAATCCGCCTCCGCATTCAAAGATAGATGAAATCGAAACCTGTCTGCTGCCTTCTATCAATTATTCCACTTTTATTATTAAGGAAAGTGACCCTTCTGGAACAGGCAACTCCCAACTAATACCCGATATTGCAACTTGCCCTGATTGTGTTGGTGAGATATTCGATTCCAGCGACCCTCGTTATCTTTATCCCTTCACGAACTGCACAAAATGTGGCCCTCGTTACACGGTGACCGAATCAATCCCTTTTGATCGGGCGTGCACCTCCATGAAACAGTTTTCGATGTGTTCGCTTTGCGAGTGGGAATACACCGATCCCGAAAATCGCCGTTTCCATGCACAAACCAACTGTTGTCCGGAATGCGGACCGCAATTAAAAATTATAAATTCAGCAGGCGAGTCGCTGGGTGATAAACATAAAGCGCTCCAAATGGCTGTGGAATTTTTAATTCAGGGGAAAGTGATTGCCGTCAAGGGAATCGGCGGGTTTCATCTCATGGCACAGGCCACAACAGACGCGGCTGTTCTTCTTTTAAGAAAGAGAAAGCATAGAGATGAAAAGCCTTTTGCCGTACTTTATCCATCAATGGACGCGATTCAAAACGATTGTGAAGTTTCCAGCCATGAAGAGGAGTTATTAAAATCATTTCAAGGGCCAATTGTATTATTAAAGCGAAAAGGAGATCCGGTTATTTCGAAACAGGTTGCCCCAGAAAATCCTTATTTAGGCGTCATGCTTCCTTCAAACCCCTTGCATCATGTTTTGTCTCATTTTATGGATACCCCAATCGTGTGCACCAGCGGTAACCTCTCCGAAGAAAAAATTTGTACCAATGAGCAGGAAGCAATAAAAACCCTGGGGGGGATCGCAGACTTTTTTCTGACCCACGATCGGCCTATCCTTCGACATGCTGATGATTCCATCACGAGGGTTTTACTGGGACATACCCAGGTTCTTCGGCGAGCACGTGGGTATTCGCCAACTCCGATCGCCTGTAATGGGGGTCTCAAAAAGGGTCTTGCTTTGGGAGGGCACAATAAGAATACCATCGCCTGGATGGAAGGGAACAAAGTTATTGTCAGCCCCCACTTTGGGGATCTGGAGGCCGCCTCTACGCGAGCTGCGTTTACAGCGACCGTCAATTCCACATTGAAAACAATTTCTTCACCTGTGGAATTTATCGCCCATGATGCCCATCCCGATTATGTTTCAACCCTGCATGCGAGTACTCTAAAAGCACCTACAATTCCGATTCAGCATCATGTCGCGCACGTATTTTCCTGTATGGAAGACAATCAACTGCAACCACCTTTTCTGGCTCTTGGCTGGGATGGTTCCGGTTTTGGATTAGACAATACGATTTGGGGTGGGGAGTTTTTTCATGTTACAGAAAAACAAATTAAACGCTTTGGTTCTTTTAAAACATTCAAACTCCCAGGAGGTAGCCAGGCGGTAAAAGAACCCCGCAGGAGTGCTCTTGGTGTTTTATATGAAATTTTGGGAGGGGAATCGATTCATCATCCCCTGATTCAACGTGCGTTTGAACCACGGGAATTGAAAAATTTAAGTTCACTTCTTAAAAATAACCTGAATTGTCCCATCACATCCAGTTGCGGGCGTTTGTTCGATGCCGTAGCATCCCTTTCCGATTTGCGACAGGTTGTTTCCTATGAAGGTCAATCGGCAATGTTATTGGAATTTGCAAGTGGAACCCCCTCTTCTAAAAAGATGTATCCAATAAAAATATTGGATGGAAAGTACACTCCAAAGAACCGGTTTGCACCCCGGGTTGTTATTGACTGGAGCGGAATGATGGAAGAATTATTAGAGGATTGCACGAGTGGGGTTCCCCCTGGAGTTGTCTCAGGAAAATTTCATAATACCCTGGCTGAAGCCGTGGTACTTGTTGCGAAACAGGCGGAAGAAGATAATGTCCTGCTGACGGGCGGGTGTTTTCAAAACAGAGTGTTGACTGAGCTTGCCGTCGAAAAACTGCGTGAATCAGGATTTAATCCATACTGGCAAAGGGGCTTTCCACCCAATGATGGCGGATTATCCTTGGGGCAGTTGGTTGCGGCAAGTCGGCCGGATAAGGGGATGCTCTGATGTGTCTGGCTATCCCTGGGAAAATTCTCGGCATCTCAGGAGAAAATTCCATCATGCCAATGGGAAAAGTCAGCTTTGGTGGTGTCGTGCGGGAAGTGAACCTGGCTTATGTGCCTGAGGCAAAGCAAGGGGACTATGTAATTGTACATGTTGGTTTCGCTATCAGCATCCTCAATGAAAAAGAAGCTCAGTTGGTTTTGAATACTTTGGACGAAATTGACCCTGAAACAAGATAACTATCGATTATGAAATATATAGACGAATACCGAGACCGGGGGTCCATTGAAAAATGTTCCCAACGTATTGCAGAAGCGGTAACGGGGCCCTGGACGATCATGGAAATTTGCGGAGGGCAAACCCGCTCTATTGCAAAACACGGTCTGGAATCATTGTTGCCCTCGGAAATTACTTTATTACATGGCCCTGGTTGTCCAGTATGTGTAACGCCGCAATCCATTCTGGATCACGCCATGGAAATTGCATCAAACCCGGAAGTTGTTTTTTGCACCTTTGGGGACATGATGCGCGTGCCGGGTACAAATACGGACCTTGCTCATATTAAGGCGGAAGGGGGCGATGTCCGCATCATCCAGTCTCCTATGGAAGCCTTAAATCTGGCGCGTGAGAACGCGGATAAAGAAGTGGTCTTCCTGGCAATTGGTTTTGAAACCACAGCGCCCGCCAATGCAATGGCTTTGTATCAGTCAAAACAACAGGGAATCAAAAATATTTCTTTTCTGGTGTCACAGGTTCTTGTCCCGCCAGCGATGGAGAGCATTTTAAATTCGCCTCATTCCAAAGTTCAGGGATTCCTTGCTGCGGGTCATGTCTGCACCATCATGGGTTTCGAAGAATACGAACCGATTGCACAACGATACCAGGTGCCGATTGTGGTGACGGGGTTTGAGCCTCTGGATATACTGATGGGAATTGACATGGTTGTCCGCCAATTGGAAGAGGGTCGTCACGAAGTCGAAAATCAGTACTCACGATCGGTACAAAGAGAAGGAAACCTCGCGGCTCAAAAAATCCTGAATGAAGTGTTTGAAGTCATCCCAAAACAATGGAGAGGCGTTGGAGAAATTCCATCAAGCGGCCTGGGATTGAAAAGTGTCTATAGACATCTAAACGCTGCATTGCGATTTCCTCAAAAAATTATTTATGAACCCTTGAGCACAAACTGCATCAGCGGGCAAGTGTTGCAAGGTCTGAAAAAACCAAACGAATGTGAAGCTTTTGGTAAAGAATGTACTCCCGACTCTCCTTTGGGAGCGACTATGGTTTCATCCGAAGGGGCTTGTGCTGCTTATTTTCACTACCAAAACTTTCAGGCATGAAACCTCCTCCGCAAAATTCGGATTCTACACCGGGAGAAAGTTGTCCCGCACCCTTGGCCTCCGACGATAAAATTCTGTTGGCGCATGGGGGTGGAGGCCGGTTAATGCATCAATTGATCGAATCAATTTTCCGACCGGCTTTTCAAAACCCCGAATTGGAAACCCACCACGATGGTGCAGTACTCGACTTTCCCTCTGACAAGCTTGTGATGACTACTGACTCCTATGTGGTGCAACCGTTGATTTTCCCGGGTGGAGACATCGGCTCTCTGGCGGTGAACGGGACGGTAAACGACCTTGCCATGTGCGGTGCACGACCGCTCTATCTTTCCGTCGGGTTTATCCTGGAAGAAGGACTTCCCGTCTCGACCCTGCGAACCATTGCAAATTCAATGAAAATTTCGGCGCAGGAGTCTGGTGTTCACATTGTGACCGGCGACACCAAGGTGGTGGCAAAGGGAAACGGCGACGGAATTTTTTTAAATACAACTGGAGTGGGCGCGGCTCATCCATTTTTGCGTTCGCACCCAGATCAGATTCAACCCGGCGATGCTATATTAATTAGTGGAGACATTGCCCGGCATGGAATTGCTGTTCTGGCTGCACGAGAAAACCTGGAATTTGATCCACCCCTTCAAAGTGACTGCGCATCGTTATCTTCGTTAGTTCAAAAACTAATTAAAGCTAAAATTCAAATCCGCTGTCTTCGGGATTTAACTCGGGGAGGACTTGCTACTGGATTGATTGAGATGGCCGGTTCTTCAAAATTAAAATTTACGATAGATGAAAACAGAATTGTAGTGCATGAACCAGTCCAGGGCGCATGTGAACTGTTGGGATTTGACCCGCTCTACATTGCCAATGAGGGGTGTTTTGTGGTGGTTGTTGCTCCGGATGATGCAAAACGTGCAGTGGAAATTTTGCGTAAGGAACAAAACAGCAGCGTCCCCGATATTATTGGAAAGGTTGAAAAGGCGACTTCTCCACATGTGGTTTTAAAAACGAGCGTTGGGTCCACGCGGGTCCTGGATATGTTAAGTGGTGACCAACTACCGAGAATTTGCTAATGGAAGTCACCAATCCGATTCCAGATTTACCTCTTCCTTATTTCCTTTAGTGGTAAACTATATTTAGACTTAAAGATTATTTTTGAAAATTCCGGGAAATGCCATGAAAGCCTTGACCCTGAATATATCGCGAAGTGAATGGGAAACCTCCTCGGGAATGACATTCGAAGATGTTGAACCTCCAACTCTTAATGAAGCGGAAAACCCGGAAGATTCCGGGAAAGTGCTCATCAAGCCTATATACACAGGGTTTTGTGGATCCGATAAAGGGCTCTGGTTTCGCAAGTCGTTTAAGGAAGCCCTTTTTAATTCTCTCGAAGCTGAAGGACAATCCAGGCGAATCTGCGGTCACGAACTGCTGGGAGAAATAGTAGAGACCGGGTCTTATGTCAAACGATATTACGGGTATCACCCCGGCGACATTGTTTCTACCGAATCACATATTTTTTGCGGCAAGTGTCACCAATGTAAAATTGGTGAGGCGCATGTCTGTTCCGATCACAAGATCATAGGTATTTCAACTGACGGTTGCTTCGCTGATTTGGTCAAACTTCCTGCAAGGGAACTTTGGAAAACTGATACAGACCTGATCCGTCCTGAGGTTGGGGCGATTCAAGAACCACTCGGCAATGCTGTTCATGCCTGTAGTCGAGTCGATTTACGAGGAAAGACTTTAGCCATTTTTGGTTGTGGAACAATTGGTCTTCTTTCCATTTTAATTGCGAGGGCTATGGGAGCGGCCGTCATCATTGGCATTGATCCCAATCCCGAAAATTTGAAACTGGCCGAAGCCCTTGGGCTCGATTTGCCTATTCAAGTTTCCCGTTCAAAGCAGGGAGACACTTCCTATGCTGCCGACCCTGAAATAGCCGAGACAATCAGGAAACATTGTTTTGGTGAGGGAGTCGATGTTGCCATGGAAATGGCAGGGAGTAACCAGGCGCTCAATACAGCGATTGCCAGTGTGCGTGCGGGAGGAGATATTATTCTATTCGGTTTGTCTGAGGGAGATTATACACTATCCAACTTTCAGGAAATCATCATGTATGGTAAATCCCTGCACAGTGTGATTGGTCGCAAAGTGTTTCAAACATGGTTCATACTCAGTAATCTTTTAAAGTCACGGGAACATCACCTTCAAGAGAAAATTTTCAACATCATTTTAAACAAGGGAAAAGAAACCATAATTCCTTTTCATTCGTTTGAAAGAACCGCATTTGAAAAGGCGATCCAAAAGCATCCGAAAATAATATTTAAGTATTAATCAAGTTCAACCCGAACCTGGATTGGAGGAACCCATGCAATCCGATCCCGTTAATATTTTTAAACAAGAGCTGGAAACCATCCACTCGGCAGGATTGTATAAGGATGAGCGTATTCTGCTCTCCCCCCAGCAAACTCATATCCAAACACAGCAAGGCACCGTTCTCAATTTTTGTGCCAACAACTATTTGGGACTGGCTAATCACCCGGTTTTAATCCAGGCGGGAAAAGAAGCTCTGGATCAATATGGGTTCGGCATGGCCTCGGTGCGGTTCATTTGCGGAACAAATGACATCCACAAAAAACTGGAAGGGCGCATATCGGAATTTCTTAAAATGGAAGACGCCATCTTGTACTCTTCCTGTTTCGATGCCAATACGGGACTTTTTGAAACTTTATTCGACGAAAAAGATGCCATCCTTAGTGATCGCCTGAATCATGCGAGCATTATTGACGGGACCCGATTGTGCAAAGCCATGCGGTTTCGTTACCAACACAGCGATCTGAACCACCTCGAAACCCAATTAAAACGCGCCTCAAAATACCGGTTACGCGTCATTGCCACCGATGGAGTGTTCAGCATGGATGGTGATGTTGCCCGTCTGAAAGAAATTTGTGACCTGGCAGACCAGTATGGTGCGATGGTCATGGTAGATGATTCGCATGCAACCGGTTTCTTCGGCCCGACTGGTAGGGGGAGCATTGATGAACAGGAGGTGATGGAGCGGGTGGATATTGTTACCTCTACTTTTGGAAAAGCGCTTGGTGGTTCTTCAGGAGGTTTCACAGCAGGTCGAAAAGAAATGATTGATTTATTGCGTCAGCGATCCCGCCCCTATTTATTCTCTAATTCGTTATCGCCGATTGTCGCGGCGGTCACGCATCGTGCTATTGATTTGATTGAAGAATCGCCTGAACTGATAGAAAAAATTCAACGCAATACGCTATATTTCAGAGATAAACTCAAACAAGAGGGCCTCACCGTGATGCCGGGGACCCATCCGATCGTTCCCCTCATGCTTGGGGATGCCAGACTGGCGCACACCATGGCAGAGGAATTGCTGAAAAATGGAATATACGTAATTGGATTCAGTTTTCCAGTGGTGCCCAAGGACAAAGCACGCATCCGTTTTCAAATTTCCGCAGCGCATGAAAAAACGGATATCGACTTTTTAGTTGAAGCAATAAAAAAGGTCCTACATATGCCCTCTGTATGACATTGCCTGAGCCAATCGTTCCCGGGCCATTTCTTTTGCGGCGTCATGTGGGTATTGTTTTTTTTCTCGAATCCGTTTTAAAACTTCAGCAGTATTACGACTAATCGAAGCCTTTACCCTTTCAAAGGCCTGGGCCTCTGCCATTCGCTGATACTCGGTTGCTGCGCAAATCACCCCACCGCTGTTGGCGATAACGTCCGGAACTATTGCAATTCCCCGATCGTGAATCGATTTTGCGGCGTCTGCGGTGATCGGAATGTTGGCACCTTCCAACACCAAACGCGTTTTCAAGACACCCTGATTGGATTCATTAAACACATCTGGTCTTGCCGCTGGAATAAAAATGTCGGATTCAACTTCCAGTAATTCGGCATTGGAAATTGGTTTGCCAAGGTCCGGGTTCTGGACGGAGTGATTGTTTTCGATGTATTCGTTCAATCTGGTAAGGTCCAGACCATTGGGGTTAAAAATACCTCCTTTGGAATTACAAGTCGCGATCACTTTTGCATCCCGTTCAGCAAGAAACTTTGCAGCCGCCCTGCCAACGTTGCCGTATCCCTGAATTACGACTCTCGCCCCAGAAAGCGGAAGATTGAGTTCTTCGCACGCTACATCCGCACTTACCGCTAAGCCATATCCTGTCATTCCCAGTTCATCCAATGGAATTCCTCCGATTACTTTGGGTAAACCGACAGCGCGTCTTATTTCATCATGAATATAGGCCATGCACGTTTCATCGGTGCCCATGTCTGGCCCTGGAATGTAATCCCTTAAGTCTTTAATCGCCTGGGCAAATTCACGGATAATGGTTTCTTTGTTTTCGGTTTTTGAGTCAGCGATTATGCCGGATTTCCCACCTCCATGCGGGATCCCGTTCAATGCATTTTTAAAAGTCATTGCGCGTGCCAACCGAAACACTTCTTTCGTAGTGACATCGGGGGCCATCCGACATCCCCCAAGGGAAGGTCCCAAAGACAGATTGTCGATAACAACGATGGCTTTTAGTTTTGATTTGGGTTCATAAATATGGATTATTTTTTCGGGTCCAAATTCGTCCGCAAACTCGTCTATGTAATGGGTCGGCAATGACATTATGTGCTCCTTTAGCAAGAGTTCATTTTCAGTTTTGCATCAAGAATAACCAGTCGATTTGTGTATAAACGAACGGGATTGAATTCCAGGAATTGAAGTTTGGGAGCGTTCTCAAACCACTTTGCGAAAAATTGGACTACTCTTATCAGTTGATTAATATTTAAAGAGGGAGAGTTGCTTGTGCCCTCAATTATTTTCCCGGCCTTTGTTTGGTTAATTATTCTTGCCAGATCAGAATTATTGACTGGAAGGCAGGCTCTTTCAATATCGCGGTATACTTCTACATGAGAACCACCCGTTCCAATGAGAAGTACCGGTCCGAAATCGGAATCACGTTTGAATCCAACCATGAGATCCAGTCCTGGCGGCATTTGTTGCTCAATCCAGATTTTTCCCGGCCAGAGCTGGTTCATTTTCTTCCATTCCGTTTCCAATTCCTCCCGACTGCCCAGATTAAGTTTTACTCCCCGGATTTGCGCTTTGTGCAATACATCCTTGTCACTCACTTTGAGGACAAGAGGAAAGTTGATTTTTATCAGGGTGTCGTCAATATCCTGTTCTTTTTTAATTGAACAGGATTCCGGAACCGCAAGCCCGCATTCGGCCAGTTGGCTTTTTATTTCCATTTCGCCGGGAGCTTCTTTTAAATTGTTTATCCATTCCGTTATAGGAGAGGAGTCGTATTCCTCCAGGGTATCTTCTTGATCGGAAATATTTCTTTCTAATAGCAAAGCTCTTCTTTGAGCCAATTGATTCATCGTCCTGGCTGCATCCTCTCCAGTTGAAAATATTGGAAAAATTTCAGAATTTAATCGTGAGCTCAATTCTTTGTAAAGAGAACCGCAAGCCCCAATAGCAACGGGAAAATTCCGGGGGAGTAAACTATTCAATTCAGAAGCCACGGAACCATTAATTCCGCTGGTGCCGGGAAGGAGAACCAGAAGGAGTCCGTCAAATGTCTTCGAATCTATTAATGTTTTTATCGCTAACCCGCACTCACTGTTTTTTCCTGAACCTGTGAGGTCAACCGGATTTTTAAATGAGTAATACCTGGGCAATTGCTGGTACAAGGAAGTCTGCGTTTCGACAGATGGTTCTTTTATGTCCCAAAAAGAATCGCACAAATCGCTTAGCAGCACACCCATTCCCCCGCCATTGGAAACAATCAGAAGGCGATTGCCTTGAAGCTTTGGGGCCAGCGAAAAAAAGTACAATCCATTGATCAATCCATTCAGGTCGAAAACTTCCAGCATTCCTGCCTGTTGGCAAACAGCCTGGAACACGTCGTATGAACCAGAAAGTGCTGCTGAATGTGCTTGTGCCGCCCGGATCCCCGCTTCTCTTTTCCCTCCTTTATAAATTAGAACCGGTTTGGTTTGACAAACCTCTTGAGCCAAACGAAAAAAACGGGCCCCATCCTGGAAACTTTCCAGATACATGCCAATAACCTGAATCTCGGGATCGTTTGCAAAGGCTTCAAGAGCCTCGCACTCCCCAATATCAATTCGATTTCCAAAGTTGATTGCGCGGTGAACTCCCACCTCGCGCTCGGCTAACCCGTTGAGCAGCATGGAAAGGAAAGCGCCGCTTTGAGAGATAATTCCAATTGAACCCTGGCCGGGTAATTTCAGTTGATCAGAGGAAAGGAAAAAACTGTTGAAATGATCTTTTGAGCTGAACGTGCCGAGACAGTTTGGTCCTAAAATACGTACACCAAACCTTTTTCCATTTTCTTTCAGCTTTTCCTGGATAACTTTTCCATCTTTTCCTGTTTCAGCAAAGCCACCTCCAACAACAACGATATGCTGTATCTTTTTCCTGGATAGGGGTTCAATCAAATTTAAAACGTTTTGAGAAGAAACAGCCAGGATTGCCAGATCAATAAAGTCGGGGAGATCTTCAACCCTTTGCACGACAGGGCAATTGGGCAGTGGGAGGGATTTTGGATGGACTGCGACTACAGGCCCGGGGAACTGGTGAGTTTGCAGACTTTCAATAATGCGTCGCCCCTGGTTGTCCTCTTTCGGAGAAGCACCGATGACGGCAACTCCCCTGGGGGCAAAAAAAGTTTCTACAGTAGAAAAGTCAGGTTTCGCCTGAGTTTGGATTCGCATATCAATCGCATCATTCAAAATGGCTCCAGTAGTCGTCTACATTTTTCTGAATTTGTGAAATTACATCCTCACAACGCTCCGGATAAAATAAATGCGAAAAGCGTTTCTGGCGTTCAAGAAACTTTTCAACTGGCAATCGTTTTCGAGGACGCTTTGTATGAACCACTTTCCCCTCAAAGTATTCTTTTATTGGAAAGATTCCGGTATCCACCGCCAGTTTGGCAATAACATGAGCGTCCTTGGGGTCAAACCCCCATCCTGTGGGGCAAGGCGACATACATATAAACATGCGGGGACCGGACATTGTTTTGGCCTTGGCAAACTTATTGGACAAGTCGATAGGTTCCCTGGGGGAAACGGTTGCGATGTAAGTGGGATCCTGCGCCTTCCAGATATCGAACAGGTTCTTTTTCATTTTTTCTGCACCTGCAGGATGTTCATGCGTACTGGGGGATGTTTGGGTTGAGCTTCCAAAAGGAGATGCTGCGGACAATTGAAATCCGGTATTGCCATAGGCCTCGTTGTCATAGCAAAAGTAAATAAAATCCAGTTTACGGTGGAGAGCCGCAGAAGTAGGCCCTAACCCGATATCATTTGAAGACCCATCACCTGCTACTACCAGCACCTGCAGGTTTTCTTGAGAAGGCAGCTTCCCCTTTTTGAGCTGGACATCCAAAGCGTCTCTTATCCCTTGAGCCGCGGGAACGGGGCCACCCATCGTGGTGTACAACCAGGAGCCTTGAAGTGGAGTGAACGGATACACTGAGAGGAGAGTAAAACATCCTGCGGCATTACAAATAACCACATCCTTGCCAAGTTCCTTCAACGCGAGCCTTAGCCCTTCCAATCCCCCACATCCTGCGCAAAGGCCTGTCCCTGGAGTAATTATTTCTTCCGGATGAAGGTCCGAAACCCGCTTGTGAGTTTTAATCATTTCATTCATGATTCAGATCCACCTTTCTCCGCCAGAGCAATATGAGAAACTTTTTTAAACTGCTTCAGATCATCATCGTTATATAGAAACAGGGGTCCCTCGGACTTATCGGAACGCAAGTGTTCAACAATGGAAAAAAAGTCTTCTTTCAAGATATCTTTTCCGCCAAGCCCTCCGATAACAGAAAGAAATTTTTCTGGACGGTTGATGCGTGAATACAAGGAAGTTACGATCTCCGGGAAAAGTATGCCTCCCATACCCGGTGAAAGATTCTGGTCAATCACTGCAACCTTGTGATGGCCTAGTAATGAATCGGCAATCGCTTGAGTAGGAAAGGGGCGAATAAGGCGTAACTTCAACAAGCCGGCCTTGATTCCCTGTTTGCGAAGTTCCAGCACGGCAGCTTTACCTTTGGTGGCAAACGAATTGCTCATAACAAAAACAAACTCGGCGTCATCCATCATGAAATTTTCCACCGGTCCATAGTTGCGCCCGAAGTATTGGGCAAACTCTTCACTAACTTCGTGAAACACGGTTTCGGCCTGACGTACCGCCAGGTCCTGTTGAATTTTAAAATAAGAGTAAGTTGCACCACCAAACACTGCAGAAGCTCGTGCCATGGGTTGTGAGGCTTTGAAAACGGGTTGTTCCGATTTATAAGGAGGGAGAAATCGTGCGACCTCCGATGGCTCGGGTAAAACGACAGGTTCCCGGGTAAAGGAAAGATAAAAGCCATCCATATTGACCAATACCGGTAAAGCAACCTGAGGGTGTTCTGCAATACGGTGCCCTATCAGGATAAAATCGAGTACTTCCTGGCAGGTTTCCGCATGTAATTGAACCATTCCACAGTCTCGTGTACTCATGACATCATTGTGGTCCGGCTCCAGCGTTATCGGCGTTGCCAGTGCGCGTGAAACATTCACCATTACAAGCGGAACCCGCCAGCCCGCGATGGTATACAAGGCTTCCATTCCATGAAGAATTCCCTGACTGGAAGATGCAGTAAATACGCGAACCCCTGTTGCCGCTGCCGCTCCAGCTGCCATGAACATGGAATGTTCGGAATCCATATTGGTATATTTTCCAGTAAGGGTTCCATCTGAAAACCATTGGGCCAGAGTTTCTACAATTTCTGTTTGAGGTGTAATGGGAAATGCAGGAACGTAGTCTACCTGGGCCAGGCGTACGCCCCAGGCGGCGGCTTTATTTCCGGTCAACATCATTTTTGAATGCTTATTCATGAGCCCCCTCCGATTCTCTGATCGTCTGGATAAAATGACCGGGGCATTCCTGGGCACAAATCATACATCCCTTGCAATGTTCATAGTCAATCTGCGGGCGTCCGTCCTCATCAATTTTTATAGTTCCCTCGGGGCAACGTGCATAACAAATAAGGCACTTGTTGCAATGATCGTAATCGATTTTGGGTCGTTGCATTCTCCAGTTTCCAGTTTTCCTCAAGGCCATATTTCCCGGTGCTAAAATTATGGGGGCCGCTTCATGAACAGGGGTTTGTTTTAATTCAATCAGAGGACTTGAGGCCAGGGCTTTTATAGGTTTTTCTGGGATGGTGCAAGGAGAAAGGGAGTGAAAAATATCCTGAGTCAATTCCAGGTTTTTCTGAAGCGTTTCAGGTTTGAGGCTTTGGCCCAATTCCATTTTTACAGCCTCTAATAAATCTTTTAAATCAATATTTCCAAGAATCCGGGCTCCGGCAGTTGCCAGAGCGGTACTTAAAATATGACCTTTGCCGAGAAAATTCTGGCACCGGTCCGTTAGATCCAATATCAGAGGGGCCGCAGGAAATGGGAATTGCTTTTGTATCTGTTCGGTACTCTTTGTGGAATTGACGAAAACGATCGTTGACTCATCAGCTCCGCATAGAGGTGCCACCTGGGAATCGTTTAAAAGAGTTTCATCTCCAATTAACAGGAGATTGGGATTGGAAATGGGACCGCGTTCCAGAATTGGGGTTGGAGATATCCGGGTGAAAGCGACGATGGGAGCGCCGCGCCGTTCTGCGCCATACAGGGGAAAGTCTTGTGCCTGGAATCCGGAATTAAAAGCGGCACTACCAAGAATCTGGCTCGCCGTTTTTATTCCCTGTCCTCCACGTCCATGGAATCTTACCTGGATCATGGCTCACCTCCATACTTAAATATATGATCAAAATACTGCTACAGCAAGGAAGCTGAAAATATTCTTCGAAATTAATGTGAAAAACATTAAAAGTTTTAAAAGGCCATTATTGTCTGTTCAAGTTAACTGCATGCAATGGGTCGCACACGTCATTTTCATTCCAGTTACAAGCTCTTCCGTGGCCTTGAATTTTTAATTCGCTATTCAGATGACATGAGAAACTGATGAATCCCTTGAGCGGCTTTTTTACCGGCTCCCATTGCAGAAATAACGGTGGCCGCTCCTGTCACGATGTCTCCTCCAGCAAACACACCCGGTTTTGAAGTGGCATTCAGAGTTTCGTCAGCCAGTTCTATGTGTCCCTGGGAATCGGTTTTCATGTCGGAAGTACTTTTAGCTATCAGAGGATTCACCCCGTTGCCTAATGCGATAATGACTGCATCAACTGGAAGATTAAATTCACTTCCTGGCACCGGTACAGGGGAACGTCGACCGGAAGCATCCGGTTCACCCAGCGTCATCTTCTGGCAAAGCAGTTGTCCAACCCACCCATTCTCCCCCTGGATTTGAAGAGGACTTGATAAAAACTGAAACTCAACCCCTTCGGCCAGTGCATGGTTTATTTCTTCGCTTCGGGCAGGCATTTCGTTTTCAGAGCGACGGTATAACACGATGACACGTTTGGTTGACGGTAATCGCAATGCCGTTCGCGCTGCATCAAGTGCCGTATTGCCTCCACCAATCACAGCCAGTACTTCATGATGGTGGAGCGGGGTATCGAATTCTGGAAATTCCCAGGCGTGCATTAAATTGATTCGGGTAAGAAACTCATTGGCGGAGTACACCCCATTTAAGTTCTCTCCCGGAATTCCCAAAAAGTAGGGAAGACCTGCACCAGTGCCAACGAAGACTGCATCGAACCCATCCTCTGACATCAACTCATCCAGAGATTTAATGTTTCCGATTAAATAATTAACCTCAATTTTGATTCCCAGCTGTTCAAGATATTTCAATTCATGTTCAATAATTTCCTTGGGTAATCGAAAATTGGGGATTCCATAAAACAACACCCCTCCCGGTTGGTGTAAGGCTTCGAAAATAACAACCTCATGGCCAAGTTTCGCCAGATCCCCGGCAGCAGTAAGTCCCGCAGGGCCCGATCCGACAATCGCAACCCGTTTTCCGGTTGGGGTAGGGTGAATGAGTGTTTCAGGCTTACCTTCCGTAATCTTCCGTGCGTAGTCCGAAACAAACCGTTCCAACTGACCGATGGCCAGAGGCTCTCCTTTAATTCCAATCACGCAATGTTTTTCACATTGATCTTCCTGAGGGCACACCCGCCCGGTGATACCCGGCAGGGAATTGGTTTCCTTTATTTTTTCTGCCGCTTCCACAAATTTCCCTTCGCTTACTAGTCGGATAAAATCGGGAATTTGCACATGGACCGGGCAACCCAAAACGCATTTGGGTTTTTTACACTGAATACACCGGGATGCTTCCAGTTGAGCCATTGCTGGTGTGTAGCCCAGGTTTACTTCATCAAAACTGTGCCGACGTTGCCCGGGATCCCGTTCCAATGGGGGTGTTCGTGGTTGTTTGGAACCTGACATAACGCGCCTCTGGCTGATTTATCCAATTTCCGGAGTTTCAGAAAGCCTGCAAAGGTCACCATGCTCCTGCTGGTAATGCTCGCTGGCTTCACGTTCCTCCATGGTATACGTTTTCATTCGGTTGATTACCCCATCAAAGTCAACTTCATGCGCATCGAACTCAGGACCATCCACGCATGCAAATTTCATTTCCCCTCCGACCGTTACTCGGCACGCTCCACACATCCCGGTACCATCGACCATAAGGGGGTTCATACTGGCAAGCGTTTTAATTTGGCGGGACCGGGTCAAATCGGCGACAGCTTTCATCATGACAAGCGGTCCAACGGCAATCACTCGATGAATCGTCTCATGACTGGCCATGATCGAGCGCAACTCATCAGTGACAAATCCTTTGGTTCCAGAACTACCGTCATTGGTTACCAGTCGTACTTCCGAGGAAACCTGTTTCATCTCATCAAGCAGGACCAGATGATTTTGAGTTTTCGCACCTAAAATAGAAATTGTATGGTTTCCGGCTTTGGTAAGAGATTTTGCAATAGGGTGGATGGCAGCAATCCCTGTACCGCCACCTACAAGAACAACCCGGCCAAAATTGTCAATCTTCGTAGGGTTTCCCAAAGGACCGACGATATCAAGAATGGATTGTCCCTTATCCATTGAAGCCATCTGGAGAGAGGACTTTCCAACAACATGAATGAATACCGTGATTGAGCCGGAAGTCATGTTCCAGTCACAAAGGGTAAGAGGAATCCGTTCACCGTGTTCATCCAGACGTAAAATTATGAATTGTCCGGGCCGTGCTTTTTTAGCAATCAGGGGTGCCTGGATATCGAATCTATAATTGTCGGATCCCTCATGAGATTTGTTGAGTATTTCAAACATAATTTTTTAACCTAAATAGACTCTACTAATATATAAGATCAGTATTGCCTTTTGTAAATTTTGTAGTCTCAATAATCTAAAAAATTTCTGAAATTGATTGGGATTTTGATATTCAAGATTAAAATTTTTTCCCGAGTCCTGTTTTGAAGCACTGCCCTCGAAGAGTAAAGTTTTCATGAGATTTTATTCGGAAATTATAAAGACCATGCAAGTTGCTTAAGGGAATGCAGGAGGCGTAAAATAAGTAGATATCATGCAACCTGATTAATTAATCATTTGCAAAAAAAGGAGGAAAGATGAATTCTCCTGCAAGAAAAAACATAGTCATTATGGGGGCGGCTGGGAGGGATTTTCATACCTTTAACGTCCGCTTCCGTGACAACCCTGGATATAAGGTTGTTGCCTTCACGGCAACTCAGATACCGGGTATAGAAAAAAAGATTTACCCCGCAAGTCTTGCAGGTTCTCTCTATCCTGATGGAATCCCCATTAGACCTGAAAGCGAATTAACGGAAATCATAAAACAGGAAAAGGTGAATAGTGTGGTTTTTGCCTACAGCGATGTTTCGCATGCTTATGTAATGGATAAAGCATCCCGCATACTGGCAGCTGGCGCAGACTTTTGCCTGTTTGGGCCTGCAGATTCCATGATCGCCTCTTGCAAACCCATTGTCTCGGTCTGTGCGGTAAGGACTGGATGTGGCAAATCCCAAACCTCACGAAAAATTGCCCGGATCCTGCGAGACAAGGGAAAACGTGTTGCTGTCGTGCGACATGCCATGCCATATGGAAATCTACAGAAACAAACGGTGCAAAAATATTCTGAAAAATCAGATTTAAAAAAACACGATTGTACTATTGAGGAAATGGAAGAGTACGAACCTTATATTGACCTGGGCTTGACCGTTTTCGCTGGTGTGGATTATGAAAAAATACTGCGCGAAGCTGAACAGGAGGCAGATATCATCATCTGGGATGGGGGTAATAACGACTTCTCCTTTTATCAACCTGATCTCGAAATTGTAGTGGTTGACCCCCATCGTGTTGGGGATGAACTGGCTTATTTTCCCGGTGAAGTTAACCTGCTCAGGGCGCAGGTCATCATTATCAATAAAATTGATTCGGCTCGGCGGGAAGATCTCCAGCAACTCCGGAAGAACATTAAGGAAGCAAACCCGACTGCAGTCCTGATAGAGGCGAATTCCTCGCTGTTGGTAGACCGACCGGAATTGATCCAGGGTGCGCGTGTGTTGGTCATTGAAGATGGGCCTACGTTAACCCACGGCGGTATGAAATATGGTGCCGGAACCCTGGCCGCACAACGGTATGGAGCCAGTGAAATCATTGACCCACGTCCCTGGTTGCAAGGGAGTTTAAAAACAACATTTGAAACTTATCCGGAGACAGGCCCGCTTCTACCTGCAATGGGATATGATCAGCAACAACGTTCCGATCTGGAATCGACGATCAATGCTGTGCCCTGTGATTTAGTGATCATCGGAACGCCCATCGACCTAGGCAGGGTTATCAATATACAAAAACCCTCAGTAAGAGTTAATTACGATCTCGAAGAAATTGGACAGCCCGACTTGGAAACCATACTGGAGCCATTTACCACTAGTAAATAGCGGCCTGGAAAACTTTATTTATGATTGGAATCGTGTAATCATTTCTCGGTTTACTTTTTGAATATTCTTTTAAGGGATCTTTCGTGAGTCCATCATCTCCACGGCCGGGTTTGTTGATTTCCCTGGGAGGGAACGCCCTGAACGTTCCCGATTCACCTCACCCCCATCAAAAAGAAGAATTCATTGTTGCCAGAAAAAGTTTGGAAGGGGTAGTCACTCTTTTAGAGCGTGGATACGAGAAAATTGTATTGTGTCACGGTAACGGACCGCAAGTGGGCCAAATTTTTATGCAACAGGAATTGACCCGGCACGAATTCCCCCGCCAGGTCACTCTGGATGTTTGTGTCGCTGATAGTCAGGGACGCATTGGATATATTATCCAGAATGTACTGGACAATCTGTGCAGAGAACGCGGAGTGGATAGAAAAGCCTTTGCTGTGATCACGCAAGTGGAAGTCGCCAATAACGATCCCGCATTTACCCATCCCCTTAAACCAATCGGTTTGTTTTATTCTCAGGAAGAAGCCGAAAAATTGAAAAAAGAAAACGATTGGCAAATGGTTGAAGACTCGGGAAGAGGCTATCGTCGTGTGGTGCCTTCTCCCCAGCCCTTAGGCCTGGTTGAAGAGGAATTCTTTAAGACGATTCTGGATCAGGGGTATATCCTGATTGGTGGTGGGGGTGGGGGCATTCCGGTAATCCGTCAAGTAGATGGACAGTTTTATGGGGTTGAAGGAGTCATTGACAAAGATCACACAAGCGCGTTGATGGCAACAAAGTTGGGGCTTGATATTCTGGTTATTTTGACTTCGGTCGAACATGTTTTTCTTGATTTTAAATCCCCTTCCAGAAAAGCTATTTCCAGAACGACCCGGGTTGAAATGGAAAACTGGTTGAAACATGGAGAATTTGCAGAAGGAAGCATGAAACCAAAAGTCGAAGCTGCACTAAAATTTCTGGACCAGGGAGGCCAGAAAGTCATTATTGCCCATTTGTTCCATCTGGTTCCTGCACTGGAGGGTAAAACCGGTACTCATATCAGGGGATAAAAGTTTTCGGCGGAAAGTTTATCGAGTATTGGTGCAACATTTTAATTATTTCTTTAAGTCTCTTACCGCACGGACTCCGCCATTATTACATAGATCAAAATGACGTAAGTTAATGTGTCCTTTTACAAAATAAAGGGACTTGGCGCAGCATTCCGATAGCTTTGTCTTTCCACATTCATTGCTCCAGTACCAGTAAGCGGCGCCATCTGAAAATTTATCATCCAATGCCAGTGGGTACTCGGGATTTTTATCCCAGGCTAAAACACCCTCGCGAGAGGTATCATATATGGTTAGTAATTCCTTGATGGTTGGCAGACGCCAGTCAGAAAATCCCGCCGTATTCAAATTTTCAACATACTGGACTGCCTCAGGCCAGGTGAGACATTTGTTGAGGTCCGCATAGCTGTCCTTTTGGGTCCAAATTAATCCGGACTCCGGGTCTGTAATGGTTCCGTTTCTATTATCGACCAATTTTGATGGGGCTTTGGATTCAGGCCGTGGTTCGACGTATGGGGGAGCTTCATATGGGGCGGATGGAGTGCAATCCATAGTTTCGTCTGAATAAGAGATGTTGACGGTCTGAAAAGATAGCAACACCGCAATCGCCGGAATAGAAAAATATTTCATGGAACCTGCTTTACGGAGACTCATCAATTTTGAACCCCTGTTTACCAGGAATAATTGTGGTGAAAAATTGTCAGGTCGTCTCTTTCCTGTTATCAAAATATATGATAGCAAAGGAAATGGTGATTGCGGAAATTATTAAAGCGATGGCGATCAAAGGGTTGCTCAATAACTCAGGCGCAACGACCAGTAACAACCCCAACCCAAGCATCATCAGACCTGAAACCAGTTTTAACCTTCTCCCTTCCTTTTCGCTTAACTTTCTTTTGCCCAGACTTTTTGAAAAAATCAAAACAATCAAAGATAACGGGATAACGTAAATGATATTGTAAAGCACCAGGTATGCATAATACCCAAGTGAGGATTGACTGTTTAACGTGAGAATTCTTGTAAAAATCATGGGGAAGCCCGCAGTGCAGAGTAACTCATAGGAATTAGCTACAAGGGCCAGCACGCTGGTCCCAAAAATAACAGTGGGAAGAGAGGGTTCGTTTATCAGGTTTCTTATCCTTGCGTAAAGACCTGGTTTTGCATCGTCTGGAATCGTTAGGGAGATTCCTTTTTTAAAGAAAAAATAGTCCTTTATGTTGATTAACGAAACCGCTATGGCAAGCAAGGCTACAATCATTGTTATGATTCTTATTTCTCCCAGAAAAAGAAACATATTCAGCCAGGCCGCCATAAAAAGAAAATAAACGAAACCAGAAAAGAATACGAAAACCCCGCCAATTAGCAGCATTCTTTTTCGATCTTTTGCCTTGACCATCAGGCTTAAAAGCAATAACAAGACAAAAAAAGCACACGGATTGAATGCATCAAGTCCTGCAATGATGATGGTAAATACCGGCAAAGAGAATTGGTTTGCGTCTAATTCACCAAAAAGTGGGACAAAAATTTTAAGATCATCCTGTTCTCCATTTCCGGGCAATGGTTTTTTCCCGTAATTCCAAAGTAAATCGCGACATTCTAATAGTTGATCACGTAAGTGAGCTCCTGTGGTTGGCTCATCCACATATCCGAATTCAACCTGGCTGCAGAAAACAAATGCTGGTACCCCTCTCTGATTTTTGTTCATGGCATCCATCAACCCGGAAAAAAACTCCGCATGTTCCCGGTTTTCGCTTATTTCGTAGGATTGGACCTCCAGCCAGTCGTAGGATTGAGCCATCTTTGAAACAAAAGGTTTGGCTTTTTTGCAATGGGGGCATGTTTTAGACCAGAAATAATATAACTGCACCATTTCCTGACCCTGAGGTGTTATCCGGGACCATTGGGGTGGCTTGAATTCTTCAGCGGCTGAAACAGTTAATAACATCTGAGACAAAACAAAGAACATAACCCCGATTGACAGCTTTATTTTGTTTTCCCTTTCCAGGATGGGAAAAATCCGCATCGGCTTCTTATGCTCCGTCAAATAATTTGTCTGCTGCAACAAAAGTGCAATCTGTTTTTCAGAAAACCAGATTTCTTATTTTAAAAAAGCATCCTCCCTATAATTATATTTTAACAAAAATAAACCCATCTTCCGGGGCAGTATCGGGAAGAGAACAGGGCAGGATTGAGGGATTCAAGCAGGGGGCTCACCGCGACAGTGCTGGAGGGAGGTGAGTTTTGGCAGAACTTTTTAACCGATAGCGAAGAAAATAAATTACTCGGTAACTTTAATCTAAAGGAATGCTAACCATTCCATGAATGAGGTCTGGGTTTAAACCGGTGGGCCGGGGTTCATATTGGTAGGTCCGGAATTGTCCGCATTGACTTTGATTTGAGTTATTGTCATCGCACCTGGGGACATAGAATCAAAAAATCCATTGGGGCCTTCTGCCGAACTTATAAAAGTGGCTCCCTTTATAAAGAATAGCCAGGCAGAGCAAGCGTCGGCCACGTCACAAGTGATTTTCAAGGACTGAGTAGACCCTGCCGGCAACTGCAGCGAGGCCTGAGTCATGCTTCCAATAATCCCTGTAGCCAAAGTGGGCCCGCCCACAAATTCTACGGTGATGGAACTATCATAACCTGTTTCTTCTATATCCAGTAAGATATCAACCAGGACTGCTTCTTCTTCCTCTTCCCCTTCCCCTCCGCTTAATCCCTCTTGTTCTTTGATTTTAATATCTTCACGGTTTTGTTCGTTGGCAGCATTGAGGTTACTGCGCTTCACATCATTTTTACTGTTTCCCAGGCCGAAGTCCTGCTCCAGTCCCTGAATCACCTCGTCAATATCCTGTGCCCATGCAGAATGCGGAAGAGAAGCCTGGAACATGGCTATGGAAAGCGTGATAACCAGGAAACCTGCAGTCAAGGCCGCTTTGAAACTATCTATTTTCATTATTTTGATGGGAGAAAGTTTAAGAAAAGTCCATTGATTATAGCAAAATTTACTACAACCACTAAAAGAGTCAAATTAACCCGGCGAGGGGCCGAAGTTTTCAATGAACAATCACATCCGGCTGGCCTTTTTCCAGCTCGTCATCTGTGGCGGGGCGGATGCTGACAACTTCCACGCTGTAGTGCAGGTTTTTGCCGGCCATGGGGTGATTGCCATCCATATAAACGGTATCCCCATCGATGGCCACGATCCGGTATCGGGTTTTTTCTCCCCCTTCGTCGCGTTCCAATACGCGATCCACTTCCAACTGAATCTCCGGTGGAAACATCGACTTTTCGGCTTTCACTTTCAATTCCGGGACGACTTCCCCAAAACCCTCTTCCGGATAAACGGTGATGGTTTCCTTTTCGCCGACCTTCATGCCTTTGAGTCCTTTCTCGAGACCGATTACCAGGTTGCCCGCGCCGTGCAGGTAGACCAGTGGTTCTTCAGCAGGGGAAGATTCCAGAACGTTGTCATCTTCATCCTTTACCGTGAAGTTAATAGCAACCACGCATTCTTTTTCAATAATCATTAAATTTCCTATAGCTGACAGACAGGAGTCTTTTGGGTTTCGAACTAAATTTCTCTCTGGGCGATCCCGTTAGGGATCCGAGAGTTAAAAAATTATTTTACTAAATTTTATTAGCTATCCGGGAAATTCTTCAAATTTTGGGACATTTTCCAGGTCTTCATCCCAACGGGCTTTGTCCGATAAATTAATGTGGGCGGTTGGTTTCAATGCGTAAACCCCGTCCAGCGCACCGGCCGGAACCATCAGGAGTTTGCCTCCATTTAAGATATTCGGCATGGCAGAGCCGCAGGTAATACAAAAACTTTTTATATGTTGTGTTGATGGCAGGATAAAAGTCTGAATATTTTCCTGGCCCGAAATCCATTTCAATTTTGCAGTTGATGAGAATAAATTGGCTGCATGTGCGGACCCGGAATCCTTCCGGCAACGATCGCAATGACAAAAATAAAAATTGTCGAAGTCCCCGTCAATTTCAAAATGAATGGTTTTGCACAGGCACGAGCCTTTATAATTCGCGGTCATAAACAACTCCGAATAAATACCTTATTAGCAATACGACCAGTTAAATAATAGAACGAAAACACATTACTGGTAAAGCTGTGTCAGAGCTTCGTTGTAGACACCCACTTCGAAGCCGTCTCCCATAACTTCTTGCTCTCAGACAGGATACTTTTTTTTCAATTATCGATTCCAAAATTTTTTTTGACAGAGTTGGCTTTTTTAAATGGCTGTTGAGAAATGAAATTAAACGCGGGGAAATAATATTGTTGTGATATATTCCTCTCATTTTGATATTCCGAAAATGAAAGGATTCCGCTATCCTGTTTCAAATATGGGGTTGGTTTGGGGAGAGCGGTTTAAAAGCAAAATCAAGATACCAAAATTTTATTTCCCGCATATCAATTCTTGCAAACCGGACATCAGGCTGAACCGGTTTATTTAGTTGGAGTTTTTGTGCCAAAAATAAAAACCATAAATTCAGTTGAGGACCTCATGTGCCCTTTTAATGTTATTGCGATTTCAAAGTTGATCAGGAAAATGTTTTGGCACACGGTCCTTTGCGCTTTTATGATTTCCGGTAATAACGCATGGGGTTTGACCGGTAAGGCTCAAAAAATTTTCAAATCCAACAATATCGCGGTCTATCAAATCCAGGTGGTTGATTTAATTTCCCAGGAAAAATCCGTTATTGGTTCTGGATTCAAGTTTAATAAAAAAGGTTTATATGGGACCAACTTCCATGTGATTTCAGATGTGGTTGATAAGCCCGATCAATTTAGAATTGAATACCATCGGGATGGGATGAAAAAGGGGGAACTGGATTTAGTCGCTATAGATGTTGCTCACGATCTGGCAATTTTAAAAGGCCCGGAAAATAAAGAAGAAACCGTTGTTTTAGGATCTTCAAAGCTGGCCCAGGGTAGCCAGGTTTTTCCAATGGGAAATCCCCTGGATGTTGGAATGGTTATCCTGGAAGGAACTTTCAATGGCTTGATTGGAAATAAACAGTATCAGCATATTTTGACTTCAGCTTCCCTGAACCCCGGGATGAGCGGAGGCCCGGCTTTTGGTCCGAGGGGGAAGGTAATCGGGATCAATGTAGCCATAGAAGGGAACGACCTAAGCTATCTGGTTCCTGTTGAATACCTGAAGAACCTTGAGAAATCTCTGGATGCAGAAGGTGCGAAACCGGGTTGGAGGCAGATAATTCAAGACCAGGTGCTGAAGCGGTCCGACCACCTGGTTAGCAGTGCAATAAAATCCGAGTGGAAATTTGAACAATTTGGGTCTTTAAAAGTCCCAAAGAATATCATGCCCCTGGTTATTAAATGTTGGGGAAAAAGTAAGAAAGAGGACCCGAAGAAAAACCAGTTTTATTTCTACAGTTATAAATGGTGCGAAAGTAAAAATAATGTTTATCTTTCTTCCAGGCTTGGTACTGGGACGATCGGTTATACGTTTTACTCCATGGAAAGCGAAAGTTTAAATTCTTTGGAGTTTTATAAAAAATATTCCAAGGAGTATTCCACCGGCCAGTTTTATCGTCGCTATTCAAAAGAAGAAGTAACAGAATTCCGTTGCCAGGATCATTTCATCCAAATGGCGGGCAATAATTGGAAGGCGGCTTATTGCGTGCGAGGCTACAAAAAGTATTCCCTGCTGAACGATGTTTATGTGAGCCTGGCCATCCTGAACGATTCCAAGCGAAAATTTATCATTCAAATAGGCATATCGGGGGTAAATGAACCTCAAACAAGAAGGTTTCTTAAGAAGTTTCTTGGAGGTATCGAATGGACAGGTTGATTATTGAAACATTGACTGGCCAGGGAGGGAGTGGGGAGTCAAAAACCATCTTTAGAAATGGAAGTGGAACGATTGGCCGGGATTTCTCCAACGATCTTATTCTGGATGATCCTTATATTTCTCCAAAGCACCTGCAGATAACGGCGCTTGAAAATAAAATTCTCGTAAAGGATCTAAAAACCAAAAATGGGACCCGGGTCAATAAAGATCGTTTGATACGTGGCGAAAAGGTAGAGATCAATTCGGGCGATGAAATCCTTGTTGGCCGGACCCACCTTAAACTGTTTTTATCAAATCATCCGGTTGAACCTGCCAGTAAATGGGACCGGGTCATGGCGTTTCGAAACTTCATAGATCGAGCCTGGGTGCCCGTAGTGACATCCCTGGGGTTTATTTTTGTTGCGGTCTGGATGAAGTTTCTGGAAAACCCGGGCGGCAATTTTTTTCAAAAACAGTTTTATCCATTATTAATTGGTTCGATCGCTTTAGTATTGAGTTCCCCCGGGTTAATCAGTCTGTATACGTTTGCAAAATATAAAAAATCCTATTTTGTTCGGAATCTGGTGGTTTGCAATTTAGTGGCGTTCATCTCTTATATTTATACTGTTTTTGATCCCTTTATTTTCTTTCATTTATTGAACCGGAGCATGGTGGCGCTAGCGAATAATGGCGTTTTATTTCTAATGACTCTGGGAGAGCTATGGATTTGTGTGCGGTTGGTGAAAGACAGTTTAAAACTAAAAGATTTTGTGCCCATAACTGTTTTTGCAATCGCTATTATTTTTCTGGCCGCAATGGGAAATAAGGAAATTTCCCTTGGGTTTCAGGGAGAACCAAAATACCATTCTCGTATTGCACCGGGAATGTCCCCGTTTACAGATCCAAAGGGACTTGATGAATTCCTGAATGCAGGAGCCTCAGAGTTCACTCGAGTTCACGAATGACCAAATAATAATTTTGTAAAATGCTAAAACTCCACGCTTAATAAAAACGTTTTCCTTGATAGTGTTGATTTACTTTTTCAGCTTAAAGATAGCGCGGCTACTAGTGAGACCGATTGTGAGTTGAACTCTAATACCAGTGTCCAGGTCAAGCCATAAAAAGTTGCGCACTTGGGCAAAAAATTGTCCTGTGGGGGCAGATAAAAAACAATCGTCCATTGCTGCCATAGTAAAATAGATTTAAGTGAATTTATTCAGGGATAAGAAAATGAAAAAAAGTTTAACTTTCATTTTTCCTTATTGTTCTGTTTATTCTTATTCGGGAGTCAGTTCCTTGGCTTGCCCCAGTCAGGAGAATTGCCGGAAGGGGTTTCATTTAAGGAAATCATCGGTGTGGGTTTTCTTGCGGGAATAGGATTCGCGATGTCCATCTTTGTATCCAATCTGGCCTTTCCCGACAATACGCAATGGGTGGAACAGGCCAAATTGGCAATCCTGCTTGCAACATTTATGTCCGGGATATTTATTTTTTTTTGGTTTTTTGTTATTTGCAGGAGGCAATCCTAAAAATTTAGAAAGTTTGGATATCCGATTAGAAAAAGGGTATAGTATCTGCTTTCGATTTCGCTGCCCGTTGATTTTTGCCTTCTTCAGGAGCCTAGACGATGTGCCGCTTTTTCCAGAAAGTCCTTCCTTCCAGGAATTATAATTTATTTGTTTTTCTGTTCACTTCCCTGCTCTTTTTGATCGTTCCAACCAACGCCCTCCTGGCGAAATCGACTTTCCAGCAAAGCCAGGCTAAGAAACAGACCCTCCCAACTCCCGAGTTCTCCGCCGGAACAACCGGGTCCAGCACATTTTCCCTGCCACTCAGAGTTCCCCCCGGTACCCGCGGTATGCAGCCGGAGCTGGAAATAGTTTATGACAGTGATAGCGATAATGGATATTTAGGGTTGGGATTATTTTTGAATGGTTTGTCCGAGATCAGAAGATGCCCGGCCACCCTTGCCCAGGATGGTTTCAAGGGAACTCTGAATTATGATGAAGATGATCGGTTTTGCCTGGATGGCAATGGAGTGAACGATGGCCGGTTGAAAGTCATCTCAGGGAACTATGGAGCCGACGGTTCTGAATACAGAACTGAGCGTGACACCTTCCGGAAAATTGTTGCCCGTAGTAAAGCAGGCAGTGGCCCCGCATCTTTCGATGTGTGGCTGAAAGATGGCACCTATTTACAATATGGAACCGCTGGTTCAAATGGCTCGAGGGTGATGAATTCTCAGGGCAAAGGGGTCCGCATCTGGGCGCTCAATTCTGTCACCGATCGAAACGGAAACTATTATTTTATTAAGTACACAGGTTCTCCGCCGGATATGGATACTGGAGAAAATATCGACAGCCCCGGGCAATATTATCCTGAATTTATCTATTACACAGGGCATCAGAACTCAACAACCGATTTCAAGAGGATGGTGCAATTCAAGTACATCAGGAATTCCTATCCATCTCAGGGAGATGATGATGGTGGATGGGTGGAAACCAATGCCCTGCTTAAGGAAATTGTCACCTGCATTTCAGAATCGAAAAATCTCGATAGTCCAGATTCAAATTGCGAGACTCCCGGCACAAGAATCGCCACCCGTTATAAATTGAGCTACGAGGAAAACCTGAATTATGGGACCAGTATCGTTCGCCAGATAGAGGAATGCGATGCGAACGATGTTTGCCTGCCACCTGTCACACTTCATTGGGATGAGGGAACATCTTCTTTCGGCTCCTATTCTGATTCAAGTTTGACCGTCTCAGACATGGGTTACCCCTCTGACAAAAAGGCGAAAATCCAATATCCTCGGCTGTTTGGCGATGTCAATGGCGATGGGCATGTTGATTTTTGCCGTGCAGTTGGCGACGCAACTCGATCCTTGTCCTGCGCTTTGGGCGGAAAGGATGAGTTTAGTCAACCTTACTGGCCATCTTCAAGCAGCTCTGTTGTTGATTTTGGTGTTTGGGATACCCCTGGGGAACTGGTAGACGTTAACGGCGATGGCCGCGATGATTTTTGCCGTTTTATAGATAAGGGCAATGGCTATTCACAGCTTTCCTGTGCTCTTGCAACGGAATCCGGTTTTAGCGACGGAAAATTTAAAACACCTGATGATGACCTTTATACCAGTTCCAGTAATAAGGAACCGCGCGGGTTTTTCGATGTAAACGGTGATGGCCGAGCCGATTATTGCAGGAACAATGAAGACAAAATTCTCAGTTGTGAAATCGCGACCTCACAAGGCTTTGCCTGGAATCAATTCCAAAGCCCGGAAAACAAGAAATTTGTTTTTGGTAGCAATGACCGTCCACAAGCATTTACTGATGTTAACGGAGATGGCCGCGCCGATTATTGCAGGGTCATCGACAAAGACAACAACAAACGAGTGGCCTGTGCCCTGGCTCTCCAAAGTGGATTTGAAGACTCCGGATTTGAATCCCCCGTAATGAAATCAAAAGCGGGTGTCAAGTTCAGCCTGGGTGAAAAGGGAGAGGACAACCCCTGGAATTTTGGCGATGTCAATGGCGATGGTCGGTCTGACTTTTGCCGGACTGTAAAAGATTCCAAAGGCAACAAGAGTCTCAAATGCGCATTGGCCCAGGAAGATTCCTTTGGAAGCACGAGAGACTCTTACGGTAATGTGACAGACCCGATCGAAATCCTCTATCCAGGGCCTGCTGATCGCTCTTTTGATTTCGGTTATTCCATTGAAGATGGTTTTCCACGAATATTTACCGACATGAATGGAGATGGCCTGGTTGATTACTGCCGCGTTGTTGGCTATCCATATTATCTATCCTGCGCAATGATGGGCATTGGCACATATGGGGCCAACGCTTCACCCTCCCCCAACCTGCAAAACAAAAACTATCCACAAACCATCCAGGACGTCACAGGAAATGGAAAAGGGGATTATTGCGCAGCTAATGGTACTACGGAGAATGCATCTGACATTTTGACTTGTATGCAGGGGATTTCTCCCTTGCAAAAGGTAGTCGCGGTCGATAACGGTATCGGCGGCATCACCCGAATCGACTACAAACCCTTGACGGACCAGTCGGTCTACCGGTTTTCAGGACAACTACCCGACTATCCCATCCAAAAAGTCGAAGACAGCCAATACGTGGTTTCCGCATCTCACGTGAGTGACGGGCAAGGAAACACTTACGACTACTCCTATTTTTATGAAAATGCCACCACCAGTTTGAGTGGTCTGGGCAACCTGGGGTTCCGCGCGCGCACCAAAGCAGACCCACAACTGGGCTCAAAAAACACAACCGTCTACAAAAGAGATTTCCCTGATTTTAATTTTCAGTTCAAGACGCTGGTCGATCAAAACCTGCTGTGCAATCAGGATACGCAAAATCTGTCGGACACCTCCCCTTGCGTCGATACTCCCAAAAACCTGTTGACCAGAACCCAGTTTTACTACAAATGCGTGGACACCCTGGACCATCAGGAATGTGACAACGCCACTAAAGTTGCCCGAGTGGAAGTAACGACCAAATCAAAAGAGGATTTTGGTTTTGGCTATAAACAGCTCTCCTCCTTTGCCTACGACAGGTTTGGCAATCAAACCCAGATTTCGGATTATGGTGATATTAATCAATCCAGTCATTTTGTATCAACGTGCAGTTTCTACCAGAATGATGAAACGAATTGGCAAAACGGCTTTCTCCTGTATCAGAAAATTTCAACGAACCCCACTTGTCCTGAAGATCAAAGCGCCTGGGAAACTTACAAATTCAATAATAAGTCAGACCTGAGTTTTAAACAAAATACGTACGACACCGGGACTATGAACCGGTCTACCTCCCTGGCGTGGGACAACCAGAACAACATGTGGCTGGGTTCCAAAATGACTTACGACTCTGTTTATGGAAATTTGGTCCGCCAGGATCAAATGTCGGGCAATCCGGCCAGATTGATCCCTCATACAGATACTCACCTGACCTATGAAAGCACCTTCAATACATTCCCTCTTGTAAAAACCTCACCGCCCCCTGATCCCGGTGAAAACGCGAGTTTTAAATTGACTGAAAGTTACGCCTACGATGCCCGGTTTGGCAGTCGGGTCGCCGTTACAGACGTGAATGGAAAGACGTCAACCGTCTGTCTGGACAGTTACGGCCGGGTTGAAGATACTCAAGGTCCCATGCCCGGGTCTGAATATGGAGCAATCCAGCCGGACATCAATTGCCTGAGCACCAATAATTACACTTATCTTTCCGGGCCTGAAAAAGGCTCTTCTGTGCTCACCTTGTCACATATGGAAAGGAAATATACCCAAAACGACAACGGCACCCCATCAGGTTATTCACAAAAGATCAAAACCCGCGAAACCTGGAACGATGGTGATATGGAAAACTGGCATGTTTCCAAGGTCTACTATGACGGTCTGAAACGAGATTACAAAACAACCGCCAAAGGAGACGATGGCCAATGGATCATTACGGAAAAACTTTACAAGGCCCAGAACCTGCCCTGGAAACAGACGCTTCCCTACTTTGAAGGAGCACCAGAAAAATACTGGATTGAAAAGGATTACGATTCCCAGGGGCGGAGTAAATGGATCAAGACACCTTATGTAAACGCTTCTGGCGAAAAAAGTGTTACGAAAAATACGTGGAGCTATCAGGCAGGCAACACTATCGTTACCACTGCCAATAGCGAGGGCAACCCGGACAGTAATGACAACCCACGTTATATCAAATCCACTGTTTTCAGTTTCTTCAATTCACAACGAAGAACTGTGTCAATGGAAATTAATGATGCCCCTGAATCCGTTACAAAGTATGACTATACTCCCTTGGCGCAACCCTCCCGGGTTACCCTGCCCAATGGAGTAATTAATAAGGTCACCTTCGATTCTCTAGGCCGAAAAACAACGTTGGAAGAAACCAACATGGGAGTAACCCGGTTCTTTTATACCCCACGGGGAACTCTTGGCCATACAAAGGATGCAAAAGGACAGACCATCCACCTTGAATACGACAACCTGAACCGGTTGAAGCGCGAAGCCTGGGAAAACGCGCAATCGGAAATCACCAAAACCGTTGGATACACATTGGATGTCGTGAAAGATTCGGACCAATTCAAAAATACTTTAGGTCGTTTAGTCCACGCTGAAATCCAGGATAAGGACGGCAACAAGGAATCATCCAAAACTTACGGCTACACGCCCTACGGCAAACAAAATGCCATTAAAGTGGATATTCCAAAAATCAGTCAGATATCCAATTCAAGTGCAAACCGTCATCATACTTTTAAGATGAGATACAATCCCAAAGGCCGGATGACGCGATACCAGTTCGACGATGGAACATTCGTGGAAAGCAGATATTCTACCGGTGGTGGAAATCTCAAGGATATTCAGTACAACGGAAACGATGTCAGCCCTGCGCCTGCCATCACTTACTCGAACTTTAATGCCCTTGGCCAACCACAGAACACGACAAGTTCCAATCGTATCACCGAAAAGCTCTGGTATTACCCCATGGGCAACATACGTGAACAATTCATCAGTTCCCCTGACAGTTCTTTACTAAATACCATTTATGAATGGGACCGGCTAAACAACGTTACCGATCTGTTCGACTGCAATTTCACTGACGCCAACAGTCTTTGTGGAAATAATGGGACAAGCAAAGAAAACTTCAGCCAGCATTTGATCTATGAAAACAATCGTCTCATCACTGCCAACGCTCCCGGCCAATACAACAAGCTTTCTTTCGAGTACGACTGGTCCGGAAATATCATACGTAAGGATGGTCTCGACTTTGAGTATACCGGCAACCAGTTCAGGCAGGATACCGGCGGACATAATTATATCGCTTCTTATGATGACAACGGCAACATGGAGCATTTTAAAAACAAGACCATCGACCAGACGCTCGAACTGACCTACGACGTCAAAAACCAGTTGAAAAAACTGGAAGGCGCAGGGGACGCAAAAAAGTACACTTACGACTATACCGGTAGCCGCATTATTCAGGAGTCAGCATCCGTCACAACGTTTTACCCAGCGCCATTCTATGAAATCTCGGTGTTTTCAGGTACCGTTCAGCACACAAAGTATCTGATGGGACCAGGCGGAAAACTCGTTGCGTTTACGGTCAATGATTCCGGCGAAGCCGATCCCCCTGTCGGGGTCCCCCAGCCCGGTACGATTTTTCATTTTCATAAGAATCAGGTGGGCAGTGTAGCACTAGTCACGAACCATAACGGAGAACAGGTCTCCCGGGTTTTCTACAAACCTTATGGCGAAATTTTCCGTCCCGACGCCAATGACAATCATTTTCGGCCCAAGTTCAATGGGAAAGAGTTGGACGAACAAGCCAACCTTTATTATTTTTCCGCCCGGTACTACAATCCAGTCATTGGTCGGTTCCTGACGGCGGACACTCGCCTGGGAGGTAAGGTGTTCACTCAGGATGCTTTTAATCGGTATGCGTTTGCCCTTAACAATCCGGTAACATTTGCGGACCCTACCGGCCATGGCGTATTCAAGAAGATCTGGAAAGGTATTAAAAAAGCCGGACACTTTATTAAAAAGCACATCAAGCAAGTCGCCATGGTTGCGGTGGGTGTCGCGCTGGTGGCGGCGGAAGTCGCGGCCGATGTTGTAACGGAAGGGGCGGCTACACCGGGGCTGGCGGAACTGGATGCTGAAATACTGGGAGATGTGACCGTCGATGCCACCGCTGATGTGACGGCAGATGTTGCCGGTGATACCGCAGCGGAAGAGGCGGGAGAAGTCTCCGCGGAAGATGCGGGGGAAGCTGTCTCAGAACAAGAAGCAGAATCTGTGAATGAGTGCGGTGGTTGTTCATGTGCCAATTCTTTCACGGGTGACTCTCTGGTCCAGTCAGAAAACGGCCCTGTTGCCATCTCCAAAATCAGGAAGGGCATGCGGGTCAAAGCTTACGATGAAAAAACAGGAGAGATCGTGATCCGGCAGGTAACCGAGGTCACCTCGCGTACCACCCAAAACCTGATCGTGCTTCACATTGGAGATGTTGCGATCGAGACCACAGCCAACCATCCCTTTTGGGTGGAAGGCAAAGGCTGGGTCGTTGCCGGGAAACTTAAGGAAGGAAATCTGCTGAAATCCCTTAAAGGCAACCCACACAAAATTTCCCGCATTGAGCAACGGAAAGGGGCCTTCAAAGTTCATAACTTTGAAGTCGAAGGAGCTCATAATTATTTTGTCTCTGAAAAACAGTTATTGGTGCACAATCCAATACCCATTTTTGGGCCAGAACAATTTGGTGGAATTCAACCTATGGCATATCCGGCACATAGTTATTACAAAAACAACCTATATGACGAGGGAGGAAACTTTCTTGGCATCAGGCTGACAGGACAAGAAACCTACTATTTTAATAATACTGAAATTTATAATGTTTGGGAGGGACCCTATCGCGCTGGCCTGGCTGAGGAATTTAATCCTGGAGATATACTGGAAGGACCCAATATTGATGGTTTTAATCCTGGAGATGCTGGCCTGCCAGAAGACTTTCTCCAGCCACAACTGCCAGTTGAAGTTGTAGATTGTGCTGAAGCAGCTTAAACTATGGACAAATCAGTAAGAAGTTAGCAATGGACAGAAAATATTTATTTCAAATTTTGTAGAGATAGTACCCATTCAAAAGTTTTCAGGCGAATTTTAAATTCTCAACCCCACCATAATTTATTTCCACCAGACAGAAAAGAATCTGGCAGAACCCATCGCTTCAAAATAAAAAGGCCTGCCGCTAAAGCGGTAAGCCTTATATAGTGAAAATGGGGCGGGGACTACCAAATCAACCCCACAACTTATTACAAGGTATGAGGTTATTGCATTCAAATATTATCAGATGCCCCCAATGTTGCCCCAAAAGTTTTCTTTCCAAGATCAGTAATTTTGCTTACTAACGATAAAATGTTACAAGGTTCTATCGGGAAAAAGTACCCATGAAAAGAAACGCTATTGTAAGAAAACATAAAACCCCAAAATTTTACTAGTTGAATCTAAGGTTTATTGTTATGACCCACTATACGTCGTCAGATGAATCTGTCCGTATTGTGATTTAAATTAGAGACACATTGATTCTATATTCCACCTTATAAAAGTTCAACATTGCGTTAAGCGACCTTGGATTTTCGGAAGCGGCTCGGTCATTTTAATTCGAAAAGGCTCTATGATGGTTCGCATTGTTCCTCCTTCGGCATGGATATCCCTTCGTTTCCAGCAGGTGTTGGCAGCTTGATCTTCCTTATGAACTAATATAGGTCGTTCCATGTGAAATGGGTTCCATAACCTGTCGTGAATTTTGTGCCGGTTAATAAGTTTGAGAAAATGCCTTTTAAAGCAGGTCTATTAAGGTCACCCAGATATCAATGGTAAACTCGAATTTACTGAACTAGGGAAATGGCCGACTGCCACGACCTTGCAGTCGGCTGGCGGGAAAACCTAAACCTCTTCCCAGGCTGGCACGTTTCGAATTTTTTTTTTTCAACTCAGAGCAAAATATTAAAAAATTTATCGCAAAATTTGTTCGAATTTTCCGGATTTCTGTCAGGTAAATTGGAAAGCCTGTTAACGATTATTTTTAAAGAGGTTAACAGGATTTTCGGGCCCTGTTTCAAGCCCTTCCGTCGGGTGAGGGCCCCTCAATTCAAAAAAGAATTTTGGTCAGAACCCCAAGTTGGATGTACATTGAATAGAGGGGAAAAGTTTAAAACCCCAGAGGAAAAACTGAAAGGTTTGACAGCCTGAGAAACTTCAGTAGTTTGGATAACATCTAATATTTAAAGGAAAACGTGAGGAGAGAAAAACTAAGGGGGGGGCGATTCGAATAACAATAGAAATTTGCGGCCAGTAATGTCAGGAGGTCCAAATGGAAACGGAATCATCGCCTGGTATCGTCAAAGTTCATTCTATAGAATTTGTTGTCGAGTATATTGATCGAAGTCGTGAGTTTTACGTCAACAAACTGGGGTTTCATGAATCGCACCGGTCTACACCGGAATGGGAACATGAGTTCAACAGCAAAGGGATCATTTTCAGTTCCAACGATATTAAAGTCCTCGTATCCGCTCCACTTTCTTCGCACAGCTATTCCGCCGATTTTTTAAAATTACTTTCTCCCGGCATTCGTAAAGTCAATCTCCAGGTTGAGAGCCTGCAACGGGCTTTGGATTTTCTGGGAGCGCACGATGCCACATTCATTCACGACCCGAAAGAAATACATTCCGCTAATTGTTGTCATCGCATGACCAGTATTGCGACACCGATCGGATTTCTCGAAATCGGTTTCATTGAAATTGATGGCGATGAAAATGAAATCCCAATGTTCCAATCCTGCAGAATAGAAAAAGGCCTTTCGGCCCCCTTCCAGCGGATTGATCATATGACAATCAACACCCGGACGATATTTCCCATATGCAGTTTTTTCGAACACGTTCTGAACCTGAAAGAATTCTGGCGGGTTGCGTTTCACACTCCAGACAGCTCTTCAGGTGAACATGGCACCGGGCTTTCGTCCAGAGTCATGTGGGACCCGGTTTCAAAATTAAAGTTTGCGGTGAACGAACCTCTCCATCCGCATTTCAACGATTCCCAGATCCAGACCTTCATTGAAAAAAATCACGGATCCGGTATCCAGCACGTGGCCCTGTCCGTTCCGGATTTGATCGATTCAGTCCATAGTCTTCGTTTGCAGGGAATCGAATTTTTGGAAACTCCCGATGCCTATTATGATTTGCTGCCGGAGCGCATGCGGAAGAATCAGATTTCCAGTATCAGGGAAAATCTTGAAGATTTAAGAAAAGAGCGCATCCTGCTGGATGGTCAAAATGAAAACTATCTATTACAGATTTTTTTGAAAGAGGCTTCCCAGCTATATCACGAAGACGATGCGGGGCCTTTCTTTTATGAAATCATCCAGCGCGAAGGACACGATGGATTTGGTGAGGGTAATTTTCGTGCGCTTTTCGAAGCTATTGAATTTCAGGAGGTCCAAAGTTGAGGCTGCTTCGATATATAACAGAATCCCAGGAAGCGAGCCATGGTCTTCTTCTGGATAATTGCGTCTATCCTCTTCCGGGGATGACCACGACAGAAGCTATGAGTTCCTTGAGTCAAAACAGCGATACGTGGAATTGGATCGTAGATCAGGAACCGCGGGCTCTCGGGGAATTATCCTTATTGCCTCCAGTGGAGAACCCGGGCGCCTTTCTGGATTTCTATACCTTCGAGGAGCATGTTAAAACCTGCCGTCAAAAGCGGGGTCTGGGAATGGTTCCGGAATGGTATGAATACCCCGTCTGGTATAACGGTTCGCCTCGCTGTTTCAGCGGTGATCAGAGCCAGGTAGAGTTTCCTGTAATGGAAACGAAAAAGGACTTCGAACTCGAACTCGCAATAGTGATTAAAAAGCACTGTCATCGGATAAAAGAAAAAGAAGCGGCACATTTTATTGGAGCGTATACCATCGTCAATGATTTCAGCGCGCGCTCTCTTCAAGAAAAAATCATGCCGGTTGGGTTGGGGCCGGCAAAGGCGAAGGACTTTAATACCGGCCTGGGGCCCTGGCTTGTCACACCAGATGAGATCCCGGACTCTCGCAATCTTAAAATGCGTGCCTGGGTTAATGATGAACTCTGGAGTGATGGCAACAGTGGATCCTCCCAATTCAGTTTTGAACAAATGATCGCCTTTGCCTCGGAGCACCAGACGCTGTATCCGGGTGATGTGCTGGCAAGCGGAACGGTGGGTGGCGGCTGCGGCCTGGAACTGGGCCGGTTTCTAAAGTCCGGTGATCAGGTAACTCTCGAAATCGAATCTATCGGAAAACTCACACACTGGGTAGCGTGATTCCATGATTGGTTATCGTAAATTCGGCAACCTTCCCTCGATGCACCACACCGTGCACCGCACTGGCGACCAGTTGCTTTACGAATACTGTTTCACCAGGAAAGGGTTTGATGCCCCTTACTCCATTCTCTATCTTCACCATCCTCCAACGGGTGAATTCAGTACCCGGGCATTCCTGGACGCTGAATGGCCCACCGTTGAAAAAAGAAAAGCACCTGTTCTCCAAAGGCGACATTTCCGGAGCGATCAATTCGATGGGTGTAATAATTTAATTTCCGGCCGCGTCCTGCTTGCTTTCAACGATCATTTAACGTATGGGTTGTGCCGCCCCAAAACATCCACCCCTACTTTTTTCTCAAACAATGATGCAGATGAGCTTTTTTTCCTGATGGAGGGGGAAGTCCAGTTGCAGTCCCTGTTCGGGAGTATAAAACTTGTTCCCGGCGATTACCTGATTATTCCGCGATCCTGCCCATACCGTTTTAATTTCGAAAAATCACCCAGGTTGATGTTCGTCGAGGCCCTACACGGGATCGGGATACCTCCACAATTCCTCAATGAATCCGGCCAATTTAAAATGGACGCACCCTATTCCGAGAGGAGTTTCAAAACTCCCTGCTGGGATGATGCATTATTTGAAAATGAGGAACAGCGGGTGATCGTCCGCAAGCGCCAGGGCATATTCACTGAAACCTTTTATTCAAAAAATTATTTTAAACTGGAAGGTTGGGACGGCTGTGTTTATCCGGTCGCGTTGAGCCTGGACCGTATTCAACCTAAAACAGGGCGGGTGCATTTGCCCCCTTCATCGCACCTAACATTTTCCGGGCCTGGGTTTGCTGTAATGAGCTTTCTTCCTCGTGTGCTCGACTTCGACGAAAACGCTATCCCCTGTCCTTTCTACCATTCTTCTGTAGATTGTGACGAGTTGCTTTTATATGTTTCCGGAAAATTTACAAGTCGCAAAGGCATCGACCGTGGTTCTATCAGTTTCCACCCGGCCGGTATTCCGCATGGCCCCCACCCGGGTACTTACGAGGCTTCTATTGGACAAAAAAGAACCGATGAACAGGCGGTGATGGTTGACACTTTCGACCCACTCCTATTAACCACCGCAGGCACTGTATTGGAAGACCCTGACTATCCCGACAGCTGGAAGGAATCAACCCAATGACACGACATGTGGAATTCAATACGATCAAGCCGGAAGAAGAGTTCTGGGTCGAAATTTATCATTTGATGAATTCAATCGTCCAACCGAGGCCCATCGCCTGGATTTCCAGCATTTCTGAACATGGGCAACACAACCTTTCTCCCTTCAGTTATTACAATATTTGTTCCATGAATCCTCCGGTCATATCCAATGCTGTTTTTTACAATCGGGACGGTTCGGAAAAAGATACGCTCCGAAACATCAAATCGACGCAAAATTATATTGTCGGCTGTATTTCGTTCCCTATAGCCGACAAGGCCAACGTTACCTCGGCACCATTTGAACCGGGAGTGGATGAGTTTCAGGAAGCAGGTGTGGACTATGTCGACCGTGGTCCGGGAGAACCCCGGTTAATTGCAGACAGCCCGGTGCAACTGGTTTGCGAGCTGAACCAGACGGTCAAACTGGGTGAGGGGGCGGGCGTAGGGACGCTTGTTCTCGGAAACGTCAAAAAAATTCTGATTTCGAAAGCATTGGAGAAGATGGACTGGAAAAAGGGATTGCCTCCGGAAGCGGTTGATAACGTCGGCAGGATGGGTGGCGATTATTACACTCGCACCAGGGACCTGTTTCAGATAGAACGGCCCATTGTCAAAAAATGACGGTGAGGTCGCGGAAGGTGGCAAACTATGGAAAATTTTCAAAAAGCCTCATTTATTTATGGAGCCGTGCGCACTCCAATTGGAAAGTTTAATGGTGGGTTGGCAACGGTTTCTGCCCCGGAACTCGGAGCCATCGCCATCAGGGAAGCGGTGCGCCGCAGCAGTATTTCGCCGGATCAATTCTCAGAAGTTTTCATGGGCAACGTAGTGTCTGCCGGAATCGGGCAGGCCCCGGCCCGCCAGGCCGCCTTAAAAAGCGGACTGCCTGAAAGTATTGGGGCCACGACAATCAATAAAGTCTGCGCTTCCGGTCTCAAAGCAGTAATGCTCGCTGATCAGGCTGTCCGGTTGGGTGAAGCGGAATTCGTGGTAGCGGGCGGGATGGAGAATATGAGCTGTTCCCCTTTTCTACTTCCACAAGTGCGACGAGGTCACAAGCTGGGAAACACGGAAATGGTAGACAGCATGATCCATGACGGGTTATGGGATCCTCACGAGAACCAGCACATGGGCGAGTTGTGCGAACAGGTCCTCAAACAGTTCTGCTTTTCCCGGGAAAAACAGGACCATTTTGCCCGGACCAGTTATCTGAGGGCTCGTGAGGCGCAGGAGGATGGGACTTTCGCTCGGGAAATCGCAGTTGTCACCCTCCATCAAAAAGGAAAGCAGCAGGCAATTGAAAAGGACGAACAACCCTATGAAGAAGATCTGGACCAACTGTCCTTCATGCACCCTGTGTTCAAGAAGGAAGGAGGGACGCTAACCAAAGGTAATAGCGCAAAAATAAACGATGGCGCGGCCGCTTTGGTCATTGGTAAGGAGATACGGGGGCTGGACCCAATGGCACGGATTGTGTCCTACGCTACCCATGCACAATCTCCTGCCACTTTTGGTCTGGCTCCCTTCGGTGCCATTCAAAAAGTCCTCGCTCGAACGGATTTAAGCCTGGACGATATTGATCTGTTCGAAATCAACGAAGCCTTTGCTGGCATCTCTATGGCAGTCAATGACCTTCTGGGACTTGACGGGGAAAAGGTAAACATCCATGGAGGTTCTATTGCACTGGGACATCCCATTGGGGCTACCGGCGCCCGGATACTGGTGACTCTTTTGTATGCGTTAGAAAAAAGAAACTTGAAACGAGGCTTGGCTGGCTTGTGTATTGGAGGGGGGGAAGCCATTGCCATGATTGTAGAACGAATGTAAACGGCGGTTGGGTCCCACATCTTCCCTGAATGGAGGAAGATGTTATGAACGAAACTCTCTGGCAACCGGATAAACGGCAAATCCGGAACTCGCAAATGTTCCGGTTCATGGAAGCGGTCAATCGGGAATTTAACCTGTCCCTTGACTCCTATGAAGACCTCTATGCTTGGTCTGTAGAACACCTTCAGGATTTCTGGAATTTCTATCTCCGGTACTCGCAGATCATCCTCCACAGTCCGCCAGACCAAATACTCTCCTCTACAAATATGCCTGGCGCACAATGGTTCACCGGGGCCACCCTCAATTTTGCAGAAAACCTGCTCTCGGGTCCACGGAACAAGACTGCAGTAATTAGTAAAGTTGAAGGACAGCCCCTGACAAATCTAACCTATGGGGACCTCTCCGATCAGGTCGTAAATTGTGCCCTGTCCCTTCGCCAGGCGGGTGTTAAGTGCGGAGACCGTGTAGCAGGATACCTTCCAAATATTCCGGAAACGCTCATTGCCATGCTGGCTACCGCAGCCCTAGGTGCGGTCTGGTCATCCTGCTCACCGGATTTTGGGAGCCAGGGGGTGATCGACCGCTTTGGCCAAATCCGACCCAAAGTCCTTTTTGCCACGGACGGTTACTTGTATAACGGTAAACCCATTGGTCGACTGGAAGTCCTTAAGACACTTTTAAAAGAGATTCCGGTACTGGAACATCTGGTGGTGATTCCATTCCTGAACCCGAACATTGATCCAAGCCTTCTTTCCATTCCCAGAGCGTGTGAATGGGGTGATTTTCTTGAAACAGGAGGGGAAAGCAGTTTCCAATTTGTGCCGGTGGATTTCAATCATCCACTTTTTGTTATGTATTCTTCCGGAACCACGGGCCTGCCCAAGTCTATAGTCCACGGTACCGGCGGCACTTTGTTGCAACATCATAAGGAACATGCGCTCCATACCGATATAGGTCCTGAAGATGTGGTGTTCTATTTCACAACCTGCGGCTGGATGATGTGGAACTGGCTTGTATCCGTTCTGGCCCAGGGATCTACGATTGTTCTGTATGAAGGGAGTCCGGCCTACCCCTCTTTGCAGGCGTTATGGAAATTTATTGATGAAGCCGGGATTACCGTTTTCGGGACCAGCGCTAAATTTCTTTCCATCAACGAGAAACAGGCGTTCATTCCTGAAAAGGTGGCTAATCTCCAAACCCTACGGACTATCTTATCGACCGGGTCTCCGCTGAGCGAGCAAAGTTATTACTGGGTTTATCAAAACGTAAAGTCGGATGTTCATTTGGCTTCAATCTGTGGAGGCACGGATATCATCTCCTGCTTCTTTCTGGGAAATCCAATGCTACCGGTTCGCGCAGGAGAAATTCAATGCCGCGGCTTGGGCATGGATGTGGTTGCGCTGGATCAGGATCACCTGCCTGGCTTTAACCAGAAAGGGGAACTGGCTTGCCGCCAGCCAGCGCCTTCCATGCCGGTCGCTTTCTGGAATGATCCGGGAAACCTGAATTACCGGAATGCATATTTCAGCCAGGTGCGTGGTGTGTGGCTTCATGGCGATTTCATTGAAATCAACAATGATGGAGGAATTGTTGTTTTTGGAAGAAGCGACGCGACATTGAATCCTGGCGGTGTAAGGATAGGAACCGCAGAGATTTATCGTGTGGTGGAACACCTTGATGGGGTGCTGGACAGCATTGCCATTGGCTTTGAGGAAGAAAACGATGTCCAGATTTTCCTGTTTGTGGTGTTGGATAAAGGTGAGGTTTTGAGCAAATCATTTAAAGATAAAATCAGACAAGCTCTCAGGCGAGAGGCCAGTCCACGTCATGTTCCTCATAAAATATTTGCTGTCCATGATGTCCCACGGACCTTGAATGGAAAGAAAGTGGAACTGGGACTCCGGGATTTATTTCGAGGCCGACATCCGGAAAACCTGGCCTCGCTGGAAAATCCCCAGTGCCTGGCAGAGTATGAGGAATTAATCACCTTGGGAATCATCGCAAATAAGGAAACAGGATAAAATCACATGTCCAGGAAAAGTTTAGAAAACCCTGCGGGAAATGGTTTATGAAAATTGGAGGTCATCATGACGACAACTGTCGAGACCTGTACCATAGGAAATTATCTGTGCAACAGGCTTCACCAAATGGGCGTAACACATATTTTCGGAGTGCCGGGGGATTTCAGTTTGAAATTCTGCAAACTTCTTGAAGGAGACGGGCGCATTCAATTTGTCGGAACAACCCGTGAAGACACAGCTGGCTTTGCAGCCGACGGTTTCGCCCGGCGACATCAAGGCATCGGCATAGTTCTGGTCACACACGGGGTTGGCGCATTAAGCACTGTCAACCCCATTGCCGGTGCCAATGCGGAATCGTCTCCGGTTCTGGTGATCAGCGGTGCTCCTGGACTTAGAGAACGGCGGGAAAATCAACTGATTCATCATAATTTCGGACAAAACGAGGCGCAGAAAAGAATATTTGAAAATTTCACCTGCTGCGCCGTTTCTCTAAATGATTTATCTACTGCGTTTAAACAGATTGACCTTGTTCTTGAAAAGGTCTGGAATAATAAGAAACCCGGTTATCTTGAAATTCCCAGAGACCTGATTGAAAAAGAAATGCCCCTCCATTTTGACTATGAAGCATTCTGCTCATTTGAACCCAGCGATACCGAAACACTCGATGAGGCACTGTCGGAAACAGTAAGTTTACTCAAGTCCGCCAAAACACCAGCCATTCTTGCCGGAGTGGAAATCCATCGATTCGGTATCCAAGAGGACCTGCTCCAACTTGTGGAGCATTCCAAAATTCCTGTAGCGGCCACCATAATGGGAAAAACCGTAATTGACGAATGCCATCCATCTTACCTCGGTATTTATCAGGGAAAGGTCGGGGGAGAGGCGGTACGCCAAACCATCGAAAATGCAGATGTTTTGGTCACGTTGGGTGTGATGTTTACCGATATCAATCTTGGTATGTTCACCGCGCGATTGAACCCAAATAAAATGATCCGGGCCCATCAGGGTGAAGTCACGATCAAGCATCACCGGTTTCCCCACATCACTCTCTGTGATTTCATCCGCGGCCTCACTCGCGGGTTGCAGGAAACCCCTTCGGCCGGAAGCTCACGCAAAAAGCCTTCCGGAGAAAACGGGAATTTGTCCCACGACAAAAAGAAACTGGATCCACTGGCATCCCTGACCACCTCCGGAATCATTGACATATTGAATACCCGAATGACCCCTCAGATTTCAGTGGTGTGCGATACGGGCGACTGTCTGTTTGCTGCAGCCGAACTTAAAGTGCCGGACCGTTCCTCGTTCTTTGCATCAGCCTTTTACACGACCATGGGATTTGCTGTGCCCGCCGGGCTGGGTGTTCAATGTGCTTCACCGAATGTAAGGCTTGTGATTTTAGTTGGCGACGGAGCTTTTCAAATGACTGGAACAGAACTCTCAACCTATAAAAAACTGGGATTCACCCCAGTGGTTATTATCATCAACAACGGAGGCTATGAAACGGAGCGGGTCATTCTGGATGGTGCGTTTAACGATATCGAAAACTGGAATTATGGAGAGGTCTGCAACCTTCTCCAATATGGGAAAGGAGCCACGACAGAGTGTGTCGGGGATTTTGAAGAGGCATTGGATCGTGCGCTAGCCGACAAGACACAAATGCATGTAATTGACGCAGTAGTCTCCGAATCATCTCAAGGGATGCGTCGTTTGGCTGAGGAAATCGGTCGTCGTATTTAAAATCCTGCTGGCCAGTTTCTCAACACCTGACTATTCGTTTTCGGGCGTTATTCAGACCCAGCCAGAAAGTATGTATTGCCTCTAATGCCTTGCGTGCTCCAAAAAGAAATTCTTCATAATGAAACTCTGGTTTATCAAACGAATGCCGAAGTTCATCGAAAACGTTATCTCCATGTTGCTTTTCACTATTGAAATGAAATAGAAAAAAATCCAGGGGAATTTCAGGCTGGTTATTTTGCCGTCTCCGCGAATTACATTTCTCAAGGCCCGAAATCAGTTCTTTCCAGAAATTATTGTTTTCATCAGCCTCACTTCCACCAATTCCCCAGGAAGCCCAGGTTTCAATAGCATAACTGGCGCCATGACCCACGTTACCATCTTTGCTTCCGTAATTCCTTTCCAGTCCTTCAATAAATTTTCTAGTGGCCAAAGATGCTGAATTCCAGCTTCCCAATTGTGTCGCATCCAATGGCAGAGGTTTTGCTGTTTCGCGAAGCCAGTTGATATGAGCCCAGGAGGTTTTAAAAAGCTGGTTTTCGGTTGCGCTATCCGGACTGATTCCCACCCCCAGTTCATTCACCAGAATGTAGCGAGCCTGGATTTCTGCTTCCAGATCGGAGGCCTGCAGCATCCGCATCATTTGAGCAAGAAGAAACCATTTGGAAAACACCGCAAACTGTTCAAACAGGTCAACAATCTGGGCTTCACTGGCCTCCCCTCTCTTGAACCATTTGCAATAAACGTTTGAGATAATAACGGGATGTTGGTGGATCTCTTTTTCAATGATCTCCCAGAAATTTTCGAAACTCTTCGATTGTGTCGTAATCATGAGGTCCTCCTTCAAATGAATTTCTGAATTTCATCGAGGGGAGACCCTTATCTGCGTACTGTAACCACATTTAAAATAGACAGAGAAAAACCTCTCCTCTATTAATATAGTTTACCGCAATCACTGGCGCCGGAAAGAGTTTTTGTTAATAATACTGGTTTGTTTTTATTGAATTTATTCAAGCCTTGTTCTCTTTTAAGGAAACGATTCTTCAAGGCCATCTTGGCCACAAACTCTTTGAGGTGGGTATTTTCCTTCTTAAAATCCCTCACCTTTGTGGAGTTGGCTTCTCTTGCCGTATCTCCCATCAGCCGTTTCTTACTGGACTCCAAGAAGTCCTTGCTCGATCTGTAATACAGGTTGTTTGGAATCCCCTCCGAAGAGAATACCTTTGGCCTCGTTTGCCTACAACTTTATAGATATCGGGAGGAAGAGTGTAACGAAAGTAATAGAGCGAGTTTCTTTGGAATGTGTATCTTGGGTTACCGTTCATTTGGGCCACCTTTAAGACACTTCATTGGACATAGTGCCACTAACTAGCAGCCAACCCAATTAACCCTTTAAAAAAGAAGATAAAGTGAGCGGGGACTACCAAATAGTTTTGCTAAGCAATTAAATAGTAATGAGTTATGGTGTTCAAAATTTATCAGTTTCCCCCATAGGTGCCCCCATCCTTTCTATGCGGTCAAATCCGCGTTTTACACAATAATCCTTCCCATGTCTCTCAAGCACCACCATTTTAGATTGTTCTTATTCTATACGTTATATAATCGGCATTAGTTTATCCTTATAGACTTGTTCAAATTCCATCTTAATTTCTATGAAGGGGTTACAGACTTTATCCATTTTATGGTGGTTTCGTTTTTAAACTCCAGTAAACATTATTCCTAGCCTGGCTCTCTGGCCAATAAAAAAAATTACCCATAATGAAATTTTTTTCTGGCATAGTATGAAAATTTAATGGTTCATTGTCCTGTGTCCGATGCGAATTTAAAATGAAGAAAAACACAAAAAAACCAAAAGAAAAACCCAAAGAAATAAGGTCCCCAAAAGAAGAAAGCTCATTAAAGGAGTTCGAATTTTTAGTCCATGCAGAAAACTTAATAGAACACATTGAAGCAATTGAAGAAATAAACCTTAATGTCATTCCTAAATATCGGCAGGAATTAAAAGAAAGGGAAAAGGAATATGACAAACTACTTAGCAAGTACAGGGATGATCTAAAAAAACACAAAAAAATGATGGAGGGCATCGTAAATAAAAATGACAAAATAGACTTGAAAAAAATTATTCCCAGTCTTGGGAGAATTGGGGAAGGGATAAAAACGCAGAGAGGATTGGTGGTAAGGGAAAATGCTTATACCATGATGAACCAAAATTTGCTGATAATGATGGTTTCTAAGTTTGAAATATTTATAACAAACATATTAAAAGCCTTTTTTAGTTGCAGACCAAAAAGTATTCAGGGTATGAATAGGTCTGAATCACTTGAGAACGTTGAAAAGTTAAAAACTTCAAAAAAAAACGTTGAATCGGAAATTGAAAAAGAAATTGAAAGGATTTTGCGGGATTCACATTTAAGTCAAATAAAATATATAGAAGATAAAATGAACGTCAAAATCATCGAGCATTTAAATATGCTGCCAGAATTTGTGGAACTGACTGCAAGGAGAAATCTATTTGTACACAATGGTGGCGTGGTTAATAGCAGATATATAGATATATGCAGAGAAAATAAGGTTTTAAAGAAGGGCACGATCAAATCTGGATTGCAGCTTGAGATCAATACGGATTACATAGAAAAAGCCTCAATAAGTTCCATCGAAATTAGTTTTAAGATTGGACATTTGATTTTTAGAAAAATGTGTGAGAAGGACAATGAAAAAATAAAAGTTGGGAACCACTTTCTCAGGCGGTTGGTAAATAAATTTCTGGAAGACAAAAGATGGGATTTGGTAATTAAGGTATGTGATTTTGTATTAACAACACAAATTTTGTCCCAATGCACGGAAATAGAACAAAAGGGGTTTGTGTTTTGTAAATGCATCGCTTTAAGATCTATGGGAAAAATGAGTGACTGCTTTAAATTACTCGACTCAACTAACAACACAGCGTCTAATCTAAATTTTATTTTTATCAAATTAATATTGTTAGACAAATTCGAGGAAGCTGGAACCTATATGGCTTCAAATATGAAAAGAAGTGATAGTGGTTATGAGGAACCGGAATTTTTCACGCTTCCATTATTTAATGACTTTAGAGAAACAATCCATTTCAAAAATGTTTTCCGAGAAATTTATAGGAAGGAGTTTGATGAAATAGGTGCCCAAATTATGGAAGCTTCCGAAATACGTTATTGGTAAAGGTGTACAAAGCTAGTATTTGCCGAACAGTGGCCCTTGTTGGGTATGTGATTTATGCGGCTATTTTAGCTGTCTTTTTTTGTTTTTGCTCCTGTATTTTATCTGGTTTTGGAAGACCTTCCTTGAAGACGGTTTCCGGTGTCCTGCCGTTCATATTTCTGCCCTGATGAGGACGCTTGGTGTTGTAGTGGATGAAGTAGGTGTCGAGGTCCTTCTGCATTTCCTCAACGGACTCGTACCACTTCTTTCTTCCCATGATGCGGAAGTGCTCGTCAAGCAGGGTTCTGTGAAGGCGTTCAACAAAGCCGTTACTTTGCGGACGCCGAACCTTGGTGGTTCGGTGTTCTATCTGCTCTAACTGCAAAAACAGTTCGTAAGGGTGGCGGTCCTTTCGTCCACAGAACTCTCTGCCATTGTCACTCAAGATGGTCGCGATCCTGGCATCGTGAGATTCAAAGAACGGGAGTACCTCGTTGTTAAGCGTCTGGACTGCGGTGACCGGCAGCTTACTGGTGTAGAGCCGTCCGAAAGCATACCGGCTGTAGCAATCGATGACAGACTGGAGGTACACACGGCCTACGCCTTTCAAGGTCCCGACCATGAAGGTGTCGACGGCTACCAGGTCACCAGTGTGCCGGGTTTCGATATGACGTTCCCGGAACTCCGGACTGAACCGTTCTAACGCGCGTATCTGATCTTCGGTCAGATCGATCTTCTTGCCCTTGATCGATTGTTCCAGCCTTAAGAAGCGTTGATGTTTCTGTAGCAGGTTGTGCCGACTCCACACACCCCGGACACCACCCGAGGAAACGTTGATTCCGGTAAGGACCAGGTCCTGGGCCACCCGCAGGCAACCATGAGAAGGATGTTTCAGGGAATAGTCCAGAACCGCCTTCTCAATCTCCTCAGAGACCCGGTTGGGATGAGGGCTTTTAGCGCCAGGCAGACGGTCAATAAGACCCTCAGCACCATAGGTCTGGTAGTTGCGGCGTATCTCGTAGAACTGGGTGCGGGAATAGCCCATGATCTTGCACGCTTTACTGACATTGCCCAGTTCACCTGCCAGCTCTAGCATGGACAGTTTCCTTCGTGCTACCTTGTTCACGGTGGTCATTGGTTTCTCCTTGTCGAGTAGGTTCGTAAGCGTTAGACACTTACAATTTACCCAATCAAGGGCCAATGACCACTTTCTTCTCAAAAATGATCAACTGTCAGACTATTACTAGCGCTCTTCAATATGGGGAAATCCTTTAAACATAAAAAATCCATTTACTTCTATTCTTAAGGAAAAATGTCGCCATCGCTTAAAGAAAGTTTGAACATTCTATTGCTATCTGAAATAAAAAAGGCAAAACCATTTTCAATTTTGCTAAAAATATCAGTATATAATTTTCTCCTATGCCATGCTAATTTCATATTATTGTCAATTAAAAAAACTTCCGCTTCTAAAACCACCAAAATCCCATTATCTACTGCAACGATTTTACTACTACTAAATTCGGAATCTATTTCATCTCTCCCTAAAGTGAATTCCCTTAAAATTTTCATTGCGTCCAAATCAAGCCAATAAACTTTTTTCCCCCCAAAAATAATTATTTTGTCTTCCTTTAATTTCGAAAAAACACAAAATATTCGCGGACTATCTACGCATTGGTTATCATCAATACTATCTAGAAGTACAATTGAGGGTTGTCTATTTTTTGTTACTCTTAGAGTATCTAAACGTCGTCCCAATTTATCTCGAATAATTTCTTTAGAAAAAGACAAAAATGATCCGTTAAGCTCTATTCCTTGCTCCTTTCCCAAAGAAATTTCTTGAAACATCATGGTTTAATAGCCCTTCCACCAGCATTAATGATTGAATCTAAAAAAACCTTATCTCTAGTAACAAGAATTGATCCTCGTTCAAGAGCGGTTCCCCCAATTATTCCATCAGCAAAGTTTCCCGATTTTCCAGGAGCAAGTCCAGCGCGAGCATTTATTCGAGAATGCACACTATTTGGAAACCCTACTTCCTTAATTTTTAAAGCCGCCTTAGGGGTTCCCCTTATTCTTCCTTTTTTAACTAAATTTTTAATTTCTAGATCAGATATTCGTGATTTTATAATTGTTTGCCCTGATTCCACAAACTTTTTTCCATCGGAAATTACTACATTTGTGTTTAGAAGAAATTCATCTTTGGATTTGAATCTATTAAAAATTTTCCTTGCCTTGTTGGCAATAGAAACGAGTCTAGCGGCTGCGGCTGCGGCTGCGGCTGCGGCTGCGGCTGCGGCTGCGGCTGTTTGGGAAAGAATAGCCAGAGGAGCCCCAAATCCAGTTGCGGTCAAAGCAGCAGTTGTCGCCTCCAATGCAACAAAACTTAAAACCCCAATAGCTAATTCGGTTCCTGGACTTGAGAGGAAACCGGACTGTGCCGCTTGACTCGGATTGGAGATCGGGAAACCCAGACCGCCACCTAATCCATTGGACTGTCCACCGTAAATGCTGTGATAACTTTTTAAACCATAGTAAAGGAGTCTAAAGGAGTCATAAAGGTAAAGGAGTCATAAAGGAGTCAAATCTTTATTTGACTGCATTTAAATACTATTGCCACACTTGCAGGTGGCGCGCCTGGCAGGATTCGAACCTGCGACCTACGGATTAGAAGGGTTCAAGTCAGGATTTCCCTTTAGTTCCAGAATATTCCTAACGTGTTTATAAACTTAGTGTTGGCGTATGCCGGCTGTTCTCAAAAACTCCCGGAAATGATGGGAAATATTAAGGAATTCTGGGCAAGATTACACACGAATTACACCAACGGACTTTGCTTCTGCACCTTGAAAAATAAATAACTTCAAATGCAGTAAATAATATGTCTGTTTTCTTAACCAAAAAATCAAAAAAAAATCGAACTTTCAGCCTACATGGAATAAAGAACCCGATCCCTCTGAAAAAAAATATTCTTCCCCTAGAAAAGTCCATTGGAAGCAAGGGACACCCTCATTTATTTGACACAGTGCCTGTCAATGGCCAGCCACAACTAAAACCTTGCCAGACTAGGGTAAATATTCAAAAAACTTTGTTACTTTTTCATTTTGACAACTGTATTTTAGATGACCACAACTATAATAAAGTATTACGGGAGTGCTTAAAATTATTGGTATTTCTGGAAACAGAAAATCGAAATCCTTTTGACATAGAAACTGGTCGAAATCGAATACGTATACAGGAACTTCCAATTGATTGATATTTACTTTCAGCGAATCAATAATTTTAAAATCTTTAGGGCTCCATTCAGGTAAAAATATAACAAGGACATTCGATAAAGCTTTTATTCCTGGAAAAGTAATTTTGGTTGTAAATATCCAATTATTCTTTTTTGTAAAAACTTCTACAGCATTCATCTAATTTTCAATCCATTTTTAATAAATTCGCCACCTTCTTTTAAAATACGGTCTATTTCCTTTGTTGTAAAAGAGGGGCCAAATATATTCGGTTTTCTATCCAAAGGCGCACTATTTAAAATCACCTTATCAATGGACTTATCTGCAAAAGGAAGTTTATCGCCATCAGCCATGATGATATGTTGATTGTTCGGCATTTTTTTATTTTTGATATTTAAAGCATTCTCAATTGCATTTTTAGTGCTACCTGATATTTTCCCTGACTGTACCTTAGGAATGAGGTCAAATCTTTATTAGACTATATTTAAATACTATTGCCACACTTGCAGGTGGCGCGCCTGGCAGGATTCGAACCTGCGACCTACGGATTAGAAGGGTTTAAGTACGGTTTTCGCTTTAGTTCCAGATTCTTCTTAACGTGTTTATAAACTTTGTGTTGGCGTATGTTGGCTGTTCTCTAAAACTCCCGGAAATGATGGTGAATTGTATTGAATTCCAGGCACGATTACACACGAATTACACCAAAAAATAAAGCCGCTACACCCAAAAAATTAGATTAATGCAGATTTAGCCAAGAAGAGAGGCGACAAAAAAGAAAACCAGAATGCGCATCAACCAGCCCCGGCCTGTTTAAAGAAAATAACTTCCAGTAGAATAGACTATTGGGAAATAGGTACATGCTCGATTTTGACACGGAGCCTCCTAATGGGTGACCCCTTTACTTTTACACTTTTTAAAATTAGCTTATCAAAGTCAATCCTAAATCATTATGTAAAAAACCACAAAGAAACCCATTCCTATAATACAAAATCACGGGAGTGGCTCTTAAAAAGGGAATGTCTGGAAACAGGTCTTCTATTGGATTATCAATTTCTAAATTTACGAATTGATCTATATCGAACAAATAAATAGGCAGTTCTAGTTTACTAATTTGGCCCTTTATTTTAGTGATAATTTTAAAATCCTTTTGACTCCAAGTCGGTAAAATAATAACAATAACATCAGAAAGGCTTTTTACCCCGGGGAAGCTTTCATATGTGCCATAGTTCCAACCATTTTTTTTGGCGAATTCTTCTACTTTATTCATCGCTGCTGTCGTATTCCATCTAATATAAATTCTCCTCCATCCTTTAATATTCGATTTATTTCTCTTGTAGTGAAGGATGGACCAAAATGAGTTTTTCCAGCATCTAAAGGAGCACCATTTAAAATTACTTTGTCTATGGACTTATCACCAAAAGGAAGCCTATCTCCATCAGCCCTTACAATAGGTTGTCCAATGGAGCCCGGCTGTTTATCAATTCTACTCCTTACATCTAAAGCATTTAAACGGGCTTCTTCCAAAGCATTCTTAGAAGAACCGGCCCCTATTTTTCCTGGTTGAACATTAATAACGCCCTTTCCCGGAACTTCCCCTTCACCCCCTAAGTTTACTATTCTTTTTCCTCTTTTACTGGTTCTAAAACCTGCGAAAAAGCTCTTCGCCTTACTTGCCAAGGAAAGTAGTCTAGCGGTGGCGGCAGTTTGCGCAAGAACCGCAAGTGGAGAACCCACAACAGTTGTCGTCAGGATACCAGTAACCGCCTCCAATGCAACAAAACTTAAAACCCCAATAGCCAATTCAGCTCCGGGGCTTAGGATACCAGACTGAGCCGCCTGGCTCGGGTTTGCGATCGGGAAACCAAGGCTGTTACCCAATCCACTAGCCTGTCCGCCGAAGGTACTAATTGGATCCTTAAAGCCATAAGGTGTAGCTCCGGAGGCACCAACATTTATCACAGGTAAAGTGATTGAGCCAGCACTCACAGCTGAAGGTGTGCGTGGGGAACCCGCAGCGGGTGCCCGCCTTGCCCTGGACCTAAATTGCCTGACCGGAATGTGAAAACCGCTCCCCGTCCCCTTTTAGAGAATCATATGATGTATTACTCCGTTGCCGAACCCTGTGCCCGCGATTGATGGGGTTATGGCAGCCCAGAAGGGAAAGGAGAAAAATCCACTCGGGTCGGTGAATGAGAGGGGATAGTTATTGACGTAAGAGTAACGATTAAACGATTGCAGGTTGCTTGGGTCTTGCACGAATGGATCGGCAGAGAGGAAACGGCCTAACACCGGGTCTTGTACGCGCCCGTTCATGTGGATCACACTCACTTCGTCCAGATGCTCGTGCCCGGTGTAACCACGCTGCGTGGTCGCGGGGGAGGTGACACTACCGGCACCGTAGTCCACCCAATCTGTGTTGTTGCGCCTTCTGCCGTGTGCGTCGTAAGACAATTCATCTACAGCGACGCCCGCATCATCCGTGATCACCACAACAGAATCCAGATGATCCCGATGCAGGTAGAACGTGCCTACCGGCGTCGTGCTGCCGCCCACTACCTCTGTTGTCTTGTAGATCGCGATGGTGCCGCTACTTCCCGGCAGGTAATGCGTGTGGGTAAAGGTGATTTTTCAACTTTATGGAAGAAAAGCAAGAGAGATTTTTAAATTGGTTGCGTAAAAAAGATACCGTTCCTTACAACCTATATGTGTGAAATCCACGAGATCGGTTGACAGGTTTTAATAATATTAGAACTTAATCAACCGGAGGTCGTGATGACACCAGAAGAACAAGATATTCATCGTAAGCTTCGAGCCTTAGATCACGCAAAAGCAATCAGAAACGTTTCCAAAACCTGCCGCTATTTCGGGATTTCAAGAACCACTTTCTATGAATGGAGGCGGGCCTACGAGGAAAAAGGAGAGCCTGGCCTGATCAATCGAAGCCCAGGACCTTCCTATGGAAATGTGCCGCACCTATACCCGGATGAGGTTTATGAAAAAATCCTTTACCTTCGTAAGACCTATCACATGGGTCCGCAAAGAATCGCGTGGTACCTTGAACGCTATCACAAAATTCGTATCTCATCCGGTGCGGCTCCCCGGACCTTGGTTCGACACGGATTGAACCGCCTTCCCAGAAACCAAAAAAGAAAGCCCTGAAAACGGTTCGTTATGAAAAACAGGTGCCGGGTCATCACATTCAAGTCGATGTGAAGTTTCTTATATTTCCCCAACCAGACGGATCGAAGATCAAACGGTACCAATACACGGCGATTGACGATGCCACTCGAATCAGGGCTTTAAAGGTCTACAAAAAACACACGCAAAAGAATGCGATCAATTTCATCGATTATGTGATCGACAAGTTTCCCTTTCGAATCCAAACTGTCCGGACCGACAACGGGCACGAGTTCCAATCAAAATTCCACAGGCACGTAGAGGATAGAGGCATTCGCCATCATTACATCAAACCGGGTACTCCGCGCCTCAACGGTAAGGTCGAACGTTCCCACAAAACTGATAAGCAGGAGTTCTATCAGCTACTGGAATATACGGATGACGTGGACTTGAATAAAAAGCTCGAAGAATGGGAAAACTTCTACAACTGCCATAGACCTCACGGAGCGTTTAAAGGGAAAACCCCGTATGAAATCCTGAAAGAAAAAATGGCCAGTTGAAGAGCTGTGGACCCTGTGAGAAAATGCTACGCATTTTCCACAAGTCCACAGCCTGACTGTTAACCTATTTCGCGGCTCTCACAGATTGAAATAAAACCTCCCACAAAACAGACTTTCAAAATGTTTGACAGTATCTGGTTTTCCCCCTGACAATCCCCCCCCCAATGGATCGGGCGCAGGCTATGGGGTTTTGGGGGGGGTAATCCGATTTATCATGGGACTGCGTATGATTTTGAGGCGTTTGATCCTGCTCTGCCTGGTAAGACGAGTAGGTCTTTAACGTCACGGGTAGGAGTTGCCACGGCCCCTGGCCCGCATAATGCAAATGTTTTTGTTCATCTGGCGGAGAAGAAATCGGGTAATGGTCAAAGAATCCTACCCCTTTTACACCGCTCCAAAACTGTCGTAAATTTGACATTAGAATCTCGTTTTAAAGATGGGAAAGTAGCGGCTAACTTAGCGGATCAATGAAAAAAACTCATGGCGATGAATCATCGGGTTTCTCTGCCGAACCAGATGACCCGGCCTTCTATTTTAAAAGCATCCTGTGATTCTGTAGTGGCTCTGTATTTTGAATTGTCACTGATAATAGAGATTTTACCTGACGAGGGATTCAACTGAAGTCGTTTTACAAGAAGCAACTCCCCCCATTTGATTGCAAAAATTCCGCCGCCTGGCCCAACCGTAATTTCATTTTTATTAATCAGGACAATGTCATTTTCCACAAGAGTCGGCTCCATGCTGTCACCTTCCACACGCATGACAAACAGTTGCCTCACCCCGCCAAACTTTTCCAACCAGTCATTTCTGAATGCCAGTTGAAAATCCATTTCGTTTGACGCAATCAATCCGGTACCTGCACTGATCGCCCCCTTCTTTTTCTCAACCATGGAGAATTGCCCGGGAACTCCTTCCCCCTGATCGAACCCAAGAACATTGCCAGCGGAATCAGCGGAATCGTCCTGAAAGCATTCCATACCTACGCCAAGCACCTTGCACAAAGCCTGCAGATTCTTCCCGCTTGGGGAATAAGTCCCCTTTTCCCAGTTGCTGATTTGCTGAGGTGAGGCTTTGCGACCTTCACGAACCAAAGCAAGTGCCAATTCTCTCTGGTTCAAGCCCTTAAGTTTTCTAGCCTTTTTCAGCTTATGTGAAAAATTCATAAATTTTTATGTTTTTTGGTTGACAGTTTTATAATTTTACAGTTTAATCATAATTAATCAAGCTAAAAATAAATAGAAAACATTACTTTTCTGGCTGGCAGCGAAGCTCCAACTATTTGCAGTTCCTGTAATTACCAGATCAGTTTTGTGAAAAGGAGGAACCATGGATAAAAAGCAGTCATTTTTTATGATCAGTTTTATCGGAATAGCTTTATTGACTCCTCTTGCAATTAGCGGTTGTTCCGTGGGCATGGCAATGAGCGGGAAGAAAGATCCCAATCTAGGCATGGTTCGAGTGGGTTCTACACGGGGAGAGGTGGAACTGACTCTTGGTTCTCCTGTTAAGGCGGTCACCCTCAATGAGGGAAACCGCATGGATGTCTATCAATACGAGATAGGTAATGAACCCAGCTCGGGGCGGGCCATCGGGCACGGTTTAATGGATGTGCTGACGCTGGGCTTATGGGAAGTGGTAGGCACTCCCATCGAAGCCGTGCAGGGTGAGAAATATGAATTGACGATTATTTACGGGAAGGATGATCGTGTCCAAAAAGTCAATAGCCCGGACCGGGTAACGAGCCAGAATCAATCCGGAGATAAAAATGACCTGTGATTGTTTTTGGCCCTGGTTTTTTTTCTGGATGGCTTTTTCTCTTGCCGGTTGCGGATGGGTCGCACTGCTTCTCTCGGCGGGTGCCGTCCGATTCAGGGAAAAAGATGAGGACCAAAAACCTCATTCAAGATCAATTGAGTAAATTTGAACTTATTTTCAATTTCTACTCGCCGGAAAACCATTGGGAATGGGTTTTTTTGCCGGACCAGAAATCACTTTCCTTTGCGATTCCCAAAGCGTTGACCTGAAAATGAATTGAGCTTGGGGTTGAGCTACCATCTTTGATGCTAATTTTTCAGAGTATTTTTCTGCCTCAATAATGGTTCCCTTTCATAACATTTTGCCTTGTACGAGGGGCCAGTAAGATTCATAAAACCAAACTTAAAAATGTGGATAGCAATGAATGACAATAAAAAAAATTTCAAAAAAGCCTGCTATGAAGGCGATATGGCCCAAGTCAAAAAACTATTGTCTCAAGGGATTGATCTCAATGAAACTAACCAATATGGGGAAACTTTATTTTCAGAAACTGCTGAAAACCTTATGATAGATGAAGAGCCGTGGAGACACCAAGTTGTAAAATTATTGTTGGACCAGGGAGGCGATCCCAACCTTTTGGATGAGGTTCAGCAAGGCTCCCTTACTATGGCAATGCTTAGGATGGATGCTGAAATGATCGAATTGTTGTGTGAATATGGAGCCAAGCCGAATGCTTATGCCGGGTTTTTGGAGACGGTGGAGGATACCCTTTTAGACTGGGCGCTTTTTGAATATCCATATCAAATGGGTGACTACAGAATGAAATTGCCTGAGGAACCCACAGAGGATGACACAAAGGATGTGGACTCTTTGATTGGTTATTTTCAGCGAATGGCTGAAAAATATAATTTAAAAGAACCGAAACACCTTTTCGTTCTAAGAAAGTTTGGAGCAAGAACCTGGCGCGAATTAAATGAAGGTGGATAAGCAAATCTGACCCGGCTTTTGGATGTAGAAATTTCAATGCGGCAATTCTCCTCCAGAGGTGTAAAAATGAATGGTTACTACCGCACCTTATACGATAAATGGCGACCCGATGATAACATCGTGTCTGGTAATCGTTCTTGCCATCACCTGCAGTTTCATTAACCCACGCTACCTCTACTACACCTATTGCGGAGCCTTGGCCTACCTTGGGTTTGCAGGGTTGAGAACGGCATTTCCTTACTAAGTAACCTCTTTAAAAAAAGGCAATAATCCAGCTAAATTTCGCGTGCTGGCTGTCCGCAGAATGGGATTGCACAGAAGGACCCGCACCGAGGGTTAATTAACTCTTGCTTCCCAGGTTTTGGCTTCTACAGGCTTAAAATTTTAATTTTCATAAGGTCAAGATTTTGACCGTTTCATTTTCTTGGACAAGGCCTGGGCCAATTGTTCAACATCTTTGGGAGCAGGGTGCTGTGGGTTTGCCAGACCGCCAATTATTTCCCCTTGCCGCCGAAAACTCACCTCTCCATAACTGTAGAACGTCGTCAGTACCTTCTCATGGTCCCGGTTTTCATAGAAAAACCTTATCCTTCATCGGACGCAAAAAAAAGAAAAACCCCATGTTTCCATGGGGTTCCGGACTTCTCTGGATTTTATCGGATGCTAAATTGGTGGAGGCGGGGGGAATCGAACCCCCGTCCGAAAGTCGTCAACTGAAGGCGTCTACATGTTTAGTCCGCGATCTAGATCTCACCGGCACTAACTCCCACGGACAGGATTCCATGCCGGCCAGTTTCCTGAATCTCACCCCATAATCCGGAAACAGAAATTATGAGGCCAGTTCGCTGTGCTGACGTCCGCTTCCACCCCGCGAACAAAGATGGAGAAGACGGTAACTAGCTTAAGGTTTAGTTAAGCAGCTACTGCGATTTCATAATCATTGGCGATTATGGAATAGTGCCGTTTTTTAACGGGCCAACGGCATCCCGTACATGCAACCTCCGTCTCAATACTCCCGTCGAACCCTGGTCGCCCCCAAATTAATTTGGAGTGGAGAAGAGACTACTTACCTCTATATATAATATACAACATCAAAAGATAAATTTCGCTACCCAAACATTGCAACTTCCCAAGAGAATTGCTGGAAGTCTGAAGGGGTTTAACTCTATAATACGGACGCGTTTGTTATCAGGCAGAAGGGGGGGGCGGTTCTATGCTGGTGGCTTCTGTTTTTAACTCAGCCTTATAATCTTTGACCTTGGCCTCAATTTTCTCACGGCAGCGTTTGGCACCGCATTGGCCGGTGCCTACTCGAATTTGGCGTCGAAGAGCTTCAAAAGAGAGTGCTCCCTCACGCATTGCCTTCATGATGGTTCCACCTGTAATGCTTCTACAGATGCAAACCTTTTTGAAGTGATCAATGAGTCGACTTTGAGAGGTCATGAGTTTTTCCCGCCGGACTATTCCTACAAACAGGTGGCATACCACCTATCAACTGGTTTTTCAAAACTGATAATTGAGAATAAATATCAGTCGGATTTTGGACAGTAACACACCAAAAACCATTGTTTGATTTGCCCAAATCGTTTATCTACTATAACTTAAAGGCTGTGAAGTCACAACTCCAATTCGATACTCTGAAACGCCTGGCCCTCTCCGGCCTGAGCGGCCTTCTTCTGGCCCTGTCCTTTCCTAAATTCGACCTGGCCCCGCTGGCCCTGTTTGCGCTTATTCCGCTTTTTTTCGCAATCCATTCTATTTCAATGAGAAAAGCGGCTTTTTGCGGGTTTTTTGCTGGTCTGGTCTTCTACGCCACCGGCCTCAGCTGGGTCATCAACACCATGGTCAATTACGGTCATTTACCCCTGGCCGTCAGTTGGGTCATTCTCATGATAATGGTGGCCTACCTCAGCCTGTTCATCGCCCTGTTTTGCTTACTGGCCAGACTCCTGTCCCGCGAAAACCCCTTGTTCTTTTTTTTAATCACACCCGTACTGTGGACCAGCCTGGAATATTTTCGTTCAACTTACGGTGTGTTTGCCTTTTCCTGGCTTGGCCTCGGCTATTCACAATATTCCAAATTGCCCCTCATCCAGATCGCCGAGTTCACCGGCGTGTATGGAGTGACGGCACTCATCATGCTGGTCAACGCCGGATTGTTTTACATGATCCATCCGGGTATCAGCCAGCATCCCGGTTTTAAGAAACTACGCTGGCCGATCGCCGGAATCACTCTCGGGTTATTTGTGGGTTGCTGGAGCTTCGGGAACTATGCATTGAAACAGCAGCAACTTTCACCCAATGCCTCTGAGAAAATCAAAGTGGCACTCATCCAGGGCAACATCGAGCAACAAATGAAATGGGATCCGGCCCACAAAGATGAAGTGTTGCAACGATACTTCAAACTCACAGAACAGGCGGGGCAGGCCTCACCCGATTTAATTGTCTGGCCGGAAGCGGCGACGCCGTTTTACTTTGGTGCCGACGCTCCCCGGACAACCCTGTTGCAAAGTGAACTGGCTAAAACCGGAATCCCCGCACTCATCGGGAGTCCCTTCGTTACCGAAAACAAAATACCGACTCAAGGTGAGCGCCCGACTTATTCCTATTTCAACAGCGCGCTTTACTTCAATGAAGAGGGAGCGGTCGCGGGACGCTACGACAAAATTCACCTCGTTCCCTTTGGGGAGTTCGTCCCCTTTCGCAAGATTCTGTTCTTCGTCGAAAAAATGGTGGTGACCATCGGCGACTTCAGCCTGGGTGATTCCTATGACGTGTTTGATGTGAAAGGAAAAAAGTTTGGCGTGAACATCTGTTACGAAATCATCTTTCCGGATCTGGTCAGGCGACCCGTTAAGGAAGGCGCGCAGTTTTTAGTGAACATCACCAACGATGCCTGGTTTGGCAGAAGTGCCGCATCCTACCAGCACATCGCCATTGCTTCCCTGCGGGCTGTAGAAAACCGCGTGCCCATCGTCCGCGCAGCCAATACCGGAATCACAGGTGTGATTCACGCTGATGGATCCATTCACCAGGCCACCGGATTGTTTAAAGAGGAAGTGGTCGTCGATGCCATTGCTCCCCGCGCAGGACACCCTTCTTTTTATTCCACCGTTGGCGATGCTTTCGCTTTCCTCTGTATCGCCTTTACCTTTGTCGTCGGGTTCTTAGCAAGAATGAGAGCCTGATTTTAAAAACTGCGCCATCAATCCTTTGGTCAATAAGCGACTTGACCCTTTTATTAAAACTCCTTTTAATTTGGAGACTTGTTGCCCCTTGGTGTAAATCTCATTGCAGTTTTACACAAGACAATAAGAAGATCCGGGCGAATTTCCTCCAGGTCTAGTTTTACAAATCTTGTATACGCAAAAGTCGCATATTGAATTTTTAAGAACAAGGGCCTCACCATAAGTCACCGGCGTTCGATGTGTTGCGCAGAGTGAAAAACTTTGCCTTCTCAATACCACTTCTACTAGTTGCTTTGGAGGGTTTGAAACGGTCTTACTAAAAAACAGAATGTCCGCTGCCTTAGCAGCCGAAATCAAAATTAGAGGTTCTGGAAATTTCGCCAATTGGTGTTGAAATTCAATTTTCTAAACATTTGAAAATTATTGATGCATTGGATTCCAAAATGCTTACAAACATCTGGCACTTTTCGGTTCGCACCCTGTTTTTTAGGCTTTGATACCTCGGTGGTAACAATACAACGATTTTCTAAATCTTTCAGGGCATAAGATAATAGAAATGGATCGCGACCAATTTTACTAATTTCATCATCTGTTGGATTGGCTACATAGCCACCATAGGTAATACGAGCTACCAAATCTTGCTCTGCTTCTTCTCTAAAAAACAGTGCTTCCCGAACATCTGGTATCTCAGCCCAGATTGCAAGCTCGTCTTTCTTTCCATCTTTATCTTTTGTGTCCGAAAACTCTTCGTAAACCTCCATTGGAATTTTTATATTATCCTGTTGACCATTAAAGACAAGCCACTCCCAAAATTCGGGAACACTTCCTATTGGGTAGTAATCCCGCTTAGCGTCTATCAGTGTGTTTGCGTCTAAGAGATATAACAATCCATGTCCTCTTAGGTTAAATTATTACTTGCTTCAAAGAGGCGATGGACCTTGAGCGGTCTCACATCTAATAAAAATCCTGCTTTTGTAGTGCTTAAAGCACCAGAATAATTCAACCGTTGAACTAAACCAACGAGTGCACCCAGCTTATGCCTTCGTACTACGTAGTAGTCGGGCCCACCTTTTTGCTCTCGATTTTTAGCCTTCTTCTTATCACGTTGGCTCACCCATTTTTTATGATAAGAGTCCCGCAACTGCTCCCATGTTTTTTTATCTATATCCCCTCTTCTAAAAAGACGGTAAGAAATATGAGTGCTACTAATTTTTTGAGAAAACGCGTATTGGCTGATTTGCTCCTCAAGCCCTTCAAAATTTGAAGCAGATACTTGAAAATTCTTGAATACATCTTTTGGTAACAAAAATTCACTAGCCACCTCATTACAGAATTTTTCTATTTGTTTTTTTGCAAATGCACCACTAACCCCTGTTTGCCCAAGGAGAATATGGGTTAGCTCATGAAGGAGCGTGAAAGCCCAAGCGGATTCTGCGTCTCTATCATTAATAACGACAAAAGGTGCTATATCATCAGAAAGCGCAAATCCCCGGAACGCTTTAACACTGATATTGGTATGGTGAGAACCCAGATTTCCCTTAAGCAAAACAATTACACCAATTTTTTCTGCCGCATGACGTAAAAGTTTAAATGCATTACCATGATTGGATTGCGCTCGAAACTCACCCATATCAAGATTTAAAACTACTTGAAGATCATTAGTAACTCGCTGTATTCCCTGTTCAGTTGTATTTTTGCCAACAAAATCCAATCTAATATTTTCGTCTTCATCTATTAATGTTTCTCGTATTACGCTTTGGCTGGCTTTGATGTCGCGTATGAGAACATCCACATAAACATTTTCTTCACTCTCAAAATCATCCGGCAAACTTCGAAAGTCTTCACCACGGTCACCAATACTAGGTGGATTGTTGAGATAAAAAGTTAAAAGAGGTCGGCGATATATTTTTGAAAATTTAAGCAACATGCTCCTTGATGGCTCCGCAGTTCCATCCTCATAAGCAAGAAGCTTTTCCTGGGCTCTCATTTTCTTCCCATCTCTAATGCCTAGTTTATTTGCGGCTTCTTCAAGAGAAAGTTCGGCTGTTTCGCGTGCCCAAGATAATATTATGTGGTTGATTTTTGGCATTTTGGATTGATCAACTACCCTTTTTGTAGTCACGCAATATTTATCGCACAAACTCCTTTTTAAGACAACTAAGGATACTTAACAAAACCCCTTCTATATGGCATAATTGTGCACATAGTGCATGAATGTTTAGGATCATCCAATCTGCAGAAAGTTGGCCTTGGGGATGTTAGGGGATCTAAAAATGTAATAAGGCCAAACCCTTTTTTGACTATTGGTTAAAAGGTTAGTCCAAAGTTTCCTTTTTGCTGGCCACCCTTCCATTGGCTTCATTCAAAGTTCAAATGAGAATTCAACCTCTACCGCTTCTACCTGAAACTGGTCTTTTGAATTGAGTTGAATTTTTTCTTCAGACTTGGAATCCGAACCATTGCTAAAAGGTATGCCCCCTTATAAAAACAAACTAAATCATGGGGCAGGGCGGTAGCTACCTCATGCCGACGATCCTGCCTTCTTCCAGATCGAACAGCTCGGCCTGTGGCTTTTTGGGCAGGCCCGGCATTCTCATGATTTCTCCGGTGAGGGGAATCAAAAACCCTGCTCCCGCGGCGATTAGAATCTCCCGAACCGTGACCGTAAAGTTTTCTGGACGCCCCAGACGTTTGGGGTCATCAGACAAGGAAGCTGGTGTTTTCGCAATGCAAACAGGCAGGTTTTGAAAACCCAAATGTGTGATGGATTTGAGGTCACGCTGAGCCTTTTTTGTGTATTCAATATTGCGTGCACCGTACATTTTGCTAGCAACTTTTAGAATTTTTTCCTGTACTCCATCTTCCCATTGATACAGTGGACAGAAAGGACTTTGCGTTCTTTCCGCATGCTCCATTACCAGGTCCGCAAGGTCCAGGCCGCCTGGACCCCCTTCAGTAAATATTCTACTGACGGCAAAGGGGACCTTAAGGTTTTCTTCACAGTGCCGCCGCACGGTTTCAATTTCCTGTTCATCATCTCCTTCAAAAAAGTTCAAACATACAATAGGAGGTTCACCGAAAAGCTTGATATTTTCCACATGGCGGTCCAGATTGGGCAGACCCCTTTGGACTGCTTCCGGGTCAGTTGCTTCAATGTTTTCTTTTGAAACCCCACCGTGCATCTTCAGAGCCCGGCAGGTGGCGACAAGGACCACTGCGGCTGTATCCAGGCCTGCACTCTGGCATTTGATATCAAAAAACTTTTCCGCCCCGAGATCGAATCCAAATCCCGCCTCGGTAATCGCCCAATCGGAAAGTGAGAGGGCCATTTTGGTGGCCAACACAGAATTACAACCATGCGCGATATTGGCAAAAGGGCCGCCATGTATCAGAGCAGGAACCCCCTCTGTTGTTTGCACCAGATTGGGCATCAAGGCGTCCTTGAGGAGTGCCGTCATGGCACCGGAGGCGTTTAACTCTTTAGCGGTAACCGGCTCGCCATCATAGGTAAAAGCAACCAGGATTTTTTCAAGACGATTTTTTAAATCGTCAAAGTTTTCAGAGAGACAGAGAATCGACATGATTTCCGATGCTGCGGTAATATCAAATCCGGTTTCCCTGGGAACTCCCTGTAGAACGCCGCCCAAACCAACGATGATATTTCTCAGGGCCCGGTCATTCATATCCATAACCCGTTTCCAGAGAATTCGGCGGGGATCGATATTACTCAAACCCTGATGATAAATCCGGTTATCCAATAATGCAGCCAGTAGATTGTGCGCAGCGGTGATGGCGTGAAAATCGCCCGTAAAATGAAGGTTAATGTCTTCAACGGGATGAACCTGGCTTTTACCGCCCCCGGTGGCACCCCCTTTCATACCAAGTGAAGGTCCCAGAGAAGGTTCCCGTAAAGCCAGGCAAACAGATTGCCCGCGCTGTGCCAATCCCTGGCCTAATCCGATGGTGGTGGTGGTTTTACCTTCCCCTGCCGGTGTGGGCGTCATGGCGGACACCAGGATCAATTTTCCACGAGGGGGAAATTTTTCCAGAACCTCAAACCGGATCTTGGCCTTGTCAGCCCCATAGAAGACCAGGTCCTCAGCGCTCAAACCAAGTTTCTCGGCTATATCGACAATAGGTTTCATAAAGGGACCCTGTTTCATAAAAAGAAAGTAAAGGGGTTAAACCGCTTATTGCATAGAGGTTGACTCTATCGAATCAACGAGACGTTTTAATTCCGGTCCTCCGGGAGGGCTTTCTTAACATTATAATGGTTAACGGAACCCATTTTGTAGGAATTAATTCCCAGGTAGTCTTTTATTGTACGTTGGTTCAACCACGTCACCCTTTAATATTTGGAAGGCCTGCCCCGGTGTTTAAATGAATAAAGTAATACCCTCGTCATCTGTGAACGTAGTATGAGGACGCAGGCCAGGGTCCATTTTTTGAGTTTGCCCCGAACGCAAGGCGTTCCATATATAAAATCTTTCTTCTTTGTTTAACTGCTGGTAATGTCTCATTGGTGCGATTCCTTTGGGTAAGAGTAAGATTTTTCTGCAAATCAATCCTACCTCTTTTTTTACCAAAGGAATTGCACTTATTATATGAATCCGCCCTTACACGTATACAGACAACGGCGAATTATTGACCAAGACCGAGGGAAGCAATGTCACCACTTACGACTACGATGTGCTGGGAAATTTGCGCGGTGTGGACTTTGGTCCGGGCACGTCGGACGATATCGAGTACCTCATAGACGGGCTCAACCGCAGGATCGGGAAGAAAGTAGGAGGCACGCTTGAGCGACAGTGGTTGTATAAAGACCAACTCAACCCCGTTGCGGAACTCGACGGCTCAGGGAATATAACGAAACGGTTTATCTACGCTAGTCGGTCCAATGTACCGGACATCATGGTGATTCCGACGGGATTGGCAAACGCAGGGATGTATCGAATAATCGTTGACCATTTAGGGTCACCTCGTTTTATAATAAATACCAATACAGGCGCAACGCTTCTTGAATTGGATTATGATGAATGGGGTAATGAATTATTATTACCTGTTGATCGGGATCTTATCCCCTTTGGCTTTGCAGGAGGTTTGTACGATAAGGACACCAAGTTTGTCCGCTTTGGGGCTCGGGATTATGATCCAGAAACAGTCCGTTGGACCAGTAAGGATCCGATCAGATTTGATGGTGACGGTTCTAATTTATTTGGTTATGTCGATAGTGTCGGAAAACCCCTGGTTGAGACAAACCTGTATGGGTACACGCCCCAAGACCCCGTAAACTTTATCGATTTAAATGGTTTATGGTACATAGATGTTGGTGCATCAGGGTCTGCTACTGGTACTACAGGTCCTGGGGGAACTGTTTCAATTCAAATAGGGCCCAAAGGGATATTTTTTACTTATGGGTTTGGATTAGGAATCGGAAAAGGAGTGTCAGCAACCATTAATACAGGTGATCCTTGTGAAGGAATTGGTTTGGGTATAATTGCAAGAGGTGGTTTTCCTGTTAGAGGCGTTCCCGTTGGTGCTCAAGGATCGGTGACTGTTGATGATAAAGGGAAATTAAATCTTGGAGCTGGAGCTGGAGTGGGCTTGGGATTCGGTGTATCGATTGGAGCAACTCAAACTATTAAAATTATTGATTTTGATTAATGGAAACAATAAATAGCATAATATTTATTCTTTTGGGTCTGATTGGATTATTCAAGAGGAAGAGAATTTCTTCTGCCGTCTTGTCTCACCACTTAAATATTTGGGGGAAAGAGGCTTTTAATAAAAAGACTAATTATCGTAACTTCTTATTAGCTCAGACTATTATGGTGATTATTGGAGGGGCTTTTATTATGGGTGGCCTATATCTTTTTTTTCGAGACGCGATAGAATAGCTTTGCAACCTAAGTTTTAAAAGTCGTTTTAGAAGTTCCCTTCCCCCTCTTTCCCTGGAGGTTTTATGTTGAAGCCTTCTGCCTCTTCCCCGCATTCCGGTCAGGGCAGTTTTTTTGATCCGGAGTATGTGTGTGACCGGATTATTCCTGAAGACAGTTTCTACCGGCGGTTCAAAGAGAAGATCAATCCGCTCATCAAGGATAAGATGTTCGCTTCGATGTATTGTCTGGACAACGGTCGTCCGCCGATCTCCCCGGCCTTGCTGGCAAAGGCCACCATCCTCCAGTTTCACCGGAATCTTTCGGACCGCGAGATGGAGCGTGCCTGTGCGTTCGATATCGAGATCAAGTTTGCATTAGGGTTACGGCTGGACGAACGCCCGTTCGATCACTCTTCTCTCGGCGACTTCAGAAAACGCCTTTTAGAACATGAGAAGGAGAAGGAAGTCTTCGACAAACTCCTCGATAAACTGGTCAAGGAGGGATTGATCGGCCGGAATGAAATCCAGCGCATCGATGCGACGCACGTGATCGCGGATATCGCGCTTCCCACCATGACGGTGCTGGTGAAGAAGGGGGTGCGGAACGTGCTGATCCCGCTGAAGAAGAAACATCCGAAACTATACCAATCACTTGGCAAAAAGATCACGGTGGAGGAGTACGATCACCGCAAGGTGGACCATGAAGTGGATGGTCGTCTGGATTTTGCGGCCAAGGAGAAGAAACTGGTGGAGGTGGTGACTGATGCCCGGACAGTGCTTCGCAAGGCCGAGTCCGTTAAAGGTGACAAGAACCTTTCGAAATCCGTCGAAATGCTGAAACGTATATTGAGGGAACACATCACCGAAGATGAGAACAACCAGCCTAAAGAGAAAGTGCGCAAGGAGAAGCCCGCCGACTTGCTGGTGTCACCGGTCGATCCCGATGCACGCTTCGGCGCGAAGTCGAAGACGAAGAAGTTCCACGGTTACAAGGCCAATATCACCGAGACCGTCAACAGCCGCTTCATCACCAGTGTGCAGGCAACACCGGGAAACAAGCGCGACGGATCGGTGACGGTGCAGTCAATAGAAGAACAAAAGCCGCACCGTCTCAAGCCGGAGAAACTGATCGGCGACACGGCATACAGCGACGGAGGATATAGAAAAGCGCTCAAGGAACACGGCACGGAACTGGTCGCGCCCCTGCGGATCATGAACAACATCACGCGAGCCGTGTATCCGAAGTCGATGTTCGATTATGACGCGAAGAAGAACACGCTGACGTGTCCTGCCGGTGTGACGATCAAGCAGAGTTTTCACGATTACCAGAAGGACGTACGGATGTTTCACTTTCCCCTGACAAAGTGCGGCCCATGCGAGCACCTGTCAAAATGCACAAAAGCAAAAGAGAAACGGCGTGTGGTGGGGATCGGTCCTGCGCACCAGGAACTGAGAGACGCGGAAGTTTATAACAAGACTGATCAGTTCAAGGAAGACATGAAACTCCGGCAGGCGATCGAGGGAAAACTGTCCGAGATGAAGCGGTATCACGGGCTGACGCGGGCCAGGTATCGGGGACTAAACAAGATGAAGCTTCAATGTTACTTCACGGCGGTTGCGGTGAATATCAAACGATGGATCAAGTTGGAGATGGAGAAACTGAAAGTCCAGTCCGATCCCGCACCGACGTGATCCCTATAATATAAAACTGGAGTCAGCTTATTAATATAAGAAGCAAACGAAGCAAAGGAGGTGAAACCGAGGGACTCAGGGAGAACAGGACAGGCCGAGGCTGAAATCATGTGCCCCGGCACACCCAAAACTCCCGATCACTCCACGCCAGGACTGCACTATCCGGGGTTTTCAGACGGTATCATGTCCTAAATGACCCAATTAATTCTACTGACCCATTAGGTCTTTTTCAAATGTGCCACAGAGATCTAATGATACCCTTTCCCTATGCAAGACATTGTTTTGTAAGATTTCAGGACGGGTCCACATTAAGCTATGATCCTACAGGGGTTGGTTCGGATCCAGACCCCAACCAGGATGGGTTGACTTGCACGGCACCAAAGGAGCCCGAAAAGGATGATTGTATTAAAAGGGCCATGGAAAATTGCCAAGGACCAAATTATAGCTTTACTAGGTTCAATTGCTGTCACTGTGCGGAGGAAGCCATGAAAGAATGTGGCACCTCAATTGGAATAAATGAATGGCCCAACTGGCCTATTAATCCTGGCCCCCAACCAGGTGAGCCTGGTTATAGTCCATTTCCAATATATGACTCAAGTTTAGGAAATTGAAATGAAAATTTTGGAATCATCATGGTGGTTGGGTTTTATGTTAATTATTTTTTTTTTGATAATGGGTAACCTAGCCGCTATTTTTAATGGATACCAATTCAACCGATTTGGATTGAATAGAGATTTTGTTCTAATTTTAGTGTGGATATTACCTGCTTTGGCTTCTTTCCTGGCCGTTTTTAAATCTAAAGGTGGAAACATCTTATTAGGCTTATCTTTTATACCAATAATTAGTTTTTCAGGTCCTACTGTGCATTTTATATTAGGGGAACTAGGCATAATTATTGACTTGATTGGTTTGGAAGGGGTAAAGGTTGTTTTTCAAATGTATTTAATGCTTAGTTTATTAACTATAGGTATAGGGTCAACCTTAGGAAAATTATTGAGAAAAAAGAATTAAAATAAAATTTTTGGGTAAAGTTTTACCCATTATCAAGATCCGTGTTAAAGAATGGGTGGGCCTCATGTTGCTAGCAAATCATTCTACTGGAAGTTGTTTTTTCTAAACAGGCTGGTGCTGTCTGTTAAGGGTACTGGTTTTCGCTTTAGTTAATGTCGTCCTTTGACGGATACGCATCAATCACCCAAAATAATCCATCGGCACCTTGAATTTCAATGTGGCTCCCAGGAGGGACTGGTTCACGTAAAAATCGTGTTCTGCTGATAAACGCTCAAAAGTCCGCCAGTGCATTCCCCTGGGTTTTAATCCATTGCCGTTCAATATTCCAGGTTCCCATCCCAGCCGATCTCGAATCTTGTCTGCCCGCCCGGTTGCCCGATCCATTTCGTTCTCCATCTGACTGGTATAAAGCACTTGATTGCATTGTCTGCAGGCAAATATTCCTGCACTGTATAAAATGGCTACACGTCGCCTGCACCCCTGAACCGGACAGAGGAACCACGGTCGTTTTCCTCCATAATTGCAATGCGTCCAGTCCAGATATACCGGGTAACTTTCTTTCTTCCATTCGTCACCTGATTGCCGATGTTTATAATTAAGGATGACATGGTTGTCTTTCACATGAACCTCAATATTGTTTCTCACTTCCCCGCCTCTGGACCAGGTCACTCGAAAGTTCTGATGGGCGGTTAACCAGCCCTCTCGGTGCCAAAGCCTGATATCAATCTGCAACAAGTCATCGGTGGTATAAAGGAGTCAAAGTTTTATTTGACTATTAGATTGAAGGTTGCTGAATATTTTTTAAGTCATGCTTCGATTAGCCTCATTCAAATCTCGTGGGAGAATTCAATCTCCACGGCTTCGACCTGAAACTGGTCTTTTGAATTGAGTTGAATTTTTTCTTCAGACTGGGAATCCGAGCCGTTGCTCAAAAGCAATTTAACCGCACGCAAACTTTTATCGTGTTTCAAGCGATCCCAGATTTCACGGTGTTGTTCATGGGGCAGCACAACAATATTGGAAATATGCCAGTCGCCGTATTCCTCGAGCACCTGGGCTCGACCAACGCAATTTTCTGAATCGTATTTCAGTTCGGGATCATCCGTGGAATCTGCCAGGCGTACTGTTCCTCCTGCCTGAGACAGGGGTTGCACTCCCCCCAGGCTGACATTGTGATTTACACATTTTAAACGTCCGTCCAGGATGATCCGGTTTTCTACGTGGTCGGCGCTCACCTCGGTGGACTGCCGGATGCGTTGCACTTCAAGGCTTAATACGATGTTCATAAACTTCTCCCAAATACAATTCTTAGACTATCCCCGGCATCCAGATATTAATCACTTGTCCTTTTGTTTTCCCAAAGTGCCTGGTAAAACCCGATAAGCCAGGCGACCGCTCTCAACCATAGGCATTCCAAGTGAGGTGCCACATCCGCTACAATGGAGAGGTGGTAATTCGTTTTTGCTTCCCGCACTTTTTAATCTTGCCAATTCCAAAGGCTCTACAACACGGTCCAGGTAAATGCGGATCAGTTTTCCTGAACCGGATTTTTTGTATCGCAGAACGCTGGCGGAGCAATGGCGGCAGATCAGGTTGAGAACTCGGCTTGGCATAAAATAAGTATAAAGCCTTTTGCAGGAGATCTTTGCATAAAGGATAAATCAAAAGCAAAGGCGAGATTCTTCAGCCCTATGGGCTTCAGAATGACAGTTCGATGCCGAATTTGTCATCCTTAGCTTAGAGCCCGTCCTGAGCCTGTCGAAGGGAAGGGGAGACCTTTGCATAACCTGAAATTCCAGGTGAGGTTCTTTGAAGACAAGGAGAAGGAAACGACTTTTCCCTCCCCTGTTTAGGGGAGGGTGCGGGAGGGGTATAGATTACAACCCCCCCCCCGTACCCCCTCCTTGATTAAGGAGGGGGGCAGAGCAAAAAAGGCATTTTTCTTCTTGAGTTAGTTTTTTTCTGACTTACGCAAAGGTCTCCTTTTTAAAGGAGCTATTTCAACCCCTCATGCAATAAAGGTTTTTTCAGGAAATGCCGTATATATAAGGAAAGAAAATTTCCACTCAATCAAGAAAAGCTTACAGGAGCCTTGGCATGGGTAATCCGCAAACAGCAAAATCCACAGAAGCCGAAGAAGAAATCCGTCAATCCATGGAAACCGTTCTAAAGGCCCGGTGTCAGGCATTTGGAGCGCCAGTGGCAATAGTCGGTACTCAATCGGCTGCTGTCCTTCTTCTAAACGTTTTGCAAAATGCTGATATTCCCTTGGCCGGTATTTATGAAAAAAGCCCTCATCCTGCAGAGTTTCAAGGTCTGGAAGTCCGGCCCCTGGAAAGCTTGAGTGAAGTGGACCCCAAAACGGTTGTTGTCGTCGCATCCTCGGCCTCTTCAATTGAACTGGAAGATACACTCACCCGAATCAGCTCGGTATTTAAGGGCCAGTTGCTTTGCCTGGAGCATCTACTGGATTTGCCGGGTCTGTTCCAGGCTTTGGAAACTGCTCTGGACTACAAATACGGTTCTCATATTCTGGATGAATGGGCAAAACAAATGAACGAGGCGCCCAGTCACTGGCCGCATATTCCGGATGGATTTTCTGTGGAAGGCAAAACGGTTCTGGAGTTTGGACCCTTCGAGGGCCATTTTTCTATGATGCTGATGTCGCAGAAACCAAAACGCGTCATCGGGCTTGAAGGCAGACCAGACAATTTCGCAAAGGTGGCATTATTGAAAGCTTATCTGGACTGGTCCAACTACACCTTGCGCTTTGGCGACATGCATTTGTTTCCGTCCCTGGTTCCAGAAGCGTTGGATGTGATTTTCTGCTCGGGCGTGCTTTACCATTCCGAGAAACCCTGGTGGTTCCTGAAATCCTGCATGGAGAAATGCGACACGATTATTATTTCCGGTCACGTTTCTTCAGAGCATTCCAAAAAACCGCAACGTTTTCAAAAGGTGGGTCTGGAAAATGGGAATTTTGAATTCGAAGTGTTTGCAGAAGGTGGAGACAATCTCTCCGGCCTGTCCCAACACAGCCTCTGGTTTAAGGAAGAAGATTTAATATCGTTTGTGAATCATCATGGATTTCAATATGAAAAGTATCGCGAGTGGGTGAATCCGCATGGCCTCTGGATTTGCAGCCTTCTTACTCGAAAACAGTAACGGAAAACATTTTATTTATTCTTTGGGGTTATCATATTTCCTTTTTAATTTTTTAACCAGGTTTGTCGCGGTCGACACTTTTCTCGCATCATTTTCCACCTGGAATAGCTTTAAAGCTTTAGCCGCATGATCCAGGGCCCGATCCCCTTCTTTCAATTCATCCAGCACCAATGCCAGGTTAAAATGTGTCGCCGGTTTTTCTGGATTGAATTCAAGGGATTTTGAAAACTCCTGTGCGGCACTCTCGAAATTTTTATCCTTTCGAAACTGCCAGGCGTTTCGAAAATGCGCCTCCGCAGGTTCGGAGGGTTCGGGTCGCTTGTATTGCTCAAATGGGTTTTGTGAGTCGCTCATTATTTTTCCTTTGTATCGCTTTTGGCGATGTCTTCAGTTCTGATTTTAAATTTTTCCAGATACAACTTCTTCTGGTGGCGTGTTTTTCCCACCCAGTGTTCGTTGGCATTTGCCCGGTACAGGGCTTCTGCTTTTTCGACGTGCTCAATGGCCTTGGATATGTTTTTTTGCTTGAAATAAACAACGGACAAATTAAAGTGCGCCGCAGGATAATCCGGATCAGCTTCCAGCGCCGCTTTTCCTGCCAGCAATCCTCGTTTGAACTCTTTTTGTTTAATGTAAACTGACGACAATTGCGTCCAGATAACAGGGTTTTTGGGGTCAAGGCGAGCCGCCTGTTTGAGCACGGCCAACGCATCCTTCAGGCTATTCTGACGTAAATATATTTTCCCAACCGTGAGATAGCCCAGACTTTCCTTGTCATCAAGTTTGATTGCGTACAATGATTTTTTCAAAGCCTCTTCAAATTGGGCATCCTGAAAAAGGGCAAGTCCGACTACGGCGTGTGCCAGTCCCCTGTTCTCATCAATCTTAAGGGCACGCTCCGCAAGCTTTTTAGCAGCAGGATAGCGCGCCCCCTTGACATGCAAACGTGCTGAAGCCAGAAGGAGTTCAATATTTTCCGGATCTGAATCCACCGCCGGACCCAACGCGTCCAACGCATCTTTCAGAAGACCTTGATCGAGTAAAAGCTGTACCGATTCTGGAAGCGGGTTCTTTTGTACTTCCTCAACAACTTCAGGCTCCTCGTTCCCTTCGGGCCCACCCGCCTTGAAGTAATAGGAAGTCCCCGCAGCAATCACCGCAATAAATACAATTCCGGCAATCATTAATGCCTTGATGGTTTTTTTACTGAGCTTTTTCTCTTTGGCGGGAGGAGCGGCTTTGGGTTTGGCGGCGGCCGATTTTTTTCTCGGCGGGTTTTTTCCTGGAGCCTTCGCTTTTGAAGTATCGGCTTTACTCATAAGGCCTGGGCCCGAATGTAAAATTAAAAAAAGATTTGCTGGAATGCTTCATCTGTCAGAAATAAAAACCCAGAACCACCTGACATGATATATTGTGCCATATCTGAAAAATTCGGGCATTTCAGGACAATACCTGATTAAGTTCCAAGCGGCCAGAACCTTTTTTATTTTAAAGCCAGTTCAGGTTGTCTAATCATTAAATAGTATTGCACCCTGAATTTATTGTAATTAGGGGTTTATTTTTTGTAAAGGCCAACCGGCATGAAACAATTCACCCATCGGTTTACAACTCACACCGAACGGCGAGGACTTTACAACATCAACCGGGAAATTACGGACTGGGCTCAAAACCAGGGGTTGAATACAGGACTATTGACCGTTTTCGTCCAACACACATCCGCATCGCTTATGATCCAGGAAAACGCAGACCCCGATGTACTGACGGATCTCAATGCATTTTTCGAACGGATCATTCCGGATGGAGATCCGCTTTATCTCCATTCAGCGGAAGGACCGGACGATATGCCAGCACATATTCGATCGGCATTGACTCAAACCCAGCTATCGATTCCATTGACTGATGGAAAGCTCGGACTGGGGACCTGGCAGGACATTTATTTGTTCGAGCATCGAACCTTTCCTCACACACGTTCAATCCTGCTGCATTTATTTGGGGATTAATATGGAGACTTTGACAACAGATGTAACAATTGTGGGTGCCGGGCCAGCGGGATGTTTCTTATCTGTGCTGCTGGCAAAAAGTGGCGTGAATGTTACGTTACTTGAACAACACAAAACGTTTGACCGTGAGTTCCGTGGCAACGCCTTCCAGCCTTCAGTGCTGAGAATCCTTGACCAGATGGGATTGTCTCATCTGCTGGAAGAGCTGGACTATGAAAAGGTGAATGCCTTTGAGATACGGGATCAGAAAGGTCGCATGTTCACCCTGCCGATCCGTGACCTTCCTCCTCCTTTCAATTATGCGATCATTACGCCCCAGCCTCCGTTGCTGAAGCGTCTTGTCGAAGAGGCCGGCCGATATCCCAATTTTCGTTTCATCGCCGATTGCCCGGTACAAAGTGTGATGATGGAAGAGGGCGCCGTGGCAGGAGTGATGACCCTCCTGCAGGGAAAACCCTGCCTGGTGCAATCAAGACTGGTGGTGGCCGCAGACGGAAGATTTTCGGCCATCCGCAGGAACCTGGGTATCGAACTCGAACCTTCTCAGACCAGTTACGATTTTGTTTGGTTCGAGCTGCCGCGCTCTATTCCCTGGCAAAACGAACTGGGCCTTACCCTTGACGATCAAGGCATTCTCATAAACATTCCCAAAGAGCGTGGAACCAGCCAGGTCGGGTGGGTCATACCCAAAGGAGGGTTCGCTCGCATGAAGCAGGAAGGTCTTGCTGCTTTTTTGGAGAGAGTCAAGCGGGTCGACCCCGAACTTGGCAATGTTTTACCCGACCATTTAAAAAGGTTCGACCAGTGTTCACTACTGGATGTGAAAATTGGGGAAGCCACGGAATGGGTTCGCAACGGTTTACTTTTGATTGGCGACGCGGCCCACATTGCATCTCCTATTGGGGGGCAGGGCAACAAACTCGCCATAGAAGATGCGGTATTGGTTCATCCTCTCATCCTGAAAGCATTAGAGCAGGAGGAACGGTATCTCAGCGCACGGAATTTCCGGGAATATGTTACCCAGCGACGGAAGGATATTAATACCATCCTCAATCTGCAAAAAGTGATGGGTCGCTGGATCATCGGTCAAAAAGGAGGCATAACGACCCGCCTTCGTCGATGGGTTTTAAAATTCCTGAACCGTTCCTTCCTGAAACAGATCATTGCAAAAAACCTGGCTATGGGACCACATTCCGTGAATGTAGATAGCTCCTTTCAGCAGGAAAAAGAAGATCCGGCGAATATTTTTCACCCGTTGAAAGTTAAACAAATCATTAAGGAAACAGCACGGGCCCGGACGATTATTCTGGAGATCCCGGAGTCGTTGAAATCTGTTTTTGAATACCAGCCCGGACAGTTCTTAACGTTACGTGTGTTAAACAAGGGAATCCTGGCGCGCAGGGCTTATTCTCTGAGTAGTGCCTCTGCTGTCGATAAAGAGTTGTCGATTACCGTTAAATGGATCGTCAACGGCAACGTATCAACCTATCTGGTCAAGGAATTGAAGGAAGGTGACACTCTTTGGGCCCAACCTCCGCGCGGAACCTTCGTTCACCGTCCTGATGTTGCAACGGCCCGGCATCATGTCATGTTCGCAGCAGGAAGTGGAATTGTGCCGATCTTTTCCATGCTGAAATCGGTCTTGGAAACGGAACCAGAAAGTCGCGTGACTTTGGTCTATGGCAACCACGACGAAGCGTCCATTATATATAAGAAAGAACTGGATGATTTGAATGAAAAAGAGGGAGACAGGTTTCGCCTCACACACCTGCTGCAAAGAATGGATGAAAACTATATAGAGAACAAACTGGAACAAACGGAACAGGAATTTCCGGACAATGCCGAATATTACACTTGTGGACCTGAAGGCATGATGGATGAGGTGTTAAGACAGTTAAAAAAACGCAAAGTAAAATCCAGCAGGATTCACTATGAAAAATTTGTCTCGCTTTATGGGGAAGAGGAAAGGCCCGGCACAGGCAAACTAATTACAGGTGTCGAAGTTGGAGAACCTTTGAGTGGCGGGGTGGTGATTCCTGAAACTTTAAAAGTGAAAATGAATGGAAAGGTAACAGAGGTCCCTATTCGTAAAGGCGAGACCTTGTTGCACGCCACTCTGCGAGCTGGAATTCCTGCGCCCTACTCTTGCGAATCCGGTGTGTGCGCCACATGCACTGGTCGACTGGATGAAGGACGGGTCAAAATGGAACACCACGATGCGCTCACGGATCGGGACTTAAAACGTAAAAATATTCTGGCATGTCAGGCTGTGCAACTGACACAGTCGGCAAAAATTGATTTTGATGTTCTGTGATTTTTATTAACGCTGTAGTTTTTCGCTTTTCTCACCTGCCTCCAATTTCTGCTTTGTAGGAAAAATTCCTACACGGCGCACTTCACACTCTCTGATAATAAGCAAAAAATACTCTATAAACCATTGTAATAAAAAGGCTTGAAAAAATGTGAGTTTCGGAGGTCCAAACTCTTTCGGCTTATGGTAGGATACAACTTATTTTTCTTTTTTCGGGGGGTGTCTTATGGCCGTTGGAAAAGTGAAGTGGTTCAATGATCGAAAAGGATATGGATTCATCATCTCACCTGATGGTAAAGATGTGTTTGTCCATTTCTCGGAAATTCAGATGGACGGCTTCAAAACCCTAAAAGAGAACCAGGATGTGGAGTATGAAGAAGTGGTGGGGCAAAAAGGACCGCAGGCATCAAAGGTAAAACCGGTTTAAATAACTTCCATCCCTAAAAAAATATTCCAGCAAACCAGGAGTCTGGACTATCTCTCCTGTATCCCGATAATGGGGATATGGTCTGGAGTTCTGTTTGCATTGAAGGGCCGATCACGTCTGGCTTTATCCTGAAGACGGTTTTACGGAACCTGGGTTCCGCGAACGAATTTTTTTTGGGAATGCTCCGTGTTGCCTGAACGTGGGGTAACAAAACGGATGATGATTCATTATATACGTGATGAACCCGCTGCCTTTGTTTGCCTGTTGTAGTAAAATCCACAACAGGTTGAAAATATCCTGATTGTCATTTTTCTGTTGGATATGTTGTGGGGACTACCTGGAAACTGATAAGGCAAACTATGGCTCCTGAGAACCCAGTCAGGGTTTAGCCACCTCCTGAAGTTTTTTCACTTTTCCTTACCATCATCAAGTTTCAGAAGATTGCCTACAGCACAGGCGGTCGTTGCTAAAGTGTAGGCTCCCATCAGTTTGATGCTGGCATCTCCCTTATCCTTTTTCTTATCAGCAATCAAAGTCAGTTCTTCCACTAATTTAGAAAATCGTTCCTCGCTCATTTCTTTTTGAAGATTATCCGCTGCACAGGAAAGAACTTTGGGGTCTGTCACGCTGCCTTCGCGTGTGGCGGCATCGATAAACTTTTCTTCAGGACTGGAACACCCTGACAGCATACAAAGACTGAGAAGAATCATTATCGGACGGGAGAATAACGGGCTCATGAAGTAATCCTCAAAAAATAGTCAAAAACATCACTGGTTGTTGATTTTCTGGATGGGAGCTTCAAAAATATCACCCTGCGCGTTCATCACGTATACCCTGTTTCCTTTATGATGCCATGCACGTGCCTGGAAGCCTGCCATCGATCCATCTTCTATCGTTACCTCAAGACCTTCGGGCAAAAGTAATTTCTTTCCATCTTCATCTTTTATGTTTTCCAGAGTACACGGGGAAGGCGTGTCCTGCTCCATCCAGAATATATGGCAGGCTTTCCACACCGCATCCATTGTTTCATGGGCTTTCTGATTCCTGGATTCAACCTGATGCTCATTGAGGGAAGATGCATTGAAATGAGGTTCGAGCAAACGGTCGATCAGACGTATTCCCGATCCGGGTTCGCGATTGCATGTGTTGGCAATTTCCTGAAACAATCCCAGTTCATTGGCTATTGAATCATGCAGGTAGCTTGCATCATCCCTCGTCAATTGCCCCTTGTTAACCTGATGTTCGATCCGGGTCTGAATGTATTCGTGAATCCGGTTGGGTAAAACATCGGGATCCGGTCCTGCAAATAAACCTTGCTCAAAATTGAATGAATCCAGTACATCACGGCAAAAGGGATCCGCAAAGGCCGGGGAAGGTACGGCCAATAGCATCCACATTATCAAGCCAGTTGCTCCCAGCTTGTTTTTTGATTGAAAATGCATCATTTGAAACTGAGTAATTGAATTTAAAATTTTTCGGGCAAAGAAAATTGTCTCGAATCTCTAAATGACGACAATGAAATAAATTTTCAAAGCGAAAGCCGAAATAGAGGAACAGGGGCAATATCTGACTATTAGCCGAGTTTAGCAAATAATGAGGGCCGGATAATATGGGTAATCAAAACAACCCGATATATACGAAGAATAAAGAATACTCTCCTTGGGAGAACCAGGCAAGTGGGTCTTGACTTGAGGACTCGCCAAACGCCATAATGGCCTGCACAGCAGGCTTAAATTAAGGTATTTCACTGGCTTTCGAATCCGAAGCCGTACCCGGCCTGTGATATTTGGCAAGATGAATCCGGGCTCTTGTGCCCGAGACAATAGAAATCTGGAGGCAGGTTAATGAATATCGCAATGACCGGGATCACGGGAATGGTCGGGTCCCACCTGATAAAAGTTTTGCATGGCGAAAACGCCGGAGAGGACAAGCCATTTGTGCGAGCTCTTATCCGCGATGGCTGTGTGCTGGAACATTTGAAACCTTATGAAGATGTCGATTATGTAATCGGCGACTTATCAGATAAGGAATCTTTAGCCAAGCTTGTGGAAGGAGCCGAAGTGCTGGTGCATCTGGCACACTTTCCCGGGCCTGTACAATCTGCCGATGAACTCATCACCACCAATGTGAATGGCAGCATTGATCTTTTGGAAGCAGCCAAAAAGGCACGGGTAAAACAGGTTATCTTCATGAGCGCCTGTTCAGTGTTTGGCAAGGTGTTGCCTACGGTAAACGAAAACAACCCACTGGATGAAAATCATCCGGTATGGCCCGGGTCTCTATATGGCTCTATTAAATCCTCAATTGAATCGTTCTGCCATTTTTACAACCGTGCGCGAGCTTTCGAAATGGTGATCCTCCGCCCTGTGACCATTTATGGTGTCCGGCCCGAGATCAATAAATCTGAATGGTTCAACACCGTTGATTATCTTGCCACCAACTACAACGTCGACCTCAAGGGCAGTACCAAATATGTCGGGCTCGATGCAGTGGTGCAATGTCTCGACAAAGTCATCGGCAACAAGGAGGTGGCAGGCCAGACCATCCACCTCGTTGACGGTCACATCCACAACCTGGACCTTGGCAAACTGATCTGCGAAATCGTCGATTCATTCGGTGAAGTCGAAGGGGTTCCTGGAGAAGAAGGTGTGCCGATGTCCAACCAGGCTGCGCGCGATCTGGGAGTTGAATTTAATGGTCGCGAAGGCATCGTTGAGTACATCAAACTGATCCATAAACTTCAGATGGAATTTGGCGGAGAACGACAAATCCAATCCTGGTAACCCTCTCACCCACACTATCCAAGACGTCTTACAAAAATGCTGACATCACAAAGTTTTGCCGACCGGCTGGTTGCGGAAAAATTTGATTTTTTCGCCGGTGTTCCCTGCTCTCTTCTTTCCGGATTGATTTCGAACCTTGAAAGCAGGGACGACGTTTCCTACTACCCGGCGGTGCGCGAAGATGCTGCCGTGGGTTTGTGTGCCGGAGCCTACATGGCCGGGCGTGGACCGGTTCTCCTTATGCAGAATTCCGGGCTGGGTTACAGCCTGAATGCCTTCACTTCTCTCAACCTGATTTACAACCTGCCGGTGCTGGTCGTGATGAGTTGGCGTGGGTTTGGCGGGAAGGACGCTCCGGAGCATATCATCATGGGGGACATCAATGAACCACTGCTCGAAACTTCCGGTATTCCGCACGCCGTTGTAGAACCTGGAGATGAACAGGGAGCCGAAGCCGCCTTTTCGCTTGCGCTGGACACCATCCGGAATAAAAAAATCCCCTTCACCCTCTTGGTCAAAAAAGGTCTCTACAACGAAGGCCACCATTAAGATTCGAAGTAAGCGCAGCTCTTTTTCATCTACATTTTTTTAACAGGAAAAAATAAATGACAGGCACGGAAGCACTCGAAATCATTGCTACATTTTTGAAAGATGAACCCGTTGTTCTGGCCAATGGTTACATCAGCCGTGAGTTTTTTAATGTGCAGGACCGGGAAGAAAATTTTTATATGATCGGTTCCATGGGGCTGGCTTCTTCCATCGGCTTGGGTGCGGCCCTGGCTCAACCCGAACGCCGTACCGTCATCGTGGATGGCGATGGCAACGTATTGATGTCCATGGGAACCCTTGCAATGATCGCCGCCGCCAAACCGAAAAACCTGGTACACCTTTGCATCGACAACGAGGTGTACGAATCGACCGGCAAGCAACGTTCGCTATCAAATGAAATCGCATTGGAAAAAGTAGCTGCCGCAAACGGTTACCCCTACAGCCAGCGCGTCGACAATGCAGATGATTTAAAAGTTGAGATGGAAAAAGTGATGTCGCAGGAAGGTCCTTCCTTTTTGCTCGTCAAGGTGGCACCCAGCTTCGATTCCCAGCGCGGGCGCGTGACCCATACCCCGGAAGAAATCCGCGACCGATTCATGAGTGCCTATCGCTAACGACAGAGGCGCCTGAAAATTGTTTCCTCAATCCTGATTCCAGACAATAAGGTAAGATCTTTTAGATCTGCCCCAAACTAATATGCTGGCCCAAAAGAGTTTATACGGCAGGCCCACCGCAGAGTGCTAGACGCGTAGATTGATGTGGTGTTGGGAAGGATTGTGATTCTGAAGTTGGGTCCGGCCCTCTTCTTTGGCAAGAGCTTCCGCATCGTTGGCGGGAGGGACCTGGCTGAGTTGAGCTTCGGGGGACACACCGTTTTGCCCCTGTTTGGTACGCGCAGTCGTCTGCTCCGCATTATCAGGTTCATCTGACGAACTGGTGAACGCCGTCCGGTTGACCGCATTGAAATTTATATTTACTGATGAAATATCCATGAGAGGGTTCTACTTTCCGCCGACCAGTCCCGGGAAAAATACAGACCTCCACCCTGAGACCCGTCAGGTTTCTCCTGTTCAAAAAAGCGAAGCGGTTTTGGTATCCTTCTTAAATATTTTCGTTGAGAGATTCCACACTCTCCTGAACCGCTTGCCTTAACCGGACTTCCTCTTCCGCCGGAATCTGTTTGACCACCTTGTTGGTTTCCTGATCAGTGATCTTCAGGATGACCTCGTTATTATCTGTTACGTCAAAGCTCCGTTGCTGCCCCTGCGGAGTTTCAGAAGATGGAGGATTTGCCCCATCCAATGCCTGTCTGGCTTCCCTGGATAACGAAACCGTATCCTGATCTGGAGAAACAGCGCCACCTTCCGGCTGAGCCGCAGGTTTGGCCAACCCCTCACCCTTGGCTTTCGAAACAGACTTGGAAGGCTGGGGAGATTCGACCCGGCTGATACTATTTAATTGTTCTGAATCCATCACATTCACCTTGGTTAAATAATTGTTCCATAAAAAATATATCTGGAAACAATTCACCAAATTTCTTTACGGCAGGTTTACATTAAAACTTAATACAAAAAAACAAAAAAATCAAAAATTGATTAAGTGATTTAAAGTAAAGGGTTTACCCTGGTTTTTTCTCGGTGGCGGGGCGGTTTGCGGGAGAGTTTGTTGGTAGGAAAGCGATCCATTGACCCCTTAATAAGAGCGTGATAGATTAAGCCCGATCAGCGCAATTGGGGCCGTTAGCTCAACTGGTAGAGCAACTGACTCTTAATCAGTAGGTCCACGGTTCGATCCCGTGACGGCCCACTTGAATTAAAAGGACTTATCGCTCCGGCGGTAGGTCCTTTTTATTTGCGCTACGATGCGCGCTACGAATTGGTTAGTTCTTTATAGGCTTGCAGTTATTATTAGATTTATAGAAAAAGCGGGAAAAAGCGGGAAAGTCCGGGAAATATAGGGACTTAGAGGGCAGGAAAAAAAGTTTTATCTCGTTTTAATTGAAAAACAAAATCGGCAAAAAACAGGGTGTTTTTGCAGTTATATCAAGATTTTTTTAGTGGGCAAAAAGTAGGGATTATCTTAGATTTGCAAGGCAATAATTCTTCCCCTCCCAATCGCCCTTATGGTACAGGCGATCGCATTCTGAGATGACTGTAGAGTTTGCTCTGGACGATATACGCTTGTACTTATCCTTGTTTCGGATCTGCCTATGGTAGCACCCCTTAATTTTTATCCAGCGTGGAAGGCCCCAGAAACTCTTGCAATATTCAAGCTCAGAGCTGTTTCTGATGTTATGGCTGTACAGATCATTCTCAGCAGACTCCAGCTTTTTGCGACACTGCCAGACGTGATTTGTCGTTCCATATTCTTCTTCGCAATATTCATCAATCCTCATATTATGATGTGTGCCGACCTTTAACCTGGCTTTAGCTGCGGCTTCAATTTCGGCTCGTTTCTCCTGGCGTTTCTTGGCCGCCTTATTCAGTTCCTTTTCATTTTCCGCAATAAGGTTGTTGATTTTTTCATCAACCAAATCCAAAGCGCTCTTCTCAGGTCTCGGCCTCTGGTATGTCCGCCTATGCTTCACGCTCTGCCGGTATTTCAAGGGAACCTTGGCGGCAGAATCCACATAATGCGTCTTGCCCTGGTCGTCTTTGTATTTAAAAAAATCGGCCCAGGCCACGCCTGGCATCAAAACAAAAATCAAAATAAAAAGAAAAAACCTCATATCGTTTTCTCCTCTAAATATTGCTACCGCCGCTTGTTTCGGACCGATTCTTCAAGAGCTCGGCGGTCACGGTCTATTTGATCAATTTCACTTTCAAGACGTCTGATTTTCTTTTGTGATTCGGCCTGCTTCCGTTTGTTCTCCGCGATCATATCATCGATTATTCCAACCACCTCAGCCTTGGAGGGTGTGGCTTTCTGCGGCCTGTCCGGTGTTACCTTGTGCTTCACGCTCTGCCGGTATTTCAAAGGCACCTTGGCGGCAGAATCCACATAATGCGTTTTGCCCTGGTCATCTGTGTATTTAAAGAAATCAGCCCAGGCCACGCCTGGCAATAAAACAAAAATCAAAATACCAAGTAACAATCTCATATCGTTTTCTCCTCTAAATATCTCGTGCAAACCAGACAACCCGTCCAATTATAGTGAGCAGCTCTACCTGGTCTCCAACCGCCGTGAAAGCCTTGTACGCTGGGTTGTCTCCCTGAATGATAAGGTCTCCTGTCGGCATTTTCTGGATTCTTTTAACCTGTAAGTTACCATCAAAATTCAATACGTACAAACCGTCTGATCTATATTCTTGAACACCTCGGTTAACCAAAATCAAATCACCATCCAAAAGGGTGGGAGTCATTGAATCGCCATCAACTTTCACAAGTACAAGGCTTTTTGGATTCAATTCCCGGCTCGCAACCCAATCCCTTTTAAAAGAGAGATAGTCAACGATTTGCTCCGAATGGATCACGCTGCCATGCCCAGCGGAAACGCTAACGTCATACCGTGGGACCCTGATAAATTCAGATGATTCTCCAAGTTTGTAATTTTCTACACCCTCTTCAATTGCGTTCTGAGGGTCTTTCCCGGTGATTATCCACTCTGGACTGATACCGTATTTTTCGCCAATAACAAACGCCCACTTGGCAGGAAACATATCACGCTTTTTTGCACCATGCACACTTGACGGATGAATGCCCAAGGCCTCAGCCAGTTGGTTATATTTTGCAATAGGCGTTGCAGAAGTGACCCTCAACCAACACTCTTTAAACGTCATTTTATGGCCTTTGTTGCCCTCACACCTTTTCAAAGGAGGTGTGAGGCCTTTTTATTAAAAAACCTCACACCTTTTATATAAAGACTAAAGCCTTTATTTTTATATATTTACGGAATATTTTTTGCGTTTTCATATTTTTTTTGGTGTGAGGCTGTTTTTAATTGACAATAAATATGCTTTAGGCTATCTTTTTATTCGTTGCTTGACTTGATAAGCATTTTAACCCGACCCCCCACCCCCTTCAATATCTACTTTTGAAGCGAGTTCCGACAGGGGAATCAGGAAAAAAGCGGGAACGATGGCAGAACAATTTGATCTCTTCAATCAAAAAAACCTTAACCCTATCGACGGTCTAAAAGAAGCGATGCGGGTGGCGATAAAAACTTCCGGCCTTAGCCGGGATCAGGTTGCAGACCTTATGAATGAGCTCGCAGAAAAATACGGAGTCCCAAGCAAGGAGGGAAACTCAAAAGGCATTACGGTCGACATTATCGAAAAATGGATTGCTCCCTCCGCCACAAACCTGGTCTCCATAAAGTTGATTCCCATCTTTTGCGAGGCAACTAAAAGCGTCGCTCCAATTGAAGTGCTGGCACAGGCCATAGGGGGCCAACTGATAACGGGGGATGACATCACCCTGTTAAAGCTCGCCCAGGTAGAGCAAAAATCAAAAGAACTTCGGCACAGAAAAAGAATTCTTGAACTTCAACTCCAACAAAAATGAATCCCCAAAAAAAATACATCAAAGAAAAACGGGACGGTCTGCAAGTTTGGTTTCACCTCAAAAAACGCGGCTACAGCATGGCGGATGTTGGCCGCGCCACAGGCAAGACCAGGTCAGCGGTTCACCAGGTAATTTATGGAAAAAGAAACTCTAAAGAAATTCTTGATTTTATAGAGTCGATTGGCGTTCCAAAAAAACATCTGGGAGTAACAAGATGAACGCTTATCTAACTGCGGTGCAGCTTTCTTCTTTGTTGGGCATTGCAAAAAGAACGCTCCTCGCTCGATCAATCGAGGGCTCATGGCCTTACGAATTGCGTGATGGAAATGGAGGGAGAACTCGCTACTACAAACTCACAGACCTCCCCATTTCCGTCCAGTTGCAGATCAAGAAAGCCCAATCCTCCGGATGCGACGATCCGGACGCGCCAGGCGAGAGCCTCCCTGCGGTGGCGGCAACAAAAGAGCCAAGCCAGCTCGAACTCCTCCACGCCGCCGCAGGCGAGGCGCTCCTCCCTGAATGGGCAGAAAAAAAGGCCCGTGCCCGTTTCGACCTACTCCATCAATTCCACGAACACCGGGATCGAGCCAAGCCAAAGGGCGTTAAGAAAAAAGAAGCCGATCCGCAGTTCATAGCCATGTACAAAGCGGGTGCCTGGCCCCAATTAAAAGAAGAGCTGGGCGAGGTCTCCCTTAAAACAATTTTCGCATGGATGAAAATTTTAAAAGATGCCGGGAATGATTACCGCGCCCTCGCTCCTAAACACGGCCAGCATTTAAAAAAGAAATCACTCCTCACCCCGGAAGAAGAAAAAGAACTTTTTCTCCAACTGGAACACGAAAACAGAGTCCCTGTATCAGAAGCAATCCGCACCACAAAAGCAATCCTTCTTTCTAAGGGAATCGAATCGCCATCATCACCGGCGACCATGCGTCGTGCGGTGAACCGTTACAAACAATATGCATTCGATATGTGGGTACATCTCCGCGAAGGTGAAAAAGCATTCATCGATAAAGTGCTCCCCTACATTGTGAGGGATGATTCCAAACTGGAAGTGGGAGACGTCCTGGTTGGTGATGGTCATTACTGTAATTTTTTTGTGACGCACCCGTTCACCGGCAAGCAGGTGAGGCCGCTGTTAATCCTCTTTTACGACTGGCGTTCACGGTCAATGGCCGGTTGGGCGTTTTCGGTTACGGAAAATACCCAGGTAATCTCCGCAGCACTCCGCAACTCAATCATCGGGCTCGGAAAAATCCCGAAGGTCGTTTACATAGACAACGGAAAAGCCTTCCGCTCCAAATTTTTTACAGATGAAGTCTGTCCGGATTTTCATCAGTCTGGTCTCGGCGGCCTCTATCAACGCCTCGGGATCAAATGCGTATTTGCCCAACCCTACAACGCACGTGCAAAAGTAGTGGAGCGTTTTTTCAGAGACTTCGAAAAGTTTGAACGCTATATCCCAACATTTTGCGGATCATCCATCAAGGATAAACCAGCCTCCCTCATGAGAAATGAGCATCTCATGAAGAAGCTTAATAAACGAGCGCCGCTGGAGATCAGCCAGGTGAACCGGGCATTGCAAAGCTGGTGGAGTTTTGAGGCCAATCGTCCACATCCCACAATAAAAAACGCAACCAAGGCAGAAGTGTTTGAAGCAGGCCGGGGGAATGGTGTTGATCTCAATCAACTCCACTTCTTGATGATGGATGCCCAGGTAAAAAATTTAGGCCGCAACGGAATCCGAATGTTGAACGGGGACTACTGGAACGAAGCCTTATTCGGACTGCGTTGCAAAGTTACCGTTCGTTATGACTTCAATGACATTTCAAAAATATATGTATGGGATGAAGAGGGGGAATACCTGGGCATTGCCGAGCGACAAAAGGCCATGCACCCGATGGCCGCGCATCTGGGCACTGCAAAAGATGTTGCAGAGTTGAAGCACAAAACCAAGCAGATCAAGTCCATCAAAAAGCAAACGCAGGACCTGATTAAAAAAGCGCACGATCTTACCGGTCGCACCGCAAACGATATGCCGTGGAACAACATCATCGAGATTGCGCCGTCAACAGTCAATGCGGTTGAAAAATTCGAGAAACAAATCGAGGGCGAAAAGATAGCCGCGCAAATTCCGCAGATCACCAGTGATGAAATCGATCTTCTGCCAGAACCGGCGCCAGAGCCGGAACCGGAAAACGTAAGGCCATTGTTTGAAACCGAAGTCGAGCATTTCTGTTGGCTTCTGGAACGGGAGGAAATGAATGCCGATGATCGCGAATTTTTTGAAGAGTACAAAAAAACCGAGATGGGCAAAACCATCCTGCAGGGCCAGCCGGAACGCGCCAAAGGAGGAGCCAATGTTTAATTTTATTGGGAGGGTTTTTTCAGATCACGGAACGTTGGGTGTCCTTCGAGGGGCCAGAAGGAGCTTTCCCGATTTTCGATTTCTCGCCGGGCCTCGGCAGCCGCTCGAATCATGTTTCTGTAAGAAAGGCCCTCTTGGCATTTCTCTAAAACGGCGTAGAGCAGTTCCGCCGTTTCAATACCCATCTGAACCGAAGCAAAAACGAGGAGTAGCCTTTTCTCGCGATCATGTTTTAAAAGCATCTTCTTCTGGCGCGACGGGGTTGCGGAGGCAAAAACAGAAACCTCTTTATGATGCTCACGTCGCCATCGATACCATTCATTTACACCGAACGTGGAAAGCGCGTCAGGCACATCCGCGTATTCATCGGCTGTTAAAAGCCGCCACATCTCTGTGGCTAAGATTGCGCAATCGTGTGCGTATTTTTCAAGGGACATGCTGCCTCTGCGGTGGAATTAAAGAAGGCCCAAATTTATCACAGGTCGCCCCTTCGGGCAATGAGGGAGACACCAATGTTTAATCTAAAAAAACGTCTCACCGATCCGGGGTACTGGTTATACGCCGCCCTCATCTATCTGCTCTTTTCTGTCGGATTATTAGTCGTCACCTTTCTGGACGCAAAAGCCGCCGAGCTCACACCAGTTAAAGCCAATACCCAATGCGGAACCCTGAACCACGGCAACGGTCTGATCGAAAATTTGTATGACGAAAATCAGGACGGCACCCCGGACCGCTTCACACTGACAGGTCTGGATCGAACATCACAACCACGCCAGCACCCGCTCTTTTATGGGCAGGATGAAAATCAGGATGGTGAATGGACCGTGTGGATAGACAGAAAGGAAGACGGCATTAACGGGAATGAAGAAATTTATCAGCAATAAAAAAACCGCGCCAGAGGTAGACGGCCTCCAGCGCGGCAATTCCAAAAAAAGCAAACATAAAAAAGAACGTAACCAGGAGTCTACTTTATGAATCAGGAAATGGTCAACACCAAAAACGTTCAGGATTTTTACAAGGGTTTAGAAATCCTGAAAAAAGGAACCGCTGGGCGCAAGGGAATGATGCTGGTTTCTGGCAAGCCCGGTACCGGCAAAACCTTTGCCTGTCAACGGCATGCAGTCGACTCCGGCGCGGCCTACGTCCGCTGCCGATATGTGGACACCCCACGCAACCTGCTCCACTCAATCGTTGCTGAGCTCGGCGAGGAACCACGCGGGTTCACCGGCAAGCTGTTCACCCAGGCTAAAGAGCACCTGCTGGAAAAACCCAGGCTCCTCATCCTGGATGAAGTCGATTACCTCGTAGCCAACAAAGGCATGATCGAAATCGTGCGCGATCTGAATGATGAATCGAACGCACCCATCATCATCACCGGTATGGAGCACATCGGTAAAAAGCTCCAGCGCTTCCCGCACCTGTATGACCGCATTCGCGCCGAGGTTGTGTTCCAGCTTTTCGAACCAAAAGAAATCAAAACCATTGCCTCCAAAATCTGCACAGCAACTTTGGATGATAGTGCCATTCATTACATCCACGAAAAGAGCGGAGGCAAGCTCCGCCTCACGATGGACCTGTTTGACCTGGCCGAACGCCTCGCCAAACAAAACCGATTGAAAGAAATAACACAGGAGCACCTTAAGTCCTCTTTTGAAAAGAAAAGGGTTCGATCATGAAGTTCAACCAGGTAATCCAGGTTTTGATCGACAAGAAAACGCCCAGGATCACCCTGGCTGAACTGGCAGAGAAAACCGGCTTCACCGAAAAATATTGCAAGCGGGTGTTGAAGGAAGTCATGAATGCCGGTCTGGCCAGGTTCGATAATCGAGCGGAAAAAGAGTTCTATGTGATCGGCTCGCGCCAGAAGCTGAAAGGCTTATTAAAAACTCTTCAAAGGCCCAACAAAAACCGCGACAAAATCTGGCATGCCATTCGAATTTTAAAGCCGGTTTTTAATCGCAAGAGCTTAAGTGAGATTTCCAGCGTCAACCCGCACACAGTTGACGACTATTTAAAAGTACTCGCGCATCACAAAATCATAGTGAAAGTGGACCGTGGCAGGCACGGCACCAACTGGCAGCTTATTAAAGACCTCGGGCCGCAGCGTCCGGTCCTTTCCGAGAAACCCAAAAAGAAAGAAGGCGTTAAATGAAAATGCAATGCCAATGCAAAAACAAACATCCACTCCCCTGGTGGCGGCGGCTCATGAAGAAATTCGGATTCAAAAAGAAACCCAAAGTGATCGATGCCAAAGCACCCCGCCTCGATCTTGTTCATGGCGGATCACCACACATCATCGTTTCAGAATATTCGCAAAGGAATTTTCCATTATGAGCAAATCAAAAAAGAAACCCGTCATTATCAAAGACATCGCCCAGGCAGAAGAGGCGGTGAAGCGCCTGCATCAAATTGGCCTGAAACGGGAGTATTGGTCGCAAATGGAAGCGCGCGATATCCAGAAGGTGAAGGATAAATGGGATGCCAGAAGGGCAGAAGGCGATGAACCGGCACTCATAAAAGAGCAAAAAGAACTGGAGGCCGCGCTTGAAACCTATGCCGGGGCCAGCCGTGCAAAGTGGGATGCCAAAAGCCTGAAACTCCGGTACGGCACACTCTCTTTTCACGCCGGTCAACCGGCAGTAAAAACCATCCGAAGTATCGCGAAAAATTTTGAAGTCGCGTTAGCTCGGTTGATCGCACTCCCCTGGAGCAAGCCTTATATCCGCACGGTTCAAGAGATTAACAAAGACGCAATACTGGATAGTCGAAAGGTTTGGGAGAAAAAGCCCGGTGGTATGCCTTTATACGATTCCCAACTGAAGGAGGCTGGCTTGAAAGTGGTTCAGGAAGAAAAATTCAGAGTGACCACCACCGCAGAAAAAGAAATCCGGGAACGCCTGGAGGCGAGAAAACAATGATCCCTTGCCCAAAATGCTCAGAGGTCACCCCGCTGCGCGTTCATTTTCAGCCCAACAACAAAGAGCTGGAGCTCGGGCTCCATTGTCCAGGGTGCAAGGCGTTATTCATCTATGAACTGGATGAAATTCTAATCCAGAAGAACATGACTGAATACCCGTTGAGGAAAGACGATGAATCCAAAACAGATTGAACAGATGAATTTCAACGAAGGCGCGGTGTGGGACATGCTTCAGACCGCCCGAGGTAAATCCAATGCCATCAGCCGCGAAGCCCTGGCAGAAGCGCTCAACATCAGCGACAGGAAGATACGCGAAATCGTGGCCGCGCTCATTGTCGATTGGGGAACGATCATAATTTCTGATTACCGCTCAGGCGGGTATTACCTGCCATCCTGTGAATCCGAAATTGAAACCTATATCCACAACCTGCACAGTCACGGCGTGTCCATCCTGAAACGCGAAGCCGCCATCAAAAAGATAGACCTGGCAGAACTCCTGGCCGAATACCAGATGGAACTGCCGCTGGAGGTGTCCTGATGGGAATGGAAGTCCGGGTTTACCGCCCAAATAAAAACGGTGATTTGAAATTAAAAACGGTGATCACTCCAGATCAAATGTTCAAGTGCATGCTATCGCCGCAGGCCGCCGCCGAACTTAATTACAGGATTAAGGGCAACAAAAAAACAAAAAAAAGAACAAAGCCAGTTCAAACCGAACCGCGCCAATTCAAGTACGTGCATTTCAACCCTACAACCATAGGGAAACCCTGGAGAGCGCAAGGCCACAGGAAAGAAGAAATTAAAAAAAACGGAGCGCTTAGAACCGTTCATAAAACAATCAACTTGGGGGCTTTCACCACGCAATATGCTGCCGCTCAGGCTGTTGCCAATCATAAAGGCTGTAAAGTGGAGGATCTTCGCAAATGATCCTCCGTTGCCCAACCTGCGGCACCACCGCCTCTTTTGAGACCTGGGGAAATCAGGATGTGCAGGGATGCCTGAAATTGTTCTCCGAATTTCCAAAGCCCACGCCTCATAGCGCAGTGCATTACCTCACGTTATTCCGCCCGGCAAAAACAGTGCTCACGTGGAAGAAGGCCGGAAAGGTGCTTAAAGAACTTTTAGAAATGATCGATTCCAAAACAATCAAAATACCCGGTGAGCCCGAGATCGGCATCACCCCGGCCACCTGGGCAAAGGCGATGGACAGCATGGTCCTGAACGATTCCAAAATCAAACGACCACTCACGAATCATAACTACTTAAAGAAAGTAGCCTACAGCATGGCCGATGAAGTAGATCAAAATCCCCCTTGTAAAGGGGGAAAGCGAAGCCAGGGGGATTATTCCAATCAGCCGGAGCAAGAGGAGTCTGATCTGCCAACGCCGGACGATTATGATTTCTTTCAGCTTTGGATTGAAAAATGCGCCGATGAAATCCCCGCAGAATCCGTCTCAAAATACTTTCTGCCGCTGGAACTTGCCAAACTCACAGATATGGAAATGACCATCAAGGCACCCAACGATTTGATGCGGAAATTGCTCAACGCAAATTTTAAAGAGCAAATGGAAGACGCTATGAAAAAACTGGACGGTCCAGCCCGAACACTCCGCATCCTGGCCGATCCAAAAGGAGGCACACCATATGCTTAATATTTCTTTCGGATACACGTGGCATGCGGTTGTGATGGATGCCAAAACCTGCACCCTCCGGGATTGGAAAGACAGCCACGCTAAAAAGTTCATCAAAGGCAGTTTGGTGGCCGGTCTCACCAAAGGGTACTTCGCCAATGGCAAAAAGTTTGGAATCGTCCAGGTGAAAGATTGCTACCGGGTGAATACCTCAGAATTAGCAGATGAAGACTACGTCAATGAAGGTTTCGAGTTTTATGATCGCTACCCTTTCTTGATTCCACCGTGCTCCCCCTTCGCCAAATTTGAAAACCAGCAACAGGCCTTCGATGATTGGCGGGAGCAGGAACTCGATATGTGGCGGCTTGATTTCAATGTTTTTGAAATTGAACCCTCCATTTTGGTCGAAGTGATTGAAATGACCCGAAAAGGGGGACTCCTGAAATGACCCAGCTCACCAAAATTGCAACGCTCGATCTCGGCGGGTATCCAGCTTATGTGTATTACACCGGGTGGTGCCATCGAATCTTTATCGATGAACGTGTCGAGCATCCCAACATCCAGTTTCTGGCGGCAGGCGGGGAACTACCCGCAGTTTTGGAAGTGGAAACCCTGGCCGACCGGCTGGAAAAATTCAACCAGGGTAGAGAAGAATTTAAAGCACCGCCCTGCCCGGAATGCGGTGCCGAGGTTGAGGTAGAGCCCTTCGAAATCCAGGATCAGCACAAATGCACCAAATGCGATTGGTATGTGTTCATCAGAAAACCAGAGGAGCTGCCGTAATGCCATCCCAAGCCATGCTGGCCAAAATCCATATAGCCAAAAAGGAATTGAATCTCGATGACACCGAATACCGCGAGTTGCTCTTTGGCGAAACCGAGAAAACCTCTGCAAAAGATTTGACGGATGCCGAAGCCTCAAAAGTGATCCAGGCATTCGAAAGTCTGGGTTGGGTTGGTTCGGCTCCCCCTTCTCCGAAGGGGGCGGGGGGGGCTTCTTCCTCCAGCGGTTTAAAAAACCGCTTCTCCAATCTCGATGGCCGACCAGGCATGGCCACCGCCAAACAACTGAGAATGATCGAGGCGATATGGATGAAGCACCCTGGAATACAAATCAAAACAGGAGAGGCGTTACGCAGATTTTTAAAGAACAAATTCAATCTCGACGGGCTCCGTTTTATCGAACGCGACCAGGTCGGGAAGATCAAAACAGCAATCGAATCGATAAGGAGATACCAATGAATCAAATTGAATTTGCTGAATTAACAAAAGAAGAAACTGTTTTAATGGAAAAAATTTTAAAGAGGGCAGAACCACTTTTCGAAAATAAAATAAACCCTGAAGAAATAACCACCCACATCGGAATGAATTTAAGGGCAGTTCATGCAGTATGCCCTCTCGATTTTAGGAAGCTTCACGGGTTCAATGATTTTAGTTTTGCACACGACATCATCATGATTGACATGAAGCTAAATAAGGAAACGGGAGAGCTTGAGGAATTCTTTCTCCCACGTTGCGCAAAACCACAATCCAACTAACGCCGTGAGGCGGGGAATACCAACTCCCCCAGGGAACCGTGCAAACCAAACCAACACTCCGCCTCACGGCATTTGAATAAGAGAAACCATGAATCAAGACAAATGCCTCAACCCGGATTGTGAATATCCGGTCTTAAACCCCTACATTCCATTTTGCTCCACTTGTTATTTTTTAACAGAGGATGGGGAAATAAAAAAATTACTGAACCGCATGGCGACCTACAGACGGCTCTACGGTACGTGGCCGAAAGATTTTGATGAGCGCGTTCAAAAATCAATCGATTCTATCAATCAAACGTTGGGAAAAAATTAATATGAAACTGGCCAAATTAGGCAATGCAGTAATTGATGCAAGCCGAATTGAATCTGCTTTTATTTGTGATCAGACAAAACCACCATACACCCAGGTTCGTGTGGTGATGCATTCCCGAGCAGAACATTTTTTCCCGGTTAAGGATGACAGCGAAGCCTGGGAATTGATTGAAGAATTAATGGATGTAAAAGAAGACGAAAGAGAGGAACTCAATGAAATGGTTTGAAAAGTTAGTGTCAGGCCGCAGGCCGGATTTGATCGTAGAAATTGAGGGGAAGGTATACATGAAGCGCTGGTGGGTAATTCCTCGCAACCGATTCCTCAATATCTTCCTGCATAAATTCGTGCATTCAGATGAACCAGTACTGCACGATCACCCGTGGCCCTCAATTTCCTATTACCTCAAAGGCCGCCTGGCTGAAACCTTTCCGGATGGTGGCCGCCTGTGCCAACAGGGGAAATTCTACTACCGCTCCGCGTCACAACTTCACTACTTAACAAAAGTAGATCAGCAATCCGTATGGACCCTGTTTTTCACCGGGCCCAAACTTCGGGAATGGGGTTTCAGAACAGATAAAGGTTGGATCCCTCATTTCCTTTTCACCAATCGGCCAGGAGCCAATGAACAAAGAGAATACAAGAGGGCATCGTGAGCAACACCAAAATAGAGTGGGCCACCAAAGTCTGGAACCCGGTCACCGGCTGCACAAAGGTTTCTGATGGATGCAAGTACTGTTACGCAGAAAGGCAATGGCCGCGCCTGGCCGGAAACAAGAAAACCCTGTACCACGGCAGAAATTTCACAGACGTTGAATGCCACGAGCAGCTATTGCAACAGCCTTTCAAGTGGAAAAGTCCCGAGCGGATTTTTGTCAACTCAATGTCTGATCTCTTTCATGATGCAGTGCCGGATAATTTCATAAAGAAGGTTTTAAATGTGGTCGACGGCAATCCGCGACACACTTTCATCGTTCTCACCAAAAGGCCTGAACGTACGCAGGAATTCTTTGCAAATTTTTATGATTTCCGACCAGGTAGTGATTTGACGTTGAGAAAAAATCTATGGCTCGGTGTTTCGGTTGAGGACCAAAAAACAGCAGACGAACGCATTCCCGTTCTTTTAGAAACACCCGCCGCCAAACGGATCATCTCTTACGAACCAGCACTCGGCCCCGTAAATTTTGAAAAGTTTTTAGTCCCCCCTTCTCCGAAGGGGGCGGAGGGGGCTTCTTCCTTAGACTGGATCATCGCCGGGGGAGAGTCCGGCCCTAAAGCCCGGCCATCACACCCGCAATGGTTTCGGGATGTGCGCGATCAATGCGCCAAAGCAAACGTTCCTTTTTTCTTCAAGCAGTGGGGAGAGTGGGCTCCTCAAGATGATTGGAATAAGGGGCGTGATGATTACTGGAAGATCACAAAACACGGGGCAGTGCCACGCTACCGGTCGCACTTGCTCAATGAAAAGGATGGCGCGGTGGATTTTGTCGGCAAAAAAAAGGCAGGTCACCTGCTAGACGGCAAAGAATATTTCCAATTCCCGGAGGGAGGCGCTCAATGATCACACACGTGGCAGTCATCATTGACGGGGAAGTGGTTTCGATGCCAAAGCCCGCAAGGCATCACGAAATTCTGCATAAGTTTCCACGCGCCAATCACAACCAGGGGCCGCAAGGCTTTATTGACGATAAGGAAGGATTCGTGGGCAGGCGTAGAGCCGCCACCCTGGCTATGGAAGCGGACCAAATTGAAGAGATCAACCGACCTCTCTACTCAGAGGACTTGTGGTGATTAAAATAAATCTTGAAAAAAATCGCGAAGGAGGCACTACGTGATCTATCAACCCACATCCACATTACCGGCGAACCTTTCTGGCCAGCAATTGGCAGGGCCGTTCAACCTCATGGGTTCTATTTTAAACGCCGCAGAAAACACACCGTCAAATATCACCTTTGTTGGTGAGCGCTGCAACCTGGTCCTGGCCAGCGATCCTGATCCAACGATTATTTCCGGCCTCAAAACAGCAAACCCCAACTGCATCGTGCTGTGGTTCGTTTCCCCCTACTTCGCTACCGGCGATGATTTGTGGAACGCCAGCACTCAGGAACTTCAAGATGCTCTGGTCGCAAAATACGGGTTGCACGACCCGCAGGATCAACCCATCACCTACGGCGGTCCCACATACCCAGGCCTGGCTTTGGGTCAGGCACTTCCTTTAATGGACGTGCGTAATGCCGCCTGGCAGGATTATTTCGCCGCGCAAATGGCGAAGTACGTGCCCATTGTCGGGTTTGATGGAGTGTTTCTCGACACGATGACAGAAGATATACCGGCATGGGCGCTGGCCGCTGGCCCAACCTTCCCGAAAGGCTACACTGCCAATGGCTGGAAGTATGGCTCCTATGAGTTCCTGGCTAAAATTCAGGACGCAATGGCGGCCATCGGTAAAGTGGTTTATTTTAATGGCATTTCAAAAGGCTCAACCGCCACCACGTCTTTCCTGAATAAGGGCATGCTGGAAATGGTCGAAGGTGGCGCGGTGGAAGCCTATAGCATCGGGTCCGATTTTTATTCCACCGATACGCTCAAACAACATTTTTTTCAAGAAACTGTAATGAGGGATTTGAGCCAGGCGTTATTGCTCAATAAAAAAATAGTGATCGAGGCCTACGTCGATACCTGGTCAGTAAAGAAAAGCCTGTATTTTCTCGGCGGTATTTCCCTGGTTCAAAACGGGAACCTGTTTCCGTATCTCACAGAAAACGGCTCAGCGGGAACCTTCGTCTATCTCGATGAATGGGGCATGAACCTGGGCGATCCGGTCGGAGCTTTTACGATAAACGGAGACGGTACCTACCAACGCCAGTTCACCAATGGCCTGGTAGTCGTCAACCCAACCGCCAACACCATCACCCGGCAGGTGGCGCTTGCCCCATTCTCCGGCAACTTCTTTTTAAACTCTTGATCCTCCCCCTTGTAAAGGGGGCTGGGGGGATTATTAAAAAAACGAAAGGCATTAAAAAGTGATACCGAACCAACAATTGGAACTGGATTTCAACGGCCTCAAACTTATCCGGTGCGGTCGCTACCCCAATTTTAAGGATCGCCCGGACTGGCAGATCGAAGGACTATGGGCACATGCCGGTGTGGGTATGGTGACTGCCCAGGAAAAAGCAGGCAAGACCTGGTTGATGTTAACCATTGCGCTTTGTATAGCTTCAGGCACACCTTTCCTTGGGCGGTTCCCGGTTCGCCAGGGGCCAGTCATCGTCTACACACCCGAGGGCGACCGGAAAGACCTTCAGGATAGAATCGATCAACTATCCAGACGCATGGGTATTGAGTTGGCAGGGTTGGATTTTTTTACGGCAGAAATGAACGGACTCTGCATCGATTCCCCCGCCCATCAGGAAACCATCATGAATGCGATTCAGGGTGTGGGCGCAAGCCTGGTTATATTCGATCCACTGCGGGATTGTATGGAGGGTCAACTTTCCAATAACGATGATGCCACCGTGGTCACCAAATTTTGTCTGCAAATTCAACAGGAACACAACTGCGGAGTGATGATTTCCCACCACGAAAATTCAGACGGGAAAATGATGGGAGCCAAAGCCTGGTCCGCCTTTGCCGATTCACTCTGGCACCTGCGTGTCGCGGATGGTGATCAAACCATCTTGTCAAATATCCAGCGAAAAGAGAAAACAGTAGAAGATTTACAAATAGCCAGAGTCAAAATGGATGACGATATCGGTCTTGAAATTGTCGGAAACAGCCAGCCATCCAAAACCCTGGACGACCATATTCTGGACCTGCTCACGAAACTCCCTAAGGGGTCATCCATGACCGTCACAAATATCCGGGAAAATTTACGTAGAAACAACATTTCTGCCCCCAACGAAAAGGTGTCCACCTCCGTGGGTCGGTTGAAATTCCACAAGGAAATTGTGCTGACACCGCCTTACGGGTACCGTTTGGCAACCCCGGAAGATTTTGCTCAAAAATCGGGCGAAAAGCCGTCCGTCCGTGAGGGGGTCCCTGAAAATCAGACGGACGGGACGGGAGTTAATGTTAAAAATGAGGGTAAAAACTCGTCCCGTCCGTCCAAATCCCAGTGGCCGGGTGACGGACGGACGGGTTTTGAGGGTCAAAATGGTCCGGAACCCGTCCAGGCCACCCCTCCTGCCACCACCGGCCTTCCAGACCTCCAAAAGGCCCATGAGGGGGCGGACTATATATATGGAAACAACTCGCAAAATACTCCCCCTTGTAAAGGGGGTTGGGGGGATTATTCCGAAAATGCCCTCAAAAACCGCCTTTATGAGGCAGGGTTCGACCACACCGATATTGAAGGAATGTCCGAGTGAGATTTGAACCGTGGATGAAGGAAATTGAAATTAATGACCTCCCCGAGGTCTATCAAGGGTTGGCCGAGAAAATCGGTCTGGAGCACACCCTGATCGTCATGCGCACTTTTGATGGCGAGCAGAAGTATTTCCGTCGTGTCAAAACCAGCATGACCCACGTGCGGGACCGCGTCATGTTCAGAAATTGGAACGGATACAACGAGAGTGATCTGGCAGAAGAGTTCGACCTCACTACAAGAATGGTGCAGATCATTTTGGGAAAATTTATGGTAAAAGAATGTAGGTCGAATCCAAGGCAGGAGAGTTTGTATGATGAATAAAGAAAACGAAATAACAGGACCATTCATAAAAAAAATAGAAAGTAAAAAAAGAAATTATCGAGATTTCGAGGGATTGAATATTAAGATGCGCGCAATATCAAAATCCTTTGTTGGTTTTACTTCTGTCTGCGCTGTCAATCCCAGAGTGATTTCAAAATTTATTTCTACCTATCAAAGCCTCACCCCTGCGCAAAAAGCCGCCCTGGCTTTAGAGGATAAAGAAAACAACTAATCCCCTTCACGTATACCCCGTCGTTCTTCCGCGAAATATTTCGTAGAACCCCTTCACCAGACTATTCCCGTCTAACAAGATAATCTGCGTTCACTTTTGATTTGGAGCGCGGGTATGAACGGGAACCAACTAATCCACCCCAGCGAAGACTTTGCGAAAACCCTTCCCACGCCGTGGGCCGTTGCGCTGTGCGCTTCGGCCTGCGGTCCTACCCGACCGAACAAAGCAAGGCCGCTGAAACTCAGGTGAACATATGAATCATGTGTAACTAACACACCAAGGCCCGAAAGGGCGAGGCCGTGAAGCGCGTGGAGGACCGGGGTTTCCCCGGTCCTCCCTTGATAAACCAGAAAAGGAATTTTCCTCTATGAAATTTTTAATAACAATTCTGATCAGTCTGGTGCTTGCCGGGTGCTCGACATTTTCAACCGTGCCTACCGAGGCAATGTCCGCCGCGAAATTGGAAATGGTTCATGTAGATGGCCAGAAAGAAACCAGCCTGAACTACTCCAACCCTAAGAGTGTGGGGGGTGAATTCACAGGCCACGCCTGGGTGAAGATCGATCCGGTCACTGGAAAGGTGGATATGGGCGTTAAGGGCGGAGCCCAGGGCGGAACCGACGTTGATCTGTCTCACGCAGTCGAACACGCCAGGGTTCAGTCCGAGACCATTAGAGACGGCCTCAAAACCATGCGGGGTTTGGCGGAAAAATTTCCGGGATTGGCGGGGGGATTATGAGTCTTGAACTTTGGCAGGTGATCTCGTTTGTGCTGGCCGCTCTGCTCAGCGGCCTGGGGTTCATGGTGCGGCAGGCGTTCAATCAATTGAAAAATGATGTCGATTCTCTGCGCGGCGAAATCCGGTCTATTTATGTTGAGCAAAGCGAAGGACGCGAAAAAATGTATCGGGAATTCGTGGCGAAAGAAGACCACCACATCTACATCGGAAAAATGGAGGGTCTATTCTCTACCGTTTTTCGCGACCTCAAAAACCTGACGGCAACGTTGAATCAAACCATCGGGCAGTTGAATTATTCAAGGGAACAAAAGCGAAATGATTAATCCAGGCATGGCAGAAGTGATTCGAGGGCAGGTGCTGGAACTGCTGTCAACAGATTTTGACGGCAAATTGTCATCCAGGGTTTTATTGCTGATGCTCAATCAGGCGGGGCACTCCCTCACCAAGGCGGATGTGTCATCAATCCTTCGGTATCTCGCAGGCGCAGGCAAAGAACTGATCGATTTTAAAAAGCACGATAACGAAACCTGGTACGCAATGCTCCTGCCAAAAGGCCGGGACCTGTTGGAAGGCCGAATCGAAGTGACAGGCGTTATGTGCCCTTACTGCGGGGACTGATCGTGCCCAACCGAGCGCATTCAAAAGTCGACAAATTGCCGGATGAAATTCGCGACCAGGTTCAAGAGCTTCTGGTGAAAGGTGCCACCATCGCCGAGGTGGTCGACCACCTGCAAGACCTCGCGCACAAAGGCGAAATCAAGCCCAGTGACGTTTGTTCCAAGTCTTCTGTCGGTCGCTATTCAAAAGGGTATCTACGCTCCCTTGAACGGATCAAAGTGGCAACCAAACAATCAGAGGCAATCTGCAAAGCGGCGGGTGAAAAGGGAATGGAGATGGAGCAGGCCGCTGTCTATCTCGTTATTAACGAGCTTATGCGAGTGATCATGCCGGATGAAGGAGAACTGGATCCGGAGATTGTTGCCAAAGCTGGAACTGCCATTGCAAAGCTTCAGACCTCTGGGGCAACTCGTGAACGGGTCAAAATCCTGATCAATAAAGAACGTGAACGCCTTGCGCAGGAAACGGCAAAAGCTGTGGACAAAACCATGAAACAAAAAGGATTGAGTCCGGAAGTTGCTAAATCAATCCGGGAGCAAATTTTAGGAGTGCCAAATGCAGGTGGCTGATCAACCCACAGAAGACAGGCGAGCCGGTGTGTTGTTGGGCTACCAGCAACGTTGGGTTGCTGACCGCTCTCCAGTGAAGGCTTGTGAAAAGTCCCGGCGTGTTGGTCTTACCTGGGCAGAAGCCGCTGATTCAACTCTGGATGCCGCAGAGGCCGAGGGGCAGGACACCTGGTACATCGGATACAACAAGGAAATGGCGCAGGAATTTGTATTGGACTGTGCCGAATGGGCAAGGCACTACCATCTCGCCGCTGGTGAAATGGAGGAGTTCGTTTTTGAAGATGGTGACCGCAGCATTAAGGCCTTCCAGATAGTGTTCGCTTCCGGAAATCGAGTAACTGCACTTTCATCACGTCCGAACAACCTGCGTGGCAAGCAAGGCAAAGTCATTATCGATGAGGCTGCATTCCATGATGATTTGCCAGGACTTTTAAAAGCCGCAATGGCTTTGCTTATGTGGGGCGGCAGGGTTTCAATAATTTCTACCCATGATGGTGATGACAATTACTTTAACGAAATCCTGAAAGAATCCCGCCTGGGGAAACTCCCTTACAGCGTCCATCGCATCACGCTCGATGATGCTTTGAAAGATGGTCTGTATAAAGCCATCTGCCAAAAGACGGGCAAACAATGGTCGAAGGAAGCAGAGACCGAATGGCGTGAGGAGCTGATCGCTTTTTACGGCGATGATGCAGATGAAGAGTTGCACGTTATCCCCTCCAAAGGAACCGGTATTTATTTTTCCCGCGCACTTCTTGAATCCAACATGAGTGATGAATACCCCGTACTCACCTGGGTATGTAAAGAAGGGTTTGAGCAGGAACCGGATCACGTCCGTGAGCGCGAGTGTGATGATTGGCTGGTGGCCAATGTTCTGCCTGAGCTTCAGAAAATCGAGCCCTGGGAAAAGTGCTGGCTGGGTAAAGACTTCGGGCGGTCCGGCGATCTTTCCATCCAATGGCCTTTGATCGAAAACAAAAACCTCACCTACCGTGTTCCATTTTTGATCGAGTTGTCCAACGTGCCTTTTAAACAACAGGAGCAAATCCTTTTTTATGTATGCGACTACTTTCGGGATAAGGCGCGGCTTATGGGTATCGCGCTGGACTCCCGAGGTAACGGGGAATACCTGGGTGAAGTCGCCATGCAACGGTATGGCAAGAACCGCGTAGAGCAGGTGAAGCTGACCATTCAGATTTATGGCGAATGGATGCCCAAGTACAAGGATGTCTATGTCGAGAAGTCCTGGACCATTCCAAAAGATGCCGACGTGGTGGACGATCACCGGCAGGTCAAGATGGAAAAGGGAATTGCAAAGGTTCCTGATACCGGGCGCACCAAATCAAAGAAAGGTCTGCAACGTCACGGAGACAGCGCGATTGCAGGCATGCTGGCCGCTTACGCCCGTGAAACTTTGGAATGTGATGAGTTTGACTATGAAACAGTCAACAAGCGCGAATTTGAAATCAAAGGTGCGTACTGATGATATCCCTGTTTGATCAATTCAATCGAGAAATTAAGCCGGAGAAAAAACCGGAACAAGATATCGTATCGACTGCCACCATCTACGATAACGAACCCGGATTTCAATCAGCAGGACTGACCCCATTAAGGCTGGGCAATATATTGCGCGAAGCAACTCTTGGTGAGCCGCTTCGTGCGATGGAGCTGTTTGAGGAATTTGAGGAAAAAGACACGCACCTGTTGAGTGTTCTTTCAAAAAGGCGTGGCAGAATCTCAGGGCTCAATTACAAAGTTGAACCCGCATCACAGGATAAAAAGGATCTTGAGATTGCAGAATTTATTCTCGAAGTCATTGAGGGTCTCCCTGATTTTGAGGACAACATAAAAGACATCACAGATGCCATTGGCAAAGGGTATGCCGGTCTCGAATTGTGCTGGGACCTTCAGGGGTCTCGGCATGTTGTTAAAAATATGATCCGGGTTGAGCCCAGGCGGTTCATGTGGCGCAAGCTATCGAATCCTCCACGTCTCCTTACTGATTCCGATTCTGTTGAAGGGGTCGAATTAAAGCCCTTCAAGTTTTTATTCCACGTTCACAAAACAAAATCAGGCCATGCGACCCGGCAGGGTTTACTGCGAGTTTGTAGCTGGATGTACCTGTTTAAAAATTTCGGTGTGCGCGATTGGGTGAAATTCGCCGAAGGCTATGGGATGCCCATGCGTATCGGCAAGTATCCATCAGGCGCAAAGAAAGATGAAAAGGATCAGTTGATTGCGGCTCTTAGGTATCTGGCTTCGGACGCTGCCGCGATCATCCCGGAAGGCGCGGCTATCGAACTCATAGAGGCAACACAAAAAGCTGGCAGCGATCCGTACAAGCCTCTTGCTGATTTTGCTAATGCAGAAATTTCAAAAGCAGTACTCGGTCAAACCCTCACCACCGAGCAGGGCGATAAAGGTTCCCGGTCGCTGGGCACCGTTCATGAAAACACTGAAGATGATTTGCAAAAAGACGACTGTGAACAGGTTTCAAAATCCATTCGCCGCGATTTTATCCGGCCCCTGGTCGGGTTCAATTTTGGCTGGGATGTCCCCCTGCCCTGGATTCATTTTGAGTATGAGAGTGAAGAGGACCTGCTGGCAGAAGCGCAGCGCTATAAGACGCATCTTGAAAGTGGTGTTGAAATTCCAGCAAATCATTATTACGAGAAATTTAAAATCCCGAAACCGGAAAAGGGTGAAGAGGTTTTGGGCGGTCGGTCACCAGTTGAGCAGGGCCGCAAGGAAGAACCGGAAGAAGAGGCTCAGGAGGATGCCGAAGAAAGCGCATCAAAGGAGCAATTCTATTCCGCAACAGAACAGCCTGAAACCGATGACAACCTTCAGGGTTTCCTCGACCGGCTTTTAAAAGAAGCAGGGCAGGAATCGCTCATTGACCCTGTGCAGGATTTGCTTTTGTCCTCCAAATCCCTGGAAGAGTTTCGCGATGGGCTTCTCGATTTGTATACAGAAATTCCTGTGGATCAAATGGGTGCGGTCATTCAGAAAGCTTTTGAGTCATCGGAATTGCTTGGGCGGTTTGAGTCGCTTCCGGATGATGAAAAGGAGGATGCCTGATGCCCTTGCAGTTCACCCAGCTTCCCTTTGAAGAAGCCATCCGGTTCATGCGCGATAAGGTCCGCCTGCCAACTCGCGACTGGCGTGGTATTGAGCGCGGTATGCATTCCCGCGCCTTTGTGGTGGCAGGGGCCATGAAAAGTGAATTGCTTGCTGATTTCCATGAAGAGGTAACTAAAGCCATAGCGAATGGAACAACGGTGGCCGACTTTAAAAAGCAGTTCAATTCCATCGTTCAAAAACACGGTTGGACTTACCAGGGAAAACCGGGATGGCGGGCTGCTTTGATCTACAACACCAACATGCGCACCGCCCACGCGGCAGGTGCAGAAGCGCAGATGCAACGCACTAAAGCGCGAAGGCCCTATGCCCGATACATCGCCGGACTTTCAGTTGAGCCCAGGCCGGAACATCTTGAATGGCACAACACCGTTTTGCCGCTCGATCACCCCTGGTGGCACACCCACACCCCGCCCAATGATTGGGGCTGCAAGTGCAAAAAAGTTTCGGTGTCAAAACGTGAAGCGGAACGCGATGGCTTGCAAATTTTAGACGACGCGCCAAGAAACGGGACCTACAAATGGAAAGATCCCCGCACCGGTAAAGAGCACACCTTCCCCAGCGGCATCGGCAAATTTTGGGACTACAATCCAGGTCGCGCCGCCTGGGGACAGGTAGAAACAAAACGCCTGGCAGATGGCGCCGCTACAGCGAAATGGAAATCATTGGATGATCGCGGTCCAGATGATTGGGATCGGTCAGCCGTGGTGCCGGTAGATGCTGTGAAAAAAAGCGAAGGCCCTCACGCAAAAAAAACGGGAGACGTGCGAACTCTTTTGAGGGATGCAGTGGGCGGTGATGACGTGACATTTAAGGACCCTTACGGGGATTTTGTAAATGTCAACCAGGGAATAGCGGATCACATCCTGGAAGCACCGGATAAGCGTGTTGATGGACGCGAGAGGTTTTTCCCCATGATTCAGGAAACCATAGAAGATCCGTATGAAATCTGGGTGCAGTTTGCGCGCAACGAATCAACCGGAAAAGTCGAACTCAGAAAACGCTACGCAAAAATGGTCCATTTGGATAAGAAGCGGACTCTCGGATTGATCGCCCAAGTTCACAATGGAAAGTGGATCGGGTTTGATTTTTTTCGCGGGTCAAAGTCTGCGATGAAACGATTAAGGGCGGGAATGTTGATCTGGGGGAGGGAATGATGGCTCTGACTATGAACTGCCGGGACAGCCACGTCACATACCGGAGTGATTGGGTCACGGCCCCACTCTGTATGGGTTGGGCTTGCGCTCTACATCCGGGTCGCCACTCCCGAACCTCTGTAGCCATTTTAACGCCGGGGACAAAAGATGGCAAGTGAGTCTGAATTTATTGACGTTGTGGTCGATGACAACGGCCTGAATGAAAAGCTGGAACGGCTTCACGCCAGACTTTTAAACCTGACTCCAGTCATGCAGGAGTTCGGGGAAATCGGCCTGGCTTCGATCACCAAAAACTTTGAGGTTGGTGGCAGGTATTCCGAAGCGGGTTCATGGCGCGGCGGCGATAAAAAATGGAAACCACTCTCTATTGTCACCCTGCTTGGTGGTGAAGCGTTTGGTGAAAAAGGCAAAGGAAAATTCAGAAAGAAAAAAGACGGTTCTTTGACCAAGCGTGGTCAGAAAAGACTGGATGGAAAAAAAATCCTGATCGGTCAGGGCAACCTTTTGAATTCGATCAGCTCAAAGGCCGACATTGATTCGGTTCAATGGGGAACCAACATGATCTACGCAGCTATCCACAATTTTGGAGGTAAGGCAGGACGCGGGAAAAAGGTCGACATTCCCGCAAGACCTTACCTGGTGTTGCAGGATCAGGACCTCGATGAAATGACCGCAGTACTGGACGATTACCTGACAGGAGATTTTCAATAATGGATGAACTATACGCTCTTAAAATTTCTCAACTGGGTTCAAAGGCTCCTGAATTTATCCAGATCGCACCCCTCGGAATATTGCAGGATGGACAGGGCCGGAAGTTTGAAATAACTCCGGAAGTCGTTCAGAAAATTATTGATGTTTACAGCAATCGTGAAAATGATCTCGTTATCGATTACGAACACCAGACCCTGGACGGGGTCATTGCTCCAGCCGCTGGATGGATCAAGGAACTGGAGGATCGAGGAGAACAAGGGCTTTGGGCAAAGGTGGAATGGAATGCGCGTGGAAAGGGTTTTATTGAAGCTAAAGAGTACAAGTATTTATCGCCTGTGCTCCTGGTTAAAAAACAGCCAGGTGGAATTGGAATTCCCCAGCGTTTGCATTCCGCCGCGCTGACAAACAATCCGGCAATCGATGGCATGGTGCCGTTGATTAACAAAAGTCAATTGAAGGAGAAACAAAAAATGGAGCTTGCAAAATTGATAACCCTTTTGGGTATTTCAAGTGTCTCGACTGAACAGCAGGTTTTGGATCACCTTTCTGCAATGAAGGCAGAAAATGAAAAAAAAGAAGGTAGCAAAGTGGTCATTGAAACCATCCCAATGAACCTTGCTTCGGCTTTGGACCTAAACGAAGGCGCGACCATCTCCGAAGCTGAAGCGACTGTATTGGCGCTCAAGCAAAAATTGGAAACGGGTGAAAGTGCCCGTGTCGAAAAGTTGGCCGACGAAATCGCCGCGATGAAAGCGGATAAGGCAGTTGAGGCCGCCATGAAGGAAGGCAAGGTTACTGCCGCCCAAAAAGAATGGGCGCAGGAGTACGCCAGGCGCGATCTTTCGGGGTTTGAGCTGTTTGCATCCAAGGCCACGCCTGTTGTTCCTACCGACCCAGCTCCTTCAGGTGATGAAATCACCACCGGTCAAAAGCTGGATGAAACCACAATCGCCCTGGCCGAAATTTTTGGAAACTCCCAGGAAGACCTGGTGACGTTCGGAGGCGTTGAGGCTCCGGCCAACTAAAAACAAAACCTGAATTTTTTCAAAAAGCAGACCCCGTATTTTTTGAATAAACACAGAAAAGGAGAAACCGAATGACGGCATTAACAGAAGATCGCAATACCCCGCGCCGGGAAGGGGTTATCTACAATGACCCAGTTAAAGGAGGGGTGACCCTTTTTGGTGGGTCCATGTATTCCCTTGATGCCAATGGCCTTGCCGTGCCCGCATCTGATACTGCAGGGCTCAGTAACGTCAGGGGGATCGTTCAAGAGCGGGTTGATAACTCAGCCGGTGGGGATGGGGATAAAACCGTCGATGGCCGTGAAGGAGTATTTCAGCTCACATCATCCTCCCTGGTCAATGCAGACATTGGAAAGGCCATGTATGTGTCAGATGACCAGACGGTAACAAAAGCATCTACGACCCATCAGGTGATGGCTGGTGTGCTGGTCGCAAAAGATAGTGCAACGAAGGCGTGGATTGCTATTGGCGTCCATGCTCGGGTAGCAAAGGCGGTCGCGTTTGTCACGCAGGACGATGCAGACGCCCAGGGGGCGACCTACGTTCAGGTCGATGCTAACACCGTGGCTGATTTGGCCAATGCCAACAAGGCGGCAATCAACGCCATCATTGCCGTCCTGCAAAGCGCAAAGTTGATCGGCTAGTCAGGCTGATTCAAAAATAAAAAAATAAGGAGAAACACAACATGCTTGTCAACGCGTCAGTGATTCAGGGGTTGTTCACCAACCTCAAAACAACTTTTAACAAAGCATTTGCGGCAGTTGAGCCTGTTTGGCCAAAAATAGCAATGGAGGTGCCTTCTACCGGTGCATCCAACGATTATTCCTGGCTGTCAATGTTTCCAAAAATGCGTGAGTGGATTGGCGAAAAATATGTCAAGGCTCTTGAGGCATTCAATTACCAGCTTGTGAATCGTGATTTTGAGGCAACGGTCGAGGTGAAACGTAAACATATTGAAGATGATCAGATTGGCATCTATTCGCCATTGGCCAAGGATGCGGCCCACTCCGCAAAGACCTGGCCAGATGAGCTGATATTTGAAGTGGTTAATGGGGCTTTTGCCAGTCTTTGTTTTGATGGCCAGTATTTTATTGATACCGATCACCCCGTTGGAGACGGAGTTGTCTCGAATAAAATCACGGTGAAGCTGAAAGCGGGAACGCTGGCCGAAGCGCAGGCCTCTTTCGGGGCAGCTAAAACCAAAATGCGTGAATTTAAAGATGATGAGGGTCGACCACTTGGATTGCGCCCAAATGTATTGCTGGTGCCGCCTGCACTGGAGGACACCGCAAACCTACTTATGGACAGCGAACGACTCCAGGACGGCAAGCAAAACCCTTACAGGAATTCTGCTGAGGTGGTTGTGGGTGATTATCTGACTGATCCAGATGCCTGGTTTTTGCTGGACACCACGCGCCCTGTAAAACCCTTTATCTTTCAGCCAAGGAAGAGGCCTGTCTTTGTTTCCCAGGTCAACATGGAAAGCGATGATGTGTTCATGAAAGCTGTTTACAAATACGGTGCAGAATCAAGGGGTAATGCCGGGTACGGATTCTGGCAATTAGCGGTCGGGTCAGACGGTTCTACGGGTTAAGTCTTAATCCTTAGCTTTAGAGGTCGAATTTATGCCGGGGTTATCTAACCGTTAACCCCGGCATTTATAAAAATAAACAAAATGGAGTATCCACAATGCCTTTAAAAATTACATGCCAGAAAGATGGTTTCTGCCGTGGTGGTCAAAAACATTACCGGGCCGAGACAATCTGGCCGGATGAAACATTCAATGAAGAACAGCGTCAACAGCTCATGGAGGAGCCTCTGCTGCACGTTGTTGTTCTGGAAAGTCCGGAGCCAGAGGAAAATGAAAGTGGTTCCAACGGCGGAAAAAAGGATAACAGCGGCTCTTCTTCTGAATTGCTAAAACCACCCTACACAGAAGAGCAGCTCAAGGGTATCGATTGGTCTGATCTAACCAAAATGCTGGGTGATGAATATAGGCCGGGCATGAACAAGGAAACCGTTATCAAAATGTTGTTGGAGAAAAAAGGGGCGGTTTCTTAAATGCCTTACTGCGCCCAAACCGACATCGAGCAGATGCTGCCGCCTGATGAGCTGATCCAGCTCACAGACGACAGTGGGCTCGGTGTTGCCAACACCACGGTGATCGCCGCCGCGATCAACAAAGCTGATGAACTGATCGACAGCTACGTTGGCAAGGTCAAGACGGTACCGCTATCGCCTGTGCCGGGCATCATTAAAAATCTTTCTGTGACCCTTTCGATCTGGTTTCTTCATGAACGCAGAGGGCTTGATGATGAAGTTCGGCGCAGAGCTTTTGAGGATGCCGAAAAGCGGCTGGATTCGATATCTAAAGGAAAGATCACCCTGGGCGAAGAGGAAGCAACCGCTCCCGATGAAACCACGGAAGGAGATTCGGTAATTTATCAGGCACCTGAAAGAAATTTCACGAATGAAACGATGAAGGATTTTTGAAATGTCAGCGGAAATCGAAGACATAGAGGATTTGGTATTGGCCGCCGTCAACGCGGCACCGCTCAACACTTATTGCAAGGTGTTCGAGCGTTATGACGGTCAGTTCAATGTTGACGATGTGAACAAGATCAAATCCAGACTTCCCGCAGTCTTTGTTGCGTGGACCGGTGACCGCTTTGATGAGCAAACACCCTTCACCACCTACATGGACAATGCCAACGTGTCTGTGGTGGTGGCCGCTTCCAACCTGCGCGATGATCACGCTTCAAAACTTGGCAATACCGGGGCGTTCAAAATGTTGGGGGATGTTAAAGACTTGCTCCACAAAAAACAGCTCGGCATCACAGGTTCTTATCCGCTGATTCTCACGCGTCGGGTGCCGTTGATCGATATACCAGGTCTTGCGGTATTCGGCCTGGATTTCAACCTTAAATTTCTGGATTAAAAATGGAAAACAAAATGATCATGACCCAGCGATCAGGCGGGGTGACCATAAAAAAGGCGAAGCCTAAACAGGACCCGCCCAACGAAAAGCCAACCGAGCGGCCTTACACCCGCGCCGAACTTGAGAAGATGAGCATGAAACAACTTCGAGAAATCGGCACACCCCTTGGCGCGTGGGACACATCAGCTAAAGAGTTGATCGAAGAAATCCTGGTCGCTCAGGAGAAAGGAAAAACCAATGGCTCTTAAAAAAGTTTCACTGGTCCTTGCTAAACAGGAAGTGACCTACGGCACAGACCCCGTTCCCGTTCCAGGCGCCAATGCCATTCTGGTGAGTAGCCCAGAGGTGAAGGTCGATGGTGAAAGGCTGGTGCGCGAGTTTGACAGTGCCACCCTGGGTGCATTAGGCCATGTGATTGGCATCAAAAGTGCCACAGTCACCTTCTCGACAGAGCTTAAAGGTAGTGGCACGGCCAATGCCGGTGGCGCGGGCGATGTTCCAGAAATCGATCCGTTGCTTCAGGCGTGCGGATTTGCTCTCACGGCCACCGCTGAATCCGGAGGTGGCGTTGGAGATGGCGACCTTACCTATGACCCGGTTTCAACCAATCGAAAATCCGTCACACTTTATATTTACCTGGGCGATGTGCTCCACAAAATTACCGGCGCTTATGGGAATTTCAGCCTCGATCTGAATGCTGGTAAACACGGCGTGATCAATTGGGAGTTTCAGGGTCTCTATATCAAGCCGACCGATGCGGCGATCCCAGGGGGAGCTGCGTACAACGCCCAGGCTCCGTGGCCGTACCTTTCTGCCAATCTCACCCTCGGTGCGTACAGTCCAATATTCGAAGGTTTGTCAATCGACATCGGAAACTCGCTGTCCGTCCGAAAAGATGCCAATTCCGGATCCGGTGTGGTCGGTGTCTCCATCACCGAACGCGACGTCAGTGGTTCCCTGAACCCGGAGTCAGTGCCAGAGGCAACGCATCCATTCTGGACCGATTGGGAAAATGCAAACTCTAAAGCATTGTCCACTCTCATTGGTGGCATTGACGGCAACAAGATCACCATCACCGCGCCCAAGGTCCTACTCAATGAAATCAACTGGGGGGATCGTGACGAAACCCGCATTTACGAAACGCCCATCACCCTGGCGCGAAACTCCGGGGATGATGAAATCAAAATAAAATTCCATTAGCCCCTTTCTCCCCCTTGTAAAGGGGGCCGAGGGGCTTCTTCCAAAACATATAGAAAGGCAAATTGAAATATGAAACCCGTATTAATGGATAAAGAGATTCACTACGTTCCAGAATGCGATCGCAATTTACCAACCGAGGATCAAACCATTTTTCTTTTGAAACCCCTGTCTGCAAAAGACGCGGCATCCATGCAGGACAACGTTACCCAAACCAAACTTGGCGGAAATGATGGGGATACCGTGATGTTGATGCAGTCCGGTACCCAGGCGTTGAACGCCTTAAAAAAAGGTCTCGCCGGATGGGAAAATTTCAAAGACGCACACGGCAAAGAAATTGAGTTTCGGCACAACAATGGAGCGCCTCGACCTGAAATGTTTGATTTGATCCCCGCAAAAGTCAGGCAGGAACTTGCCAACGTGATCATAGAAGGGTGTGACATTTCGGGGGAAACGGAAAAAAACTGAGGTTGGTGGCAGAGGGTAGCCTTGCCGGGTTGGATTGCGCCACCTGCCACCACAAAGACTGTGACGGGGGCAAAGGCTTGTGCCCGCCTTATGAATACAACGGGGAACCGATAACAGGTTGCCCGTTAAATTATGCCACGGCAGAAACCAGGATGATGATGCGGTATTTCAAGCACTATCAAAATGGTTTCCTGCCGACACAAGGCGGGATCACCGACCAACCAAATATCCTGATGCGGGCGTTTGAAATTTTAGATTCAATCGTCGCCGAGCACAGGGAAGAAGAAGCCGAACGGGAAAGACAAAGAGCAAAACGAAATGGCAGATAAAGCAGCAGAGCTCAGTATCATCATGCGGGCAAAGGATCAGGCCACTAAAATCATTCGGCCAATCCAAAAGCAGCTATTGCGCCTCCGTGCTTTTGCTAGAGACAATGCTGCTGAAATTGCCCGAGTCGGTAAAGCGGCTCTGGCCACCAGTGCCGCCGCTGGGGTGCTGTTCACCGCTGGGATCGTTCAGGCTGCAAACTTCCAGCAGTCGATGGCGGATGTTAATGCCATTGTCAACGCCACGCCCGGAGACCTTCAAAAAATATCCGCCTCCGCTCGTGAGATGGGTGCCACCACCGCTTTTGCGGCCAGTGAAGCGGCAACAGCTCAATTTCTTCTCGCTCAATCCGGACAAAAGACCGGTGAAATCATTGAAACCCTGCCAGCGGTTATTGCCCTGGCCTCTGCACAAAGTCTGGATCTTGCTTTTGCCACAACGGTGGTCACCGATGCGCTTGGACAGTTTCAATTGCAGGCGGATCAATCCGCTCGTGTGTCCAACGTTCTGGCCGCAGCTACTTCCAATTCCAAAACCAATTTAAGCCAGTTGCAATTGGCTATGAGGCAATCTGCTCCCATTGCGGCATCCCTTGGACTTTCCATTGAGCAAACGGTTGGTGCTTTGGCAGGGTTTGCCCAGGGCGGTACCAAAGGCGAACAGGCAGGCACGAAATTACGCACCGTCATTTCCAGGCTTATTGCGCCTGCCGGTGAAGCTGCGGAAATTTTAGAGAAGAACGGGATCTCCGCATTTAACGCCCAGGGAGAATTTCTTTCCTTTGTCGACATCCTGAAACAGTTTGAAGCGGCCAATTTGAGCGCGGCGGATATTGTCCGGGTCTTTGGTGAAGAGGGAGGCCCTGGCCTTGTCACCTTGTTATCAGTTGGATCCGCAGAAGTGGATCGGCTCACCAACGCCATCACCGGCACCAATGAAGCGGCCCGGCAGGCCAAGGCCCGTCTGGATTCATTAGCGGGGGATTTTAAAATTCTCAAATCTGCAGTGGAAGAAGCCTTGATTTCTATTGGAGAGTTTCTCCTTCCTGTTTTGCGCGGTTTGGTAACTATCGTCAACAAAGTGGTTGATATTTTCAATTCGCTTCCAAAACCCATTCAACAATTCATTGTTGTAGTCGGTCTGGCTGTCACGGCTGCCACAGCCCTGGTCGCCGTAGGTGCATTGTTGTTTGCTGTCCTGTCTCCGCTCATTGCGGCTTTTGGTGGTATTGCGGCGGCGGTAACAGGGCTCGGGATAACATTAATAGCCCTTACGGGTTTCTTCGCCGCTTTTATTGATGTGGTGATTGGCCTGGGAAATAACTTAACCGGTATGGGCACCAAGACAGATGATGTGACCGATGCCCTGAATAAAATGAACAAGAAGGTTGCCGATACCCGAGAGGAATCAAAAAACCTAAGGGAAGAAATCGAAAAGGTTAAACAACAAAATGAAGAACTAAAAAAGACCCAGGACAAATTGAACAGTCCGGAGCACCTCGAAGCGGTTAAAAAAATCAAAGGGCAATTAGCCGAAGAGCAGAAAACAGTTGAAGAATTAAAAAAGGAACTGGAAAAGGTCAAAGAAGTGCGTGAGGGCCTTTTGGAAGTGACCGAAGCGGAAACCAAGGCGATTGAAAAAAATACGGATGCCGTCAAACAGGCGGTGGTTGAAGAAAAACGATTGGCCGCTGAAAAAGAAAGATTGAAAGAAAAAATGGAGGCCGAGAAAAAAGCCGCGCAGGAACTCGACCGGGCCTTTTCTACCCTGGGCATTCAAAACCTCACCAAGGAAGCGGAGGATTTAAACAAAGCCTTCGAAACGATTCAGCAGTCCGGCACCGTTTCAGGAGAAGACACCGAGCGTGCCTATGAGGCTCTTCAGTTGCGACTGGAAGAATTGACCGATACCTCTAACGTTTACCGCGATGGGCTCCAGCAAGAGTTGGACGTGCTGCAACGCCGCCGTGCCATTGTGGCCGATGCGCTTCAAGGCGAAATCGCCGCCCGTCAGGCGGTTGAGCAAATGTTGCAAAGAAATGTCGAGGCGCAGGAGCGGTCTGTACAAAAAATAAAAGAATTCAAAAATCAAATAAATCAAATTGCTGTAGGTCGTGAAGATATTTTATTCGAGGTCAGTATTAAGGGGTTAGATAATCCTGAAAAGCTACAGGCAAGGATACAAAAAGTTGCAAGGGATGCCAGCGTAATAAATGCAGGTGGAGATGATATTAGTAAAAAGGTTTCATCGTTTCAAAAATTAATTGATATGAATGCGACATTCATTCGGCAATCTGAGGCCGGGTCTCAGAACGAAAAGGCGGCTCTTGCTATTGATCTCCAGCTACGAAACCAACAGCAAAACTTAATACAGAAGCAGACTAAATCAGAAGAACAAAACCAACAAAACCTACAGAGCCAATCAGACCAGCTATTAACCGTAAAAGACAACGCAATCGCTGCCCTGGAGCCTTTGCAACAGATTGATGAGGCCATAAAAAATCTAAAGCTTGAGATCGACACCAAGTCCCTGGATGAAGCCGTGAAAAAAGCCCAGAAGACTCGGGAAAAATTTGAATCCACGTTTGGGAAGCCTATCACTCAGATTGTTAAGGTTGTTGAGCAGACCGGCAAAGCGTCCAAAGAAGCGGTTAAAAAAACCGACGCGTCTAAAAGTGACGGTGCTTCTGGAGGTGGTAAAAGTTCAGGCGGTTCCGGTGAAGCTGAAGCCAGCTTTGCTGTGGGTGTTCGAAACGTGCCGCGCAATATGCTGGCGCAACTCCATAAAGGGGAGGCCGTTCTAAACAGAGATACGGCCAGAAACTTCAGGGCCGGTGCTTTTAAAGGGGCAGGGGCATCCTTCGGTGATATCAATATCAATCTCCCTCCTGGTGCAACCATTGACCGCAACACTGTGCGCCGTTTCATTATTCCGGAACTAAAAAAAGCGGGATTGAAAAACGCCTTTGGACCGGGGAGGAAATAATGTCATTCGGTCTTTATTATCCAAACAAGGCGGGGTTCACCACAAAATGGGAGCCGCAATTCCCTCCGGATGTTCCACTCCAGATGGGAAAGGATCAGCCTGAGCAAGTGACCTCTGTTCTTTCCGGTGGCGAAATCATTGTGCAAAACAAGGGCGCTGCCCGGCGCACCTGGTCTTTGCCGTTCACCCTCATGAGTGATGCCGACCGCGCATCCCTGGAAACGTTCTGGGATACGGTGGGCAAAAGTTTTAAATCGTTCGAAATGGATGATGGCACCGGAACACTTTTCACGGTTCGCATCATGAATGCTCTCGAATTCGAAAAATTCCAGGTCAATAACTGGTCGACCACACTGGAGCTTCGGGAAGAATGAGAACTTTTTCCAGCGGTGTGACCGCAGAAAAAAATAAAAGCGCCAATGAACCGGTATCGGTTTTAAAAATGGTGTGGCCTGTGGTGAATGGCAACCCTGCCATTACTCTGTACTTTTCAGATCGGACCATGACCATCGGTGTCACCACCTGCATTGCCAACGTTATCAATTGGGCGGAGGTCGATCACCTGTTGACCCAGGGCGAAAGCGCCGGACGTTCCATTGCCGATAGCCAGGTGGAGCTTTCGAACGCTGCACTTGATTATGGTTCCGGTGTTGAACGCTTTTCAGAACTCATTGGACGCTACCCGTTGGAAGCCGCAACCGCTACTTTGTATCAGTGGTTTGGTGGAGCAAGCCTGGATGAAAGCGACCTCACTCCGCTCCTGGTTGCCGAGTGTGAGCCAGTGGAATGGAATGAGCAATCTATCGTGATCGATATGACGCTCATCAGTTCCCTTTATGGTGAAGAGGTCATTTGCCGAAAGATCACAACCAACGAATACCCGAACGCGCCGGAATCTTCAATCGGACAGCGTATGCCCATCATCATCGGTACAGTTCCCGGTGTTAAAGCCATTCCCGTACGCAAGGCCAACCGTACAGAAGTCTCTTCGATTGCAAAGCCGGGAGACACAACACTTGACGTGCGCGACACGTCCAAGTTTCCCAGTGCAGGATCCTTGCTGTTGGGTGAAGATGCGATCACATTCACGGGGAAGACAGCCACACAGTTCACCGGATGCTCCGGGATCAACACCCTGCATTTTGCCGATGAAGAGGTGATCGAGAATATCTCAGACTTTCGCTGTTTGTGTTTCGACAAGAACCATCCCATTTCAGCTATCACTCAGGTGCGGGTTGGGGAGGATCCTGACAATTCCGCAACGATTGATCTGCCCAATGGCGAAGTGGTTTTTTCAAAGACACCCAGAAAAAGAATCGGAGTCGATACCCGGTTCCAATTGATTCGATTTGATGCGGTAGAAGCCGGAACAACCGCCTTGAATCCGGCCAATGCCCTCACGCTGGACGATAAGGGCGTATACGCCACGCTAAACAAAACAGCGCACAGGCTTTGGCTCAGGCAGACGGATGCAATGGGTGCCCTGGGTGAAATGGGGAAAACCGAATTAAGGGTTGAGCACTTTGCCGAGGAAAAATACAACCCGGATTTTGTGAAGGTGATCGTAAACGGTCAGGTGATCGGGAACCTTTCAAAGCCGGGTGATGATGACAAAGCCGATGTCCAGGGAACGGCAGATGAAATCGTTTCTGTCATTGATAATCTGGATTTTCCGATCAACGTGCCAACTCCGACCATCAGTGCCAGTACCGACGCGACTAGGACGGAACAACAATTCGGCCAGGGCGGCACTAGTGGGCAGCGCCTTAAAACAACCAATGTGACAGATCCTATGGCCGTCAACAGCATCCCGATAACATTTGGGGCTGTTTCATCGGGAGTAATAAAAGCAGAGTATTCAGTCTCGATTGGGCTTTATGACCTGACAATTATTGAAAACGTATTCCCACAGGTCCACCTAGGCGGGCGTCCTGTCGCGATTTGGACACAACCTGTATTTAATTTGCCATATGTGTTTGAATACGTAACATCTTTTACTATTGATGGCCCGAACCAACCAGCGTCTATGAACTTTACGATGGTTAATGGGCCAGCATCCGCCAAAATTGACATTATTAATGTTTCAAGAACCCTTCACTATAACGCCACTGTTTGGGCTTCACAGTCCGCGCAGAATACAAATCGGCAGGGCGGAATCAACGATGTCAACATTAACGCTAACCTGAATGTTTCGACCGAAAAATCCACGAATGGAATTGTCGATCTGTTCGATATCACTTCGATCATCAATAATGACTGGAACGCCTTCACCAACATGCTGGTTGAGTTTGAATTCACCGGATCGTCAAGTGATCGAAATGTTTTCGTTATCGGAGCGGAACTCGCTCAGGAATTCCACACGGCACGGTATCAGGCCACTGACCAGGTCTTTGTCGATTGCGTGGGATTGATCGATGATGGCGCAGGCACGGTGACCGGCACACCCAATGCTGTCATTGAAACGGTGCCGGATTTTTTAAAGTGGTCCGTGATTGTGGCAAAGGGTCTGCCAGCATCCACCATCCACACCGCATCTTTTGACGCTGCCGCTACTAAATTCACGAACGCTATTGCCGGAGGTTATAAGGTCGCCGGAGTAATCGACGGGGAAACCACGTTCGATGATCTGTGGGCTCAATGTGAATTTGAAGCGCGGTGCCAGTTCTTCTTTGATGCCGAAGGAAAAGCACGTCTCATTTTCCGCCCAAAAAACAACAGCGCGGAGGTTGATGGCGAAGAGGTATTAACCGTCACTCAGGGCATGGTGAAGCTTGCCGATAATGGCGTTGATATGGTGAAGTTCACCCGCACACCCAAGACGGAACTGGCCAATACAATCGATCTAAAGTATGCGCGGGATTATTTTAAGAATGCCTGGTCAAAAGATGTGTCTCTGACTGATGCGGTTTCTGTTGGCCTTTACGGAAAAAAGGAAAAGCACCCAACGAATGAATGGGAGTTGTGGTTTTGCCGGTCTGCGGAGCAAGCGCAGAACGTCGGGGAATTCTGGATGTCGCAACTCAGTGCGCCGAGCACCTTGGTTGAGATCGGGGTTTCGTTAAAACAAATGGAGCTGGAGCGTGCGGACATTGTGAAATTCGATCACCCATTGGGAAACCTTTCCAGTATTTTTTCAGAAGTTCTTCCCGGCCAGCATATCGTGGGCTCCGGACGCGATCAGGTTCAGGATCATGTCATGCTGGCTCTTCGCCTATTCCCGGTAGCGTTTTTGCGCGAAAATCTTTCCGAATCTATCGGAATTTCAGAATCACTCATCGTTAATATCGGGTTCTTGTTCACACTCACGGACAACACAGAAATTTTGGAGACCCTGCTCACGTCTTTTAAAAATGAATTGAGCGATAGCGCTGAAGCTCAGGATGTGATTGAAGTTTTGATCGATGCTGTCAATTCAGACAGCGCTGAGGTGGCTGATCTTTTCAAAAGCTTCCATTTTACAGGCGGTGCGGATTTTATAAATTCAACAGAAAAAGTAAGAGCTTCAGACGGTACAGGCTGGGGAACGCAGAAATGGGGGAATAGCTACTATGGTGGATCGGAGGTGCTTGTCGCATGAAAAACAATTCGGATATTATTCGCCCGGTTCAACTTCAAAAAGTCATTGCTACTCTTTTAGATGAGAATGGGAACGTAAAGGAAAAATCTGAAATTTTAAAAGATCAATCCGGGAAAGTGGTGTCGAGTAAAACCATAAAGCATGGGAGAAAGAAATGATTACAAATGTCGGGCTTGATCACATTGCGGATCAGATGTCTGCGAAGGCGGCAGCCGCAATGTCCCACATGGCAATAGGAGTGGGAACAACAGCAGCGGCGGCGGGTGATACCGCCCTTGAAAACGAGAGCGCCCGCGTCGCGTTTGATTCAAAAACAAGAACCGGTGCAAGGGTTGATTATATCGCTACATTCGGCGCGGGTGTTGGCACCGGTGCGATTACAGAGGCCGGTGTGTTGAACGCAGGAGCCTCTGGTGATTTGTTAACCCGCCACGTGTTTCCTGTTAAAAACAAGGGAGCCAACGACACGCTCATCATTGAAGTTCAAAATACTTACCAGAGGGTGTAATGGCAGAAACCAGCACAGACCTTTTGGGGCTGATACAACCAGCGGAAGATGATGCCGCCTGGAAGGACAAGGTTGACCCCTGGGCCGATAAGATTGATGAAATCGCCCGGCAGTATATTCCTTTTTATATCGCTGGTGAGGCGGTAGACGAAGAGATCATCCTGAATGGTTTCAAATTCAACCATGATGTTGATATCTCCGGGGTCAGTATGTTTGCGCGATCCGGGCCAACAGGCAGTGCGCTTCAGCTCGATTTTCTTAAAGACGATGCTGAACAATCCAAGCTGGTCACCATCAATGCTGGCAGTGTTCATAGTTTCAGTGCTGTTACTGGCCTTGAATATCTTCAAACACCCAGCGTTGAAGAGCTGGGTTTGAAAATAAAAAATGTAGGGTCTACCAATCCGGGTGCGGAAATCTGGGGATTGATCCATTACAACGTGAAGCCCATTCCAACACCTTAATCATATTCAATTTATTTGGTGAAAATATGGAATCAAGGTTCAAACGCCCCTGGGATAAAACTTGGCCGAGGCGAATGCTTTTGGTGGTTATTTTTATTCCTATGGTGTTTTGGGCTTTTTTTAAAGAAATGGTATTGGCCATTTCACATGCCTTGAGACAGATCAAAGAAGCGGTTTTAAGTTTATGGAAAGAAGAGGATTTAGATGACAATCAATTATAAAGGTGATGCGGTACGCGCCATCTCTACGCTCGGATTGGGCGGTGTCGACATTACCAAATGGCCGATAACGGATGCAGAAGTGGCCGCTCTAAAATCCAATATTGGCTATGCGCTTGCCTTAACTTCCGGCCTTTCTGCGCTCGGTCAACTTAGCCTGGTCGACGGCATCGTCAATCCCTTCAGCACTGAAAGTGAAATCGACCTGGGAGCATCGTCCAATCAGGTCTATAACGCCACCAGTGATTTATACGCTCCCAAAAAAAGCGTCTTCCCAGGCACCGAAGTCACGTCCAACCCCATTGATACTGATTCAGGCACGTGGGCAGATTACACCATGCGTATACTCGTCCCGGCCTCCCAGATTTCTGCTGATGGGACTTTTATAAAAGTACGGTTCGAAGCTTCGGCAACTGAAGGTTTGAAAATCGACAACGCCTCCATTGTTGAGCGTAGTTCCGGGGCGGACGGTGTTGGTGTTCCGACCGAGCTTTTATTTTCTGCCGCGTCTGGATTCGATATAGCCGCTGGTGCTCAAATTGAAAGTGATGCTCTTGAGTTTTCTCTGGATTCGACCAAGGATTATCTGATTTGCGTCGATGTCTCGAACGATACAGCAAAAGATTTGAGTCGGGGAAATGCTGGAGGAAATTTATCCCGTTATTACAAAGCAGCTACCAACTCATACAACACCCAGACGCTGGCCGGAGCCACTTTTAACAGTGGCACTTCTTCCTTTGTTAACAGGATCACCGTGGGCTTATCTGAAAATATGATCGTGCAGTCCAACGCGATCACCGCCAACGCTGTGCCAACTGAGGCGCATTTAAGTTTTGTATTGATTGCTCCTGGTGCAGTGCCTGATACGGATATCAAAGGGTATGTATCGCGAGATGGTGGCACCACCTTCACACAGGTACCGCTCTCCAGCCAGGCGGTTGGATTTCCCTGGAATGTGGTCCATTTCGGTGGAGTAGATATATCAGGCCAGCCCAGCGGATCATCCATGAAATGGAAATTTGAATCCGCAAATAACACGGATTTGAATTTTGAAAACGTCACTCTTCTTTGGAACTAAAATTATGACTCAATTTCGGATTCAGCAGGACTCACCAAACCCTGTAACCAACATTAAAAGAGAAGCGGGCAGGCGAATTGTCGAAGTGGCCGGATCGATCACCAAGCAGATCAACCTCCAGGCGCGGTTTTCCATCCTTCAGTTAAAGGAAATGCGTGGAACCATAACGCCACCGGAATCTGCCGAGCTGGATAAGATTGTAAATGTCTGGGATTGGGTGCAGGAAATGCGGGATGCCAGCAAGACGTTGGAGGTTTCCAAACCAGCCGATTTTAAGGACAAGAAACACTGGCCGAAACCACCGGCCCAGGCCGAACGGCCAGAAAAAGCACAAAAGAAAAAATAAGGAGCAGGCCGGGTGCTGGAACACCCGGACCGACCTGTGTGGACCAGGCCACGGATAAACCGCTACTCCCATCATAGAACCGGAGCAGTTTACCACGTGGAGCTTGAATAAAAATGAAGTCGTTTTTTGGTTGGGTTGGGGGCAAGAGTCAACTTGCTCCGAAAATCGTAAAGGAATTTCCGAAGCATCACACCTACGTCGAAGTGTTTGGCGGCGCGGGTTGGGTGCTTTTTCAAAAAGACCAGGCGCAGAGTAAAGTTGAGGTCTATAACGATATCAACGGGGACCTGGTCAATTTGATGACCGTGGCCAAGCACCGGCCATCGGCGCTTTCCGAATCCATGCGGAACCTTCTATTTTCCCGCCAAATGATGAAGCGATGCCTTGAACCAGGTGATCACCTCGGCGAGGTGGATCGCGCCTCCCGGTTTCTGTATCTGATAAAAAATTCCTTTGGTGCCAAGCTTGGAGCCGGTTGGGCAATGAGCCGCAAGAGTCCGCCTCGAACTTTGATCAATGGGGAGTTGGTGCAACAGGTGAGTGAACGATTAAAGAAAGTCTACATCGACCACCAGGGCTTTGGGAAGCTCATTCCATTATGGGATTCAAAGCAGACTCTGTTCTATCTGGACCCGCCTTACAGTGGGGATCTGGGAAAGCATTACCAGCATCAGATGGCCCTCGAGGACCATGAAAAGTTGAGGAGAATTCTGGGGAAGGCAAAAGGGAAGTGGATCCTCAGCTACGATGCTTCCCCTGCCATCCGCAAGCTTTACAAAGGCTACCGCATGAAAACCCTCGACATCAAATACAGCCTCAACAACAAAACCACCAAACAAACCCGACAGGAGCTTTTGATCTCAAACTGCTAGAATATTGGGGTATAATTTTTGAAACGATATTCTTATGCAGGGAGATTTTATGGTTGAAGGATTGGCTCTTGGAATAGCAATAATTGGTGCTGGCCTAGGGATTTTAAACACTTGGAAGGTTTATGACAGGGACAGGATTAAAATCAAAGTACTACCAATGTCAATTCTGATAGTAAATCCAGGCCATATTGATGAACGGCCACGATTGGGGATAAAAATTATCAACGTAGGTCTTGTGTCTGCAACAATAACCAGTGTGGGTTTGAAAATGAAGGATGGGGCAAATATGGTTTTTATGGAGCCTCAAATAACCAATGGTAAACGGTTGCCTCTCACTCTTGAGCCTAGAAGTTCAATTACGGTTTCTACTGATCAAGACCCTGAACTTAAAGATTTTAGATATAAAAATGTTATTTCAGCATTCGCCCAAACTGAGTGCGAGAACACTTTCACTGGTAAGAGCAAGGCCCTAAAACAAGTAATTTCCCGAGCTAAAAGTGCGCATGGTTAATAGATCTTAACAAACGAGGGAATGGAATGACTAAAAATTTAGGTGATGAAATATATTCAATAATTTCAGATACAAGAAAGAAAATTTTAAGCGTCGGAATACAGGTTCAATTATCCTATACGTCCTTTCAATTTATGAAAAATGAATTAGAAAAAACTGGGCAAGAGAGATTTGACCTTCAATACCCTATTGGGCAAGAGCTTAATGGAGAGCCAACATTAACTAAAAGCAATTTTAGTAAGGAAGAAATTCTCTTTCAGTACGATATGCTTTCAAACACTCAACTAGCTATCGGAGGGATCTATTCGTTTGTGGCTTTTATGGAAACCATGTTTTCAGATCTAATTACAGCCATAGTTTTAAAGTATCCAGAAAAATTACCAGGGAATAAAAAAATTGATTTGTCTGATGTTCTAAAATGCGAAAATATAAAAAGCCTTCATATCGTCGCAGTTCAGAAGCTAATGCATGAATTGACATACAAGTCTCCAAAGGATTTTGCAGAATCAATTAAAAATATTATTGATATAAGTTTATTAAAAGTAATTGAATATCAAAAATATATTGAGATAAAGGCGACCAGGGACATTCTGATCCACAACCAAGGAATTGCAAATGAGATATATTGTTCTAAGGCTGAATCACTTTCGCGGGCTAAAGCTGGGGAGATCCTGCATATTGATAATTATTATTTCCTGTCTTGTTATGAAACCTGTTTGCAGCTTACCGAATATTTAAGGGATCATTTTCATAAGAAATGGCATAGCCTTGTCCTAGAGAATGAAATAATGGAACGTAAGAAGAAATTAAGTGACCCCACATACCCGCCCTCTTAGCAAGGACTGTGCCATTCTCAAATCCTATTTTTCGAAAAATCTCGTTCTATCTGTCAAAAAATCCCGGAGTAATTGCAACGTTATATTCTTTCTGTTAGAGAATTTAGCTTCTATTGAAAATTTGGAGTTCCATAAGGGTGGTGGGACTTGGGTATGAATTTTTCTTTTAGAAGTTTTTTTCCCCTGCCAAAGCTTTGGTTCTTTTATAGATGGCTTTAATGGAGCTTATGTTTTAGCAATCAATTCTGGAAAAGTATAAGAGCGTTTTGGAAATAACTCCTCAAATATTTGTCAATATTTATAAAGTATTGGAAATCCTCCCAAAAAAATAGAAAATTCAATTAATTTCGGATTTCTGAATTTGCTAATTGACTTGCTAACAACGATATAGTGTAATCCGGAAATATATTGGGTTTCATTGAATTAATCTCTAATTAAGTCATTTCTTGAAAAAATAAAATAAAACTTAGATCGTATTAATTGACGGGGAACCAATTCTTTTCCAAAGCAAATCATAGATTGGTCACTTGCTGGAGTTTCATTGATGACCGAAAAGTTCTTTGAACGCCCGATTCTAAACTCACCATACGAATACCCCTCTCGTCACTGGGAACTGGGTGATGATGGTCAACCGACTCAAAAAATTATAGAAGGTCGTCGTAGCGCAGAATTCATCACTCCCATCCCAAAGCCTCGAAAACGTAAAAGTTCAACCAAACAATCGGACTTGCCATTTGATGAAGGCAAAGGGCTTTCAACAGAAGATCAAAAATACGACCCTAATCCGCTAATAAACGATCTACGCAGGCAACTCGATAAATGGCGAAAGATTCCGGATCCGAGTAACTGGCAAGTCACGCCCGAAACTGCTCGACTGCTTCAGCATTGGCGGCACCACAAATTTAGCGATATCCGTCCATTCTTTTGCCAGGTAGAGGCCATCGAAACCGTCATTTGGCTAAACGAAGTCGCACCGCAATCCGGAAAAACAGGCAAAGCTTTTATTGAACATCTGGCCAACGCAAATAATGACGCCAACCCGGAACTGATGCGCCTCGCTTTGAAACTGGCAACGGGTGCAGGGAAGACAACTGTCATGGCCATGCTCATAGCCTGGCAGACAGTCAACGCGGTAAGGAGACCTCAAAGCCAAAAGTTTACCCGTGGTTTTTTAATTGTTGCCCCGGGCCTGACCATCAAAGATCGTCTGCGAGTTCTCCAGTCAAATGATCCCGATAGCTACTACGCCAGTCGTGAACTGGTTCCGAATGATATGTTGCCAGACCTGGATCGCGCCAAGATTGTTATTACCAACTACCATGCCTTTAAGTTGGGAGAAAGAATCGATATCTCTAAAGGCGGACGCTCTCTCTTGCAAGGTCGTGGTGAAGAGCTGAACACACTCGAAACCGAAGGCCAGATGTTGCAACGGGTGATGCCAGACCTGATGGGAATGAAGAACATCATGGTCCTGAATGATGAGGCTCACCATTGCTACCGTGAGAAACCTAAAAAAGAGGATGAAGACCCGCTCAAAGGAGATGAAAAAAAAGAAGCCGAAAAAAATAAAGAGGCTGCCCGGATTTGGATTAAAGGCCTGGAGATGGTTAACCGAAACCTGGGCGTATCAAGAGTAATGGATTTATCTGCCACACCGTTCTTCCTGAGCGGCTCGGGTTATGCAGAAGGGACGTTGTTTCCCTGGACGATGAGTGACTTCTCGCTAATGGACGCCATCGAGTGCGGAATAGTGAAACTACCGCGTGTTCCAGTGGCAGACAATATTCCCAGCAGAGAAATGCCGATGTTCCGCAATCTCTGGGAACACATCAAATCTGATATGCCTAAAAAAGGCAGAGGAAAAGGAGCCGTTCTTGACCCCCTGAAATTACCAACCCCACTGAAAACAGCGCTGGAAGCTCTCTACGGTCATTATGAAAAAACCTTCGACTTATGGCAAAAAGCTAATATTAAAGTTCCACCCTGCTTTATTGTCGTCTGTAATAATACGGCAACGTCTAAACTGGTTTACGACTACATTTCAGGGTTCCACCGGGAAAACGAAGATGGCACATCAACTCTTGAGAATGGTCGTCTGAGACTATTTCAAAATTTTGACCAAAATGGAAACCCGATTGCGAAACCCAATACGCTGTTAATCGATAGCGAACAACTTGAGTCTGGCGATGCCCTTGATAAAAACTTTCGCGCCATGGCATCCGATGAAATCGATCGTTTCCGTCGGGATATCATTGAACGTACGGGAGACCGACAAAAAGCAGAAAAAATAACCGATCAGGAATTACTAAGAGAAGTCATGAACACCGTTGGTAAGGAGGGAAGGCTCGGCGGCCAGATCCGTTGTGTCGTTTCCGTTTCCATGCTTACTGAAGGTTGGGATGCCAGCACGGTGACTCATGTCCTCGGAGTTCGCGCTTTTGGCACTCAGCTTCTATGTGAACAGGTTATTGGCCGGGCTTTACGTCGCCAATCCTATGATCTCAATGATGAAAACCTGTTCGATGTCGAATACGCCGATGTGCTGGGGATTCCCTTCGACTTCACAGCAAAACCTGTTATTGCTCCTCCACAACCACCACGGGAGACCATCCATGTCAGCGCCGTGCGCCCGGAGCGCGATGCGCTCGAAATCAGGTTTCCACGTGTGGCGGGTTACAGGGTCGAGCTTCCAGAAGAACGACTGACTGCAAAGTTCAATGATGATTCTGTCATGGAACTGACACCGGAACTGGTAGGACCAACCGTCACAAAAAATTTGGGGATTATTGGTGAAGGGGTTGATCTCAACCTTGTTCACACCGGAGATCTACGCCGTTCCACCATTCTTTTCAACCTCACCCAGCGGTTGCTCTACACACAATGGCGGGACCCGGATGAGGACCCCAAACTTCATTTATTTGGACAGTTAAAAAGGATCACTAAAGAATGGCTCGACAATTGCCTGGAATGCAAGGGCAGCACATATCCGGCTCAACTAATGTATCAGGAGCTGGCAGATATGGCTTGCGAAAACATCACCGCCGCCATCACCCGTTCATTGGTAGGGGAACGCCCCGTTAAGGCAATACTGGATCCCTACAATCAAACCGGTTCCACTCAACATGTGAATTTCAACACCTCAAAGACTCACCGGTGGGAAACGGATTCACGCCACTGTCATATCAACTGGGTCATTTTGGATAGTGATTGGGAAGGGGAATTCTGCCGAGTAGCCGAATCCCATCCGCAGGTCAAAGCCTACGTTAAAAATCACAATCTGGGACTGGAAGTGCCTTACCGTTTTGGCTCGACTTTGCGCACTTACATTCCAGATTTCATCGTCCTGATAGATGACGGCCACGGTGAAAACGATCTCCTGCACTTGGTTGTTGAAATAAAAGGTTACCGTCGTGAAGATGCCAAGGCAAAGAAATCGACTATGGAAACCTATTGGGTGCCCGGCGTGAACAACAATGGCAGTTACGGACGCTGGTCTTTTGCCGAATTCACCGAGGTCTACCAGATCGAATCCGACTTTGAAGAAAAAGTAGAATCAGAATTTAACAAGATGATTGATTCAGTCATTTCCCAGCCTGTGAAATAAGGAAACGTCATGGCTAGTAAGGGCAAGAAAGCTAAAAGTACTCGAAAGTCCAAAAGTAAAAAAAAGGTGGAGACCCTCACCCATGAGGAGGCGTCGCGCAAGAACATCCCCACTGCTGAATACCATTCAGTCCTGCATAAGGAAGAGAAAGACCCGATCCGCGTGGCCTATGAACGCCGCAATAAAGATCTGGACCCACAACTGGTCTGGCGTGGGAAAGATGAACAGGACTGGTCCGATCTAGTGGTGCAGGCACCGCCTGTTTATATTCAGGAAAAAGTGCACCCCAAGGTACTTATCGACGACCTGCTGCGCCAGACCGAGCAGAAAGAAGCCGAGAAAGAAGCCAGTGCAACCGGATTTCAAGCCGGATTCGCCGATTTTTATAATGACTTTAATGGACTTCCGGACGACCATGCCAAAACCGAATTTTACCAACACGATGCCAACTGGTCCAACCGCATAATTCTGGGCGACAGCCTGCAGGTCATGGCTTCACTTGCAGAGCGCGAGGGCCTGCGCGGCAAGGTGCAGTGTATTTACCTCGATCCACCTTACGGAATTAAGTTCAATTCCAACTTTCAATGGTCCACAACCAGTCGTGATGTTAAGGATGGAAATACAGGTCATATCACCCGTGAGCCGGAGCAGGTTAAAGCCTTCCGTGATACCTGGCGCGACGGCATTCACTCTTACCTGACTTATCTGCGAGACCGGTTGACAGTGGTGCGGGACTTGTTATCTGATTCTGGTTCAATTTTCGTCCAAATTGGCGATGAGAATGTTCATCGTGTACGCGCAATGATGGATGAGGTTTTTGGGGAAGAAAATTTTGTCGCACAAATTGGATTTCAAAAGACAGGCGGTTTGGCAGGAAATTATTTGGAATCGACACAGGATTATATTATTTGGTACGGCAAAAATAAAAGGAATTTGAAGTTTAGACAACTTTTTGCGGATCGAAAAGCAGGGCATACATCACTTGATCGTTACGACCAACACGAAAGTGATTTATTTAATGAAGAATCCGTTAGTAAGGCGAAGACCGAAGTTCGAGTCCTTAGGCGGTTTCAGCTTGCACCGCTATATTCCGATGGTGAATCGAGTTCTGGAAGTCACCCAATTGTTTTTCAAGGCACGGAATACAAAATCAGAAGTGGAACACATTGGAAAACACGCCCTGAGGGGAATATACGTCTTTGCAAATCAAATCGTATTAGGAGGATGGGAAAAACCATTCGTTACAAGCGCTTCATTGGAGACTTTAGCGTACTTCCAATGACAGAGCGATGGGACTCAATGCAATTGGGAATTCAAAGAACTTATATAGTTCAAACCGCAGGCGAAGTTATCAAACGCTGTCTCTTGATGACCACCGATCCAGGGGATTTGGTGCTTGATCCTACCTGTGGCTCCGGGACAACAGCTTATGTGGCTGAGCAATGGGGACGGCGGTGGATCACGATTGATACTTCTCGTGTTGCCCTTGCCCTTGCCCGCGCTCGCATAATGGGCGCCCGATACTCCTACTATTTATTGGCGGACAGTAAAGAAGGGCAGGAAAAGGAAGCCAAAGTTACTCAGACGGAGCCGTCCACGGCTTCTACCACAGGTAACATCCGCCATGGTTTGGTGTATGAGCGTGTTCCCCACATCACCTTAAAATCCATAGCTAACAATGCCGAAATCGATGTGATATGGGAAAAGTTTCAGGAATCTCTTGAGCCTCTGCGGGAAAAACTCAACTCAGCATTAAAAGAGAAATGGGAAGAGTGGGAAATCCCTCGCGAAGCCGATGAGGGGTGGTCAAAGAAAGCAAAAGACCTTCACGCCCAATGGTGGAAACAACGCATCGCCCGACAGAAGGAAATCGATGCTTCCATTGCTGCTAAGGCGGAAAATGAATATCTTTATGACAAGCCATACGAGGACAATAAGAAAGTTCGTGTTGCCGGACCCTTCTCCGTTGAAAGTTTATCTCCCCACCGCGTACTGGGTGTCGATGAAAACGATGAGCTGATCGACGGTGTCGCGGAATCCAAAGACGGTTATGGGGAAGGGCAGGATTTCCCCAGTATGATTCTGGAAAACCTCAAGACCGCCGGTGTCCAGCAAGCCCACAAGGAAGACAAAATCAATTTTAATTCACTCACCCCCTGGCCGGGCGACCTGATCTGCGCCGAGGGCAGATATTTTGAAGGCGGCAAGGAAACGGGCGCTGAAAAACGTGCTGCCATTTTCATTGGGCCAGAATTTGGAACTGTTTCCCGGCCTGATCTGGTTTCTGCCGCGCGGGAAGCGGGTGACGCCGACTTTGATGTGCTCATCACCTGCGCCTTCAGTTACGACGCGCACTCCACGGAATTCAACAAGCTGGGCCGTATTCCTGTTCTTAAGGCACGGATGAACGCCGACCTCCACATGGCTGACGACCTTAAGAACACGGGCAAGGGCAACCTGTTTGTCATCTTTGGTGAGCCAGACATCGATATTCTGGATGCTGAGGACGACCAGATTCAAATCAAGGTCAATGGGGTGGACGTGTTTCATCCAAACACCGGCGAAATCCGCAGCGATGGAGCGGAGGGCATCGCCTGCTGGTTTATTGATACTGACTACAATGAAGAAAGCTTCTTTGTCCGCCATGCCTATTTCCTTGGGGCGAACGATCCTTACAAGTCACTAAAAACCACACTCAAGGCAGAAATAAACGAAGAAGCCTGGGCCACCCTCCACAGCGACACTTCCCGCCCGTTTGACAAACCCAAATCCGGCCGCATCGCTGTCAAAGTCATCAACCACCTCGGCGACGAAGTAATGAAGGTGTTTAGGGTAAATGACTGAGTATTCAGCTCTTAATAATTTACTGTGTTTAAGTTAATATGGGAAATGGTTTTGGATAATAACACTTTCATCGATTGAGGATTCAGTGAGCAAAGAAAATCTAAACCCTAATCTTGAAGAGGAAATTGAAGGCCTGGGAGCAGATGAAGATGCTTCTTTGGGTGATTACCCTATTGATACCCTGTTGATAAGAACTGAAACCCGTACGGTTCATGATGTTCTACGAAGAATCGAAAAAGAAACTTTTGTTATGGATCCAGACTTTCAAAGAGATTTTATTTGGCCAGATGATAAGCAAAGTAAGCTTATAGAATCTGTACTTATGAGGATTCCACTACCAGTTTTTTACCTCGCAGAAGATGACAAAGGTCGAAATGTAGTGGTGGATGGATTGCAACGACTCTCTACGTTTCAATATTTCGTAAAAGACAAATTAAAACTAAAATTGCCAAATCAGAGAGAATTGAATAAGAAATTATTCAGTGAGCTATCCCCTAAGTTGCAAAACCGGGTGGAGGACTGCAATTTGGTTCTTTATATTATTGATTCTAAAGTGCCAGAGCAGGCTCGATTAGATATATTTGAACGGGTAAATGGTGGGGTTCCTCTCACTCGCCAACAAATGCGGAACTGCTTATTTATGGGGAAGGCCACTCGACTTTTAAAGACCGAAGCAAAAGCAAAATTATTTTCTGAAGCAACTGGAGGAAGCCTCCGAGCCTCAACAATGAGAGATCGAGAGTTTGTAAATCGGTTTTGCGCGTTTAAAATTTTCCCTTTCGGTGAATATAAAGGAGAAATGGACGAATTTTTGGCGCAGGCATTAAGAAAGATGAATAGTTTGTCAGATGAGCAGTTGAAAGAGTTTTCTAATCAATTTCGAACTAGCCTAGTAAATAATTATAAAGTATTCGGTCGCTATGCATTCAGGAAACATTACGATGGCAGCGGGGGGCAGCGCAACGTAATCAACGCTTCCATATGGGATGTAATGACCACGGGTCTTTCCGACTATCCTGAAGATATTGTAGAAAAGCGTAAAGAGAAGTTAAAGGCAGCTTTTTTTAAGCTAATGGAGGATGCTGAATTTATTAAGTCAATTACCTATGGAACCAACAGCGTAAAAGCCGTCAAGTGCCGATTTGAAATGGCTGGTGAAATGATTGGAGAGGTGTTCGGTGCTTAATCAGTTAACCCTAAAAACATTTAAGTGTTTCGAGTTACTTAAGCTCCCCCTAAGGCCTTTGACAATCCTATCCGGCTCAAATGCATGCGGAAAATCATCTGTTCTGCAGGGTTTAGTTTTACTTTACCAAACCATGCGTGAACATGAGTGGTCCAAATATCTCCTGCTAAATGGTGATTCAATTCAATTAGGCACCGTTTCAGATGTAGTAGATGAAGTCCATAGTAGACGTAGTTTTGAGATTGGTTTGGTTGATGGGGATAGTCGTTGTTATCGTTGGGTGTTTTTTGGGGAACGATCCGAAATGTCTATGAAGATAGAAAATTTAACCATTAACGACAAAACTTATACTCAACCTGAAAAATTAAGATATTTACTACCTGAGGATCAAAATTCAACCACTTCTATCTTTGCCAATCGATTACGGCGACTTACATATATTACTGCTGAAAGAATGGGTCCGAGAGAAATTTATCCACTCGAAGACAAGCAAATAACCTCGGTTGTTGGTTCAATTGGGGAGCATACAGTAAGTTTGTTGCACAGGAATAGGGATGAAAACGTTCTAGAAAAACTTGTTCTTCCAACGGCACCCCCTACTCTTTTAAGGCAGGTTGAGGAACGTATGCGTATCTTGTTCCCAGGGTTTGCATTAAAAGTCGAACAAGTTCAACAAGCAAATGCAGTAATCCTTAGTATCCGAACTTCCGATGACACTGAATTCCATCGGCCAATTCATTCTGGATTTGGAATAACCCAAATCTTACCCATTGTGGTGGCTGCGCTTTCATCTAAAAAGGAAAGCCTTATTTTGATTGAAAACCCTGAGGTGCATTTACATCCAGCAGGCCAAGCCCTTATGGGCCAGTTCCTGGCAGATGTTGCAAGTGCAGGTGTCCAGGTAATAGTTGAATCTCATAGTGACCATGTTTTGAATGGCGTTCGACGGTCCGTTAAATCAGGCTCTTTGTCATCGGAAAATGTGGCTATCCATTTTTTCAAAAAACGTTCTCCTGATGCTAATGACTCCCAGGTCATTAGCCCAACACTAGATAAAACGGGCAACATTGATGTTTGGCCGGAAGGATTTTTTGACCAATTTGATAAGGATATGAATCATTTTGCAGGGTGGGAGGATTAAATTGGAGCTTCTTGTAAATGATTTGTCAATTCAGGGCCAATTTCAGGAGGTAACTGAATTTAAACAGGCTATTAAAAGAGTAATGAAGATGAGGGATGTGGCTAGAAGATATGGGCATCCCATTTATTGTCACCGTAATATTCCATACGTAGATGTTACAAAAACACAAAACATGAAACAGGTAATACAGTTCTTTAGTCATGAAGAAAAACGCGCTCTTACCCAATGGCTAACAAAGAATGGACCATTTTGGGAGGATGATAGAAATCATAGCCCCGATGATTATTTTGAATATAAAGAGGAAATTGTTACCGATACTGCCTTAGGCGAAGCCGCCTACTCTTCTTTTCAGGGGATCGAAAAGCGTTTGGTAAGTCTCAAACCCTCTTCTTGGGAGATATCTCCTCTAAATGTGTCTTGGAATCATGATTCAGGGGCAGTATTCAAAATTGATATCTTCAACCATTGGGAAATTGAAGAACTTGAAAATATACTTAAAAGCCTTCAACCACCTATAGAAAGTTGGACCGAATTGGGTGAGGTTGCCAAAGATAGATTTCAAAATCTTACCTTTTCTGAAAGCTGTTTTGAATATCTAAAAGGTGAACCTTACGCCCCAGGGGCATCAAGGCAGATACAAGTTTTATTGAACACTTTGAATTGTTTTGTGGAATGTTTTGATTCCAATGGGAAAAGAACTCCAGAGGGGCAACAAATTTATCAGGACCATTTTACAGGACAAAAAGCATGGTTTACAGATTCCTCTGATTCGGAAAAAAACGAATTTAAAAGTAAGCTTACCTTTTCCCATCCCGAAATAAATGGTCAAAATCTATTTTGCCCAATGCATGGCAAGGAAAAGAGTCGTCAATTGCGTATCCACTACTCTTGGACCGGTCGAGCTTATGACCCATTGTTTGTTGTTTATGTCGGCCCCAAACTTACAAAAAGGTAAAATATTGTGACTCAGTCTGAAATTTCCATTGTGATCTAATGGGACTCCGCATTGCAGATACCTTCACAGACAGTCTTTCCAAACTCACCAATGAAGAACAGAAAGCTGTCAAGACCACCGCTTTTGACCTCCAGGTAAACCCCGCCAAGCCGGGGATGCAATTTCATAAACTGGATAAATCCAAAGATAAAAATTTCTGGTCGATTCGAGTCAGCCGTGACATACGTTTGATTGTCCACAAAACAGAGGCCAGCCTGCTCCTCTGCTATGTCGATCATCACGATAAAGCTTACAGTTGGGCTGAAAAGCGCAAGCTGGAAACACACCCGAAAACCGGTGCCGCCCAGTTGGTAGAGGTGAAGGAAACTGTTCAGGAAATCATTATCCCCAAGTATGTCGACGTAGAACAACCCTCACCACCGAAACCCCTGTTGTTTGCCAATATGGTTGAAGAGGAATTGCTGGACTACGGTGTGCCAGAGGAATGGGTAAGCGACGTACTCCAAGCTAATGAAGACACCCTGCTGGTGTTGGCGGATCATTTGCCAGGGGAGGCGGCAGAAGCTCTTTTAGAAATCGCCGTGGGTGGGAAACCAGAAGCCGCCAAGCCCGTTGCAGCTGGTACGGACCCGTTCGCTCACCCCGATGCTCAGCGGCGTTTCCGGGTGATGAATAATATTGAGGAACTGGAGCGTGCCTTAGAATACCCTTGGGAGAAATGGACTATTTTTCTCCACCCGGCGCAACGTCAATGGGTTGAGCGCGACTATAGCGGCCCGGCGCGGGTCTCGGGTTCTGCGGGTACAGGGAAAACCATCGTTGCACTCCACAGGGCTGTCTTTCTTGTCCGGACCAATCCTGATGCGAGAGTATTGCTCACCACCTTTTCCGACATTCTGGCAAATGCTCTACGAACGAAACTCAAACGGTTAATCAGCAGTGAGCCGCGTTTGGCCGAACGTCTCGAAGTACATTCAATGGATTCCATTGGCCAACAGCTTATTAAGCCTCACCTTGGTAAGGAAAAAATGGCGTTACAGGAAACGATTGTTGAGCTTCTGGAAAAAGCTTCCCAGGAAGTCGGGGGGCACAAGTTCAGTCTCCCGTTCTTGTTGACGGAGTGGGAGCAAGTAGTAGACGCGTGGCAGTTGGAATCCTGGGAAGCCTATCGGGATGTAAAGCGGTTGGGAAGAAAAACCCGATTGCCGGAGAGTCAACGTGTTGTGCTTTGGTCCATCTTTGACCAGGTTCGGACAGATCTCGAATCAAAAAACTTAATGACCCATTCAGGTTTATTTAAAAAGCTGACGGATGTCATTGCGAAGAGCAAAAACCCGCCATTCGATTTTGCGGTGGTGGATGAGGCCCAGGATATCAGCGTTGCTCATCTGCGTTTTTTAGCTGCTCTTGGAAAGGATCGACCCAATAGCCTTTTCTTCGCTGGTGACCTTGGACAACGTATTTTTCAGCAACCCTTTTCATGGCGTGCATTGGGTGTGGATATTCGCGGGCGATCAAGAATCTTGCATGTCAATTATCGAACTTCACACCAAATCCGAGCGCAAGCAGATCGTTTGCTGGGTCCTCAAGTGACAGATGCAGACGGCAACATAGAGGAACGAGGGAACACCATTTCAGTGTTCAACGGACCAGCCCCAACTATCCAGACTTTTGACAATCAGGATTCCGAGATAAAAATGGTCAGTAACTGGGTTACCCATCTGAGCAAAGAAGGGTTGATGCCTCACGAATTGGGTATTTTTGTCAGGTCATCAGCCGAGTTGGGTCGGGCGAAAGATGCGGTAAACAGTTCCGGGTTACCGTTTAAAATACTGGACGAGAAAGTGGATACCATCAGCGGTAAAGTCTCAATCAGCACAATGCACCTTGCTAAGGGTTTAGAATTCAGAGCAGTCGTGGTGATGGCCTGTGATGATGAGATTATTCCTCTGCAGAAACGAATTGAGACGGTGGTTGATGATGCGGACCTGGAGGAAGTTTACAACACGGAACGTCACCTTCTATATGTGGCCTGCACAAGGGCAAGGGACCATCTGCTAGTAACCGGCATCGCCCCGGCCTCTGAATTCTTAGAAGATTTAGAGTTGTAAAGTAAATCTGCAACGAAGTTAATGGTGGAAAATTATTAGACATGACAACCAAAGTATCCATGGCCAAAACTCTATGGATTCCTGCCGTATACGATCATGGCGGATTAGGCCGCTGAGGTTTATTGCAATCCAAAATTGGTGGTATGCCCAAGTTTTGTTAGAGAAAACTACCTAACCCATATAAAGTAAAGGGGTCAGGTTTTTACCTGACTACTTATTGAATTTTGAATTTGTCTCAAACCCTAACAATTTCAAGTGTTAAGGTTTAAATAAGTGCCTAATATGAAGAGCGCTAGTAATAGTCTGACAGTTGATCATTTTTGAAAAGAAAGTGGTCATTGGCCCTTGATTGGGTAAATTGTAAGGATTCAACGCTTACAAACTCAGAGGCCATCTTCTATTGTTTATCTCGCCTCTATCAGGACAACGTTGTTTCTTATCATTTCTATATATTCATCCATGGCGGATATATTCAATGTTGTTTTGGATTTACCCTCAAATGGTATATCGTTTTTATTCATCAAATCGATCAATACCGCAGAGGGAATCGCCGGGTGTGGGTTTTCGGAATAATTGCCGCGATCTTCCAGTGTCTCAGCAGATATCACCATTCCAACAACCTCACCTTTCCCGTTAAACAATGGACTGCCACTGTGGATCGGGTCCATCTGAATATCGATTTTCATTAGCCCGGTCTCGTTTTCAATGGCCATTATAAGGTTGCCTTCGAGCATAATATGTTTGTCTTCAAGGGTGTTCGTCCAGGGATAACCGAGAGAAAAAACATAACTTTCCTTAATGTTCCTATTTTCTTTTTGAAAGAATAAGGGCTCCCTTTTTACCTTGGGAGGTTGCACCAGTTTCAGAATTACCAGATTGTCGGTTTTATTTTTATAAATCGGTTTGGCGGCAATATTATCTTCATTTGGAAACTTGATTTGAATATTCTCAGATTCCTTCACGAGATCATAGTAGGTGAGGATATACTGCGCGTCTCCCACAATAAAACCGGAACCCAGCCGCGCAACCGGTGTACTCCAAATCATAATACTTATCAGTACTCCTGTTATCAGGACTATTCCGATCACTTTATGCATGTTCACTCTCTTTTCCAAAAAATAAATAAAGGTATTCGACCAGATAACAGTATATTCTTCTGGGAAATAAAATGCCCTCCCAATAAATAATTTTTAAGAGGGTGCATCTGGAATCTGCTGAATTGAAAATTTAGATGGTTTAAGATGCCTCTTTAGAAATACTTCCTACACCATCAGGGTTTCCATGTCTGACTCGGAAAAAGTTTTTAACTACCATCGTTTTTCAAAGCACGGTCGCCAGGGCTTCGCTCCAGGTCCGGGTTACCTGGACTGGGCATCACAACCCGATCCGTTTCGGAGATACCAGGGTGCCGAGTTGGTTTCATTGGAAAAAGTGCTTCCGGAAGAGCGTCCTTATTTTTCAGAAGCCCTGAAACCTGCACCCACTTCAAAATCTCCCTGGACCTTCACTTCTTTGTCCCGGTTTTTTTTCGATTGCCTTGCACTCTCCGCCTGGAAAAGTTTTCAGGGAACTCGGTGGGCGCTTCGGGTCAATCCCTCAAGCGGCAACCTGCATCCAACAGAGGGTTATTTAATTACTGGCCCGTTGGAGGGTCTTTCCACTGTGCCCGGAGTATTTCATTATTGCCCCGCCATGCATGCGTTGGAACTACGTGCCCGTTTACCTGACAAAATCTGGGAAACCCTGCGTTCCGGTTTTGATCCGCAAACGTTTTTTATCGGTCTCAGTTCAATTTACTGGCGGGAAGCCTGGAAGTATGGCCTGCGTGCATTCCGCTATTGCCAGCATGATCTTGGGCACGCTTTGGGCGCGGTCAACATGGCCTGCGCTGGACTGGGTTGGCAGGCAAAGTTGCTCGATCATCTGGACACAGAAACGCTGGAGACGCTTCTGGGTCTGACGAATAAAAGTGAAACAGAGGTGGAAGTGCCTGATTGTTTAATCGCAGTTTCTCCCAAACCTTTAGGAGTTAAACCGGCCTGGGATACGCGCCTGGTAAGGGAGAGCTTTGAGGAAAATGTGAAATGGATAGGAACGCCAAATATTCTGAGCAGATCCCATGTGGAATGGAGTGGTATTGATGAAGTATCTGAAGCTACCGAAAAGCCAGTTACAAATAATATTTCATCCACGCCTCCGGCTGGAGAGCCTTCGCTTTTTGAGGAAGATACATTTCCTTTAAGAAAAGCGATTCATCAACGCCGCAGTGCCGTTGCCATGGACGGCCGCACCCGGATTTCACGCGACACCTTTTTCCAGTTTTTGATCAAGGCGACTCCCGCTCTTTGTCCACTTCCTTTCCAAACCATTTCCTGGGAACCGCAGGTTCATCTTGGTCTGTTTGTCCACCGAGTGGACGATCTACCGCAGGGATTATATGTTCTTGTGCGAAATAAAAATCAATTGAAGGAACTGAAATCCGCTTTCAATCCGGACTTCTTATGGGAGAAACCGGAGGGGTGCCCGCAGTCGCTGGATTTGTTTTTACTTCAGGAAGGAAATTTTCAACATCAGGCCGCATCTGTTTCCTGTGGACAAAACATCGCGAGTGACGGATGTTTCAGTCTTGGAATGATCAGTGCCTTCCGGCAACCCCTGGAGCAGTGGGGGCCGTGGTTTTATCGCCGTCTTTACTGGGAATGCGGTGCAATCGGGCAAATTCTATATTTGCAGGCGGAGGTCAGCGGTATTCGCAGTACCGGTATCGGTTGTTTTCTCGACGATCCGGTCCACCAGATTTTTGGTATCGAAGACAAGAGTTACCAGAGCTTATATCATTTCACCGTTGGAGGACCCGTTGAGGACACACGACTGACCACACTGCCTCCCTATTAATCGGATCAATAAATCCTCATTGGTTCTGGAAAAGTTTAAACCGGTTTTTCTTCCAATATTATTTCCAGATTAATTGAGTTTCCATGTCTCCAGACTTTTACAGTTAAAGAATCGCCGACTTGATGTTTGTTTACTTCACGGACAATGTCATTCATATTTTTTATGGGGGTGTTGTCTATGGAAAGGATGATATCGCCATCTACCGGCAACCTGAGATTTCCATAGATAAGGTTTCTCTGGCCTCCACGAATCCCACCTTTAATTGCAGGACTTTGAGGCAGCGTCTCCGCTACCAGAACCCCCTGTTTCACATCAAGCTTCAGCAGATTTATGAGGTCTTCGCTTAGCGCGACTCCGGATATTCCCATCCAGGGTTTCAGATAATTTCCATGCGTGATCAATTGAGTTGCCACCTGTTTCGCCTGGTTTACAGGAATGGCAAAACCAATTCCCTGGTAACCTCCGGATACACTGAAGATAGCTGTGTTTATTCCGATCACTTCTCCGTTCGAATTCAAGAGGGGACCGCCCGAATTTCCGGGATTGATGGCAGCATCTGTTTGAATAAGATCATAGAGGGCGCCTCCCTGGCTTTGAATCTGTCGGTTGAGAGCGCTGATGATTCCAGTGGTCAACGTATGAGAAAGTCCAAAGGGGTTTCCGATAGCAATGGCCTTTTGCCCGACCCGTATGTCATCCGAGTTTCCCAGTTTTGCGACTTTGGAAACATAACGTTTGGGAATTTTAATGACGGCTAGATCAGAAGAGGGATCCCGCCCAATTAAAATGGCTTTCACTTTGGTTCCATCTCCCAGGGTAACGGTGATTTTATCGGCTTTGGCGACCACATGATTGTTGGTCAGAATATATCCCTGATCGTCAATGATAAAACCTGTTCCCTGGCCCTGTTTCGGGATAATTTGCCGCCAGAAATTTATGGTCAGAGTGGTGGCGGATATGTTGACCACCGCCTGGTGATTTTTTTCAAAAACATCGGTGGTGATAATTTCATCTTTGGAAACCAGCCGAACGGCAGGTTCCTGCCGGGGCTGGTTGAAATCCAGATCCAAGGCAGCAGGCGGGCCAAAAATTTGAAGGGAAAATTTTTCCCAATGGTTGAATAAAATCGAAAAAATGATGAGAAAAACAGCCCAGATATATATTGTTGTGGAGTTTTTCAAGAAGCCCATTCTGCCCTCCTTGAACAAATTTTTTGGTGGAAACTTGACTCAATATTTAATAAATTTTATCAAATTAATAAAATCGCGAAATGAACCTGTCAATGACAGCAGGAGGCGATGCCTGAAAGTATTTGAAATTAAGAAAAATTGATTTTTAGATTTAATAAATTCTTTTAAAGAAGGATTTGGGGAAGTGTTTTGTTCCTCTGTTTTTGGAAATCTTCGTTACCCGGTAAACCGAAAGTTAAATTAACCGAGGAATGCGAGGCTGTGGAGATGAAAACAGATGATTCAAAAAAAGACGACCAGCTGGATTCTTTAAAAAAGCAGATGGCAGACCAGGAACTAATCCAGATGAATCGTAGTTATCTGGAAAGCCTGGGTGCCCAAAGAAAAAATAAAACCATACGATGGTTATGGGCCTTGATTGCGTGCCTCGTTCTAATGATAGGTGTTCAGTCATATTTTTTGTTTAATAAAAATCCAGACAACCAATTCTCACATAATCAAGAGCCTGGTTTGATAAATCCAAACCTATTTCCAAAACTCTATTCCCAGGACAGTTTGGATCCGTTTTCTCAATTTCAACAAATGCAAAAACGGATGGACAGGTTTTTTGACCAGAACCTGAACCAGTTAAAAGGTGACCCGTTTTCAATGAGGAGCTTTTCTTTTGGAGGTCCCTTTTCCCAGAATTTTGATTTAACAGAAGAAAACGACCGATATATTGTATCTCTGGACCTTCCAGGGCTTGATAAGACAAAACTGGACGTCACTATTGAAGAGCAAACATTAAAAATCTCAGGAACAATAGAGGAACTGAATGAAACCAAAGAAGAGGATAAATTTTTTAAAAGCCAAAGTTCTTCCCATATAGAAAGATACATGACGCTTCCTGGACCCGTTAAACCCGAATCACTTCAAATCGATGTTAAAAACGATAAACTGATTGTCGAAGTGCAGAAAAAATAAATTTGAGTACGGATAGAGCCCAAAAGATGGCAAAAGGAAACCCTCGAAAGAACACAACGCTTGCCCAAAGGACTAAAGGGAGTCTGGTATAGCCTAACTGGGAAATATCAGAAGCTTAAAGCCGACAATAATATCCAGATTGAAACTTGCCGCAAACGGGATCGGGAGGAGCAACACACCCTCATCACTCGCCTGCTCAAAGAGCGCCAAAACCTGCAACGGCATTTTGAGGATTTTAAAGAAACATATAAAACGCAAATGCTGGAACTCCGGCAGGATATCGCGCATTATAAGGAGATGGGCGGGAAACTGCCTGAACAAGAAGCCAGGGATTTCACCCATTCCTTTGAGAAGACTTATGAACCCACCCTGTGATTATCAAACTTGCAATAAAGTAACTTTTATGTTACCATTGTGATAGAGGTAAGAGAATACCTTCGTGAAGATGAGAGCAGCCCTTTTGCTGACTGGTTTGAAGGCCTGAACACGCAAGCCGCTCTCAAAGTGAACACGTACCTTACGCGGATAGGAAATGGAAATTTATCTTCGGTCAAAAGCGTGGGAAGGGGCGTTCATGAATGTGTTATTGACTGGGGACCGGGCTACAGGGTTTATCTGGGAAAAGACGGAGACAAACTGGTTATTTTGCTTGGCGGTGGCACAAAGAAACGCCAGCAAAACGACATAGACCGGGCAAAGGAACTTTGGCAGGAATACAAGAAACGCAAAAAGGAACAGAAATAATGGCAATCACACGTAATTTTAAAGAAACAATACAGGCCCGCGCCTTGCGCGATCCCAAGTTTCGTACAGGCCTTCTCAAGGAAAGCATTGAAAACATGCTGGCCGGGGATACCGAAACGGGCAAGATGCTTCTTCGCGACTACATCAACGCGACCATAGGTTTTGAGAAGCTGGGAAACGCGGTGAATAAATCGCCCAAAAGCCTGATGCGCATGTTCAGCCCCAGCGGCAACCCGACTGCCAATAACCTCTTCGGCATCATCCACACGCTACAGCAAAAAGAAGGCGTTCAGTTTGAGGTGAAAACTTCTCGGTAATATATTGAATTCATTGCGTATAGAGCTCCCGTTGAGCTATAATCAGACCAATAGTACTTTAAGGAATTTCAAATTCAAAAATGGCGCAGAAATCAACAATAGAATGGACAAACGCAACATGGAACCCTGTAACGGGTTGCACAAAAATCAGTGCTGGTTGCGATAATTGCTACGCAGAGCGTTTTTCGGAGCGTTTCCGAGGCGTAAAGGATCACCCATTTGAAACGGGTTTTGATCTTACACTCAGGCCGGATCGTGTCGAACAGCCGCTCACATGGAAGAAATCAAAAATGGTTTTTGTAAACTCCATGAGCGACTTATTTCACAAAGAAATACCCAAAGACTACATAGCAAGCGTTTTTGAAACGATGGAAAAAGCAGACTGGCATATTTTCCAAGTGCTGACCAAGCGTAGCTCTCTCATGCGTGATTTTATCAATGATCGTTATAAAAATAAGACTGTTCCAGAGCATATTTGGTTAGGAACATCTGTCGAAGACTATACTAAATGTTCGAGGATAAAGCATATTCAAGAAACAAATGCCAGTGTTCGTTTCTTATCAATTGAGCCACTCATTGGGCCGCCGGGAGAAATGGATTTAAGGGGTATACAATGGGTCATTGTTGGTGGCGAAAGCGGCCCCCATGCAAGGCCAATGCAATTATCTTGGGTACGCTCTATACGCGATCAATGTGTTGAACAGGAAGTCCCCTTCTTCTTTAAACAATGGGGAGGATTTAGACCTAAATCAGGTGGAAGGGAACTAGATGGAAAAGAATGGAACGAATTCCCCCAATTATCAGACCGTAGCTCCGCCCCTCAAGACCTATATGTAGCCGCTGAGTGATTAAATGTCTCAAGAAGGTTACCTATGGGAATGCCCACCTAGAACAAAGGCAAAGCTAGAGATATTAAACGATTATCTTGGCGCATGGTTTGGCATACTTGCCAATAAAGGTTTTAGACATGTTTATTATATTGATGGGTTTTGTGGCCCAGGTGAGTATCTAAGTGGCGAAGAGGGTTCCCCTGTAATAGCGGCTCGTCTTGCAAGTAGCACGGCTCAAAAATATCAAGGATTCAAAGCTACCTTGGTATTCATTGATAAGGACCCAAAAGCCTTGGCGCATCTAACAACTCTTGATGCCATTAAAAACCCAGATTCCAACGTTACGATAGACCTAAAAGAAGGGGTTTTTACGGATAAAATCGAAAGCATCAAAGAAGTATTAAACCAGAATCCAAATAGCCCAACTTTTAGCTTTATTGATCCTTTTGGTTTTGGCCATAGTCCGATAGAAAACATAAAACTTCTTATGCATAACCAGAGCAGTGAAATATTTGTCAATTTCATGTGTGGTTTTATGAACCGTTTCAAGGAACATGAAAATGAAGAAATTACAGAAAAAATTAAGAGCATGGTTGGTGAAAATGATCTCAGTCAGATTATAAATGCGGATGACTCCATAGATGCATTTTGTTTAGCTTTCGAAAACAACTTAAAGAGTATTGGCCGTTACTCGTTAAAGTTCATGATGAGGGATGAAAAACATATCCGGGACAATGCTTTTTTCTTCTGTGGACGAAACCCTATGGGGTTTGAAAAAATTAAACAAGCTATGTGGAAAGTTGACCCTGAACACGGAAATTCTTTTTCAGCTCATCGGGAAGCGTCAAGAAGTGAATTGCAGGCGAATCTTTTTGAAATTGGGGCACAAACGCATCCTCTATCAGGGATGCTCCAAGAAAAATTTCATGGCCGTCACAATGTTTCAGTTGAAGAAATTTTCAAATGGGTAATTGAAGAAACCGACACTTTTCTTAAGTCCCACGCCAGAATTGAGCTAGAAAATTTGCTGGAAAAAGGCATCATTACATCTATCACGGACCCCTCAGGCTCTACACGCGCACGCCGTAAAAATAGCTGGCCCGATCGCTTGTTATTGAGTTTTGCGGAACAGCAAAATTCAAACTAATTACTTTAAATAAAGTAGAAAAGGGTACTTGCACCCCTGCTATCTGGCGAGGATGGGGGCAGCAAGTGCAAGGAGGCTCCGCACACGGTCCCTTTAGGGGTAAGTGGGGATCCCTACATACGCGAGGGGTGAAACGGTAATACGTTTTATTGCCGGGCAATGTCCGACACAAGCAAGTTTTCGGAGAAAGTTCAAACCAGCTTTCTGAGATGACTTGCAGGCCCCACGCCGAGTGGCTGGCGCATGAAAGGCTCGATGCCGGAATGCACCAATTTCTCAAGGCAAGGGAACCAGGTTTCCGTTGCCGAGAGGCTTGTCGGGTTTCAGGCCGACAAGCTGCGGCTTTTGCCGCACGAGCGAGAGGGATGCAACGGGAGAGCGCAGCGTCTCCCTTGCCAAGATCGCGTGGTACTACCACGCACATCTTGCGGTCGTTCTTAATTCCTTTTCCACTTACTTATTCCCTTTGACCGGCTTTACTGGTGCATTACGGATGCAATGGTCCGAATTTGATGCGCATTAATTTCCATTAAAAATATTTAGGGTGCAATTAATTCTATTTACTGCGGATTTAATTTCTTTTTAGCACAGCCAAAATCCATCCAAAATTTGCAGGCGGTTTCTCACTTACTTCTGAAAAAAGTTGACTGTATGGGATTGTCAGCGCTTTACACAAAAAAAGGGGCCCAGCTTTTAAAGCTGGCCCCTTTTTGAAATACGTAATGGAGGAAGTGGCAACCCAGGAATTCCTGGTAATGGGTTGTCCATTGTTCTTTGCAAGGAGTACGCATCGACGGTGAATCTTCAAACCGTTTGTTTCTAACGCGCCCTGAAAATCTGGACCGCGGAGGGAGCCTGGACAAGCTCCCTCCACGGGTAGTGGTGCCGAAGGTCGGAATCGAACCGACACGGGGTTGCCCCCACTGGATTTTGAATCCAGCGCGTCTACCAGTTCCACCACTTCGGCATGTTGTTTGAGAAAAATACCATATCACGGCCAAAACAACAACGACCAAGAATACCTCGTTTTGCGAAAGGCTATTTTCTGCTTTTGGCTTCATATTGGGCAATCAGGGCCCTGACTTTATCTGCGTCGGGCTGGTCGGGATTCAGGTGCAAGGACCTTTTTAGAAAGGCGACTCCGGCCCTGGGTTCTTTCATATAATAGTAATGCAGAATGCCCAGGCTTCTGAAGGCCGAGGCGTAGCCGGGGTTCAGTTCCACTGCCTTTCGCAAATAGGCATCCGCGTTTTTCCAGTCCTCACGCTGCATATACAAATCCCCCAGCCGGGCATGCACATCCGGAATCGATCCATCAATCCGTGCGGCAATTTGAAAATGCTCAAAAGCTTTCTCCGTCTCGCCTTTTTCGAGATACAACACCGCAACGTTGTAATAGGTCTGGAAATAATGCGCACCTTTTTTCAGGGATCGCTGGTAAAAATCGATCGCCTTGTCCCGGTTTCCCCGGTTGGTGTATGCATGACCCAGGTTGACCAGGGCCCTCACCTTGTTGGGCGATTTTTCCAATACATCTTCCCAGAGTGTGACCTCGCTCGACCAGACCTGATTACGCTTTATGGTGAGTGTTCCATATGTTAGTAACAGCAGTAACAGGGTGACAAAAAACCAGCCTCTCCGGCGTGGCGAATCAGACACAGTAATGTTTATCAGACGAGCCAGGCCAAGCGTGATGATCACGAACACACCGTAGGCGGCCAGGTAAACCCGGTGCTCCGCCGCCAGGTCCAGCAGTGTTACAAATGAAGAGGAGGGACTCAGTACGATAAAAAACCAGATCAAGCCAAACAGAGGCAGGCGGGTGGAGGGTTTTTTGAATGCCACCCAGAGTGAAATCGTTATTGCTGAAAACCCTGCGAGAAATCGCCACGAAATGAGGGTAGTGGCGGGGACAATTTCCGGATCAATATTCAGGCCGAAAGGAAACAGCAGGAGTTTTAAATAATAGAACATGATGACCCAGGGCTGGGTCAATAGGTAGGTTTGCCTTCCGATAGTCTCGACCGCTCCGGAGGTTCCCGCTAAGAAAAAGGGATCGATGGCAAGTTTTGCGGTTAAAGCCATCGCGGAAACCAGGAAGCCTGCAATGATGACGATCTTATATTTACGGATCCGATCCCAGAGAGGGTCCTCTTTTTTTCTACCCAATAAAAAATAAGCCAGCATCGTTGCGGGAAGAGTGATGATCGTGGGTTTAATGCTGTATCCGAGAATGATAAAAAGCAAAGTAACAAGGGTGGTTCGAACCGTATTTTTTAATGTCCATTCCGATCCCGCCTCTCCGGTCTCCCTCTGGAAGAAGTAAAAACCCAAAAGATAAAACCAACCCGCGATCAATTCCGACCGGCTCATGACATACACCACGGTTTCAGTTTGAATGGGGTGCAGGACAAACAACAAAGCCACCGCCAGACTGAGTCCACGGTGTGACAGGAATTGAGATGTGAAATTGAAGTAAGGAAGTGCGCGTTGCGTTACGAGGAATATAAGTGCACCGTTCATCAAATGAAACATCAGGTTGATGAGATGAAATCCGAACGGGTCCATTCCATGCAGCCACGCATTCAGACCATAGGTCCAGAACAGTCCCCCCCGATGGAAGTACTCTTTTAAAACGAATTCCGGACTGATTAACCTGGCGGGGTCAGCGAACTGGTGATTTTCAGAGAGAAAACGTACGGAATCGTACTGAAACGGATTGAGCAGGTGGTTCGCGTAGACTAATAAACCGGCCGTTATTATGACCAGCAGGCATGCAAGATTTGACTGAAATGGATGGGGGTTTTTCATGTTGAGAAGATAAAATCACGCGAAGCTGCTTATTTGGTTTTACTTTTTTTGTTTTCAAGCAAACGCTTGGCGGCGATTTTATATTGGATAGCGGTGGCGTTATCTGGTTCCAGTTTGAGCCAGAGGTCGAGGTAATGAATGGCCTGTTCGTAATTCTGAAACAACATATTTGAACTGACCAGGTTGCTCAGGATAAGGGGAGAATCTGGTTTCAAGCGATTGGCTATCTGGAATTCATTGTCAGCGAAATAAAAGTGTTGCTGTTCCCAAAACACGGTGCCCATATTGAGATGGACCATGGGGTTGTCAGGATTGAGTTTCAGGCTACTCCGGTAAGCCAGAAGCGCTTCATCATTTTTTTTCACCGACTGGTAAACTTGTCCCAGTGTGAAAAAGTAGTCCGCATTGTTGGGGGCCTTCTCTGTGGCTTTTGTCAAAAATGGAAGCGCCTCCTCCGGCCGTTCCAGATTTTTTAAAGCAAGCCCTGCATTGTATAAAACCACAGGATCGCTGGAACCACGATTGATCAAACCCGTAAACTCTTCAACCGCTTTTTCCAATTGCCCCTGTCTTGCATACATAACCCCGAGATTGATTCGCGCTTGTGAGTGGTTGGGGTTTAGCTTCAATGTAGTGAGGAGTGAACGCTCGGCATCGTCATAACGTTTCTGGCCCAGATAGGTTGTTGCGAGATTGTTATGCACCAGTGCCTTGTTGGGGCTTTTACTGGCGGTGTCTTCCCAGATTGTCACGTCTGTCTTAAAATCCTGCGCCCGATTTTGAGTTAGCAATAAACAAAGTAATAAAACCACACCGAATGCAGAATTCCGCAACACGGATTTACGAATGGCAAGGTGCATCAATCCTGCCAGCACCAGGCACATTCCCAAGCCGGGCAGGTAAAATCTGTGTTCTACCACTATTTGTTTAAGAGGAATAAAGCTGGAAGTGGGTAGTAAGGTGATCACACTCCAGGCTCCGCCAAACCAGAGCAAACGCGGTGTTTTTTTATAAAGAAAGTAACCTATGGCCACCATGACAACCAGTGCCAGCCAGACACCGATATCACCCGTGCCGGATACCAGCCGGACATCCGGCTCAAAGTTCTGGTTAACCGGAAGGAAAAACTTCAGGAGATAAAACGATACAAACGATTTGATCTGGGTCAGTGCATACAGGCTTCGGCTCATTGTTTCCGAAGCGAGGTCGCCCGGCAGGCTGGTCATGGTCCCGAGCTGGGAAGTGCGCCAGAACAGGTACAAAAGAGCAGGCGAAAGGATCAGGATAGCCTCTGTGCCGTGATCTTTTAAAAAATTGCCAGGTCGTACCAGCCATAAATACAGCACAGCGATCACAGGCAGGGTCACCACAATTGCTTTGGAACCACAACCGAGATAGAAAAACAAGCCAAACCCGACCAGCAGTTCCAGTCCCCCGAGCCCGGTGTCGGTTTCTCGTTTATAGAAACGAACCAGGCAGATTAACCCCAATAAGAAGAACAGAGAGGCTAATAATGAAGAGCGACTGGAAATGTAGGCCACTGGCTCCACCGCCAGAGGATGCAGGAGGTGGATCGCCGCTGCCCAAAAAGGAACCTGATGCCAATCCTGACGGATCCTTTTGGGAACCAGGGATAACAACTCGAATGCCAGGAAATAAAAAACCAGCCCGACCCCAATATGTAGAGCGAGGTTGACCAGATGATAACCAAAGACATCGAGACCGTTCAGTTCGCGGTTGAGTGCAAAAGTGAACTGTAGTACCGGGCGGTTGAGCAGGTTGTCCGGGTGAAGTGCCTGCGGGTAAATGTCGAGGCTTTTGGTTGATTCATTGTTGACCACTGCGTGGTCGTCGTCATAAAGCATCGGCGTCGACAACGTTCCGGAAAACGCCAGCAGGGTCAAAACAATTAAAATAATCAAACGCTGAACGTGAATTTTGGTGCGAATCGGGGTCATTAAGTAATTAAATAGGGAAAGATAAAAGTCAATAAAGAGCCGTTAGATTTTATTGTCTCGGGTTTTATGCGGTGGAAAAGGTTTCATTGAGTATCACTTCAGCAAGTTCTTTAGAAGCGCCTTTTTGTCCCTCAACCAGAATGTGTGCCTGCTCACCGAGAACACCCCGTCGAGTGTCGTCCTCAAGCAGATTACCAGCTTCCTTGATAATATCACTGGCGTGACTTACTTCGATAGCCGCACCGGAAGGTTTCAGTAGCAGGACCTGAGCTTTTACATTTTCAATGTAGGGGCCGTGCAGTATGGGTACTCCATGAATAGCAGCTTCCGCCAGGCTATGGCCGCCACCCGGGTCGATCAGGCTGCGGCCGACAAAAGCAACATCGGCGACGGCGTAAAGCCGAGCCAGTTCACCCATAGTATCAAGCAGGATCACGGATGCCAAAGGTTCTCGTAGCCGTGATTTTTTCATGTAACCTACGGCTCGCTGGTTGAGCAATGATTCCACCTCGGCCAGTCGTTCAAGACGACGTGGTGCCAGAACCAATGTGAGATTGGGAAAACTTTTACGAAGTTCCGAAAAGGCATCCAGAATGATTTCCTCTTCTCCAGCGTGGGTGCTGCCCGCGATCAGGACTTTGTTATGAGAAGCAAGCTTGAGTGAATCTCGCAGGATTCGCGAGTTTTCCTCATCAAGGGGGTGTAGTTGGTCATATTTCGTGTCCGCCTGCAAGGCAATGGCCTCCTCACTCGCACCCAGATCATAGACTCGTGCGACTCCCTCTGGTGTTTGCATGTAAAGTTTGCTGAAACCCTGAAAGACCTTGCGGATAAAACTGGAAATTTTTAGATAGTTGTTGAAAGAACGTTCGGAGATTCTTCCATTCAGCAAAATCGCAGGCACGCCTTTATCACGGAGTTTGAATATGAGTCCGGGCCAGAAGCCAGTATCGACCAGTACAAACAGGTCAGGGCGAATGCGTTGCACCGCCAGCGAAACAAATGGCCAGGCATCCATAGGATGAAAAGCAATCGTATCCACAAAGTCGAGTTTCTCAGATGCCGTTTGGAACCCACCTTCAGTGGTCACCGTCACCACAATGTAAATTTCCGGTTTTTTTGAATGGATTTCTTTCAACAGAGGGACGGCAGCATTGACCTCGCCTACGGAAAGCGCGTGCAGCCATAGAGTGGGCCGGTGTGGCCTTGGCCTGCGCGGCAAAAATCCGAAGTGATGCCACAGACCATGACGCTTTCTTCCGGTGATGGTGGAAAGAACGATCAAGCCAGGCAGGACAAGCAGGCCGATACAGGTGCTAAGAATGTAATAAAGTGTGATCATAAAACCCGCGAGGGTGTCTCGTTTATCTTAAAGGTTGGAAGGGGCAAACTTTAACGATTCGCGAATGATTTCCACATTCCGCTCAACGGCTCCCCGTTCAGCAATCACCGCCGCCGCTGCCTGTCGTCCGAGTTGTTCGCATTCCTCGGGGTTGTCCAGCAAAAATTTCAGCATGGGATAAAGGTCGGTCTGTGTTTTAAGAACCAATCCACCACCAGACTCTTCCAGAAGTTTGGCTTCTTCTTCGAAATTCTGCATGTGGGGACCAAAAAGGACGGGGATACCGCAAAGGGCCGGTTCCAGAATGTTTTGCCCGCCATATTCGGGTTTGAACCCACCACCCACAAACGCGGCCCGTCCCATGGAGTAATAATCGTTCAAAACACCCAATTGATCCACTAAAATAATGAAAGGAGAGAAGTTTCGTTGTTCTTTCATCCGGCTGTGGCGGACGCATTCAAGTCCACGACTTTGGATCATGGTTTCCACTTCATCAATGCGGTCCATATGGCGTGGGGCTATAACATAACGGATTTCCGGGTAATCGGGTTTCAAGCGTTCGATAGCCTTGAGGGCGGCATCTTCATCCCCGGGCCGGGTTGAACCGAATACGATCAACCCGGGACTGGGCCGATCCCCGTTAGTGTGTGGGGGCATGACGGCATCGTATTTCATGTTTCCGGTTACGCCGATCCTGCAATCGGCCAGCCCCAGCTTTTTCACCCGGCGCGCATCGGCTTCGGTGCGCATTGCGAAAAAGTGAACGCCTTCAGCGATCCATGAGAACAGGGGGTTGAGTTTCTGGTAGCGGATCATCGATCCTTCGGACATCCGTCCGTTGAGCAGCACCATCGGAATTCCCTGTTTGTGGCAGGTCCGAAGCAGTCCCGGCCAGAGTTCCGCCTCGATCAAAACCAGCGCCGCGGGCTGCAACCTTTCCATTAAAGGGTTGAGAAACAGGGGGGAGTCGGGCGGCATCATAAATGAAGGGCAAACATTGGCTTTTCGAGCCACCGCCAGCCCGGTCGGGGTAAAAGTTGATAGCAGAACCGGGCGCTCTGGCAGGGTGTGTTTGAGCTGGTCGATGAGAGTCAGCGCGAGTTTGACTTCACCTACGGAAGCCGCGTGAATCCAGACCGGATCGTCGGGAGGGTGAAAACTACGCCAGCCGCCCAGGCGTTCTATCATCTCGCGTCGGAAGGTTCCGCTGATGATGGCACGGATCAGGAAAAACGGTGAAGCCAGAAGCATGACCGTGGTGATGATGGTATGATACAAAACGTCCATTGCCGGATTATAACCCACTTGACCGAATCTGTCGGTTTCCCTCCTCGACTGTTTGACTTCCGGGTGCCATGAGCCTCGAATCCCTTTTTCATCAGGTCACTTCCCCAAAGCGCTCTTTTTACCTGGCTCCCATGTATTGGATCTTGTGCTGGGTGTCCTGGGCATATGCCCTCGTCCAGAAAATCAGAGCCAGGTGTTATGCACGCGGCCTGATGCCTTCCAAAAAATTGAATGTCCCTGTCGTCAGCGTGGGAAACCTCACCCTGGGCGGTACCGGTAAAACCCCAACCGTGTTGTGGCTGGCGGGGGTGCTGGAAAAGATGGGCCGGAAACCGGCGATATTGAGCCGGGGCTATGGCGGGGAAGCCCAGGACAATATAAATGTTGTATCAGATGGGAAATCACTTCTGCTCGATCCCGCAAGCGGAGGGGATGAGCCGGTGATGCTGGCGCGTCGTTTATTAACGGTGCCGGTGCTTTCCGGGCGCAGACGTCACCCGCTGGGTGTTCATGCCGAGCAGGAGTTTGGCGCCAATGTGATGATCCTCGACGACGGGTATCAGCATCTGGCGCTCCAACGCGATCTCAATATCCTGTTGATAGACCATCGTTCACCCCTGGGTAACGGGCAAGTGTTTCCAGCCGGGATGCTTAGAGAACCCTATGGTGATGCAGCGCATCGTGCGGATGCGGTGATCGTCACCCGTAGTCGCGAAGGAGAGCCCGACCTGGATGTGAAGAAGTTGCTGGGCATTGACCGGCCCGTAATGAAAACGCGCATGGTGCCGGGTCGGTTGGTGAACCTTGAAGACGGCGAGGCAATTGACTGGCCAGGGTTTCAAAACAAAAGTGTGGCTGCGTTTTGCGGCATAGCGCAGCCTCAGGATTTTTTCGAGACATTAATCGGGGCGGGGATTGAAGTCGTCGTAAAGCAGGAGTTTCCAGATCATTTTGACTATCAGGGGCCGTATCTGGATGAACTGATGGAGGCGGCACAATCGAAAGGGGCGGCGGCTGTGCTCACCACGGAAAAAGATGCGGTCAAACTTGAAGGTAGAACGTTTCCTCTACCGGTCTGGTACATGGAGATGCGAATCGAGTTTGTAGAGGGTGAAGAGGAGTTGCTGGAATTGATAAAGGGGCTGGTGCATGGCTAACGAAGACCTTTTACCTAAATGACTGAAAAATAGAAAGCGGATTTAATATTCCCCCTTCCACGAAGGGGGAAGGCGGAGCCAGGGGGATTGTTGCGCATAGTCAGCTTGTCGATGCTGTTTTTGGAAAGGAGATATTATTGCCGGGTCAATCAAAAAATCAGGAGTCACACAAGCCCACTTGTTTAAGGAGACCTTTGCAATTCCCAAAAATCAGAGGCCGGAAATTTGGTGGTCCCCCTTCGACAGGCTCAGGGTGACAATTTTGATATTGCCCTGACATTCTGATGAGCCTTCAGGTGAAGAAGAACCTCGCCTTGGACTTTGATTTCAGGGTTAGGCAAAGGTTTCCCTTTGAAGAAAGCCGTTTCATATGAAAAAAATGACTCACCGCCTCCGTCATTGCGAACAAAGTGAAGCAATCCAGAAATTTTTAGAAAATGAATTAATGAAAAAGTCCCCCAGCCACCTTAGGAGTAGGGGGAGCAATACCTCCAAACCTTTATTTTCAGTGATGATCTTTTCATTATGAAAGAACTGGCGCTCAACATTCTGGTGCCGTCCCTTTATCCACTGGGTCTCGCAGTGCTGTGGTTGGGGCCATTGCATTTTGGTTTTGGTCACGATGCAATAGTCATTGTTGGATTAGTGTCGGGCTTAAGCGGGATCATCATCTGGATCACGTCGATGCTGCATCTTGGGAAATCCTTTGCCGTGCTCCCGGGAAGCAATCAACTGGTGAAGCGGGGTATCTATAGCAGGTTGCGCCACCCGATTTACCTCGGTATCAATATGACGTTTCTTGGCATGACCCTGTGTGCTGGTTCAAGCTGGGGGTTGGCCTATGTGGTGGGAATTATATTACCCTTGAACTTTATTCGTGCCCGCCTGGAAGATCGTGCCCTCGAGACCCGGTTTGGTGACTCGTATAATGAGTGGAAAAAAACGACATGGTTCTAGTTCTTTCTGAAAAAAATGGTTAAAGAATGAAAGTTTTGTTGGCAGTTCTAACCTTTTGTCTGTTTGTGGCTAGTTGTTCGGTCACTATGGCTAACGATGAACAATCGTTTCAAAAGCTACCCAATTGGCGAAAACCCGAAATTTCTAATCTCAATAATAAAGAAAAGTCAGATCAACTATTAGGAATATCGGTTTCTTTTGATGATTCCCTGGAAAGTTCATATCAACCCCGGGCCTGGCTTGGGGTTTCCATTGGTCCTGCCTCGTCGGCCACAGACCCCGATTTGTTCGCACTAAAGGTATTGAAAGTGTTTCCTCAATCTCCAGCCGAGCAAGCTGGTTTCCAAACAGGTGACCTTATTGTCGGCTTGCAGGGAGAAAAACTAAGCAAGGGCAGTTTCGATTCCCTGTCACATCAATTCAGAAAGCAAATTTCAGAGGTGAAGGTTGGGGGTTCTGTTCGTCTTCAGGTTGAGCGAAATAAAAAACCTTTTTCTCTAAAGATCCAACTTGAGGCAAGGCCAGAAATCAGGACCGCATTGGACTCTAAAGTAAAAGAAGCTAATTCGGTTGATAAGGAGGGCAAATCTCTATTGAGTCATCTGCTGAATTCTTCAGGAAAGCTGTCGGAGTTTAATAAAAACTTAAGAGCTTTTGGCCAGAGGGCGGACGAGGTGGTCAGCACTGCGGTCAAAGGGGAAACATTCAATCCGTTTCGTTTAAATCTCATCACTTCCCTGATTCACCGCCCGTTGGCGTTGCCTGCCGTCGGGGACTCCTTGATTGGCGATCTCTATTCGGCATGGCAAGAGAACCAGCTCAATCTCTCTCACCTGATTGAACAGGGTTCTGAATCCCTCGACTACACATTGCCTGCTGAGAACACCATTTCAGAAAATTCACCCCAAACGTTCACTCAATACCTTGACCGCCTTGTAAAAAAACTGACCGATGTCCAAAAGCGTTACCGGAAAGTGATCGGAAACCTCAGTCCGAATGAAATCACTCGACTGGAAAACTGGTTTCAAAAGTGGATGGCCTCGCTCGACCGCGAGGAGGAAGAACTTACGCCGAAGCAAAAAGAAAAATCAGAAACCCTGACGCTTGATTTGCTGGCGATAGCTTTAAAAGTCGATGTGCAGGGCATTCTGGCACTCGCACAGGAACTGGCAGAGGTTCTTGATATTCCCCGAATCCAGAAACTCGCGAACACCCGTTCCCAAACCATCCATTACCCGGAAGGGTGGACCGCAGATCCACAAAAAGATCGGACCTTGTTCCATACTCCGGCGGGTCTGGTGGTTATCGGCAATGAAGGTTCCAATGTTTACCGCGATGACGCAGTCCTGATCCTCGATCTCGGTGGGAATGACATTTATCGCAACCATGCCGGTGGGGCGCGACCCGGCCTTCCCTTCTCTATTGTGATCGACCTGGCTGGAAATGACCGCTATTTATCCGATGAATCGTTCTCACAGGGCGCAGGGTTCCTCGGTGTCGGATTCCTGATCGATCTTGAAGGCGATGATTTTTATCAAGCCGGTGCCCTGGCCCAGGGCAATGGAATATTTGGTTCCGGATTGCTGGTCGACCTTGAGGGGCGCGACCATTACCGCTGTCAGGCATTCTGCCAGGCATCGGCAGCGTGGGGGATCGGCATGCTGATAGATGAAAAAGGTTACGACGCTTATTCTACAGACCTTTACGCGCAAGGGTTTGGGTTCGTCAAAGGTTTCGGCGCCTTGCTGGATCGTGCGGGTAACGATCATTATTTTGCTGGGGGACGGGTGAAAGACTTCCGCCAGCCTGACAAGGCAACGCAATCCATGGCTCAGGGGTTTGGTTTGGGGCTTCGACCCTGGGAATCGGTCGCAGGTGCTTCGGGAGGAATTGGAATATTGTCCGATGCCGGAGGTAACGATGTCTATGCCGCCGATTACTTTGCTCAGGGCTCGAGTTACTGGCTGGCATTGGGTATTCTGCACGATGCGTCGGGCCACGATCAATACATTGCGGGTCGTTATGCTCAGGGAGCCGGGGTTCATTATTCACTGGGCTTGCTGACGGATAATGAAGGTGATGACCAATACAGTGCCCACTTCGGTGTTTCACAGGGATGCGGTCACGATTTCGCGGCAGGGTTTTTGATGGACTATGAAGGAGACGATCGTTACCTCAGTGGAGTGTTGGCTCAGGGTGTGGGCAATGCCAACGGACTCGGTATGCTGGTAGACACCGGTGGTCGCGATGAATATTTTGTAAAATCGGAAGGACAGGGTCGCGGGCATTTCGAACCTCTGCGCGAAATGGGCAGTTTTGGTTTTTTGATCGATACAGGCGGAGGGGAGGATCAATACAGTGCAGGTGCCGTAAATGATCAGTCGGTGGTCAACAATAAATTTGGTTTTACAGCGGATATCAACTGACATCTCAGGATTAGCAAAAAAATGAAACGCATTTTGTTCGGGCAGCTAGTGACTATGGCGGAGGAACCGGACGCTCCTCCCCTTGAAAACGGAGAGCTGTTAATTGATGGTGAAAATATTGTGGCCATCAACTCACAGCCTTCCGAAAGCTTTTCAGGTGAGACCATTGATTTATCCGACAGCCTCATCCTGCCCGGATTTGTAAACGCGCATTGCCATTTGTCGCTCTCCGGACTGAAAGGAAAAATTCCCCAAGGTTTGAAATTCGTCAACTGGATCAGACAGGTTGTGAAGTTAAACACTGCACTTCCTTTTACCGAGCGCGCCAGAGAAATGCAGATAGCTGCGCAGGAGATGCTGGCATCAGGGGTCACCACTTTGGTTGACTATTTTTCCCATCCTGAACTACTGCCCGAATACGCACAACTTCCTTTTCGGCAGGTTTTGCTTTACGAGGTGCTGGGGTTTCAAAAGAGCAAGGCAGAGGAGAACGTGCGTCGAGTCGAATCCCTGTTAAAAGAACACACCGGACATGATGGAAAAATCCAATTGGGTCTGGCTCCACATGCACCTTATTCGGTGGCACCGGAGTTGTATGAAAAGTTGATTGAACTGGCTGAAAAATACCAGTGTCTCTGGTCATGCCACGTGGCAGAAGTAGCGGAGGAGCAGGAGTTTTTGGAAACTGGAAAAGGTCCGTTTCGCGATTTACTTGAGGAACGTGGGGTCTGGGAAGAAACCTGGAACCCTCCGGGTGTTTCCCCGGTGAAGTATCTGGATGAGATGGATGTCCTTGAAAATATGCAGGCGGTCCACCTTAATAAAATGGATGAACAGGATATTCATTTGCTGAAAAGAAATAATGCCAGTGCTGTGTTTTGCCCTGGCTCCACACGCTGGTTCGGGCGCGCGCGATACATTCCGGTGCGCGAACTGCTGGATGCCGGGATTCCGGTTGGGCTGGGCACGGATTCTTATGCCAGCAATGATGGATTGAATTTTTTAAGAGAGATCCGGTTGGCGGGTGCGATGCTGCCAGATGTTTCGCGGGCAGAAATTTTATGGATGGCAACAGTGGGTGGTGCGTTGGCCTCCGGAATATCAGGAGGGGAACTGGTGATGGGTGCCCGGGCCGATTTGATTGTTTTTCGGTTAAAGAATAAGTCCAGGATTTGGTGGGATACCATTTTTGATCAGATCGGCGAGGGCCCTGATAGAGTATTTATGGCCGGAAGCGCATAAGTCCGTATTTGGGTTTCTCTTGTTAACCATTTAATTTAATTGACGTAGTTTGGATATTGGGAATAAATATTTTTTGATATTGACGTGCTGATATACCTCCCTTAGCCTGATCTTATTGGAAAAAAGGCAAAAAAAAATTTAAATAAGTTCGGTGGTTGAGTATGACGGATCCCCAGACCATTTTGATTGTTGATGATGAAAAGCAGAATGTAAAATTATTGAATGCGTTTTTGCGTCCAATGGGATACCGATTGTTGATTGCAAATAATGGTCGGGAAGCGATCGATGTAGTCAAACATGAGGATATTGATTTAATCATCCTTGATATAAATATGCCGGTACTATCCGGAATCGAAGTATGTAAAATTCTTAAAAATGACCCTAAATACCAACTCATTCCAATCATTCTGGTTTCGGCGCTCAATGGTCAGGAAGTAAGGATTGAAGGTATTGATGTGGGGGCCATTGAGTTTATTTCCAAACCAGTAGACCTCAAAGAATTAGAAGTGAGAGTAAAAAGTTCGTTAAAATTAAAAAAATTAACGGACCATCTGGAGTCTGCTGAGGAGGTATTGATTGCGCTGGCAGCGGCAGTTGCGGCCCGTGACGACTACACCGGGGAGCATGTCGATCGGGTAACGGCAACTGCCTTGGCCATTGGAAAAAGCATGAACCTGAGTCCTGAAGATTTGGAAGGCCTCAGAAAGGGGGCACGGCTTCATGATGTGGGTAAAATTGGGATCCCCGACAAAATTCTGTTAAAGCCGGGAAAACTTGATGATGAAGAGTTTAATACAATCAAACAGCACTCCAGGATCGGGTATGATTTGTGCCGGGGACTCAAAACTATTGGCAAGGGACTGGATTTGGTATTAATGCATCATGAAAAACTCGATGGCAGTGGATACCCTCGGGGTTTACTTGGTAAGGACATTTGTCTTCCCGTAAGAATTTTAACTGTGGCTGATATTTTTGATGCGCTCACTTCAACTCGGGCTTACCGGAACAGCCTGAGCCTGGAGCAATCTTTTGAAATATTATTCAAACAGGTTGAGGAAAATAAAATCGACGGAGATGTTTTCGGAACATTGAGATCACTTTGTGAAAAGGGCGCAGAATTCTGCCTGGCAAGTTAAAATAGGCTCAATATTCTTTTAATTGAAACCCGAATCCTAAGAAGACCCCATTATTTGTATAAAAGTTTTCAGGACGCCAGGTTCAAACTGCCCCTTTAAATCGTTCACCATAATATTGAGAGTTTCAAAAGGGCTGTAGTTTTTCGGCCGATAGGTACGGGGATTCCTCAACGTATCAAACGAGTCGGCAATTTTACAAATCCTGGCAAGCGGGGAGATCTGTTTTCCCACAAGTTTTTTGGGGTAGCCGCTTCCATCCCAGCTTTCGTGGTGCTGCTCCACAATATCCAATACCGAATCCGGGTACCTGTTTAATTTAGCCAGCAATTTCTTTCCTTCAATAGGATGGTTTTTTAAATGCAACACGTCCTCTTGATTCAGGTTTTTGTTGGCAGACAGGCTCGGCAGAACTCCAAAGTCGTGGTACAAACCCTCTTTTGAGATCACCTCTTTTGGAACCGAGAACAATCCAATATCGTGAAACAAGGCACCGATTCCCAGCGAGTGGAGTTCAGTAGGTTTCAGTCCCACGTGGGTTCCATAGGCCAGACTGTAGAAAGCGACATTTACGCTGTGCGTGTAGGAGGTGATGTCGTTGGCCACTTGCTTGGCCATTGTTTCAAATTTGACATCCGATTCGGAAAAAAGGCCTCGCATCGTAGTCACCACCACATTAGCGGTGTCCCCCATAATTTTCGAAGGGCCCTCCTCGTAAATGTCCCCAACAAGTTCCCGGGCCGCTAAAAATAGTTTTTTGGTTGCCATTTTGCGCGAGATCAGATTTTTCTGGGAAAGGACTTTTAAATGTTGTGACATTTGTTTGAAATAGGCATTGCGGTCGTCAACATGGATATAAATTTTTTGTTCCAGGCACCCGGTGCTTAGCAGCATTTTGATTTTATTCTGGTGCTGTTTGGAATGATCCGCGAACAGGACAAACTTTTCCCCACCCCCTAGCTTTTCCTTCACATAGATAGAAAAAGCCTGATTGTCTTTCCTGTTGAGGAATTCCTTGTCGATCAAACGAAAAGATGATTTCTTCTTCATTACATTTGGCAAATAATATGGGTTAAGTAAAAGCCGCTAAAAAAGGTTCGAGTCGTTTCTAAATTTAAAAGCAACTCCGGGGCCAACTCCAATCCTCATTTTATCCCACAAAAAAGGGTGTTTAGCATTAAGAAGGAAAAAATAACCTTCCTGAAAATCAAAAAAACAACGAAATTGTTGAAGATGGAAAATTCCCTTTTGCAATATTATGTCAGGGGTGTTTTTGTAGTGGGAAGTATTTTTTGGCCCTATTCCCTAAAAGGCGGCTTTTCCTGGCGGGGCGGTTGGTAAATTCTCGCCTGGTTTCTATAATAGTATTGAGGGCTTGCCATAAAGATGATACAATAATTGTTTCTTTAGGGGAGTATTGTTCAAAACCGACCGGGTTTTTAAAAAGTCCACATTTTCCATTGACATTGATCAAAATGCGCCTATATAATGGCGGTTTTTCGGTAACCCAAGACGACCGACTTTTCAGCCGGTTCTGGCTTGTTTTTTAAGGTTTTTTGCCGGGGCGCGGTGAGGGGTCGGGGCTTGTTTTTTTGTGGTCTAGCCTCCCAGGTCTGAAGTTTTCTCCCTATAAAAGAGGAATAACCATAAGACGGTTGTGCTGAAGACAGGTGGTTGCCTCCGAATTATTGCGGGGAGATTCCCGAGCGGCCAAAGGGGACAGACTGTAAATCTGTTGGTTCTGCCTTCGGAGGTTCGAATCCTCCTCTCCCCATTTTGATTTCAGGGTGCTTTTTAATTCTCCCTTTGTCAGATTGGATTGTTTTGGACTCTTTGGTTTTAAAGGGTTGGTCGGGCAAGTGGGTTGGTTTAGATAGTGCTGAGAAAGAAGGGTTAGGCGGGAATAGCTCAGTTGGCTAGAGCGTCAGCCTTCCAAGCTGAGGGTCGCGGGTTCGAGTCCCGTTTCCCGCTCCAGTTTTTTTTTGTGGGGCGGACCTGGATGGTCGGCGGGATAAAGAGTTGAGGTTTTTTTTTGGCTCTCCATAAAGGTGTGCGGTGGCATCTTGAAAAAGGGAAAATGCCCACGTAGCTCAGGGGTGGAGCACTTCCTTGGTAAGGAAGAGGCCATCGGTTCAAATCCGATCGTGGGCTCCAGATAACTTAAGTTTAAGACAGGGCGGCGGTAGGCTAGGGGTGGCTATCGGCGGCATTCGGCAAGAGATAAGAGGGAAAAAATATGAGAGATATCATTCAATTGGCCTGCGGTGAATGTAAACGCCGCAATTACTCCACGACGAAAAATAAAAAGAAAACCACGTCGCGGCTGGAATTTAGTAAGTTTTGTCGTTTTTGTCGGAAGCACACCCCTCATAAAGAAACGAAGTGATCCGGTTTGACCGGTTTTGGGCGGGTCTTTGGTCCAGTGGGTCTGTCTTTTGGTGATCTGCCATTGTTTGTTCGGGGAATTGAATAGGCCAGTAGCTCGAACTGGTAGAGCGCCGGTCTCCAAAACCGGATGTTGGGGGTTCGAATCCCTCCTGGCCTGTATTTTTTTAGGCAGCTCAGGGTTTGTGGGCTGCAGGCCCTCGGTGTTTAGGGGGTTGGTTGGGGATTTTCTCCAGAAAAGTTACGGGGTGTAGATGTTTGGCAAGGCAATTGAATTTTTGACTGGGGTCAGGCAGGAGGTCAAGCGGGTGACTTGGCCCTCTCGTCGTGAAGCTCTTGGTGGAACAGGGGTGGTTTTGTTTGTTGTCTTTCTGTTCTCGGTGTTTCTTGGAATTGTGGACACCATATTGGGGAAAATAATTGAGTCTCTCATCGCAGGTTGAAGTGCCCGGTACCGGGATGGAATGGTATGTGATTCATACCTATTCCGGGTATGAGAACAAGGTAAAGGCCAGTCTCGAGGAGCGGTTTGCGCACTCCGGTGTGCGTGAAAAGCTGGGGCAGGTTGTGATTCCCACTGAAGAGGTGATCGAGATCCGCGGTGGGAAAAAGAAGATCACCTCCCGGAAGTTTTTCCCGGGATATGTTCTGATTCAAGTCGATATGGATCAGGATATCTGGTACCTGATTAAAAATACTCCGAAAGTCACCGGGTTTCCCGGCGGTGCGCAGCCCGTGCCTTTGACCGAGGAGGAAGTGAAAAGTGTTCTCGAGCAGATGGCGGGCGAATCGACACGGCCGAAGCCGAAATTTTCGTTTGAGAAGGGTGAAAGTGTGCGGGTGATTGAGGGTCCGTTCATGAACTTCAATGGTGTGGTTGAGGAAGTTCATCCGGAAAAAGGCAAGGTCAAGGTCATGGTATCGATTTTTGGTCGGGCCACACCTGTGGAATTGGAGTTCCCGCAAGTCGAAAAGGTTTAGGGTCTGGCGTCCTTTGTTTGGGGCTGTCGATTGATGGATTAGGGTTTTTGGATAAACAGAAGACTTTGGGGTAGCTCAAAGTGTTTTTCGTTGCCGTCTCCGATGTGAGCGGCCTTACAGGAATTTAAATGGCGACCAAAAAGAAAATAACATCACTGATTAAATTACAGATTCCAGGTGGGCAGGCTAATCCTTCTCCTCCTGTTGGTCCCGCGCTCGGTCAGGCCGGGGTCAATATCATGGATTTCTGTAAGGCGTTTAATGCGGCAACCCAGGCGGATACCGGGACCTTGATTCCGGTGGTTATTACGGTTTATGAGGACCGTTCCTTCAGTTTCATAACCAAGCAGCCGCCGGCAAGTGCGCTGATCAAGCAGGCCGCAGGTATTGCCAAGGGATCCTCCAATCCAAGTCGTGAGTCGGTGGGGGAGCTCACCCGTGATCAGGTGAAGCAGATTGCTGAAAAGAAAATGCCCGACTTGAACGCCTATGATGTTGAAGGGGCGATGAAGATTATTGAGGGTTCAGCCAACAGTATGGGAATCAAGGTTAAGGATTAAGGGAGAGAAGGAAGTTTATGGCTAAATACTCGAAAAGTTATCGCGCCGCCTCAGAGAAAGTGGACCGCGACAAGCGTTACGAGCTTGCAGAAGCTCTCACTCTTTGTAAAGAGGGGGTTAAAACCAAGTACGACCAGTCGGTTGATGTTGCGGTGCGTTTGGGGGTTGATCCTCGCAAGGCTGATCAAAACATTCGCGGCAGCGTTGTGCTTCCCAAAGGGACTGGAAAAACTTTCCGTATCCTGGTGTTTGCAAAGGGTGAAAAGGAAATCGAAGCTAAAAATGCAGGCGTGGATTTTGTCGGCGGTGAAGATCTGGTGGCAAAAATTCAAGGCGGTTGGACCGATTTTGATCGTGTCATTGCGACCCCTGACATGATGGGGCTGGTGGGGCGGTTGGGAAAGGTGCTTGGGCCACGGGGATTGATGCCGAACCCCAAGACCGGGACCGTGACTTTTGACATTCAGCAGGCGGTTGATCAGATCAAGGCGGGTAAGGTTGATTTCCGTGTTGATAAAGGTGGGATAGTGCATGCGCCGATCGGCAAGCTCAGTTTTTCTGCCGATGATCTGGCTGAAAATTTTAAGGAATTGATGTCGGCGCTAGTGAAGATGAAGCCCGCCACCAGCAAAGGTACTTATGTTCAGAGTGTTGCCCTGTCGAGCACGATGGGTGTGGGAATCAAAATCGCGTATTCGCCTAATTAACGGAAAGGGACCGTTGTGCCAACGCCAGCTAAGAAAGAATCGATCGATAGCCTGAATAAAGTGTTCGCGTCCGCGAAATCAGCGTTGCTGACAAACTATCAGGGGATACCGGCAACAGAAATGACCCGGCTGCGTCGTCATTTAAAGGACCGTCAGCTGGATTTCTGGGTTATCAAAAATACCTTTGCGCAGAAAGCTGCAAAGGGAACGGATTTCGAAGGTCAGGAAGAAAGTTTCAAGGGGCCCATGTCACTTCTGGTCAGTTATGACGATGTCGTGGCCCCGGCTAAAGCGTTAAAGGATTTTAAAAAAGAGGGTGCCGAGAAAATACCAGAAGTGTTGTTTGGTGTCGTTGAAGGCAAGCCGGTCAGTGCGGACCAGGTGAAAGCGCTGGCGGATCTGCCCTCTAAAGAACAGCTTATTTCGCAGATGTTGTCAGTTATGCAGGGGCCAACTCGAAACTTTGTCGGTGTGCTCTCTGGTGTGACCCGTGATTTTGTCGGCGTGTTGTCTGCGATCAAGGATAAAAAAGAAAGCGGCGCGTGAGCCGCAGTGCAATAAATTATTCAATACCGGATAGAAAACGAACAATCCCATTTGCTTGAAAGGAGTTCCCGATGGCCGTCACGAAAGAAGACGTCATTACTTTTATTGACAGTATGTCCGTCCTTGAGATGTCTGAGTTTGTCAAGGAATTGGAAGATAAATACGGTGTAACTGCAGCTGCGCCCATGGCAATGATGGCGCCAGGCGGCGGTGGAGACGCTGGTGGTGGTGAAGAGAAGACTGAATTTGATGTTGTCCTTACCGCTGGTGGTGACAAGAAAATCCAGGTGATCAAAGTGGTTCGTGAGATCACAAGTCTGGGGCTTAAAGATGCTAAAGATCTTGTAGATAGCGCTCCAAAGCCAATCAAGGAAGCTGTAAAAAAAGAAGAAGCGGAAGAAATCAAAAAGAAAATCGAGGAGGTTGGCGGTACCGTCGAGATCAAGTGACCGTGAAGTGTGGTTCCCGTCTGCGCCGTTCCGGCGCGGACGTTCCTTCAATTTCACCTTACTGAGACGAAACCGCTATGTCGAAAACGACCCAAATCGAACGTGGAAGCATTGACCCCCGTACGAGGCTCAACTTTTCCCGTATTCCGACGGTCATTGGCATCCCCAACCTGATAGAGATCCAGAAGAAATCCTTCGAACATTTCCTTCAGCTTGAAGTTGCTCCCCTGAAAAGAAAACTACAGGGGCTTGAAGAAGTTTTCCAGGATATTTTCCCCATTTCCGACCTGAATGTTAACGCTCGTATCGAATACGTTGGGTACGAGGTGGGTATTTGGGAAACCTCCCAGGGGGAGTACAAGGACCTCGGGGGTGTCGGTGTCATTGACGAGGAAACCGGCGAAGAAGTTCATTATAAAGAAAAATTCAAGCTCAGCGAATGTCGCCAAAAAGGGCTGACTTATTCAGACCCCATTAAGATCATGGTCCGGATGGTGCTCTATGATAAGGAGCGTCTGGACCTCAATGCCCGTTTGCTGAAAGAACTTCCCGGTAGGACTATTGTCGAGGAAGTTAAGCATCCCGAGACCGGTAAGGTGCTCATCCCGGGGCGTGTGGAAGTGACCGACGAAATTGTCAACACGCTTAAGGAAGCCAAAGTGCCATCGGTGGTCGTCAATTCTGTTCGTGAAGTGAAAGAGCAGAAAATATTTCTGGGAGAGCTGCCTGTTATGGGGCCGACCGGAACTTTTATGATCAACGGTGTTGAGCGCGTGATCGTCAGTCAGATGCACCGTTCTCCAGGGGCGTTTTTTGCCCACGATAAAGGAAAATCCCACGTCAGTGGAAAGTATCTTTATACGGCGCGGATCATTCCGGATCGAGGGTCCTGGCTTGATTTTGAATTCGATATTAAGGATATCCTTCACGTTAAAATTGATCGTCGGCGCAAGTTGCCGGCAACCGTCCTGCTCGCCGCATTTGGGTTGACCCGCGAAGACATTCTCCGGGCGTTTTACACTATTGAGTCCCTTACCTTTCAGCCAAAAGAAGGCCGATGGGTAATGAACAACAAGAATTTGATGTGCGGGATGACAGTTCGCGAGGATGTGGTCGATTCCAAAACTGAGGATGTTGTTCTCAAGTCGGGAAAGAAGGTTGCTCCCGGGCTTGTGATTCGGAAGTTGCGCAAGATAGGCAAGTCGAAAAAAGTAGAAATTGAGCGTGGAGATCTTCTCGGTCTGACCCTTGCCCAGGAAGTGCTCGACCCCGACACCGGGGAGGTTGTAGGCGACTATTGTCAGGGGATCACTGAAGACATTCTGGCGACTATTGAAAAGTGCGGTGCCGGTGATATTCAGGTTCTCAGAATAGATGAAGAGAGTCCGGATAGCACCATTCGGGACACCATGGTTCTCTCCAAGGTCAATGAGGAGGAGGACGCGATTCGTGAAATCTACAAGCGGTTGCGTCCGGGTGATCCGCCAACCAATGAAATAGCGCGGACCCTGTTCTGGAATCTGTTTTTTAATCCGAAGCGATACAACCTGTCGGTAGTGGGTCGGATGAAAATGAACCAGAAGTTTGGGTTGGATGTCGATCTCGAAAACCGGTTGCTCACTCTGGAAGATATTGTAGCCGTCATGCGCTACCTGATCGGTCTTCGAAATGGGCAGGGCCTGATAGACGACATTGATCATCTCGGCAATCGCCGCGTGCGGGCTGTGGGTGAGTCCATGGAAAACCAGTTCCGCGTTGGATTGGTTCGCATGGAGCGGGCGATTATTGAGCGGATGTCCATCCAGGATCTGGAAGTGTCCATGCCGCATGACCTGATCAACTCCAAGCCGGTTACTGCGGCTATCAAGGAGTTTTTCGGCAGCAGCCAGCTCTCGCAGTTCATGGATCAGACCAACCCGTTGTCTGAAATCACTCACAAGCGCCGTTTGAGTGCGTTGGGGCCGGGCGGATTGACCCGGGAGCGCGCGGGGTTTGAGGTGCGTGATGTGCACCCGACTCACTACGGTCGAATTTGTCCAATTGAAACGCCTGAAGGTCCGAACATCGGGCTGATTGCATCCTTGTCGACTTATGCGCGGGTTAATGATTACGGATTCGTTGAAACTCCGTATCGGCGGGTGAATAATGCCAAAGTGTCGGATGAGGTCGAATTCCATACCGCCATGGTGGAGGATGAATACATCATCGCTCAGGCCAATGCTGAACTTGATAAGAACAACAAGTTTGTGAACGACATCGTGTCGGCCCGGCAGGCCGGCGATTTTATCTTGTCGCCCAGCGACAAGATTCAGCTCATGGATGTGTCGCCAAAGCAGTTGATTTCAGTGGCTACTTCCCTGATCCCTTTTCTCGAAAACGATGATGCTAACCGGGCGTTGATGGGTTCCAATATGCAGCGTCAGGCTGTGCCTCTTCTGCAAACCGAGTCTCCTTTGGTGGGCACCGGTATGGAGGGGATCGTTGCTCGTGATTCCGGGGCCGTTGTGGTGGCGGAACATGAGGGTGAAGTGATCAGTGCAGACGCTTCCCGGATCGTGGTCCGGTCATCTGTAAAAGATAAAAGACGATCCGGAGGGCTGGATTCCAAGGTTGATATTTATACCCTGTCCAAATACCAGCGCTCCAACCAGAACACCTGTGTCAATCAGAAGCCCCTCGTCCAGACCGGGGAAAAAATACGGGCCGGACAAGTGATTGCTGATGGTCCTTCAACAGATAAGGGTGAGCTGGCACTGGGACGAAATGTGCTGGTCGGGTTCATGCCCTGGGAGGGTTATAACTTTGAGGATGCGATCGTCATCAGTGAGAAGACGGTCAAGGAGGATATCTTCACCTCGGTTCATATTGAGGAGTTTGAAGTTGAAGCCCGTGACACCAAACAGGGAAAAGAAGAGATCACCCGGGATATCTCCAATGTCGGTGAAGATGCGCTGAAGAATCTTGATGACAGTGGAATCATCCGCATTGGTGCATCGGTAAAACCCAACGACATTCTGGTGGGTAAAATCACCCCTAAAGGAGAGACTCAGTTAAGTCCTGAGGAAAAACTCCTGAAAGCTATCTTCGGTGAAAAAGCCGGCGATGTGCGCGACACTTCTCTTCGGGTTCCGCCTGGTATTCTGGGAATCGTGATTGGTGTCAAGGTCTTCAGCCGCAAGGGAATCGATAAAGACTCCCGGACTCTGGCTATTGAAGAAGAGGAAGTCGAGCGTATCGAAAAGGATTTTCAGGACGAGATCAAAATCGTCAAAGGTGAAACCGAAAAGCGCCTTCGCTCCATGTTGATTGGAAAAACTGTTTCCAAGGCGGCAACGGTGGGTCGGCGACAGTTGAAAAAAGGTGAAGTGCTGGATGAGGCGACCCTTGCTGATATAGCGGGTAAGGACTTGGCTAAGGTCCCTGCGTCAGGTGTCGACTCTGCGGCTATGCAGCAGCTTGAAGACAGCAGTCATGATCAGATACAGATTTTAAAATCGATCATGGCGGACAAAATAAGCAAACTCAAAAAAGGCGACGACCTTGCGCCTGGTGTTATTAAGCTCGTCAAAGTGTTTGTTGCCATGAAGCGTAAGTTGCAGGTCGGCGACAAGATGGCGGGACGCCACGGTAACAAGGGTGTGGTTTCCAAGATTGTTCCGGAAGAAGATATGCCGTATATGGAAAACGGCAAGCCAGTCGAGCTTCTGCTCAATCCGCTGGGTGTTCCCTCTCGTATGAACGTGGGTCAGATTCTGGAGACCAACCTTGGGATGGCTGCGATGGCAACGGGTCGTCATATGGCTACGCCGGTTTTCGATGGCGCGGCTGAAGCGGATGTCCGTAAGCTGCTTGAAGAGGGTGGATGTAATCCTGCGGGTGAAGTCCAGCTTTACGACGGCCGCACGGGTCAGCCCTTCCATCAGAAGGTGATGGTCGGCTACATCTACATGCTCAAGCTGCATCATCTGGTTGACGACAAAATTCACGCCCGGTCAACGGGACCCTACTCTCTTGTTACGCAGCAGCCGCTTGGTGGTAAAGCGCAGTTTGGCGGTCAGCGTCTGGGTGAGATGGAGGTCTGGGCCATCGAGGCTTATGGTGGAGCATACACTTTGCAGGAAATGCTCACCGTTAAGTCCGACGATGTTGAAGGCCGCAAGCGCATGTACGAGGCCATCGTCAAAGGCGATACGCATCTGGTTCCGAGTTTGCCGGAATCCTTTAATGTACTGGTAAAAGAACTTCAAAGTCTGGCCATTGATGTGGAGTTGATCGAAACACTTAAGTGATCAGTTCCCGGTCAGATTGAGTCACATAAATAAAAGGGGCCAAACGGTGCCGCCTTGTTGGTTTTATGCAGCGATCCCAGTCGTTTATTGGATCGCATGAAACAACGGCTGGTTCTGATTACCCCTGATTTGGGTGTCACCATCCAAACTTTAAACCCGTTAGGAGACCACACACGTGGATACCCCCAACCTGATTGACAAACCCAAAAACCCGATCATGTTTGATGCCATCCGTGTCCGGTTGGCCTCACCTGAAAAAATCCGGTCCTGGTCGTACGGGGAAGTCAAAAAACCCGAAACTATCAACTATCGAACGTTCAAGCCTGAACGTGACGGTTTGTTTTGTGCCAAAATTTTTGGTCCTGTAAAGGACTGGGAATGTAATTGCGGTAAGTACAAGCGCATGAAGCACAAAGGCGTGGTCTGTGAGAAATGCGGCGTTGAGGTCATCCTCTCTAAGGTGCGTCGCGAGCGTCTCGGTCATATCGAGTTGGCCAGCCCGGTTGCTCACATCTGGTTTTTCAAGGGACTTCCAAGTCGCATCGGTCATGTGCTCGACCTCACCCTGAAAGAGCTCGAACGCATTATTTATTTTGAGAACTTTGTGGTGACCGACCCGGGTGAATCAGATTATAAATACGGTCAATTGCTGACTGAAGCGGAACAGCGTGAGTCGGAAGTTGAATTCCCGCAAGGACTGAAAACCATGATGGGTTGTGAGGCCGTCAGCGAAATGCTGCAAAACCTTGACCTGGACAGCCTTGCAGTCAAAATCAAGGAAGACCTGGCTAACACCCAGTCGGTTCTCAATAAGCGAAAGTTTTCAAAGCGGTTGAAAATTGTTGAAGCCTTCCGCAAGTCCGGCAATCGGCCTGAGTGGATGGTGTTGCGGGTGGTGCCGGTTATTCCGCCTGAGTTACGCCCACTCGTGCCTCTTGATGGGGGTCGTTTTGCGACGTCTGATCTGAACGATTTATATCGCCGTGTGATTAACCGGAACAACAGATTGAAGCGGCTGCAGGAGCTCAAGGCTCCACAGATCATTATTCGAAATGAAAAAAGAATGTTGCAGGAAGCCGTTTCCGCCCTGTTCGATAACGGGCGGCGCGGACGTACCCTGCGGGGAACAAACAAACGCCCGCTGAAATCCCTTTCAGATATGTTGAAGGGTAAGCAGGGTCGTTTTCGCCAGAACCTGTTGGGAAAACGCGTCGACTATTCCGGTCGTTCAGTTATCGTTGTTGGGCCGGAACTCAATCTGCATCAGTGTGGACTGCCAAAGAAAATGGCGCTTGAGCTTTTCAAGCCGTTCATCTTCAATCTGCTGGAAGAGCGTGGGTATGCCGCTACTATCAAGACAGCGAAGAAAATGGTTGAGCAGGAACGCGCCGAAGTATGGGAAGTTCTGGAAGAGGTGATCCAGAAACATCCGGTTCTTCTGAACCGGGCGCCCACCCTGCATCGTCTGGGTATCCAGGCGTTTGAGCCGGTCCTTATTGAAGGTAAGGCGATCCGTATCCATCCGCTGGTTTGTACTGCGTTTAACGCGGACTTTGACGGCGACCAGATGGCTGTTCATGTGCCGCTTTCCATGGAAGCGCGGGTCGAGGCCAAGTTGCTGATGATGGCACCGAATAACGTGATGTCTCCGGCCAACGGCCGCCCCATCGCAGTGCCGAGTCAGGACATAGTTCTTGGTTGTTACTATATGTCCAAGATTCGCGGCGGCGTTAAAGGTGAAGGTCATGTGTTCTCTGACTCGCGTGAAGTGCGTGCAGCATTTGATGCGGATGAACTGGACCTGCAGGCCAAGATAATGGTTCGTATCGATGGTGAATTGCAGTGGACGACAACCGGGCGCGTTCTTATCAAGGAAGTGATGCCGGAAGGGCTGCCGTTCGGTCTGGTCAATCAGATCCTTGACAAGAAAGCTTTGTCCGATCTGATCTCTACCTCTTATAAGCTGGTCGGACGTGAAAAGACGGTCACCCTGTTGGATCAGGTGAAAACACTCGGTTTTCATTATGCAACGGAGGCGGGCCTGTCTATTTCCATCGATCATATGCGTATTCCAAAAGCGAAAGAAGAGTTGGTCACCAAGACGGGCGAAGAGGTATTGCGTGTATATGGTCAGTATCGCGATGGTCTGATTACCAATGGCGAGCGTTACAACAAAGTGATCGACATCTGGGCACACGTTACCGAAAAAGTTTCCGAAGAGATGTTTAAGGAACTGGAAAATGAAGATCAGGATCTGGTCGACGGAAAAGGGGACAGGGGTCAGGACTTCAACTCCATATTCATTATGGCTGACTCCGGTGCTCGTGGTAGTTCGCAGCAGCTTCGGCAGCTTGCGGGTATGCGTGGTCTGATGGCCAAGCCTTCCGGTGAAATCATCGAAACGCCCATCACCGCAAACTTTCGCGAAGGATTGTCGGTTATCCAGTACTTCATCTCGACTCATGGTGCTCGTAAAGGGTTGGCGGATACCGCTCTGAAAACCGCGAATTCAGGTTACCTCACCCGACGTCTGGTGGATGTGGCGCAGGATATCATCATCATGGAAGAGGACTGCGGAACCTTGCGCGGACTTGAAGTGTCGGCGTTGGTGGAAGCGGGTGAAATCATCCAGCCATTGGGCGAGCGTTTGCTGGGCCGAACCGCGCTGGAAGATGTGATCGATCCTTTTACGAATGAAATCCTGATAAAAGCCAATGACCTTATCGATGAAGAAATCGTGGAGGCTATCGAAAACTCAGGAATCGAAAAAGTCAAAATTCGTTCCAACCTGACTTGTGAATCGCATCAGGGTCTTTGCGTGAAATGTTACGGACGTAACCTGGCCACCAACGACTGGGTGGAAGTCGGTGAGCCGGTCGGAGTTATCGCGGCGCAGTCTATTGGAGAACCGGGAACCCAGCTTACGATGCGGACGTTCCATATCGGTGGAACCGCGAGCCGGGTTGTTGAGCAGACAACGTTGTCGACCAAAAAAGGCGGCATCATCAAATATCAAGGGCTTCGCACTTTGAAGAATCAGCGAGGTGAAATCATCGTCATGAACCGTAATGGTTTCCTGACGGTGCAGGATGAAAACGGACGGGAAAAAGAGCGCTATTCCATTGTCTACGCAGCCAAATTGAAAGTTGCCGATGGGCAGGAAGTGCATGAAGGCCAGACTCTGGTGGAATGGGATCCTTACACCAACTCCATCCTGACCGAAGTTTCAGGTACGGTTGCATTCGACGATATTCTGGAGGGAGCAACCATGAAGGAAGACTTCGATGAAATTACCGGTCTTTCTTCCAAGGTCATTGTCCCGCATCGGGATGAAAAGAAACAGCCGCGCATTCTGATTACTGATGAAGAAGGAGAAGAATTGCGCAAGTATCTGCTTCCGGCTGGAGCCCACATTAATGTGAATGAAGGGGATTTTGTCAACGCGGGTGATGTTATCGTAAAAATTCCGCGTGAATCCGCAAAAACCAAGGACATCACCGGTGGTCTGCCGCGTGTTGCGGAGTTGTTTGAAGCCCGCAAGCCGCACGAGCAAGCGACTATCACCGAAATTGACGGTAAGGTCAAGTTCGGCGGATTTGTTAAGGGTATGCGAAAAGTGGTGGTTGAATCCAAAACCGGTGACGAGCGCGATTACCTTATTCCGCGCGGTAAGCACATCAATGTCCATGAGGGCGACGATGTTCTTGCAGGTGAGCCGTTGATGGATGGAGCCTCCAATCCGCACGATATCCTCGCCGTTCTTGGTGAAAACGAATTGCAGAAATATCTGGTTAATGAGGTTCAAGAGGTTTATCGGTTGCAGGGCGTTTCGATTAACGACAAGCACATCGAAGTGATTGTCCGGCAAATGTTGCGCCATGTTCAGGTTGAAGACCCGGGTGATACCGATCTTCTGGTTGGAGAGCAGGTGACCAAGAAACAGTTCAATCAGAAGAACCAGGAAGTTATCAAGGATGGAGGCAAGCCGGCGCAGGCAACCCCGGTATTACTGGGGATCACCAAATCGTCGCTTAGCACAGAAAGTTTTATCTCTGCCGCCTCTTTCCAGGAGACAACCCGGGTATTGACTGAGGTTTCTCTCAGCGGGAAAGAGGATCGTCTGGTTGGCCTTAAGGAAAACGTTATTATGGGCCGACTGATCCCGGCGGGAACCGGTTGTCGGGTGTATTCCGGAATTCGGATCGAAGAGCCGGAATACGAGGAAGAAACGCCTGCTGAAACCGCTACAGAGACTTCTGAAGCGGGTACAGAGGAAGAAGAAACCGCCGCGGTGGAATAACCTTGTTTTTTTAGATTTTTCCACTTGACTGATCTCGTTAAAGTGATAGAATCTTGAACTTTCCGCCAGCGTTACAAATTTTCGTTAGGTCAAGGAAATCAAACACTTAGGGCAACTCCGTTTTTTTTCGGGGCGGCCTCAATAGGGAGCTATTACTTTGCCGACTATAAATCAACTGGTCCGACAGGGCCGGAAGGCAAAAAATTACAAGACAGCGAGTCCGGCGTTGAAGCGCTGTCCGCAGAAGCGGGGTGTTTGTGTGCGTGTGTATACCTCGACTCCCAAGAAGCCGAATTCCGCGCTCCGTAAGGTGGCCCGCGTGAGGCTGACCAATGGAATGGAAGTAACCACTTACATTCCCGGCGTGGGGCATAATTTGCAGGAGCATTCCATTGTTTTGATTCGGGGTGGTCGTGTTAAGGATTTGCCTGGTGTCCGTTACCATGTGGTACGCGGAAGTCTTGATACGCTGGGCGTTGATAACCGTCGTCAGAGCCGTTCTAAGTACGGTGCAAAACGACCCAAGAATTAACTCCGAACCCAACCTATGGCAAGAAGACGTACAGCAGTAAAAAGAGAAATACTGCCCGACCCTAAATTTCACGACATGCTTGTGTCGCGTTTTGTTAATTGCCTTTTGAGGCAGGGGAAGAAGAGTCTGGCAGAGCGCATGCTCTATACGGCGCTGGACACCATCGGCGAGAAGGTCGCAGATGAGGAGCCGCTCCGAGTGTTTAAAAAAGCGGTGGAAAATGCAGCCCCTGTTTTGGAAGTGCGGTCCCGGCGTGTCGGGGGTGCAACCTACCAGGTGCCGGTGGAGGTCAACCACAGTCGCCGAATTGCATTGAGTATCCGGTGGTTGATTGGGAATGCGAAGTCCCGCGCAGGAAAATCCATGGCGGAAAAGCTGACAGCTGAATTGCTGGATGCCTATAACAGTCAGGGCGGCGCGATTAAGAAAAAAGATGAAGTGCATCGTATGGCAGAAGCCAATAAAGCGTTTGCCCATTACAGGTGGTAAGGAAATATAGGCTGAGATGAGTAAAAAGTTATCCCTCGAAAAAGTTCGTAATATTGGAATCATCGCTCACATCGACGCGGGTAAAACCACGACGACGGAACGTGTTCTTTATTACACAGGTAAGAGTCATAAGATTGGTGAAGTGCACGAAGGCAGTGCCACCATGGACTGGATGGAGCAGGAGCAGGAGCGTGGTATCACGATCACTTCGGCTGCGACTACCTGTTTCTGGGATAAGCATCAAATCAATATCATCGACACACCCGGGCACGTTGATTTTACCGCGGAGGTTGAGCGGTCCCTGCGGGTTCTGGATGGTGCCATCGGCGTTTTTTGTGCGGTGGGTGGCGTTGAGCCTCAGTCTGAAACGGTATGGCGGCAGGCTACCAAGTACAAGGTCCCGCGGATTGCTTTTGTGAATAAAATGGATCGTACCGGTGCCAACTTTGTTTCTGTTGTGGGTCAAATGAAAGATCGGCTGGGAGCCAATCCGGTTCCGGTGCAGATCCCGGTGGGTGCTGAGGGTGATTTTGTTGGTGTGATCGACTTGATAGAGATGAAAGCCAATATTTATTCGGATGACAAAGGCAAGGGTGAGGTGTTTGATGTTGTGGACATCCCCGAAGATATGCGGGAGATGGCAGAGCACTACCGTGACAAAATGGTTGAGGCCGCCTCCGATGCTGATGAAAGCATCATGGAGCGATACCTTGAGGGCGGTGAGATCAGTAACAGTGAGATTCTTGCGGCTATCCGAACCGGCACCCTGGATTTGAAATTCACTCCCGTTTTTTGCGGGGCGGCGTTTAAGAATAAAGGTGTTCAGCAGTTGCTGGATGCGGTGGTCAATATTCTTCCGTCTCCTCTTGATGTTCCGTCGATTGTCGGGACCAATCCGAATACGCAGGAAGAGGTTGGTTTCAAGGTTGAAGACAGCGAGCCGCTGTCGGCGCTGGCTTTCAAGATCATGACCGATCCATTTGTCGGGCAGCTGGCATTTGTCCGGGTGTATTCCGGTAAGCTGGAATCCGGATCCTATGTCTACAACTCGACTAAGAATCAGCGTGAGCGAGTGGGTCGTCTGCTGCGAATGCACGCCAACAAGCGTGAAGAGATCAAAGAAGTGGCCGCAGGTGATATTGCCGCCGTTGTCGGATTCAAGAAAACCTTCACCGGTGATACGCTTTGTCCTGAAGACAAGCCTGTAATTCTTGAGGCCATCACATTTCCGCAGCCTGTTATTGCGATTGCCATTGAGCCAAAGACCAAGGCAGAGCAGGATAAGCTGGGCGATTGCCTGCATAAGCTGGCCCAGGAGGACCCGACTTTTGAAGCGCGGGTTGATCCTGAGACCAACCAGACCATTATCTCCGGGATGGGTGAGTTGCATCTCGAAGTCCTGGTTGATCGGATGAAGCGCGAGTTCAGTCTTGACGTGCATGTGTCCAAGCCTCAGGTTGCCTATCGCGAAACGATTTCAAAGGCGGTGGATCATGCCCACCAGTACAAGAAGCAGACCGGTGGTAAGGGGCAGTTTGCGCATGTGAAAATCAAGGTTGAGCCTCAGGAGCCAGGTGATGGTTACGAATTTGTGAACAAGATCACCGGTGGGGCGATCCCGAAGGAATTTATTCCCGCAGTGCAAAAGGGGATCGAGGAAGCGATGGACCGGGGTGTGTTGTGTGGGTATCCAGTGGTTGATATTCGCGTCACCCTGTATGACGGGTCATATCATGAGGTCGACTCGTCTGAAATGTCTTTTAAGATCTGTTCCGCTATCGCGTTCAAGGAGGCCTGTCAAAAAGCCGGTCCTCAGTTGCTTGAGCCGGTGATGGATGTCGAGGTGATGACCCCTGAAGATTTCATGGGTGATGTTATAGGTAATCTCAATTCAAAGCGGGGCAAGATTAAAGAATTGGCAGAACGCGCCGGTGCCAAGGTGGTGAAATGTGAAGTTCCCCTGGCGGGTATGTTCGGTTACTCGACCGATCTCCGCTCGGCGACACAGGGGCGTGCCAACTACAGTATGGAATTCGCAAAATACGATGTTGTGCCGGCTGCGATCGCGGAAGAGTTGATCGCCAAAGCTGCCGGGACGACTCCCGAAAACACAACGGTTTAACTGATATCGACATTTACGATCGAGAAAATGGAGTGAACACGGTATGGCTAAAGAAAAATTTGTAAGAGACAAGCCTCATTTAAACATAGGAACCATCGGGCACGTGGATCATGGTAAAACCACTCTGACCGCGGCCATCACCGAAGTACTGGCGACAAAAGGTTTTGCTGACAGTATTGCGTTCGATCAGATTGACAAGGCGCCGGAGGAGAAGGAGCGTGGTATCACCATCGCGATTGCGCATGTTGAGTATCAGACGGAAGAACGTCACTACGCTCACGTTGACTGTCCGGGTCATGCTGACTATGTAAAAAACATGATCACCGGAGCGGCGCAGATGGACGGCGCGATCCTGGTTATCTCTGCTACCGACGGCCCCATGCCTCAGACACGTGAGCATATCCTGCTGGCTCGTCAGGTTGGTGTGCCGAGGATTGTTGTGTTCATGAACAAGTGCGACATGGTTGATGATGAAGAGTTGCTCGACCTGGTTGAGCTTGAGGTTCGTGAGCTCCTCAGCAAGTACGAATTTCCAGGGGACGACATTCCGGTTGTTCGCGGCAGTGCGTTGAAAGCTCTTGAAAATGCTAGTGATGAGACGCAGAGTAAATGCATCTGGGATCTGATGGGGGAAGTTGATAAGTACATCCCGGTTCCCGAGCGTCCGGTTGACAAGCCGTTCCTGATGCCGATTGAGGATATCTTCAGCATCTCCGGTCGTGGAACGGTTGCGACGGGTCGTGTTGAGCAGGGCATCATCAAGGTGGGTGAGGAAGTTGAGGTCGTTGGTTTTCGCGATACGGACAAGACCACGGTGACCGGTGTTGAAATGTTCCGCAAGCTGCTGGATGAAGGTCAGGCGGGTGACAATGTCGGGCTTCTCTTGCGCGGTACGAAGCGTGAAGACATCGAGCGCGGGCAGGTTCTGGCAAAGCCGGGTTCGATTACACCGCACAGTAAATTCAAGGCATCGGTTTATATTCTGACGAAAGAGGAAGGTGGTCGTCACACTCCGTTCTTCAACGGGTATCGTCCACAGTTTTATTTCCGGACCACTGACGTGACAGGTGTTTGTACCCTGCCGCAGGGAGTGGAAATGGTTATGCCTGGAGACAACGTGACCTTTGACGTTGAATTGATCACCCCCGTAGCGATGGCGAAAGAGCTGCGGTTTGCAATCCGTGAAGGCGGACGTACCGTCGGCGCCGGAATCGTAAGCGAGATCAACGAGTGATGGCGGAAACCAGTCAGAAGATAAAGATCAAGCTTAAGGCTTACGACCACAAGTTGCTGGACTGGTCGGTCGGCGAGATTGTCGAAACGACAAAGCGCACTGGCGCTCGTGTGGTGGGTCCGATCCCCTTGCCAACAGTCCGGAACCGGTGGACGGTTTTGAGATCACCGCATGTTGATAAAAAGTCCCGGGAACAGTTCGAGATCAGAACGCACAAGCGTATCCTGGAAATTCTCGAGCCTACCCCGCAAACAGTAGACGCACTCATGAAGCTGGATCTTTCCGGCGGCGTCGATATTGAGATCAAGCTGTAGCCCTATGGAAGCTTTACTTGGAAAAAAAATGGGGATGACCCAGGTGTTCACTGATAAGGGGGATTGTGTCCCCGTGACGGTGATTCAGGTTGAAAAATGTGTGCCTGTTCTCAAGCGCACTCCTGAAACTGACGGTTATCAGGCGGTTCTGGTGGCTTATGGTGAGCGAAAGAAAAAGCACGCCAATAAAGCTCAGTTAGGTTTTTACGCCAAGCATAAAATGGATCCGGCTCAGACCTTGACCGAATTCCGCGACCAGGATATTGAAGACGATGCACTTGGCAAGCCGCTCAAGGTTGACCTGTTCTCCGAAGGCGATTTTGTGAATGTCATCGGGACGTCCAAGGGTAAAGGGTTTCAGGGGGTCATGAAGCGGCACGGATTCGCGGGTCACCCGGCTTCACGTGGTAACCATGAGTCATTTCGTGGCCCGGGTTCCATTGGTATGGCGACCTTCCCGGGCAGAGTGCTCAGGGGGCATCCCATGGCAGGGCATATGGGTAACGAGCGGGTCTTTGTGAAAAATTTAAGTGTTGTTAGTGTGGATCCCGGTAATAACACAATTCTGATTCGGGGGGCAGTGCCTGGAAAGAACGGTGGGCTGGTCCGGGTCGTGAAATCGCAAAAACAACCGAAGAATGGTAAGAAGTGATGGCGGAACTGGAAGTAAAAGATAAAGAAAATAATAAAGTCGAGACTGTTGCGGTATCCGATGATGTGTTTGGCGTGACAGTGCGCGAGCATCTGGTGCAGCGATATGTGGTGATGCAGCTTGCGTCCCGGCGCAGTGGTACAGCGAAGACGCAGAACAGTCGCTGTGAAGTACGCGGCGGTGGTAAAAAGCCCTGGCGCCAGAAAGGAACCGGACGGGCCCGTCAGGGCAGCATTCGGTCCGCCAACTGGGTTGGTGGTATGACGGTGTTTGGTCCCGCCCCTCGCGACTACAGTTTCCCTCTATCCAAAAAATCCAAAAAACTCGCAATCAAATCCGTATTAACCGATCGTCTTCAGAATGGTGGCATCACTGTTGTGAAGGATCTTTCGCTTGAAGAGCCTAAAACCAGGCATGCAGTTGCCCTGTTGGGTAAGCTTGAGCTTCCGGCGAAAACTCTGTTCCTTCTGGGCGATGAGAATGAAAACCTGAGGTTGGCTGTCAGGAACATTCCGCAGGTGGATTGCCTTTCGATTGAGGGGTTGAATGTATACGACCTGCTTCGGCACGAACGTATTGTGTTGACGCCCGAGACGGTCAAGAAAATTGAGGAGCGCCTTAACTAATGGATCTGCATCGCGTGTTGGAAAAGCCCCTGGTAACGGAAAAAGGCACCCTGATGTCTGAGGGGGGAAACTGGGTTTTGTTTCAGGTAAACCGTGGTGCGAACAAGCATTTGGTTAAGCAAGCGGTTGAAAAAATATTTAAAGTCACTGTGCTCAAAGTCAACACCCTGATGATGAAACCAAAGAGCAAACGGTTTGGAAGGCATGTGGGGCAGACTCAAAGCTGGAAAAAAGCCATGGTCCTGTTGAAGGACGGTGACACCATTGATTTCTTCGAGGGAGCGTAACCGAGCATGCCTGTACGCAGAATGAAACCGACATCTGCCGGAGTACGTTTCCGGACGATCTCCACTTTTGAAGAGGTCACCAAGAAGACTCCCGAGAAGAGTTTGCTTGTCGCGATCGGACGCAAGGGTGGTCGTAATCATCATGGGCGACTCACTGCTCCGCACCGGGGTGGTGGGCACCGCAAGCTATACCGGGTTATTGACTTCCGTCGTAACAAGGACGATGTTCCTGCCCGTGTAGAAGGGATTGAGTACGATCCCAACCGCAGTGCCAACATTGCGCTTCTGGTTTATGCCGATGGTGAAAAACGCTACATACTGGCTCCTCGTGAGCTGAAGACAGGTGCATCTGTGATGTCGGGTGAAAAGGCTGAAGTTAAAGTTGGTAATTGTCTCCCGCTCCAGTTGATCCCGGAAGGTACGCTGATTCATAATATCGAATTGCGGCCAGGCAAGGGCGGGCAGATCGCGCGCAGTGCCGGAACGTATGCTCAGCTCATGGCGAAAGAAGGGCGTTACGCCAACATCAAGCTTGGGTCGGGCGAAGTGCGGTTGGTTGAGCTCAAGTGTCGGGCAACCATCGGTACGGTTGGCAACACCGATCATGAAAATGTTTCCTGGGGCAAGGCGGGGCGTTCCCGCTGGCTTGGGCGTCGGCCGCGAGTGCGTGCGGTAGCGATGAACCCGGTCGACCATCCCATGGGGGGTGGTGAAGGGCGTTCCTCTGGTGGGCGTCATCCGTGTAGTCCGTGGGGACAGCCGGCCAAGGGATTCAAGACACGTAAGAAAAAGAAGCCGTCAGAAAAATTTATTCTGAGTCGGCGCAAGAAAAAATAAGGTTGGAATTCCGGTTGGCAGGGGCTGTCCGGAAGGTGAAACTAAACCTGGGGTCTGCGGGCTATTGTGGATTCCGGGGGAAGCCGGGTTCCCGGCTTGCTGGCGAAATATTCAGGAGTGATTAAAAGATGGCACGTTCGTTAAAAAAAGGGCCGTTTGTCGACGAGCATCTCGAGAAAAAAGTTGAGGAGCTGAATCGTCGTAACGACAAAAAGATCATTAAGACCTGGTCGAGACGTTCGACCATTCTTCCTGATTTCGTTGGGCACACGCTGGGGGTTCACAACGGGAAAAAATTTATTCCTGTGTTTATCTCAGAAAATATGGTGGGCCACAAGTTGGGTGAGTTTTCCCCGACCCGGACTTTTAAGGCGCACAGCGGCAAAACCAAAAAAGCCGCGCCGGGCAAATAAGGGAGAAGGTAAATGGATGTCAGGGCTTCATTAAGGCAGGTTCACGTCAGTCCGCAAAAAGCGCGACTGGTTGCGGATATGATTCGCGGGCGTAATGTAAACGATGCGATCAACATCCTGGCGTTTACGCGCAAAAAATCTGCGGACATTATCTCCAAGCTCCTTAAATCGGCAATCGCCAATGCGGAAGAGAACCACAAGGTAGTAGATGTGGATGATCTTTTTGTCAAGGCGATCACCGTTGATAAAGGAATCACCATGAAGCGGTTTATGCCGCGGGCACGTGGGTCTGCATCGCCGATTAAAAAGCGGCACAGTCACATCACGATTGTCTTGAACGAACGTTAATTTTTCGGAGGCGCAATAGTGGGTCAGAAAGTTCATCCTTACGGGTTTCGGCTGGGCGTTAACAAGCCCTGGAGATCTAACTGGTATGCCACCAAGGATTATCCTGACCTGTTGTTGGAAGACATCAAGTTAAGGAAGCACCTCAAGAAAGCCCTGTCTCATGCAGGTGTTTCTAATGTGGAGATTGAGCGCTCCGCCAACCGGATTCGTATCAACATTCACACAGCCCGACCGGGAATCATCATCGGTAAAAAGGGTCTGGAGGTGGACCGGTTGAAAGAGGAGTTGCAGAGGATGATTGGCGGCAAGCAGATCAACCTGAATATCAAGGAAATCCGCCGAGCGGAACTCGATGCCACCTTGATTGCGCAAAACATCGCGCTGCAATTGGAAAAACGGATCTCATTCCGTCGCGCAATGAAAAAATCGGTTGTGTCGTCATTGAGGTTCGGTGCAAAAGGAATCAAGATCCGGTGTTCGGGCAGGTTGGCCGGAGCGGAAATCGCGCGGAGCGAGTGGTATCGAGAAGGTCGGGTCCCACTGCACACGCTTCGTGCTGATATTGATTACGGTACTGCAGAGGCGGCAACAACTTACGGGATCATCGGGATCAAAGTTTGGGTTTATAAGGGCGACATTTTTAAAGAGCGTCAGGAAGTGCCCACAAAAAACGTGGATAAAGAAGCGTAGAGCGGCGGGCGAGGAGACTTAATCATGTTAATGCCAAAAAAGGTCAAATACCGGAAAAAGCACAAAGGTCGTATGACCGGTGCCGCCCGGCGTGGGAATAAAGTTAGTTTCGGCGAGTATGGATTGCAAACCCTCGCTTGCGGCTGGATCACCAACCGCCAGATTGAGGCTGCGCGTATTGCCATGACACGTTACGTAAAACGTGGCGGTAAAATCTGGCTGAGGATTTTTCCGGACAAACCGATCTCTAAAAAGCCAGCTGAAACCCGAATGGGTAAAGGTAAAGGCGGTCCGGAGTTCTGGGTTGCAGTGGTGAAGCCGGGTCGAATGCTTTATGAAATGTCCGGTGTTCCAGAAGATATCGCGCGCGAGGCATTCCGCCTGGCCGCACACAAGCTGCCGGTAAAAACGCGGTTTGTGGTCAACAAGTAACGGGGAAATATGAAATCGCAAGAGATCAGGGAATTATCCGATAAAGAGCTCGAGGAAAAGCTGGGCGATTTAAAGGAAGAGCAGTTCAATCTTAAATTCCAGCTGGCGACGGGTAAAATCCAGAATCCTGGCGGGATTGTCCATCTCAGGCGGAGCATCGCCCGTGTGATGACGATTCTAAATGAACGGAAGCGGGCGAAGGCCGACACCGCTCCCGCTTCGGCAACCGAAGATACGGCTAAGGCTTAAGAAAATATGACGGAAGAAACTCAGAATAACCCCCTGGACCGGCGGCGTATAATGACCGGGACTGTGGTAAGCGACAAGATGGACAAGACTGCGGTGGTTCGTGTGGACCGGGTGTATAAACACACCAAGTTTAAAAAGATCATTCGCCGGTCTAAGAAATACCACTGTCATGATGAGGCCAACCAGTGCAAGCCCGGAGATTTCGTTGAAATTCGCGAAACCCGTCCGCTCAGTAAGCTTAAGCGCTGGTGCCTGGTGCGCATCATCAAGCAGGCGGAAGTGATTGAAGCTCCAGCCGCAGGGAAGGTGGCGTCATGATTCAGCTTCGAACGGTGATGGAGGTTGCGGATAACTCCGGGGCGCGGAAGGTGCAATGCATCAAAGTGCTTGGGGGTAGTGGCCGTCGATACGCCTCGGTGGGTGACATCATCGTGGTGGCGGTAAAAGAAGCCGAGCCGCACAGCAATGTTAAAAAGGGCGAAGTGAAAAAAGCGGTGATCGTGAGGACCCGTAAGGAATTGAGACGGACCAACGGTAGTTACATCAAGTTTGATAGTAATGCCGCGGTTTTGGTTAATGATGCGCGTGAGCCGGTTGGAACGCGTATCTTCGGTCCGGTGGCCCGTGAATTGCGCGCCAAGCGATTTCTGAAAATCCTGTCCCTTGCTCCGGAGGTGTTGTGATGGCGGCTCCCAAGATTGCGGTCAAAAAAGATGATCTGGTAGAGGTTATTTCCGGTCGGGAAAAAGGTAAAAAAGGAAAAGTGCTGGCCGTGTTCCCGGGTGAAGAGCGGATCACGATTGAAAAGCTCAACATGCTGAAGCGTCACCTCAAGCCCAGCCAGGCGAACAAGCAAGGCGGGATTGTTGAGAAGGAAGGTAAGTTGCATGTGTCCAATGTCATGCTGATCGACTCCGAAGGCAAGCGCACCCGCGTTAAATGGAAGCGTCTGGAGGATGGTAAGCGTGTCCGGGTAGCAGCAAGAACCGGTGAGGTAATCGATCAGTAAAACGCCATTGCTGCACGGGTAGTAAAAAGTTAAGTTACGAACAACATTTTAAGCAAAAGAAAGACGCGCCATTTTTTATGTCGACACTGAAAACAGCATTTAACGAAAAGCTCAAGAGCCAGATCCAGAAAGAGCTTGGCCTGCCGAATGTTATGCAAGTACCAAAGCTCAGCAAGATCGTGGTCAACATGGGGTTGGGAGAGGCGATTCAAAATGCCAAGCTGATTGAGGCGGGTGTTGAGCAGCTCCGGGCCATCACGGGCCAGGCTCCTGTGGTGACCAAGTCCAAAAATGCGATTTCCAATTTCAAGCTGCGGGAGAATATGCCCATCGGGGTGCGTGTTACCTTGCGCGGTGAACGCATGTATGAATTTTTTGAGCGGCTGGTCTCTTTTGCGCTTCCTCGGGTGCGCGACTTTAAAGGTCTGTCGCCCAAATCATTTGACGGTCGTGGAAATTACACGCTTGGTTTAAAAGAGCAATTGATTTTTCCCGAAATCCCTTTTGATAAGGTTGAGAAAATCAAGGGAATGAATATCACCATCTGCACCTCTGCTGATTCTGATGAGCAAGGGCGCGTGTTGTTGAAGACGTTGGGATTTCCCCTGCGTAACTGATCACCGTGATTTAAAGAAATGAGACATGGCAAAAAAATCATTAGTTTCAAAATCCCAGCGCAAACCCAAGTTTGAAGTGCGCGGATACAACCGTTGCCGGGTTTGCGGCAGGCCACGGGCGTTCCTGAGGAAATTCGGCATGTGCCGGATCTGTTTCAGAACACGCGCGTTGCAGGGTGAAATTCCCGGAGTTACCAAGGCTAGTTGGTAAGGTTCCGGTGGGTAGCTTTTTTGGGGCATTTGGTGGCCCTGGATTCAAAACAATGTTCGAGCTAAAGCCAATCGGCGGCGGAGTTGACTCCCGGTCCGGATGGCAGGAGAGACGATAGCTTATGATGACCGATCCCATAGCGGATATGTTTACCCGGATTCGTAATGCCCTTCAGGCTAAGCATCCCCGGGTTGATGTGCCTAAATCCAAGATCAAAGTCCGGATTGCCGAGATCCTGAAAGAAGAAGGGTTCATTCGTAATTTTCGTACTGTGGAGCAAGGTGCTCAGGGAATTCTGCGAATGCAATTGAAATACCAGGATGGCGAAGGGGCGATCCATGGGATCCGCAGAATCAGTAAACCCGGATTGCGGGTCTATGTTTCCACGGATGAAGTGCCTCGGGTGTTGAATGGTCTGGGTACGGCAATTTTATCGACGTCTCAAGGATTGGCAACCGATGTAGCCTGTCGCGAGAAACGCGTTGGCGGCGAGGTTTTGGGGTACGTCTGGTAGTCAGAAATTTGCGAAGCGCATAGGCGTTTCATTAACGGATTGTAATTATGTCACGTGTTGGTAAAAAACCAATTGATCTGCCCAAAGGGGTGGAATTCAATATGAGCGGTAACCTTTGTAAGATCAAAGGCCCTAAGGGTGAGCTCAAGCGGGATCTCCCTGCTAATATGACCCTTGAAACGGACGATGGTAAAATTGTGGTCAAGCGTCCGAGTGATGCCAGGCAGGACCGTGCTCTTCATGGGTTGACGCGTGCTCTGGTCAACAACATGGTGGTCGGGGTCAGTCAGGGTTTCATGAAGCAGCTCAATATTGTGGGTGTCGGTTACAAGGTAGAGCAAAAAGGAAAAAACCTGGTGTTGCATCTCGGGTTTTCACATTCGGTCGCTTTCCCGGCTCCAGAGGGAATCGAGTTTGAGGTGGACCCTAAGGCAAACACTATCAAGGTCAAAGGGATCGATAAAGAGAAGGTCGGGCAAACCTCGGCTGAAATCAGAAAACTGCGTCCACCGGAGCCTTACAAGGGCAAGGGCGTTATGTATGCTGACGAACGCATTCGCCGTAAAGCGGGTAAAGCGGCTGTCGGCGCCGGAAAATAACAGGCGGGAATATGGCAACTACAGAACGACGGCGATTGCGCCTGGCAAGAAAAATGCGGATCAAGAAAAAGATCCAGAACGAGAAGGGTCGGCCGCGGCTGACTGTTTTCCGTACCAGCAAACACATCTACGCCCAGATTGTAAGCGATCAGGAGCGCAAGACGCTGGTGATGGCTTCCACACAATCGAAGGAGCTCAAGGGCAAATTCGAGCATGGTGGAAACGTGGATGCGGCAAAACAGGTTGGCGAGCTGCTGGGCGACAAAGCGCAACAGGCAGGAATCAAGGAAGTGGTCTACGATCGAAACGGTTTTATTTACGCCGGGCGAGTCAAGGCGCTGGCGGATGCTGTCCGAAGCAAGGGCGTACAGTTCTAGCTTCGACTCTAAGGGAGACAACCATTGCAAGATAAGCGGGGTCAGGAAAAGCGTAGCCGGGATGGTCGGGATGCCCGGGATAAGGATTTTGTAGACAAGGTTGTTACGATCAAGCGTGTCGCCAAGGTGGTCAAAGGCGGGCGGCGGTTTAGTTTCAGTGCGCTGGTAGTCGTTGGCAACCGTGAAGGGCAAGTGGGCTGGGGTCTTGGTAAGGCTAACGAAGTGCCCGAAGCGATTCGCAAGGGTGTCGAGAAAGCGAAAAAGAACCAGATCAAGGTTTCCCTTGAAGGCACCACCATTCCACATGAGGTGATCGGCAAGTTTGGTTCCGGCGAGGTTTTGCTGAAACCTGCATCCCGTGGTACGGGGCTGATCGCAGGTGGGGCCGTTCGCGCGGTGCTTGAAGCGGTAGGGATCAAGGACATCCTGACTAAATGTCTTCGAACCAACAATCCCCATAATGTGGTCAAAGCCACCATTAACGGTCTAACGGTGTTGCGCGGACCAAAACAGTGCGGTCAGGTTCGTGGCAAGGAACTGGATTATCAGGCGACAGCCTAAGAGGCAGAAAACGATATGTTGAAACTTGAATCATTGAAAAGCCACCCTTCTCAGCAGAAGTCTCCCAAGCGTGTTGGTCGGGGAGTCGGTTCTGGCACAGGGAAAACCTGTGGCAAGGGTCAAAAGGGTCAGAAAAGCCGTTCCGGCGGCAACCCGCATCCATGGTTTGAAGGTGGGCAGATGCCTCTTCAACGCCGATTGCCAAAGCGGGGGTTCACCAATATTTTCCGGAAAGAATACGAGGTGATCAATCTCAAGCAGATCGCCGGTCTCAGCGTTGATGGGGCGATCACCCCTGACGTTCTGAAAGAAAAAGGTCTTGTTAAAAAGGCAACCGCAGTGAAGATTCTGGGTGAAGGCGATCTGACGTCCGGCGTGGAAATCCAGGCGCACAAGTTCAGTAAATCGGCGGTGGAGAAAATCGAAAAGTCCGGAGGAAAGGCTGTAGTCCTTTAGATGGCAGGAGCGGAAAGTTTCGCTAATATGTTTCGGGTTCCGGAGCTTAAGCGCCGGATCTTTTTTACCCTGGGCATGCTGGTGGTTTACCGGATCGGGGCGCATATCCCCACGCCGGGAATCGACGGGGTGGCTCTTGCGGAGTTGTTTGAGCAGGCGAAAAACACGATTCTGGGGTTTTTCGACATGTTCTCCGGAGGCGCGCTCAGCCGGTTGACGATTTTTGCGCTGGGCATCATGCCCTACATCACGTCTTCCATTATCCTCCAGTTGCTGACCATTGTGTCGCCGCACCTTGAGAGGTTGAAGAAGGAAGGCGAGCAGGGCCAGAAAAAAATAACGCAGTACACACGCTATGGCACCATCGGAATTGGACTGGTGCAAAGTTCAGGAATCGCCATCGCGCTTGAGGGAATGACCAGCCCGGGTGGTGCATCGGTTGTTATTGAACCCGGAATGGGGTTCCGGCTGATGACTATGTTGACGCTCACCTGTGGCACGGCATTTTTGATGTGGCTCGGTGAGCAGATCAACGAGTTTGGTGTTGGCAACGGCATCTCGCTGATTATCTTTACGGGTATCGTGTCGGGTGTTCCGGCGGCTATTTTACAGTCGATGGATCTGATGGGTACCGGAGAATTGTCTCTCCTCCTGGTTCTCATGCTGCTGGTTCTGATGGCAGCGGTTGTCGGTTTTATCGTGTTTACCGAAGGGGGACAACGGCGGATACCCATCCAGTATGCGAAACGGATGGTGGGTCGGCGCATGGTAGAGGGCAGCAGTCAGCATCTGCCGCTCAAGGTTAACACCGCTGGTGTTATACCGCCGATATTTGCGTCTTCACTCATCATGATGCCGGCATCTCTGGCATCTGTTTACCCGAATGAGTGGACGCAGACTTTTGCTGCCATGTTGACACCGGGTAACACGATTTACAGCCTGATTTTTTGCGGGGCGATCTTTTTCTTCTGTTACTTTTACACCTCGGTTATTTTTAATCCGGTGGATGTGGCGGATAACATGAAGAAAAACGGAGGGTTTGTTCCAGGGATTCGACCCGGTCCGAAAACATCGGACTACATCGACACGATACTGTCGAAGCTGACGTTTTACGGGGCGATTTACCTTTGTTTTGTCTGCATATTGCCGGATTATCTGATAAAATATGCGCAACTTCCGTTTTATTTCGGCGGAACCAGCCTGCTGATTGTCGTTGGCGTTTCCCTGGATACCATGCAGCAGATTGAATCCCATCTCGTAATGCGTAATTACGATGGTTTTATGAAAAAAGGGAAAATCCGCGGACGCCGTGGTTGAGGTCTCCCGGCGAGGCTAGGGTTCGTTGTCGTCGAGGTTGAACATGAAGTTGATCCTGTTGGGGCCTCCGGGTTCGGGAAAAGGGACACAATCGGGTATGCTCCGGGATAAATTTAATATCCCGCAGATTTCAACTGGAGACCTTCTCAGGAAGGCGGTCTCCAGTAAAACCGCGCTAGGTATTAAGGCGCGGGAATACATGGATAAGGGGCATCTGGTTCCGGATGAGCTTGTTCTGGACATGATCCGGGAGCGTTTGCAGCAAGAGGATTGTAAAAACGGTTATGTCCTCGACGGGTTCCCAAGGACTGTGGTGCAGGCAGAAAAGCTCGATGAAATGCTCGCTTCGGTTGGCGAGAAACTGGATGAAGTGATTGATCTTGAAGTTAACCCGGAAGAGATTCTGGTCCGGTTGACGGGGCGCAGAACCTGTCGAAGTTGTAACGCCATGTTTCACGAAACGCTGAAACCGGCAAAGCAGCCAGCTGTTTGTGATCATTGCGGCGGCGAGTTGTACCAGCGGGCCGATGATAACGAAGAGACGGTGATGAACCGGCTCAAGGAATACGAAAATAAAACGGCACCATTAAAAGAATTTTACAGAAAGCAGGGAAATTTGAAATCAGCAAAAGGGAGTGGCTCCATGGATGACATCTTTGATCGTATCTGCTCCCTGGTGTCCTGAGTATGTCTAAAGAAGAAGCCATTGAAGTGGAAGGTACCGTGCTCGAACCTCTGCCCAATGCAATGTTTCAGGTAGAGTTGGAAAACGGACACAAGGTACTGGCGCATATTTCCGGTAAGATGCGACTCCATTTCATTAAAATTCTACCGGGCGATAAGGTGAAGGTTCAGTTGTCACCGTATGATCTGACCCGGGGACGCATCACGTACCGTTACAAGTAAGAAGAGGCAAGCCATGAAAGTAAGAGCATCAGTAAAAAAGATTTGTAATAAATGCAAGGTGATCCGCCGCCGGGGCGTTGTGCGTGTGATCTGCGAAAACCCCAAGCATAAGCAACGCCAGGGATGACGCTTTGCGTCCACTGGCTAAAGCTGAGATGAACAGTTTAAAGGAGATTAATTAAAGTGGCCCGAATTGCAGGCATTGACATTCCCCGTGAAAAGCGGGCGTATATTTCCCTGACTTACATCTACGGGGTCGGGCGCACCCGCTCCGCGAAAATTCTGGGACAGGCTAATATCGATCTCTCCACACGGGTGAAAGACCTGACGGAAGATGAAGTGACCCGTATTCGCCAGATTATCGAAAAGGATTATGAGGTGGAAGGGGATCTCCGGCGAAACACGAACATGAATATGAAGCGTTTGATGGATATCGGTTGTTACCGGGGGTTGCGTCATCGCCGCGGTTTGCCGGCACGCGGCCAGCGTACGCATACGAACGCCCGCACACGCAAAGGTCCCCGCAAGACTGTGGGATCGAAAAAAGGTAAGTAACAACTTAGACCCGAAGGGATAATTGAGTTATGGCGGATAAAGGAAAAGCAGGAAAAAGCGGAAAGAAAAAAAGCAAAACAGCTCCCGAAACCGGAGTTGCTCATATTCGTGCGACCTTCAACAACACCATCGTGACCATCAGTGATTTGTCCGGGAATGTGGTGTCATGGTCCAGTGCGGGAGCACAGGGGTTCAAGGGATCGCGCAAGAGCACCCCGTTTGCAGCGCAGGTTGCGGCTGAAAAAGCTGCGGTAAAAGCAAAGGACATGGGCATGCGCAAACTTGAGGTCCATGTTAAAGGACCTGGTGCCGGTCGGGAATCCGCAATCCGGTCTTTGCAGGCATGCGGGATGGAGGTTTCTGTTATTCGAGATAAAACGCCAATTCCGCACAACGGTTGCCGACCACGAAAACGTCGGCGTGTATAAAGTTTTTCCCGGCGCTTGATCCCCAGGGGGATTTGGGAAGTTGTCGGGCAGAAGTCATCGGGTCCGGGTGGACTCGAAAAAAAAATTAAAGTCGAAACATTTATTTCTCAAGGGAGAGTAATTTTGGCCAGATATACCGGTTCTGTTTGCAGGCTGTGCCGCCGCGAGGGCATCAAGCTTTATCTTAAAAGCGAGCGGTGCGAGACTCCGAAATGCGCAATCGACAAGCGCCCGTATCCGCCAGGTCAACACGGCCAGGGCAGGAGTCGGAGCAAGCCGTCCGAATACGGTATTCAGCTCAGAGAAAAGCAGAAGGTGCGCCGTATCTATGGTGTGCTGGAAGGCCAGTTTCGTAAATATTTTAAAACTGCCGATCGCCGTAAAGGTGTTACCGGTGAGTTGCTGTTGCAACTTCTGGAAACACGGTTGGATAATGTGGTGTACCGGTTGGGTCTTGCCGGTTCACGCAATGCGGCCCGCCAACTGGTGAAGCATCGTTTCTTTACGGTTAATGGAAAGCGTGTCAATGTGCCTTCCTATATCGTGAAGAAAGGTGACACCATCGGGATGGCAAAAGGCAAGAGCGAAAAGGCTCCGATCAAAACTGCGGTTGAAGTCATCAAGGGAAAGACATTGCCTTCATGGCTGGCTTTCGACTCGGATAAAATCGAAGGTCTTATTCAGACGCTGCCGGCACGGGAAGACATCACCTTACCCATTCAGGAGCAGTTGATCGTCGAACTCTACTCAAGGTAATTAGCCCTCAAGCGGGCGCCAAATTTTGGAGCCCGACTCTTTAACGAATCAGGAAATACGACACACCACCACGCCTAGGAGACGCATCCATGATGCAGGGAATCGTTAAGCCAAAACGGCTTGATTTCGATAAAAAATCCCGAACCGATTTTTATGGGAAGTTCACTGCTGGACCTTTTGAAAGAGGTTACGGCATTACTGTAGGAAATTCATTAAGACGAATGTTGCTATCGTCCATCGAAGGATCAGCGGTTATTGGTGCCAAATTCGAGGGCATCTATCATGAGTTCTCCACTATTCCGGGTGTAATTGAGGATGTGAGCGAAATCATCCTCAATTTGAAACAGCTGCACCTCAAGATGGATGGGCAGGATGAGATTAAACGCCTCTACCTGAAAAAGAATGAGGCGGGAGAAGTGACTGGAAAGGATTTTAACTCTGATCCGGATGTGGTCATCATGAACCCGGATCATCATCTGGCCACACTGGATGCGACCGGCAACCTTGAAATGGAAGTCATCGTGACTCGTGGTCGCGGATATGTTCCGGCGGACCGGCATGATCTGGCCAACGAATCGGTACAGATGATTCCTGTCGATGCGTTGTTCTCCCCAATTCACAAAGTGAATTACCTTGTCGAGAAAACCCGCGTTGGCCAGTCTACTGATTTTGATCAATTGGTCATGGAAGTCTGGACCAGTGGAGCCATTTCACCGGAAGATGCGGTGGCCTACGCCGCCAAGATCGTGAAAGATCACATGCAGATCTTCATTAACTTTGATGAAGAGCCGGAACCGGCACAGCCGCAAGTGGACGAGAAAAAACAGAAAACGCTCACCAACCTGTCCAAAAGTGTTGAAGAGCTTGAATTGTCCGTACGTTCATACAACTGTCTCAAGAACGCGAATATCCAGACCATCGCCGAACTGGTACAGAAGGGTGATACGGAAATGCTCAAGACACGGAACTTTGGCCGTAAATCCTTGAACGAGATTAAAGAAATTCTGGAAGAAATGGGACTCGGACTCGGCATGAAGCTGGAGGAGGACGACCTCAAACAAATCTCAGCTCTGCGCAAGAAAAAGGAATTGGAGCCCGAGCCGGTGGAAAAACCCTGAATACTTTTCGGGACTCCATCCATTGTCAACCTGAACTTAAGTTGTAAACGCTATGCGACACCTAAAATCTGGCAGGACACTGGGCCGTACTTCAGCCCACCGCAAGGCACTGTTTCGTAATATGGTCACCTCGCTGATCTTCCACGAACGTATCACCACCACGCTGGCTAAAGCGAAGGAACTGCGCAGCCATGCTGAAAAAACAATCACGCTCGGAAAAAAGGGAACACTTCATGCGCGGCGCCAGGCATTGCGCGTGGTCAAATCCAAAGAGGCGTTCCAGAAATTATTCGGTCCGCTTTCCGAACGTTATGCCGAGCGGAATGGTGGGTACACGCGGATTCTGAAATTGGGGAACCGGCGCGGAGATGATGCTCCAATGGCGATCATTGAGCTGGTCGACCGCGAGGGCGATGCTCCTGTAGAAGAGCCGAAGAAGGGCAAGGGCAAAAAGGCTGAAACCAAAAAGTCGGAGCCAAAGAAAGCCGAAGCTAAAAAGAAGGAAGAAGAGGCACCGAAAAAAGCCGAGTCCAAAGCCAAAGCTAAAAAAGAAGAAGAGCCGAAGGAAGAAAAACCAAAGGCTGATAAAAAAGACGACGCTAAAGAATAAGCGTTCAGAAATAGTATCTAAAAAGCCTCCGGCCCCTCAAGGGTCGGAGGTTTTTTTTTGTTCAATTACCGTTGTTGGGCAGGACGGGTTGCCACTCCTGGTCTTTGGGTTCCGGCAGGGACGGATGGCGCTTTATGCGGTAGTTGGTGTTTTCCTTTATCCAGTCCAGCAGTTCATCATAAGACTTAAAATGCTCGGTGAATCCGTATTCATTTGCCGTGTATTCGCATGATTCAATGCTGTGTTCGCGGCAGATGTAGGGCCGGGTTTCGTAGATGCTGCACTGATTGTTTTCTGTCAGGAATTTGCAACGCGAATCGACCATGATGTACCAGCTGTTGCGCTCAATGTAGAAGGTAACTCCCTTGTGCGCGATTTGCCACAGCAGGGCTTCGTAATCCTTGCGCGACTCCGGTTCATCGATTTCAAATGCGAAGTAGGTGCAGCACTTCGCGGGCATACAGAACTGGCATTGATCCCAGGGTTGTTTTATTTTTGCAGGCATGATGTCTTCCTTGGATTTTTTGGGGTAGGTGATGCGAAGAACGAAATTACAATCGCTATGCTAGTCTGCTCCATCCACTTTGGCAAGTACCTAATCTAAAGAATTCAATCCATTGCACATAAAAATTTTTATGAGTTTAATTAATGGTTGCATCCCAAAGTGATTTCTATATGATTTGGAACGCCGAAAAATATTTTTACTAAGGGTTGGAAAATGAAAAAGGTCCTAATATTTCCAATATTTTTTATTTTGGTTCTCGCTCCAAAAGTATGGTCCAGCTCAAATGAGAAAATGGTTTGTGCTGCTTCGATAAAGCCTGTAGACGGCAATGTAAAAATAATCCAAAAGAACAAATGTGGCGTGCCACCAAAAGCATTGGAATATCTTGAACTCCAATTGGGTCTGAAAGGGAAAAATTTTTATGATCTTGGAGACGACTTATTTTTTTACCGAACAGAAATCCACCAATGGTTGAGCTCATTTCAAGAGTTGACAGAGAATATGGAAAGGGAAAAACCAGGTGGAGAGAAAGTTAATAAAATATTGGACTTGGTTAATAAGGGTGAGTTTAAGGATGCCCTGAAAAATATTGATGTACTAATATCAATGGCATCAAAAAATCCAAAAATACAATCTGTGCATATTTTTAATCGCGGAAAGATCTTGGAATTGGGGTTTAAACCAATAGATGCCTTAGTGGATTATAAAAGAGCATTTTTAAAAAATCCGGACTACTTCCCGAATTTCAAGGCCTTGGTTTCTCTTTTATTGGCTCAGAATAAATTTGCAGAGGCAGAAAATATTTTAAAGCAGGCGTTAATCGAGGGCAACTCTATAAAAGGGCTTTCCCCTATGGATATACACCTGCGACGATCTTTTGTATTGAACGTATTAGGAAACGTTTTTTTATCGACAAACCGTTTAAAGGAAGCGGAAGAGGTTTATTTGGAGGCGCAGCAGAGCTATAAAAAATTTTCAGGTCCGAATTTCTTTTTATTACAGCCCAATAAAAGCGCGACGATGAACAATCTGGGGGTATTGTACAAAGAAAAAAACCAACTTAAAAAAGCAGAAACATATTTTAAAAAGGTTATAAAGCTTAGGAAAAAAGAAGGTAATGAAGTTCAAGGGGGAGAGGGGCTGTCAACTGTGTCTGCCATGTTTAACCTTGGGGACGTTTACTTGAATACCTATAATTTGAAAAATGCTGAGGAAATGTTTTTAAGTGCTTGGGCTATTCAAGAGCATAGTTTCAAAAAAGATGTCCAAGTTTTCAGACATCATATTAAGGACACTCGAAGCCACCTAATTTATTATTATATTGTTTCCAACAGGTTCGGTGAGGCTGAAGCACTGGCCAAAAGATCTTTAAAGGAGTACCAAAAATTTGCGGAAAAGTATATTGAAGCCTATCAGCCTTATATTGCGTCAGTTAGGACGTCATTAGGGGCTGTTTATAAGGCCACCCATCGGCTTCAAGAAGCTGAAGAAATGATCACCAAAGGGTTGGAAACTTTCAAGGCCTTTGGGAAAAAGGATCCGGCCGCTTTTTCTGGTGCGGTGCCGCCTGTTGTTCTTGAGCTTGGAAAAATATTTGTGCAAACCCTGCGTTTCGAAAAAGGGGAAAAATATCTGGTTGAAGCTTTGAAATATTACCGGAGATTATCAAAAGCCAATCCAGATGTGTTTTTGCCCGGAATTGCCAGGACGCAACTCGAAATGGGAAGGAATTTTCAACTAACATTGAGATTTGAAAAAGCAGAAATTGCCTTTAATCAGTCTTATGAGATTTTCAATAAGCTTGCCAAGATTAATTTCCGGGTTTTTAAGCCATATGTGGCATCTGTAAAAAGTTTTCTGGCATCGATTTATTTAGAAACTCATAGATATGAAGAGGCAAGAGAATCTTTGGCTGAAGCTTTGGAAATTTTTAAGGAAAAAGCAAAAGTAAACCCTCAATTATTTTTGTTTCCTGTGGCGCATACACTAAATGGGATAGGAAAACTTTATCAAAGTGAGGAGAAGTACAAAGAAGGGAAGCAAGCGGTTGAGGAGAGTTTGAAAATTTTTGACATTTTAATAAGGAAAAATCCCAAAGCCTTTTTACCGGACAAGGCAAAGGCGCTTTTTTATTTCAGTAGCCTAGTTTACGCTGAGGCAAAATCCAAAAGAAGGGAAGCAAAATCAGTAAATATTGGATCCGTCAGCTTATTCCAAATGTTGAACCCGGGAAGCTATATGGGAGACCCAACCAATGCTATTAATTTTTCCCATGATTATATTGAAAAAATGCGAAAGTTAAGAATTGCTGAAAAGGCCAATTTGGAGTCGTTGGAAATTTTTAAAAAATATTCCAAAGCCAGCCCACAAGAATTCTTACCGTTAATTGCTAGAGGATTGATGGTAAAGGCCGCAATTCTTTTGGGTCTGTCGGCAGAAGAAAAACAAGGTCAGGAGTTTGCTGAAGAGGCATTGATTCTCAATAAAAAATTGGCAGAAACAAATCCAAAGGTATTTGGACATCAATTGGCTGACAACATGGAGGTGCTGGTTTATTTTGCTGTGGCAAATGAAAATTGGGAAAAGACAAACGCGTTATTAAGAAAAATATTGAGCATTAAAAGAACTCTTTGGCAGGTCAATCCGATGACTTTTGGTGATAGTCTGGCTAAAACCCTTTTGTTTATTGGTGGCGTTAATTTAAAACAAGGAATGGAAAGTGAAGAAATTTGTGAAGTGCTTGAGGAGGCCTATAAAGTTTCTAATAAAGAAAAATTGAAATATATCATTAATACTTTGCTTGAAGAAAAGTGTATAGTTTATTAATCCAAATCAATTTGTTTTGCTGGATCAAAGGAAGTTAATTCCAATGAAAATTTTTTGAATAAAAAATTTGGAATTTGTTGTCCTGAAACCCATTTTGCCTTCTAATGAAATTGAGGAGGCGGTGGGTGGATGATTGAAAAAATCCGGAATTATTTTGGGGCATCGGCGTTGGTGCTGGTGGTCACCAATATCCTTCCCTTTTTGTGCGTGGTGTTGTTCGACTGGCAGGTGTTTTTCCTGATCGCGTTGTACTGGATGGAAAACGTAGTCATCGGAGTCCTCAATATTTTCCGGTTTGTCACCATTCTGGTTCGCAACAAAGCCTGGGATGCCATTCTCATGATCCCGTTCTTCACAGTCCACTATGGGATGTTTACCGGGGTTCACGGGTTTTTTGTCATTGCCATGTTTGGCAAGGAGTTTCAAAATACGGGCGATGAATTGCTGATGGTGGTTCCTGCTATCCTCGAACAGCCGGGGATGAAGATCGCTGCTATCGGTTTTCTAGGCAGCCACCTCTTCAGCTATTTCTATCATTTTATTGGCAAGGAAGAATACCGAAAGGCGACGACTCAATCTCTGATGAGTGCGCCTTACAAAAGAGTGGTCATTCTCCATCTTACGATTTTGTTTGGAGGGTTTCTTGTTCTATCGACAGGTCAACATATTTTGGCGTTGGTCCTGATGGTGGTCATCAAAATTGTATTGGACCTGTTTGCTCATATAAAAGAACATACGCCAGATGAAATAAAAATAGAGGCCACGGGTTGAGATTTCCAAAACCGAGGTGCGAATTAAAATTTATTTTTTAGTAAGTTTTATGATTAATAGCCTGCGCAAACTTTTGTTTGGTCGTCAGCCGCTAAAGCCAGGCATGGACGGCATCGTCGCCATCGTGCAGGGTGTCGACAAATCCCTTTTCTCTCAGAACCTCAATATCCAGGACATGCCGGGTCACGATGACCAGTCCGAGATGGCTGTGCATATTGCGATTCCAGTAGCCAAGGGTCATCGACCGTTCCCGCACCCAGCTCAGAAACGGACTGCTCGGCGCCATCTCGCTACAGTAGGCAAAGCGACTCAAGGTTTTTTCGGCAGGGGGTTCGGTGAGATCAGGCGCTGCTGGTAAATCACCCATCAGGATAAACGTCCCTGCATCACGAGCCAGCTTTTTGTGACCAGCAGGTTCAGGGCCTGATAGCTCATCCAGATCGATCAGTTTTTGCCCAACGGTGATTTTTTCCCCGACGTGTGTTGCCCAGCCATCGTTATTACGTATTTCAATTTTCGGATCATGCAGGCGATTGCCTTTTTCATTCCTGGGAGTTTCCCAGATCAGAAACCAGCATGGATCCTGTTCCAGGGTCTGGCTGACGTGCCGGAGGAGGTCGGTGAATTTTTTATTTCGCTGTTCAAATTCGCCTTGCCACAGGAATGAATAGCGGTTGAGGCCGTCATCCTCCACCCGCGACAGCTCAATTTCATTGGAGATCTCATTGAATGCGTAAATTTGTTTATTCCAGGTGAGGGGCTCCTCCCGCCCTAAAACCATCATGTTGCCGACCTTTCGATAAAGGGTAACCAAGGGTGTCCTGAATAAGATGACAAAAGAGGGGTCGGGGATTTATGGAAATGCCTTGTTGAGAAAAGAGTTTTGGGATTTCCTCTCCTTGGTAAGTCCCGATCTGAATAATGAAAATGGGGGCGAATAATTTCCCCTCCTGATGAAGGAGGGGGTACAGGGGTGGTTGTTTTTAATATCCCTCCCCCCACTTAAAGGTCCAATGAATTTCCTGGAATGCAGATTTGATGGGTATTGCAAAGCTCTCTTAGTGGAAGAGGCGGGAGCGGCTGTTTTTGAATTCATTGCAATACGCTTAAGAACCGTTATTTGCGCAAAACAGGTTCACCCGTTGCCTCCACGGCGAGTGGCCGCAAGGTGGCGGTTAGGGCTTGCCACCGTGGTAGGACCAACCCGAGCCGACACCGAGATTGAGCACGGGGGTGTAGGTGGTTACCGTGGTTCCATCCTGCACCGCAGTCATGAGATCACCCGTGTTGGTGTCGTGGATCAGGAAATCCGCTTTGTTGATGCCATCGTAGTTCCCGACGTTGACCAGTTCCCATCCTGGGGACAACCCACCCGGAACGTAAAAACTCTGGAACACCAAGTCATCCATGACCAGCACACCGAGTGCTCCAGTGCTGTGCAGGATGAGGACATCTGACTTGCCATCGCCGTTGAAGTCGCCGGTGTCTATTTCCGACCAGCCGGTAGCCGGATCAAACGTGAAGATGGAAGTGGGACCCGTTGCCGTTGATCCATCCATTTCGATAACAGCCGATTCACCGGTGACCGTGTTGGAAATGAGAAGATCGGTTTTGTTGTCGCCGTTGAAATAGCCGGTGTCTTGCAGCGTCCAGTTACCCGCGACATCGATCGTTGTCGCTTCTTCAAAAGAAGAGAACGCCCCGTTTACCAGATAGACCAGTCCCGTGAACCCGCTCGGCGGATGGTAGATGATGATCTCCGCTTCACCATCACCGTCGAAGTCACCGACCCCGCGGGGTTCGACACCGATGACAGGATCAATCGTGAACACCACCGTGTCACTCAGTACCGACGTACCATCCAGCAGAACCGTTCGGTACTCGCCTGTGGTCGTGTTGTAGAGCAATAGGTCGGCTTTCTTATCGCCATTAAAATCCCCCGTCGCATTCACCGTCCAACCAGCAGCAGGATCGGCTTGCAACAGAAACCCTAAGTCTTCAAAAACAGAGTTTTCAATTAGTGCAGACACAAGAATACCGCTGGAATGTGTAGCAAGAATATCGGAACTTTCATTGTTATTAAAATCGTTGGTTAAGTTCGGGAGAACGGGATCAGACAACTTAAAGGCAATGATGTCAAAATCACCGTTAAATGATTGCAAGGAATTTTTTGTCAAAAAATCAGAAGATAATGTGGCCCCAGAAACATAAACATTTCCAGAGGAGTCTGCAGAGCAACCAATGGCATATTCAGAATTATTCCCACCAATATAGGTGGAATAAAGCACTGAAAAATCATTACTTCTCTCCCTCAATTTCATGACAAAAATATCATCTATTTCTGCAAAAGGTGCAATAGGATTTACCTGAATAAACCCATCGCCTACTGAGATACCCACCAAATAAATATTCTTATTAGAATCCCTGCATATACCGTAAGCAGCACCCCCGTTTACTCCACCCAAATATGTAGAAAATGCTAACTCTGGAACACCATTGGTTTCTTCCAGTTTAAAAAAAATACCGTCGTAGCCTGGATGATTCTCCTGAAGGGGGTTGACAGTATTAAAATCCTGGGATGCATAACCAGTTACAAATACATTATTAAAATTGTCTGCTGTGATACTCCAGGCCCTATCATCGCCTTTCCCACCAAGATACGTGGAGTAAACCAAGGAGGGAATATTATTTGTCTCTTCTAGTTTGAAGACAAACATATCATCTAATCCGTCTTCACTATCTCCTTCTATCTCATTTAACAGATCAAAATTAGTTGAGCCGGTTCTCCCAGCCACATAAACCTGGTTTAAGTTGTCCACGGCTAATTTTGAAGGAACATCAAGCCCACTACCACCCAATAAAGTCGAGTAAGCTAAATTAAAATTTCCATTTGTTTCCTGGATCTTTAAAACAAAAACATCAAACCCTCCTGAATGCGTTTTGATGGAATTTTTTGTATCAAAATCGCTGGAGCTAGTCCAACCTGTAATAAAAATATCTCCGAAATTTCCTATTTTAATATCTGAAGCGCCATCCCCTACGCTTCCACCTAAATAAGTTGAAAAAGCCAAAGACGGTATTTCATTTATTTCTTCAAGCTTTACAATAAAGGCATCCAAGCCTGTAGAATCGCCTTCGATTTCATTTACTAAGGGAAAGTTTGTCGATTCAGTAAAACCGGCAATATAAACATTTCCCAATGAATCCAAATCAATGCCATCCCCTCGATCATCCTGCAATCCACCTAGCAATACAGAATAGGCCAATGAAGGTATTCCATTTTGATGATGGATTTTAAAAAGAAATATTGTCCCCACATTTGTTCCGCCAGGAATTGAGCTTAAGGTAGGAAAATCCGGTGAGCTACTATTCCCCGTCACATAAATATTGTTGTTTTCATCTGCGGCAATGGACCAACTTAAATCCTTACCACTTCCTCCAAAATACGTGGAAAACCCCAGCACAGGATCGATTACCAAATTATGGTCGGGGTTATAGGAGGTGATGTGAAAGGCGACGCGGTTGTTTTGCTTTAGGATATACTCCCCTTTGACTGTTTCTCTTTTACCGTTGATGATCTGGTAAATGATTGGGGCGTGTTGGACAACATCACCAACATTTGTTTGAAGAACGAGGTTGCCTTGATCGTCGAGTGATACTTTGTCTGCGCCACTGAATTTCAATTCAATGTTGTTAGGATTGGCTCCGGGCTTGACGATGAAATCGTATTCGAGTTTGTTCTGATTGCCGTAGTAAACAAGATCAATCCCTTCGTAAACGTCCTCGTAATGCACCTTTTTGTAATTTGCGACACCCTGCCGCCACTTCGATTGATCGTTGCCAATAAAATAATTGCTGGTGCTCGCCAGCTTCTCTTCGCCTTTGATCACTGCCTTATCGTTTGCGCCGACCACCTGCATGCGCACCACTGCCCGCTCCATCTTCGGTGGATTTTCCAATGACGCCAAACGGTTTAGTGGGTCCGATTTTCGACTTACGTTCGTTGCCGTGGTTTTGTCTTCAACGGCTTTAGATAAGACCATCACCGATTCGGTAGGTGTCAGATAAAAATTGTAGCCGCGTCCGCGCGACAAAAACTTCACTTGATCTGATACCTGGCCTTCGTTCTTCTCAAACAACAACGGCATCCGGCCGAAACTCTTGTCGACCTGCATGCGCGTTTTCGCATCGACTTCTCCCTTTTTCGGGATCGCCCTTGAAGGATCACGATAGGGCGCAAGGTCGATCACTTTGCCCGGTGACTTCAACCCCAGCTCAAGGGCATCTTTTAAATCAAGCCTGTTTGAATTATTCGGGGACGCAATAGAGAAGGTGGCAATACATAAAATAGAAACGGTCAGCGTCAGTTTCAGCAAGTGCGAACGCAACATGGGATTTCTCCGAAATATAATATTTTATGATTTTCGGAAATCATATTAACACTATGCGGATATTTGTTAAAGAGCGAACGGGTAGGTGGCGGGGGATTAAAAATATTATGTTAGGGGAGGGTTGTTTTAAAAACTTTTAATCAAAAGCAAAGGCGAGATTCTTCTTCGCCTAAAGGCTCATCAGAATGACATAAGGGGGTGTTTGAATTTTTAAAGATAGTTTTGAATGGGAAGGAACAAAAGTTTTCTGTGGGCCGTGCGCCAAGCACACGTTAGCCCCCCCCCCCAGCAAGAGACCTTTGCATAACTATATAATGTGGGCAGAATCATTTGTTCAAGAGCGGGTATTTACGTTCTTGAATCCCCTCCTTAAAAAAGGAGGGGATACAGGGGAGGTTGTAAACATGACCCCTCCCATACCCTCCCCTTTCAAGGGGAGGGAAATAAATGGCTATCAAAAGATTACTGTTAAATTGAATTTTTTGGGTTATGCAAAGCTCTCCCCCAGCAAGGGGGTTGTTCGTTGCCTCCACGGCGAGTGGCGCAAGGAGTTATTTGACGACCAGGTAAAACATCTTGCCGCGTTTCATGAAGCGTCCGGCCTGGGCGCCGGCTTTTTCTCCGATACCAAAATAGAGATCGGCGCGGCCGCGGCCTTTGATGGCCGACCCGGTATCCTGGTCGAGCACGAAGCGGGAGAAGGGTTGCCAGTCGACGATCTTGTTGCTGGAGTTGAGGATGGGTTTGTCTGCGGTGATGAAGACGAGTCCGCCGCCAGGATAAAGAGTCTTGTCGGTAGCGATGGCGCGTCCGCCGATCAGTTCGGCACCGGTGGAACCGCGCGGACCGTTGCCGCCCATGCCAAAGAAGATATAGCGTTCGTTTTTAAATAAATATTTTGGAATGTCTTCGGGATGTTCGCGAAAATAGCGTTTGATACCCTGCATCGAACCTTGGCCTGTCGTGATGATGCCTTCGTTGATCATCATCCTGCCGACACTTTTATAAGGTCGCTCGTTCGATCCCATGTATTGCACCGCTTCCAGTTGACCATCTTCAAACTGCAGGAATCCGGAGCCCTGGATGTGAAGGAAGTATCCTTCCATCTGGTCCTTGAGCCACGCGACCTCAAGGTTTTTATCAGCCAGCACTTCGCGTCCGTCGATCGCCTCACGCGTCAGCTCCAACGGGCGGGTGGATGCTACCAGATGAAAACCGTAATCTCTTTGCGAATGGATGGCCCGTTTGTAAGAGGCTTCCATTGATTCACCACCACTCGGTTTGCGATAGAGCGGATAATGGTATTCATCACTCCAGGTACGGCTGGCCGGGATCACCGGTGTGTAATACCCGGTGAATAACACGCGGTGGTGTTGACCGGTTCCGACCGGCACAACATAAAACCGTTCCCTGATTTCCTGACTGAATTCCTCCGGAGACAGTTCCGCATCCAGAAGATTTTCGAATTCAACGAGCGTGTCGTACAGCCTGGCCTGCGTCACCATTAAATCGCCTAAACGGACTTGTTCAAGGGGCGCTTTGCCTTCAAGAATATAAAGCTGACGCCGTATGGATTCCCTTAAAGACTCCTGGTCGAGATCATCCAGGAACGATTGTGGCAGCTCGGCAGCTGGAACATCCAGCGGCGGATATAAGGCATGGTGCGGGTAGATTTTCCGGGTATTGAGCGGATCTTTTTTTTCTGCCTTTGGCGGAGCCGGAGACCGGGTCGGTGTTTTGTAGAGTGGTGCCTTGGGAAGGCTGGCCACTTGTTCGGGTTGGGTTTTGTTTTTTAAATTGGAAAGCAACCCCATGTTTGCTTCCACAGTTTCCGGTGCCTGTTGGGTTTTCGTTCTTTCGGGCGCCGGGCGCGGATAGCGCACCTGTTTTTCAGCAGCAGGGGGTTCGATAACCTCGACCCGTTCCTGTTGTGATTCCGGTTTATCCCAGACGCTTTCATCACCGGCGCCCATTTCCATGGTTGCGCAGGAACTCAACAGCAGGAAAAAGGAAACAGCAAAAATTTGTGGAGGCAGGGAAAGTTGTGTATTTCGATGGTCATTAATTGATGGAGTCATAAGAGGGGTTGCTCACTTGCGAGGAGATCAGTAGGTGGAATTTTGCGATGCGCTCATTGGAAATTTTGTTCCTCAAACAGTTTGCCTGTAAACCCTTCGTAAAAAAGTCAGGTGATGGCTTCGGCAATTGCTTCGTTGGCCAGTTGATCTGCCCGTTCATTTTCCGGATGTCCCGAGTGCCCACGGACCCAGTGCCAGGAAATTTGATGGAGCTTGTTCAGGCGATCCAGCTTTTGCCACAGTTCCTTATTCTTAACGGGTTGACGTGACGCATTCACCCAGTTTTTTCTGATCCAGCCTGGCAGCCATTCTGTAATTCCCTTGACCAGGTATTGGGAGTCTGTGGTCAGATCAACTTCGCTTGGTTCCTTCAGGTCTTCGAGGGCGACAATTGCCGCTGTTAGTTCCATGATATTATTCGTGGTATTGGGTTCCGCTCCCTTGAGCTCACGGGTCTGGCCGTTTTGGCGGATCAAACACCCGTAACCCCCGGGACCCGGGTTTCCCTTGCAGGCACCGTCGGTAAAAATTTCAATTTTTTCAGCTGGAGTTGTCATTTTTTAAAAAGGAGAGATCCTGTAATACATTGTTTTCAATAAACAAACAGGCACATCATAGCATATTCTGCAGTCCGCTCTAAAAATATTTTTAGTCCAAAATGCGGGTTTTCCGGTTAATAATCGAACTCCGGTTAAGAAGAGTCGAGGAGGAAGCGGGTCAGAAAAAATCGAATTAATAGAGGACTTCTGTCAAAACTGGTAAAATCCCTCGAATCCTTTTTTTACCTGGAGACTTCTTATATAGAAGAAGGTATTTTCCAACCAAACAAAAGACACTATGGCCACTTCCAAATCGAATATTTCCCCATCCGAGATTAACTTCCAATGTGGCGATGCCATCCAGGTTTGCATGGCGATAGAGCGTGAGGGAATTTCCTTTTATGAGCAGGCAATCAAGAAAGCCCGTGATCCCAAGGTGAAAGATGTATTTCGTCGTCTGGGTCGGGATGAACGGGATCATTCCAAAGCCTTGCAGGCGAAGTGGAAGCATCTGCAGCCGGCAGTTGGTAAACGCTCACCTACTAATGAAGAAGTAAACCGCTTTATCCAGTCCGAGGTAAAAGGCAGAGTGTTTGATTTGGAATCGCTCAAGGGACCGGGTATGCAAACCGACCTGGAAGCGGTTGAGTTTGGTATTACCTGTGAGAAGCGGTCGATTGAGGTATTGGGGTTTTTGTTGGAAGCAGAACGTAAGATAGATGTGAAAGCGATATTCTCCCATCTGTTGGTCGAAGAGAAAAAACACCTGTCTGAGCTGGAAGCCCTGAAAGCAGAGCTCAGTATCTGACCGGGTTTTTAACACATCTTCCCTCCCCTGTATTGAGGTATGCAGGAATTATGTCATTTTCAAATTTGAGTTTTTTTGGGTAATTCGTCCGAAGAGGGTGTCTTGGGGGCAAAGTTCACTTTAACTGATTGATTTTGTTGAAAACAATTATATTTGTTTCAGGCTTGTGAATGGTTTTCTTGGGCCCTTTGTGGAAGTCGGGCAATGTAAATTTAATCAGGTTGTTTTTATCCCCTGAAAGGGGGCACATTTTCCTTACTTATTGATAAAAATAAGGATACAATCCTCATCACAAGGTCATGGGAATTAGTTTGACAATTCTGGGGGGCTTACGCTATAGTAAGCGGTCGCTCTAAAAGCAAGGTATAACCCTTTAAATAAAAAGGATTAAAGGATGGAACAGCAGTATCAGGTAATGCCTGGTCCGGAAGCATTTTTGCCCCCTGCGGCAGCCAGCATGGGTATCGTTTTGCCGGACCCTGGCCAAGCGCATATTGAGGGTCGTATTGTAGACGAAGAGGAAGCTTACGAATACGCAGCACGGAAATTGTTGGAAGCTAAAGTGCCCACGCTTTTTCCAGGTCCACTGGTTTTATGGCGTTGGAATGATAAGGCCGCGATGAAAGCCACGGCAATCCGGAAGCTCGCGAATGCCCTTCCAGCGCGTCTGATACCGATGGCGGATTATCGGCCTAAATATCCAAAGATTAACCCGGCCGTCGAAATCAATCCGAACCATCCAAATTTAACGATCTGGCATAACAAAATTGACGTATGTGTCTTTATTGGAGTGCATTGTCATCAGGCTAACCTTGCATTGAAAATTATTCGCGGTGGAACCGATTGCTACACCATAGCGGTATGTGCGCAGGCAGGCCATGAAGATGCCTGTCTTTCCTTTCGCGATGCGAGTCCGGAAAAAATCGATAGGCTCACAGCCGCAGTTGAGAAACTTAAAAGCGAAGGCGTCAAGAGCCAGGCTGAAAATTTTAAACAGTTTGTCATGACCCGGGAAGGTGTGGCTTAATTGAGCCTCCGGTTCATTTGTAATATAAAAAGTAGTTTAATTTCCTAAATCCAACCCGACGCCGAAACCGGCGCTCTTGCAAGAGAGAGGGAGTTGATCATGAATAAAAAAGTTGATGGGCAGAAGAGTCGCATCCTCCTATCTGAAAAAGTAAAAATCGGCAGCAAGGGTCCAGTTAATTTGACCGTCGCTGATCCTAATGACATGTTTTTTGAGGCCAAGAGAAAGCCCACTTTTCTCACCGGCTCTGAAGTCATCAAAGAAGCTATCCGTCGCGCAAACCTGGATATGTCTGTGGCGTATCCGATCACCCCGCAGTCTGAAGCGGCTGCGCTGATCGGTGAATTGTTTTCGGAAGGCTACTTGAAAGAATACTTCCGCGGTGAGAGTGAATTTGCGGTTATGGGCCAATGTGCTGGTGCTGCTTTTGGCGGCGCGCGCGTTTTCACCACCACTGCGGGTCCGGGTACTCTCCGCGCTATGGAAAACTTCCCCATGTGGGCGGGTTCCCGTCTGCCAATTCAGGTGTGTGTGACCTGTCGGGGTATCAATTCTCCTCTGTCAATTCAGCCGGACACCCTTGAGTTGTATTACATGCTCGAAACGGGTGCGCTGGTCTGGCATGCAGAAACGGCGCAGGATCTTTACGACTGGATCCTCGGTGGTTTCATGGTTGCAGAGCAGCCGGATGTCCATCTTCCGCTGGCTCTGGCCTGTGACGGATTCTTTGTGACTCACACCAAAGACAACGTCATGATCCAGGAGGAAGAAATTTGTCTGCCTGAATACGATCCTTACCGGTCGCCAGTAGTCTGTATGGATATGGAAGTTCCTCCGATTCGTATGATGCGCGATCCGTTTATAATGAAATCCAACTACATCAGTTACATGACTCATGCTTCCTGGCAGCAGGAAGTCCGTGCAGCCGTTGAACGTTCCCGCAAGCACACCAAGTTGATCATGGGTGGTTCTCTGATCGAAACGGAAAACCTGGATCGTGAAATTCTTCTGGTGTCTTCTGGTACGGCGGTATCGCAGGGTCGGGAAGCGATCCGGTTGTTGGAAGAAGAAGGCATTAAAGTGGGTCTGGTCAAAATCAAGTCCCTGCGTCCCTTCCCGCATGAAGAACTTCGGGAAGCAACCGCAAACGCCAAAACCATCTTTGTTCCGGAATTCAACGTTGCCGGCTGGCTGGCGCGTGAGATCAAAGCTGTTCTCCCGGACAATGAGCGGGTTGTTGCAGGACCCCAGGTTGCGGGCGGCATGACGATGCCTTCTGAAGTTATCGTCATGGAAATCAAGAAGAAGCTGGGAATGAAGGTTGCTCCAATGTCTGGTAGAGGCTAAGCGGCAGCCGGCAGTCCTTGTTTATATAAAAAGTTTTTAAGAACACTAAAACATCCACGCATTCAATTGGGCGTGATCCCATAGTGAGGAAGTTATGAGTAAAGAAAAAATTGCACTCTGTGAAGATCTGGCAGATGTTATGCCTCCTGAATATCAGGAACTGGTTGCGACAGCGACATTTGGAAACGAGGACAGAAGCTGGAAGGACATTGGCAGCAGCAAGGAATTGATTGAGCAGCACTCCCTTTGCGCAGGTTGTCCTGAGTCTATTGCCTTCCGTTTCATCATGTCCAGTATCCCTAACCCCGAAGATTCTGTTTTTGTTGGGTCCACGGGCTGTACCAGCCTTGTGTTTCCGCAGGTTGGTATTCACAACATCCATTCCCTGTTTGGTAACCAGAACGCAGTCGCTTCCGGTTTGCAAAGGGCGCTGGCCGTTCGTTTTCCGGATCGCGTCAAGGATGTTTTCGTTCTGGCGGGTGATGGCGCGACCGTTGATATCGGACTCGACATGACCATGCAGTCCTGGTTCCGTCAGGAAAAATTCACCACGATCTGTTTTGACAACGAGCTGTACGCCAACACCGGTGGACAGGAATCCGGTCTGATGCAGAAGGGTTTTGTTGCCAAGATGGCTCCGGTGGGTAAGAAGTTTGAAAAAGTCAAATTGCCGGAAATTGCTTTTGAAGCCGGGTGTCACTATGTTGCGATTCTCACCGTTTCAAAACCAAACCGGGTTGAGCAGGCAATTCGCCGTGCAACCTATGTAGCACGTGAATTTGGACCGACCTACATCCAGCTTTACACTCCATGCATTCTGGAAATTGGAAAGCAGAGTATGGAAGGCCTGGACGAAATGAAAGACTCCGAATCCATTGGCGGACGTTTTGTCATGCGCGAACTGATGACTGACGAAGTCAAGGCATTCATCAAGGAAAAAGAAGCCGAAGATAAAGCCCGCCGTAAAAAGGCCAAGGCTGTAACCGCGTAATTGAGGAGATAACGTATCATGTCAACACCACATCCTGCGGGAACCATGAAGCGGATGAACATTCGCATCTCCGGCCTCGGTGGTCAGGGCGCGGTTACCGCGGCTCATCTTCTGGCCATGGCCGCCAATGCCATGGGGAAATATTCAATTTCCAATCCATTCTTTGGTGCGGAAAAACGGATGGCTCCAGCTGAAAGTTATGTCCGCGTTGGTCCTGATAAAATTTATGACCGGGGCGAACTGGTATTTCCTGAGGTGATTATGATTTTCCATCCCCAGGTTATCACCATGCAGAAAAGTTACACGGCTCCGTTCTATTCTGGAATTAAAGAAGGCGGGTTGATCATTATCAACACTGACGTTGATCTTCTTTCGAAAGAAGACCACGAGCGCCTTGATGAGCTGGGAGTTTCGGTGTTCAATCTCGATGCCACTTCGCTGGCACTTGAAATCGGTGGCACCGAGTTGTCAACCAATATGGCCATGATCGGTGGTTGCGCCGGTATCACCAAGGTGGTTGATATGGAGGCTCTCGACAAGGCTTTGAAAGAGCGTTTCGGTAAAAAGTATGTTGCATCCGGTGGTACGGCAACCCTGGACGAGGCCATTAAAAAGAAATATGCCAAAAAAGAACAGTTGTTGCAGAAAAACATGGATACCATGCAAAAAGCCTATGACATGGCAAAAGAATGGGCTGAAACTTCAAGCTATGCAGTGGTAACCTACTGATTCAGTTTTTACGGATTTGTCTCCGGGTGTTTTCTGGCCTGGAAATTAAAGCTAATGTTGTTTAGGGTTACGTTAAATTTTTAATCTAAGGAGCGTTCAGGGTGTATAACGTAGCGTATGTCCACGAAGATAAATGTATTGCCGAAAAGGGATGCCGCCTGTGTATTATGTACTGTCCGGAAGCGGACTGCATTCTCCTGGAACCCGAAAAAAAGAAAGCGATGGTCATAACCTCGCGATGTAAGGGTTGCGACTTGTGTAAAGTGGTTTGCAGCACGCATCAGGCCATTTCAATGCATCCGGTTAATTCAAGCACCGGGGAGATCATCCTTGAGGCCAAGGAAACTCAGGCCGCTGGAATGGGGCAGGCCTACGCCGGTTAACCTGAACGAAATTTTTTAGGAACCCATGGCCTTATTGGCCGTGGGTTCTTTTTTTTTGGTGACTGTTTTCTCCTTTCATTTGGGAAACTGGTCAATTTGAAAACCTTGTATCGCGAGAAGGTCATGACAGAATCTATAGCAAGAAGTATTCAGTGTACCCTCTGTGATTCAGAATATACCCCCGTCTTTGAACCGGAAGAAGATTCCCCCGGGTATGGCATTTCGTGCTCCAGTTGTCACCGCTGGATCAACATCACAACAGGAGACTCCGTTCGATCGGCTCTCCGTACTGTTTTAAAACTGGAAGGTGAAGCCCTGGCGTTGGCTATCGAAACCTATCTGGCGAAATGTTTTTGTGGTCAACCATTTGCGCACGACTCCGGCCAGCGTTGTGACGTCTGTCTTAGAAAAATCAAAAGAGAAAAAGAGCAATCTGAGAACACTGTCAGGAAGGAGTTCAAATGCATCTGGGATATTCCCAAGATGAAAGAGGCGCTGGAAGGAAAACTGTTCGAATATATCCTTAACCAGATGGATTCGGAACATGAAAACCTGAATCAATTGGTCGAACGTTATGAAGCCGGGGAGATCGACCCCGGAACCTATATGGAACGATTGGAGGAACTCCGCTTCAGGGAATCGCGCGAAGTCTCAGTCATCAAAACCTGGGCCATGCTTGCAGGCCCCGAAACGGCTTTCCGGGCGGCAGATGAACACGCCATCACTGTGCGCTATGGTTCACGCATTCTGGTCAGTATCGCCATGGGGCTCGAGATAGGTTACGGCCTGTCCGTGCTCAACACCCTGACCAAGGAAGAAAAAAACCTGGACGGCCCGGCCCGAAAGGAAATTTCAATCTTCCTCCGAAAAATCGGGAATGGGTTTTAGAATTAGCTAAATTTCCATTTTTAAAGAAACTCAATTATTAATTCCTCTTGCCTCTGTTTCATTGAACTGGAGACAAGGGGAATTTTTTTTGGTTATTTTTTGCTCCATACAAAAAAGAAAACCTCAGGGAGGAACGATTTGTCCCAATCACCTTCGGCAGCGAGTGCCAGTCAAAGGCTTGGAAATAACCTGGAAGCACCTTTGATTTACAATGTCTGGTTAAGATTCTTTATTAAGGCAGGGTATAGATTTTGGAAGCTCCAGATTGAGGATGGAGTCACTCCATTTTTTTACGAGAATGGCGCTACAAGAAAAATAGCATTGAATAAATTTAATTCTTAACGGCATGAAGCTGTCGTTGGTCTTGAAATTCGTTTTTAGAAAAATTAAATTCCCTCCAATTTATTTATCCAATACAGTCACTCGCACTTCGGCGCCATTGGCGCGGATTTCCGGAATGTACATGGCGTGAACCATTAACGGAAGTGCATGAAACGTTCCCGGTGTCTCGGCGCGTAGATCATAGCGAATTTCCCAAACACCCTGTGGCATCTTGTCGACGAACAACGCCACCTTGCGGTCGCGTAACTCCTGGTACACGCTGCGTTGGCGACCGGTGTAGTCCATTGCATCACCCTCAGGTTGGGGAAGGGGCAGAACAATAGACCCATTGGAAATTTTTGCGCCACCAATAAATCCTCTTGCCGGCATCGATTGGGGCGCAGTTCCACCGGCGGAATTTTCTTTTGAAAACTTGTGTTTCACTCCGCTTTGTTTCAGCTCCCGCGCATAAACGGGTTGTCCGCTTTTCACCTCCACCGCTTCAAGTCCTGCCGGTTTCAGGTCTTCAAAGATCAGATACTCGTAATGGTTTTTGGCTTCGATAGTCAAAACAGTTTCGACGCGATCACCAGTGGTCAACGATTCTCCGTCTTTCAAAGGGGTTTTGTCGTAGACATAACCTTTGAGTAAAGTGGGTCGACCGGACAATTTATAATATTGCCGCCGTACAAAGATTTCATTGCCTGCTGCCGGAATCGGTTCCTCCAGGCTGAAATATTCGGCCTGCACTGAGAAATACAGTGGCCCCTTGCCTGACGTGCGTTTCACCTGTATCAGGTTGGCCCCATTCCGAATCAATCCGGAGTCAACATTGAACGTGGAAGGTGCGGTCAGAACATTGGAAACTGTTTCACTGGCAATTCTCTTCCCGTTAATCTTCACCTCATAAGCCGCATCGGTTTCAAGCTCACTGCTTACTTTGAGATAGTCGGTCAATGTCATCAATACGATGGCTGTGTCTCGGGTGTTGCTCCAGTGGGCTCCACGCCGGTTCTTGATCAACCAGTTGACCGTGGGTTCCACCAGCCGATGGTCAGGATCAATCAATAATAGGGCTTTCAATACAAAAGCAGTCGCTTCTACTCCTCCATCTGACCAGCGAAAGAAAATGCCATCCTCACCCCAATGCGCCGTTCCGATCGAGTTCCCGGAAGTTTGCTGGTTGCCGCGTTGTACAACTGACGTGTCCGGACTCTTGTCTTCAATCACTCCATTCTCCAGATTACGAACCAATGTCTGGGCTCGTTCGGAGTCTTTCATGTAATGCGCCGTGAGCGCCAGCAAAGCCCGGGTGTATGCGTTGAGTCGCGTCCGGTTTTTCCAGAGGTTTTCATATGCACGCTTTTCATATTTTCCCGGTTTGCCTTTGTTTGAGTGGGTCTGATAAAACACCGCCGCATGAAGTTCCCAGGCTTGCAGGGCATAGTCGTTTTCTGCCTCGACCAGAACTTTTGAAAGGTAGTTGTATGCACGTGCCAGAATATTTAAGTTAATTTCTTCATTGGATTGTGTTGCCAGAGTGAGCCCCCACAAAACGTAGGCTGTCATAAAGGGGTCGCTGTTGCCTTTCTTCCACCAGCTCCAGCCACCGTCGGAATGCTGGAAGTCGGTCAGTCGGTCGAGTCCTTTTTCGACCATCCCTTCTAGTTTCTTAAGATCCCGCTTTCCCTTGCGATGTGTCTTGTCCGTGTTGGCGTGGTCAATACCACCGAACACGCGGCCCAGAATGTCGGAGGTTTCGAGTCCGAATCCCTTTAAAGTGTTTGCCACAACCACCGTTGGCAGAAACCGACTCAGTGTCTGCTCAGTGCATCCGTAGGGAAAGTCGATCAGGTAGGGCAGGGAATCGAGCATGGTCACAGCCAGACTCGGCGTGACCTGCACAGAAACCCGGGTGCTACCCGGTTTGCGCTTCCTGGGCAGGTTAATGGACGCAGTGATCTCATCGCCGCGCATTTTGCCGGAGCGCGCAATGAATTTTTCGATACCGTGTTCGTGGGCGATGAATGTTTTTTCCATCGCGTCGGCATGACGTTCACCTCGAGCGGTCATTTTGATTTTTACATCACCTGCTTCAATAGCATGGACCCGCCAGTCGACTCGAGTCTCGCCGCGGGCCGGGACGGTCACCGGTTTTTTAAGATTCTCAATGGAAACTCTCCGCTCGAATATTCTTCCAATCAATTTCAGTCGGTTGGTTTCAAGTTCGGGTATCACGGTTTGAGGTTCATCCGTGTTGTTGTTGATGACAGCGGAGAGTGTGACATCATCACCCACCACAAAGAAACGTGGGGCCTGCAGGCGGGCAATGAGGGGTTTCTGCGTTTGGGTTTGTGTCTTTGACCAACCGACCCGATTTTCTTGCGTCATGGCTCGCGCGGTGGCGCGCCATTCGGTCAGGGAATCCGGAAAGGTTATTTCAATTTCAGCTGTGCCATCGCGACCCGTGACGACATCCGGTTGCCAGAAAACTGTGGTCCGGAAATCCGAGCGAACCTGAACTGCAGGGCCATCGCTGATTTTATTCCCCGATGAACCGACCAATGTTTTTGCATTAATTCTCCCAGATTGGGTTTGGCTGTATAAATCCCTGTCTCTCCGACTTTCTTTCAGGGCCATCGGTGCTGCGGCCGCCACATTGTCCGCCATCATCCCACCCATGGCCATGGATTCGCCTGAGCTTTCAGCCGAAAATGTCTGGCTAGCTTCTGAACGGGATTTATATTCGAAACTATCTTTTGCTCCAACACGTTTGGCTTTTGAACCTCTGCGGAGGGTTCCGGACAGGCTATCGATAATATTGCCGTCCTCATCTTCTTCAAGATGTTTATACGTTCTATATTGGTATGTACTCGCCGTGGTCACCCGATGCTGGCGTTTGGAACCCCAGAAGAATTCACGAGGATCCGGGGCCAGGTCTTTCTGGATTGCATAAACGGATTCATCTACCAGTCCGAGCGCAACTTCCGCAGATACCGGGTTGCCTTCATGATCCTTGGTTGTAACAGTGAGTTTCCCTTTTTCCTGCGGACCGTATTGTTTTTTGTCAGTTGAAACTTTTACATCCAGGAACTGTTTGACCGGCGGAACGACAATCTGCTTCACGTCCCTGAAAATTTTGTGATCGCTGATCATGTTGGCTTGCAGAAAAATATTCGGGACGTGTTTCTCGCTTATGTCGAGCGTCACCAGTTTTACCGGTCCTTCCATGTGGATCAGTTGATAACTTTCAACCCCTTCGCTTTCCACACTGAATAATACATAGCGGTTACTGGTCGGTGCGGTGATCATGACCGGCCCCGGTTCTCCAGCGTGAAACGTGTCTTTGTCGACGATCAACTGCAACCCACCGGTGCGGAATCCGAGCTGGGTTGTTTCATTGGTGGCGACCCATACTGTGGTCGTGGCATTGATGGGGGGTGTTTCACGATCCTCATGGTGAAACGCGAACCGGTAGTAACCATCGCGCGTGGGAGTGAAGGTGATCTCAGCCGTTCCCTCAGAATCGGTATTAACGGATTGGGTTTTGATTTCTTCATGTTCGTAGCCTCTGAACTTCAGTACCCAACCCTTGTTTCCCGGTAAGGGTGGTGGCGGCCAGATTGAATTTTTTTCACGATACTTTTTGAGTTCATCACCTTTGACTTCGCGCCCGGCAGGGTCGAGCCAGATTTCATTCCACTGTTCACGGGTGATCTTGATTGTTCCGTCAACACTCATTGGCTGGTTGCTGGCATCCAGTGTTTTGAGGTCGACGCTCACCCGATCATTGGGCTGATAAAGGTGGTGTTCAGGTGTCAGGTGTGCGAAGAACTTTTGAGGGGAGACGCGCACGGTTCCGGAGCTTCTGACCTCGCGACGCGACTGGTCGGTGACCCGAACCTCTATAGAGTATTCCAGGTTTTGCCCGTTAGACGGTGTTTCGAACTTCAAATGCGCTTTTCCAAACGCATCTGTTTTAATAACCTCGCGTTTGATTTGCTGGCCTCGTCCCCAGGAATGAGGTGGACGGTACATATCCCGAAAATACCAGGGAAACTCCGGGGTGGGTCGCCAGTAAGGCTGAAAGGATTTCTGAAAGACTGTCACTTCGGCCTCAGCATTGACCACGGGTCCGCCAAAAAAATAATCGGCAACAATTTCAACCTCGACCGTCTCCCCTGAAAGAAATACCTTTTTGCGCCCATTTTCTTCTGGGGTTTGAATATTCACTTTGAATTCGGGGAGTTTGTACTCTTCCAGACGAAACATTTCCGCGCTGCCGAGGTGGCGCTTGCGTCCCTTGGTCCAGAAAGTGATCCTGTAGGAACCCAGCGGGTTGGTTTCAGTCAGCTCAAGGTCTCCCCAGGCACTGCCGAACGAATTCAAGCGCGCTTCACCTTTTTTTAACTTGGCCCCCCTGGGGTCGGTAATTTCATATTCCAGCAGGTTGCCAGCAGGAGTTTCGTAAACAGAGCCATCGTGAATGCGGGCGGTCAGTTTCCAGTGCGCGGTCTCTTTAGGGCGGTAAGCCGGACGGTCTGTGGTGACATAGAGTTTCCAATAATCATTTTTATTTGAGAAATAGTGTTGGCGATCCCTGACAAATGCCTGACGATCTCCGCTCTGGGCGGTTGCAAATATTTTTGATCTGGCTTTTCCGTTTCGATCGAAAACCGCCAGTCCTTCTGAATTGGTTTTTCCTTCGCGGGTTCGCCACAGCCATTTTTTATTGTCGCGATATTGCTCAGAGAGACTTACACGAGCATTGGCAATGGGGCTGCCATCGGAGGAGTCAGCAAAATACAGAATGGTTCTATTAGAAGATGATTTGACCATCAGAGCGGCATCCGTGACCAGGATGAGCTGATTTATTTGTGCGTTTTTAGAGTTTGCGTTTAAAAGATATGCTCCGGTCTTCAGTTTTTTGGGAACTCTGAGGGTCTTGTTTCCTGGTCGATGTTCGCCCTTGTCTCCTGTTTGTTCTTTCCAGGACAGCACTTTGCGTGATGGATCCCTGGGCAGGTTGTCGAAAAATTTTACACTCCCCGGGTGTTCAACGGGCTCCCAGGTATCAGTCAGGTCCAGGGCGTAGAGTGTAAATTCGACCTCCCGGGTGTTGCGCCAGTTAATATTGAACTGGGCTTCCGAGCCGGGTAGAAAAATATTCGATACATTGACGTTTAGTACGGGTTTGGTGATCTGTTCAATTTTCCTTTTGGCATCTTTAAAATAGCGAGTCTCGCCTTTTTTGAATTCACTGAGAATTCGACGGTAGATCTGGAGGGCTTCCACGAAATTTTGCTGTTGGATCTTGCGGCCTCCATCAAGGATGACGATTTCACCCGGCCCACTGAGCCATTCCGCATAGAAGAAAAGCGCGTCGTCGTACCAGTCGGATTCTTTGCCAGCTTTCAGAGCTTCTTCAAACGCTTCCCTTGTTCGTTTGGAAGCGTTCCAGCCGCCCTGGTTCCGGGTGGTGAGGGCGACCAGATATTGTGCCCGGTAGCGGTCTTCCGGTTTCTTCGCGATCTTGAGAACGTTTTCTAAAAAGTTCAGCGGCAGGCGGTTGCCATAGTTTCCATAGATATAATAACGGTCCCGCCAGGGTGGAGATGAAATTGTCCAGACCATTTTGAGATAACGTTGCCGCGCCAGTTCAATGTCACGCGCCCCGGCCCACCAGTCGAGGGCCTGCTGATAATTCTGCCAGGCAGAAGACCAGTTGCGCGTTTGCTTGCGAGTCCACCAGAAATCGCCAAGAGATTCTTTAATCTCAGCCCAGATGCGACCTTTCTCTTCCTTGCGTTTGATATCGCGGACCATATGCTCAAGCTGAGTTCTGGCCAGGTCTGTTTTTGTGTTGTCCGGGTTATTGGTTGCCGCTTCCATACGCCAGAGCGTGTCAGCCAGTCGAAATTTCACCCATTTTGTTTCTTCAGTGGGGAGATCATAAATTTTGGATTTCTGATATAGGGTATGAGCACGCGAAAAAGAGCCTTCTTCAAAGAAGGCTTCGGCCTGTTTTTTTAATTCAGGGTAGTCATGGGCCAATTTTGCCGAGGCAGAAGTGAAGCTCAGGAAAAGAAATAACGGGATAGCGAATAATACCGACCAGGGTTTTTCTGCCATGGGAGCCTCTATTGGGTCAACGTATGAATTGACAGATAATGGTTTCGACCGAACCAAGATAGGACCCGCCGAACAGATTTAAATGATTGAGCAGGTGATACAGGTTGTATATATCCCGGCGTTCCTGATAGCCAGGGTTGAGTGGAAAGGCTTCGTGATACGCGTCGTAAAATGCCTGTGGCATACGGCCAAACAGTTCGGTCATTGCGAGGTCTGCTTCGCGCAGGCCGAAATGCGCTGCGGGATCAAATATGGTGGCCTCACCACAGGGTCCGCAGAAATGATTTCCGGACCACAAGTCTCCATGGATAAGGGCCGGTTGTTCATCTTCAATATTCAACAGGTCGCCGATTTTTGCGCGTAATTCATCCAGCTTTTGATCAGTTTTTTTGGGCAGCAGTCCCGAGTTCCGTGCCAGTTCCTGTTGAAACCCCAGCCTCTGGTCCCGAAAAAACTTCAGGCCGTTTTTTTCTCTTGTGTTAATTTGCGGAGTTGACCCAATGAAGTTGTCATGATCCAGCCCATAGGAGTCAGCCGTGATGCGGTGCATGGCGGCGAGTGCGTGCCCGAACCGGGTAAAATAATCTTTTCCCGGCGAAGTCGACTCCAGATAATCCAGAATTAAAAAACGTGCCGGTTTCTGATCGTCGCAGGCGATGACTTTTGGAACCCGTGGCCCGTTTTTGGCTGCGGCCATCAACTGCAAACCTTTTGATTCGGTTTCAAACATGCCAGCTGGCGGGCAGGCGTTCCTTTTAACGAAGACGCGTGTTCCCTCATCGAGAATTAAAACCTGCGCTTGATTGATGCAGCCTCCACCAACATCACAGGTTGAGGCGATGGAAACATCACGTCTGAAAGATTTAGACAAGCGGGCCCGGATGGCTTCTTTCATCCGGTCAGAGTAGTTCACGCTTAATGTACTCAAGGAGAGGTGGGCATGTGCGATTAACAATATCGAAAACTGTTTCAAAACCCTGGTCACCGCCGTAATAGGGGTCGGGTACGTCGAAATCACCATTGTGGTCGGGGTCAAATTCGCGAAACATTTTTAATTTGTTTTTCGTTACCTTGCCCGACCCCATATAGTCGAGCGACTCTTTATTGGACTGGTCCATGGCAAGGACAAGATCGAAGCGTTTAAAATCGCCAGGCTGGAATTGTTCGGCTGTTGATAGCAATTCAATGCCCCGGGCATTGGCGGTGGACTGCATTCTCTTGTCGGGCCGAGCGCCAACATGCCAGTTTCCGGTACCGGCGGAGTGAACGATGATGCGTTCTTCAAGACCTTCTTTCTTCAAAAGATCCTGAAAAACTCCTTCAGCGAGGGGGGAACGACAAATATTTCCGAGACATACAAAGCAGATGGTGACAGTGGTTTCAGAAGTCATTTTGGGTGATTGATTTGGGCGTAAAATCGTTTTAAGATGCGCTGGAACCGACAGCCAGGGGGTTCGACACAAGGGCCCGGTAAAAAGCGTGTCCTTTTATTGTAAAACACCGTTTGCTCCCCCTTCAACCTGCATTTTCCCATACCCGAAAAAAGGAAATTACCTTGATCGAGCGTTATACATTGCCCGAAATGGCGGCTATCTGGACGCCTGAGAACAAATTCCAGATCTGGCTTGATATTGAAATCGCGGCTTGTGAGGCTTTGGCCAAGCGTGGAGAGATCCCCAAATCCGCAGTGACTGCCATGAAGAAAAAAGCCGGGTTTGATGTGGCCCGTATTGATGAAATCGAACGTGAAGTGAAACACGATGTGATCGCGTTTCTCACTTCAGTAGCTGAGCACATTGGCGAGCCTGCTCGTTATATGCACCTGGGGATGACATCGTCCGATGTTCTCGATACAGCACTCGGAGTTCAACTCAAACAGGCGGCAGACCTCATCTTGAAGGAGCTCGCGGCCCTTCGAAAAGCGATCAAAAGGCGTGCCCTGGAGTTCAAGATGACTCCGGTCGTAGGTCGATCACATGGAATTCACGCAGAACCGACAACGTTCGGTTTGAAAATGGCCATCTGGTATGAAGAAATCGGGCGAGGCATTGAGCGTTTAAAAAGTGCGCGAACACGAATTGCCGTGGGCCAGGTGTCCGGTGCGGTTGGAGTGTTCGCAGGAATCGATCCTGAAGTGGAAGCGTCGGTCTGTAAAAAGCTGGGGCTCAAGCCATCACCAGTATCAAGTCAGGTGATTCAGCGTGACCGGCATGCCGAGTTTTTCTCTGCACTGGCCTTGCTCGCTTCGTCCATCGACAAGTTTGCGGTTGAAGTTCGGCACATGCAACGGACGGAAGTGTTGGAGGCTGAAGAATTTTTTTCAAAAGGGCAGAAAGGTTCCTCTGCCATGCCGCATAAACGCAACCCGGTTGTGTCTGAACAGATGTCCGGATTGGCCCGGGTGGTCCGGGGAAATGCCATGGCGGCAATGGAAAACATGCCGCTCTGGCACGAACGCGATATCAGCCATTCTTCAGTGGAGCGGATCATCGCGCCGGATAGCACAATTCTGGTTCATTACATGTTGCGAAAATTCACACGGTTGGTGGACAACCTGCTGGTGTATCCTAAGAACATGATGCGCAACCTGGAACAGACCGGGGGCTTGATTTTTTCCGAACACATCCTGCTGGCTCTGTGTCGAAAAGGTCTGGATCGTGACAAAGCCTACCGCATGGTGCAACGTAACGCGATGCAGGTCTGGGAGAAAGGGGGGAACTTTAAAGCCCTCCTGAAAAAGGATGCGGATATTAAAAAGACTCTTAGTGCAAAGGAAATTGACCGGGCCTTCGATCAAAAGCATCATTTGAGAAATGTGGATAAAATATTCAAACGTGTATTTAAAAACTAACTGGGGAAATGATGAAAAGAGGAAAGCAGCTCTACGAAGGAAAATCAAAAATAATTTACGAGACAGAGAATCCGGATCTCTTAATACAATATTATAAAGACGATGCCTCTGCATTCAATGGTATCAAAAAAGGAACCATTGTAGACAAGGGTGTGATGAACAATCACATATCCTCTGTTATTTATAAATGGCTGGAAGAGAAAGGGGTTGCCACCCACTTTGTTGAGCACATGAACGATCGGGAACAGCTGACCAAAAAGCTGGATATTATTCTGGTCGAAGTGGTGATGCGTAATGTGGTGGCGGGCAGTCTGGCCAAACGGATGGGGCGACCCGAAGGTGAAGTATTGAAGAACCCGATCCTTGAATTTTATTATAAAGATGATGATCTGGGCGATCCGATGATAAACGAATATCATATTCGGGAGTTTGGTCTGGCAACAGACGACGAGATCCAGCAACTCAAGCTATTAGGTTTTAAGGTGAATGATTTGCTGGTTGGATATTTTGAAGAGCGCGGAATCCGGTTGGTGGACTATAAGCTGGAGTTCGGACGGCGCAATGGAGAGCTTTTACTGGGAGACGAAATCAGCCCGGATGGTTGCCGATTATGGGACCTTAAAACCAATGAGAAGATGGATAAGGATCGGTTTCGTTTTGATCTGGGAAAAGTCGAAGAGAAATACCAGGAAGTCTACAGCAAAATTTGTGGCGGCGAGAACAAAGGTTAACCGTCAGTGGCGACACACTCCACCTTTACCGGAGGGGTTTGGCCACAGTCCATGGATTCAGTGCGACCGTTGGCGGCACCGGCACAGGCTGTGCTGATTCCGAGTTGGATCATCTCGTTTCTTTCTTTACCTTCAACAAATTCACACACTTCGATTCCGTTGTATTCGATGCAAACCTCGCAACGCATGTGATTTCCACCCAGGATCATGCTGACGGACAAGCCAGCGAGACCTACCATAAAAAGTATTGTTATCACCGTACCCTTGTTCATTCCTCTCCATCCTTGTTGTGGTTGGAATTTGTTTCGGCATCTTCCGGAGGTCTGCCGTTGCCAATAAAGTAGTGTTGGCGGTAAAAAACCAGCTCCTCAATTGATTCACGAATATCAATCAGTGCCATGTGTGCATCGCTTTTCTTCGGCACCTTTGGCCCGTTGGGGTACCATCGTTTGACGATTTCCTTAACAGACGTGACATCAATGGTTCGGTAGTGAAGGTGGTCGGCCAGTTCTTTCATGTACTTGTCGAGAAACTTACGATCCTGATGAACCGAGTTGCCGCATAGGGGTGACGTATTATAAGGAATATAGGTTTTGATGAAATCGAGTGTGGCGCGTTCGGCTTCTGCCAGTCCAATCTTTGAATTGCGTACTTTTTCAACAAGACCAGAGGATGTGTGATGCTGGGTGTTCCATTCATCCATCCGGTTGAGCAATTCATCGGGCTGATGAATAACCAGATTGGGGCCTTCCGCGATTATGTTGAGATGTTTGTCTGTGATAATGGTGGCAATTTCAATGATAGATTCGATCTCGTGATCGAGACCTGTCATTTCAAGATCTATCCAGACTAGATTGTTGGGGTCTACCTTGGTCATTGATTTTGTTTCAACAATTCCTGGAGACCTTGGTTACTCTCCAATGCTTTTATTTTCGGGTCACTGGCAATTCGGGATAAATCTTTATTTCGAATCGCTTCCATAAGCTCAGGATCCTGCAATATTTTCTGCATGGTGGGATCGTTTTGCAGTTTCCCGATTTTGCTCATCGATTCCGGATTGTCCATCATTTTTTCGGTTAATTCATCTACGTTTTCAGATTCTGGAACAACTTTCTTTTTTATTGATGGCGGCGAAGGAATTTTGGATTTCGATTGTATGGTCTTTTTAGTTGGAGGTGGCCCCCAGGCATCTGCCATTGCGGAGTGTGCTAATAAAATACTCGCTGAAATAAACAGACTCAATAGAATAATAACTTTTGGTTTCATGGAGAATTTATTTCGTTTGATTTTTGTTAAGAAAACTTCAAATATTTTTGAAACAACCGGAAATTTAAAGCGTTCAAAAAGTATTTTGAAAAGTCCTCATAAAAAATCACATGACTATTCAGGATACATTGAAATTGTAACCCATTGCGGCGGGGTTTCCAAGGAATCCGACAGGACTTTTCCCTGTCTTTAATAAAAGAACAGGATCCAAAGCCTGCTATTTCATCAGGTGGTACAAAATTGATTTCTGGATATGAAGGCGATTTTCAGCCTGTTCCCAGACAAGGGATTGGCCTCCATCCATAACATCTGCAGAAACCTCTTCTCCTCTGTGCGCAGGCAGGCAGTGCATGAAAAAAGCACCTGGTTTGGCTAGTGACATTACACGGGCATCGACTCGATAGGCATCAAGATCTTTCAGCCGTTTTTCAGCTTCGTCCTCCTGTCCCATGCTTGTCCATGTATCGGTGTAAACGGCGTCAGCACCGGCAACTCCTTCTTCAACATCGGAGGTGAGTGTGATGGATAAACCTTTTTGCTCCGCCTGTTCCCGAACTGATTCCATCACAGACGGGTCCAGAGTGTACCCCTCGGGACTGATGATGGCCATATGCATTCCAAAATGGACACAAGCAAAGAGCAAGGAGACGGTGACGTTATTGGAATCGCCCAGATATGCCAGTTTTAATCCTTCGAGTGTTGAATTGTATTTGAGCAGGGTCAGCATATCTGCCATTGCCTGGCAGGGATGGTTGTAGTCGGTCAGCCCATTGATAACCGGAATGGTTGCGTGCCGGGCAAATTCGACAATTTCTTCATGCGCAAAGGTCCGGATCATGACTCCATCCAGGTAACCTGACAGAATCCTTGCGGTGTCTTCGATAGACTCTCCCCTGGACAGCTGAAGATCGTTTGGACTGAGTACCAGCCCATAACCGCCTAGTTGGAGTATCCCCACCTGGAAGGAAATACGGGTCCGGGTCGATCGTTTATTAAATATCATCCCCAGGGTTTTTCCCTTAAGGGCATCATGGAATTCCGCTGGCCGGTCCTTCATGACAAGGCCCGTGACCAGCATGTCTTGTAATTCCTGGGAGGAAAAATCTCCCAGTGAAAGAAAATCTTTTTTCATATCGTTGAAAACCGAGCCATTGGAAAACATCCATTGTACACGATCTTTCCCTGAAGGCGGGAGAGTCTGGAGGAAAATTGATTTGAGATGTTATAAGTTTACCAAGTACTTATTCCTGAACCACGTTGAAGGTTTTTACCAGCAGAAGGTGAGACATTTGCTGGAACCGCCAGCTTTTATGAATTCACTCACGGGAATAATGTGCAAGGTGTAGCCTTCCTCTTCCAGCTGCTGCCGAAGGGCTTGGCTGGCGTTATTTAAAAACAATTGGTCATCAATCAAAACTGCGTTGCAAACCATATTGTGTGCATCTTCATCGGAAACAGCAATGGTTTTTTCGGAACTGTGTCTGATCAGGTGGTTCGACATCGTATCAAAGGCCGGCGGGTAGTAAAGGACCACTCCGTCATTTAAAGGGCAGAAACAGGTGTCCAGATGGTAAAAGCGAGGGTTTACCAGATTGAGGGAAATGATGCGGCAATTAAGCTCGCGACCCAATACTACATGGGTCTCCGGGTTAGTACGAAAACCACCGCCTGCCCATAAATGATTCGAATCGTGAGAGGGGAGAATGTCGCCAGCACCTTCGAACGAAATATTTTCCGGTAGATCCAGAATATCGAAACCCTTGTCACTGAACCATTTCTTAAAATACGTTTCTTCCGGTTTTCGCTGTGGATGGAGAAACCTGCTCGGAATAAAGTTTGATCCCCAGACCATTCCACAGTTGGCAGTGAACACCATATCAGGCGTTTCTTTAAACGGTGAAATTAGCTCCACGCTTGCGTGTTTGCTAAGTGAAAGGTGCAATTGGCGCCATTGCTGCTTTGCCAACTTCCTGTCCACTTTTCCAATCTGGTTTTCCATCCATGGGTTGATTGTGTATTCCACTCCAAAGTAGTCCGGAGGGCACATCAAAATATGTCTCTTCAAAATATCACTCCGTTTATACGGTTTCTATACTATTAGATGAAAGGAGCTTGAGGCCGGTTTCAATAAAAAAATCTTTTAAGGAGGGCGGGAGCGGAAGAAAGAATCCCCATTTTTCCTTCCGCTCCCTCGGGATGGAGGAGAACAGGCTGTACCCAGTATGGGCAGCGGAAATTAAATAAGGATGAATACTTGATTAAAGAAATTTAACCCCCGGATACTTTCCCGAAGGAAATACCTTTCCGAATAAAACTGTTTCAGGTATTTAAAGATGTGCTTCCCTGAATACAATCTTTAAAAAGCGGACCTACTTCATTTTTGGTTTGTGATGCAGGATTCGGGGGGAAACGTAGGCCTAATGGTTGAGGTTTGTTTCGTAGTCAAGAAAAAGTGTTCGGTAATAAGTGTCCCGGATGGTTTTCAGGTTGTTGTTTAACCAGAGGTCGGAAAAATCCGGAGGATAGGGAGCAAAGCTTTTTATTTGCCCAATCATGATGCGGGTGTTTTGATACCAGGAAATATTTTTTTGTTTTTTAAACAGACTGCGAACCTTGCGCAGGGTGTCCAGTGCCTGGTCCGTCTTCCGGTCTCCAAACAGGGACAATCCAAGTCCTATATGGCCCAGCCCTTCTTCCGGGTGCATTTGTATGACTGTGCGATAAGCGGTGATTGCTTCGGGGTACATCTTCACGGCGCTGGTCATGTTGCCCAGATTGAATTGAGCGTGAAAATCGTCAGGATAGCGGTCGGCAAGGCGTTTGGCCACTTCATAAGCCTGGCCAAGGTTCCCCATTTTGTTCATGACAATACAAAGTTTGATATGCCCGTAAATATCGAGTTTCTTTTCAGGGTGAGATGCCAGAAACTCTTCCCAGTGCGGCAATGTTTCCTGATAAAAGCCCTGGCGGTCCAGGGTGAGCGCCTCTTTAAAAGGGTCGGCCAGAGCTGAGGTGCCAAGGAAACTACAAAGAAGCAGTGCGCTGCAAGCAATAGCTTTCATTGGTGGGTCCGATTGGTTTTCACGCGACTTCAGCGGGTGAGTCGGGAAAAATAGGTTGATTACGGGTCAGAGGTTCCAATGCATCCCTTAAGGTATTTTTAAAGCCCTCTTCGTCGTTCATGATCTCGCGAACGTCCTCAGGTCTCAAGTAATAAATATTGGAAGCGGTCCCATACTGGCTGTTGATGACGGCGCGCTGAATCTGCATATTCAATTTGGAAAAGAATTTTGTTTGCAGCATAGTGATGCCCAGCATATCTGAGCATTCGAGTTTCACCGCCCGGCCAATGATCGACACCTTGGCTTTCAGGGGTCCGGCCCGTTCCTCCATATGGGTCGTGGAGAGGGGACGGCCCTTGTATAGTTCTGATACCTCGATATTGCCGACAAAGACTTTGCGTAATTCTTCCTTGATTTTTTTCTGGACCAGGAAAAAATTGGAGAAGTCGATGGGTTTCTGCCCGATTTCTGCAACCTGAAAGACATCAAAGACGTTGTCTCCGAGAGTGTGTATCCGGGCATCGGTGATACTCAGGTGATTGAAGGCGAGAACGGTTGCCACCTTGAACAATAATCCACCCTGGTCACAGGTGCATAAGACCAGTTCGCTGGGATGATCGGCCCTGAAGAACAATTCCACTGAAAATTTATCACGAGATTTTTTAAACTCGTTATAAATTTCAAGTTGCGATTGCATGTCACGCGGCAACCTGATCATTCGGAGGAATTCGTTTTTAACTGGCCAGGACACACTTTCGCGTTTTTTATGGTGGAGGGTGTTCTGGTAAAAATATTTCAACTGGTCAATTTGTGACTGTGACATATTCATCTTGGTTGCAGCCCGGTCAGCATAAGTCAACAGGATAAGCATTTTCAGTCGCTCTACATCTTTTTCAACCAGGTCCCAGATCATCTCATAGGTGTCGTCTTCGTCAGGGTCCAGCATCATCAGGTCACGCATCATCAGATGCTTTTCAACCAGGAAGGCCACATCCCGAATCAATTTAGGATTTCGACCATAACCCAGCCTGCCGAGGATGCCGGGGATCGCCCGCCCGCCAACGAGTTCTTCATTTTCCCCTTCGCGTTTTAATCCCTTGCCAATGTCGTGCAGCATGACTGCGAGGCGAATGGTGCTTTTGTCCCGGAGCGACTGGTAAAGGTCAAACAGGAACGGTTGCTTCTCAGGATCGATTTCCAGTCCGTTCAACGCATCCATTGCGTGCATCAGATGGGTATCGGTTGGGAACAGGTGTACATAGATATCCTGAAGCATGCCGCTCAGGTTTTTGTATTCGGGTATAAACAATTGATCCAATAACCCGAATTCATGGAGGTAACGGATGGCCTGAGCAAAATGTTTTCCACGAAGAATGCTGTGGAAATAAGGCTGCAGTTCAGTTCCATGATTTGCCATCTGGAACAGGGGGGCCATGCGGTCTACATTTTCCTCTATGGCGCGAGCTACGGGATAGGAAAAGTAAAGATTGCGACGAGATACCCATGTAAATAATTCGAGCATTTCACCGAGGGTGTTCCAGGTAAAATCGTTTCGACCCTGGGTGAAAATAATCTGTCTTTCTGCATTGACGGCAAAATCAGCCGAAAGTGTCTGCACTTTTTTGGAATCAGAACTCAGGCTTTCCCAGAAAATTCCACGCGAAAATCGTTTCAGCGGCAACACGGAGGTGTAAAAGTATTTGTTGAAAAATTCTTTTACTGAATATCCCATTGCTTTGGCAACGTGCTCACGCACTTCGTAGCTTAAGAGATCGCGTTGTGCTCCTTTCTGGTGGCAATGCAGGGCCATTCGGGTGCGTGCCAGAAAATTCAAGGCGACTTGCGACTTTTTAAATGCAGGTGTGCTGATGAGTTTCCGGTTGTGCATCTCTTCCAGAATTTCAAAAAGATTGTTTTTCGGGATCGAATGCCGCAAACGTGCCAGCGAAAGAGCCCAGTAAACCCGATTCAGTTCTTCTCTGAGATGGGGCTCCTGTTTGAATACCGTGTTGTGGATTCCGTAAAGATTTTTGTAGCGGTCGCAATAACTGATCAGTTTGTCTTTATGAAAAATGCATGTTGTTTTGATGGAGCTTGCAAACTCCCGATACACCGTTTTATTGCCAGTGACAAATCGATGCTCCAAAAGTGAAAACAGGGATGACATGTTGTTGTCATCCAGTTCCTGATCGTCTGTGTCCAGGATCGAATTGCCGCTTCTTGCTACTGTCCTGAAAATATCCTGATACACAAACAGATATTCGAAATCCTTGATTACCTGAATTGCTGCATCTAGGTTCTCGACGCCATCACTTTCCCTGAATACAAATTTGATCGACACGTCCGAACCAAAAGACAGCTCTTCTCGTCCATAGCCGGATCGTGCCACAATTGCAACAGGCAGGTCGTTTGATTTCAGGTTGGTGTTTTGAATTTTATTGTAAAAATCAAGTGCGAGGTGGAAGGCACGTTTCACCACTACGTCGACCAACGCTGTTCTTTTTAACAACAACAGGTGGCTGTTATCCGACGCCAGCATTTCTTCCTGGCCCGCGGCGGATTCTTTTTCGACAAACTCCTGAATGTGATTTTTAAACTGGAGATAAAACGACTGGGTGTCGTTCGGATCAGAACCAATGAGATCATTTAGCGTGAAAAGATCGCTTAACCGGGCTATCAATTCATCGTGGTAGACACTCGCCTGGCTTCGATTGGATACGTAGAGGTCGCTCATCGGTCTCATCCCGGGTCCCGATATGGGAACCGTACCCCGTTTTTCAGGGAGGATTTTTTGTTATAGGAGCAGAATATCCTAAACGATGGTTTAATTCAAGGCGAGTTTTCTTTAAAACCTAAATGAAATCAATGAGTTGTGGGGTGTCAATGTGATGGGCGTTCTAGAGTGTTCGCCCCATCACGGTCAGGAGTGGTTTCAATGCATCAACCAGATTCTCAAATTTGACAGGTTTCAATGATTGCGGTCCGTCGGAGAAGGCGTTGATTGGGTCTGGGTGGACTTCAATCATCAGCCCGTCCGCCCCAGCCGCAATAGCTGCCATAGCCATTGGTTGAACCAGATCCCAATGTCCGGTTCCGTGGCTTGGGTCGATGATAATCGGCAGATGGGTTTCTTTTTTGAGGACGGGCACGGCTGAGATGTCGAGCGTGTTGCGTGTGGCGGTCTCAAACGTGCGGATCCCTCGTTCGCACAGGATCACGCTCTTGTTGCCCTCGGAAAGGATGTATTCTGCCGACATGAGAAACTCCTTAATGGTGGTCATCAGACCGCGTTTGAGCAGTATCGGTTTTTTTAATGCACCCAATTCCTTGAGCAGGGAAAAATTCTGAACGTTGCGCGCCCCTACTTGCAGTATATCGGCGTAGCGGGCAACCAGATCAACTTCGCGCGGGTTCATTACCTCAGTAACGATAGGCAGTCCTGTCATTTCCTTGGCTTCCTTGAGTAGCTTGAGGCCTTCTTCCTCCAGTCCCTGGAAACTGTAAGGTGAAGTACGGGGTTTGAAGGCGCCGCCACGCAGAAAATTTGCTCCAGCATTTTTCACTATTTTTGCTGTGGTCTGTAGCTGGTCGCGGCTCTCTACTGAGCAGGGACCCGCCATCAAGGCAATGCGCTTGCCACCGACCACCATGTTGTCGACTTTAATTTCACTGTTAGCGGTCTGGATTTCACGCCCGGCAAGTTTGTAGGGTTTCTGAATCGGGATAACGTTCTCGACACCGGGCATGGTTTCAAGAACCTCTTTTGCGTGTTCTTTATTTTGATCATCTTTGCCGACAGCACCGATAACACGTCGTTCCACCCCAATAATTTCATGGGTCTGGTACCCCAGGTTTTTTATTTTTTCCTGGACGGCTTGAATCTCGTTTTCTTTGGCATCGGGTTTGAGGACAACTATCATGACGGGTAACCTTAAATTTTAGGAAGTTAATGTATCGAAATTAGCACGCGTTGACTGCAGGAGTCAAGGTGACCGGGATCCCCGGTTGGCGGCAAAAGCCCTGACCTGCCTATTGAATTTGAAGGGGTTTTGGGGCTGTTTTCCACAGGGTATTTGGTTTTTGACAGGTTGGGGTTATTGTGCTAATTATCATAAAAGGGAGTCAATACTCCTTAGACCACGAAGTGCTAGTGCAGGTATCAGAACCCCTCTAAAACTTGCCCAAAGCAGTATCCTGAAAATTAACCAGCTATTTTACGGGAACTTTTTAAAATACAGATTCCGCATTCAGGAAATTCCGCCCCTTATGTAGTTAGAGGCCCGTGGTCTTAGACAATTTGTTGAAAAATATTCTTGAAAGAAAAATCCTTCCGGAGATAAGGTTCCATGGAAATCAAGATTGGCAGTGATACCTTTTTAAAGGGCGTTCAAAAAGTTCAGGGCGTTGTCGAAAGCAAGGGCGCCATGCCTATTTTGTCCCATCTTTTAATCTCCGCAAGTGGTGATGGCATCACCCTGATGGCGACCGATCTGGAGATCGGTATCCGGGGGTTTTATCCGGCGAAAGTTGTCAAGGAAGGAGCTGTTACCCTCAACGCGCGCAAACTGTTTGACATCCTGAAAGAACTTCCTTCCCATGAAGTGCGTCTGGTAAAAGAAGAAAACGACTGGGTGACGCTGACCTGTGGCAAATCGCGGTTTCGTTTACCGGGGTTACCTGCAGCAGATTATCCAAAACTGCCGGAGTACAGCGAATCCTGCCTGCTGGAGTTCACAGGTGGGCAACTCCGGGACATGATCAAGAAAACCGTCTTTGCCATTTCTCCAGATGAAACCCGGCAGGCACTCAACGGACTCCTCCTCGAGATGGAACAGGACAAGATCAATCTTGTTGGTACCGATGGTCACCGGCTGGCACTGATCAAGCGGCCTGCAGGGAAAACCAATGGAAACGATGCTGACCCGAACGGCTACCTGTTGCCGAAAAAAGTCTTGTCAGAATTACTCAAGTCTGTGGGAGAGGAAGACACCAGCTACAAGTTTTCTGTAAAAGACAATCAACTGGCGTTCATTCAGGATCAGGAAGTCATCATCTCGCGCAAGGTAGATGGCAAGTTCCCCAACTACCGGCAGGTTATTCCCGGCGACAACACGCTCCAGGTAAAAGTAAACAAGGAAGACCTGGCGCATGCCCTCAAGCGTGTCGCCCTTCTGGCAGACGAGAAGTCTCGTATGGTTCGATTCGAAATTCGCGCAGGCAATCTCACACTGATTTCGGACAACACCGAGCTCGGTGCGGCGCGGGAAGAAATCGCAATCGATTACGATGGTGATGAAGTGACCATCGGATTGAACGCCCGTTACGTCCTCGATGTCCTGGCTGCAATAGAGGGTGACCAGGTGGTGCTGAATTTGAAAGACGAAAACCACTCCTGCCTGATCACCGCAGAAAGCGATGCAGATTACCTCAGCATTGTCATGCCCATGCGTCTGTAGTCCTGCGCATTCCCCCGGAAATTTTTATTGTCATTTTAACTGTGGTCGTGACTCAGGAAACGGTAGCGTTCGTCCGTGCCTTGCGTTGATTTTTCGGTTGTCATGCTGAGCCTGTCGAAGTAAGGCAACCGGTCCCTTTCAAAATTTTGGAGTCCATCATGAACGATGATTCCCTATACAAACGTCTTGGTGGCTACGATGCCATTGCGGCGGTTGCAGATGATCTTTTAAAACGCTTGATTGCTGATGCCCTGCTGGGCCGTTTCTGGAAACACCGGGGAACGGATGGTCTGGACCGTGAAAAGCAATTGCTGATAGATTATCTTTGCGCCAGCACGGGAGGGCCTTTGGTTTATACAGGGCGCGACATGCCAACCACTCATAAAGGCATGGGAATTGGTGAGGATGACTGGTCTGCGTTCATGGGCCATGTCAACGCCATGCTGGATCATTTCACTGTCCCGCAACGGGAACGCAATGAAGTCACTGGATTCATTGGGACTTTAAAAAACGATATTGTAGAAATATAGCTTCACCTTCGATCGTTCCTTTTAAATGGAAAACCGGATTTTCCTGTATCAACGCTGAATCGTATTAAAAAAATAATAAAGAGTTTGTTGTATTGGTTTTTGAAATTTGATTTTCTAAATTTATCGTATTTTTTATTTCACCCACCCTGGCAGAAAACGTAAAAGAAGCTCCTGTCTACAACCACCCCTTGTATTTTGATGGTTGTTCTCGTTATGCCTGTCCAGGCTGCTGATGCGACAATGACGGTCGACGCCGGCTGTGTCCTCAAAAAAGTTTAACCGGTTGTAGTGTTGGGGGGCTATGTGGAAAGAAAAAATGATGTGGCCTGAGCCCGGTCCACCCAAATCAGATGCGGATCACGCGGCATACATTGAAAAACTGGCCAGTCAGGGTTTTACGCTGGTGAAAGCGGCTGACATGAGAAATATAAGCTGGCCGTGGAATGTTTCTTTTTCCTCCTGGGGTGTTAACCGGGAAAACAGCATCAAACCCTGGAGCCAGCGCCCAAATACGGGAGAAGATCAGCGACGAAAAAGTCATCATCGTGGGATCGGCATCCGATAGCGCAGACTTTGAAACAGCAAAGCCAACAGCTGGAATCGTTACCTGTATGAACAATTGAAAGATGTTAAAGGAATCGCGCTGGACCTGCATCATTATCGAGGCACTGTGGGATTGACGGCGAACCCGGATGGAACTACCGCAGCGACACTGGATAACGTAAAACGGCAGACCAGAATGGGTGTGACCCAACGCGGATATTTCACTGTAAATCCGAAAAAATTGAAAGGCAGGGGCCGCCAATCACTTAAGATCGAAGCAAAGAATTTCAGCACGGGAACTGCCAGGATCGAATACATGACCGACAAAGGGGTTCATAAAGTGGAATGGGAAGGCAAATTAGCGACCCAGATGTACCCCATGACCCTGTGGCGGGTTGTGTATTAAAACCGAAAATGGATTTGTATAAAGGAAATTTGTTATAATTTAGCTATGAGTGATATTGAAACAGTCGATATTTCAGGGATCAAATTTTCCTCTGCGGTTTTCCCCACGCCGGAAGATATGGAGTTGTGGGAAAGCCTCACCTATGAGCAGCGCAAGGCTGTGGAAATACGGGATGAGGAGGAGGGTTTTAGAAGTGGTGTGGCAGAACCCAGATCCATGAGTAAAATAATTGCCGAAGCTAAAGCTGAAATGAATAATGAATGAATTATCGGCTGACGCATCAGGCCGAATCAGATATCAAGGCCATTTATCAATACACCGTTGAGTATTTTGGTGAGGGTCAGGCTCGTGAGTATCTGGAAGGGCTGGAATATAGTTTTGAACTATTGACGGACAACCCTGGGCTTGGCCGTGTGTGGGATGGAAAAGGGCGGCGTTATATTTAAAAGAGCCATTTGGTTTATTATCGTATTTTGAATGATGAAATTCTGATCACTCGCATCCGGAACGCCCGCCAGAAACCATAAATCTTAATTAATAGGATTTTTATTTAAAAGAGATTTTTATATTTAAGTTTTGGATTTCCAGAACTCGCAGAGTTCGGATAATATTTTTTTTGTGACCGTCTGCATTGTATTTTGTATCGACAAAGAAATTCTCCACTTTTTTCCACAGCCCGTTTCTTTCCGGTATCCTATGTTGGTCAATAATATTTATAAAAAATTTCTCGTTCTCTGAACAAGGAAAAAATTGGAAGTTTGCTTTCAGTTAAGAGGTTTTTTCTTATCAACCATTCAACAAACTTTACAGAGAGATCAGTCCAGCTTGTAACCTCCATCGTTTCATTTTGAATCATTATATTTAAGGGCAAATAGAAATTTCCGTCGAGAATTTTGTCCTTTAATTGCGAAAGTGTGTAAGGCCTTTCGGAAACCGGTTTATCAGAAGGAATTGATTGGTTGGGTTTTCTTGGATTTGGTCCCATAGGCCCTCTTTCATTTATGATAAAAATTTTAACAACTTCGAAACTTACAAATCAAAAAACACATCCAGTTTTTTATCAGCGCGGGGGGTGTGGCCGGTCACGCCTTCCCACACTTCTTTTGACTCCATACACATATAAACGCTGAGTGCTTCCGACTTTTTCTGAATCATTTGCCTAAGCGTGTCGTAAGCTTCCTGCCTGATTGGACGCAGGTAGCGGAACTTTCCGTCTTCTGCGGGTACGTGCTCCGAATGGAACAGGAGAGTCTCTGGATGCCGTTCTTTGATGACAGGCTTCAAACCACGCCGGTAACGGAAACTGCCGAGGCTGATCCATTCTATTCCTTCAGGAGGTACAGCATCGAACAGATCGTTGACCAGTTGTTGATACGCCTGTTCCCAGCCGGGATGCAGGATGATGGGATCGAAATGGAAACCGACTTTAAATCCGGCTTCAAAACATTTTTTTGCTGCGTTCAATCGTGCATGGGTTCCCGGTGTGCCTTTCTCTTCAAGCTCCGCAACCTCCGGAGGATTGATGGACCACGACACGATAACGTTTTTCGTATCAGACAACGCCAAAAGCGGCTCAACACAATCGGATTTTGTTTTGAGTTCCAGCACCGCGTTGGAATAACGATTGAACAGCGGGACCAGCACTTCGCCGTAGGGCAATACCTCTTCAAGTGCGAGACTGTCGGTTAATTCTCCAGTGCCGACTCGATAGCTGTTTTCAGGGTGTTCCTTGAAAACAGATTCGAGTTCCGCAACCAGGTCTTCAGGGTTGGCGAAGGCGGTGAGTACGGGGTTGTTCTGCAAAAAATCCTGCAGGAAACAGTAGGAACAATCGTAAATGCAGTTTTTGATCAGGTTGACGACATAATAGTTGCAGCAGACCATACCGGGACTGATCCCCGGGCATTTTTTTAAAAACTCACCTCGAAAACGGGATAAGAAAAGCTGTCGTTTACCTGCGCCGAACACATCAGTTTGAGTGCGCTCCAAGCGTGCTTCAATATCGGACGCAGAATCCACCCGTTCCACGGGCACACCGGGGAGTCGCGAAAGGACTTTCTGCGTGAATGGCAGGCGTTCGGTGCCTTCCTCCAGAAATATGGTGTCAAATGGCGCAGTGGTCATAATTTGATGAAAAACAATTGTTTGTAAGCTGGCCGATGGTTGTTATCGGCTTGTTCTTTTGGCATAATGGCTTGGGCCACATTGTAAACCAAATCGTCCATCTGATGGCGGTTTATCGGCTCATTCCAGGTACGTCCCCAAATCCTTCCATTAGCCGACCGTAAGGTCTTTTTCCAGGATCGCATTATGGATTCCCACTCTGTTCTTGATTATCAAAGCCCGGTTTCACGAAAATCGTCACCCCATTCTGGCATCATTATGACGGTATTGGCAGCATCGCTGATGGGCAATGCCTATTTTCTATTTGAGCGACAGAATTGGATCCCGTCGGACAAAGCAGCCGTGGCTTCAGAGCAGCAGGTTGTGTCAGCGCAGGTCCAGGAAACTGAATCGAAATCAATTGATCTTGACCGGTCTTCCAGCAAACCTTCAATGGAGAAGAAAGAGGCCGTCGCCCCTGCTCCTGCCAAAGCTCCAAAGAAAGCGGTGTCAGTATCGGCTTCCACGGCTCAAAAGGTTAAAGAAGATTTTAAGGTGCAGCGCGCATCATTTGTTGCACCGGAAGAGTTTCCAGGGCGCGAAATCCAGACCTTGCATTTTTCAGTAAAAAAATCGCTGACCCACACCTTGTGTCGGGTAATGTCCGATCCGGAATGCAAACTGATGTCCGCTTATATGAGTCGTATTTTGATGTGGCGTATGGATGTGAGTCGGCACTTGCGGAAGGGAGACCGGGTTTCCCTGGTGTATGAGCGGTTACCCGATGAACAGGAAATGCGCATCCTCCGGTTGGAGTTTGAAAGTGGTTATCTGAAAGAAAAACTGGTGGCAAACTACTATCAGGCCCCAGGCGCTGCTCATGGCACTTTTTACGATGACTCCGGAAAGGAATGGGCGCTACGTTTAAAAGAACAACGATCGCCTATTCGACATTATTCCGAAATCACGTCGTTACCGGGGGATTACCGGGAAGGTGGGTTTTCAGGCCATTCGGGAACCGATTTTAAAACCAATGTGGGGACCCCGATTCATGCCACGTTTGAGGCTCGTGTCTCCCGTGTAAACTGGAATCGCGGGAATAATGGCATGTGTGTCGAATTGACACATCCGGCTCAGGGAGTGCGTACCCTGTATCTGCATCTCAATAAAGTGCATGTCAAAGCGGGACAATATGTAAAGGCTGGCGATATCATAGGGGAAGCGGGCAACACCGGCCACAGTTTTGCACCGCACCTGCATTATGAAATGCGTTCGCTCAAAAACAAGAACAAGATCCTGAACCCCTTCAAGACGCGGTTGCACCCGACGTATCGAAAGACAGTGAAAGACAAGGCGGGTTTTAAAACATCCGCACGGCGTTACGCCTCCATCCTGCACAACAGCCTGTCCTGATCGCGGCCTGAGGGGAAAATCGTTTTGGCTTCCAAACCCCGTTTGACCAGGCCGAAACCCAGGCCAAAACCCAAATCAAAACCTCGCAAAAAAAAGGGACCTCGTTCCCGAAAAAATACGAACACGCTTGCCGGCAGGGTGAAGAAATTTCTGCTTTTTACCATTGCAGGATTTTTTCTATTGTCAATGGCGTCGGTTTGGGTTTACAAATATGTCGATCCGCCAACCACGCCCTTGCTGTTCATACGCTGGGCCGAGAGTGGTTTTGACACCAGGCGCCCGTTGCTTCTTGGACAGTGGATTGCGCTGGAGGATATATCACCGAGACTGGTTCGGGCGGTGATTACCTCCGAAGATCAGAAATTCGAGCGTCACAACGGATTTGACTGGGCTGCTGTTCGCAGGGCGATTGATGTGAACATCAAGTCGAATCGGCTGGTCGGAGCCAGTACGATTTCGATGCAAACAGCACGCAATGTTTTTTTATGGCAGAACCGTGACTGGATTCGAAAAGGATTAGAGGCTTATTTTACTTTTCTAATTGAGATATTCTGGAGCAAGCAGCGGATTCTCGAAGTGTATCTCAATATTATTGAGTGGGGAGACGGAGTGTTTGGTTGTCGTGATGCCGCGCAGACCCATTTCAACCGTTCCGTGGAACGGCTATCAGCGTTGGAGTCGGCGTGGCTGGCCGCTATTCTGCCTAATCCCAGAAGATGGACGGAACCGGCTTTCGAAAGACGCGTGCGAGGTCGGCAGCAAGTCATTTTGAGACGCATGCGCTCAACATCTTTGAAGTTTTTATCTTCCAGATAGAAATACGTAACATCAGAAGCGCACACCCGATATATTTTTGGCTCCTTTAGAGGGGCTGTATGTTTTTCTAAAAAAACAGAAAGTGGATAAAGTGAAACCTGGAAAACTCAAAATCAAGGTATCAAAATCATTGCAGGCAAAAATTGCCAAAGGTCATCCCTGGGTTCATTTCTATCAATTGCAGAACCGGGATGTTGTTGGCAAGCCTGGTGATCTGGGAGTGATCTACGATTTTAAAAACCGTTTCCTTGCGATTGGTTTGTTTGATCCATTTTCGGACATTCGCCTGCGTATTTTAAATACCGGAGAACCCGTTTCAATTGATGGAGAATTTTTTACACGCAGACTGGAGCAGGCTTTGTTATTAAGGCGTTCTCTGGAAGGAACCCAGACTACAGGCTATCGGCTGGTCAATGGGGAGAACGACGGTTTCCCAGGTCTTGTGGTGGACCGGTATGGAGAAACTTTTGTAATCAAGTTGTATACGGAGGCCTGGGCACCTCATTTGGATTTATTCGTTGAATCCTTGAAAAAAGTTTCCGAGTGCAATCGCATAGTGTTGTTGTTGAGCCGGCATGTGGAACGAACCCGGACGACGGGACCGGCAAACGGTCATATTTTGTACGGTCCTCCTTTGGATGGGCCCGTGCACTTTACGGAAAACTCACTGGTGTTTCAGGCGGATGTGGTGGAGGGTCAAAAAACCGGTTTTTATTTTGACCAGAGGGAGAACCGTGCCCGTTTAAAAGAAATAGCCGAAGGTAAAGAGGTGTTGAATGTGTTCAGCTACACGGGTGGTTTTTCAGTTTATTGCATGTTGGGAAAGGCCCGCTCAGTGACTGAAGTCGATATCAATCAACAGGCTTTGCTCGCAGCAAAGGAAAACATGTTGATGAATTTTCCTGAGAGAGCCTTGAATGAATCGGATTTTAATCAAATCCATGGTGATGCGTTCAAGGTGTTGTCAGAATTCAAAAGGCAGAAGCGTCAATTTGATCTGGTGATTCTGGATCCACCCGCATTTGCATCCCGGAATGAACACAAATCAAATGCCTTGCAGGCTTATTTGCGGCTGGCCAAAGCAGGAGCACAGTGCACGCGCCCCGGGGGATTGTTGTTTGCCGCTTCCTGTTCCCAATCAGTAGGTGCAAAGGATTTTTTCAGGTCCGTTTCGTTGGGAATCCGTCAAACCGGAAGAAAAGAAAAAGCCTTGTTTAAATCGCGTCATGGGGTTGATCACCCGATCAGTTTCCAGGGTGGCGAATACCTCAAGGCCGGGTGCTTTGAAGTCTTTTGATTTTAAAGGGGTTTTGGCGTTCCAGTGAGGTTCTGCGAACACTGGATCTTTTGCTTGGAATACAGGAGGGGAAAGTGACCCGAGGAGGGGAAATACGGGGCGCTGAAACGCTACCTCAGGTCTTTCGTAGATTTGGGTTGAAGTGTGATTGCTTTGGCTAAATGGAAACGATTGACTGCCCGAACTGACAAAAAAAAGAATGTTATTTTTTCTTTGCCTTAGCTTTCTTTTTCGTTTTCTTTTTAGCTTTAGCTTTTGTTTTGGTTTTAGCTTTAGTCTTGGCTTTAGCTTTTGACTTAGCTTTTTTCTTTGTTTTCTTTTTAGCTTTTGTCTTAGCTTTAGCTTTTGACTTTGCTTTAACTTTCTTTTTAGTCTTGGCTTTAGCTTTTGTTTTCGCTTTGGCTTTTGTTTTGCTTTTGGCTTTCGACTTTGCTTTCTTTTTAGTCTTGGCTTTAGCTTTTGTTTTTGCCTTAGCTTTGGTCTTGGTTTTAGCTTTGGATTTTTTCTTGGTTGCCATCAAGAACTCCTTTCAACAAAATATTTGGTAGTGCTTCAGCGCCCAAATATTTTAATTGTATTTTATTAGATCGCTTTGTATTGTCAAGAAAATATTGAAGAAAAAAGCGTTTCGGCGTTTTTGCCGGTAAACAGAATTTAAAAAAAAAGAAAGAGGAATTTTTTTTTATTTCTACATGGACCCTTGAAAAAGCCTGTGGAATGTGGCGGAAAAGGGTGTCGATAAAATTTTCATTAACTAATGTGCCTGGTTGGGTAAAAATTTCTCTACTGGAAAGAAAATAAAAAAAGTTTAACGGGATTTCCTATGTCTTCCTATTTTTTTAATGATTTGTTGTCGGAGCCCGATCTCAGGCATGGAACAAGCTCGAGGGATAACGTGATTCCTTCTTCCATTTCTGATTCAAGAGTGTTAACGAAGGAGCAAAAGCAAACCAGAAATGATGAATCGCACCATCGTTTATTAACGAGTTGCGGAATGGAAAAACAATCGTTGAAGGTGTTGAAACAAATTCACAGTGCACAAGTTTATGTTGTTGACACCAAGCCGCTACCGGAAAGGTTAGAGGGTGATGCGTTGATTACAGCGACTCCGGATCAACCCATTGGAATTTACACGGCTGATTGTGTTCCGGCGATTTTGTATGACCCGGTGACCCACACCGCAGGTGTGGTGCATGCAGGGCGCGCGGGTACAGAAAAGGGTATCGTTCCTGCTGTGATAAAGAAGATGGTGGATTGCTTTGGTGTAAACACTGCAACCTTGAAGGTGGCGCTGGGTCCTTCAATCGGGCCTTGCTGTTATGAAGTGGAAGAGGGTTGTCTCGCTGCAATGAAGGATCGGTTTGCAAACTGGCAGGATTGGGTTAAGGAACATACTCCTGGCAAGGTTTTGCTGAATTTATGGAAAGCCAATCAGGACCAGGCCGTTGATTCGGGTGTTGCTGCCAGCAGGGTTTATTTATCTGGAGAGTGTACAGCCTGTCATACGGACCGTTGGTATTCGTATCGGAAGGAGGGGGACCGTGCCGGAAGGATGCTCACGGTTGCCATGTTGTGCCGAAGGTAATACGATTCAATTCTTGTTTTGAAAACGCTCGATGATATGGTCGACGCGTTGTTCGAAATCTTCTCCGATCGGTTTGACCATGAAATCGGCACCACCTTCAATCATAAATTGTTTGATTAATCCTGCGTGAGCATAAGCGGAAAGCATGGCGCACGGAACATTGGGCTGGATTTCTTTCATACGCTCAAAGGTCTGCATACCGTTCATATTTTTCATCATGAAATCCATCAGGATGAGGTCAACCGGGTTTTTTTCCAGTTGCTCAATGCCATCCAGTCCGTTGCTGGACTCAAGCACCAGATGACCGGCCTTGGACAACCTGCGGTGAATGGTTTTTCTTGTCAGTTCGTGATCTTCAACTATAAGGATTGTGGCCATCAGTTATCTCTCCTTTCCGGTTCAAGGGGAAGCACAAACCGGAAAACGCTTCCTTTGCCAAATGTGCTTTCAACTGCAATGGTTCCCTGGTGAAGTTCCACCAGTTCTTTTGTGATGGCAAGGCCCAGGCCTGTTCCCGAAGCTGCCCGGGTCGTTGAGGCATCGACCTGACGGAAAACATCAAAAATATAACGGACATCGTTTTCCGAGATACCGCAACCGGTGTCCTCAACTTCAAAAACAGCCTTGTTTTGTTCCTTGCGGACCCGCACAGTAATGCTGCCCTCATCAGTAAACTTGATCGCGTTACTCAATAAATTAAAAATAATCTGTTTGAGGCGTACCTTATCGGCAAGAAGGTTGAAATCTTCCACTTCGGAAAAAATCATCAGCCCTTTTTTTTGCGCGATCATTTGGCATGCCGGGATCAATTGTTCCATAAAATCTCCAATGGAAAGTTCATCCAGGCTGAGCCCCATTTTACCTGCTTCCACCTTGGAGAAATCGAGCAGGTCGTCAATGAGTGCCAGCAGGTGTTTTCCTGAGCTATCAATATCGCGTGAAATATTGACAATTTCATCCGGGTCAGGCAGATCCTCCGCATTCAGCAGGAGGGGTGTGCTACCGAGCATTACCGTGAGCGGTGTTCTAAGCTCATGGGAAATGATGCTCAAAAAATCTGATTTCAATCGGTTGGATTCTTCCGCTTTCCTGGCAGCGGCGATGAGTTGCTTTTCCACACGCTTTTGTTCCGTTACATCGGTTCCGAAGCCGATATTTTCTTCAAGCTGACCCTGATCACCCAGTCGTTGAATGTTACTCCAGGAAACAACCCGTTTTTCTTTATTGCGTGCAGTCAGTACAATTTCATGATTGAGAACAGGTCCTTTTTGCATGGCATCGAAAAGGGCTTCCGTCTGTTTATAAGCTTCCCCGGGAAGTACAGTGCGCCACCAGTTCTGGCCAATCAGATCCCCCGCCTGAAAACCTGTAGTGCGCTCAACTGCCGGGTTGACGAACCGGGTAGTGCCATCCAGGCCAAGGCCGACAACAAGGGCGGGTGTGCGTTCGATGATACGCATGGTGTAATCGCGTTCATTGCGCAAAGCTTCTTCAAATCCCTTGCGCTGGGTGATATCCCTGACCATAGCTGTGTATAGCGAGGGACGGTCTCCCGATTCAGACCGGTTGGCTTTTCTCCGTTCAGGAAATTTTATTTCACTGACCGCCAGGTCTACCGGGAAATGATTACCCTGTTTATTTTGCCCGGTCTCTTCTACCAGCCGTCCCAGTAAACTGTCATCGCCTGATAACAGGTGTTCTTTGATTTCTCCTGCTGTATCACATAGGTTTGGGAAGACCGTGGCCAGGGAATTTTTAATCGCTTCTTCGGCCGGATAACCAAAAATCTTTTCGGCAGCGGGATTGAAGCTTGCAATTTTCCCATTCCGGTAGAAGGTGATTAGCCCTTCAAGGGAATTGTTGACTATAGATCGAATTCTCTCTTCACTGTTTTGCAAGGCATCGAAGGTTCGCACCCGGTCCAGTCCCAGAGTGATTTCATCCGCTGTGGTGGCCAGGGTGTGGTGTCTTGCCTCGCTCAGCTTTTTGTGCGAAAAGACCTCGAATATTCCCATGACCTGTTGCTCCAGTACCAGGGGATAGGCACCATAGCCCTGGATGCCTTCGCGGACTAACCAGTCGTGGTAATGCTGAAGGTTTTGATCTTTTGAAGCCTGATTACTGAGAAACGGTTTTTTACCAGCAGCAATAATGCCCAGAGGATCTTTTTCCATTCGTCCCGATGCGACGGGAGGGTCGCTTGATAATCCTCCTGAAGCTTCCGCCTGCACTTCCAGAACGTTTTCGCCTTTGTAAATAATCCAGACACGGGCGAGACAAATTCCCAGGTAATGACTTGTGATTTCAGTGCATCGTGTCAGCACCTGACGCATGGAGGCACTTTCTACCAGGGCATTCCCTATTTTGGCACTGAAGGCGGCAAGGGTGACACGTTCAGCCAATGCCGCTTCAGCCTGTTTGCGCTCGGTAGCATTTTCTCCTATCCCCAGGATACCGATCACTTCACCCTGTTCATTAAATCTTGGGGATAGTGTCAGACGCACCCATAACTTGTGTCCGTCCTTGTGGAGTTCTTCCACTTCACAGGTGATTCCCTTTTTTTCATTAATGATGTGTGTGACTACTTCCTTAACCACCTCCCGGGTGTCACCTTCATCTGGGTAAAGCACTGATATTTTTTTCTTATTGATGATTTCCCCGGCGGAATATCCAAGCATGTTTTCCGCACCTTTATTCCAGAGCAGAATATTTCCTTGCAGGTCGGTTATCATGATGGAAACAGCCGAAGGACTTTCAACGATATTCTGGAGGGAAATAATTTTATTTAGCCAACGGCTTTCTTTCTCTTGCCATTCGGCAACCTGCTTTTTAAGAAAGTTGTTTTCCTGGCGTAGGCGGTCCACCTCTTCGGCAATGTCCTGCTTTTCATTTTTGCTGGAACGAAGGGTCATTTGTTTTTTTCAAAAAGTTTTTCCGGTTTGGAAAATGTTTTTGTATCGAGATTACCGAATTTATTTTGGGCCTGAACAATTCAGTCTGCTCTTCCTTTAGTAAACCTCAAAATACGAGGGCTTGCTACCTTTAAAGTCCTTCAGTAAGGTTTGATTATGTTAAATTAGCCTTATTTGGCCAAACAGTTTCTATCAACGGGATTCTCTGACCCATGATAGAATGCTCTCAATAAAAGGTCAAAACTAACCCAAAAACGAAATATAGAATGAACGATATTATGCCCCCCTCAGAGGGGTTGCTGGACCAGCTTTTGCCATTTCCAAGAGAATGGCTGCTTTCTGATCCTCAAAAAGCGGAAAAAGCCCTGAATGAACTATCAATTGAGGATCAGGCGCGTTGTTTCATGATGTATTCAGGGAAAGATAGGCAGAATCTCCTGTTACTGTCGCACAACCCTTATGGCTTGATGCAGGTACTTCCCGATGAAGAAATATACTATACGGTAAAGGAAATTGGTCCGGAGGATGCCTATCCAATGCTTTCCGTATTATCGACGGCACAGGTTCAGTTTTTTTTCGATATGGAATGGTGGGGAGGCGACAAGTTTTTACCGGAGCGCGCCTGGCAGTGGTTCGAATTGATGGATCATGGCAATGACAATCACCTCCTGGAATGGTTTAAATCGGAAGAATTCGAACAAAAAATTATGTTCCTCCAGGCATTTGTTAAAGTTTTCAAGCGAGATGAAGCGACCGATCAGTACGAAGGCGTGGGGGAAAAACCTCCCTGGACTCCTGATGGAGTTTATGACCTTTTCTTTATTAAAGAAGATACTTCAGGGTTGTTTAAACGCATTTTTATCCAGCTTTATAATGAAGACGCGGAAATATTCCGTGCTTTGATGGAAGGCATAATCTGGTATCCCATCACCCCAACGGTTGAAAAAGCCTATCAATGGCGTCTGTCCCGCACAGCAGATCGTGGACTTCCGGATTTTGAGGAAGCCTTTACCGTTTACAGTAAGCTCAATGTCGGCAGTCTGAATGAAAACCCGCCTGCCCCGGAAGACTTTGAAGCAGAGCCGGGAAGGCAGACACTGGCTCCCACCTTTCCATTGTTCGAGGCTGACCCCGCATCGTTTTTCGGGCAATGTCTTTCACAGATGAAGGATGTCAACAGGTTCGATGCTATTTGCTGGGAACTGGTGATGCTGGCTAACAAGGTAATCGTCGCCGACAGGCTGGACCTCGGGAGTGTCGAAGCCAGGCGAAGCACGCTGAAAAAAGTTTTGGGGTATATCAATATTGGTTTGGAACTTGGTGCCGGTGGCGATATTGGACGAGGTGAAAAGCTCCTCTCCCGTACCTGGATGCAGTCGCTTTTTCAGGTGGGCTATGCAGGAGTCATGCAGCTTAAATGGGATGTTGAAGCCTTGCTGAAAGATCACGGTCCTCTTGTTAAACAGGTAGCGGGTCCCGTAATCGAAGAGCACCTTGCTGCTATGATCGACCGCTTCCCAAGGATTGGTGTGCATCGGGTTGCACCTGAAGAAGAAGCTTTACTGGATGAGGAAATGGAAAGTGAAGTACCCGAGATCCATTGGCGGGATTTAGAGTCGGTGGAGGATTTGCAGCGATTGCAGTTTCTCCACAGTCGGGTACAGTTTCGTGCGCGTTTTGTCAATATGGTGCTGGGTCTTTCCATAAAGGATATTGAAGCCCTGTCTGCCAAGTCGCGTTACCCAACCGCTCTGGTCGATCTGGATGTTATTTGTTTAACCCTTACCGCTTTGGCACATTACGCGATGTTTGGGCAGGTCGTCTGTGAGCCGTTGTCGGAAGAAGCTGCGAATTCCTTTTTGCAGGTGATTTTCCTTCCAAGTCCCATTCCCGGAGATGAGCGGGCTCTCAATGCGGACATATTGGAGCCATTTCGCAACCGTCTGGAGGAAATGCCCCTCGCCTGGACGGACGACGACCGTGAGGAGTTGGGCCGTCTGATGAAAGAAGTGGAGGAAACCTTATATCAGCAGTTTGGAGGATTGCCAGCGGGTCAATCGGTTGAATGGCATTTTACCCGGGGGCTTTGTATTCAATAAGCTTGCTGGATGTGGGCCTTACCGGGTTTTTTCTGTTTAAAAATGCTAAAAAAGGGTGTAAGATTTCGTCCTCTTCAAATACTGAAGCCTCAATAATAAAAGAGGTAACGAACTTTTTTTACGGGAAATAAAATCATGACCGAGACAGAAACCAGCCCGTCGCAACACCCTCCTGAATCCAAAAAGGAAAATGAAGTTCCTGAGGATCCCGGTATGATGGAGTCGGTCGGTTCCTTCCCCTGTTGGATGTTAAAGCTCATCGACACCGTTACTCCGGATTCCTTAAGAACCAAAGAACCACCCAAAAAGAACTACCGCATTTAAATTCCCTGCCCAAAGGGCATCTTTATTTATTCCCTTATGTTCAGTATGAGCAATACCACAAGCTTATTAAATTAGCCTGGATGGTGGCTTGGTGCTTTTGAAAGGTGTCCTGAAATGAAAGCTATAAAAAGAGCGTTGATCAGCGTTTCAGACAAATCCGGTATTGCCGGTTTTGCTAAAGAGTTGCACGCTCGTGGGGTCGAAATTCTTTCTACCGGGGGAACGGCTGAATTACTTAAGGGTGAGGGAATCCCGGTAACCCAGGTATCCGATTACACCGGTTTTCCTGAAATGATGGACGGCCGCATCAAGACCCTGCATCCGAAAGTGCACGGAGGTATCCTGGGTCGTCGCGATGTCAACGCTCATATGGAGGCCATGGAAAAACATGGTATCCAACCCATCGACATGGTCGTTATCAATCTTTATCCCTTTGAGGCAACCATCGCCAAGCCCGGTTGTACTCTGGAAGATGCGATTGAAAACATCGATATAGGTGGACCTGCCATGGTCCGTTCCTCTGCAAAAAATTATAATGATGTCACCATAGTGGTCGACCCTGTAGACTACCCTGTTGTTTTAAAAGAAATGGAAGCGTCTGGGGGTGAGGTGAGTCTTAATACACGTAAGCGCCTTAGCCGAACAGCTTTTGCCTCGACTTCCAGGTATGATGCGATGATCTCTGGCTATTTGGCGTCATTGGAAGACGATGCTCCCACATTTCCAGGCCAATTCAACCAGAGTCTTTCCAGGGTTCAGGAACTGCGTTATGGCGAGAACCCTCATCAGGCAGCCGCACTTTACCGGGAAGCAAACCCCGCCCCCAACCGGATAGTAAATGCCCGGCAATTGCAGGGTAAGGAATTGTCGTTTAATAACTACATCGACATGAACGCGGCCTGGGAACTTGCCATTGAATTTGCTGAATCCTCGGCAGTGATTATCAAGCACACCAATCCCTGCGGAACTGCTGTTGGCGAAGATCAACTGGCAACTTTTCTAAAGGCACGAGATACAGACCCGGTGTCCGCGTTCGGTGGTGTGATGGCATTCAACCGGACTTTAACAGCAAGTACCGTCGAGGAAATTCTCAAAAACTTTGTAGAAGTCATCGTGGCACCCGGCTATGAACCAGCCGCTTTGGAATTACTGGCGAAAAAGAAAAACATTCGGGCGATGGAAATGCCGGATGCAAGTGCCGGTAAAACTGAGCAGGATATCAAAAAGATAGGAGGAGGTTTGCTGGTCCAGGATGCTGATCGAATTACCCTCGACCCTGAGAAGTTGAAGGTGGTCACGGAAGCAAAACCAGATGACTCCTTGCTCAATGCTTTAAAATTTGCCTGGGTGGTAGCAAAACATGTTAAATCAAACGCAATTGTCTATGCGCGTGGGCAGGAAACAGTGGGCGTTGGTGCTGGTCAGATGAGCCGGGTGGATTCTGCGCGTCTTGCTGTTGAAAAAGCAAACAAGGATGTAAAAGGATGTGTTATGGCATCCGACGCATTTTTCCCTTTTCGCGATTCTGTAGATGCAGCAGCTCAATCGGGAATCACCGCCATTATCCAGCCTGGAGGATCCATCCGTGATCAAGAGGTCATTGACGCGGCCAATGAACACGGTATGGCTATGGTTTTCACCGGTATACGCCACTTCAAACATTGATTGTCTGTTTGCTAAAAAAATACCTGAAATAATTTTGAGAATCGAACAAATAATACTTTCGAATAATATGAGGTTCCTTTAGAGTATCAGTATAGTTTCTAATACTGCGTTAGATGATTTTGCTCACGACTCCATCCGTTTTTGCCGTTATATTATTTTAGTGCCTCTTCAGAAATGTCTTTTAGGAGCAGGTGAAATGCCGAGTCATCTGAAAGATTTTATTGTATTTGAAGAAGATGATGAAAAATTCCATCTGCTAACCTCAGCATTTAATAATTCAGGTATCGAAAGTCGGCCCAAGCGGGTTGGCAACCTAAACGAACTTCAGGCTATTCTAGAACAACCTGAAAAGTCGGGCCTTGCCCATTTCAAACCGCGTTTGGTGTTTATTGGAATGCCAAAGACCACTGATAAAATATGGGAATTTCTTGAATTACGCAGAAAGCGGGTTGACCTTAGAAAAATTCCCATGATTGTTTTCTCCAATCCGGAAATAGAACATGAGGAGACCCAAAGGTTCTATGACTATGGTGTGAATTCACTCGTACTGAGACCGGAAAATCAGGGAGATTATGACAAGCTGATAGAAACAATCCGGGAATACTGGTTTGGGATTGTCATGCTTCCCTCTTCTGAGTGATTTTTTTGTTCCCCATTCCCATGTCAAATTCTGGGTTTTGACAATAGACGATGAAACTTCCCAAAAATTTCAAGAAATATTTGGAATGGTGCTTTTACACATTCCTTTTTGTCCTTGTAGCTTCAGCCGGGGTCGGAGTCTATTTTTGGAAAACCTACGAACCAAAATTGGCCGAGCTTGAAGGTAAGGATCCGGATCGATATCAGGAAATGGTTGTTGCCACTAAAAAAGTGGACCTTCCAAAGGCGTTGGATTTATATAAAAAAATTGATGCTATGACGGAATGGGAAGTTTATTTGCTTCGCCACGAGAAATGGAAAAAAAAATGGGAGGAAGACCCCGACTTTCGAGATAGGGAGCTTGAGGCCCGTTCCGATAAATTTGATGCCCTGAAGGTAGCCCGTCAAAAAGAATACGCCAGGAAACGCGTAGACCTGAAGGTTCTGCAGGTAAGAGATTCTACCGGCAGGGAAGAATCGTGGAAGAAAAAAACCCCATGGGAACAAAGTGTTTTGTTGAAAGAGGCCTGTTTGTATTATCGCGACCTGGAGCAACGGCATTCTGTTGACCGGAGGAGGATAGACCTCCCGGCACGGCAGGAAAGTTTTTTGATGGAACAGCGTGCAACTGGCATTACCCCATCTGAAGAATGTGACAAGTGGATTGCTTTGAGCCAGTCACCAAATCAGGTCGCGCTTTCACTGAGCAACCTCAGGCGATCCATGAATTATTATTTTTTTAGAAGGATGAGCGACGAACTGGGATTACCGGGGGAGGCGCAACACGATCTTGAGAACCGGCTTTCCAAAATGACTCACGACTTTGAATCTTACTGATACCTCAGCAAAACTAATTTTTCAGATGAATTGATTTTGCTTCTTCCATGTTGGGCGGGTGAATGGCGGTGAGTAGCTGTTTGATCTCGTTGTTGGACTTGATCTCGGGCGGTTCCACCGGTTCTCCTTCGGCAAGCTGCACCAGTTTTCTTAAAGGGCGCACAACTAGATTGAAGGTGTAAAGCCCTCCTACAACCGCAAAGATGCTACCCAAAACAGCCAACCAGAGAATCTCGGTTTCAAGTCGGTTGATCGTTTTGATCAGCCGACTTTGAATGAAAGTGAATTCATCCCCGGTTAGGCCTGGGGGCATCTTTTCCAGAAGTAAATTCACTTGCTCCAACTGAATTGTCAGGTAGAACGCGAAATAGCCGAGTATCGAAATAACCAGAATCCAGCCCCACATCAGGGTATTGATGATACTCTTACGTTCCCCTGGCAGTTCGTCCCGAAAAATACCTGTTTTCACTATAGATTGCCTTTGGTTTCAGCTGAATAGCGTTGGGACAGGATTGGAGCAAGCGAGACATTGCCGTAACGTTTTGCCTGTGCGTTCAATTTACCGTAGCGTGAACGCGGAGTCGGGTGCGTACTAAGCAAAACAGAATGCGACCCTTGCGCCTTGCCTAGAACCTTCATGAAATCCCGAAGCCCACCCGGGTTGTAACCGACGCGGTAAGCGTAATCCATTCCAAATTTATCCGCTTCATATTCCAGGTTTTGATCAAGTCCCTTGGTGAACAGTGTCGCGGACATTTCCTTGACGATATTGTCCAGAACTCCAGGATCAGAATCCAGAATGGAAGTCGTCAACTGGCTGAAACCCTGCAAGGTTTTACTTCGTTCAATAGTTTTCAGGGCGTGTCGTTTGGCCACATGCGCTACTTCGTGTCCCAGAATACCGGCCAGTTCTGCTTCGTTTCGTACCAGCCGTAACAGGCCTGCACTGACGAAAATGTAACCGCCAGGTGTTGCAAAAGCATTCGGGTCATTTGAGTTGAGAATCGCAAAATGGTAGGGAATATCTGCACGGTCAGAGACTCCCGCTACAGAGAGTCCAACCAGGGAGACATAGCGTTGCAGCTTGTCATTTTTATATTGCCCACCAAAATTCTTAAAGACTTCCAGGGCAAGTGATCCACCGATGGCACGTTCCTCTTCCCAACCGATCGGTTGGAGCGATTGAACCAGAGCCCCCGCTCCCCGTAAAATACCTGAGGTTTTTTTGTCTACTGCGCCGGTGCTTTCCAGTATTCCAATGAGACCTCCACCACCCTTGGAATTTTCAGCCGGTGCCGACGTTTCTGGAGCAGCCTGTTCTGGGGCCGGTGCCGGAGCTGTTTCTTTTTTGGGTGGCGGCTTCAGGGTTTCATTCAGGATGTCCCCAAAATTGATCGACCAGGAAGCGGTGACCAGGCCCAGCGTAATTCCAATAGCCAATAATGAGATCAATAATTTTTTCACGAATACCTCCGCATATTTAAAAAGCCAGAAGACGAAGCGGCTTTTAGGATCGTTGGTTTATTGGGCGTAGGGTCCAAGTTTGCCCTGCTCCTGAAAAGCATCTACCTGTGAGCTGGAAAAAGACAGTGACTCCATCTGTTTGACAGAGGCCACATGGTCCGGGGAAATGCCATGCCCTTTAGCATAGTTTTCGGAAATGGGACTGAGTCCTCGAATGCTGGAACCGGAAGACGATTCCGCTGCCGCCATTTTCTGGTTGCCGGTCAGTACGTCAAGTCCACCCCCTCCGCCACCGCCAGAGGGTGCCGAGGAAGTCAGTTTGAATTTAAAGACATAGCCTGTTTTCCCACCGACAGAAACTTTAATAAACTTCCCTTCTTTGCCAACAACGTTGACTGCCTGGCCGGCACTCAAATAGCCCAGGCTTTTGGATCGTGCGGATGCTTCCGCTGTCATCTTGGTTTTAGACGATTTGACATACATGGTTTCTGCAAGTGCCGGAACGGCACACAGTCCCAAAATCAAAGCCGCGAGACAGATTTTTCTGAAAAGTCCTGAGAGTCGGATGCGCATCTTGATATCCTGCAATGAGGTTAGACAATTATTCAACTTTTAAGGTCTCCTTAACAAGCTACCCTTAAAAGGAGAGGCAGGTCAACCGCTTTTTCGGCGATAAGAAAAACGATGAATTTTATTGAAATAAATCTTTGAAATAACCCTGGTTATCGACTTAGAGCCCGACGAAGCCGCGCCCAATTGAAAGCTGATCCGGGATCGTATTTACAGGTGACTCCCTCGGTTTTTCCGGCCTGGACATGGGCGTGGCCTAAAATACCCTCAAAACGGGCAAAGTTTTTTAAACGGTCAAGGGGAGTACGGCCTGTTTTTGAATCGATCGGTACCTTGAGTTTCACCCTGGGCAGCAGTCGGTTTATCCCAAAACACAGGCGGATGAGGGTTTGATACTGTGGTTCTGTGAAATCCCACATTCTAACCACGCGGCCGTTGATCCTACGACTGAAATAGCCGCGATTGCCATAGCTCCGGGCTGCCATTGGCAAAAAACCACGGTGATGAAGTTGTTTGCGACGCGATGAGGGGAGTCGAAGCTTCCAGCCTTCGCCCGTTTCCTCATAGGCATCCTGTTTTAATTTGTACAAGCTGGATTCAGAACTCAGCGCTTGCCAGGAAAGGTTTGCCATCTCGACATGAACAGCGCGTTCGTTGCCGAGTCGGTCATCCGCCGGAGCGGTGTTGGTTTTCCAGTAAAGATCGCATGTCTGGTAGAGCGTGCCATCCAGATCGAGATAAAAGTGGCTGCCTTTAAAGGAACTGTCTTGAAGGATTTCATGACAATGTTGCGAGTTGTAACAGACATCGTAGTGCAGGACGAACTGGTAGACATTCTGTTTCAGCTCTTCATACGCAGCTTTGGGGTTTCTTATCTTATATTCTGTAAATGGGCGAGTCGGGGCATCGTTGAGCTTTTTATTGTGGTGATTTAACGATTTACGGCCGCGACGGTTGGGGCAGGAAAGGCCTCCCGGCTGGTCCCAGCGAAGCACGGGGGTTTCAATATCAGTTTCAAAACCGCAAGCGACGATTGAAGTGTTAATTGAAAGGGTGTCCGGTTTTATCCGGTTGAGATCAGCCGCCTTTTCGGTCATCAGCCGGCCGTCCCCAGTGAAGTTTCTGACGGAGGATCTGGTAGTAGTTTTTCCCCGGCACTTCGACAAAGTTCACCGGATTATCCGACGGGCGCAGTTCGAGAAGATCGTCGGCCAGGAGATCGTATCCGGTTTGACCGTCGAGAGTGACGCGCACCTCCTCATATGTTGTCTGGTGGATCTGGATCGTCGCGTTGCTGGGGACCACTATAGACCGGTTGGTCAGAGTGAAGGGGCATATTGGAGACAGAACAAGTGCGTTCATGCTGGGATGAAGAATGGGCCCACCAGCGGAGAGTGAATAAGCCGTCGATCCTGTTGGAGTGCTCACGATAAGGCCGTCGGCACGATAGGAGGTCATGTACTGGTCGTTGACCTGCACTTCCAGGTTGACGATCCGTGCCAGTGTGCCTTTGTGGATCACCACATCGTTGAGAACAAAATCTTCAGTAATGGCAAGGCGATTCCGGATCACCCTGGCTTGCAACAGCATTCGGGGTTCAGTACGCGATATTCCACTGAAAACTTTTTCAAGGGTAGGGTACAAATCCTCCAGTGAAACATCCGTCAGGAAACCAAGGCTGCCGAGATTAACCGCAAGAATCGGCACCTGGGTCGGGTGCGTGATCCGCGCTACAGAGAGCAGGGTGCCATCCCCACCCAGAACGATAATCAGGTCTGCCAGGCCGGGAATGTCTTCACAGTTATGAGTTGCTGTTTCTTCAATCAACTCTGCCGTTTCGGTTGGCATCAGGACTTCGCATTCTTTTTTTCTAAGCCAGTCGGTGAGTTCTGAGAGAACTTCGCGCCCGAGAGTCGATTTGGGTTTGCAAAAAATTCCGACGCGTTTGATAGGGGCCATGATTTGTACGATTCTGGTTTATGGAAGATCTTTTCAAAGTCATGAGCTGGATAGATAATACCGGGAACTGGCTGGAACCACCACTTGAAAAAATTATATGTGGGAGTGGAAAGGCTGAACTTAATACCGGCGTGGGTATAAAGCTAGAGGTTGCCGAAATCCTGCGGCTTGATATTACTGATCCAGTTTTTCCACTGGTCCTTTTCCTCGGTATTATGCTTGGAGGTATCGGGGAGATCGAGACTTTTGGCTGCTTCAATAACCGTCTCATTGACATAGATAGGGGCTTTTACCCTTAACGCCAGAGCAATGGCATCGCTGGGACGGGAATCGATATTCAGGGTATTGCCATTGTTCACCATATTGATGACTGCATAAAAGGTATTGTCCTTTAACTCGCTAACCAGAATATGATTAACTTCACCTGACATATCGGAAATCAGGTTTTTCATCAAGTCATGCGTCATGGGCCTTGGCGTGGCTATTTTTTCTATTTCGAGCGCGATCGCGTTGGCTTCAAAAAAACCGACCCATATAGGAAGCGCCCGCTCACCGGACGAATCCTTCAAAATTATAATGGGCATATTGGTCAACGGGTCGAGCGTAAGACCTTCTACTTTCATTTCAACCATAAAAATTCCCGACTTTTCCTCAACTCGTTTGAAAGGTCCGTGGACGAACCTTCAATACGGTTGGCAGGTTAATACGCTTTTTACCTTCCTGATTATTCAGGATATAAGAGTAAGAAAATTTGTCAATCCCGCATTTCGCGCCTGGGGCAGGTTTCCGGTTATCATTTTTTTTGGTCTTTGAGAGTCTGGGTGACAAACTCACGAAGCTTTTCCTGCACCACTGCCGGGATTTCTATTTCACTAAGAGTCTTGCTGGTAATCTCGGTAGTGGATTTGTAGGTGTTCAAAAAGGCAATGCACGGAGGACAGTCTTTAAGATGTTCTTCGAGAGACTCTTTGACCTCGGGATCCAAAGACCCATCAATGTAATCGTTAAGTAGTTCCAGACATTCCCGGCAACAAATCATTTTTTTGCTCCCCGCGTATCGAACTCTTCAAAATAGCCCGACAATTTTTTCCTTAAGAATAATCGTGCACGATGCAGGCGCGACTTTACTGCTGGTATTGACAGTTCAAGAATCTCACCGACTTTCTCTGTCGAGAGTCCTTCCACGTCTCGCAACAAAAACACAACTTTTTCCTTCTCCGGCAACTGGGCAACGGCTTTTTCGATGATCTCCTTGGTTTCGTTGGAGAACAGTAATGAGTCCGTGCTGTCTGACCAGTCGAGCAACTTTTCTTGCTGGAATCCGCTGTTGTTGAACGAAGGCAGCATATCGTCCAGCGAAACGAACTGGTCTTTTTTCTTAGTCCTCAGCTTCATGTAAGAAGCGTTGAGGGTGATCCGGTAAACCCAGCTTGAAAATGCGGATTTACCCTGGAACGTATGAATTTTCTTAAAAATGCTCAGAAGCACCTCCTGAGCCACGTCCTGGGCATCCATCTGGTTCCGCGTCAGATTGAACGCCAGAGCGTAAATTTTTCGCTGGTAAAGTAGAGCAATCTGGTCAAATGCTTCCAGTTTGCCTTCTTTCATCTCCTTGACCAGACGGTCGTCTAGAGCCTTCTCTTCCTTTGTCGGCATTCCGTAATTTCCTTTGGGGAAATGGGTTTCCCGGTACGGGTTCCAAAACCTCCCCTGGCTGTGCCGTCAATATCAGGCGGTTCGGAAGTTAGGATGCAACCGGCTGCCCTAACGTTTCAATCTTAACCAGTTTGGGAGGGATTTTTTTACAAAATAGCCTGTATTCAAGCTTGAATTTAAGACCTTGGTCCCGCTACCTATTCGGGTCAGAATCTTAACATCCCAAAACCCGTAGTCCAAATGAATTTAAATGTTTAACAAGGTATTGACGTTATGTTACAATCGGCGATTACATTATTTTGGCCATGCAGAATCTCTCAAAAACCTGGGTTTTTTTGCTAGCGAGACGTATGTCAAATTCCCGATCGTTTCCATTGCGAAAAAACGGGAGTATTTGAGGCCACATAAAATAATTTGAGGAGCATTTCCCCGATGAAATCAGGAATTATTGCAATTTCCCTTACTCTTTGCGTTCTGTTGCTCACAGCCGGTCAAGTGGATGCCTCTGACAGGAAAAAATGGCGATCCAAACGGCATAGCCCGGATCAAGTGGCCCAAAAGGCTTCTGGAAAAACCAGGCGGGGGAAATCTGGAATGGGAGCTTTTGAATCCCGTTTTGGAAGAGGCACAACCCAATGGGGGATTAATGGAGGGTTTGGCTATACAATCGATTTGCCTTCAACAAATTTTGGGGCTCCGGATCGAACTAATATAGACTTTCTCTACCTGTTTCCTCATTTCAAGTATAATCTCACCGGGGTTATCGGGGATTCTTTCTACCGAGGTGCCTTGTACTGGGTAGCTGAGGCTGGCGCCATTTTCAGTGTTTCAGATTCAACCCGTGTGATTCGGAATCCTGTGACGGGGGCGGCCACCCTGACGACTACTGATACAGCACCTGCCGTACAATTCGGTTTTGTTCCTGTGCAGGTCGAGTATAAATTTCTGGGGCCAACCCGGCGTTGGGCACCGACCATTATTGTTGGTGCCGGTTTTTCCTATGGGGATTTTGATGACGGTGCAATTGAAATCAGTACTGATTTCGAATTTATCCTTAATGTTGGGGGCGGAATCGAGTATTTTCTTGAAGATAACAAGTCGATCTCTGTCGGTTACCGGTTGTACCATTTGTCAAACTCCGGTATTGAAAGGCCCAACATCGGATTGAATGCCCATCTATTTACGGTCGGGTATTCCTTCTAAACATTTATTCGACCCCCGGGTTCAAGGATGTTTCTTGTTAACCCGGCAAGCATTGTTTGCTGATTCGGGTTTCCTTCCCTTTTGTTTTTCGTCCTTTTCTGGTCCCTCTGGAATTGACTTTGGGAAGCCATCGAGTGTACCTTGCGTGCTTCCTCAATAACACTGCAGAATGGTTAGAGGTCCCCTTAAGTGGTAACAAAGCCCGGAACTCCCCAGATTCCTCCTCCTTCCCAGAAATCAAACCTGTTGGATAAAGTTTTCCGATCTTTTGAGACCCTAGCGCGTCAATACACACTGTGGGTTGTTTTGTTCTCGTGTGTCATAGCCGGACTCGCCATTTGGTACACTGCAGAACAGCTGACGTTTAAAACCAAACGTTCGGACCTTATTTCGCGGGACCTGCCTTACGACATCCTCTATAAAAAATACCGCGAAGAGTTTGAAGACTTTGACGGGATGATCATCGTTGTCGAGAGCGAAAAGCAGGACCCGATGAAGGCCTTCGCCATCGACCTCGTCAAGGAACTGGAGAAATTCCGGTCCAGCTTCCACGAAATTTTCTACAAAGTAGACACCAGCTATTTCAAAAGTCGGGCCCTGTTATTTATGGACTTCGAGGGCCTGGAAGACCTGACCCAGAAACTCAAGGAACATCAGGATTTTTTACAAGAGGTGAATACGACCCCCGGACTGAACTCGGTTCTGGTCAATATCAACAAAGGAATATCGGAAGGGATGGTCGACTCCCTGCTGACCGATTTTCTGGGTACCGGTGACGATGAAGAATCGGATGAGGTCGATGACACGGCAGACCTTAGCCTGCTCATCTCCATTTTCAAACAGATCAACGCCCATCTTAAAGGCGAAGCCCTTTATAAATCTCCGTGGAGATCTTTTCTGACCGACCGCCAGGAGTCATTGCAGGATGAAGGGTATCTTGTTTCTGAAAACGGGAACCTGCTGTTTGTTCTGCTCAGTCCAAAAGAAACGCAGAATGATTTCACAGGATCAAAGGATGCAATCGAATCGATCCGGGGAGTCATCCGTGACGTGCATGAACGTCATCCCGATATCAAGGTCGGGTTGACCGGTAGCGATGTGATTTCATCCGATGAAATGTACACCACCCGAAACGATGTCGAGCTGGCCTCCAAGATTGCCCTGGCGGGTGTGGCGCTTCTGTTCATCATCGCTTTTCGAGGAATGGTCAAACCCCTGCTTGCGGTTGTGTCTTTGCTGATCGCGCTGGGCTGGTCGATGGGTTACACCACCCTTTCAGTGGGTCATCTCAATATCATGTCCGTGGTGTTCACCACCATTCTGATTGGTCTTGGAATCGATTTTGGCATCCATATTTTGGAGCGATACCGTGAAGAACGCAGGCAGGGTGCAGATGTCCACGCTTCCATGTTGGCTACCCTTCGAGGGACAGGACGAGGCAACCTGACGGGAGCCATCACCACAGCGATCGCGTTCGGTTCGATGGCGTTCACCAAATTCATCGGCATTGCGGAGCTTGGAGTGATTGCCGCCGGAGGGATTTTATTGTGCTGGCTCAGTATGGTTCTTCTGCTTCCGGCGCTGGTCTGCCTGGAAGAACGGTGGCGTTCTTTGCAATACACCATGCCGCAGGCCCAGCCGCAAAAAGAAAAACTGCTGCTCGGTATTTTTAACCGTTACAAAATGATCATTTTTGTGTCGGTGATCATGATCGCCTGGGCGGTGTGGCGCACGCTTGGTCTCAGTTTTGATTACAACCTGCTCAACCTGCAGGCCAAGGGAACAGAAGCGGTTGAATGGGAACTTAAAATTATCGAGAACGCCAAACGCGCGACCTGGTACGTGGCGGTGGTTTCCGACAGCGAAGACGAATCCCGTAAAAAATACGAAGCCATTCGAAAGCTCCCCTCAGTCGGAAAGATCGACAGCATCTTCACCGCACTTCCCAAAAAACAAGACGAAAAAATAAAAATGATCCGGGAAATTGCTGAGGAGTTACCGGAATTCGCAGTCGCAAAAAATGATGAAGAGTTTTCCCTGGAAGAGCTGAAGTCCACGATCAAAAACATCCGTTTCAAACTACGCAAAAAAGAAAAGAGCGGCAAACGCGATGACGTATTCGAAGCGTCAAAGTTGGTTGAGGAAATCCGAAAGGAGCTGGATACGTTGGATCCTGCAACCGCGACTGAGCGAATGGCAGGTTTCTCCAAAACGCTTTTCGAAGATTATCGCAAGGTGGTGAGCGACCTCAACAAATCGTTAAAACCGGAACGCATTCATCTGGATTCGATGCCGGATCTTCTGCGCAAACGTTTTATCGGGAAAAATGGAAAACATTTATTGCTGGTATATCCTGGAATCAACATCTGGGAACGACCTCAGATGGAGCAGTTCCTGAAAGAAATGCGGGCCATCGACCCTGAAGTGACCGGCAACGCAGTCCATATGTTTGAGTCGAGCCGGTTGATGATCAACGGTTATATCCAGGGCGGGATCTACGCCATGATCGCGATCATCATTTATCTGCTGTGGTCCCTGCGCAGTGTGGCCTCCACCTTGCTGGTGCTCATCCCCACACTGGTTGGCTCTTTCTGGACCGTAGGGTTTATGGAAATTTTTGATGTCCGCTTCAATATGGCCAATCTGGTGATCCTGCCTTTGATCATTGGCATCGGTGTGGTCAACGGGGTGCACATCCTGCACCGTTACCGCGAAAACCCTGGAGCTGATAACATCGTGTTGTCAAAAAGTACGGGGCAGGCGGTGGTGTTGAGTTCTTTAACGACGATGATTGGTTTCGGCAGCCTGATGGCCGCAGACCATATGGGCGTGTACAGCCTGGGGCTCGTGCTGACACTCGGAGTCGGCAGTTGCCTGTTGGCATCGATTACTTTACTGCCGGCGCTATTGAAATTTTGTGCTGAAAAAGGGTGGAACCTTTAGCTGGAAATATTGCTTTCCAGAAAAATATTGAATGCAGGTAAAGCTATCTCGGGCTGGCGGCGATGTTGCCCCCGTCGACGGTGAGAACACTGCCGGTGGTTTTCTCTGATAACGCCAGATGTAAAAAGGCCAGTGCGACATCGGTATCGAGCACTTCCTGGCCCAGCAGATTGTCGCTGAAGTAGGCATCGGGGGTGAGTCCGCGCGCCGTAGCACGCTGTTCGATAAAATCCGGGGTGAACATGCTGGTACGAATGCGGTCTGCGTTGATCGCGTTCGAGCGAATTCCATCATTGCCGTAGTCGAGTGCGTACTGTTTGGTCAGGGCCACCACTGCGGCTTTGGGTAGCGCATAGGGGCCGAAGGCCTTTCCTGGATTGAACGCGGCTTTTGATGCGTTGAACAGGAGAACCCCGCCATAATTCTGTTTCAGGAATATGTTGACCGCTTCCTGCGCCGCCGTTTGATGTGCGAAAAAATTCAGGTCAAAACTGGCGCGCAATGATTTGGAGTCAATGTCTCCCATCCGACCCTGCACTGCATTGCCTGCGTTAGAGATGATGATATCCACCCCGCCCAGTTTTTTAATCATATTGGCAAAGGAGTTTCTGACAGCGGTTTCGTCCGCAGCATTTACCGCTTCATAACAGACAGGACTTCCCGCGACCTTTTTGATGTGTTCCGCCGCTACTTTCAATCGCTCTTCATCAATGTCGACCAGATACAGATTGGCTCCCTGCTTCGCAAACGTTTCAGCCGTGGCGCGACCTATTCCGGAACCGGCACCGGTGACATAAACAACGCGCCCCTGAAGCGCAGGAGGTTTGGCCTTGCCCAGCTTGGCCTGCTCCAGCGACCAGTATTCCATGTCGAACAGATCATCGTCGCCCAGTGGCTGGTAGGCGTTAACCGAGAACGAATCGCGCAGAATCTCAATGGTGTGTTCGTAAAGGTCAGCGGAGATGCGAGTTTCCTTCTGGGTCTTGCCAACGGTGACCAGTCCTAGCCCCGAAACCAGCAACACTCTTGGCAACGGATCCAGTTCCTTTTTATCCACACCTTTGGCGTCTACGTTTTTCTTAAAGTAACCGTGGTAATCCTCAATAAAACTTTCCAGCGCGGTTTCAATTTCTTTTCTCAGCGCTTCCACGTCTTCAGTATTTTTCAGGTCCAGCAGCAAAGGCTTCTGTTTGGTACGGATGACATGATCCGGTGTGGCCGTTCCGATCTGTGACCAGGTGGCGCATTCTTCACTGGAAGCAAATTCACGGGCCAACTCTGATTCCCTGTGGTGAACCAGCCAATGTGCCCCGGTGCGTTCGTGGAATAGTCCGCGGATCAGAGGAGCAATGGCTTCCAGGATTTCGTCCGGTGATCCAACACTGACATTGCTCTTTGGAGTCAACGATTTTTGGGAATGGCTTTTGATGTAGTTTTCCGCTTTGGTGACCGCTTCAATATGCCGGTCGTAGCTTTCTTTCGCGTTATCCCCAAAGGTGAACAGCCCGTGATTGATCAGTACCAGCCCTTTGACGTTGGGGTTGGCCTCATAAGCTTCAGCGGCCGCTTTGGCAAGCAGGAAGCCGGGCATGATGTAGGAAACAATTCCGAGCTCTCCGCCAAAAACTTCCTGGCAGACTTTCTCCGCATCCGGCTGGTTGGCCAGAGTGAGGATTGCATCGGCATGCGAATGATCGACGAATTTTTGCGGCAGGAACGCGTGCAACAGCGTTTCCACTGAAGGATTGGGCGATTTGGCATCGAGCAGGTTGGTGCGCTGGTCGTTGACCATCGCTTCATCCGAAAGCTCATCGAGCGCCCTCAGTTTTTTCAGGTATTCGAGTTTAACTCCTGGAAGCCCTGGGGGTTCCAGCGTGTCGAGATCCCAACCACTGCCTTTGACGTATAAAACCTCAACCTCGTTACCCAGACGGTCTTTTGTGACCGACTTTACAGAGGTATTGCCGCCGCCATGGAGGACCAGTGCCGGGTCGGCACCGATCAGTCGGGATGTATACACCCGTAACGCGAGGTCTTCTCCCTCGGCCTTGTATTTTTCAATATTAGCTTGCGCTTCCTGATCATTCCATCGATTTTGCATGGTTGAAACAATAACAGAACTGGGCTGCATAGAAAAGGGTGTCTTTTGTCACAACCCAAAATATTTTTGAGGAAAAAATATGCAGAAACCTTTGCGGTTTAGTTTGTCCCTCCCCTCGCAAGAGAAGGGTGTGAGAGGGGTCAGGAAAACAGCCTCCTCCGTACCCCCCTTTGTTAAGGAGGGGGTGAGTCCAGAAAAAATCTTGGGATTAAATGTCGGATGCATTAACCCCGGTTCTATGCTAAAGTTGCCGAACAATTTCGAAACGTTTCCCCCGTCCCCAGCCCTATCCCCATGCTCGCAAAAATACACGTAACCTTGAAGAACGGTGTTTTAGACCCACAGGGTAAGGCGGTTCACCATGCGTTGGGTGACCTGGGTTTTGGTGAAGTCCAGGAGGTCAGTGTCGGGAAATACCTCGAGCTGAAACTCGACGGGGTGAGCACAGAAGAAGCAGAAACCCGGGTCCGCGAAATGTGTGACCGGCTTCTGGCCAACACGGTTATCGAATCCTACCGATTCAATCTGGAACCCTGACAACCATAGGAATCTGCGGTGGCGATATGAAGTGCGGTGTTGTGGTGTTCCCCGGTTCCAACTGTGACCACGATTGCTATCACATCCTCAAGCACATCATGGGATGGGATACCCGGTGGGTGTGGCACAAGGACAAAAGTCTCGAGGGACTCGACCTGCTGGTGTTGCCCGGTGGATTTTCCTATGGCGATTACCTGAGAGCCGGTTCCATCGCCTGTTATTCTCCCATCATGAAAGCGATATCTGAATTTGCCGGGCGGGGTGGCAAGGTGCTGGGTATCTGTAACGGATTCCAGGTGCTGACCGAGTCGGGACTTCTCCCCGGTGCCCTCATGCGTAACCGGTCGCAGCGGTTTATCTGCAAATTCCTGAACGTTCGAGTGGAAAACGAAGCGACTCCGTTCACAGCCGCCTGCTCCAAAGGAGACGTCCTGTCTCTCCCGATCGCCCACGCCGATGGAAACTATTTCGCCGACGCAGATACGTTAAAACAACTGGAAGACAACGGTCAGGTTGTCCTGCGCTATTGTGATGATTCCGGGCAGGTCAACGATGCGGGAAACCCCAACGGTTCTGTTGGAAATATTGCCGGTATCGTGAACGAAACAAAAAACGTCATGGGCCTGATGCCTCACCCTGAACGTGCCGCCGATCCCGCGCTTCCTGGTTCAGACGGACGTAAACTGTTCGACTCCCTGCTCGCAATCGTATGAGTCAATCCATGGACCCCACCGCCTGCCCTGAAATCACGGACGCTCTCCTCGACGAGCACAACCTGAGTCGAGAAGAATACAAACGTATCGTCGAGCTTATCGGACGCGAACCGAACTGGGTGGAACTCGGGGTGTTCTCCGCCATGTGGAGCGAGCACTGCAGCTATAAAAGTTCCAAGCCACATCTCAAAACCCTGCCTACCGAGGGTCCGCGTGTCATTCAGGGTCCCGGTGAAAACGCAGGTGTTGTTGATATCGGGGATGGGCAGGCCGTTGTGTTCAAGATCGAAAGTCACAACCATCCTTCATTCATCGAGCCCTATCAGGGCGCGGCCACGGGAGTCGGTGGAATCCTGCGCGATATTTTTACGATGGGTGCACGGCCAATCGCCCTCCTCAATTCCCTGCGTTTTGGCGAACCTTCTCATCCGAAAACACGGTACCTGTTAAACGGAGTGGTCAGTGGTATTGCCGGCTACGGCAATTGCATCGGCGTTCCCACCGTCGGCGGTGAAATCTATTTCGATGCCTGTTACAACGGCAACATCCTGGTCAACGCCTTCTGCCTGGGCCTGGCGCAGGCCGACCGGATTTTCCTCGGCAACGCATCTGGTGTGGGCAACGCGGTGGTTTATGTCGGGTCAAAAACCGGACGCGACGGGATTCACGGCGCTTCCATGGCCTCCGCCGAGTTTGACGACAAGACCGAAGAAAAGCGACCGACCGTTCAGGTTGGCGATCCTTTCACTGAAAAGCTGCTGCTCGAGGCCTGCCTCGAAAGTATGAAAGAGGACTGGATCATTGGTGTGCAGGACATGGGTGCGGCGGGTCTCACTTCATCGGCCTTTGAAATGGCAGACCGCGCCGGTCTCGGGCTGGAGATGAGTATTGACGATGTGCCCATGCGCGAAGAAGGGATGAACGCTTACGAAGTGATGTTGTCGGAATCGCAGGAACGTATGCTGTTTGTGGTCAAGGCGGGGCGTGAAGATGACGCCCTCACCACCTTCCGCAAATGGGACCTGGATGCCGAAGTGATCGGTCGTGTTGTCGAAGGCGACCGCATGACCATCTCTCATCATGGAAAAACGGTGCTGGACCTCCCAGTCAAGGCGGTCGTGGAAGGTGGATTGGCAGTCAACCGCCCGACAAAACGACCAGCGGGTCTTGATGACCTTCAGGAGCTCGATATCACGTCTATCGAAATTCCAGAGACGGGAGCCATGCTGAAACGATTACTGGCTTCGCCGACCATCGCCCACAAGGGGTTTGTTTTTCAACAATACGACCATATGGTGCGCCTCAACACGTGCGTGTTGCCGGGATCGGATGCCGCCGTTCTGCGCGTTCCAGATACGAAAAAAGGGCTGGCCATCTCGGTCGATTGCAACAGCCGCTACGGGTATCTGGACGCTTTCACCGGTGGACAGATCGCTGCTGCGGAAGCCTGCCGAAACGTGGTGTGTTCCGGTGCAGAACCTATTGGTGTATCGAATTGCCTTAATTTTGGCAATCCTGAGAATCCTGAGATCATGTGGCAGTTCGAGCAGGCGGTGCGCGGGCTGGGCGATTGGTGCCGTTTCAACGACATTCCGGTAGTCAGCGGGAATGTCAGTCTCTATAATGAAACCAAGGGCGAAGCCATCTATCCGACCCCAACCATTGCAGTGGTGGGGCTGATCGATAACATCGACCGGCACTGTACACAGGGTTTTAAGCGAGCAGGTGACCGGATTGGCTTAATCGGGCAGAGTCTGGAAGAGCTGGGTGGCAGTGAATATCTGAAACTGGTCACTTCCGAAGTGAGAGGCAAACCGCCCCAACTGGATCAGGCTATCGAAAAAAGTGTTCAGAACCTGTGCCTGGACTGGATCAGAAACGGGTTCCTTAAATCAGCACACGATTGTGCTGAAGGCGGCCTGGCGGTAGCACTGGCGGAATCCTGTATGTCCGCTAACGGCAGTCCTGTTGGTGCTGATGTAGAAATGGAATCCACCTTGCGTCCGGATGCCTTGTGGTTTGGGGAAACGCAGTCTCGTATTGTGGTGTCGTTTTCCCCGGATGAGGAAGGCCAGTTGAATAAACGGGCAAGTGAAGCCGGAGTGCCCTTCAAAGTGATCGGAACGGTGGGCGGCTCCCAATTAAAGTTGCAACTGAATGGGGCTGTTGTGGTGGACGAGGCGATTAACGAATTGAACCGTGTGTGGACCTCATCTCTGGAGGAGTACGCGAACCGTGTTGGCTGATTCGGACAAATTTCACGACGAGTGCGGTGTGGTCGGTATCTACGGCAACTCCGAGGCGGCCAACCTGGCGTACCTTGGGCTTTATTCCTTACAGCACCGCGGACAGGAAAGTGCGGGTATTGCTTCTGTCGATAAGGGAAATGTCAATGTTGAAGTGGGGATGGGACTGGTCGCAGACGTTTTCACGCAACAATGTCTGGAACGGTTGCCGGGCAATATGGCGATCGGCCACAACCGTTACTCCACAGCCGGGGAGAGCCACGTAAAAAACGCACAGCCCTGCGTGATCAAATATTCGCACGGATCACTGGCCCTGGCCCACAACGGAAACCTGGTCAATGCCGACGGGATTCGCGAACAACTGGTGGAAGAGGGGTCTATTTTCCAGTCGACCAACGACAGTGAAGTAGTCCTCCATCTCATTGCCAGGTCTCACGCAGAAGATTTTGTTGAGCGCGTTATCGAAGCGCTCAGTAAGGTGCAGGGTGCGTATTCGCTGGTGCTGATGTCCGAGAATGAAATCGTTGCCGCGCGCGATCCGCACGGGTTTCGTCCGCTGGTACTGGGAGAAATTGACGGAGCTCCGGTGGTATCGTCAGAGTCCTGTGTCATGGATCTCATCGGTGCGAAATATATTCGTGAGGTGGAGCCCGGTGAAATGCTGCTGATTAATGATAAGGGGGTCACCTCCTACTTCCCCTTTCCAAGTGTGGAACCCAAAAAATGTATTTTTGAACATATCTATTTTGCACGACCGGACAGCGTCCTGTTTGGTGAGTACGTCTACAACGTGCGCAAGCGGATGGGCAAGACGCTCTCGGAACAGGCACCGGTAGACGCGGATATCGTGGTGCCGGTCCCAGACTCCGGCAACCTGTCGGCGCTCGGTTACGCCGAAGCTTCGGGCATACCGTTCGAGATGGCGTTGATCCGCAACCATTATGTGGGGCGCACGTTCATCGAACCGCAGTCGCAAATCCGCCATTTTGGAGTCCGGGTCAAACTGAATGCGGTGAGGGAATTGATCGCGGGCAAACGGGTGATCATCATCGATGATTCGATTGTGCGCGGCACCACCAGCCGCAAGATAGTGAAGATGATGCGGGAAGCCGGGGCGACCGAAGTGCATGTGCGCATCAGCTCACCGCCCAGCCTGTTCCCCTGTTTTTATGGTATCGACACCCCGACCAGCGAAGAGCTGATCGCGTCCAGCCACAACCTGGAAGAAACGCGAAAATTCCTCACGGCGGATACGCTGGAGTACCTCGACCTCAACCGTATGCTGGAGGTGATGGAAGATGACAACGATCATTTCTGCACTGCGTGTTTCAGCGGCGACTATCCGGTGAAATCGGATCAGGAACCGCAGACCACCCAGTTGCCCTTATTCGGCGGAGAGACCGTCGTGCCCGAAGAAGAAGTTCCAAAGCCGGTTTCTTGAGCTGTACTCAATCCCTATGCTGAGGCCTGTTTTTATTCTATTTTGTGCAAACGAGTATAAACTTTGAATATATAGTCAAATAAAGATTTGACCCCTTTATTTATATGGTATCGACACCCCGACCAGCGAAGAGCTGATCGCGTCCACAAACCGAAACGTTGCAAAACGCTTTTCTGGTCGGGATGGGGTGGTACTTGAAAAACGAATTCCTCGTTCTGGGTTAACCACATCACCTGATAAATTTAATGAAGCAGAAGTATTAATAAGGGGTGGTTTTAGAGGAGCAAAAGTTACAAAACCATGAAATTTCTTGATAAAAAACGATTAATAAAACTACTTTCTGAAACCTCAAGCTTGCCTAATTTAAACAATTTAAAAGAAATTGAAAATTATGAGGTGACGACTGGGTTATCAGGGAGATATGTGACAGAAATTTACACGAGAAGATTTGAAACGGCAGGGAATGACTATGATGGCTTTTCGGAATTAATAAATTTACTACCCAAGCTTTCGGATGAAAAAATTAAAATTCATACATTTGATTTAAACTCTAAGCATTTATTTTTTTTTACCGACCCCAAAACAAAAACAATTTATGGTTCACTGATCGAACGATAACACAGTTTGTATAAGGCAAAGTCCTTAATTGCATTTAGGTTGAAGGTTTGCCGCGAATTCAACCGATAAATGCAATTCCTTTGATAAGCCCATCTATATAAATTCGAACACGACCAATGCCTCTACTTTTGATTATGGAGCAGACCGGGCCAGGGTTTATCAGAAAGACGGAGCGGGGCGTGAAATCCATTACGCGGGTAGTTTGTACGAGAAAGAGATCGATCCGGGCGTAACGACCTTCACCCACACGCATTATTTGCCGGGCAGTGGTGGCACCGTTGCCATTTACAAGACGACGGAGGTCATTGGCAATAGCACAACGCCAGTCGGCACGTTCTACCTGCACCGGGATCATCTGGGTTCTGTGGTGGTGATCACGGATGATGCGGGCGTCGCTGTGGATGAATTGTCTTACGACGCGCACGGCAGAAGGCGTAACAACACGGATTGGGTGGACTACGGTGCATCCGTTACATCCCCCGCGACCACACAGCGCGGTTTCACCGGCCACGAGCATCTCGATCATGTGGGATTGATTCACATGAATGGTCGCGTGCAGGATCCGATCCTCGGTCGCTTCCTCTCCGCCGATCCGTTCGTGCAGTTCCCTGAAAACCTGCAATCCTTCAACCGCTACACCTACATCAACAACAATCCCCTGTCCTTCACCGACCCGAGCGGGTTTATGTTGGGGACAACTATTTTAGCGATTAATTCCCAGTATACTCAGGGTGCGGCTTTTGGCTCCCTGTACGATTTTCTGTTTGGAAGTGACTTCTCAGTAGGTGGAATTGATTTTGGAGGATTTGGTTTCGAATTTAATGGTCTTCAAGGAACGAACATCACTACAATCCAGCAGGCGCAATTTTCTACAAATGGATTGTTTGCTGTTGGTTCTGCTCAGGAAGTAAATGGAAATAGTGTTTTCATTCCAGGCGGCCGATTCGGTTCTCTAAGAGGCGGAGGGATTTTTGCAACTGGAAGAGGTATCTATAACGAGCAACCGTTATTTGACATATATGCTGAAGGTGGGGAAGCACCAAATCCATTTGACGATGATTTCTTAGGTCTGAAATGTAAGGGTTGCTCAACTTTTGATAAAATAGTATGAGGAGTTGAAATTGGCAGTGAATTCACTCCACAAGGCATAGAGTTAAAATTCTTAAGGTTTCTGGGTGGGCTGGGCAAAGGTATTCTCCGCTTTGGAAAAGGTGGAGGAATCGGGGATGATACCACTGGATTAATAGATGTAAATACCTTGCATCGGACTCATGCTCTTCAAGGGAATAAATCGTCAAAAGATGTAAATGCACTAGCTGAAAGTATGCGTAAAGATGGGTTTGTGGGTGAAGGTATTGATGTTGTAGAGCACAATGGCCAAAAATTTATTATTGATGGGCACCATCGAGCTGCTGCAGCGCGCAGGACCGGAACTGGTGTAAAAATAAATGTGATTGATGATATTGCAGGACACAATAGTAGTTTTAATAACATTGACGATGTCCTAGATTCAGCGAAAAACGTGGGCTTTGATAGATTGAGAGATAGGAAGGGGAGGCTTACAAGGTGATTGAAATAAGTTTAAAAACCCTTATTGACGACTATCTAAAGCAAGTAGAAGTAGGGATTGAATTATTCAAGGATAAAATTGGGGATACTCGCCCCTTAAAAGCTTGGAGAGAAAAAATGATCCCTCATCAGGGAAAGTTATCGAATCAGGTTGAGTATCAATTTCATGGGATTGGATGTTTTTTAATTTTTCCCGATCATGAAATAAATTTCGACTTCGGACCGGAAGGGCGCTACGATGGATTTGATCTTTGGCGTCTTGGTCAATATATAGAAAGTTGTCCTGAAAAATATCCCGAATATCAAGACAAAGAAAAACTTAAAATAGATTTTGAACATGCTATTGAAGATGGTGCAATAGCGAAACTGGACCATCCTCATTGCAATTTATACTATTTCACCAGCGCAATTGATAAAAGGATCATCCACTAGTATTACATTCTTCTATTAAGAAACAGAGCGTCGTGACCACCGTCAACTTGATGGTAACAGCGATCCTCTCACCGAGACGTTTGATTACGATGCGCTGAATGTACAAAGCTAGTATTTGCCGAACAGTGGCCCTTGTTGGGTATGTGATTTATGCGGCTATTTTAGCTGTCTTTTTTTGTTTTTGCTCCTGTATTTTATCTGGTTTTGGAAGACCTTCCTTGAAGACTGTTTCCGGTGTCCTGCCGTTCATATTTCTGCCCTGATGAGGACGCTTGGTGTTGTAGTGGATGAAGTAGGTGTCGAGGTCCTTCTGCATTTCGTCGACAGACTCGTACCATTTCTTTCTACCCATGATCCGGAAGTGTTCATCGAGTAGTGTTCGATGGAGACGTTCGACAAAGCCGTTACTTTGGGGGCGACGGACTTTTGTGGTGCGGTGTTCGATCTGTTCTAACTGCAAAAACAGTTCGTAAGGGTGGCGGTCTTTTCGTCCACAAAACTCTCTGCCGTTGTCACTCAAGATGGTCGCGATCCTGGCATCGTGAGATTCAAAGAACGGGAGTACCTCGTTGTTAAGCGTCTGGACTGCGGTGATCGGCAACTTGCTGGTGTAGAGCCTTCCCCAGGCGTATCGGCTGTAGCAATCGATGACACTTTGCAGGTACACACGGCCTACGCCTTTCAAGGTTCCGACCATGAAGGTGTCCACCGCCACCAGGTCACCGGTGTGCCGGGTTTCGATATGGCGTTCACGGAACTCCGGACTGAACCTTTCTAACGCGCGTATCTGATCTTCGGTCAGGTCGATCTTCTTGCTCTTGATCGATTGTTCCAGCCTCAGGAATCGTTGATGTTTCTGCAAGAGGTTGTGACGGCTCCACACACCCCGGACGCCGCCCGAGGAAACGTTGATTCCTGTAAGGACCAGGTCCTGGGCAACTCTAAGACATCCATGGGAAGGATGTTTCAGGGAATAATCGAGAACCGCCTGTTCTACTGTTTCAGAAACCCGGTTGGGATGAGGACTTTTGGCACCGGGCAGACGGTCAATCAACCCATCGGCTCCATAGGTCTGGTAGTTCCTGCGAATCTCGTAGAACTGGGTGCGGGAATACCCCATAATCTTGCAGGCTTTGCTGACGTTACCCAGTTCACCTGCCAGCTCTAGCATGGACAGTTTTCTTCGTGCTACCTTGTTCCTGGTGGTCATTGGATTCTCCTTGTCGAGTAAGTTTGTAAGCGTTAGACACTTACAATTTACCCAATCAAGGGCCAATGACCACTTTCTTTTCAAAAATGATCAACTGTTAGTCAATTACTGGCAACCTTCAGACCTGAACATGATGGCCGGGGACTTGTTTCTCATACCGCTTGGTAACAACCGATCGCTTTCTGGCATTCTGGGGTAGTTTGATTAAACCATGCCGCAGGAGGGTGTTACGGGCGGCTCCTGAGGAAATCCGGATGTCATGATAGCGTTCCAGATACCAGACGATTCGTTGCGGACCCATGTGATAGGTCTTGCGAAGGTAAAGGATTTTTTCATAAACCTCATCCGGGTATAGGTGCGGCGCATTTCCATAGGAAGGTCCTGGGCTTCGATTGATCAGGCCAGGCTCTCCCCTTTCTTCATAGGCTCGTTTCCACTCATAGAAAGTGGTCCTTGAAATCCCAAAATAGCGGCAGGTTTTAGAAACGTTTTTAGTTTCCCTGGCGTGGGCTAAAACTCTCAGTTTTCGACTAATATCTCGTTCTTCAGGTGTCATCACGACCTCCGGTTAAAAAGGTTCAATACGACCAAAACCTGTCAACCTATCTCGTGAGTTTCAAAGCAATGACGAAGGGTAGATGCATTCAAAAATGATTGAGGTCAAAATCCAAGGCGAGATTCTTCGTCGCCTTGCGGCTTCTCAGAATGACATGCATTCGTCGGATCTAGAGTTTAAAAACCATTGTTGGAAATTTTTCAGAACGGCTCACTGATTCTTAAAATCAGGAGGAACCATCACCATCTTGTCATTCTGAGCGAAACAAAGTGTAGTGAAGAATCTCGCCTTGGATTTTTTTGTTTCGCTGATTTCTTACTGAACTTTGGCGGGGGAAGACTCTGTAGCGATTGGTTCTGTCGCTGGAGCAGGGGGAGTGGGTTTAACGGGTTTGGCGGCACTCAACGCCTGGCCTAACGCGTCGAGGTCTTGCTGGTAACCGCTCACCGCTGCATCGATTTTTTTCTGTGATGACACGGCGCGGTCAAAGAACGTTTTGATCTTTTCGTAATCGGCCTGACTCAGCACTACACCGTCAACTCCCACATCAGAAGGCATGGAAGAGGTTCCAGAATCGGGTGCGATGGTCGGCGATTTTAATTGTATCCCTTCAAATATTTTGGCCAGGGCTTTTTCCAGCGTCTGTTCCATAGCGATCTTGTTTTCATACCCGACAATGACCCGTTTGAGTTCGGGAATCTTGCCGGTGTCTGCTTTCAGGTAAAGCGGTCTCACAAAGATCAGTGATTCTTCAATCGGGATCACCAGCAGGTTGCCCTGGATTACCTGCGATCCACGCTGGTCCCACATGCTGATCTGGCGTGAGATTTCGGCTTCCTGGTTGATACGCGCCACAATCTGGCTGGGACCGTAAATCAGTTTCTGTTTGGGGAATGTGTAGAGCACGAGTTTGCCGTAATCCGCGCCGTCGCTTCGGGCCACCATCCAGGCCGCCATGTTCTGCTTGCCCTTGGGCGTGAAGGGCAGCATCAGGATGTACTCTTCTTTCTCTTTCCCCGGCAGTTTCATGATGGTGTAATACGGCTGCATTTTCTTGGCGTCGATTTCCGGGATATCCCATTCATCTTCCTTGTTGTAAAACACCTGCGGGGTTTTCATGTGGTACTGCGTGTAAACAAGCGTTTGCAGGGAGAACAGGTCCGATGGATAACGGATGTGACTTCGTAAATCTGCCGGCATGTCTTTCAGTTCGCGAAACATTTTCGGAAATACCTGCCGGTAGGTCTGGATGATCGGGTCTTTTTCGTCGGCTACGTAATACGTGATGGTGCCTTCATAGGCATCGACGGTGACCTTGACGGAGTTTCGAATGTAATTGGCGGTGCCGCCGAGCATGTCTGTGTCTCGCACGCGGACGGAGTAGGGTAACCGGTCACTCACCGTATAGGCATCGACCATCCACACCAGCCGTCCCGCATCGGTGATCACCATATAGGGGTCGCCGTCGTATTTGAGGAAGGGCGCTATTTTGCTGACACGTTCCTTGATGTTTCGGTAGAACAGGAGTCGACTGTCATTTTTGATGTCCTCAGAGAACAGTATTTTCATTGTTTTGAAACGCGCCGCCAACAGCAACTTGCGGAACCAGGAGCCGATTTCAACGCCTCCCGACCCTTCGTAATTTTTGTAAACGTTTTTCTCCCCTTCCGGGTAATCAAATTCCTTGGTGCCCGTATTGACGAACACGTGGTCGTTGGACAGTTCGCCATAATAAATTTCCGGACGAGTCACCTGCAGGTCAACGCTCGATCTCGGCGGAATGTCCTTGATGTGCAGCACAGGAAGGCCCTGTGGGCTCATCAGATTCACCGGGCTGAGGGAGACACCGTAACCGTGGGTGAAGGTGAGGTGCTCGTTGATCCAGGTCCGGTTGGGTAGATTGGTCGAAAGCAGTTCACGCGGTGACAAAAGAGTCTGCTGGTAACGTCCGTTAATAGTGTAGCGGTCGTTGTCCACTGACTGGAACTGGTAATAGGTGCGGATTTCCTGGATCTGTCCGAGCGTGTCGAGCAGGGGTTCCTGATCCCAAAGGCGGATATTTTCTATGGTGACATCGTTGCGTTCGATGCTTTCCCGGCTGAGGCTGTTTGAACCGGTGAGCACATTTTCTTCTACCTGATCCAGCCCATACCCGATGCGTGTTCCGGCGATGGAATGTTCGATGTAGGGAGTTTCCTTGATGAGTTCGTTTGGATCGACAACGAACTTTTGTAACAAGTTGGAATAACCGTTTCCGCCAACCAAAACCACGATGGTACCGATCAGGATGTATATAGGGCGACGCAGGCTGGTACTGTTTCGATTTAGAACACTGACCACGGCCCCGATCAGGCTCATGATGATGGCGAGGCCCATCGCGGGCAGTCGACCATAATCATTGGCATAACTGACTCCGGTTACGACACTGGTACGTCCATCGACTACCAGTCCAAACCGTCTCATGTACACGTCCATCGCAAAAAACAGAAAGCCGAAGAAAAACAGCCAGGACAAGGCACGGCGGCCTTCAGGGTAGGTGACGATTCCGTTCGTGGTGAACGTGATGTGTTGCTTGAAGAAATGTATCAGGGTCATACCAATGGCGATCACAACAAATGCCTGCCAGGCCAGTCCTTTTGCCATCGACCAGAGTGGTAGTGTGAACAGGTAAAAGGAATAATCCTTTTCAAAGATGGGATCGCTTTTGCCGAACGGGACCTGGTTCAGAAACTTCATGACCACATCCCATTGCTGCGCAAAAATCAGTCCCGTCATGATGGCGAGTACCAGGGGAATAAACAGCACCAGCGGTTTCAGATTGTCTGCCATGAGCTGTAAAAACGGTGCATCGCGGCGCACACGGTCCGATAACACGACTGGAAGGTGCGCCGATTTTTTATAGGTGGTTTTCAGCGTTCCATAGGTGATGATGAAAAAAGCGCTTCCGGCGAGGAGGCCAAGTCCTGTTTGCGCCCCCAGCATGGTCCATATGACGGAGAGAAACCCGTATTGTTCGAACCAGAGCAGGTCGAAATAGAATTCGATGATCTGGTCGGCAGAGATCAGCGCGATGACAATGATCGCGGCCAGCAGGAACCATATTTTCCCAGGACCTTTGACGCGTGGTGGCGGTGGTGGTTTTATTTCCATTTGATTGAACAGCCCATGGATGGTGTTTGTTTTTCCGGAGCGGGACGGCCCGCGACCAGCTCTTTCAATGCAGCTTTCAGTTCTTCACTAGTAACTTTTTCAGGTTCCTGCCAGTTGTCATCCAGTCGCCCACGGTAGGCCAGCTTGCGATCCTGATCATAGACAAAAAAATCAGGTGTGCAAACTGCATCGTATTGCCGCGCCACTTCCTGTGAGTCATCGATCAGGTAGGGGAAGGTCATTCCTTTTTCTTCGGCGAGTTGCTTCATGCACTCGGGCGAATCGTCTGGATATTTTTCGGCATCGTTGGGATTGATCCCGACAAACTGAACTCCGGAATTTTCAAAATGACGCGCTAAAGAGACCAGGCGGTCCAGTATTGCTTTGACGTATGGACAATGATTGCACATGAATATCACAACAAGGATTTTCGCGTCCTTGAAATCTTCAAGAGTGTAACGTTTGCCATCCGGGTCGGGAAGATTGAAATCGTGTGCTGTGGTTCCAAGAGGAGCCATATTGGAATGCATCAATGCCATATCATGATCTCGTAAATTTAGTTGTGTCTGGGACAGACTGGAGTTGGAATGCGCTGGATATAAAACACATGCTATCACGGGGATAACGCTACCGCAATGGAGGGATGTCCGCTTAACTTTTACAGGACATGCCGGAAATCCGGCAGGTGTAACACGCGGAATGGCTCAGGGGATAGGGTCGTAAAGTGTCGCTGATATTGGCTCCCATTCGTGCGGAAGGTTCTTCCACCAGAATCGGACATACATACACGCCATCTTCAGTTGCCATGCGGGAAGACGAACATTGGAGGTTGGTAATCGGCCAGTTTTCGAAACAGGCTTCGGTTACCCGTTCATGCGCATGGTATTCACGTGCTGTTTTTTCCAGCTCACCCATCAGGAACCCTGGCAGGAATTTTGCCTGGCCGTTGGGGGCACCCAGATCGCTCAAAAACTGCAGCGTTTTCTTTTCCATGATCGGGTCATCGTCTTCATCCCAGCTCCTCACCAGTGTCAAATGAGTGGGAAATCCGGCCGCCGACAAATTGCGGATACCTTCGGTGGCCTGTCGAAATGAGTTTTCACCACGCACGGAATCGTTTTCTTTTTCGTCCAGACTGTCCAGGCTGACTCTGAAGTGGAGCGGATGGCGGCTGCGGGCTTGAATCTCTTTAAGTTGTTCTACCCGTTTTTTGTTCAGGGTGGTGCCGTTGGTGAGTGCGTGGCAGGGTCCGTATTCCAGAATGGCTTCCAGGATTTCCATGATCTGGGGATTCAGGAACACTTCTCCGCCAGTGATGTAAATGTCCTGCACACCTTGAGCCTTTGCTTCTTCCAGATGAGCCCGAACCTTGCCGAGAGTCATCATGGGAATGTTGTGGTTTTCAGGATGGCAGCTGATGAAACAATGGTTGCACGACAGGTTGCAGAGCGTGCCTCCGACCTGCAGCCACAGGGTCTGGAGTCCTGTGAAAGGAACCTCGGGAATGCGTTCCACCACGGGAGCGGTTTCTGGAATGGGTTGTCTTGGTACAAAATCCATGAGTTCAGCCTAGCAAAAAGGGAGCAGGGGTAAAACAGAAACCTTGCACTATATAAGGATCTGTCGTCTGGCGGAAGAAACCCTTACAGGAGGATCAGAGGCCTGAGGATTCGTAAGAGTCGCTGATGTTTTTGACGCGAAGTGCACGCCGCAGGGCGGCAAAGCCTTCCGATGCGGTTTTACCCAGGGTCGATTTATAAATTGGCCGAAGGGCCAGTTTTGCTTTTGCCGGAGCGTCCGTATAAAAACTGGCATCCAGAGCGGAAGCGTGGCGCACGGAAGGAAACAGCCATTTTAAAGGGAGTCGCTGTCGGGCGGCCGATTGTTCCAGTTGATCCACCACATCCCGGAACGACTCGAAATCGTCTCCCGTTATTCCATCCGTTGGCAGGATCATCAGAGGCAGAATATTTTTTTGAGTGAGTAAATCGATCTTGTTGTACAGCAGGTCCAGTTTGCTCGCATCGTAATTTAATTCGGTCATGACAGAGCCCTGGGGGAACACACCCGCCGCATATTCCAGTGCCCGGTGACCGTGTTCGGATGGCATGATTTCTTCCAGTTGCGCGGATCGGGAAAACCCTTCAAGAGGCAAAATCAGGACATCAACACCGGAAGCGTAGACACGATCCAGACCCGTGAGGTCTTCTGGTGCAAAGCCGCGGAGGGCAACAAAAGTGCGGAAGTTTTTCTTGATGGCTCGAACCAGAGGTTCCAGAAAGTGGAACCCACGGTCTGCTGATTCGCAGTAGTCCATATTGATCTGGATGAAGCAAGCGGAACCTTCATCGAATGCGGATCGTACCCAGGACAACACCTGGCTTTCCGCGCGACTTAGTTTTTTCTCCTGCGGGAGGGCCTTGATATAAATATTGAGGCAATAGCCGTCTATGCTGATATCTCCCGTTACGGCACCGGAAGGAGTTTGAAGCTGTCGGAAAAACCTGGGACGCGGCAACAGACTAACACTGTGCTGTTTGTCGTGCGCGTATAAAACCGGGTGATCGTTTTGCCAACTCAAGGGGAAAGCATCGCCACCGACATTCCCAATGTGGGAGGAAACAAAAAGATCTTCGGCTAATACAAAGGAGATTTCTTTTAACTCCGCAGATCCCTCAATACCCTGGACAGCGGCCCGGCGTACTCCTTCGTCGGGAATCACACCACGTGCCATCACTTCCAGTTTGAGTTGGCCGAACGGGGTCATTGTCCACTCACCTTTTTCAAAAGTTCAAGCAGGCGTCGGTGGATTCCGTCGAATCCGCCGGACGACATGATCATGACGACATCCCCTGGTCGGCATTCGCGGCCAAGATGATCGACGATGGCTTGAACATCCGGAATGTGCCAGGCTTCCTTGCCAAGGGACCTGATTGAATTCACCAGGGCCTGGGGATCGAGCCGTTCCTCCTCCGGGACTTTTTCTGAGGCAAACGGGGCGGCGATCACTACCCGGTCGGCAGGCCCGAAACTTTTAGGGAGAGCCTCCTGAAATACGTTGCGGCGCGAGGTGGCTGAACGAGGCTCGAATACAGCCCAGAGGCGGCCCTCGGGCCAGGCCTCTTTTATTCCTGCCAGAGTCAGGTCGATAGCAGTGGGGTGATGTGCAAAATCGTCAATGACCGTAATCTCATTTTCTATCCCGACCACTTCCTGCCGGCGTTTGATGCCTTCAAAATTTTTGAAAGCGGCTGCAATTTCTTCAGCCTTCAGCCCGAGTCGCAGGCACAGTGCAGCGACAGCAGCTGAATTTAACGCGTTCTGTCGGCCCGTCATGGGCAAAGAAAACTCACCTGCTTTTTCGCCCTTGTGAAGAAGGTTAAAGCTGCCTGTACCGCGGTTCCATTGATAATCTGCTATCGCCCAGTCAGCATCTTTTGAAAATCCGTAGGTTTCAATATTGCAGGGGGCATTGCCGATCACATCCTGAACGTTCTGGTCGCCGTGGGCCACCAGTAAAAATCCGTCAGGATCGATGATGGCGATAAACTTTAAGAAGGCGTCCTTGATCTGGTCCAGGTTGTCAAAAATATCAGCATGGTCAAACTCGATGCCGGTCATTATGGCTGCGTGGGGCTGATAGTGCAGGAATTTCGGACCCTTGTCGAAAAAAGCCGTATCGTATTCATCGCCTTCAACGACGAAGTGTTCGCCATTTCCATAGCGGTGGTTGCTGTCAAAATTTTTGAGCCAGCCGCCCACCATAAAACCGGGATCGCGTTTAGCGTGATAAAGAGTCCAGGCCAGTAGTGAGGTGGTGGTCGTTTTGCCATGAGTGCCAGTGACCACCAGGGATTTTTTTCCTTCAAGAAAAAACTGTGACAGGGTTTCAGGAAAAGAGAGGTAACGGATGTTTTGCTGTTGGACCGCTTGCACTTCTTCGTTGTTTTTTGAGACCGCGTTACCGATGACCGCTATGTCGATGTCGGAAGTGATATTCCCGGCCTTGTAGCCGGGTTTTACCGGGATATTCAAATCCTGCAAAAGGGTACTCATGGGCGGGTAGATGTTGGCGTCCGATCCGGCAACATTGTGACCGGCCTGCTTGAGCAGCCCTGCCAGAGAGGCCATACCAGTGCCGCACACGGCGATCAGGTGGAAGTTTTTGATTTCGTTGGGATTCATTCGATCGGACAATTGTAGGGGCAAGCCTGGGACTTGTCAATCTTGGGGCGCAGTTTTTAAATCACCAGTTGCTTCAGTTCATTTATATTGTGAATAAGAAAATCCGGGCGGGCATTTTCGATCTCGAAACGCGGTCTTAAGCCCCAGGTCACGCCGCAGGTGGCCACCCCGGCACGACGCCCGGCCTCTATATCCTGAGGACTGTCTCCAATGATGAGCGCGTCTTTCGAAAGTATGTCGTGCTTTTTGAGGAGATGAACCACCATTTCAGGATCGGGTTTTTTATTTTCAACACTGTCCCCTCCGTAAACACTGATGAAGCTGTCCCGCCGGTTGAGACCAGCTAGAATCAGTTCAACAAACTCCACCGGTTTGTTGGAGACGATGGCCTGCAGCTTTGAATTGAAATGATCAAGGATGGGTTCGCAATCCGGGTAAAACTTCGTACGGTCCAACACATGGACACGGTAGTGTTTGCGGAAAACATCAACAGCAAAGTCGATATCACACCGGTTGGATTCCCCGAGTGCCTTTTTCATCAGGTTGAACACACCGTGGCCGACGAAGGAATAAATTTCCTCTTGCTCCCGCACCTGGAGACCGAGTTCTTGTAAAGCGAGATTGACCGAAAGTGCAATATCTTCCTTGGTGTCAACCAGGGTGCCATCAAAATCGTAAGCCAGCAGGCGAAAGCGGTGTGGTGTCATTAAAGGCTTTATTATTCCTTGTCAAAACTGGATGTGAAACGGTAAGCCTTGACCAGGCCGGTTTTATCAAACAAAATAACGAGGTCCTTGGAATTTGATTTTCCCATGGAATATTGATCGTATTGGTAAGTCCACATTTCCAGTCCGTTTTCATTGCCTTCCTTGAAAGGCACTCCGAACCAGTTGAGGATTTCCGTTTTAGAAGTTTGCCTGTTCTTGATCTCCTTGACCATGTCCGAATCAAAGTCTTTCCCAAACGAGCCACAACCTATGCAAACCAATAGCAAAGCGGCGACACAACCAAAACGCCAGAGGTTTTTCATGAGACCTCCTGAGCAAAAAGGGTTCTACGCCTATATCGGCGAGAGGGGAACCCAGTGTACCAAATCCATCATCCCCTGTCTTTTGGCAGGTTTACTTCTTTTTTTGAGCGCCTGTAATACCCCTCCCGGCCAACAACCGGGCACTGGCATCCCTTCTACAACCTCGCCAACTGGTTCGATGAGCGGAACTACTGTGTCTGGTGCCCCCGTAGTGAGCGATGGGTATGTTGAAATGTTGCCTGCGCTACCTGCTTCAGGTTATTTTTTAAAAAAACTTGCGGATGATGTCTATTTTTTTTCAACTGGACATTACAACACTCTGTTTATGGTTACAACGGGTGGTGTGATACTCGCCGACCCGGTGCGGGGGGCAGGTCCGCTCATACAAAAGGCAATTGCTTCCGTGACGAAGTTGCCGGTGAAATTCCTGATTTACTCCAGTGCAGGCCTCGACCGGATAGGGGATGCGCACTTGTTTGCAGAGGGCTCCCAGATTATTGCCCATGAATCAGCACAGTACCTGTTGAGGCGATATCAGGATACTGCCCGGCCCGTCCCGCTACTGGCATTTCGAAAGAACTACACACTGAATTTTGGTGGTAAAAAAATCGATTTGATCTATCCGGGGCGCGGCCATGGCTTTGGCAACACCATCATCCATCTACCAAAGGAAAATGTGATGATGTTTGCAGGTATTGGTGGGGCCCGGGCTCTTCCGGGTCCTCGCTTTGAGACGGTGGATCTTTATGGTCAGGTCCTGGGTGTGCAGCGGGCATCGAAACTGGAATTTTCCGCCTGGCTTTCGGGGCGGGGGCCGCGTACGGGAACCAAAGATGAGCTGCGCCAACTGTTGCGATATTATTATGACTCGCGCAAAGCAAATGTCAGCGCCATGAAATCAGTTCGTTTTCAGGAAGCGGCAGGTTCCACAAAGTCCCGTGACCCGCTGGTCATTGTCGATTCCTATCACCAGGCGGTGGCGCGGGATTGTTATAACCGGTTAAAACCGGTATGGAAACCCAGGATGATGGGATTTGAGGCCTATGCACTGAGTCACTGTGCAGCCTGGACAGATTTTCATCTGACCCATAAGCCTCCGAAATAGTTTTTCGTATGACTTGGCCTGATCCAGGTTGGGATGAAAGTGAATCAGGTATTAACGCCATTGTTTCCCTGTTCAGGGGCCGGGGTAACGGTTGAGGATGTGCTCGACTGAAGCAATGGCGCTGGATGGCAGACGGGCACCCATGTGTCGAACCACCTGGGCTGCACAGTAGGAACCGAGAATTGCCGCATCTTTTAAAGGCAGGAAACGGGCGAGGCCAAAAAGTGCACCGCCGGCAAACAAATCGCCTGCACCAGTGGTGTCGACCGCGTCGACTGGGAACGAACCAATAACCACTTTTTCATTTTCCAGATTGGATGCCCAGGCCCCTTCTTTACCCCGCGTGAGAAACAGGGTATCGACCATTCCCCTGAGTTGCTGGAAGGCGTATTCGGTGTCGTCCGTCTGGAACATGGCGCAGGCTTCCACATCGTTGCAGAACAGGATATCGACTTTCCAACGGATGAAGTCGATTAGAGCGTCGCGGTAACTGTTGGCGATGAACGCGTCGCTCAGGGTAAAAGAAACCGGAACGCTTGCTTTTTTTGCGATATCGGCCATTTTTTCCGCTGCCTGTTTTGTTTCTTCTCCCGTCCACAAATAGCCTTCAATGTAGACCGTGCCGCACTTGTCGATGATAGCCTCATCGACGTTGTCCGGATGCAGTTGGGAAGAAATACCCAGGTGGGTGAACATGGTGCGTTCTGAGTCGGGGGTGATCAGTACTACACAGGTGCCGGTTCCATCGGGGGCTCCATCGGGACCAGGAAACCCAACGCCACAGGTCCGCATGTCTTCTGTGTAATGTCGTCCATAATCGTCGTCTGCTACCCGTCCCAGGTAATAGCCTTTGGCTCCCATAGCGCCGATGCCGTGCACCGTGTTCGCAGCCGAGCCGCCGGAGGAAACTTTTTTGGGTTTGTCGGTCACAGCCTTCAGGATTTTTTTCTGATCGTCCACTGTTGACAGGGTCATGCCACCTTTAACCACTCCCAGTGACTCGATAAAATCGTCTTCAACGCGGACCTCAATATCGACCAGCGCATTTCCGATTCCCACCACATCGAATTCCATTGTCCGCTCCTACTAAGGAAAAGGGGTTTTAGTATTGAAAGTGACACTATACCAACCGCGTGGAAACCGTCAAGTCAACTGAACCTGATAAGAACCGCAGAGGAATCCTTGTAAAATCAGATTTGAATTGGAGGCTGTGAATTTGTACACTCGTAGTTAATGAGACGCCCCGTATTGCATAAGGTGACGGGCCTTCTGGTGTTGATTTTAATGCTGGTACCCGGTCTCCTCCTCGCGCAGCCACTCGACGACAGCCCTTCCGCCAGTAAATTCAGGAAGAAAATCGATGACCTGTTTTCCCACCGGTGTTCCCGAAGAGCGCGTGCCGGAGTGAAGATCGTATCCCTCACCTCAAACAAAACCCTCTACGAAAAAAACTCCAGCCAGTTGTTTGTTCCCGCCTCGAATATGAAGATGGTGACAACCGCGGCGGCTTTGCGCAAACTGGGACCGGACTATTATTTCCCCACCAAAGTGTATGGCACCGCCCCGATTTCCAAAAACACGCTCAAGGGGGATATGTTTCTTAAAGGATTTGGGGACCCCTTTCTGGTTACAGAACGCATGTGGCTATTGGTCAATGAAATTAAGAACCTGCCGCTGGATAAAATAGAAGGGGACCTCATCATGGATGGATCCTATTTTGGAGGAGGTCTCAAGGTGGCCAGTTGGAAAGGTTACAACGGGCCGGAAGCTTATCTCGCTCCGCTCAGCGCCCTGTCCTTCAACTTCAATACAATCGCCGTACACATTGCTCCGGGAAAAAGGTCGGGAGATGCTCCTGTTGTGGTGATAGATCCGTCCACTCCCTATACCCGGCTTGAAGTTTCTGCCGTTACCAAAAAAAAGGCTCGGCGTGGACGACTTATTGTGAACCGTCATCATCAGGGTGGGCAGGATGTGGTCACCGTCTCCGGTTCCATACCTCTGAACGTTGGACGCAAAACGTATTACCTGAACATCACCCACCCACTTGAATACACAGGCGCCGTTTTTAAAAAAATGCTGGGTCAGGCGGGTGTGGAGGTAACCGGGAAGGTGAAGGTGGGTACGGTACCTCAAGGGGCTCTGGAGCTGCACGAGCACAAGAGCCTGCCATTTTCAGATATTCTTCAGGGATTGAACAAGTACAGCAATAACTTTATTGCAGAGCAGATTGTCCGGACCCTTGCTGCACGGGAATTTGGTGCCCCGGGCACAACCAAGAAAGGAGTGCAACTGGTACGGGATTATTTGAAGTCGCTGGGATTTGCAGAAAATGCATTTTCCATTTCAGACGGTTCCGGCCTTTCCCGACAGAACCGGTTGTCGCCGGAACAGTTGATTGCTGTGTTGAAAGATGTCCATGGGGACTGGTCGGTGTTTCCTGAATTTGTATCGGCCATGGCAATCATGGGGCTCGATGGAACCGTAGAAGACCGCATGGTTCGAAACAGCAGGGCGCAGACAATACGCGCCAAGACCGGGACGCTCAATCACGTCAGCAGTCTGTCAGGGTTTTTCCAATCCCAGGACGGTGAGGCTTTCGCCTTTTCAATTTTGATGAACGGTTTAAAGTGTTCCAACGGCCGGGCGCACCGGCTGCAAAATTCTATCATGGCAGAAGCGCTCAAGTTTTCCCGAAAGGAAGACAGTGCTCCCGAAACCAATAAAGGTGATTTGAACTAGTAAGGCTATCTTTTTAAAGCAACCTGACAGTTATATATTTTATTCAGTCCTTGAAAATTTTCTGATTCTCTTTGCGGTCTTCCTCCAGAATTTTTCCCCAATCCCGTTTGATGACCTCAGACTCAAGAAACTCCTGGTAAATGTTTTTTGCCAGTTCCTTGCGGTCGACTCCTTCAGGCGCAACCTGGATATCCAGTTGTCCCAGAGCCATGTCAAAATCACGGTCCATGAGAGCCGCAGGATCCATGCTGTACTCCTTGAGAGCCTGTTTTATTGTGGCGGGGTCCGTGCGAAAACGTCTGGCAACTTCATTAATGTTAGATGGCTTGTAGCCCCGGTCTTGCGTGATGCCCAGATGATAAGCACAGAACAGTTCAAAAGGTTCGATGTCTGCTGTGAGCCTTTTGAGTCCTGCTGGACGTGGAATATCGGGAGCCACTTCAGGAAGAGAATTGCTGTGACTGGTTTTAGCTGCCGGAGTTTTTTCTGCGGGAGCTGACCCATTTCCGTTTCCATTAGCAGGTGAAGCAGAAGGGGCAGGAGGCGGTGTGTACGGTTTGCTTTTGAACTGGCGTTCATTCGAAGAATTGCGCGATCCTCCAAACCGGTTCTGTTGTTGTCCCGGACGCGACCGACCGTTGCTTTGTCCCTGACCCGGGCGGCGGCTGTTCTGGTTCTGGTTGCTGTTTTCGCGTTGTCCCGGTTTACTCCCCATGGGAATATGGGACGTCAATGTGTCTGAAGTGGGTTTCATCCACATTTCAGTCGCTTGTTTGTTTTGTGAACCGTTCTGACTCCGGTGCCGGTTTTGCTGTGTGGGTGGATTCGCAGTACGGTTCTGCGGTTTACGGGGTTGGTGAGACCTGCGGCGGCCATTGTTGGAATGAGATGGCTTTTTCAAAACGCGATCCTTTATACGTGGGGGTTAAAAAACTCGACGTGGATAATGCATGGTTGGGACAGTGTCAATTGAGCAGCGTTTCCAACTGATCGACCAGTCCGGTGAATGTGTCCAGCGCCGTTTCGACGGGATCCGGTGTGCTCATATCGACACCGGCGTCTTTTAAAAGATCGATGGGAAATTTTGACCCACCGCTTTTGAGGAAGTTCAGGTAGGCTTCCTGTTCCGCAGCTCCGCCATCCAGGACCCTTTGGGCCAGGGCGTAAGCAGCGGAAATTCCCGTCGCGTACTTATAGACATAAAACCCGAAATAAAAATGCGGGATGCGGAAACATTCCAGGTCAAGCTGAGGGTCCAGCTTCACACCCGGTCCAAAATACCGCTCCAGCAATTGATGGTAAAGCTCCTGAAAGGCATCGGCGGTAAGCGGTTGCCCCGCTTCTGCCGCGGCATAAATTTGATATTCGAATTCCGCAAACATGGTTTGCCGGATGAGTGTTCCGCGGAAATTATCGATTTCCCGGCAGACAAGATAGATGCGCATATCTTTACTGATGTCCTGGCTCAGGAGGTGCCGGGTCAACAGGGCCTCATTAAACGTTGAGGCAACTTCTGCTACGAAAACAGTGTAATCCGCATACAGGTAAGTCTGGTGGGTCCTCGAAAAATGTGAGTGCATCGAGTGACCCGCTTCGTGCGCCAGCGTGTACACGCTGTTGATATTGTCGTCCACATAATTCATCAGGATAAACGGGTTTGAATCATAACAACCCGAGGAGTAGGCACCACTGCGTTTGCCGGAGTTTTCGTAACGGTCGACCCAGCGGTCATCAAGTAAACCCTGACGAACGATAGCCCCGTATTCTCCACCCAGCGGATGGAGGGCCGCAGTGATTTCATCGACTGCTTCCTCAAAAGGCATATTCCATTGGCAATCTTTTACCAGCGATACATGGGTGTCATAGGTATGAAGTTCGTCAAGATCAAGAACGCGTTTTCTCAATTCAAAATATCGATACAAGGGCGATAGTTTGCGGTGAACGGCTTCGATCAGATTATCATAAACCGATACCGGAATATCCTCTCCAAACAGGGCTCGCTCACGGGAAGTCTTGAAATTTCGGGCGTGGGTAAAAAAGGTATCCTTTTTGAGGCTTCCGCCGAGCAGGCTGGCCAGCGTGTGACGATGGGAATCGTACGATTGGTAGAACGTTTCAAAAGCATTTTTGCGAACGGCACGATCCTGCCGTTGGAGCAGGCTCATGAAATTTCCATGAGTGATGGTGATATCGCTTCCATCCTCATCCTTGATGCTGTCGAAAGTCATGTCGGCATTGTCGAGCATGCTGAAGACATTTCCAGGGGTACGGCCAATTTCAGAAGCACCTGCCAGAAGCGCTTCTTCTTTTGTCGACAAGGTGTGTTCTCGATATCGTAATTGCCGTTCAAGGTACAAACGGTAGAATTCAAGCTCTGGATCTTGAAGATAGGATGAGATGGTATCTTCAGGTATGGCCATGATTTCCGACATTATGAAGCTTCGGGCCTGTTGATACCTGGTGAGAAGCGTCATTGATTTTTCCAGGTTGCCCTGTTGCAACGCATTGGTCTTGTCTTCATCGGACCGTAAATGAGCAAAGGTGTATACCTTGTCCAGGATGCGGGAATAGTTCATATCGAATTCAAGGCAAGCCTTGAGGTTGGCTGCGGATTCTCCAAGGGTTCCCTGGTAGGCAGCATAATCCTTAAGCTGTGAGTCCAGGGAACTCAGGTCTGCTTCCCATGCCTGGGAGGAAGCGTACAACCCATCCAGGTCCCACGTGTTTTGTTCCCGGACCTGATCTCGAGTAAGGGGTTCTGTTGAAGTGCTCATTAAATTAAGAAAACCATTTTTAAAAGAGTCTCAGATAATTCAAAACTTTCATTACTGGCAACGCGCTTTCTCCTGAAATCTACAGGAGAACTCGTTGTCAAAATTAATTTTTTCAGGTGCCCTGCAATCTTTTGCTTCTGGGCAATTTGGCCCTTTTCGGGCGGCTTACACGCAAGAGGTGAAAATACGAGCAGGATTTCTGTTCCCTCAGGTTTAGTAAGCTAATTTGATTAGTCGGCTACCTGCCGGCCAAAAGGTCCGTGGGTCATAGCCATCTTTTGGCGCCCCGGATAATCTGCGGCAATTTCAATTTCGATAGGTTGGAATAACGTCACTCAGGACAGTGAGGAAATTGCCTGTTCAATCGTTTCTAAATGTGTTTGGAGTTTGGCTCGCTTCTCGGACAGTGAATCCTGTCGCTTTCGGTCTTTCTCAATAACTTCGGGAGGTGCCTTTTTAATGAACTCCGGGTTCGATAGTTTCTTACTAATATTTATGAAGTCTTTTTCGATTTTTTTCAACTCTTTTTCTAGGCGTTTCTTTTCTTCCTCAAAATCCATCAACCCTTCAAGGTCGACATGCCCTTGCAGGTTACCATCAACAAAGGTGGCCGCAACCTTTGGTTTTTCCTTGTCGGCACCCAGGTGGAGTTCCTCAACCCTGGCTAACTCCTTGATATAGCGTGCAGATTTTTCAATCTCCGAAATAGTGTCCGGGTTTTCGCATTGAACAGTTACATTCAGTTTCTGTTTCGGACTCAGATTCATTTCGCCTCGAATATTCCGAACTCCATTAATCACAGCCATCAAAATATTCATCCGGGATTCCGCCTCGGCAGAAGTTGCATTCAGGTCAGGCACCGGATATGGGGCGATCATGATGCTGTCGCCCTCTGCTGGAAGCTTTTGCCAGATCTCTTCAGTGATGAACGGCATGAAGGGATGCAGCAGTTTCAAGCTGGCTTCCAACACATGGATCAGAACATTTTGTGCAATGCGTTTTTCAGGACCATCGGAGAGCAATCGGGATTTAGAAAGCTCAATGTACCAGTCGCAAAACTCGTTCCAGATAAACTTGTAGATCGCATGAGCGGCTTCATTGAATTTGAACTGGGTCAAGGTGCGATCAACTTCATGAACAGTGGCATTGAGACGACTCAGGATCCAGCGATCAGCCAATGTCCAATTATCGGATTTTTCCAGGGCGCAGGTCCCGTTGTAGCCTTCCAGATTCATGAATGCGAACCGTGAGGCGTTCCAGAGTTTGTTGCAAAAATTTCGATACCCATCAATACGGTCTTCAGCCAGTTTGATATCACGACCCTGTGCAGCAAAGGCAGCCAGTGTGAATCGGAGGGCATCGGTACCGTAGCGCTCCATCATCACCAAAGGATCAATTACGTTTCCCTTGGTCTTGCTCATCTTGGCACCCTCTGCATCCCGGATCAGTGCGTGGATATAAACATGCTCGAAGGGGATGTCGTCCATGAATTTCAAACCCATCATGATCATCCGGGCTACCCAGAAAAACAGGATGTCGAATCCCGTGCACATCACGGTAGTCGGGTAAAACTTTTTGAGGGATTCCGTCTGGTCGGGCCAGCCAAGGGTGGAAAAGGGCCACAAGGCGGAACTGAACCACGTGTCGAGAACATCTGTTTCACGGGTGATTTCTTTTGAACCACAGCCGCTGCAAGCAGTCGGGTCTTCACGCGTGACGGTAAATTGGTCGCATTGTTTACAGTGCCATGCTGGAATTTGATGTCCCCACCAGATCTGGCGGGAAATACACCAGTCGCGGATGTTTTCCATCCAGTCGAAGTAGGTGTTCTCCCAGAACTGTGGAGTGATGGTGATGCGTTTACTTTTGACAGCTTCAATCGCAGGCTCTGCAAGGGGTTTGGTTTTCACAAACCACTGTTTGGATAGATAGGGTTCTACGACTGTTCGACATCGGTAGCAATGCCCGACCTTGTGAACATGGTCCTCAATTGTGACGAGCAGTCCAGCGGTTTCAAGATCTTTAACAATATTGTCCCGTGCTTCCATCCGGTCCTGCCCTTTATAAGGGCCGCCCTCGGCATTGATCCGGGCGTCGATGTCCATGACATTGATGGATGGAAGTTCGTGTCGTTTCCCAATTTCAAAATCGTTCGGGTCATGAGCCGGGGTCACCTTCAAAGCACCGGTTCCAAACTCGGTGTCGACATAATCATCAAGAATGATCGGAATTTCACGGTTGAGCAAAGGAAGAACAACGCTTTTTCCGTGATGAGCCTGATGCCGGTCATCATCCGGGTTGACTGCAACCGCAGTATCACCGAGCAGAGTCTCCGGACGTGTGGTGGCGACAACCAGTTCGCCTTCTCCTTCTTTAAACTTGTACCGGATGTGATACAGCTTTCCCGGTTTTTCTTCGTGCTCGACTTCAAGGTCTGATAAGGCCGTGTGGCAGCGCGGACACCAGTTGATGATGTAATCGCCTTTATAGATCAGACCCTGTTCATAGAGGGTGACAAAAACTTCACGGACTGCTTTTGATAAACCCTCGTCCATGGTGAAGCGGTCGCGTTCCCAGTCGAGAGTGCACCCCATTCGCCTGAGTTGTTTGGTTATAGTCCCGCCGGATTCATCGCGCCATTTCCAGACCCGCTCAATAAATTGCTCACGTCCAATATCATGACGGTTGGTACCCTCTGCTTTTAATTGGCGTTCGACCACGTTTTGCGTGGCGATTCCGGCATGGTCCGTACCCGGTTGCCAAAGAGTGCTGAAACCGGACATTCGTTTCCAGCGGGCCAGAATATCCTGCAGCGTGTTGTTGAAGGCGTGACCGATATGAAGCGAGCCTGTGATGTTTGGCGGGGGGATCGCCATGGAAAAAGTTTCGCCAGGCCGGGTTTCATCTCCCTTTGCCAGACCCTTTTCGTCCCAGAACTGTATCCACCGTTCCTCGACGTTTTCCGGATTGTATTGTTTGTCCAACTGGATCATTGATTATTTAGCTTGGAGTCGAAGACTCTTTAAATGCCTGATATTTCTAAAACCGTTAACTGGGTGAATTTAGAAATTGAGAGGCGAATTCTTATTTCAATTCGATATTGAGCAGGGGCGCATTGTACAGCGGTCTACCCGGACAGCAAACAAATATTTTTTTCCCTGATCCCTGCTGCGAAGGGGATTCAACGTTCCCTTGTCTATAAGCAGTGTTCAAGTCTGGTGCGTTTTACGGATTTCCTGGATTTCCTGACGGATGACTTCGCGGATAATGTCCGGAGCCATTTCCTGAACCACATCCCGCACAACCTTGTTGACCTGTTCGGAAATACCGGAAAGCTCTTTTTTCAGGTTACGGTCGAGGCCGGCCTCTAATACCCGGGCGGCGTGCTGGACCATGGCCTCCGTCATTTGTTCTTCACCAAAACCCGGCGGAACAGGGGGCGATTTTTTAGTTGTTTTTGCTGCGGGCTCCGTTCCCATTTGTTCAGCCAGAAAGGCCTGGCTTTCCCTGATAAGGTCAGGTGTTGCGTCGGTGGAGGCGGTTTCCGCTACTGGTGAAGGTGTCTGCTGAATTGATTCACGATTGACTTCGCTGACAGATTGAAATGCCTGTTCAAGGTCTTCAACAGGGTCCGGATCTCGACGCGGTTCTCCCAGAATAAACTCAGGTGAAGTCGTGTCGCCTGCTTCCTGTTCCTCCGGCGGGCTTTCAGCAGGATCTGGATCCTCTGTTTCAGTTGCCATGGGTTCAACGGCCTCGGGCTCGGGGTTCGATGTCGGAACGGTATCAGGCGGCATTCTGGATTCGTCAAAATCGGTCATCTGATCGTCAGTTAGTCGATAGGAGTAAACACTTTCCGTTTCTTCTTCTACTACATCTTCTACAGTTTCCGATGGTGGGGTGTCGGTCTCCTCAGGTTCCGAGAGGTCTTCCTCGGACAAAGCCACGGGTTCGACAATGGGTTCTTCATTTTCAGTGGCGATGTCTTCAGCACTCAATTCAATAACGGGTTCGGGTTCCGGCTCGGGTTCAGGTACGGTTTCCGTTTCAGTTTCAGGTTCTTTCCGCTCTGGTGTTTCTTCTAAAAGTTCATCGATAAGGTCATCGGGAGACAATCCGATTGCTTCTTCCTCTGCCTGGCTTTCCATATCATCCGCTGATAAAGCAACCGGCTCCTGGTAACCCTCCATATCTTCGGCGGAAAGGTTCAATGGGGCAGATTCATTGGCCGAGGTGTTTGATTCTTCTTCAACGACGTCCAAAGTATTTGGGATGCCTTCACCCGACAACATCTGCTGGACCTTTGAAACGATGTCTTCAGATTTGAAAGGTTTTGAAAGATGGTCTTCGGCAGCGCAGGCTTCAAACGCCTTTTCATCGAATTCTTCGAAATCGCTGGAGAGCAGAATAACCCATCGCTTTTGATGGTCCGCAGAGCTTTTGATTTTTCGGCTGAGTTCAAAGCCGGTAATTCCGGGAAGCTCAACATCCGCCATCACAATATCGGGATTAAACTGGTCCAGCATTCCCCAGGCTTCCTGTCCATTTGCAGCGCCCTTCACTTCCATGTCCTCGTTTTCAAATGCCAGGGCAACAATCTTCTGGATGGTGGGGCTGTCGTCAGCGACCAGGATTCTGGATGTCATAAGGGTTTGGGCATTGATGGGAAAGATAGATGCTGCTACTTAACCATTTGAATTATAACATACGAATTGCCATATCCGAAAAGCGGTGATTTGCAAACCCATACTGCTCTGCCTGAGACTTTTTGTAATGGGATACGGCAGTTAGTTCGCGAAGGGGTTGGTCTTTACTTACCATCAGATTTGATCCAGATGGGTGGCTAATGCGTTTCCTGAAAGGAACGACATCCATCAGAACAAGAACCAGAACGCGTAATAAAAAACTCCGGCTTATTTAAAAGAAAACAACTTCAGTAGAATGGTCTGTTGGAAGCTAAGGGACATGCTCATTCCTTGATACGGATACTGCTAATGGGTGACCCCATAATATTGAATCTACACCAGTGCTATGTGAAGTTCCCGGCCAACAGCCCGAGCGGCTTTCGCCATGGTGGCAAGTGTCACATTAGGCGTTTCCGGGTCCAGTAAACGGTCCAACTGCCGCCGACTGGTTTGCATGCGATCGGCCATGGCCGTTTTGGAAATTCGGTTTTCTTCCATGGCTTTGCGTACCTGATCGGCCAGAATTTCTTTAATGGCCTGGTGCTCGCATTCTTCAAGAATTCCCTGCTCTCCAAGGAAATCATCGAAAGATGATCCGATTTGCTTGTTTTTGGGTTTTTTGCTCATTCGTCTTTAAGTGTTTTTTTAATTCGGCAATGATTTTCTTTTTAGGCCGGACCATATTCGAATGTGCCATATATGACACAGCGATTCAATTTTCAAGGCCCAATCCTAATAAAGGCTTTCAAGTTTGAGAGGTTTTGCAAGAACTGCTTGTCACGCCTTCTCAAGAACCTCTATTCGCGTTCTTGAATGAGACAATCAGGGAAGAACTCGCAATAAAGACTTTTTCAGCAACCTGTTAGCCGCAACCTTTAGAAAATGCTAACATAGAGATCTATTCCTTGTGGCGCCATTCCGGTGTTGCACGAACGATAAAAAATTCAATCTCCTGCCGCCAAAAATGATCCGTAACAGTCCCAGGTTAAAAATACCGGTTTCAATTGTCGGGTTACTCGTCGCCGTAATGCTGATCCTGCCTGTTAAAGCACAGGCTATTCCGCTTGATCTGGTGATAGATGTGAAATCCAAGTTCAGCGACGGGTGTTTGTCGATCGAGAATCTGGCTGAGTTGGCCCAGCATCGTGGCATCCAGGGGATGGTGATTGCCGATCATGATCAGGTTTCGCTGGAATATGGTTTCCCACCACTGGAACGAATTCTGAAAAAAAAGGAAAGCGGTCCCTCGATTCTGGAAAGTGGGGCGACCACGTACCTGGCTGAAATTCGGCAGGTCAATGAAAGTTTTCCAAAAGTTCTCATCATACCGGGGGTGGAAACGGCCCCGTTTTATTACTGGACCGGCAGCCCCCTGGACAACAATCTGGTGGCGCACAACTGGGACAAGCATCTGCTGGTGGTCGGGCTCAATTCCCCAGATCAATATGAACAATTGCCCGCTCTCAACAGCAACGCCTCCTCAAGGTATGCTTCCAGATTTTACTGGCCTTTTTTCGCATATGTTGGAGGCACTATTTTCTTCCTGGTGCTGTTCGTCATAAAAAGGAAGCCAAGACTTTCAATGACAGCGGCTGTGTTGATGGGAGTTCTGGCATTTAATGCGCATCCTTTCAGGAGCTCTCCTTTCGATGCCTACCATGGCGATGCAGGGGTCGCACCTTATAAAGAAACCATTGATTATGCCAATGAGCTTGGAGGTTTGATTTTCTGGAACCATCTGGAATCACCCGCCGCCAATGGTGAACGCAAAGCAGGCAGTATGCAGTTGTCCACTCCTCTTCATCCCGAAGATCTGCTGTTGACTCACAACTACACCGGTTTTCAGGCGCTGGATGACAAGCCGGTACCGGCCAGCGCCCCTGGGAAGGAATGGGATCAGACGTTGACCCAGTATCTGGACGACCAAAGGGCACATCCGGTTTGGGGCTACGGTGCCAACGATTACCATTGCGAGGATCAGGAAGGACATAAGCTGGGCGAAGTACGGACCGTGGTTCAGGTCGATACCAAGGATACGGCGTCGGTCTTAAAAGCCATGCGCCTCGGCCAGATGTATGCGGTGACGCAACCCAATGAATCGAGCCGGTTGTCTCTGGATGCGTTCGTTGTCGCCGACGGAACCCGCGGACGACAGGTGGGTGCAGGTGGCACCCTGATCTCGGGCGATTTTCCGGAAATTTCCATGGCTATCAGCTCCACAGGAGGCAAGGAAACTGCGGCAAAAATCAATATTATTCGAAGTGGGATGCTGGCAAAACAGGAAACGGTTTCGCTGCCCTATCAGGGGAAATGGCGGGACCTCGAAGTCGATTTGAATGAACCGGTTTATTATCGTCTGGAAATTGAGGCCGAGGAAGGCGGACGGCTTTTGTCGAATCCGGTCTTTGTAAAATTTCAATCGGGACCTTTTATAGAAAACCAGGTTGCCGAAATTACAGAGAAGAAAGTAGCGGCGGGAGTGAAAATGCCCGCAGAGCCAGGTGCCCCGAAGTTGGCCGAGCCGGAAATACCTTCTCCATCGAAACCGGCAGCACCAACGGTGCCGGAGAAAGTGGCAAAGGTTCGGAAACCGAAGGTTGAAACCCCTGAAGCCAAAGCTCCAGAGAAACCTGTTATGAAGTCCCCGAAACCCGTTGCAGAACCACAGAAGACCTCAACAGGAAAAACCGTGATGACCCGGCTAAAGATGTTATCGATCCGATCCGGCCCGGGTTCCAAGTTTCCCCTGGTTGCGAAAGCAGAGAGGGATGAACCTCTGCAACTGGTGCGCGAAACCACGATTATGCTGAGTGGCAAACCCTGGGTGATCGTGAAAAAGGATGGTAAGGAAGGTTACGTCTGGTCCGGTTTCCTGAAAGACGCGGGATAGAGGGTTTACCTATCAACTCGTGGCTTCGAGAGGTTCGATTTCAGCGGTCAACTGGTCCCACTCCTGCATTAATTTTTGTTCTTCCTTGGTCAGTTGCCCCTGTTTTTCCAGCAGGGTGTTGAGGTCTGCTTTTCTTTCATTGTCATAGATATCGGATGCGCCGAGTTTGTTCTCGATATCTTCCTTTTCTTTAAGAACCTTTTCCAGTCGCGGTTCGATTTCCAGCAGGCGTTTTTTCAGGGGCTTCAGTTTGCGGTGGCGGTTGTTGCGTTCTTCCGCTTCCCGGCGTTTTCTTTGTTTGTCCTGTTTGGCTTTTGATTTGTTGGCTTCACGGGCCTGTTTATCGATCTTTGATTGTGCTGCCGCCTGTTTGGATTTTTCTCTCTCGTAATCCGTGTAGTTGCCGTGATAGATACGAACTTTCCCCGCATCCACTTCCCACACTTGATTAATGATGCCATCCAGGAAAAACCGGTCATGTGAGATGGCGACCAGTGTGCCGTCGAAATCGGCAAGAGCCGCCGCCAACACTTCACAGGACCGGATATCGAGATGATTGGTCGGTTCGTCGACCAGCAGAAGAGGTGCCGGATGAACCAGCAGGCGAGCCAGTGCCAGTCTGGCTTTCTCACCGCCAGACAGTACGGAAACCTTTTTTTCAACATCGTCGCCGGAGAATAAAAACGCACCGAGGATACTGCGCTTTCTGGTCAGCATCATGCTGCCCGCCACTTCATCCAATGATTCGATTACCGTACGATCTCCTTTTAGAGTTTCCATATTGTGCTGGGCAAAATAGGCGCGAGTGACATTGTGGCCCTCGATCACCTCACCCTTGTTGGGTTGGAGTACGCCAGCCATCAGTTTCATCAAAGTGGATTTACCCGCTCCATTTACACCGACGAGGGCGACTTTGCTGCCGCGTTCCAGTTGAATGGAAAAATCCTGATAGACGGTCAGGTCTCCGTATGATTTGGAAACCTTTACGAGGTCCAGTGCAATCCGACCTATGCGTGGCGGTTGCGGAAACCGGAACCGGACGGTGCGGGAACTGGAAGTGGTTTCAATTTTTTCCATCTTATCGAGGATTTTCTGCTTGCTCTTGGCTTGCGCCGCCTTGGTGTTCTTGGCTCGAAAGCGTTCGATAAACCGTTCAAGCTCGGCCACTCGTCTTTGCTGGTTGGCTGCCTGAGATTCCAGTTGTTCGGCGCGTTCCGCCTTGAGTCGTTCAAAGTCGTCGTAGTTGCCGGTATAGAGGGTCAGGTTGCCCCGGTCGAGTTCTGCGATGCGGGTGACCAGATTGTTCAGGAAACGACGGTCATGGGAAATCAAAAGGAGACTGCCTTCATAACTTTTTAAAAAAGATTCAAGCCACACCACCGAGGCAAGGTCGAGGTGGTTGGTCGGTTCGTCCAGCAGCAACACTTCAGGTTGTTGGAGAAGAAGGCGGGCGAGTTCAACCCGCATCCTCCAGCCTCCGGAAAATTCCCCGAGCGGTTGATTCATCTGGTCTGTTTTGAAAGCGAGGCCTGCAAGAATGGTTTGGGCTGTCGCTTCCCGGTGGTAGCCGCCCATGCGTTCGAATTCATGCTGCAGGTTGCCGTAACGCTGAGCCCAGGCTTCTGAATCATGTTCCTGTGCTTTCGTATCGTTCTGTAACTGCTCGAGCCCCTCTTTTACTTTGCGAAAATGGTCGTCGCCCAGAACAACCCGCTCCAAAACCGTACCGCCCTCATCCTTGAGTTCCTGTTCCAGCATAGCGATACGAGCTCCCTTTCGCAGGGAAACGTTTCCGCCGTCATAGGATTCCTTATTGGTGAGGATGCGGAACAGGGTGGTCTTGCCCATACCATTTTCGCCGATGAGACCAACCCGATCGCCCGGTCTTAAGTGGAAGTTGACAGACTTCAGCAGGATTTTTGGGCCGTATCGTTTTTCAAGATTACTCAGTTTTATCATTCAGAATTACCTTGTGCCTTTTTCCAGACCAATGCGAGGCTCTTGTAAAAAAGAGGCCCACGACCGGCCTGTTATAAAATTAATAGAGAAACAAAAAGTTTAATGAGCGCTAACGGGACTCTCTGAGTTTCGGATTGAAGGCTTCGCGTAGTCCTTCTCCGCACAGATTGAAGGCCAGCACCACCAGCAGGATAGTGAAGCCGGGAATGAATGTCAGCCATGGTGCGTCGAATATCAGAGGCCTCCCATCGGCAAGAATATTGCCCCAGGTGGCATCGGGTGGCTGGACACCGAATCCCAGATAGCTCAGCGCGGATTCTGTCAGGATCGCTGTGGCAACACCGATAGTGGCGGAGACCAGAACAGGCGCCATGGCGTTCGGCACACAATGCAGAAAGATGATGCGCCATTCCGGTATGGCTTGCGAACGCGCCGCCAGAACAAAATCCTGATCGCGCAGCGCGAGAAAATCCGCCCGCACCAGACGAGTCGTTTGCATCCAGCTTGTCAGGCCGATAACGATCATGATGTTATAAATGCTGGGAGGCAAAAGGGCAACCACCGTCAGGATTAAAAAAAAGGTGGGAAAGCAGAGCATGATATCAACAAACCGCATGATGATCGTGTCGACCGTGAGGAAGCCGAGTTTTACACGTCCATAAAAACCTGCCAGGCCACCAAGAAAAATACCGACAGTGACCGAAATACCGACGGCGACAAAACCTACAGTGAGCGAAACGAAGGTCCCTTCCAGCATGCGGGCAAACAGGTCGCGGCCAAAATCATCGGTGCCGAGGAGGTACATGCCGAACAGAGGGGCATCTTCTTCTGAAACGGTTTCAGGGTTATAGGGTGAAAGCGGAGGCAGCATTTTCTGTGTGAGTCGTACCGTCGAGGAATCAACCACCGGGTCCATTCCTGCCGTCAGGACTTTTCCCAGCAATGCGATGACAAACAGGGCAATCAGAAACCAACCACTAAACAGGGCCCAACGATTTCGGCTGAACACGGCCCAGCGCTCTTCTCCTGGAGTCAAGTGTGGTTTGAGTTCATCCTGAGACAGGGTTGCATCCATGGTCGGCATCCTCAAAACTTGATGCGCGGATCAGCCAGCGCATATAAAAGGTCGGAAACGAGAGTCCCCACCAGTGTCAGGACGGCAGCGATTAAATTGAGGGTCAGGATGACCGGAAAATCGCGCGACAAAATGGCATCGTAACCAAGCCTGCCCATGCCCGGCCATGCAAATATTTGTTCGAAAATAACCGAACCGCTGATGAGACCGGGGATCATCAATCCGAACATGGTGATGAACGGAAGCAGGGCATTGCGCAGGGCGTGTTTGTAAATCACTGTGTCTTCATCCAGCCCCTTGGCTCGTGCGGTTCGAATGTAATCATGATGAACCACCTCCTGCATCTGCGAACGCACAAAGCGCGACAGCACGGCGATCCCCAGAATGGCAGTCATGATGGCGGGCAGTGTCAGGTGCCACAGGCGATCGTTGATCCGGATCCAGGCGCTGGCTTCCTCCAACCCAAAGGTACTCATACTGATGACGGGGACATCAAAAGTCTGGACGATATAGATGATCAACAGGGACGACAGGAAGAAACCGGGAAAAGAAATCAGAAAATAGGAGAGAAAGGTGCCGGTTTTGTCGTAAGTGGATCCGCGTTTCAGGGCAGAGGCTATCCCAAAGGGAAACGCAACGCACCATGTGATGAGTGTTGCCAGTATGAACAAGGGTAAAGAGTTTAAAAACCGGGACCAGATTTTTTCCAGCACAGGCTGATTGTCCTTGAATGATTTCAGTTCTCCGCTGAGCAGGTCGCGCATCCAGTAATAATATTGAACATGCAAAGGGTCATCGAGATGAAACGCGGCGCGGATGCGTTCGATGTCCTCTGCTTTCATCCGGGGGTTGGATGGGTCGACGAGACTCGGTTCACCCGGTGCCAGATGTACGATGGTGTGCGCCAGAATGGAAATGATCACCAGCAGGATGAGACGCTGGCCAATATTACGAAGAATGAACGCGAGCATGTGTCTTGGGTCAGAAGCTGGAGTCCGGTATACTGGCTGGCATGGACATTCACCAGATCAGTCAATACCTGGACGGGTTATTGGAAATCCATTCTATCAAGGATTATCCGAAAGCGCTCAACGGGCTGCAAGTAGAAAACAAGGCGACCATCCGCAAGGTCGGGCTTGCCGTCGATGCCTGCCTGGCTACCATCAAAATGGCAAAGGAAGCCGGATGCCAGATGATGTTTGTGCATCATGGACTGTTCTGGGGTGGACTTCAATCGGTACGTGGCCCGCATTACCAGAAATTAGCAGCGCTGATTAAAGGTGATATCGCCCTGTACTCAGCCCATCTGCCGCTGGACATGCACCCTTTACTGGGCAATAACCGGGCTCTCGCGGATCAGGTGGGTCTGGAAAAAGTGGAAGCCTTTGGCGAATGTGAAGGGCAGTTGATCGGGTTGAAAGGCCGGGTTCCAAGGCAGTCCGTCAAGGAGATCGCCAGGAAACTCGAGATGCAGCTTTCGGGACCGGTGAAAGTGATCGGGCAGGGGGAAGTGGAGACGGTCGGTCTGGTGACTGGCGGGGCGGGTGACATGATTCACCAGGCTGTGGAAGCGGGTCTTGATTGTTATATCACCGGAGAAGGGGCCAACCACCAGTATCATGAAGCTGAAGAGGCAGGCTGTGCGCTCCTGTTTGCCGGGCACTATGCAACCGAGACTGGGGGTGTGAAGGCAGTGGGCCGTCACCTTAAAGAACAATTTGGAGTTGAGACCGTATTCCTCGATTATCCGACCGGTATGTGAGCAGGAAATTCAAAAAATGTTTCCTGCGATTAAACCCCTTTGATAAAGTTTCTCAAAAATAGTTTTTTAGTCACAATCCCCTCCCTGGTTCTATTCGCCGTTTTCCTTTGGACAAACCGGAGCCAACCTCAACAAAACTATTGTTTGTGATGAACACGGCGCGGTTTCCTTCCCAGATTGAAACGCAGGGCGCGATAACATCCATTTCGCGGTTCAATGATTATTCCCGACAGACAGCGGAGAGGCTTGGTCTGGAGTTTCTGGATTTAACCGAGGTATTTCAGGAATCCTGGAACAGGGAAGGGCAACGGCATAAATGGACAATAGACAGCCATTGGAACCACAAAGGCCATCAGGTGGTTGCGGAGGAGTTAACCCTGAGGGGGAACAATTTACTGAATCCCTGGCGGTTGGAAAAGCCAGGGATTGAGACATTCAGCGCCGGTTATGATCCCGTTTGATTTTTGCGGGTTGGCGTTTGCTGTTGAAGATCAGCAGGCTGGTGATGGCAAGGAGTGATGCTCCCAAAATCATGGTCCAATCAAGTTGCAGTGTCATGTGTGAACTCCTGTTAAAACGTGAATCGATGTTTTTCGAATAATTCCATTGTCACCCTGTCCGCATTTTCTTTTTTGACTTCAGCTTCAATACGTTTGACGCCCATGTCGCGGATGAAGGCGATCGGGATTTTCATGACCTTGGCTTTTGCGTCGTCATCCCACTGCAACTCAAAAGTCGGTTCTTCCTGGGGTGCGTTCTCTTCCTGCGCTTCCCGTTGCTTGTCTTCCTCAGTCACTTCCATGCCCATGGCTTCTTTTGCAGATGCCGGCATGATGTTGGTGAACACTTCTTCGATAATTCCGGGTGTGACCATTTTGTCACCGCGCTCCCGGGCGCGTCCTTCAATGGTCTGCTTGGCCATGCCGAGTACAAAGGGGGGGACCTTTTCCATTTTCTCCATGGCTTCCTTGGTCCAGGGCATCCCCATGGTCGGCGCAGATTCCATATAGTTTTTGAACTTGTCGACGATGTCTTCTTTCTTTTCTGTCCTGAGTGCAAGAAAATCTTCAATCTCTTCGATCACCTCGACCTTGCGTGAACTTTCAGACATTTTTTGTTTAGCCACATCGAATGCGCCCATCGACAATTCTTCGAAACCGAATTGTTTAACCCGTTTCGAAACCAGCATCATGGACTCGTTGCGGATTTCAGTGAGGTAGTCCGAGGTGATATATTTGTAGCCGCGTTTTACTGCTCGCTGGACCATGAGCTTCCTGATACCGGGACGCACGAATTCCGGTGCGTGTTTCACTCGCTCCCAGGCTTCAACCGTCCATTCGACGTTGTTTTCGTCTGCATAGGGGTGATCAATGCGATCCGATTCTTCAATTGCTTTTTCGTCTATTTCTTCCATAATTCATCTCCTCCGAGTAGAGGACATCCTCTATTTGGAGATAGGGTATAATGTCCCCGGCTCCCGGGACATGTTAATCTTTTAAACAAACAAGCCTATAGGGGACCTGTTGAGGGTCCTGAACCTCCTGAAAACAGAATACCGAATAGTTGTAGGTCTTCCTAGAAATTACTGAAACCCATGGATAAAGTCAACGAAATTACCGGGTCGGAAGCGCTTCCCGGGCAAACCGAAATAGCGCATTCTTCCCGCCTGATGTACCTGTTTTTTTTCCTGTCCGGGATTACGGCCCTGGTTTACGAAATAATCTGGACGCGGATGTTGACCCTGGTATTCGGGCACACCGTATATTCCGTTTCGGTGGTGCTTTCTGCTTTTATGGCCGGGCTTGGATTTGGAAGCTACGTATTCGGCCATGCGATGGACCGCTTGATAAATCAACAGGATGCCGGCAAAGAACCTCTGGCGGCTCTCAAGACCTACGCCTTTATTGAACTCAGTATCGGAATCATGGCGGCTGGGTTGTCCGTATTGTTTGCAGAGTTTGACTTTATTTATGGTTGGATGCACAACTGGTTGCCGGAGTCTCCTCTGGTGTTGGATGGTTTAAAGGCCGTGCTGTCTTTTGGCCTGATCTTTCTGCCCACTGCGTTGATGGGAGCCACCCTCCCGATCATCAGCCGGTATTACGTCACCGATAACAGTCGAATGAACACCCAGGTGGGATTGCTCTACTCCCTGAACACACTGGGAGCCGCAGCCGGTTGTTTGCTGACCGGATTTTTCTTCATTGCTTCTTTTGGTGTTTTAGAGACCGCTCTGGCTGCAGCGGCACTCAACCTTGCCATTGGGGTGGGCACCTGGCGGTTGTATCAGGAAAGAGCTGAGGGTAAAAACGGGACCATTCAATTTCCACGGCTCACACTTCCCAAACTGAAATGGACAAAAGACAGTCAACTGTGGCTGTTGGTCAGTTTTGTTTGCGGGTTCACCGCGCTGGCCTATGAGGTGTTGTGGACCCGGCTTCTGGTGTTCAGTATTTCGAGTACCGTGTATGCATTCAGCCTTATGCTCGCTGTCTTTCTAGTCGGGATCAGTCTCGGCAGCGGACTGGCAGTTCCAATCATGAACCGAGTGCAGAACCTGCGGACTCCACTACTTATGATTCAGGGGCTTGTCGGGTTTTACAGTTTGTTGACTTTATTTAACATGCAAAAGATTTTGTCTCCTCCCTGGAACAGTTACAATCTGGAGAAACCATTAAACACATTTTCTACATATTTTTTTGATTCAGCAGCCCTGATGCTGCCACCAACCTTGTTGCTCGGGATGAGTTTTCCGATCCTGATAAAACTGGCAGCCGGTGATCAAAAAAATATTGGTGTCGGTACCGGGCAGATTTACGCGGCCAACACTCTTGGCGCAATTCTCGGCTCTCTTGTCGCCGGGTTTTTCCTGTTGCCCGGATTTGGCGTTGAAGCCAGCCTGGTTCTGGTGGCCACGCTCAACCTCCTCATGGTGCCGGTTTTGTTCCGCACCGGTAGCTACGCCACACACAAAATGCGCCGCGTGTTAACCATTGGAATGGCAGCCTTGATTCTTTTAATGAATCTGGCTTTGCCGGATCAAATGTTAACCGGGTTTTTCATGCGCGACAGTACCGGAAACCGTGACGTTAAACATCTCCTTCATTTTTCCGAAGGCATTACCGATACGGTAGCCGTTTTTCAGGATCCCCTGGGGCAAGTGGAACCGAACGCAAAACGTTTGATCACCAACGGTATTTCAATGTCCGCTTCAAACAAAATCGCCTCTCGCTACATGAAATTATTAGCGCATGTTCCTGTGCTTTTGTCGGACAACCCGGATGAAGTGCTGGTGATCTGTTTTGGTACCGGCCAGACTGCGGGTGCCGCCGGGCTCCATCCGCGTGTGGGGCAGGTCGATGTGGTGGAACTTTCCAAAAGTGTGATCGAGGCGGGTTCTGCGTTCAGGCAGGAAAACCACAATGTGCTCCAAAACCCGAAAGTCAACATCATCATTCAGGACGGGCGCAATCATCTGTTGACCACGCGAAAGCAATACGATGTGATCACCGGTGAGCCGCCGCCCCCCAGAACCGCATTCACCGTCAATTTGTACACGCAGGATTACTACGAAATGGCCAGAGCCCGCTTGAAACCTGGCGGACTGATGGTGCAGTGGGTGCCTCTTCACAGCCAGAGTGCAGCTGAAGTAGATCAAAATTTTGCTACTTTCCTTTCCGTTTTCCCGCACACCATAGCTTTTTTAACTGTTGCCAACGAGATCATGCTGGTGGGTTCTGATCAACCTATCGAGCTTGATTTTAAAAAACTGCAACAACGGATGAATGATCCGGTAATCAAGCTGGCCCTCGACAGCCTGTATATCGAAAACGCGCAGGCTCTTCTATCTAATATCTGGTTTTTCGAAGAAGACCTCCATCGCTTGTCTGAAAACCAGAGTCTTATAACGGATAACCACCCCTCCCTGGAGTTTTATCTTGATAAAGGCCCGGTCATTGGTGTTGCCAGCCAGGAACGGCTGATTTTTAACCGGACACCAGGCGAGACTATTTTGTCCCGAATCAGGAACATGGATAGGGAGAACCGCCAGCGATTTAAGGACTATTTCAAGGCAATGGATTTTTATCAACGGGGTGTGATGTATGGCAATCGTAAAATCCTGCTGGAGGCCATCAATCTGGTGGAAAATGACGAACTGATTCGCTATCACCTTCAGGCCGGGACCGAACAGGTGGCGCGACTGTTAGCTGCCATCGAAGAGGATCCAGAAAACCTGGAAGCTATGGTCGAGTTGGGTCATGCCTGGTATCAGTTGGGAGAATATGAAAAGAGCGCGATGATATTAAGGCGTGTACGGGAAAGGGTACCGGATAATCCGGCCGCGATGCTGTACCTCGGTTATAACATGATGGAATTGGGCCAATATGAGGGAGCGCAGAAGTTACTGAAGGAGGCTACGCGCAAAGATCCCCGGCAGATGCGTTCCGTGTTGCAACAAATTGCTTTTATCCAACTTCTCCAGCAACAAAGTAAATCACCGGATGATACGGGACTCCTCCTGGCCACAGCGCAGTTTTATAATATGCGGGAAGACTACACCCGGGCTCTTGAATTCTCGAAGAAAGTTCTGGATTCGGACCAGTTGCATGAAAAGGCCCTGCAAAGCGCAATGTTCAGTTACCGGGGGTTGGGCAGACCTCGCGATGTTCTGGCCCTTGGGGCTCACTACAAGCTGGTCAATCCGGACGATATCACTTACCAATACCTGATGGCTGAAATGTTGGCGAAAACACTTCAGTGTGACAAGGCTATCCCCTATTTCGAAAAGGTCATTGAAAAGGACGACACCTATCGAAAAGCGCTCAAAATGTTGCGGGATTGCAAACGAATTCTGGAGAAATCAGGTGTGTCAGAGGGCAAATCCAGGGAAGCCGCCTAGCCCAGCTTCTTAAGGATAAAACTCGTTTTCATCGGAGTATTGATCGGCAATTTCAGCCAGCTTTGGCAGGCACTTTTTAAATGCCTGGACCAGTTTGGGGTCAAACAGCTTTCCGCTTTTTGATTCGATTTCTTCCATTGCCTTCTCTGGGGACCATGGCTTTCTGTGGGGGCGTTTACTGGTCAACGCATCAAATACATCGCAGATGGAAACGATCCGGGCTTCCAGAGGAATTTCCTCTGCTGAGAGACCATTTGGATAACCATTTCCAGCCCACCGTTCATGATGGTTGAGGGCAATCACTTCAGCTTTCATTAACAGATCCGAATTGCTTCCCGAAAGAATTTCCGCCCCGATCCTGCAATGGGTTTTCATGATCTCCCATTCCTCGTGGTTCAGTTTTCCCGGTTTCAGAAGAATTTCGTCGGGGATGCCAATTTTACCAACATCGTGTAATGGACTTGCCTGCAATAACAGTTCGCATTCCCTGTCGGGTAGCCCTACCTCCCGAGCCAGGGTTTCTGTAAACAGGCCGATGCGGATGACGTGCATACCGGTTTCATTGTCCCTGTATTCTGAAGCTCTCCCCAGCCGATCCAGAACTTCCTGACGGGTTTTTTCCAATTCCTGGGCGCGTTCCTGAACCCTTTGTTCCAGAGACTTGTTTTGCTCGCGTATTTCATTATGCAGCATCCGGACTTCCAGCATATTGTTGATGCGGGCCAGAATTTCGGCCAGGTCAAATGGTTTTGCGATGAAATCCTTGGCACCACTTTCCAAAGCAGCCAATCGGGTTTCTTCATCTTGTTGTGCTGTGAGGGCAAGGATGGGGTGGTAGCTGTCTACCGGAGACTTTTTCTTAAGACAACTCATCACTTCAATGCCATTTAAACCCGGCATTTTCAAGTCGAGAACCATCAGGTCCGGCTGTTCCTTTGTATAAAGGTCAACGCCTTCCTGCCCACCCTGGGCAGTTAAAATATTCTGGTACCCAACCTTGTTGAGCATGCGTTTCAGTACTTTTAAATTACCAATTTCGTCATCTACAATGAGAATTTTGGCACTAAAAAATTTTGAAGAGGTTTTGGTGTGCGAGAACATTTTTTAATGGATTATTTTTTTAAAGTTGTGGCAAAATTTTTTTAAAGAGTCTTTCTGCTGGATGCATAGTTGTTACTTTTAGTAAAAGGGGAAAAAGCCCAACGGTCAATATTTCAAAGCAGATTTTTATTTAAAATTTTTTGAATTGAAATTTATATTGGAAAAGTAAAATTACATTTCCCGATTGAGGCTATTTATAGGCCTGAAAAGCATATTTCCGATAAAAAAATTCGGATGAGGGAGGGTTTTAAATCTGGTTTTTTAATCAGTATTTTTTCAGGATTCGTTTCAATATTTTCCAGATACCGCCGAACCAATCGAATAGTTTATTTTTAATCCAAAGCCTGGGATTGAATAGCCTGTGGTGAGTTTCTTTTAAAAGGCGGGGAATATCCAGGTTCTCAGGGCATCGTGGAAGACAATCTCCACATTGAGTGCAATGGGATGCAAACTCGCCGGGAAACCAGTGTCCTTTTCTTTCGAGCATGTTGTAACGGTACTTTCCAAAAGAGCGCATGTCATACGCAACCAGCATATTGCGGAAACGGAGTACTTCCGGGATGTTTATGTTCTCCGGGCATGGCAGGCACTCCAGGCAATAAGTGCAGCGCGAATTTAATTGCTCAAGAGGTTGATCCAACCGTGCCTTGATTTCTTGATCGGTCTCACTTGAATACTGATGGTTTTCAAGCATCCTGAGGTTGGAATCAAAATGTTCCGTAGCATGCATGCCGAGCGTGAGGGTGGTGACTTCGGGATGACTCAGGCAAAACCGTCCGTTAAATTGAGTGGCTGACTGAGGAGAACAAAGTTCTTCTACTTTTTGCGAGGGATTCCACAACTGCCCCCCTTTGTCATTTGGCGAAATGATGAGAATCCCCATATCTTTTGAACCAGCCAGTTTTACTGCCGGAAGATTGTGCTGGAAAAAATAATAGAAATGGAGATTGACGAAACTGAACAGGTCGGTTTCGATAGCTTTCATCAAAATATTCAGCGGAGCGTGTGTGGAAAAACCAATGTGACGTATCAATCCCTGTTCCCGAAGCTTTAAAAGAGCCTCTACCGGGCCACCGGCTTTGCAGGCCGCATTCAGGCGTTCTTCGTTATTAATGCCATGCCATCCATAAAAGTCGATATAGTCCAACCGAAGAGTTTGCAGTTGTTCCTCAACCAGCCTGAAGGTATCGTCAGCTGTCATGGGAGCGCCCTTCGTCATCATTTTGTATTGTTCCCTGGGAACTTTTAATTCGTCCAGCGCGAGACCGAACAGATGCTCACTCTTCATATACCCATGTGCCGTTTCAATGTGGTTAATGCCAACATCCAAGGCATGACGAACCGTTTGGACAGCGTTGTCAATAGAGGTTTTCGGCAGGTGGCTTCGAGGTGGATCCCATCCGTGAGTGAACCGCATTCCTCCCAGAGTTAATACGGATATGGACTCACCGGTTTTACCAAAGCGCCGGTATTCCATTTGTGGTGTGCCGGCAGGGGATGTTGGAGTGAAGGGGTTGGAGTCCATAGTCCAACATGCTAGGCAATTTACAGGGGGTGGGTCAATGTAAAAACAAGGTATTTTGCGTCACAGGGTTTGACAGGAGCCATGGCAGATTTTACGATGCGACTATGTGGAAGGCACTGAAAAATCTTTTGGGTAGGGAAAGCAGCCCGGACAAGGAAACGGCACACGATTCAAAGGTGGCGTCGACTGATATCCCGGTACCTCCAGAAAACCGGGAAGAGGATCTCTCACCCTGTTATGAAGCGCTGGGTGTGGTACATACCGCCAACCTGAATCAGGTGCGCCGGGCCTGGAAGCAGAAGTTAAAGGAAGTTCATATGGGGCACTATGCGGACGACCCGCAAACAAAGGAACAGGCACGTCTGCGCACCCGGGAGTTAAACGATGCCTATCACGCAATTCAAAAAAAATTGTTTTAGTACCATTGGATATTTTTTCCCTCTAATTTAGGGGGAGGCGCAGCCAGGAAGATTAAAAGTTTTAAGGATATTTGGAAAGAAATAATTCATGAACGAATTCCGCTTCATACATTGCTCTGACCTGCATATCGACAGCCCGTTCAAAGGGATCATGCAATCAGACTCTGCCCTTGCAGCTAAATTGAGGGAGGGGACCTCCAAAGCCTGGCTCAATATTGTGAAGCTCGCGCTCAAGGAAAAAGTCGATGCGGTTTTCATCTCCGGTGATATTTTTGATGGTGCCGACCGAAGCCTCCGCGCCCAATTCAAATTCCGCGAAGGGTTGAGCCAGTTGTCCCAGGCGGGTATTCCCTCCTTTATTGTCAACGGCAATCACGACCCGCTCGACTCCTGGTCACGAGCCCTCAGTTTCCCGGAAGGGGTGACCGTTTTTTCCGGAGAGCAGGTTGAATGTTTTCCGGTAATCAAGGATGGGCGCGCCCTGGCGCAGATCTATGGCATCAGCTTTCCTCAGCGCGATGTCCAGGAGAACCTGGCGAAACGGTTTAAGGTAACCCCGCGCGATGGTTTCAACATCGGCCTCCTGCACGCCAACGTCGGCGGTAATACAGACCATGACAGCTATGCTCCCTGCAACCTCGACGATTTGAAATCAGATGGTATGGATTACTGGGCTCTGGGTCACATTCATAAACGCGAAGTTTTGTCTGCCGCAAATCCGGCGGTCGTTTATTGCGGAAATTCCCAGGCTCGCCATTTTAAAGAGGCGGAGCCCAAGGGCTGCTGTCTGGTAACACTGCGGGAGAAGAGCGAGCCCGACATCGAGTTTGTTGCCACTGATGCGGTACGGTTTTCAACGTTGAATCTGGATCTCACTGGAATCACCAACCTCGAAAAAATGATGCAGGCGGCGCGTGATGGTCTGCAGACTCTGATGAATGGAGCCGGGGACCGGAGCGTTGTTTTGCGTCTGTTGCTTACGGGTCGCACCGGGTTACGCATGGAATGGCAACAGGACGGAGCTTTGGCCGATATTGCCTCTGAGTTGGCCGATAGCTTCGGCAATCGTGAACTTTCAATTGAGCTGGTCGACCATACCCGGGGACTGCACAATCTGGAGGCTCTGCGCGAGGGTAAGGATTTTTTTGCCGATTTGATTTCTCTTTATGATGAAACCCTCACAGCACCGGAAGATGAACTCAGGGATGTAGTCGCGGATCTTTTTTCGCAATGGAAAGGCAAAGCTGCGCTGGATTCGCTCAGCGAAGAAGACTTGAAAGAATTGCTGGAAGAGGCACGGGATTTGACGCTCGACCGCCTCCACCTGACCGATGAGGTGGGCTGACCCATGCAACTGCGCGAAATCCATATCGACAGTTTCGGCGCCACCCGGGAATTGAAACTGACTGGACTGGCTCCTGGAATCAATGTCCTGTACGGCCCCAATGAATACGGGAAATCGACCGTCATGGAATTTGTCCGCCGGGTGTTGTTCGGGTATAAGGTGTCGACCAAACACAACGCCTATCAGGCTGAAGGGAAAAATTACGGGGGTCGGCTTGCAGTTGAAACCTCCGATGGAAAAAACGCGGTCATCGCACGAACCAAAGGCCCGCACGGGGGACCGGTCACGATCACTCTCGGCAATGAATCTTTAGAGGGCGAGCCTGCTCTGAAACAGTTGCTAGGCCACGCTTCCAAAGACCTGTTCAACAATGTCTACGCTTTTACTCTGGATGAATTGCAGGATCTGGATTCGCTAGGGGCGGATGAAGTAAAAAACCGGATTTACGGCGCGGGTATGGGCCTCAATCGGGTATCACTCAGCAAGGTGATGGAGGGGCTGGGAAAAGAAAAAGAGGACTTGTTTAAAAAACAGGGGAGCATACCTAAAATAAATTCCCTCTATAAAGAATACGAAGGCTTGTCCAAAGACATCCGTGGCTTGAGCGAAAACCTCCCGGCCTATGATCGTTGTGTTGAAGAACGGAATACTCTGGAAACACAATGCATCGAGCTGGAAGAAAAACTGGCTGCCGATGAAAAGCTGAAGCGCGATCTGGAACTGCGTCTCGAACTGTACCCGGTTTATCTGGATCTGGATGAGGCGCACCGGGAACTGGAAACGCTGGGTCCGAGAATTTCGTTTCGGGAAAACACCCGCGAACATCATGAAAAACTGGTAGAGGAACTCGCCGGGATTTCGCGTCAGATCTCCGAAGAGAAAGGCCGGCTGAATCAATTGCAGACACAGTTGGGCAGTCTCAAGGTCCCGCAGGCCTTTCTTGAAAAATCCCATGACGTGGAGTGGATGCGGCAGAAAATCGAGCAGGTAAAATCTGCAAAGGAAGACCTCATCACCTGTCAGCACGATCAGGACCGCGCCGAGGATCAGATTCAGGCGGATATCAAAACATTCGACCCGGATTGGGATGAGGAAAGGGTGAAACAGTTCACGCTCACCGGTTCGGACCTTTCTGAAGCAGAGGCTTTTGCTCAGTCTCTACAAGCATTGGAACAACGTGCGCGCGATGCCACCTCGCGACTGGACTACCACCGTCAGCAAAAAGCTGCCGCAGAGTCCGGCAAAAGTAAAATCCCCGGATGGCTCAACTCGTTTGTTTATGGATTTGCCGCTGTTGCGGCGGGACTTCTCATTGGCGCCGCCGTGGTCGGTTCTATCGGTCTGGCGCTGGGTGGGGTGTTGGTTGCGGCGTTGGCCGGGTTGCTCTTATTCAATATTAAAAAACGTTCGGATGATTTTGAAACCGAAGACTTAACCGAAGCGAATCTTGAAATGGAATGTCGGCAGGCTACGGAAGCCCGTGACATAGAACACGAACGCTGGCGCGACTGGGCTGGAGCAAAAGGCTTATCCCGACAACTTGCGCCGCACAAGATTGAATTGACCTGGGGCCGAATCCGGGAAATAAAGGGACGGATTTCCGACCGGGAAAACCTCGGACGCAGGATCGCAGAAATGCAGAAGGTCCTCGACGAAGCCCAGGATAAAGTCGAGGGGATTGCACCGCACATTGATGATTTCCAGGCGGGACCCGACCTGATCGCCAACCTGTCACTCATCTGCAAGAGTTGGGATCAGGCACGGGGACGGGAAGAAGAGAGTCGTCAATTAATGTCGCGCATCGAAGAGCAGACAGGTCGTATCGCACGCCTCGAAGAACAGTCAGCCGTGTCCCTTGAGGCGAAGGCGACTCTTGTGAAAGAAGCCGGAGTGGAAAACGATGACGCATTTAAAGAGAGGCTGGAATTGTTTTCGAGGCAGACGGCTCTTGAAAATAAACAACAGGACGCCCGGCGCAGGATCCAGGAGCGGGTAGGGGGCGGGGGTGACTATAAGTTATTTGTTGAATCACTGGGTCGGACCAAACCCAATGAGCTTGAAGCCGAGCTGGAACGCATCGCGCAACGGCTGGAGGAAAACCGGGCGGAGTCCCGCCGATTACGGGAGTCGATGGGAAAACTGGAGGGCGAGGCCGAGCGGCTGGTTTCTGAAGAGACTCTGCTTGAAAAGCAGACGCAGCAGGAGTCGCTGCGTGCGGAAATCAACAGACATGCACGGGAGTGGGCGAAGCGGGCGTTGGCCGAGGCACTTTTAAAGAAAGCCAAAGATCGTTATGAAAAAACGCGCCAGCCGGGAGTGATTGTAGCGGCGGCGAAGCGGTTCGAACGTATCACCGAAGGAAGGTATCAGAACATTATCAAACGTTTTGAAGAGGACAACCTGGTGATTCAGGACAAGGACCTTCGCGAAACAGGAGTGGTCGAGATGAGTCGCGGCACACGCGAGCAGTTGTATTTGTCTTTGCGGCTCGGATTGATAGAAGAGTATGAAAGCCGCGCTGAACCGTTACCGATTATTATGGACGATGTGTTCGTTAATTTTGATGACGACCGCAAACCGCGCGTGCTGGAGTTGCTAAAAGAGTTCACGGCCAAGCGGCAGGTGTTGTTGATGACCTGCCACCGCGACACCCGGGACCTTTGTCTGGCTCACGGAGCCAAAGCAGTGGAGTGGTAGTACTTGCCAGCCAAAGCCAGAGCTTTTGGTGGTGTGAGTGAAATAACTCGAATATTGTTGCAGTCCCCCTGTCTTCCTGTGATGGGGCTCCTGCCTGATCAACCTTTCTCAAGCCGAACCGAGTCACCCTGTTTAATTTTGCCGCTTTGAACAACCGTTGCATACACTCCGATATAACCTTGATTGTGCTGAGCCGCCGTTCGCAAAATGCCAGTATCTTTTGGGAGGTCACCTTGGCCTAAAGTCGTCATCACGCAACGGGGACATGCTTCTGTTACTTTGAGCCGGACCTCATTCCCCAGGACGAGCGTATGTCCAATCCATTCATTTTCAACAAAACTATTTTCAGTGCCGATCGTTTCGACAACGATGTTGGGACGAAACCGCTGGATGTTAAATTCGCCCTCAGGATAGATTTCGCTCAACCGGGAAAGAGTGGAAGTGGTTAAGAGATGCAATTTAGCCGCATCGAAAAACGTCCCTTCGGGTAATTCAAAATCGGTAACTGATTCTTTTTCCACCCGACCATCCAGATCCAGATTGTACTCTTCCGAGCTTGCTGTCCAGGAATCGGGAATGGGTGACTGGACACCTGCTATTTTTCCACTTTCCGTCCTCGCGAGAAAGACCTCGCGGCCAAAGGCTTGGGATAGTTTCTCGTCAATTCCAGACTGGTCACTGCTGACAAGAGTGCCATCAGGAAATTTAATGGTGACCGGAGATATCGAGTTATTTGAGGCGAGATCCTTGATTGTGGCCTGGTAGTTCAGAAGACTGGGCCATTTTTTGGGGTTCTTTGCTGTGGCGACTTTCCCATCCGCTTTGTCGATAATAGCGTAGCCCCGATCTCCCCATAACCCGTTCTGGCCTATTTCAGAAGTTGACAATATTTCTCCTGTCATCGACTTAACAGGGTATCGCGATAAATATGTAATATGACCCAACGCTATTTGTTCCGTCACAAAAGTTTCTCCTGTTTCATTAAGTTTGACGATTGGATTTGTTCCTGCCGCCTTGTGAAAATCTACCGGGTAGTTTTTCACAAGGCTGACAGAACAGGATTTCTAACAGTTTTTTGTGTTTTTAGGAAGCTTTTACATCCGCCATGGAGGCACCAAAGTTGATATGAAAAACTTCATTGTCCAGTACCAATGCAGGAACCGATTTCACACCTTTTGCTTCAGCCGTTGCAATTTGATCCGGTTTTTCAGCGAAATGAACCACTTCAAGCGAATATTTTGCAGGATCAATAGCCTGGCTGACCATGTCTTCTGCAGTCACACATACCGGACAACCCGCGTGGTAAAAAACAGCCTTTTTCATTTTGACGCTCCTTTGTGATGTTTGAATATTAGTTTTGAATCGAAACTAAAATAATCATAGCGCGGGAACTCTCGTTTGTCAAACAAGTTTCGAGTCAATACTTAAAAAAATTGGGAGGGTGTTTTGTGGATTGTGTGGAGGATCGGGTATTGTTGGGGTGTGGGACTCTGGGTTGTTAATATATAATCTGAGGAAAGCGGATTCTCTATAACGGAAGGGGATTGTTTATTCAGAAATAATTAAATACCAGGCCATTGATGGATCTCGTTTTTTAGAGACTGAGTAACCATTTAGCGAAGATTTCGTGCGATGGGTTCGTTAACTTTGAAGACGACCGCAAACTGCAGGTGCTTGAGTTGTTAAAAGAGTTCACCACCAGGCGGCAGGTATTGCTGATGACCTGCCACCGCGACACCCTAGAGCTTTGCCATGGCCCAAGGTGCTCTTGCCATTGAATGGTAAGTCGTTCTTTATTTGAAAATAGAAACGGATTGGGCATTTTTTTCGGATTGTAATGGTTTGTTTTGTTGTCTGTTTCTGTCAGGTCATTTATTTGCTTTTTTTTGGATTGAGGATTAAATGGGTTTTGCAGTTTCATGGATGGCGATCAAAGGAAAACCTCAACAGAAAATCCTTGATGCATTGGAGTTAGGTGAGACGGGGGAAAAGGAGAAGGATGTAAATTCTGGGATTAGTGGAGCCCTGCTGCCAAATAATTGGTATCTGATTTTCTTAGACGAATTTGAATCTAAATATGTTTCAGATAAAATTCTCATACCTCTTTCAGAGGGTTGTGAAATGGTCGTTTGTAATATTGAAGAGCATGTAATGTATTCCAGTGCCCAATATTGGGGAAATGGTCGAAAACTTTGGCAAGTGTCACATGATTCACAACAGGGAATGTTAAATTTAGAAGAAGAGGGGATTCTTCCGGAAGATTTTGAAAATATAAAAAGTGTGAAATTTGCAGAGCAAAAAAAAGAGGGTGGAGAAAAAGCTGATGTAGATTGTGTCTTTGATATTCCCTTGCATTTGGCAGAGGCGTTAACAGGTTTCAGGCATGATATGGAAAATCCTGATTTTGAAAATATTGAGTTTTCTATTCTGGTTTCAATGAATCCCAATAAACCCAGGCCTTGGTGGAAATTCTGGTAGTGAATTCTGTGGCTATTTTTTTCTAGTTTTTGGCTCAATGGTGGAATGAAGATGAGGTGGCATAGGTGATTTGTTTGGAATAAGTGCGAGGACCGAAAAGGAGAAAAAGCAAAGGCGAGATTCTTCACTCCACTTTGTTTCGTTCAGAATGACAAAATGTCCGTCATCGCGAGCGACTGGAGGGAGCGTGGCGATCCAGAGGTCTGGATTGCTTCGTCGCTTTTGCTCCGGAGGCAGTATCCAAGTCTAATGGTTAAGAGGGGTAAGAGACTTTTGCCAGCCGTTTGTAATAAAACTACTAAAACCAACTTATTGTCATTCTGAGCCGCAGGCGAAGAATCGCGCTTTTGCTTTTACATAGATAGCCTTTTATCATCGGGCGAAAATCAGCCTTATTGAGCCACTCTCAAAATAATCCTTGAGTTAGCCCTGAATAATCCGTAAAATATTTACACATAATTTTATGGGTAAAAATAAATGGACGTTGAACATGAAAAATCAGTCGATACACGCTCGCAGATCCAGGACGCGGCTCTGGAGCGGTTCGGCCGTTACGGATTCGGCAAGACCACCATGGCCGAGATCGCCCGCGACTGCGACATGTCCGCCGGCAACCTGTATCGCTACTTCGAGAACAAGACGGAGATAGGTGCAGCCTGTGCCAAGCGCTGTATGGGGGAATCCGAGGACGAAGTCCGCAAGGTCCTGAAAGAACCGGGCATGACTGCCGCCCAGCGCCTGGAGGCCTTCATCCTAAACAAGTTACGGTACATGCACGGCCACTTTGCGGACTTCCCGACCCTGCTTGAACTGGTCCTCCACATCACTGAAAACCGCTTTGATCTGGTAGTTGCCCACTGGGGAAAACTGCAGTCGATGGTGGCGGAAATCCTGGCTGAAGGCAATCGCTCCGGCGAATTTGAGGTCGAGGATATCCTGAAAACCGCCGAGGCTTTCCTGCTCGCCAACTATAAATTCATAGCCCCGCGGAACATGGCGGGTTATGAACTGGAAACCCTGGAGCAGGAAGCGCATGAGGTCCTGTCCCTGCTGATTAAGGCACTTAAAAAGGGCTGATTTTTTTTGCCCTCTAACTGAACATTTTTCAAAATATTTAATATTCAGCCAATGAACAACAACGTCCAGCCAACTTCAAAATTTGCCAGCTTCGTCATTTCCTGGCGTTGGATGGTCATCCTCCTGATGCTGGTCCTGATCGGAATTTCGGCAAGTGGCGGACGCTTCCTCGCCTTTTCGACCGACTACCGGGTGTTCTTCAGCGAGGACAACCCCCAGCTCAACGCATTCGAAACCCTGCAGAACACCTACACGAAAAACGACAACGTCATGATCGCCATTGAGCCCAGGCAGGGTGGGGTGTTCACGGCGGAAACCATGAAGATCGTAAAGGAACTGACGGAAGCTTCCTGGCAGATTCCTTACTCCATCCGCGTCGACTCGGTGACCAACTATCAGCACACCCGCGCAGAGGAAGACGACCTGATTGTCGCGGACCTCGTAAAGAATCCGGGAAAGATGGGGGCCGAAGAATTTAAAAGTGTCAAAGACATTGCGCTCACGGAACCGCTTCTGATCGGTCGCCTGGTCAACAAGACCGCTTCCATCACCGGGGTTAACACAACCGTCAACCTTCCGGGTAAAGCCAATGAGGAAACGCCCGAGGTAGTGACTTTCGTCCGTGACATGGTGGAAAAATTTCGCGCCAAGTACCCGGACACCAATTTTTACATGACCGGCGTTGTGTTCATGAACAATGCGTTTGATGAGGCGGGTCGCGGCGACATGATGACGTTGATCCCCATCATGTATTCGCTGGTCATCATCCTGTTGTGGTGGATGCTGCGTTCATTTTTCTCGATGCTGACCACCATTCTGGTGGTGGCGTTTTCAGTTATGACCGGTATGGGCCTGGCAGGTTATGTGGGGATATTGCTGACACCCATTGCGGCCAATGCGCCGATCATCATCCTGACGCTGGGCGTTGCAGACAGTATCCATATACTCACTACCATGCTGCACGAGATGCGGATGGGTAAGAGCAAGCGCGATGCCATCGCCGAGTCGTTGCGCGTCAACCACCAGCCGGTCTTCATCACCAGTGTGACCACCGCTATTGGTTTCCTCAGCTTGAACTTCAGTGACTCGCCGCCGTTTCAGGATCTCGGTAACATCGTCGCCATCGGTGTGATGGCAGCCTATGCGTATTCAGTCACCCTGTTGCCTGCATTGATGACGATCCTGCCGGTTAAAGTCAGGCCATTACCGGAATCGGGTCGACTGCCTGTGGACTGGCTGGCCGACCGTGTAATCGCCAAACGCCGTCAATGGTTTTTCGGGATGATGGCCTTTGTGCTGGTGCTGGTGGCGATGACGCCGCGTATCGAAATTGACGAACGATTCAATGAATACTTCGACAAGCGTTTTGATTTTCGCAACGACAACGATTACGTCGTCGCCAACCTGACGGGTTTCGAATCGATTGAATACTCGCTGAAGGCGGCGGACTCCGGCGGAATTGCTGATCCGGAATATCTCAAGACAGTGGACAAGTTTGCAGAGTGGTATCGTGCCCAGCCGCATGTGATGTACGTCGGCACATTGACCGATATCATGAAGCGTCTCAACAAGAACATGCACGGCGATGATCCGGCCTGGTACAAATTACCGGACCGGCGTGACCTCGCGGCTCAATACCTGCTGCTGTATGAGTTGTCGCTCCCCTTTGGGCTGGACCTGAACAACCAGATCAATGTGGACAAGTCCGCCATCCGCTTCACTGCTGTGCTGGATAATATTTCCACACGGGAAGGCCTGGAGCTCGAAGAACGGGCGCAGACCTGGTTGCGCGAAAATGCTCCGGCGAGCATGGAGGGTCCGGGGGCGAGTCCGTTGATCATGTTCTCGCATATCGCCATGCGCAATGTGGAGGCGATGATGAACGGTGCTGTGCTGGCTCTGATATTGATCTCCGCCATTCTCGTGATGGCACTCAGGAGTATGAAGTTTGGACTGGTGAGTATTGTTCCCAACCTGATGCCGATTGCGATGACGTTCGGTATCTGGGCGGTGACGGTGAAGTATGTCGGCCTTTCGGTTTCGGTAGTGGCTCCGGTTGCACTCGGGATCATTGTCGACGACACCGTGCATTTTCTGAGTAAGTACCTGCGCGCCAGGCGGGAACGTAAGGCCACGCCAGCCGAAGCGGTGCGTTATTCGTTCCACACTGTTGGCACCGCACTTGGGATCACCTCGCTGGTGCTGGCGATCGGGTTTTCTGTTTTAGGGTATTCGGGTTTTACGATGAATGTTCATCTGGGGGTGATGACGGTTATTGCCATCGTCTGTGCTTTGGCGGCGGACTTCCTGTTCCTGCCCCCATTACTTATGAAACTGGAGGGAAAAGATCATGAGAAATTTCATTCTGGTTTTAGCAAGTCTGATGCTGTTAACCCCGGTCTCGCTCCTGGCGGGAAAGGGTGATGTTGCTGATAAGGAAAAACAGAAGGAAGAAAAAGTCCAGGTAGTGGTGACTCAGATTCCTGATGTCGCCGCACAGGATGCAAAAGAACAGGTTAAAGAAGAAACGAATGAGGCCAGTAAGGAAGACCTCATCATTCGTGACCACCTGGCGGTGGGGCCAAAAAGTTGACCATTGGATTACCTCGTAAAATTTGTGGAGTAATTCAATGTTCAACGTTGCAAAGGAACCTTTGTGTAATTGTTTAATCAGAGGCCAGAAATTTTGGGGACACCCTTATACAGGCTCAAGATGACAGTTAAAATATTGTCTTGTCATTCTGAGGACCAACGGGACGAAGAATCTCGCCTTGGACCTTCGGGCTTGGGTAATGCAAAGCTCCTATTGTTAAAGGGGGACGCGAAACAGGGGGTTTCTAATTCGTTGTCCATGCGCCGAGCGCTTGTTGGCCTTCACTTAAGTTATTTGGAGGAAAGAGTATGAAATATCTGCTGACCGTGCTGACCCTGGCGGGACTGCTCGTCCCCGCCGGGGTTCTCGCTGAATCTCCCGAGGAAAAGGGACTGGCGATAGCTGTTGAAGACGATAAACGCGATAACGGGTTCCAGGATTACCAGGCCGACATGGTGATGGTGTTGACCAACCGCTCCGGAGAAGAAGCGAGGCGCCAGATTCACACCAAGAACATGGAAGTGAAAGACGATGGCGATAAATCACTGGTCATCTTCAACGAACCGCGCGATGTCAAAGGTACGGCTCTGCTCAATTTCTCCCATAAAACCGAAACCGACGATCAGTGGTTGTACCTGCCCGCACTCAAACGCGTCAAGCGCATCAGCTCCGCCAACAAATCCGGCTCATTCATGGGCAGTGAGTTTGCGTATGAAGACATCACCAGCCAGGAAGTGGAGAAGTATACGTACAAGTGGCTGCGTGACGAGGAAATGGACGGCCTGCCCGTGTTTGTTTTCGAACGTTACCCCGCTTATGAATACTCAGGCTACACCCGGCAGATCGTGTGGCTGGACAAGAAAGAATACCGTCCGCTGAAAATTGAATATTATGATAAGAAGAAAACGTTGCTCAAGACGCAGACTTTCGGCGGCTACAAGCAGTATCTCGACAAATACTGGTATCCCGATGAGATGCACATGGAGAACCACCAGACCGGCAAAAAGACGACACTATTCTGGTCGAACTACAAATTCCGGGTCGGCTTCAAATCCCGCGACTTCAACAAGAACAGTTTAAAAAGAGCGAGATAGCCTTTTTCATGGCGATACAACCCGCCCTAAAAAATAGACCAGGCCGGTGGCGCGGTCGCGGATGCAGAACAGGAAGGGATGATCGGCGCAGAAAACTTCTGGGGCCGGAGGTTCGCTGTCGTCGATTCCCATTGCGGTCATGACGGCAGTAACAGCGGCGGCTTCGGTTCCTTTTTCATTCACATCAATCCACACCTTGTGCAGGACCTCGCTCACCCAGACCGGTTCGATTTCTGCAATCCCCGGGATGTCCGCCTTGCCCTGATCAAACACATCTCCTGCGCCCAGGGCGGTCAGGGTTTCATTTAAACTAAACTGGTTTTCGATTAAAAATTTTGGGAAGATTACTTTGACCGGTTTCCACCGCATTTTTTTGCAAAGTTTTTCCAGCCGTTCCCCGGTCAGCCATTTTTCGAGTGTGGGCAGTCCATCGTTTTTTCCGGGCAGGATGACCATCATGCTCAGGCTTCCATAAACGTATTTCATTTCCAGCGCTTTAAAATCCTTTTCCTCGCTGTGGTAGTAGCCGAATGTTTCCTCCTGCCTCATGAATTCCGCTTCGCCGGTGCTGCCGTCTGCAAGGTTAAACGGTTCTTTTGCATTGTCGGCTTCATTAAACTGGTGCTCCCAGGATCCTTTGAAGTAAAGGGCATTGGTCAGAATGAGGCGGACGAATCCCCAAGGCAGGTTTTCATCCATGATTTCCCGGATGCGTCCGTGAGTGTGTTTGCTCACCCACTGGTTGATCATTTCGATGGCGACTTCTGGCGTGGGAAGAAACTGCATGTTCTCGACATGGGCCGAGAAGGCTTTCTTTACACGTTCGATGTATTCCGGGCGGAAGGGATATTCCTTTTGTCCCCATATGGCATTGGCCAGCTTCAGTACCAGATCGCCGGAGGCCTCATCAACAAGCAACTGGGAGTCAGAATCTACGGATGGGTCGCCCGCGTGGCTCAGGATGTTTGCATAAGCCTGCAGGTTGTGGAACCAGGTTTCGACCTCCGAAGGGGTTTTTGAAAAACCGAGGACTTCGGCAAGCTGTTGTGCAGTCCGGTCTTCCGCTCCCAGGTACAACATGCCGAGTGCGCAGGCAATACTGATGGGAGACAGGGCGCAATTGGTATTTTTTTCTTCAATGGATTGAAGAAGTTTCAGCCCAAAGGCGTTGCTTCCAGATGCGAGGGGTTTCAGTGCCTCGGGTTGGAACGGTGTTTGATCGGAGGCCATGGTATTTCCTTTCAATAATATAAAAACAGGATAGGGGCAATCGGATTTTAGCCCAAATAAAAGGAACATTTTTTTTTCGCATTTTTTCGGTGAATTATTGATTCTCACGGGCCTTGAGTTTGCGGTATGCTGGTTGGGTTACCTCTAATAGAAGGGATGTCCCATGAAATTTTATATTCTCCGGCGGATTGTGCCGGTTCTCGCGATAGTTTTTCTTTGCACTCCACTCTCGGCCACGCAGGCTGCTGAACTTTCCGATCCGTTCAACCGGTTGATTGTGGTTAAACGCGATATCGAAAAGCGACACGGCAAGGTTTTCCTGCAGTGTTTTCCTTTCCTCAAAAATATTGGCGATAATCAAACACAGACTGAATGGGTGAAGCGTTGTGCCCAGGGTGCTCAGACTTTGTCCGATGCCCTGAAAGAAGCACCGGGTTCCGGAGTGAAAGAGTTTGGGATCAGCACGCGTTTCCTGAGCACGGGCGGTTTCTACAGCCTGCTGGTGAAATGGGATGCTTCTCGCGATCAAATGGTGGAAGCGCTGAAGGCCAGTTCCAGGGCGGGTGAACGTGAAAAGTTGTTTAAAAAAGTCGATGGGTTCAAGCGCACCATCCTGACCAACTTTGCTTTCAGCGAATTGTATTGCACCAAAACAATTTCAAACGAAGAGTGCTTGAAAGGCTACGAAACCCTGGCCTCGGTCACTCCAACGGACAAACTGCAGAAGAAACAATGGGGTTCGGTGGTTATTTCAGACACGCTGACTCCGGGTGAGGACCCGACTCTCCTTTTGCTCAGGCACGATCAGGCGGCGGACGCGATGAAAGACCGCCTGCTGAACAACAAGGCGCAAAGTTTCTGGGACAAGCGTCGCAAGGTGTATGAGGAGATGGATGAAAAGTTTGGCGAGGCGTTCCGACGCAAGTTGCAGGCACCGAATGTGTTTTGTGATCCGGAGCTGAATCGCGAGGAATGTCTGCAGGGTGCCAGGACCTTGCATACATTGGCGGATAAACTTGCCGACCGGCCCTGGGGTAAAATCTGGATCAATCGCCACAACACGATTCTCTACAGTGATTATGAATCGGCGATTCGTTTTGATATTCAGCCTGCCGAGGCACTCAAGTTTTTTTCAAACAAGGTCACGCGGGCAGAGGTTGAATCCAATGTGACGAAGGCCGAGGACTTTGAGAAAAAGTTGAAGAACAATTCAACCGGCCTGCGTGCGGTGTGTGATTTGCGTGGAATCGAGTCGAAGTTATGTCTTGAGGGGTTCGAGCAGTTCGTGCAGTTTGTGAAATCCAATCGCGAATTCAAAGTCCCGGCACCCTGGGAAACGATCATGTTTGTCGATGGCCGGCAACTGGGGCGGGTCAACTTCGCGCTCAACTCAAGCAGCCGCAGCAGCTACCTGTATTTCAATGCACGGTCCGGATTTAACGGACTTTCCGCGTTCTTGAAACAGACGAAAAACAACTGAATTATTTTGTGGGAAAGGACACCTGCAATTTTGGCGGGTCCTTCTAAAACGAAAAGTCCGAGGCGAGATTCGGAGTTTATCCGGAGCCTGTCGTAGGGTCACCTTCGGTTCCTCCGAATGACATTTCAACGAAGTTACAATCCTTAAATTTTTAAGCATTCGCTGTCCGCAGAGGATAACCTTGCGGGGGGGGGGCTAATGGGCGGACCCTGTGGAGGTGCCAAAACTTTTTGAGCGTATTGAAAGATGCTTCTTGTTCGCCCCTTCGACAAGCTCAGGGCAGGCTCTTGTGGAGGACTTATGCCATCTGGGCGGTCTGGCCTTTGCGGACGTCTTCCGGGAGAAGGAAGTGGGCGGTGTCATAAGCGGGATTGGACAACACGCACTGTTTCCCAACCAGGGTGCGCGTGTTGATGACAACCGGGGCAACGAGGTTGGCTGTCATTTTCGTGAAATCCTGCGGAATCCTGACGATCACCAGCGTGCACAGGGCGTCTTTTTCGGTAGCACCGATGCAGGCTTTTTCTTCCGGTGACAGTTGGGGACGGTAATCCGGAACGTAGACGAAGGGGTCCGTGACCACGAAAGCCAGGTCCGGGTTTTTCAGTGATTGCAGCCATTGCAAGGGACATTCGACTTTGGCGTCGAATGGTAGCATGGCAAATTGTTTCTCTCCCTCGAAGCCATAGAGGCCTTCCGGGAATTTCAGAATTTCTTCGTCTTTTATCTCGAATGTTCCAAGGCGCGAGGATTGATAAGTCATGGTTTTAATTTATTTTTTATCAATTGTGAGACCTGTGACGGGTCAAACTCGGTTGATGATGCGGCCGATACATTTTCATCCTTGATCTTGTTGAAAACCTCTTCCCGGTAGATTTTGGTCTCCCGGGGGGCTTCGATGCCGAGACGGATGTTCCGCCCTTTAATATCTATAACGGTTATTTTCACATCTTCATTAATTTTAATGCTCTCGCCTATCTTCCGTGTAAGCACAAGCATGGTCCGGGCCTTGGAAAGGGTTGATTTTTATTCAATTTAACGGTTTGATTCTATCATACTGCCGAAATTTAGGGGGAAAAGCGGGATTGAGGGGGATTGTTTGACTCTGGGGCCTCAGATGTGCTAATTTCCCATTTCCTTTGACGCTTTCGCGTTTTTGACATATTGGTTGGGTAGCTCAGTCGGTAGAGCAGAGGACTGAAAATCCTCGTGTCGGCGGTTCGATTCCGTCCCCAACCACTCCTTTTTTCTTGGAGGGGAATTCATCTCCCCGGGACTGCATTTCCGGATTTGGGTAAAAACTTTTTTGGGCCTCCACGATCGTTATCTTAATTGGAGATTCCCATAACAGGGAAAGCCCGGAAGTGGTAAGATATTCATTATGGATACTATAAAGAATACATTGTCATGGACTTTATTGGGGGCCTGCATGTTGCTCCTGGCGGCCTGTGGTGAACAGGGAAATGAAAACGTGCCAACAGATGTAGCGCCTAAATCTCCGATTGATGGCGCGCAAATGACCAGCTTGTCTGAGGGATCCAAAACACAGAACGGTCCCCCCAGTGAAGTCATGCGTCAGGCGGAAGGTTCAAGTTCCGATATCGAGGGTCACCCGGAAGTTGATCCAAACCAAAATGCCGTCACGCGTGAAGTGGTGGTGCCGCCTGCTGTTGACGGTAAATGGAAAGCAGTCAAGATCATGGTCCGCAACAAGGTGGACGAGGAAAAAAGCAAAATGCAAATGGTCGACCTCGGTTCAAGTTTTATGATCGACGGCGCACCACTCAAGGTAACGGTCGGTCCCTTCCTGCCAAACTTCGTGATGGATAAGGCGGTTTACACCTCCGGCGGCAATGAACTGGCCAATCCGGCAGTTCGTCTGGTGGTTGAAGAAGGCGACAAGACTCTGTTTGAAGGCTGGGCCTTTGCCAAGTTTCCGGGGATGTATGCCTTTGAGCACGAAACCTATTCCCTGCAGTTGATGGATTTTATCCCGGTTAATACCAGTTGATTCAATAAAGAGTTCGTTGGGGACCCACCGCAGGTCCAGTTAAAAAACAGGCGCCCATAGCTCAGCTGGATAGAGCGACGGTTTGCGGAACCGTAGGTCAGAGGTTCGAGTCCTCTTGGGCGCACTTTTCATTTTGATGGCAACAGGCAACCCGGCAGGTGAACAAAACTGTCCGGGTTTCCTCTTTTTGTCCGAGCAGTATTGGAGAGGTGGCCGAGCGGTTGAAGGCGCACGCTTGGAAAGCGTGTGTAGGTCAAAAGCCTACCGAGGGTTCGAATCCCTCCCTCTCCGCTTCCATTTCCCGCCAGCAGAATCCCCCTTAAAAAAATTTGATTGGCCAACCGTTTGAATTATTTCAGGTTTCTTCAATCGGATTCGCGTGATGTGTAAGGCAGAACCGGTGACCTCTACAGTTGATTGGAAAAGGGAATCGGTATATTTGGAAGAATACTGGTTTCTTGATGAAAATGATGGGGTTTCAAAAACAAATCTCATTCGCTGCCCGGTTTATTTTAAATCACCACAGTTGGCTGGGATGGCGTTTATTCCATGACAATAAAACAATGGAATCCTGCCAGAATAGTACTTTGCGCCCCGCTTAAAAAGGGCATTTTTTCTTGAATCCAGAAGGCCCTTCTGGATTACAAATAAATGCTTATTTAAGAAAAATTGGGCATGTATTTTCCAAATATTAATTTCTCCAAAAATCTTTTTCACTCAGGTCATTTTTATTTTAATTTCGCGTAACTATTTAGGATAGAATTGGTAAGAAATATTCGGACTTCCCTGTAAATGATGTGGGGAATATTTTCGTCGTCTACGAGTTCCTGCGTTTAAATTCGCATTGAATAAATTTTCTATTTCAAATTGTCCGGAAGGGCAAAAAATGAATCTTGACGGTTTTGAAGTTGAAAAGTGGAAGGCTCCGGTAAATTTACTGGCAAAACTGTTGGGGGTATCCACGGTCCTTCTCACGAAATATGAAAAACCTTTTATTGAAGTTTTAGTTTCTTCGGAATCCGAAGGGAACCCGATAAAGGAAGGAATTCGGGTTGGAGAAGGTGAAAGTTTTTGCGGAGAAACTGCACGAAAAAATACTGAATTACAGATTCCTAATTCTAGAAAGGATCCCAAATGGGAAGACAACCCTATCCTGGATAAGGGAATGATCGCCTATATTGGGCTGCCACTTTTATTGCCGGACGGTAAGGTCTTCGGAACTCTATGTGTTCTGGATAATAAGGAAAATAATTTTAATGAGGATTATCGGGAACTGTTGAGGCAGTTCAGGGATATGGTGGAAGCCCAGCTTAAGCTGGTATATAGAAAAAACCAGGTGGTGCAAAGAAACCTTGATCTCGAAATGATTCAGAATGATTTGATTGAAACCTCCAGGCTGTTAAAGGAGAAAAATGAAAGTCTTGAAGATTTCGTGAATTTTGTTTCGCATGATTTAAAAGAGCCAATTCGAAAAATAAAATACTTTGGTGGACAGGCTCGGAATGAAACTGAAACAGAAAACTGCCGGGATAAATTGAGCAAGGTCTTGAACGCAGCAGACAGAATGGAAAAGTTGATAGACAGTTTTCTGGAGTTGTCGCGTATCAATTCCAATGGAATCCAGTTTGAAAGAACTGATTTAAACACAGTTGTCATGGGGGTTTTGGATAATCTCGAAACTCTTCTTGGGAAAAACCAGGTGCTGGTAGAGGCAGGAAACCTCCCGGTCCTGGAAGCGCATTCCATATATATTGCTCAAATGTTTCAAAATCTGTTGATCAATGCGGTAAAGTTCAAAAAAGAAGGACAATCCGGTGTAGTAAAAATCAAAAGTTTTTGTCGGCCAGACGGAGGGTATGACATACATATAGAGGATGATGGTGTTGGGTTTGATATGAAATACGCTGACAAAATTTTTGAACCTTTGGCAAAACTCAAGAGTCCTTCTTCAAAGGATGGTTCTGGTCTGGGACTTGCGATTGTCAGAAAAGTGGTGCAATGCCATGGAGGCTCAATCAGGGCGGAAAGTAACCCCGGAGAAGGAGCCGTTTTCGTTATTTCCTTTCCGGCTTACCATCCCCGTTAGTCGCCCCAGAAAACGTTGTTTATAAGCTGATAGGAAGAGAGGTTTTGCGAGGGATGTCTTCTTCCATTATCCCCCCCGTGGACAAAATCTTAGGAAAAATATCTTGGCCGCGCTCCCTCTGGTCCCCTGCGATGACGGGTTTTTTGCCTTGGTTGCTAACAGACCGACACTAATGTGATACCGGGGCATGCAAAGGTCTCGTTTCAAACGGAACCGATAAATAAGTCAGCAGAAAAGCCTCTTGATTAACCTTGGGTTTGCAAGAGCCATTTCATTGAAAAATTGGGGGGGGAAGAAGTCCTCGAATTTTGGAAAAAACGTAGTATAATCCCCGAGAAGCCATCTGGAAGAGTCCGGATGGTTTATTAATTTCTAATTATTCCTGTTTGAAAGGTCAACCTCTTGCCTTTGCCACCATTTACAGATGAAGATCGAGAACGTGCCAAAAAGCTGTTGAAAGGGTTCCCGGAAGGAACGGAAGACGCCTACTATAAATTCCGTGAAACAGGGGAAATTGAAGCTCTAAAAGTTCTGATTGGTGGTATGCTGGGCTTCTATCTACCTTCCGCGAACGAGAATTACATGAAGGTTGTGGGAGGGGATGTCGATTTGCAAACTGTCGGAATTGACTCCCTGGGAATGACGGAGATGGTATTTCAGGTCGAAGAATTGTTCGACGTCTCCGTTGCCGATGAAGACATGGCCCAGGTCACCACACTGGATGAAATTTCGGTTTACATTAAAGAGCGTCTCGAAAAGGGAGACGACTAACTTCCCGCCTCCACCACTCAGGATTTATGCCAAACCAGGTCGTTGTCACCGGTTTGGGCCTCATCACAAGCATAGGAAATAACAAGGCCCAGGTCACTGAAAGCTTACGCGAGTTACGCCACGGATTCGAGAACATCACGTTCATGGACAACCCTCGAATTCCCGTTAAAGTTGTTGGATCCATCAAGGAATTCGATACGTCCTCACCCAACTGGGTGGAGTGGAAATACCCGGAACATTTCAATCTTGATGTCGATTACCTGAAATCGCTGTCTCCACACGGTCTACATTGCCTGTGCGCTATGTTACATGCGGTGGAAGACTCCGGATTGAAAGAAGAAGAGGTCGCTTCCACTGAAACTGGTTTGTTCGCATCATCCGCCGGATCAACTTTTATGATGCGGAACAATCTGGAAAGCCTGATTGCTACCAATGGAATGCGGATCAATCCGATGAGCGTCGTCGCTTCGGTCTCCGGTACTCTCAATTTTAATCTCGGGGCCTACTTTGGCATCCGTGGAGGAAACTGCGGATTTGTTTCTGCCTGTGCATCAAGCAGCCATGCTATTGGCTACGGGTTTGATGAGATTTATCTGGGACGACACAAAAGAATTTTTGTGGTTGGCGGAGAGGATCTGACTGCGGAGACTTATCTGCCATTTAACGGAATGCGGGCGTTGTCCCGCAACCCGGACCCCGATACAGCCTCGCGTCCCTTTGATAAAAAGAGGGATGGGTTTGTGGGCACCGGAGGGGGAGTGGCCATGGTCCTGGAAAATAAAGAAGATGCGGTTAAGCGCGGTGCCAACATATACGCGGAATTGGTGAATTGGGGGCAGGCCTCCGATGGGTACAACATCGCCATGCCGCATCCGGAAGGCAGCGGACTGACACTCGCGATGAAAAATGCACTCAAAGCCGCGAAGTTGAAACCGGAAGACGTGGACTATGTAAACGCCCACGCCACCAGCACACCACCGGGTGATCGCTCGGAAGCTCTTTCACTGGTCAATATCTTTGGAACTGACAAGGATAAGCGTCCGGCGGTGAGCAGTACCAAGGCGCTCACCGGGCATGGACTTTCCATGGCTGGCGTAATGGAAGCGGCGTTCAGTGTGATATCAATCAAGGAAGGATTTATCCCCGGCGCGGCACACATCTCGGAACCCGATCCGTTATGCGAACACATCACACTTCCCAAAGAAACCCTGGATCAGGCCCCGAAGAATGTGATCAGCAACAGCAGCGGCTTCGGCGGCAGTAACGTCTGCCTCGTTTTCAAAAAATGGGATGGGTGACCACCTTGCGGCGGGGCTGACGGGCAACCTTATTAGCCGTATCACGGGTGTATTGATATAGCCGCTTTACCATAATCTTCCAGTGGGGCTAGATGAGTAACGGTAAAGGCAAATTGATGAGATGGGTTTTAATTTAAAAATATTCTGGGTTACGGAAATAAAATCGAATAACAAAAGATATATAAGGGTACCATTAGTATTAATGCCATTATTTGAAGTTTTTTAACTCTGTTTTAAAATTTTGTTTGGGTTTCGAGTTGCAACTTCTGGTTGTCTCTGATTTCTTTTAGCAACTCCACGATCTCACCTGATCTGTTCCCATCATCCATCCGTAGTTCTCCTTAGTTCTCCTTAAAATTTTATTATTTAATCTCAATATATTCCACATCATCTGGAACGTCCCCGTAATATTCGCGCACTTCCTTTAGGATTTCTTTCCGTGATAGATGCGTGATAGCAACACAGGCGCTATTCAATCCCAGAGAACATTTGAACTTGCCTTCACTGTTGATGGTCCACACCACGGGGCTGTTTTCGTGGCTGGCCTCTGCCGAAAAGTTTTCTCGATTGCCGGACAGGAGTGTCACCGGTGCGACACCTTCGTCTTTTGGGCGATCACCTGGAGTCTGGCTGAAATAGTAGGGTGACTGCGAGACGTGTTCGAGGCTGCAGGGTTGATCCGCTTCTTCTCGTTCCCAGAATGTTTTGCAATTGATAAATAAATCACGCAACTGACCCAGTGCCATGTTCTCCTGCCAGGGCTTGGTGTCAGGAAGTTCGATTTCAAATCCGGAAGAACTTTTTATTTTCGGGTTAGATGAAAACGGAAATTTCCAGAACAGAAACGCAATCGCAAAAAGCACAAGGGACCACGTAGTGATCACAGCACGTGCTGAATGTGTTTTCTTTTTCTTCTTCACAAAGCCCCCAGGCGGATGCTTCCAGTCTAGGGCTTTTGCGGGAAGTTGGGAAGGAGAACATAGCATAACTCGAAAGCCCCCTGCTTCGCTTCCCCCTTCGGAGAAGGGGGATTATTGTATTACTTCTAAAGCAAAGCCGAGGTTCGGAGTTTACCCTTGTCGAAGTCGAAGGGGGGCCACCAGATTTCTGGCATTTGTTTAATACTATGCAAAGGTCTTGATCAAAAGGGAATCAGGTTTGAGATTGCAGGGCCGTGCGATAGCGTGACAGCGCCATGAGTGGGAAGAACTGTCGATACATATGATAGCGAATGTAAAAATGACCTGGAAAACCGGTCCCGGTGAAATAATCTTCGTACCAGGAGCCGTCTTCCTGTTGCTGGTCAATCAGGTATTGCACACCTTTTGTGGCAGCGTTGCTACCCGCTTCGCCGGTTTCGATCAGTCCCATCAGGGCCCAGGCTGTCTGGGAACAGGTGCTGTGACCTTGTCCTCGCAGCTTGGGGTCGATGTATGAGTCGCAGGTCTCACCCCATCCGCCGTCTTCGTTCTGTTTGCTCTTGATCCAGTCGCTGGCTTTTTTGATGCGCGGCTGGGTCATGTCTTCTCCGATAGAACGTAAACCCATCAGCACAAGCCAGGTCCCGTAAATATAGTTCACTCCCCAGCGTCCCCACCAGCAGCCATCGTGTTCCTGTTCGCTGTAGATGAAATCGATTGCCTGTCGCACACGGGGTTCATCAGTGGGGTGACCGATGCGTCCCAGCATCCATAAAATGCGGCCGGTCACATCAACTGTGGGTGGGTCCAGCATGGCCCCGTGGTCAGCGAAAGGGATTTCGTTGAACAGTTCGTGGTCGTTGTCACGGTCGAAGGCCGCCCACCCGCCGTTGGTCGATTGCATACTGAACAACCAGTTGAGGGCGCGATCCATTTCCCGTTGCTTGTATTTTTCATCCTGAAGTTTGGCCCGATCGAGGGCCATGAGGATTTCTGCCGTGTCGTCACAGTCGGGGTAGCTCTCGTTAAAAAATTCGAAGGCCCAGCCGCCCGCCGGGGTTCCGGGATTTTTAAACCGCCAGTCGCCGCGCCTTGTGACCTGTTTGGTCAACATCCAGTCGCAGGCCTGTACGATTGACGGATGGTCTTCCTGCACACCTGAATCCATTAATGCATTGGCGGCGATTGCGGTGTCCCATAAAGGAGAAACACAGGCTTGCAATAGTGTGTGATCTTCGCGGTCAATCAGGAACCGGTCCACCGCTTCAAATGCCCGGACCATGATGGGATTGTCCAGCGAATACCCTTGAAGGTGGAGCGCGAGGATGGAGTTAAACATGGCAGGTTGAATGCCGCTGAAATCACCTTCGGGTTCCTGGTGGTCGAGAGTCCAGCGCAAGGCTTTTTTCATGGCTGCTTTACGCAAAGGTTTCCATCCCAGCTTTCCGAGAGTCTTGAGCGTTTTGTCGATAAACAGAAACGTGTTGGGCCAGTTCAGTCCCGGTTTTGTCGACTTCACACTGAGATCGCGGTCGGCTGGAGTGAACAGTTCCGGAACTGAATGTTCTTCGGAGAGTGGCCAGACCGGTTTGTGTGCGTACACCATAGTGAGTGGAACCACGGTACCCCGTGACCAGCTCGACATTTCATAGACATTGAAGTAGAACCAGTTTGGGAGCAGAATCAACTCGACCGGCATGACCGGAGTGTCATCCCAGGAACTTTGTCCGAGCATGGCAAGGAATATTTTGGTGAACACCCGAGCCGAGCGTACACCGCCAAGATCCTCGATTACCTTGCGGGCTTTTGCCATGGCCGGGTCGTGAGGCGAAACGTCCAGCATCTTAAGCGCGATATAAGCTTCTATCGTGGCGCTGATGTCAGGAGGGCCGCCATAGAAAAGATCCCATCCGCCGTGCTCACGCTGGTTTTGAAGAAGGAAGTTACGGATTTTTTCACGCCGGTCCCGGTATCGGTCCTCAATGCCCAGAAAATGCATTAAAAAGACGAATTCAGCCGTAATGGTGGCATTAGATTCGAGTTCTTCTACCCAATAACCCTCTTTATATTGGGTCGAGAAATGATAGTCCCGTGCGGCCGCAATGGTGTTATCCAGCGCAGTGGAGTTTTGCTGTAAATTTTCCAGGGGAGAATCCAAATCCTGGTTTAATTCAGTGTCAGGGGTTGTAGGCTCTTCTGTCGATTCCATTCAAATAAGTCTCTGGATTTATGGTTAATGCGGGTGGTTAAATAGGTGTTTTTAACGGATTTTAACCATTGGGAGTTAAAACTGATCCGGAATTATTAAAAATCAGGGTCATTTGGGAAATGGTTTTTCATATAAGGGAAGAATACCTTAATCCATAAAAAATCCAAAATTAAAGAAAGATGACCTCCAAATGACGGAATTTTCAGGTTTCTTATTGACAAGAGACCTGAGAATTTCATAAGATACTCCTTCTGTTTATTTACAATCAATCGCTTATTTGCGAGTCAATCCGGAAAATTTATGAAAACGTTCTCCGCCAAACAGTCGGATGTGGTCAAAAAGTGGGTCGTGATCGATGCTGAGGGGCAGGCTGTAGGCCGTGTTGCCAGTAAAGCGGCTTCGATCATTCGCGGCAAGACCAAACCGATCTACACACCTCATGTCGACACTGGAGACAATGTCATCATTGTCAATGCAGCGAAGGTCAAAATGACCGGGAAAAAATGGCTGCAAAAAGAATATTACTGGTATACCGGACACCCCGGTGGACTCAGGTCTTTAAGAGCTGAAGAAATCCTGGCAAAAAAACCGTCCGACCTTTTAAAGGAAGCCATTAACGGGATGCTGCCCAAGAATCGTCTGGGGCGTACACTCCGGCTCAATTACCGAATTTACGACACTGCAGAGCATCCACACATCGGGCAAGAGCCTGAAGTGGTCACCATTTAACAATCTGGCAAGAGGAGCGACTCGTTTCCTGAGCAAAGACCAGAAGCGAGACGAATTGACACAATATGGAAGATAGATATTATGCCACCGGTCGAAGAAAAGAAGCTGTTGCGAAAGTATGGCTTCATCCCGGAAGCGGAAAAATCACCGTTAACAAACGGGAGCTGAGCACCTATTTTGGTCGACCGACCACGGAAATGATTGTTCGAAGACCTCTCGACATGACTGAAACCCAAGGGCAGTTTGACGTTATTGCGACGGTTGTAGGTGGAGGATTGTCTGGGCAGGCAGGTGCGTTGCGCCTCGGTATTTCCAAGGCCCTGACCCTTTCTAATCCGGATCTGCGTCCGACCTTGAAAAAAGCCGGGTTCCTCACCCGTGATCCCAGGGAAGTGGAACGTAAAAAATACGGTCAGCCCGGGGCTCGCAAGCGCTTTCAGTTCTCCAAGCGTTGATCTTCCCGATCAACTGAATCTTACGAATTTAAAATCAAGCGTACCCCGAAATGGGGACCCCGCTCTCAGGCTGTCTTTCAGCTTAAGGTCAATGGTCCCCTTGTATCGGCCCATGTCTTTTACTTTTAATCCATTTTACCTGGCATTGGCATGATAAAAGCCTGTATCGCGGGAGCGACAGGGTATACCGGCCTGGAACTCATCCGGCTCCTGTTGCAACACCCGGACATTCAAATTGAATATTTGACAGCCGACAGTAACAAGGGCAAGCAACTGTCCGAGGTCTGTCCTTCCATGGCTGGGATTTTCGATCCGGAACTTCTGGAACTGGAGCCCGATCTGGTTTCGAAATGCGATGTGGTGTTCCTGGCTTTGCCGCACACCGCTTCCATGGACAAAGTACCGGAACTTTTGAAAACGGGATGCCGGGTCATTGATCTCAGTGCGGATTACCGATTGCATGAGCAGGCGGTTTACGAATCCTGGTACAACACGACACACCAATCTCCTCAGTTGCTGGAACAGGCAGTTTACGGCCTGCCGGAATTGCATCGCGAAAAAATAAAGAACGCGAAGCTGGTAGCCAACCCGGGTTGCTATCCTACAGGTGCGATACTGGGTCTTGCGCCGTTGATGCAATGTGACTGGGCGACCCTGGATTCGGTAATTGCAGATTGTAAATCGGGTGTCTCCGGAGCGGGGAGAAAGTTGAATACAGGAACCCAGTTTTGTGAGGCCAATGAAGGTGTCAGTGCCTACGGGTTGACCACGCACCGGCACACTCCGGAGATTGAACAGGAGTTGAGTCAGCTCGCAGGCCGCTCATTAAACGTCGTGTTCTCACCGCACTTGATGCCCATGACGCGCGGAATTTTATCGACTCTGTACATTTCTACTAATAGAAAAGTAAGTGTCGATGAGGTGCGCGAACACTTTCAGAAATTTTACGAGGGCGAACCGTTCATTCGCATCCTCCCTCCAGGTAAATATCCCTCCACTCAGGGTGTGGCTCGCTCCAACTTTTGCGATATTGGTTTTGCCGTTGATGAACGGACCAACCGGCTCATTATCGCCACTGCGATCGATAATCTGATGAAGGGTGCGTCCAGCCAGGCGGTTCAAAACTGTAACCTGATGTTCCATATTCCAGAAACACGAGGCCTTGAAGCGGCTCCAGGATTTCCTTAATAAAATGACAACACGAATCAAGAATTCAAAATCAGTGAACATCCCAGGATTTAAAGCGGGGGGCATCGCTTGCGGGATCAAGGATAGTGGGATCAAGGACCTTGCGTTGATTTACTCCGACCTGCCCGCCGTAGCGGCCGGTGTGTTCACAAAAAACCAGGTGCGTGCTCCCAGTGTTGATCTGGATGAGGCGGTGCTTGCCAAAGGACATCCGATCCGGGCCATTGTGGTGAACAGCGGTAACGCCAATGCCTGCACAGGAAAAGAGGGCATGGACCATTGCCATACTGTCATAGAGAGCACGGCAAAGAATCTGGACATTGCCTCTAAAGAAGTGCTCATTGCGTCTACAGGAGTGATCGGGGTTCCTCTTCCTGTTGATAAGATTTTAAAAGGGTTGCCTCATTTGTCGCGGCACGTGTCTTCCAAAAGCTGGGAATTTGCGGCGGAAGGCATTTTGACCACAGATCTTGTTCCTAAAATGAAGTCTGTTGAGTTTGTGCTTGACGGAAAAAAAATCTCGATCGGAGGAATCGCCAAAGGCTCGGGTATGATCGCGCCCAACATGGCCACCATGCTCGGGTTTCTCGCAACCAATGCTTCTATTTCAAAGGATGCTCTACAGGAAGCACTGTCCATTGCTGCAGGCGATACCTTCAACCGCATCACCGTTGATGGTGAGTGTTCGACCAACGATATGGTGCTGGCACTGGCCAATGGAAAAGCCGGGAATGCTGAAATCACTCCACGCTCAAAATCTTTCAATCAATTTACAGAGGCACTGACTCTGGTTTGCCGGGATTTATCGTTCATGATTGTAAAGGACGGGGAAGGAGCTTCGAAATTTGTTACCATCCTGGTCGAAGGAGCCCGGTCCAGAGAAGATGCGGAAGCCCTGGGGAAACGGGTTGCTGAATCTTTACTGGTAAAAACGGCGTTGTTCGGTGCTGACCCGAACTGGGGAAGGATCGTTTGCGCATTGGGCGATGCTGGGGTTCAGATCAAACCGGAGAAGGTAGCCATTTCTTTTAATGGAATGACTATCGTGGAGAACGGAGCGCCACTATCCGATATCTCCATGGCCAAGCTGAGAAAAAAAATGAAATGCCGGGAGGTTGAGATTGTTCTAAACCTCAACATGGGTAAGGCAAGTTGCCCCACCTACACTTGCGATTTGTCTTACGAATATGTTCGCATCAACGCAGAATACACCACGTAAAGCGACTGGCTTCGTTCGCGATAAAGTGTTCAGCGCGAAGGGATCAGGTTTTCTTCCGCAGATACCCACCGCTTTTTCTCAGATGACCGCAAGGTCCCTCTCTGGCGATGAGATCCAGATTGGACCGAAAATGGCAGAATTATCCAGGTCTGAAAAACTTCCTGTTGATCTTAAAATTCCGGTAGCGGCCCCTCAGGGGAGGAGAGCTTTGCATAAGTGCTTTCTGGATGGAAACAACAAGGAGGTCGCACTTCCCTTTGATTCCCTTCGACTTCGCTCAGGATAAACTCCGCGAAGAATCTCGCCTTTGCTTTTGATTTTAGAGTTATGCAAAGGTCCCCTCAGGAGAGGAGTCAGCGACTTCGATTGATTTGTTCTTCTGCCCACAGGAGTTGGTGATAAACCTTCAGGTTTTCATCCTGCAACTGCTGTTCGAGTTCTTTAGATAGGTTTTTCCGGTCTTTCTGGTTTTTGGGATTGCGTTTGGATGAAGTGGGTTTAGTCGCTTCCATGCTGAAATCTCCCTTAAAAATACGATGCTTAACAATAATTAGGGCTTTCCTGCCCTGTTTAAAGCTTGTCGGCTTTATTTGAAAAATGCTTGACCCCCTTTTGGGGGTATTTTCGAGAAAATTTCCTGCCTGTTAATACCCTTTGGGTTGCCTAATAATGTCGTAACAATTCGACTGCAAAGCGTGTCCGGTTCAGGTGCTGGGTTGCAGATGAAATCACCTCACCCGTAGCCACGTCCACCAGTGCCAGATGGACGTCGATGTTGGTCCCGATGTCCCGCACCTTGCCATTCACAACGGCCTGAGCTTTCAGGGCTTTTCCAATTTTATGCAAGTCGTCATGCGTGTAGCGGAAAGAAGGTTTCAATTCCAGCTGTTCAAGAGTCTGGGTGACCTCCCCGCGTTGCGCCACGCGGAAATAACGGCTGCGGGTGATGGCTTCTACGACCCGGCTGGACATGTATTCACCGAGAACCGGCACCTGGTCGTTTTCATCTACCAGATCCATGACCACCACTTTGTTGATTTCGTATTCCTCGGCATCACGTGCCAGGTCTTCCACGAGGTCGATGGACCGGTCTTCGTAATAACCGGAATCGGTGTCAGGCTTGAACACCTTGGACCACATTTTGGAAGGAGCGAGTTTCACTTCACAGCCAGCCAGCATCAGAAAGGAGAGGAGCAGAGCCCAGATTTTTATAGATGGGTTCATAGCAGGTGTACCTTGCATGAGGTTTTTAAACGTGTACATGAACAGGATTATGCAAAGGCGGTGCCAGCATTTTCAGGGTTGTTGGGCAAGTGGAGATTCTTCATAAATCATTAAATTTAAATGGTTTTATTGGTTTTCTTGCTGTGGGGGCATTTAAAAGGTTGGTGGGAAAAGTTTGCCTATCGGGAAGATTTGCTGTCAAAATTCCAACGGGAGAGCCTGTTTTTTCCGGTCAGATGAAAATGACCAAAAAAACATGTTAGAGTTTTGAAGCCAACCCTTATTAAATAAATAGAAAGGTAATCGGGATTATGAGGCGGATGATTATTGCGTTTTTGTGTTTGACAAGTTTTGTGGCTTGCGGTGGAACCTTATATGCTGAGGAACCCCTACCCGAAGATATGTCTCCCAGGGAAAAAACCTGGATGGGAGGAGATGCGAAACAGACTCGTAATGCCTATCTTTCTAAAAAAGACAAAGCTTTCCGCAAAATTGCAATTGACACTTCTTTTAAACAGGCCCTCTTAAAAGAAGCTGCCACCCCAAAAGGTGTTGTAAAAGACGAAGCCTCCTGCAAAAAGACACTCCGGCCTCTGGACGAAAAACACAAAGCCCTGCAGTATGAGGGTGGAATGTGGCAGGCGTTTGAGCGCTCTCCGGAAATCCGTTCGAATTCCAAAACCGGGATGCAGATCGATAGCAATCTAAACAAGCTGGCCCGGGCGGTGCAGCACCTTTGCGCCACCGCCAATGGTGTGCCCAAATCATCTGTTGCAAGGATGATCGCCGACATCATCAAGGAAAAGGGGGGTAAGGAAGGAGCACGCCAGCATCTAATTGCCATGGGGCGAGCTAATAAGGATATCGATATCTGGTTCGATTATGAAGCGGCTGCAGAAAAATCGACCACCCGCAGGGTTTCTTTTGAGGCCATCGAAGGGTTGATGCGTAAATTCCAGACGCTCTTGAGTAGCTATGAAGACCTCTACAGGCACAAGGTCACCGCAGCTAATAAAGATCAATACCTTTCAAAATCCAAAACATTGCTGGCAGTGATCAACGATAGTCTCGTCAAGGTTCCTGAATTCGCCATGGCCCAGACGGAGGAAATGGCAGAGCCTCACATGAAATTCATCGGCGAACACTGACCACCTTGCGGTGGGGCAACGTACAACCTGTCAAACAGTGCAACAGGGAGATTAAAACGATTTCTCCCGGCACCCACCTTGCGGTGGCAAACTTTATTGAGCGTATCGCAACAGTTTTTCTATTGCTGTGAGCCGAGCACCCGCTCGCCGTCCGCGGAGGACCACCTTGCGGTGGGGCAACGTACAACCTGCCAAACGGTGCAACAGGGAGATTAAAACGATTTCTCCCGGCAACCACCTTGCGGTGGCAAACTTTATTGAGCGTATCGCAACAGTTTTTCTATTGCTGTGAGCCGAGCACCCGCTCGCCGTCCGCGGAGGACCACCTTGCGGTGGGGCAACGTACAACCTGTCAAACAGTGCAACAGGGAGATTAAAACGATTTCTCCCGGCACCCACCTTACGGTGGAGAGCTTTGTGTTTCCCCAAAAACGAAAGCAAAGGCGAGGTTCTTCGTTTCGCTCAGCATGACAGGATGGCAGTTTTTAGTTTTGATTGATATGGGTTGCAGGTTGTGGTTTTTTAAAATACGCAATTCCCCAGCATGTCATTCTGATGAGACGTCAGGCGAAGAAGAATCTCGCCCTAGCTTTTGATTTTTGAGTTATGCATTAATATAGGATTTCTTCTTGCTCTCGTGAGTTCCGGAGCCCCCCCAGTCAGAATTTTTTAACCGACCCGATATTTTGTGTTTCCATTTCTTTGTCCATATCCCTTCCTAAACCTTGCTTTGATGTTTCTACGATAATCCTCCTTTCAGAGAGTTTTGCGATCAATTCCCCAAGGGTTGGCCTGTCATTCTGCTGCAGGTGAAAATGTCCCGGAAACATGATAAGGTCTAATAAAGCAACCCTTGTCGATAGAAAGGTAACCGGGATTATGACGCGGTGGATTATTGTATTTTTGTGTTTGCCGAGTATCGTGGCATGCGGAGGAACCGAGCAATCGCAGGAACCCCTGGCGATGCCTCCAAAAGAAAAAACCTGGGTCAAAACCGAGAGTGTGGAACAGACCCGGGAGGCTTATCTGGCCAGAGCAGATAAAGCCCCGCGTAAAATTTCTATCGATACCGCTTTCCAGCAGGCTCTCTTAAAAGAAGCCGCTCAACCCAAAGGAGTGGTTAAGGATAAAGCCTCCTGTGAGGCCGCCTTTCGTCCGCTGGAAGAAAAACGCAAAGTTCTGCAACGGTCTGGCGGCATGTGGCACGCCTTCGAACGTGTTGAAGAAATCCGCCCCTTTTCCAATACCGGTATGCAGATTGACAGCAACTTCAACAAGCTTGCCCAGGCGGTGCAGCACCTTTGCGCCACCGCCAATGGTGTGCCCAAATCATCTGTTGCAAGGATGATCGAAGGCATCATCAGGGACAAGGGAGGTAAGGAAGGAGCACGCCAGCATCTGGTCGATATGGGGCGGGCCAAAAAGGATATTGAAATCTGGCTTAACTATGAAGCATCTGCGGAAAAAGCCACTACACGTACGGTGCCTTATGAAACTATCGAAGGTCTCATCCGAAAATTGCAGACCCTGCTGGATGGATACGAAGATCTCTATAACCGAAAAGTGACTGCAGAAGAAAAGGATGCATTCCTCTCGCAATCCAAAACCCTGTTGGCGGTGATCAGCGACAGTCTGGAGAATGTACCCGAACTTTCCATGGCATTGGCTGAAGATATGGCCGAACCCCACATCAAATTCACCGGCGAAATGTGACCACCTTACGGTGGGGTGACGCGCTGAACCTTTTTTGACAAAGAAATGATTTTAAAGCGCATCGCTGAGTGTTTTAAATTGACTGTGCTGAGACCGCCATCTCCTGGTGGGCAGTGAGTCGCCTTCAAATAGATAAAATTTCACACGTCATTCTGAGCCCTTCGACAAGCTCAGGATAAACTCCGCAAAGAATTTCGCCTTTGCTTATAAGTTTGGGCTGATATGATATTCCCCCTTCCACGAAGGGGGAAGCGAAGCAGGGGGATTAATCTATTTCAGCCTATATTAAATTGTAGTCATGAAAAAGAAATCCTCTAACCCTTTTATCCCCTACGATAAATCTCTTAAGGAAAAGGCGAGGAAGCTTCGCAATAATTCAACACCAGCGGAAAAAGAGTTTTGGGCGATTCTCCGTACCATGCCCTTTTTCAAACGATACTATTTCACTCGACAAAAACCATTAGGAAACTTTATCGTCGATTTTTACTGCCATAAATTAAAGCTGGTCATTGAAATTGATGGTGATACACATGGTACAGATACTGCGAAGTCGTATGATCAGAAAAGGACGCATTGGCTGGAAGGTCAAGGATTGCAGGTCATTCGTTTTTCAAATCGTGATGTGTTGAATTGCATCAACGGTGTGATGGAAACGCTTGAAGGGGTTATTGAAAGAATAACAGGGGAAGAATCCCCCCAGCCCCCTTCGTAGAAGGGGGAGCAAAAACCAGCCCAGAGTTTTGGATAATAAAAGGTTTCCCACCGCAATGTGTTTGCCGCAGGATAGGTAGTGATTTAATTATGGTGATGAAATGCGCAAAAAAACACATTAAATTTATAATTACTAAACTTATAGTAGGCTCCGCTCAGCGAAGTGAAGAATCTAGCCTTGGGTTTTATGGGGGTAGGACAATATTCCCCCTTGTAAAGGGGGAAGGCGAAGCCAGGGGGGTTTTTCATCTTCAGTCTGTCTTGTGAAATGGTAGTCATGAAAAAGAAATCCCCACACATTGATTTGCAGACCTTGCGGAGGCTACTTTTGTAACGTCAGCTTCTTATACTTTGACCGTCTATTTTCTTCGCGGCCGCCGAGTTCTTTCTTGCGCGTTTGCTGATACTCTTCAAAATTCCCCTCATACCAGCGAACTTTGTTATCACCCTCAAACACGAGCAGGTGCGTGCAGATGCGGTCCAGAAAAAACCGGTCATGGCTGATGACGAGTACGCATCCGTTGAAATTAAGGATGGCGTTTTCCAGATTGCTCAATGTCGTCACGTCGAGGTCGTTGGTCGGTTCATCCAGCAGCAGCACGTTGCCGGATCGACGCAGTAGTTTGGCGAGGTGTACGCGGTTTCTTTCACCACCCGAAAGTTTGCCGACTTCTTTCTGTTGATCGGTGCCGCGAAAGTTAAAACGCGATACGTAGGCGCGTGATTTCAGTTTGCGTCCGGCGATTTCGATTTCTTCATCACCCTGTGTGATTTCTTCAAACACGGTTTTGTCGGAGGCCAGGTCGTCACGATGCTGATCGACATAGGACAAGGCGACGCTTGAACCGACTTCCAGTGTGCCGGCGTCGGGTTTCTCTTCGCCAACGATCATGCGGAACAATGTGGTCTTGCCGGTGCCGTTAGGTCCGATCAAACCGACGATCGCGCCGCGCGGAATGGAAAAGTCGAGTCCCTCAATCAGTGGGTTGCCGTTGAACCCTTTGCAAAGTCCGCTGGCGACGATAACTTTCTCGCCGAGGTTCGGGCCGGGTTGTATCTGGATGTCGAGCGAGTTGTCGTCCGCTGTCTGCTGGCTTTGCGAAAGTTTTTCGTAATCGCTGATGCGGCTTTTGTTTTTGCCACGACGACCTGCCGGAGTAGCGCGAATCCATTCGAGTTCTTTCTCAAGTCGTTTTTGCATGCCGGAGGCGGCCTTGTCTTTTTGCCGCAGGCGTTCAGATTTTTGTTCCAGCCAGGAAGAGTAGTTGCCTTCAAACGGAATACCTCTTCCGTTGTCGAGTTCAAGAATCCATTTGGTGATGTTGTCGAGGAAGTAACGGTCATGGGTCGAGACCAGAACGTTGCCCGGGAATTCCTGCAGCGTGTTCTCCAGCCAGGCCACCGTTTCTGCATCCAGATGGTTGGTCGGCTCATCCAGCAGGATGATGTCCGGTTTCTGCAAAAGGAGTCGGCATAGGGCAACACGCCGGGCTTCACCTCCGGAGAGCGTTCCCGCTGGCTGATCATCCGCCGGGAGAACCAGAGCATCCATCGCAATCTCGACCTGACGGTCCAGTTCCCATCCGTTGACCGCATCGATTTCATCCTGCAGTCGCCCCATCTTTTCCATGGCTTTTTCCATCTCGTCGTCTTCCATGGGATTGGCCATGCTGGCGCTGACCTCATTGAATTCGTCGATCATTTTTTTGATGTCGCTGAATGCTTCTTCAACAACCTGCCGGACGGTTTTGTCCTTGTCGAGATGGGGTTCCTGATGAAGGAAACCGATTTTGGTTCCCTTCAGGGGTTCCGCCCGGCCATCGAATTCCTTGTCTTCCTGCCCCATGATGCGAAGCAGGGTGGTTTTGCCGGAGCCGTTTTCGCCGACGATGCCGATTTTGGCTCCGTGGTAAAAACTGAGGTTGATATTTTCCAGGACCTTTTTATGTCCGTAGGTTTTGGTCAGTTGACTGATGGAGAAAATGTATTCGCCTGCCATGATGTTTGGTTTCGGGGAGTGAGGTTAAGAGGTGCGGTAAAGGACAAAGTCCAGATCGTCTCGATAAACGAGTTCGATCGCGCAGTTATCAGCGAGCCATTGGAGCGTCCCGCTGCCGTAAAACCCGATATGGGTTGGATCGTTTTTATAATACCAGTCTTTGAAAATTTCAAGGTCCGGTTTGCCACCGGTCTCCGGATAAAATCGGGTCATGATGGCCAGATACCCACCCGGTTTGAGAACACCCAGAATACGATCGATTTCTGATGCCGGTGAATCCAGATGCTCGAACGTTTCCGTTGAAATGACCGCATCAAATTGTTTGCCAGCGTCCCAATCGGGAAAGAAAAATTTGTCGTAGACCGAAGCTGAGTAGCCCTGTCTTTCCAATAGAGTTTTCAGGACCGGTTCGTAGCCGCAGCCAAAGTCCAGTACCGTGCCGGACTTCGGTCCGTATTTTTTTAAAAGGTCCAGTTTGGTTTCGAACATTTGGACATAGCCCTCATTCTCCAGACTGTTTTCATGTTCGAGATAGCGTTTCTTTTCCTCGCCAGGTGAAAGATGGTGACTCGAAGGGACAAAAATGTAGTGACATTGGGTGCAGAGAAAAAAGTCGCGATCACGCGAATGATGAAACCGGTCGGCCGGGCCATTACAAAGCGGGCAGTTCATGTGAGGATTTTGCCACATTTAATGGATATTGGTAAGGAGACATTTGTGTAAGGCCGTATAACTTTATAAATTAAGAATTGTCGAGTTTTAGAAAGTTGTTCTGTTATCCCCTCCCCTTTAAAGGGGAGGGTGCGGGAGGGGTTATCAATACAACCTCCCCTGTATCCCCTCCTTTTAAAAGGAGGGGAAGAATATTGTAAGAAAACCTGGGTTTTTATTTTCTTTTACAAAGACCTTCTTTTGTAAGTAGAGATTGTTTGAGTCTGGTATTGCTTTGTTTTCTCAAAAATCTTCCATTGAAGATGTCCAATGAGATGTATCGTTTTTATTCATTGGAAAACGCGCTGGGGCCGGGCTATAATCCGAAATCACGGATCAAATAATTTAACTTTTAAAACTCTTTTATCAGGAATCGAAATGGTAGCTTACGTCAACGGCAACGGCATCCGCCCTGGCTATGTCATTATCTATAATAAGGATCTTTACCGCGTCATGTCGGCGGAACACCGCACACCGGGCAACAAGCGGGCCTTTTGCCAGGCCAAGCTGCGCAATTTAAATAATGGTAATCAGACAGAAGTGAAGTTCCGCGCGGACGAACAGGTGGAACGCGCCAGTCTGGAACAGATCGAAATGGAATACCTCTATCAGGATACTTCCGGCTATTGTTTCATGAATTGTGAGACTTACGACCAGTTGTTTCTGGATGAATCGGCAGTTGAAGGGGTAAAAGCCTACCTGCTTCCCAACACAAAAGTGGTGGTCGAGTTTCATGATGAAAAACCCATCGGTATCGATCTGCCGGAAACAGTTGAACTGATCGTAACCGACACCGAGCCGCCTCTCAAAGGAGCCACCGCCTCTGGCAGTGGCAAACCGGCGACCCTGGAAACCGGACTTGTCGTCACCGTTCCGAACTTCATCGAAGTTGGCGAAAAGGTGAAAGTTTCAACTACATCCGGCCAGTATCAGGAGCGGGCCAAGGGATAAGGGGTTTTTCTTCCGTTGAGTTAAATGCCCGGTCCGCGTCCACGTTAAAAACCTCGCCTACCCCCTGTAGTTCAACTCTTTGAAGAAAAACGTGTTATTCTTTTTTTTGTTGCATTGAATTGGCGTTGAATACGGAGTAAACTAGACTGACGTTCTGCAGATCATCTGTGGGATTACCAGGCTTGCAATACGCCGTCCCCCCGTTTGACACATCATTAGGAAACTCACCCATGCCTGAAATTGGTTCCGTTGCTCCTCTCGGTATTATGGAAATGGTTTTGCGATCCAGTTGGGTTGCGCAGGCCGTCCTGATTCTTCTGGTTATCTTCTCTGTCGTTTCCTGGGCCATTATCCTGACCAAATGGTCGGGGTTTCGCAAGGCTCAGAAAGAAGATAAAAAATTCCTCGACGTCTTTCACAAGAGTGAAAGCCTTACCAATATTTATAACCTGTCGCGGGAGCTGAAACACAGCCCTGTAGCGCGTGTCTTCCTGACCGGTTACCACGAATTGTATGTGTTCCAGGAGATGGCCCGAGACGAAAGAAAAAACGGATCGGATGTGCTGAGTCAGGTTGATTTAAAAGGAATTGAGCTTGCGCTCAACAAAGCCGTCAATCGGGAAGTGGAGCGGCTGTCGGGCAAACTGGATGTTCTGGCGACCACCGGCAGCACAACTCCTTTCATTGGATTGTTCGGAACGGTCTGGGGCATCATGCATTCGTTCCGGGTGATTGGTGTCAAGGGTTCGGCCAGTATTGGCGGAGTTGCGCCGGGTATCGCAGAAGCCCTTATCGCCACTGCCGCCGGTCTTTTGGCCGCCATTCCTGCCGTAATCTTTTATAACCTGCTGAACAACCGCGTGAGAATTCTTGGCGGAGTGATGGATGACTTTTCCCGAGACTTCGCCTACATGGCTGAGAAAAACTTCATGGAGCCGTCGAAGGTACGGCGTCAACCTGAAACTGAAATGTCGGTGGAATGATGCGGCGTGATCGCGATTACAGGTTAATGGCTGATATCAATGTGACGCCGTTGGTCGATGTGATGCTGGTGCTGCTGGTCATTTTCATGATCACCGCACCCTTGATGCAACACGGTATCGATATTGAACTGCCACAGGAGACAACGTCAGCGGTGCAGGTATCGGACAAGACCCCGACGATTTCCCTGAAACCCAACCGGTCAATTTACTGGGATAAAGACAAGGTTTCTACCTTGCCAAACCTGACCGAAAAGCTTAAGCGGTACCAGTCTTCCAAAAAGGATGGGGCGATTTATTTCAGGGCAGACCAGTCACTGGATTACGGATTTGTGATGAAAGTCATGGCCACCATTCGCCGTGCCGGCGTACAGAATATTGGCATGATCACTGAACCTGAACAATGAGTCACGCACAACCCCAACCTGTTTCCAGATACAACGAGATGCTGGTGCTCTCGGTCTTTATTCATTGCCTGATTCTAGGGAGCATTATGTTCATCCCGACATCCAACTGGAAAAACAAGGTGGTGAAGCCCGCAACCCTGCAGGTAAAGTTTATCGAAAATCCGGGAGTGAAACCCTCCAGGCCGGTGCCGCCCAGGCCTGTCGAGACTAAAGTGAAACCAGCGGTCCAGAAGCAACCACCGCCATTGGCTAAAAAACCGATTGCAAAGCCAATAAAAAAAGCCGCCTCCGCGAAACCGGTGAAGAAAGTAGCGGTCAAGAAGCCGAGTAAAATCAAGAAGCCGGCACCGGTTAAAAGCCAATCGGCAAAACCGGTGGCCAAACCCAAAAAAACACCCGTCCGTTCGGTTAAGAAAATTCCAGAGAAGCCTGCTCCGGCTCCAAGGCCCGTGATCGTGCCTCCAGCGTCTCAATCGAAAGACCTGTTCAAGGAATTGGACCAGGTGGCATCGCTTCCCAAGAAAAAAGCGGTTCCTGTAAAGCCCAAAAAGACGGACTCATTTTTAGAAGAGCAGGTCAGGGAACTTGAGGCCTTGAAAGCCTCAAATATTTCTCCCAGGGTGACCCGCAGGACACAGATCGAGGTACCGGCTCTGGAAAAATTTCCGAATGCTTCGGCAAGCATTGCAGCAGAGAAACATAAAAAGTTTCAGGAGTTGCTGGCTACCGAGGCAGAGGCAAATCCGGTGGTTGCGTCAGGAGCCAGTAAGTCCCGTCCCAAGGTAATGGAAGACCTGGAGTCAATTTCCCAGTTAAGGGCGGAGCGGACGGTGATCCCGTCACCCGCGACCATACCTAAAACTTTGCCGGCAAATTCCGGGGTTGCCCAGACCAGGGAGATGGAGAGTATCAAGCAGGAGCTGGCTTCCCTCAGTGAGGGCGAAATCAAGGTGGATATCAAAGTGGGCGCTCCGGCAAAAAAGGACTCCTCTGCTCCCGCGTTTAAAAGTCAGACGCGCGGACTTAGTGCCCTGGATCCGACCAAAAATTATGTCGTGGCTACATTGCCAATGAAGCTGACCAAGCCACCGGCGGGGGGGTCTCCTGAAGCTGACCGGCTTTCTGAATATGTGGCGACGATTCAGGAAATTGTCTATAGCAATTGGAAAAGCCCTGTTGGGGCAGAGCATAACCAGGTGCGCGCTTCCTTTGTCGTTTTCCCTGCCGGGAAAATTGATCGTCCATCACTCGTTCAAAGTTCTGGAAATGAAGTGCTGGATAATCTTGCGCTTCGAGCGATCAGCGCGTCTGAACCGTTTCCTCCATTCCCAAAGGAATTGAAGGAGCCGAATCTCCACATCGTCGTTCATTTTCGTTATGTTTACCAGGAAGAGTAGGGCAAGTCTGGTTTCTGCCTGTTTATTGACGGCAGTGCTGTTTGGAGACTGCCAACAGGTTGTGGCGGAGTCCGATGCTTATATTGAACAAGCAGCTCCACTGGAAGCCGAGGAGGATATTTCGATAAGTCAGTCCGGTCCTTCAGCACCGGAATCTGTTCCTCCCGATTATCTGGAGGACCCGGTAGACATATCGAAAATGTCCCTTGTCGGAGCACTTTTGTTTTCAAAGTATGTGCACGAGGTGAAGGACAAGATATTTAAAAACTGGGGTTCACCGGAAGGCGCGGCGAATGCCCGTTTACTTGCCTCGGTTCGGGTTTTCCCAAAGGGAAACATAGACCACCCGACCCTGGTGCAAAGTTCAGGGAATAAAAAATTGGATCATCTGGCCCTTGAAGCCATTCGAGCTTCTGAACCGTTCCCGCCATTTCCAAAGGAACTCAGGGAACCTAACCTTAAAATTGTCGTCCACTTTGACTATGTCTATTATGAAGAAGAATTCCAGGAAAATGAGCTTTCGAAAGAAGAGTTTTTTTAATCTGCTACAAAGCGGTTTATTTATAGCCACATTGATTTTCGGCACGAAGCTGGTTTTTGCGCAATCTGATGTTCTCATTGACCTTTCAATGGAGACCCAGCCGGAAGTCCGTATTGCTGTGCCTGAATTTGAACAGTTAAAGGGCAGCAGTGATTCCAGCGGTCTGGGTCGTGAGGGTCGCGAAATTCTAGAGAACGATCTCAAGTTGTTTGAGTTGTTTCAGCCCGTACGCCACAGCGCCTACAGTTCGCAGGCTTCTCGAGAGCGTGGAACTGGCAAGGTCGACTATTCCGAATGGAATGGTCTCGGTGTGCAATGGTTGATTAAGACCCAGTACCAGGTTGCCAGTTCCGGCAGCAATGTTTTTATCTTTCGGCTTTATGACGTGGTCAACGAACGTTTCATTGTAGGCAAACGGTATCGGGGCAAGCGCCAGTGGGTCAGGCGTATGATGCATCGCTTTGCAGACGAAGTCATGGCTCAATTGACCGGCAAGCGTGGGGTTGCGGAAACCCAGATCGCTTTTCTGGCGCAGCAGGGAAAAAGTGGAAAAGAAATGTATGTGGTGGATTTCGATGGTTACAACTTGAAGAAGGTGACGCGTGAACAATCGGTCATGCTGGCGCCCGACTGGTCTCCGGATGGGAAAGCCATTGTGTTTACTTCCTATCGCGATCACAACCCTGATCTGGTGATGGTTGATCGCTCAGGTAAAAAACGGAAAGTGTTGTTGCAACTTCCCGGTCTTAACAGCGCGCCCGCGTGGTCTCCCGATGGAGAGAAAATTGCGCTGGTGCTCAGTAAGGATCAAAACTCCGAGATTTATCTGCTCGACAAATTTGCTAATCTCAAACGGCTCACCAAGCACTTCAATATCGACACTTCCCCGGCGTGGTCTCCGGACGGAAGAAAAATTGCTTTCGCTTCGGACCGATCCGGAACCGGTGCTCCACAGATTTTTATTATGGATGCCCGTTCGGGCGATAGTGGTGGGGTGAAGCGGATTTCATTTTCTGCTTCCTATAATGACAATCCGGCGTGGTCACCAACCGGTGACAAGATTGCCTATACCGCTTTAGTGAACCGCAAGTTCCAGGTCAAGATATACGATCTGGAAAAAAACCAGACTTATGACCTGACGACCGGAGGGGGAAATAAAGAAGCGCCAGCCTGGTCCCCGGATGGACAGTTTGTGGCCTACCGGGTGGAAAAAGGCGGAAACTCGACCATCCATATTAAACGTGTGGGATCGAAAAAAAGCCGTTCCTTGACGTTTCCGCCGTTGACAGCGTTGAGTCCAACCTGGTCACCCTATTCACGGTAGAAAAAAGTGGTGAGGTCCAAAACTTTTGAAAAATCAGGGGTTTCAGCCCTCTTACATTTACAAGGGGAATAAATATGTTTACGTAGAAGGGCTTGTACGAAAACCCGATTTGCTTTAAAATAATGGCTGGGTACCCGCAACCCTTTGAATTAATTGCTTGTGACGAATCCCCGGAAAAGGGGTGTGTGGGTTTCCCAATCTCCCGCGGGGAGTGGTTTAATGAGGTTAAATTTCTTAAAATTTGTTTAAATTAATATTTCCAGTTTGACGGAAATCTGGATCATGGTTCGGCCTCCAGATACGGGTCGGATACCCGGTGTGGATAGGCTGTTCTCTTGGATTTCCAACTTTCAAATTTTCAAAGAGGTCCAAAGCTATGAAGTTGACGACGAAGAAAAGTTTTACAAGAAGCATTATCGGTCTTGGAATGGCACTGCTGGTAACGGGATTTGCCGCAGGGTGCTCCAAGCAATTGTTACCGCCTGAGATTGAGGCAAATAATGGCGGCTCCGGCATGATGACCGGGCTGTCTGATAATGGCGGCGGCATCAATGAGGGTAATGTTGGAGGCGGAAATGCCGGTGGAAGCGGAAGCCCGATTGAAGGTGGTTCTGCAGGACAGGGTTTTAATATCAATGAGCAGAATGAAGGTTTTTCTGGAAGCAGTGGTTCCAACGGTGCCGGTGACCCGATGTTTATTCAGGAAGGAAATATTGCCGAAAGTGACATGGGTCATGCAGGCTCCGGACCTGAATTCTCTGGCAGCGGTGATCAGGATTTCGGTTCAGGCTCCGGGATGCCTGGAGATGGATATACCGGGAAAGCTCCGAGGGATGGCATGGCCTCTTCGGATTCAAGTGGCGGTTCGTTCGATAATTTCGGCACAGGAGCCCAGGCTGGTGGTACCGGGCCTCTTGGAGAGGGCACTTCGAAACTGGATCATCCGGCTGGAACCCATCATCCTTTTCATGAAGGTCCAAACGGTGGCTCCACAGGATCTTCCGTAGGTGCTGGTAGCTCTGGGGGTATGGGAGGCATGGATCCACAAGAAGCCCGTCTGGCAGATTTTACTGATACCACGGATTTGAGTGATATCCATTTTGCCTACGATCAATACGATCTTACAGAGGAAAGTAAGCAGATTCTGCGCACCAATGCTGAATGGATGAAGTCCAATCCGTCGGCTCGAATCGAAATTCAGGGGCATTGTGATGAACGCGGAACAAATAACTACAATCTCGGACTGGGTGAACGCCGTGCTCTGAGCACCAAGAAATTCCTCACAGCCCTGGGTGTTGATGCCAACCGCATTTTTACCATCAGCTATGGCGAGGAAAAACCATTTTGCTTTGATAGCAATGATGCCTGCTGGAATGAAAACCGGCGCGCTCATTTCATGGTTGCTCGTTAGTCGTTTCACCGACAACACTATCATTAGTTCTCTTCGTCGTTCGGCCGCAATGGGGATGTTCTCATTGCGGCCGATTTTTTTTGCCCTGTCCGGTGTGCGTTAAGATGCCTGTAATCGTTCAAGAAATTTTTTTGACGCCAAATAACACCTCATCTGTTGAGAAAGAAAAGTCAGTTTCCCGGTTTTCTCCAAAAGTCAGGCTGGGCCTTCAATTTAGCTGACTTTAGATTTTAGAATCTTCAGGCATTTCGTGGTACGCTAAAAATTCTCAGGGGATTTCCCCGGCAATTAATTAAATTCAATCCCCACCGCAGCAAAGAACCAAACTTAAACCTCAAGAATGTCTGTTCCATGTTTCCCGTCAGCGGTGCGCAAGCACCCCATCGTCAACTCCTTTCCGGAAGTGAACTATGAAACGCCTTTTTAACTTTTTTTGGATCTGTACTTTCCTGTCTTTGGTTTTGGGGGTGAATCCCTCTTCAGCCCAGTTATTTGGCAGTGATGAAAAAAACTGGGAGAAAGTTTTAATTGAACTAAAAAAAATTAATGCCCGGCTGGTGTCATTGCACAACAAGGATTTGCCGACGTTGCACCACAATCAGGCTGAAATGATGGATCAGGTTGGAAGCCTGCGCAGCATGTTGCCTTCTATCCAGGGAAAAATGGAAGAACTGAGATCCAACCAGTCGGAGCAATTGACTTCGGTGCAGGCACGTATTGGGCAGATCGAAACGTTCGTTCAGGGTGAAATGACCCGGCAGGCGGACCTGCAAAAAGGCGAGATGAACGGATTTAAAGTCGATGTGGCTGCTAAATTTGACCAACTCCGCCAGGGGATGGCGCAGGATATGGAGCAACTCGCCGCATCCAACCAGGGTCAGTTCGATCAGATGACCCAGAATAACCAGGCCGCGCTGGATGCGATGAAGCTCCAAATGGACAAGCAGGCCGACATGACCGTAAAAGTAATCGGCCAACTGACCAAAATTGTGGACGCCAATGCCAATCAGTTCCAAACACTCAATACCCGTCTGGACAGTCTTCAGCAAATGATTACCGCTAACTCTCAGGCATTGAATGCAGGTTTTGTTTCGATTGAATCCAATAATCGCGTGGTCAACGCCAACACGGATACCATCACCCGTGTACTCAAAAAAGGATTCACGGAACAGGAAAAAGTCCAAGCCGCTGTCGCTTCCATTGGTACTGAAATGTCCAAGGCCGGAGGGAATATCAAGTTGACACGGGATGCTATCGGAGCACTCAAGGACATACTCGATCCCAAACTGGATGTGATAGCCAATGGCCAGGCGGCCTTACAATCCAATATGCTGGGTGGACAAAAACATATCGCTGACCAGGTAGGAGCGATACAGTCCGGTCAGGTACAAATCACCGAGCGTTTTAACAAACTGGTCGAAACAACCCAGGCGATGCTAACGCGTTCCGGCCAGGTGGGAGAACGGCTGAACCAGCTTGGAGGAAAGCTTGAAACGGGTCAGGGCGATGTGCAGTTGAACAACCAGAAGCTGGGGAAACTCATTGACATCCTGAAAGCCATGGCGCAGGAGCAACAGAAGTTTGACCACTTGATCACAGGCCAGGGTCAGATCCAAACAGCCCTCGCAGGAGACAAACAGAAGATCGAGAATATAATCCTCGGCCTCGGGCAGGTTCACAAGATGGTTTCGGGTGAAGAGCAGAAGTTGAACCAGCTGATCAATGGGCAGAACGAAGTTCGTAAAGCGGTCATCGCTTCTTCTGCGCAATCCGGGCAGGTGTTGTCGGCAAGTCTGCAGGTGGAAAAAGCGGTGTCCGGAACTTCCGCAAGGATGGAACAAATCCTCAAAGGCAATCAGGTATTCAAGGATGCTCTCGTTGATTTAAGGAAGAAAGCTAATGTCAACATTTCACGTAATGATGCTATCCTTAAGGCCCTGAAACCGTAGGACCTGTTGAGTCACGGGCGGAAGCAGCACGTACAGCAACAAGTCGCTGATGTTTTTTAACAGGGCATGAAGGTGCTGCCCTCTTCAAAATTTTTTGCTGCACTATGGCACGAACAAAAACTGAATACGTTTGCCAGAGCTGTGGTCACAAAGTCCCCAAGTGGCTAGGCAAGTGCCCGGAGTGCGGCGATTGGAACACCTTTGCCGAGGAGGTCACTCGCCCAGCCTCTTCCTCTGCTAAACTGCGCAGCCGTTCCAACACTACCGCGCCTCCCAAAGTAATGTCGATCACGGATGTTGCCCCGGCCTCGTCTACGCGATTAGGCTCCGGAATCGGCGAACTCGATCGGGTTCTGGGCGGCGGCCTGGTCCCCGGTTCCCTGATCCTTCTGGGTGGTGATCCAGGGATTGGAAAATCTACTCTGGTGTTGCAAAGCCTGTTTGAAATGGCCAATGCAGGCAATCCGGTACTCTATGTTTCCGGCGAAGAATCTCCCGAACAAATCCAACTGAGAGCCAGCCGGCTCAACCGCCTTTCCGAAAACTTTCGCGTTTTTTCTGAAATCTGCCTGGAAGATATTCTTCGTGTTCTTGATGAAGAGAACCCGTCTGTTCTTGTGCTCGATTCCATTCAGACTTTTCACACAGCAGATCTCCCTTCAGCTCCGGGCAGTGTGGGGCAGGTGCGCGAGGTGGCTTTCAAGGTATTTCAGGAATGCAAAAGCCGCGGACTGCCAGTCTGGATCATCGGTCACATTACAAAAGAAGGAGCGATTGCCGGACCCAAATCGCTTGAGCATATTGTCGACACGGTGCTCTACTTCGAAGGGGAACGCGGCAATCATTTCAGAATTTTAAGAGCGATCAAAAATCGTTTTGGCGCAACACCCGAGATGGGGGTGTTCGAGATGAGCGACGAAGGCTTGAGGCCGGTGGAAAATCCTTCTGAATTGTTTCTGGCGGAACGACCGGCAGAGAGTCCGGGTTCCGTTATTGTCACCACCCTGGAAGGAACGCGTCCACTGCTGGTCGAAGTGCAGGCCCTGGTCAGCTCCTCCGCATCGGTAGGCATACCCCGCCGCATGGCCTCGGGTGTTGATCCCAACCGCATGTCCCTGCTGGTGGCCATCCTTGAAAAACGGCTGGGATTGCACTTGCAGGGTGAAGACATTTTCGTCAATATTGCGGGAGGATTAAAAGTGGCGGAACCGGGAATTGATCTCGGGTTGGCGGTCGCCATCGCCGGCAGTTTTCAGAACAAAGCGATTGATCCTTCGACCGTGTTGATTGGCGAGGTGGGGTTGACCGGAGAGGTACGTTCGGTAGGTCAGCTTGAAATCCGCTTGCATGAAGCGTCCCGCCTGGGTTTCACCCGTTGTCTGGTGCCCAAGGTGAACAAGAACGCCAACCTCAAGCCGCCAGCCGGATTACAGTTGGTGCAGGTGGCCTCTCTGGAACAGACTTTCGATACCGTGTTTGAATAGGATGAAAACATGAGCGGTTGGCAACATGTTGCAGCGATCATCACCGCAGGCGGACGAGGTGTTCGTATTGGGGGGGATGTACCCAAACAGTTTCTGGAACTGAATGGGAAACCGATCCTCGAACATACACTCGAAAATTTCAAGACGACCGGTCTGCTCGATGAAGTGGTATTGGTGGTGCCAGCAGACTCGGTAACACAGGTAGAGCAGGACTATAAAAGGTTTGATGGCTGGCTGACCCGCGTGGTGGCCGGGGGTTCTGAACGACAGGACTCCGTTGGCAACGGGTTGGATGCCCTGGGTCCGGAAGCCGATATCGTGCTGGTTCACGACGGGGTCCGCCCGTTTGTGACTTACGAGATGCTGTATCAATCCATCGAAACCGCGCACGCGGAAGGTGGTGCAATCTGTGCTATTCCTGTGAGCGACACTTTGAAACGCGCAGACGAAAAAGGCGTGGTGTCCGAGACGGTGGACCGCCAGGGTTTGTGGCGTATGCAAACTCCACAGACATTTTCCCGTCCGGTTTTAAAAGAAGCATTCGACCAGGCCCGGTCCGATGGATTTTATGGCACCGATGAAGGTATGCTGGTAGAACGTATCGGGCGGCCGGTAAAACTGGTGACCGGCTCCGAGTTCAATATCAAGATCACCCGTCCTGAAGATCTGGTGCTGGGACAACGCATCGCCGCTTTCTGGCAGGACTATGTGAGGCAGACGCAATGAAAAGTTTTCTGGTGGCAATGGCTGGCCTGGTCAGCCTGATATACTTGGTAAATCCAGGCGCAGGAATTATTGAAATCATTCCGGACAACATGCCGATAATTGGTAATCTCGATGAAGGTACCGCCGCTGCTGTCCTGCTGGCCGCGCTTCGCTATTATGGAGTGGATCTCACCGGTTTTCTCCGTAAGGGAATTAAAGAGCCTGATGAAAAAGATTCCCCGGAAAACGACAGGAAATGATTTTCATTTGCTCCGCTTCCTCTGAAATGGCATCTAATCCTTGATCAACAAATACGCCATCCGTTACCTGGCCCAACTCATTTTTCGAAAAATCACTGGAAGGAGAATCCCCATGTTATCCGTAGGTACAGAAGCCCCCGATTTCCTGGTCAACGATCACAACGGCAACCGCATTAACCTTAAGGAACTGCGCGGAAAGAAGGTCATCCTCTGGTTTTATCCAAAGGCGGACACCCCCGGCTGTACGATGGAAGGAAAAGGCTTCCGGGATGACTATATGAAACTTCAGGCCAAAAACACGCAGGTGTTAGGGGTCAGCCTGGACAATGAAGCCGACAACAAGGCCTTCGCGGAAAAGTTTGAATTTCCTTATCCGTTGTTGTGTGATGTGGGCCGCGAAATTTCCATGGCGTATCATGCCATTCAGAGCAAGGACGATGGCTACGCCAACCGGATCACTTACGTGATCGACGAGCAGGGAATAATTGCCGAAGCGATTGAAGAGGTGGACACCAAAACCCATTCCAGTGATTTGTGCTCACGCCTGTGAGCGGGATGAATTTGTAGAAGATCAAAATCCTGTATAGGTGGGGATAAATCGAAAGGTTTAATTTTTTCCCTCCCCTTGTAAGGGGAGGGTGTGGGAGGGGGCATGAATACAACCTCCCCTGTATCCTTTCCTATATTAAGGAGAGGAAGTTTAGATAAAATTTCCGTTTTTTTTGATTTATTAATGCTCCGTATTAAATAACACGCATCCCGTAATCTCAGTGAATAAACAAAGCCGAGGCTTGACCACCAAGGCCGGGGCAGATACTATACGGGTTTTTTAACACTGGAGTTGAAATGGCCTACAAGGATTATATTAAGTTCGTCAATAAGCTGAGTCAGAAGGAACGCAGCACCAAGCGTTCCATCATGCGCGAACCGATTTCCCAGGTCGATTTCGACAAGATCAAAAATGTCGCCGACCTTGTCGATGCCTATAAAGACTCTTCCATCCAGGCCCGCAACGTAGGCACCTGCGCAGATATTTTCGTCCGTATGCTTCAGGATAAAGAACGACCCACTATCATGCTGGGTCTGGCCGGACCCCTCATCGCCGCAGGCTTGAGGAAGGTGTTGCGCGACATGATCCACCACAACATGGTGGACGTGATTGTTTCAACCGGTGCCATTCTCTACCAGGATTTTTATCAGGCCCTGGGCGCCCAGCATTTTCGCGGCTCGGCAGAAGCAGACGACACGGTTCTTCGCGACCTGTTGATCAACCGGATTTACGACACCTATGTCGACGAAGAGAAGTTTGCTGAATTCGATTCGCTCATTGGGGAATTTGCAGACAGTCTGGAGCCGCGTTCGTATTCGTCCCGGGAATTCATTGGTAAATTGTCTGAGGTGGTAGACGACAAGAATTCGATTCTGGTGACAGCCCGTAAGAAAGGCGTGCCCATCTTTTGTCCTGCGATCAGTGATTCGAGTATCGGGATAGGCCTGACCGAGCATTACTTCCAGGCGAAGAAAAACGGAAGACAGCCCATCACCATCGATACGATCCGCGATAATTACGAAATCACACAGATGGTGGTGAAGTCCAAACGCACCGCCGCGTTTTATGTCGCAGGCGGGGTGCCTAAAAATTATATTAACGATTCGATTGTGATGTCTTATGTTTTTGGCAAAAGTACCGGCGGACACAAGTACGCACTGCAAATGACCACCGATTCCCCGCACTGGGGCGGGTTGAGCGGCAGTACCCTGGCCGAAGCGCAGTCCTGGGGGAAAATCAACAAGAAGGCCAACTTCTGCCAGGCCTTTGTCGAGCCCAGTGTCTCCCTCCCTCTTATCGCCGGCTACGCCATGCAGAAAAAAGCAGCCAAAGCCCGCTCCCGACTTTCGATCAAATGGAATGGCGACAAATTAAAAGAACTGAAAGTGGTTAAGAAGAAAGCCCGTTAGATTTACTATTCTTTGCCCGCAAAAATTTTAGTACTCAGGACTCATCCATATAGAATTTAAAATCGGTATAGCCTTTCTTTTCAAAAGAATACCACGAACTCATATCAGCTTCCTCGGCTAGAGGCCAACCGTTTCGAAATCGATCTACAAGATCGGGATTACTGATAAAGTGACGGCCAAATGCTATCAAATCAGCTTTGTTTTCCTTAACAGCGTTTTCTGCTGTTTCCTGAGTATAGCCACAGTTTCCTATGATTGGCCCTGAAAAAACTTCCCGGAATTCATTTAACACCATGGGCTCTCCAAGTTCATGAAAACCAAATGCAAGACCATCAATGACATGAAGGTAGGCCAATCCAGTTTTATCCAGTTGCCTTGCTAAATAGATAAATGTTTCCCTGAAATCAACAGAACCCATGTCGTTAAAATTTCCATTTGGACTTAGCCGGACTCCCACTCTGTTCGCTGGCCAGACTTCTGTTACCGCCGTCACTATTTCAAGTAGTAATCGACAACGATTCTCCAAACTTCCCCCGTATCGGTCTGTGCGTTTGTTGGTTTTAGATTGCAGAAATTGATCCAGGAGGTATCCATTTGCGCTATGGATTTCTATTCCATCGAAACCCGCCTCCTTAGCCCTAATGGCCCCTTTTCTGTGGTCTTCGACAATTGCGGGAATTTCACTTTCTTTGAGAGCTCGAGGGGTTTCGAAATCCTTCTTCCCCTCAGGAGTATGTATGTATTCCCCGTTTATTTTTATTGCAGAAGGAGCAACAGGGAGTTCTCCATCATGGAAAGCACTGTGCGAGGCACGACCTGTATGCCACAACTGTAAAAATATTATTGACTCATGGTCGTGAACTGCCTTGGTGATTTTTTTCCAGGCTTGGCTCTGTTCTTCATTGTAAATTCCTGGCGAATTGATCCAGCCGATTCCCTGTTTTGAAATTACAGTAGCCTCCGAAATGAGAAGCCCTGCTGTTGACCTTTGCACATAATATTCTTCCATTAAGTCGTTCGCCATTCGTTCCCTTCCCGCTCGGGCTCTTGTCATAGGTGCCAAAACCACCCTGTTTTTCAACGTAAGGTCTCCTATTTGAAAAGGGCTGAGTAATTTTTTTGATTCCCTATTTTGATAGGGAGTGCGGGCGTCGTGATTTTCCAGAACTTCGCGAGCACTGTTGTTAACTTCGGGTTCCAATAAATGTTTTGCCATGGTTTCGCTCCTTTTGGGTATCAGTAAAACCCCCCTCAATAAAGAGGGGGACTCTTGATTTGTTAAAACGAAAGGGAATTGCCTCTCGGGTTCTGGAAATTAACAGACTGGAAAAACCACTGGTTTTCGGAACAGGGTTTTCCTTTATCCATTTATATCCAGAGGTGACGGTCTCTCCTGCATCCCTTCCGTCTCAGGGGGAATAAAATCTTCCGACAGTTGACTGATGTTTATTAAGAAGATGCCGTTGCTAATTCTCTTTGTGAAATAAAAGCTACAGCCTCCTCAGTGGACCAGACGGTATTGGCAAGGAATCGAAAATTGGTTGTGGCTGCATCATAACCATTGCCTTCCGGAACCTTTGCGGCGGCAGTTGCATCCTTAACAACAGCAACTTCGAATCCCTGCTCCAGTAACTCTCTCAGGTGGCTTTCGACACAGAGATTGGCGGACATTCCGGCAAGAATAACCCTGTCGATTCCTCGCTTTCGCAATTGCAGAACGAGGTCGTTGGTTTCTGGTCCATACACTTTGTGAGGGCTAACTACGATGGTATTTTCATTTTCAATATACGGTTTGTAACGCTCCAGCCAATCTGGACCTGAACCCTTAAAGCCTTCAAGATTCAGAGGACCTTTACGGTCGAACATCTGGATACTGTGCATTAGCTTCTCGAGGGATCCCTCGAACTTCCAGCCATGGTCGGTGGGATAGTAGTAATGAGGAGAGATGAAAGTTGGAAGTCTGTTTTCTTTTGCGGCCTGGAATAAAGCTTCAATATTGTTGACTGTATTGTTTTCCTGAACGCTTTCTCCGACCACACCCCAAGCCACTCCCTGGGGGCTCAAAAAATCATTTTGTGGGTCGGTGACGACGAGGGCCGTGTTTTTTGCTTCTACCTGCATACCTGGGTTGGGAAGTGGCATGGTGATTCTCCTTCGTTTACTTGAATTTAATAATGGTGTCTTCAGGGTTGATTCCTTGGATAACGAGTCAAAATCATCCAGGTAAAAGCAGTATCCGTGCCAAAAATAAAATGGTTCGATAAGTCGTTTAAAAACAATAATTTGAATGTTTTGTGGGGTGTTGAAAAATTAACGAAATTTCATTATTTACGAGATTTAAAAAATAAAAGCTAAGGATTGGCGAAATTTCATTAATTTTGAGGCGGGATGCAGAAACACCAGGGCAATGAAGCCGGATTCAAGGAACAACCCTCAACCAGAACATTTCCCGAAAAATTTAAAGAGGTCTTTAATCTGATTATCGTCGGTTACGCCATGCAGAAAAAAGCATCAAAGAATCGCACTCGGCTGTCCGTCCAATGGGACGGCGATCAATTAAAAGAGCTGAAAGTCGTTTAGAAAAAGGGGCGTTAGATTTAAAATTTTTTTATTAAGGCTAAGGGGGCTAACTTGAGGGCGGCTTTCGGTCAGAAGCGGGCATTAAGATTTTATACTGACCTAAATATCCCTAGGTATATCTCTTAGCAGCTTCACGGCCAGGATCTGTTAATTGATAGGCAGCTGTGTATCTTGTTCTGCCAGGAACAGGCTCAAGTAATCCATTTTTAACTAGGTCCTGTAAAATACGCTTCATTCTATTTTCCGATTCGATAAAACATATTTCTCTTGCATGTCTATTTGCGATTTCTTTGTTTGACATTAAATATTGGAGGATTGATTCCTCCGGTGTCGCTAGCGTTTCATGCTTCAATGTAACTTTCACATAGCCGCCAGCTTGTTTAATAATTGGTGGCTTGAGTTTTAAGTTTCTCATTGATTCAAAAGCTGTATTTAGTCCTTCACCTACATCTTTATTTGGTGGATCAGGAAACTTATTAATTAGCCTTACTAAGCCCGGATTTCTAGCAAAACGCTCAGAAAGAATGTTCTCCACTGTTACGTGTCCCGGTAGAGTCCCTGGACTTAACACTTCGACCCTATTGTCAAAAATTCTTATGTGAATGTCGTCTGTAATTGAATAGTCCCTGTGAATTATCGCGTTGGTTAAGATTTCGTGGATGGCTTCATGTGGATAATTTACGGGGATTAATCCATCGCTTGTTTGTAATCGAACCGACTCTATGATTCTTGTTGTGTTTGCTACTGACGATATTATTTGTTGATATATGCAGCCTTCAATTGATAACGGATCAAAATCCAAAGTCTCTCTAGTTCCTTCTGCATTTGAAGTTTTGTATCTATAAATTTTTAATCCGCTACGCTTTGGAAGAATCGCTTGAGGTTCTTCTGAAAATAGCAGAATTGCTGATACCGTTGGCTTCCCATCTGATAAAAGCATTTGTTTTTTTAACCAAGAAGCTGGTTCCCCAGTAGGGACCACTTCAAGCATAAACTCTATTATATGTTCTGAATTACTAACAACGTCTTCTGGGCAATTAATAAGTTCCGTTTCAAACGAAGTGAGGCCCTTATCTCTACGAAGTGACTGTAGGCGTTCCTCGTCAGTTACTGGAAGACTTTGCGCTCCACGACGTATATAAACTTTGGTATCACTCGCAACTTTCAAATCGCGTGATTTTGCAATTTGCACTTTTAGAACTAAGCCTACGGAGTCGTCATTAGATAGAAATTCATATTGAAAATCATTGCTTAGCGGGAATAACTCTTCAAAAACCTGAATATGGGCATTAGCAGATTCAATATTGTCAAATCCTCGCCATTTTCTAGGTTCATCATCAATACCTATAAACAGATCACCACCTTCGGCATTTGCAAAGGCAGCAATGGCTTTGGTTAATTTGCCAGGAGAAACCTCTATACACTTTAGATCGCAAAAATGGCTTTCCGTTATATTAAGAAGCTTGTCTTTTTCTGCATCAGATATTTTTATTGTATTAATCATATTTTCTGGTATTCCTGTCCCACCTACCGAAGCTGCTAAAAAAACTAGATGTAAGGATTAAAACGTTCAAGGTTCCCTTTGGGTCGTTTGCAGGTTAATGACTCCTTCTATCTATAGCCTGTAAGAATTGCACATTTTACAACTCGCCCTCGCCATTTTACCCGAAATATCGGAAAAGGGAATGGGAAGGTATTTTAAATTAAACTTGTACTTTCCCAGCTATCAATCAAATTCAATATCATCCATTCCCTTATAACCCAGCATGTTGTATTCCTTGAATTCGAGGGGTTCCACTGCCGAGGGATAAATCGTTTCCACAAAGCGGCGGGTTGCAGGGGAGTTCTGATGTTTCGTGATGGCCTGTTCGTCTTCGAAAATCATGATGTGGAGAAAGCGGGTTTCGTCCACGGGTTCCTGCATGGCCATGTAGAGCAGAGTCGAGGGTTCGTTGGCTTTGATATAGGTCACAAACTGGGCAACGGTTTTACGGCATTGTTCCAGTTGGTCCTTGCGCACCTGATAGCGCGCGCTCATGCATACGGGCATGATATGTCCTTTCTTGATTGAGGCATTTGCGTAACTGATAAATCTCCCTGCTTCGCTTCCCTCTTTTAAAGAGGGAATATTGGTTAAACCCAAAATCAGCCGATTTTTTCCTTTCCTTGGAAGGGGAGGGTGCGGGAGGGGTTATCAAAACAACCTCCGATTTATCCTCTTCTTAAAAAAGAGGGAATGTTGTTTCACTCTCGAAACCTGGAAGCCCCCTGCTTCGCTTCCCTTTCGTCGACAAGCTTAGGACTGAACTTCCCCTGAAAAAGTGGACACATCGAGTAATATGTATAAAGCATATTGGAGGTGTGTCAATGGTGAGGAAGCGTCGTAGTTTCAGTAAGGAATTCAAGTTGGAAGCGGTTGGTTTGGTTCTTGAGGGGAATAGTAGCATAGCGCAGGTATCTCGCGATCTTGGTATTCGTGCTTCCCTTCTTGGTCGTTGGAAGCAGGAATATGAGCAGGAGCAAGCCATTACCGTTCAGGAGAAGCTGACTCCTGAAGAGGAATTGAAGCAGTTGAGAAAAGAGAACGCGCAGCTTCGAATGGAGCGAGACATATTAAAAAAAGCGGCAGTCATCTTTTCGAAGGATTCCCAATGAGGTACGGGTTTATACGGGACCATCGAGAAGCATTTCCAGTGAACCAGATGTGCCGGGTGCTGGGAGTGGGCAGAAGTGGGTTCTATGCCTGGCTGAATCGCCCCGAGAGCCTGAGGAGCCGTGAGAATCGCCGGTGGGTAGATGAGATCAAGAAGGTTTATAAAAAGAGCCGCCAGACTTATGGAAGTCCCCGTGTTCATGCGGATTTAAAAGACAAGGGACACGTCATAGGCAAACACCGTGTGGCTCGTCTGATGCGTCTGAATCAGATGGTTTCTAAACACAAAAGAAAGTACAGGGTGACGACGGACTCCAGACATAATCACCCGGTAGCTCAGAACAAACTCAAGCGGAAGTTTAATGTTTCCGGCCCCGGTCAATGCTGGGTATCTGATATCACATATATCCCGACTCGGGAAGGCTGGTTGTATCTGGCGGTGACGTTGGATTTATTCCACCGCAAAGTGATCGGCTGGGCTATGGATCGTTCGATAACCCGTTGGTTGGTAATGAGGGCTTTGAATATGGCGATCAACAACGGCACCTTGAAACCCGGGTTGGTTCATCATTCTGATCGAGGAGTCCAGTACGCCTGCAACGACTTTCAAAGTCTGCTGAAGGCTCATGGAATCGAGTGCAGTATGAGCCGTAAAGGAGACTGCTGGGATAATGCCGTAGCTGAGAGCTTTTTCCGTACTCTCAAAGTGGAACTCACTCATAACCGGAGATACAAAACCCGTCAGGAAGCCCAGGCGGATATTTTTGAATACATCGAAGTGTTTTATAATCGGCAACGCCGTCACTCATACCTCGGTTACCAAAGCCCGGTCGAGTTTGAGAATAGGGCCTTCGCCTCTTAATTAACTGTCCACTAATTCAGGGGAAGTTCAGACCGGTTCTAGGCTCAGGGTGGCAAATTAAGTCAAAGTCCAAGGCGAGATTCTTCTTTGCCTGAAGGCTCATCAGAATGACATGCGATAGTTTTCGGATTTAATAAAATATCAGCCTATCAATCAACATCCTTCATGCTGAGCCTGCGAAGCATCTTGCCTTGGACTTTGTTTTTGGTTTTGGGTAAATACAATTTTCCCTCTTTTTAAAGCCGGTCCCGAGCTTGCCGAAGGGAAGTGCGGTCTCCAAACTTTTGGCATTTGATTTTATGCTTATTCAAACCACTCTTCTACTCAGAAGCTTGATTGGATCATACGTCGAGATAAACCCGGGCGCATTGTATCTCTTCAACGGCTTCCAGCTTTTCCCGAACTTCTTTTAATATGGAAGCGTACTGATCTGCGGGCAAATCCAGGTCGGGTTTCAAAATGGCTTCCACCAACACGTCCCCACTATAGAAATGCAATCGCAGGCGCGTGGGAGTCAATCGATCCGAAAAAGGTTCCAGAGCGGCGGCGGCCAGTCGTCGCAGCTCCAGAGAATCGGTTTGATAAACAGGCTCAATACCGTCCGGTTCTTCGGTATCAATGTGGACCAGAATGTCTTCGACATCGGAAAATTTATGGATCAATCGTTTGCGCAGGTTTTCGCCAATGTGATGCCCTTCGGTAACCGAGCACTCCGGGTCAACCAGGGCGTGCAGGTCGATGAGCACTTCGCCTCCAACCTTGCGGCTCCGCACATCGTGCAGGCTGATGACTCCCGGAATTTCCCTGGCCGCTTCGATGATGGCATCAAGGTCTTCATCATCAATGGCGGTGTCCATCAGGTCACTGACACCTTCTTTGGTGATATCAACCCCGGACTTGGCGATCATCAGGGCGACCACGATTCCGGCGAGTGGGTCCATGATGGGGTAGCCTGCAATGGCGCCGCCAATGCCAACCAGTGCGGCAATGGAGGAGAGGGCGTCGGAACGATGATGCCAGGCATTGGCGATGAGGGTTGGGCTGTTTTCTTCTTCTCCAATTTGCCGCGTGTACCGGAAAAGCCATTCTTTTATCAGGATGGAAATAAAAGCAAATCCCGCTGCGATTTCCATCGCGGTGCGATCCACGACAAATGATTTCATCCCTCCAAAATCTTCGAGAAACGAATGGCCGACTTTGTCGGGTTGCATCAGAAACTGAATGGAGACCCAGGCCAGTCCAATTCCCGCCAGCAGGACACACAACCCGATGAAAGAGGACCCGATGCTCTCCGCTTTGCCGTGTCCGTAAGGGTGATTGGGGTCTCGCGGCAGACGGCCGATTTTATAGGTCAACAGCGCAATACCATCCGTTGCCAGATCCGACAAGGAATGGAAGGCATCGTTCAGGAGCGCAGGACTTCCGCCTAGAACACCGCCGATCAGTTTAATACACGATAATCCCACATTCCCCGCCGCCCCAATCAAAATGACTTTTACACCGGGGGAGATCGATCGGATTATTTTTCGAAGCGGTATCATCTGGTTTTTTTCCCGGGTTTGGGTGAACCGTTTTGCATTAAATGTTTCACTATTTTAACGTTTGCCGCAGGGTACGGGTAGTGGTCCAGTTCAGCCGGTCGCACCCATTTCCATTGTTCGCACTCAGTGGCTCGGATGCGGCCCCTGGTTAATTCACATTCAAACACGTGCAGAGTGACGCGGAACTGGGTGTAAGTGTGCCGAATGGTGAGAATTTTTTCGTCCGGGGTGATGGCAATACCAAGCTCCTCCTGGATTTCCCTCACGAGCGCAGCCTCTGCCGATTCTCCTTTTTCCAGTTTACCACCGGGGAACTCCCACAGGCCGCCCATCAAACCTTTGTGCGGTCTTTGTTGGATAAACACCTTCCCGTTCCGTTTGATCACAGCCGCGCTCACTTCGATCTTTTTTGAAGGCATTTTTGGTTTGGGCGGTGGGTATTGATCCTGTTCCTTGTGCAGGGCGGCATCGCAATTTTTTAAAAGCGGGCAGACCAGACACAAGGGTTTTTTAGGGAGACACACCGTGGCGCCGAGTTCCATAACGGCCTGGTTAAAATCGCCGGGCCTTTTTTTTGGAACCAGGAGGGCCGCCTGTTCCCAAAGTGCTTTTTCAGATTTGGGTGCCGCGCCGTTTTCTTTGATGCGGAACAGGCGTGACAAAACACGTTTGACGTTTCCGTCCAATACGGGAACCGCCTGATTAAAAGCAATGCTGGCGATCGCGCCTGCGGTGTAGCGCCCGATCCCAGGCAGTTGTTTCAGGTCTTCAAAAGTATCTGGAATGGTGCCCTTGTTTTCCTGCTCGACCCATTGCGCAGCCTTGTGCAGGTTACGCGCACGGGAGTAGTAGCCCAGGCCCTCCCAGTGTTTCAAAACTTTCGACAAGGGAGCCTTCGCCAGTTTTTGTATGGTCGGGAAGGATTTCATCCAGCGATTGTAATAGGGAATTACCGTTGCGACCTGTGTCTGCTGCAGCATGATCTCTGAAACCCAGATGCGGTAAGGGTCGAGGTTCTCACGCCAGGGCAGGTCGCGTTGCTGGGTGTCGTACCATTTCAAAAGTGGTTTTGAGATGGAAGCTGGTTTGAAGAGTTGGGACATGTTCAGAGGCTGTCCGAAAAGAGGGCTTTGCGTAACCCGGAAATTAAAGTCCAAGGCGAGATTCTTCGCTTCGCTCAGAATGACAGGTTATTGATTTAATGTGTCACATTCAAGAATGCGAATAGCGGTTCTTGAAAAAAAGAGACTTGTCTCAATCTGTCGAAGTGCAGCCTCCTTATTGTTTCCATTTTAGTAGCACTTATGCAAAAGTCTGGTCCGAAGAGGGGGTGTGGTGATGAAAAAACAGGGATTACACGCCGATGGTGTCTTTGCCCCAGATGTGTTTGTGCAGTTGGGTCTGCATGCGAACCGGTAACTGGTCTTCAAGAATCCACTCGGCCAGTTCGCGCAGGTCCAGTTGTTCAAAAACCGGAGACATCAATATACCTGCCTTGTCCTGAAGTTGATGCCGCTGAATCATGGATCGTGCCCATTCGTAATCTGTCCTGTCTTGCAGAACGAATTTGATTTCGTCTTTGGAATTCAGATGTTCAAAATTTTCCAGGCGGTTTTTATCCACTTCGCCACTGCCCGGGGCTTTCAGATCTACAATTTTGATGACCGCTTCCGGTACCCGGTCGAGTAGCAGCGATCCGCCGGTTTCCAACATGACGGTGTAATCGAGATCGATGAACGCCTGCATCAGGGAATACACACCTTCCTGTAGCAGGGGTTCACCGCCGGTGACTTCGACCAGTTTTCGCGTGGTCGGCGACTTGCCAACATTTCCAAATAACTTTTCGACAGCGGCAACAACCTCCTCTTGCGTCATTGCTTTTCCGCCATGGAATGCGTATTCGGTATCGCACCAGGTGCAGCGCAGGTTGCAACCGGTCAACCGGACAAACGCGCAGGGCAGCCCGGCGTGACTGGATTCCCCTTGAATGCTTTTGAAAATTTCAGTGATCTGGAGCATGGACCTATTGTACTCCAAGTGCGAGAGGGCTTCATCTGCAATGTGTTTACAGGAAGTTGTGGGAGGGGTCAGACACCCATGCGTTGCGCGAGAATTTTGGTACCCATGCGGGCCTTGGCGGTGAAGTCGGACCAGGATTTCAGCTTGGTGATCTGTTTCATCAGGTAGGCGGGGCTTCTATAAAAACGTGCGTGGCATTCATCCTGAAGCTTTCGCAATTCTTCTTCGGAAAAATCCTTGTTCCAGAACCGGATTTTAAAATCAGCAGACGGGTTTTCGGCGAAGGTCTGCCAGTAATCGTTGGGCACGATGCCTTCATCCAGCATCCGGAAATACAATTCGGTTTTAGGGTAGGGGGTGCAGATCGAAAACTGGGCGTAGTCCGGCTTGAGTCGTTTGGCAAAATCGACGGTGTCCAGCATTTCTTGTTTCGTTTCATGCGGGATACCGATCATCATGTACGCAAAGAAACCGATACCCGCTTCGCGCGTCCATTTGCAGGCGCGTTCGATCTTGTCTCGTCCCTGACCTTTTTCGAGATAATCCAGGTGCCGTTCGGTGCCGGATTCAATTCCATAATGGATGCGGTAGCAACCGGCACTTTTGAGGGCTTTCAACAATTCCGGTGTGACGGTGTCGACGCGTGCTGAAATTTTGAAATGAAATTTCAAGCCGCGTTCAACGATGAGTTCGCAGAGACGCAGCAGGAATTTTTTGTTGATGGTGATGGTGTCGTCGACAAAAAACAGATCATCGAGTCCGAGTTCCACCAGTTGTTCGATTTCAGCGATTACATTTTCCGGCGAGCGTTCGCGGAACTTTGTTTTCCGTATATCGCAGAAGGTGCAAGCCGCCGGGCAGCCTCTTGTCGCCTGTATGGTGAAGAACTGCCGGCCTTCCTTGATGATGTGCTGGTAGCGGGTGACATCGACCAGGTGCCGGGCAGGGAAGGGTAGTTCGTCCAGATCCAGCAGGTCGGTTTCCGGCGCGTTGACCACGGCTTCGCCATCACGCATGAAGCCAAGTCCATTAATGGAAGATAACTTGTCAGACAAAGCGCCGTCTTCTTCAAGCGTCTCCATGAGCCTTGTGAAGATTTTCTCTCCCTCGCCAAAGACAACGAAGTCGACCTCCGGAAGGTTGAGGGTTTCCTTCGGATACAGGTTGACGTGGGGTCCACCGAGACAGATTTTTATATTGGGGTTTTCTCGCTTTAATATTCTGGCTGTTTCAAGTGCATCGAGCAGGTTGAACGTCATGATGCTCATCGCGACAACATCCGGTTTGAGCACCCTCACTTTTTCCAGCAGTTCCGCCTGTGATACGCCTTCCGGAGGACAGTCGATGAAGGCCGGACGTTTGCCGAGTGCGCGTTCGTACCACGCGGCGACATACATCAACCCGAGCTTGGGATAATAGCCCTTTCCGCCTTCCAGTGCTTTCGGCACAGAAGATTCGAGAGATACTGTTTCTGGGGGTACGAGGAACAGGACGTCCATGAGATGCTATTCAGGTCTCAAAAGATTAAAGAATGGCACGCGAAAATTTCGCTTTATTTCAAGGCTATAAATAGATATTGTAGCCTTTCGTTTCCCATTCCAGAAGAAAAATGAAACCACTTGTCACCATCACACAGATATTTCCGGAGACCGCAATCGACCGCCTGCGTGAAAAGTTCGAAGTGCGTTATCACGACAGCGGGCAATCGCTGAGCCCGGAAGCCCTGGGTCAGGCCGCTGCCGAAAGTGCAGCAATGGTCACTTATTTATCGGACAAAATCGACCAAAGCATTATTGCGCAGGGCCGAAGCCTCAAGATTATTTCCAATTACGGGGCCGGATTCAACAATATCGATGTTGCGGCGGCGCGTGACAAAGGCATTTTCGTCACCAATACCCCCGGTGTGCTGCACGAAACCACAGCCGACCTGACCTGGTCGTTGATCCTGGGAGCGGCGCGTCGGATTGTTCCGGCGGATCGCTACACCAGGGAAGGCAAATTTCACGGATGGGGGGCGAAACTTTTCTTAGGGCACGATGTTTATGGAAAGACGCTAGGGGTTATCGGTTGTGGAGAAATTGGAAGTGCCGTTGCCCGGCGGGCTGCCGGATTCAATATGCGTGTGTTGTATCACCAGCGTAGTCGACTGGCGGAGGCGAAGGAACAAGAGCTGGGAGCAGAATTTGTTGCGCTCGAAGAAATCATTCGGGAATCTGACTACCTTACTCTGCATGTGCCCCTCACCGATGAAACAATGTATATGATCGGCGAAAAAGAAATCAATATGATGAAACCGGACGCTTATCTGATCCACACCGCAAGAGGGAAAGTGGTCAACGACAAGGCCCTGGTTGCCGCGTTGAAAGAAAAGCGTATCGCCGGAGCCGCGCTGGATGTTTTTGAAGACGAGCCAGAGTTAACCGAGGGACTGACCGAACTCGACAACTGCGTGATCCTGCCGCATATCGGAAGCGCCAGTTATGATACCCGTGACACCATGGCCCAGCTTGTGGCCGACAACATTATAGATGCCCTGGAAGGCCGCACCCCACGCACACTCGTTCCGGGCTGGTAGATTCAAAACCTATATTTTTATTTGTTCGTTCATTTTTTTTGTTCCCCGTGGGGAAGCATCCATTTGTTCGATTGGAATCGCCACACCATGATGAAGCTTTTGATCACATTGATGCCAAGATAAATCCACCACGCCACCATATGGGAACCGGGTGCGAATTTTACCAGAAGAGCACAGATGATTGCAGGTAACAGCAGGCAGGTGCCGCTGATGACCATTGGTGATACTGTATCGCGTGCCCCTTTGAGTCCGCCGGAAAACGCAAACGATATCCCATTTGCGATCATGTATAGGCCGAGGCCCCGCATCATTTCAACCGACATTTCCAGGATTGCCGGGTCCGCTCCCTCTGATTGAATGAACACGCCGGCAAGTTGTGGTGCCGCTACCAAAAGCAGGATGGCGAGGCCGCAGGTGTAGGTCAGGTTCAGTTGTGTGCTGGAAAGAACGGTTCGCTTGACCCGGTCGGGTCGACCCTGCCCGGTGTAGCGACCGGCCAGGCTCATGGTCGCCAGTTCGGCGGCGAACAGGGGCAGGATAAAAAATGTTTCCCAGGTGAGGACGATACTCAGGCTGGCGGCTGGGATGGGTCCGTAAATGGTGAAACAGAACAGGAAGAAATTGAATCCTGCCATTTGCAGAAAAAAATCAAAGCCATTAAACGCACCCACCCGCCAGAGTGATCTCAAAATTTCCGGATTGATTTGGAATAATCGAGGTCCCTTAAAAAATCCTCTTTCCCGGTTTCGCCAAAGCCATCCCCCGAGTGACAATAAAATGATGCCTTCGCTCATCAAGGTTGCGATCGCTGCGCCTTGCACCCCCATGGCAGGAAAACCGAAATTCCCGAAGATTAACGTGTAGTTGAGAGGAAGATTGACCAGCAACCCTGTGATAGAGGCAATGGCAACGGGTCGCGTATGCCCGATCCCTGATAGAAAACTTGCAACGACAACACGACCGATAACTAGAAATCCTCCCGCCATTAGAACCCGGTAGTAAGACTGTTCCAGAGGGATCTGGTTTTCAGGGTGACCGCTGTTTGAAAAAATAAATTCACCTGCGGGAATCAAGGTCCAGCACAGTGGCAAAGCGAGGAGCGCGATCCATAATCCCTGAAACAACGTGCGGCCGGCTTTTTCAATTTCATTGCTGCCAACGTACTGTCCCGCCAGAGCAGAGATATAAGCGCAAAGGCCGAACAGGAATGCCAGCAGGGTCCATACCGTATTGGCGGCGACGAACGATGCAGCGGTGTACTCGGGACCCAGGTGCGAAAGAAACCAGCGGTCGCAGAACGTCATCAGGAATTCGAGCATCTCCGAGAGCACCAGGGGAAATCCAAGATAAAGCATTTCCCTGATACCGCCTTCACCACGCCAATGCAAAATACAATTCTTTCGTTAAAAAGTTGGAGAGATTTTGGAATTTCCGGGCACAAACGAAATAGACTTTTCGTCCTTATAAATCCACCGCCAGTGTAACTCAGTACCGGGTTTCGGTATTAAATCAAACAGGGATGAATGGACATATAAAATATTTTGACTCTAAATATCTCTTGAATATGTTGCAATGAAATAGATTAGAAGGGAATTTCGTTGTGGCTGAAAGATTTTTTATACGTTAAATCTGAAATGCATAATATCACCGTCTTTCACAATATATTCTTTTCCTTCCAGGCGCATTTTCCCTGCTTCTTTCACCGCCTGCTCTGATTTGAATTCGACCAGGTCGTCAAAGTGAAACACTTCAGCGCGGATAAATCCCTTTTCAAAATCGGTGTGGATTTTCCCCGCCGCCTGAGGGGCTTTGGAGTTTTGCTTGATTGTCCACGCACGGTTTTCTTTTTCGCCAATAGTGAAAAAAGTGGCAAGCCCAAGTAACTGATACCCGGCATGAATCATTCGGTTGAGTCCGGTTTCTTCCAGTCCCATTTCTTCAAGAAAAACCTGCCGTTCTTCCGGGTCCGAGATTTCCATGATTTCATTTTCCAGTTTTCCCACCAGAGTCACGGTCTCGGCGCCTTCTTCCGCTGCCAGTTTGCGGATTGCTTCGGCGTGTTCTCCATCAGATTCGCTGGAGTCCTGAATATTGCAGACGTATAACACCGGTTTGGCAGTCAACAGGTTCAGGGATTTATAGAAAGATTGATCGTCTCCCCGGTCGAAAATGCAGGTGCGGGCGGGTTTACCATCGCCGAGAGTTTTTATGAGTTGATCCAGAACAGCCACCTGTTGTCTGGCATCCTTGTCTCCCGAGCGGGCGAGTTTCGCTATTTTGATTTGACGTTTCTCAAGCGATTCCAGGTCTGCAATCTGCAGCTCCGTATTGATAATTTCCACATCCGATGTCGGGTCGACCCGATCCATAACGTGGGGGATATTACCATCTTCAAAACAACGCACTACGTGCGCAATGGCATCGACCTCACGGATGTTTGCGAGGAACTGGTTGCCCAGTCCTTCCCCCTTGGAAGCCCCTTTGACCAACCCTGCAATGTCGACAAAATGCATACTCGTCGGCACTTTTTTCTGGGCGGTGACAAATTTTTCAATTTTATCCAGACGTGGGTCCGGTACGTCGACAACCCCGACGTTAGGGTCGATTGTAGTGAATGCGTAGTTACCGGACTCCGCACCGGCCTGGGTGAGTGCATTGAAGATAGTCGATTTGCCAACGTTAGGCAGGCCGACGAGACCACAGGTAAAACCCATAACGATTATGCTCCGCGTTTGTTGTTGAACGATGAATGTGGTTTATCAAATGAATCCAGAAACACAATACAGATGGTGACGAATGCTGCGAACCCGGAGATGAAGAAAAAGAAAGTGGAGGCATCTACAAAGGTCAGTACCGTCAGAAACAGAACCGCGCCCACATTACCATAAGCTCCGGCAAGACCTGCTAATTGCCCTGTCAGATCCCGGCGGATAAGTGGGACCATTGAGAAGCAGGCCCCGTTGCCGGTTTGAATCAGGATGGAGCAAACTACGGCAAGACCGAGTGCAACATTGACCGGCCACGCCGAGGTAATATAGCTCATCAACCAGTAACAAATCCCCGCGTTAGCAACCAGGAAAAATAAAACTCGCCGCCTGCCCAGTTTGTCAGCAAGTAATCCACCACAAGGCCGTGTGATGAGATTGAAGGCAGCAAAACAGGATCCTAACACACCGGCGGTCGTGACTGAGAACGCAAAGGTGTTTTCGAGAAACTCCGGGAACATGGAAATGACTGCGAGCTCCGAGCCAAAGGTGAGAGCATAGACCAGGCTCAATATCAGGATTTGTTTGAAAGCGTAATCCCGTTCCGGCTGGGAAGGGCTGGCCAGGTTGTCCAGGTTGGAACGGACACAGGTCACGGCATTCCAGGCGAACAATCCTGAAAAGACGAATAGAATGCTCCAGAATTGTGAGGGAGTCAGCCAGACTGCCGGGGGTATCGTCAGTTTGAACACGAGAAAACCAAGAGCTGTGTAAACTGGAACCAGCATTATGATTTGCAGGAACAGGTCTCCTTTGGAACTGACCTCAATGGCCTGTTCCATACCGAGCCGGAATCCGTTGCGGGGCCCTTCTTTGTCCCGGGCCAGCAAAAAGTAGCCAAACGCCCACAAGAGACAAGCTGCGCCGGTCAGGAAAGAAGCGATACGCCATCCCATTTCGGGTGCAAAAAAAGAAGCGATCAGGGGTAACCCGAAAACAGCGGCGGCTGCACCGAAGTTGCCCCAGCCTGCGTAAATCCCCTGGGCAAAACCCATCGACTCGCGAGGGAACCATTCTGCGATCATTTTGATACCGACGACGAAACCTGCGCCGGCGACTCCCATCAACAGACGTGCGATGAGCAGGTCGTTAAAATCCTGGGCCAGGGCAAACATGAAAGACACAGCACCAGAGTAAATCAGAATGGACACGAACACGCGTTTGGGGCCAAGTGCATCCACAAGAGAGCCGATGACGATACGGGCTGGAATCGTGAGCGCGACGTTGGCAATCATCAATACGCGAATCTGGCCTTCATCCAGAAACATGGTGCTGGCCAATGTAGTGTTGAAAGGAGCGAAATTAAACCAGGAGACAAAGGTCAGGAAAAAGGCGATCCAGCTTAAATGCAGAATGGCCTGTTGAGACTGGTTAAATCCGGGCATTGAGGAATGAGTATTGAGGAATGAGTGAGGTGGGAGTCAGTTGCCCGGCATGGAAGACATCATCTGGTGAGTTTGAACCACTCCTGATTTGTCGAACACGATGGTGAAGTTTTTGGAAGAATCATTGCCGGCTACGGTGTAGGTATTGGTTTCGTAAATCCATATCTCCGACCCGTTTTGTAAGCCGGTTTTAAAGGGTTTCCCGAACAGACCCAAAACTTCTGCCTTGGTTGTGGTGCCATTTTTGACAGTGGCTACGAGGGCGTGGTCAAAATCTTTTCCTACTGTGGCGCAAGCCGACATCAAAAGACAGGCGAGTAGAATTATGATTTTAAAAATCGGGTTCATCGTGTGTGTTGAGGCCTAAAGGGAGTTCTGGGTTATTTGATTTATTATTTTACTCACGTTTTAATGCTGTATTGCTCCTGATGGAGCTTGGGGTTGACCATAACCTGAAATTCAAGATGGTACAGGTTTTCCAACTCATCAAGGTAAGCGCTTTCTTCTTCAAAAAGAAGTTCGTATACCGCTGGATGAACTTCGATTGAAAGGCTTTTTTTATGGATGTTATTGGCTCCAATGCGTTGCAGGGCCCGAATGATTTCATAACAAACCGTCGCCGGAGATTTGATATGCCCCTTGCCTTCGCAGTAAGGGCAGGGGTCACTCAGGATCTGGCTCAGGCTGCCGCGGACCCGTTTACGGGTCATTTCGACCAGGCCGAGGTCAGATATTTTAAGAATGTTGGTTCGTGACCGGTCGTTTTTCAATTCCTGTTGCAACGAGTTCCAGACTGTTTCCTTGCTTTCCTCTTTGGTCATGTCGATGAAGTCGACGATAATGATACCGCCAATATTCCTGAGGCGCAGTTGGTAAACGATTTCCTTGACTGCTTCCAGATTAGTTTTAAGAATGGTTTCTTCGGGATCGGTGTGACCCACAAACTTTCCGGTGTTGACATCCACAGCAGTGAGGGCTTCTGTCTGGTCGATGGTGATGAAACCACCTGACTTCAGCCAGATTTTTCTTCCTAATGCACGATTGATTTCCACTTCAATTCCGTAATGGTCGAAAATGGGAACGGCTTCCTTATGCAGTTCTATTTTGTCGACGATATGCGGTAAATAGGTGGAACAGAATTCGATACATTTTTCGTAATCTGTTTTCGAATCGATGACCAGTCGATCAACATTCTCTGTGAAAATGTCCCGAATGGAACGGGCGATCAAGTTGAGGTCTTCGTATAAAAGCGCGGGGGCCTGGGAGTCGTCGAAGCGGTCCCCGAGCATATCCCATTGACGGTGGAGGAACCGGATGTCCGGTTCAAAATCCTCTTGGTTCCGACCCTGCCCTGCGGTTCGAACAATATAGCCTTCAGAAGGTCGGCCGATTTCTCCCACGATTGATTTCAGACGTTCACGCTCTTCTTCGTCTTCGATGCGTCGCGAAACACTGATTTGGTTGACTGTCGGCATATACACCATGTAACGCCCGGGTAGAGTCACGAACGTGGTGATTCGGGCCCCCTTGGTACCCAGCGGATTCTTTGCCACCTGCACCATGATTTCCTGGCCTTCGTGCAGCAGGTCCTGGATTGGGATTCCCCGGTCAATTTCGCGAGGACTGCGATCCATATCAGGAGGATTGCCACCTGAGTTCAAACTCTCAGATTCATCTTCATCCGCCTCATAATCCAATAAGTCGATGATATCTATATCACCGACGTAAAGGAACCCGGCTTTTTCCAGGCCGACATTTACAAACGCGACTTGCATGCCCGGCAGGATTTTTGTCACCACTCCTTTATAAACATTTCCAACGATCCCCTTCTTGGCCTTGTGCTCAATAAACAACTCGACCAACTGATTGTTTTCCATCAGGGCTACGCGGATTTCCCGGGGATTGGAATTGATGATGATTTGTGATGACATAGTTTTTCTGATTGGGTCGGGGTCAGTCTATTCTGATCTTCAGATTACATGAAAATTGTTCAAAACGCCTGGAAGCTCCCTTAAAAGGGGCTAAGTTTCGAAAAATAGATCCTTATCGATGCCAGGAGTTTAAAAAATTATAACACGGTGAAGCTACCAGCCCTACCTAAATCAAGGGGTTGGAGCTAAAGAAGCGATCGGCGAGCCTCGATATTAAGTAAAAGTCCCAAGGCAAAGAAGGTCGTGAGGAGCGATGAGCCTCCATAACTGAACAGGGGCAGGGGAATCCCGGTTATTGGGAATATACCGATCGTCATGCCAAGGTTATAAATGATATACAGGCTCAGATAGCCGGTGATGCCAATAGCCATGAAAAGGCCGAAACGGTCGGCTGCCCGGTAGGCGATATTGAGTCCCTTAAGAATCAGGATGAGAAACAGGGTGAGCAAAACCGCGACACCAAAAAAACCGGTCTCTTCTGCAAATACAGAAAAAATAAAGTCGGTGTGTTTTTCCGGGAGAAAGTTTAACCGGCTTTGTGTGCCGGCCAGGAGTCCCTTGCCCCAGAATCCGCCAGAGCCGATCGCGATTTTGGACTGGATGGTCTGATAGCCCGCGCCCAGGGGATCCATTTCCTGATTGAGAAAAGTCATGATGCGGGCCTTTTGGTAATCCTTTAAAAAAAACCAGCCCATGGGCGTGAGAACTGTGCAGATACCGATCAGCTTGTAAAGCGTACTGGGCTTGAGTTCTACGGCAATGACAAATATAAAGAAGATTGCAGCAATGATCATGGCAGTGCCAAGATCCGGTTGCTTGTAGATCAGCCAACCCATGGCCCCGGTGAACACGGCGGGTAAAAACAGATCTTTAAACTCATACTGGCCTGAAGGTTTTACGGTTTCAAAGTACTTGGCCAGCACGATCACCATGGATAATTTAGCCAATTCAGAGATTTGCAGATTGACCGGGCCGAGTTGTAGCCAACGTCGCGAACCGGAGACTGTAGTTCCAAAGAACAGCACCAGAATCAACGCTGCCAGAGTCAAAAAATAGATTAAATAGGCATATCGACTCAGCAGTCGGTAATCGATGAGAACGGCTACAATCAACGCGACCAGGCTGCACAGGAGCCAGTATATTTGGCGAATATAGAGGTTTTGGAAGAAAGGTTCAGGTCGACCGTGATTTGCGCTGTAAACCATGACCACTCCCATAATGGAGATGGTCAGTATCAAGGCCAGATACCACCAGTTGAAATGAAATGCTCCGCGGCGTTCGAACATGGTGAAAGGATTGTAACATAAGGTTCTTACATATATTTTTACCAGGAGGCCGGAACAAGGGCAAGGTGTTCAGGGATTTTTGAAGTCCGGTTTTTTCTTCTATCTCTGCGAACATTGAAAAATTTCCTTATTTGCCATATGATTTTTAATATACTGAGCGGTTAACAAGATGCCTTTAAGGCCCAAAATGACTGAAAATATTCGTTCCGATTTATTGCCTGTTAATTAATCGGGAAACGTTAACCCATTTAGTTTGAAATAGTTACTCTGGCGGGGGCGTAGGTTTTTAACAGGTTTTTAACGTTCTATGTGGATTATGTTAGGGTTCATTTTATGGGTACCTTTTAGTCCAGAGAACATGGGGGTTTCAGGAGTTGGTACCAGTATCCTTCAATAAATTTAGGGAATTTTGAGGTGATGGGGAAGAAAAGCTAGTCTTTAAAGGGGCAAATAAAAGGTGGCTGGTTGCAAAACTGGCGTGCATAGCAATGGCGTATGTTTCAGGCTCGTCAAAAAATTGACAGCAAAATCAGCCTGATATTACTGTGTGTGCGGGAGGGGACATTTTAAAATTGAGAAATGTTCTCAATAAAGGCGTGTAGGACAACGGGGTTGCTTATGCCAATAAGTCCCCAACCCAAATTGCGCCTGTTTTTAAGGGGAATTTCCAGTTCCATTTTTTCATAGTTTCAGATTGTGGAAAACATTCCAGACAAAATTTTTATAGAAGTTCATAATTTTAATTTGGAACGAAATTTTTAACTATCCAATTCTTTTAGTTTATTTATCTATATCACAAGACCGGATCCCCGTACAGTTGGTTTTTGCTTTCCTGGTATTTTCCATCAACTCCAATAGTTCACATTTTATCCACAGGGTTCAGAGTCAAGAAATGAACTATAATAATGCGAGGATTTACGTAGGGATGCTTTGCTTTTCACAGGCCCTTAAATATCTTTCATATTACTATTCGGAATAAACCGGGCCATATCAGCGGGCAATGGAGAGGTAAATTTCATCGTTTTGCCATCATCCGGGTGGCATAGCTCCAGTCGGTGGGCGTGCAAAGCCTGACGGTCAAGGTCCAGGCTCAGACCCTTGGACCGGCCGCCATATAATGGGTCTGCCAGCACCGGATGGCCCAATGATGCAAGGTGGACCCGAATCTGATGGGTTCTCCCCGTTTTGGGGAATAATCGGACAAGGTCACATTTTTCCAGGCTAAGTGCCACTTCGTAAGCGGTTTCCGCCTGCCTGCCTTCGCCGCCGGTTGCAGCTGCCATTTTCTTCCGGTCTTTGGGGTGTCTTCCAATCGGTGACCGGACAATTCCCTTTGGGGGTTTTAAGTGACCTTGAGCAAGAGCCAGATATACCTTTTTTATTGTACGGTCCTGAAACTGTTTTTGAAGCGAGACCAGGGCCTTGTCCGTTTTGGCCACGACGATCAGTCCGCTGGTGTCTTTATCCAGACGGTGGACAATGCCCGGCCGTTCCACTCCTCCGATCCCTTTCAGGTCGTTGCAGTGAAATAACAGCGCGTTAACCAATGTCCCGTTGGGATGTCCGGGTGCGGGATGCACCACCAGTCCCGCAGGCTTATCAATCACAATCAGGTGATCGTCTTCATGTTGAATACTGAGCGGGATATCCTCGGCCTCGACCTCAAGTGGGGCGGGTTCGGGGATGTCGAGTTCCACATGGTCGCCACTTTTTACCCGATAATTGGCTTTTGCCGGTTGCTGGTTGACTCTTGCCCGACCTTCTTCAATGAGCTTTTTAATGAAATTTCGGGAAACATCGGCCTGGGCTTCGGTCAGGTAGACATCCAGCCTTTTTTTTTCACACGCCGAATCGATATCAAATTCAAGTTGCTGCATTTTTTAGTGAATGAAAAATATATTTGAATTAATGGGCCCGCCCTTTAACTTAATTAGAAAGACCCAGTTTAATAACTCCACATTGTACCCGGAAAAAGGAGGCTCCATGAAGAACAGATCGCGTTTAATGCTAACTCTATTAGGTCTGCTGGTCACCCTGCCTGCGTTTGCCGGACCGGAAAGGCTGACCGATGCGCGGGTGATGTTCACAGAAGTTAAAGACACGCGGACAACGGGTCAGTTTTTCGGGGAATGTGAAGTCGAAATTAAAGTGATGGGTCGCGCTGTGGCAAAAGCATTGGGTATCCGGAGTGTGGAAGTGACCTACGCAGTGGACGATACGGGAATGATTTTGGTGAATAAAGATCGGAACAATATCAGCAGCTTTTTCCGTCCCAACGAAGGAGCATCGTCACTGACCCATAAGGTAAGCCTGAAAAACCCGGCACGTTCAGCTCACTATATCCAATCCTTGAAGGGAACCATCGAACTTTACAGTCCAACAGATAAAAATGGGGGAATGATTGAGATTGCAAACTTCAAAAACTCTGCAGGCAAGCCCCTGGCAGAAGCTGAATTGAAGCCGCATGGTATTTCCATCATGTACCTCACCAAAGAAATCCTGGAAAAACGGAAAAAGGAACAGATGGAAAAAGCACGCCAGAAAGCAAGCAAGGAGATGGACAAAATTGGCGAGGAAATGGGGCAGGCCTTTATGAATATGTTTGAAGGCATGCTCGGCGGGATGATGGGAGGCGACAAGTTTTCCCTGCATCTTTGGGTAAAAGACCCGGATAAGAAGGTGGTGGATATTCAGTTCCTTGATGCATCGGGAACCAAAATCAAAACGTCATCGCGCAGCAGTATGGGGGAAATGCGTCAGGTCGGGTTTGATGTATTACCCGGTCCCGATACGAAACTTCTGGTGTATCTGGCCACGCCGGAGTCTATCCGCTCCGTAAAGTTTTCCCTGGATCAGATTCCATTGCCGTAGAAGATGTTATTGACCAGGAAAGCTTTCAAAATTCACCATCCCCAAAAATTACAGCCACATTTTTGTTTTACTATTTAGATCCTTGATGTTTCATGATGAGTATTTTCTGCTCGGCTTAAGTCCATCTCCGGCAAAAAACTTTTGCCTTGAATTTTAGAGAATTTAAAAACAATTGCCGAAAATGGAAGTAGAATGTTCTAAAAAATAAAACTTCTATTAAAAAGGTCTAAATTGAAATCCATCGATCAAAAGCAATGGCAGGAGTTTGTTGACAAATCCGGGATGGTGATGCCGGGGAAGGGGCCATTCATTGGTCCGGCGCTCAGTTTTAAAGATCCGGCAACCAGAAAAATGGTGATCCATTTCACGGACAGGGATTTTCCCGTAGGTTTCAGCCGGAAACTGGGTGTCCTGCTTTCTGGTCAGGAGGCCTGGTATTTGTTTCCCCGTAAATGCTTTTTCCCAATCGAGCTATACGAAACCAATGAAATTTCAAATTTAAAACATCACCTGGTACAGGAGTGGTGCAAACTGCTGGATGATGAACATGATTTGTATGTTGTGGGTGCAAGCGGTGATGTGATCATTTCCTATGGTCATCTTTTCATGGATGAAGGACTCAAGGTTTTCATTCAAAACCCGGAACTGGCAGAAACTCTTCTTGCTCTGTTAATTGATTCGGGTGCAAATGCTGAATTAATTTCCCCAACGCCATAACTATTCCAAGAGCATAAAAGAATGGGAAACGCTTCGCCTTGTCGGCGCTAGCGGTGTTTGTTTGTGCCTTCGTTTTTCAAATGCAGTTTCATGGATTTATTTTAAAGGGACTTTATGAAAGCACAGTCCAGTGAAGGCGCACTGAGCAGGAAATGCAGGGTTTTATGGGGTGGGAGATGCGGCCCAATTGTTTTTTTGCGGTGATGTTTTCCTGGCTGTTTGTCAGTTTTATAAAAATTGAGTCCACTGGAGATGGAATTCGTTTCGGGTTGTTAATGGGCCTCCTCCTCGGTGGTGTGCAGTTTGGTTGTTACCCCTATATTCCAATCCCATTTACTCTGGCCGGAGCATGGTCCATCGGAGCTGTTATTGAAGGAACAGTTCCTGGTCCGATACTCGCCTCAATGAATAAACCCAAGTCAGCTTGACAATCCAACATAAGTCCATTAAAATCAATGTGTTATCTGGATTTTTTCTCTCCTGGGAAAGGAAAGTGCAATGAACAGAAGTCTGCTCGCCATCGGTCAGGATCTGGCAGAAAACCCAAGCTGGTGGAAAAGAATCCGGCACAGCAAGTTCGCCGATCCATTTAGGAGAAAGTCGGCCAGAAGGATCGGAACCAAAGCTCTCAGTCTTACAGCTTCCATTCTGATTCCCATTCCGGTGGTTAAAGGTCTGGTGATGGGTGCAGTAAAGGTGGGGCTCGCCCAGGCACGTAAAGTCCAGATCAAATATAAAACTGGAAACGACCAGGGAAAGTTTACTCATAAAGGGACTGAGCACACGACCCTAAAAGGCAAAGACCAGAGCAAACTGGATGACAAACTCGCACACGATGTTAAATGGGGTTGGAAAGCTTTAGATATAGAAGGTATGGACCGGTATCGGTGGAAGGTCAAGCATGGGGTGGAGATGCTCAACGATACCTATGAAAAAGCCAGGAGGCACGAAGGCAGTACGGCATCAATTTGTAACGATTGGGCACGGGCCATCGCAAAATATTATTATCTGGAAAAACGAACCACGATACTAAGGGAAAAAGCTGAGGTCATTAAGGCATTGGCCCAGGCCACGATCGATTGGGTTGACAAGGTTCAGCAGGATTTGGCCAACAGCAATATAAAAAACAAACTGACTGACAAAGCTGCTGAAATCAGTGCTCATGCTGATAAAGGTGATTCCCACCAGGATTGTGACGACAAGTTTTGTGTGTTTGAAAGTAAAAGAAGATTCTGGTCGAAACACAAAAAAATAACAAAAGGGGTTCAAACCATAACTTCTTTTACGGCAGGGAATATAGCAGACCCGGTCGAATCGAATACCATTTACGGTAAGAAATACTGGAAAGGGTGAGGGTTCCCTCCTTAAAAATTTCAACCATCTGCCCCATCCTCGATTGGATTTTTCGACCCCACGCCAGTGGGGGTTAGATGCAAACCACCCTGTAAAATAATACGAAGCTCATTGAGGGGATTGTTCCCTCAATAAAGTTGAGCCCGTGGCTCCGGCGCGGGCCTGTTTTCGTCGTCCCCACGTTAGTTGGTTTTTGTCACTCCGGCGTAAGCCGGTTATTTTTCGAGGAGGCGTGGCATCAGTTCCACCAGATTGCATGGTGAATGGGTGCTGTCGAGTTGATGTACCAGGATTCCATCCCATGCATCCTTGCAGGCCCCGGTCGAACCGGGCAGTGCAAACAGGAAGGTCCCGTTGGCAACCCCACCAGTTGCACGCGACTGGATGGTCGAGGTTTTAATGCCCTGGTAGCTCAGCCACCGGAACAGTTCGCCGAAGCCCGGAATGGATTTTTCGTAAAGTTCTTCGAACGCTTCCGGAGTCACATCGCGCCCGGTAACCCCCGTGCCGCCTGTAGCGATCACCACATCCACTTCCGGAGACGCGATCCATTCTTTGAGTGCCGCCTGGATGAGCGGTATCTCGTCTTTGATGATGCGCTTTTCGACCACGTTGTGGCCGGCACCCTTTGCCCTGTCCACCAGGGTATTGCCTGATTTATCGTCTTCATCGGTGCGCGTGTCCGACACTGTGATGATCGCGATGTTCACTGCCTTTTTTACCTTTGAAACCATGTCGCTTCTCCATAGAAAATTGAGCCGACATGTTAGCAATCCGGCAAGCCCACTGCAATACCCTTTGATAGTGGGGAGATATTCATTTGGCATTTATATAGTTTAGGAAATTTGTGAATAAGCGTTATTGCTTTGTCTCCCTTTTCAAGGGAAAGCTTTACATATTTCCAGAAGAATGGCCGATTTACTCCCAATGTTTTCTCCTTGTAGAACTGCTATTCGCGTTCTTGATTCCCCTCCTTAAAAAAGGAGGGGATATAGGGGAGGTTGTGTTCATGACACCTCCCGCACCCTCCCTTTTAAAGGGAAGGGAATGAAATGGTTTTCGAAAGGGTACGTTTTAAATAAACTTTAGTAGGGGGGCTCAGGTACAAGAAATTTTCTAATCTTGTGAGTAGTCACAGCCGGTTGTTTAAAACACTCATGCATTATATGAATGAAGTGGGTAAATTCAGCATCTTCCTTTATGCTATATAAAGAAGACGAAATAAGGAGACTCAATGCCCACAGCACTCATCACAGGTGGAGCCGTCCGGATTGGCCAGGCGCTGGCACAGCGACTCGCCCATCGCGGCTACAACATCGCCCTGCATCATGGAAAATCGGATCCTGCCGACACGCTCGCCTATCTGGACTGCACCATGGTGACGACGAAGGCTTATCCCTGTGACCTGAGCGATTTGTCGGCAGTAGAATCGTTGGTGGAGTCCGTCAAAAAGGATTTTGATGATTTGGAAATACTCGTTAATTGCGCGGCCAACTTTATCCAGGAGAATGTGGAGACCACCAGCATGGAAACGCTCGATCGGACCTTGAATGTGAACTTGAAGGCTCCCTTTATCCTGATGCGTGAATTTAAAAGACTTGTAGGCTGTGGTCAGATTGTCAATATTCTCGACGAACGTATTGAAAAAAACATCCCGACCTTCGCCGCGTATTCCGTTTCGAAAGTGGGCCTCGCGCATCTGACCAAACTGGCGGCGGTTGAGTGGGGCGAAACCGTGCGGGTCAACGGAATTGCACCGGGACTCATCCTGCCACCGCAGGGACAGGGGCCAGAGTATATGGAAAAGAACAAAGGCAACGTTCCGATGAACCGCCACGGTTCAGTAGACGACCTTGCCAAAGCTCTCGATTATCTGCTCGATTCAGAATTTGTGAACGGCGAGATATTGTTTGTCGATGGCGGGGAAAGTCGTGGAAAGAAATATAATGGATAATAGACCTTGGGCAAGACGGTAATCAGATATGAAAAGTTTTTTTAGGATTTTTATGGGTGTTTTCATTGGGGTAGGAGTGATCTGTTTTTTTGGAATTGCCTATGGTGTTTTCTCTAGAGACTATAAGGTAGAACAAATGGATTGGGATCAGAACGGTGAGGTAACTTTAACTGAAATTTCCCAAGCCTCTGACATCGATGTTAGGTTCGTAAAGGTCCAGGGAAAATTGTGCAAGGATTACTATTTTCTAAAAGATGGATTGACTGTAAAAATTGAATGTTGAGAAAAGATAAATTTGCTTAAAGAGATTTCCCACAGGTCGGTTCGGTGGCGAAACCATTCGGAATTACACAGCAAAAACTGGATTGCTTCACCGCTTTCAGCGGTACGCAATGACGGGGTATCTGGTCCTTATGACCAACCTCTTTTTTCATTGGAGTAGTTCCAGGGAAAAGATTCAATATCGGGAGGACTTCCTTAGAAAAGAGAAACAAAAAGCAAAGGCGAGATTCTTCGCTTCGCTCAGAATGACAGTGCTTTGATTTTATGTGTCACATTCAAGAACGCGAACAGCGGTTCTTGAATCTGTCGAAGGGGGCCTCTTTATTGGTTTCATTTGAATGCACTTATGCAAAGGTCTCCTTCAGGGAAGGGGGTGGCTGATGCACGGAAGAAAGCCTTCGCCATGACCAAAGACCCGTCATCGCGAGCGACTCCAGGGAGCGACGCGATCCAGAGTTTTTGATTGCTACCTCAAGGTCATTGAACGGCTGGATTGCTTCACCGCTTTCAGCGGTTCGCAATGACGAGATGCCTAGCCTTTTGAGCCGGGGTTCCAATGTGCGGCCCTGAGGTTTGCCTGTCTAGGGTTAGTCTCTTAATGACACAAGAGATTTAAAAATGTCACCCTGAGCTTGTCGAAGGGGGGGCTCCTCTTTATCAAATCAAGAAATACCCGTTAAGAAAATTCAATATTGGATAGGATCCTCCACCCCGGCTTCTTTAAATCCTTTCAACCTAAGGAAACAACTGTCACAATTGCCGCAGGATTTGCCTTCATCATCTGGTGCATAGCAACTATGTGTCAGTGAATAGTCCACGCCCAGCTCTAGCCCTTTCTTCACAATATCGGCTTTGCTCATCTTTGAGAGTGGCGTGTGTATTTTGAATCGACTGCTGCCTTCAACCCCTGCCTTGGTGGCGAGGTTGGCTAGTGTTTCAAACGCGCTGATGAATTCCGGGCGGCAATCCGGGTAGCCGCTGTAATCAATCGCATTCACGCCGATAAAAATATCTTCGGCTCCGCAAACTTCCGCCAGTGCAAGGCAGTACGATAGAAATATGGTATTGCGTGCTGGAACGTAGGTGATGGGTATCCCCTCACTCATTTCATCCGTTTCGCGACCTGTCGGTACTTCGATCTCATCCGTCAGGGCGGACCCACCGAACTGGCGGAGGTCAATTTGGACCACCCTGTGGTCCTCCACCCTGAATGCACGGGCCACACGGGTTGCCGCTTCCAGCTCCACCCGGTGCCGTTGGCCATAATCAAAGCTCAGTGCAACCGTTTGAAAACCTTCGTGTTGTGCGATTGCCAGCACGGTTGTGGAATCGAGCCCGCCACTGAGCAAAACCACTGCTTTTTTTGGTCTGGAAATGACATCCTCCTTGTAATTTTGAGGGGGTATTATATACTAACGCGCTTATACTAGCTCAAAGTCCCTCCATTAAATGATAAGGGGCCACGAGGCTCCCTTGTTGTAAAACAAGGGTGTGCGAGTAGCCCTTCGGAAATTTTCGGGATTTTTGAAGTCACCCAGAAAGTGTACCTGTTTAACCCGCTTGAAAGGATTACCGCGGATGTTTGAAAACCTGTCCGGTCGTTTAGAGGACATTTACAACAAAATTAAGGGACGCGGCAAGCTCAAGGAAGCTGATGTCGATGAGGCGTTGAAGGAAATCCGGGTTGCCCTGATCGAAGCCGACGTTTCCCTGCCCGTTATCAAGGATTTCCTCGAGCAGATTCGCGAAAAAGCGATCGGTCAGGAAGTCATGGAGAGTCTCACTCCGGGCCACATGATGGTCAAGGTGGTGAATGAAGAATTGATTCTCCTGTTTGGTGATGCCGCAGTGGGTGTGCAGATATCCCCGGAACCACCGACGATCATCCTCATGGCCGGATTGCAGGGATCGGGTAAAACCACGACCTGCGGCAAGCTGGCACGTATGCTCAAAAAGGACGGCAAGAACGTCCTGCTGGTTCCAGCAGACGTGTATCGTCCGGCGGCTATTGAACAGCTCAATGTACTGGGACGTGATCTGGAAATCGACGTGTTCCAGGCCGGTGATGAAAAAGACCCGGTCGCTATCTGTAAAAATGCCGTGGCTCAGGCGCGTAAGGATGTGAAAGGCGTGGTCATCCTCGATACCGCAGGTCGTCAGCAGGTCGATGACGAGTTGATGGAAGAGTTGCGCAAGATCAAGGGTGCAACCGATCCGCATGAAATATTGTTTGTGGCCGATGCCATGATGGGTCAGCAGGCGGCGGAAGTTGCCAAAACGTTCCACGATGCCGTTGGCCTCGATGGTGTGGTATTGACCAAGATGGATGGTGACGCGCGTGGTGGTGCCGCGCTGTCGATCAAATCCGTAACCGGCAAGCCGATCAAATTCATCGGAACCGGGGAAAAGCTGGATGCGTTCGAAGCATTCCACCCGGACCGGATTGTCTCCCGCATGCTCGATATGGGTGATGTGCTCACCTTTATCGACAAGGCACAGGAGGCGTATGACCTGGAGCAGAGTAAAAAGCTCCAGAAGAAAATCAAAAAGAACGAATTCGATTTTGACGATTTCCGCGATCAGCTTCGGCAGATTAAAAAGATGGGATCGATGCAGCAGATGCTGGCGATGATCCCCGGAGCCAGCAAGTTGCTCAAGGGTGTTGAGGTGGATGAGTCGCAGTTCACCCGTATTGAGGCCATGATCGATTCCATGACTCCTTACGAGCGGGCGAACCATCAGATGATCAACACCAGCCGGAAAAAACGGATTGCCCAGGGGAGTGGAACCCAGGTCAACGAGGTCAAACGGCTTCTTAAGCAGTTTGTCCAGATGAAAAAAATGATGAAGAAATTTTCCTCAGGCAAAATGCCACGCGGACTCAATCTGGGTGGTATGCTGGGGAGGTAGGCTTTGTTCAAGGTAGCGCCATTTCGAATCGTTAATCAGGCGAAACCGAAATTACAGGATTTGTAGAAAGTTCCCTTGGGGATTTTCTCAAAACTTACCGGGGGCAACCCCTAAATTGAATCTTTTGTGGTCGAAAGGAGAATGCATTGGCTGTAGTAATCAGATTGAGCCGACGAGGAGCAACAAAAAAGCCCTTCTACCGAGTGGTGGCTGTGGATAAAAGAAAACGCCGTGACGGACGTTGTCTTGAAGTGTTGGGGACATTCGATCCTCTCACTGAAAACGAACCCTTTAAAGTTGATTTGGATAAAGCCAGGGGTTGGATTCAGAAAGGTGCCAAACCTTCTGATACCGTTGCATCGTTTCTCAAAAAAGCGGGTGTTGAGGTATAAGGGTTTTCCTTCTCAACTGACTTGACCTGAGTTCTCCATTCGCGTTGAAGATCGAGCGGACCGACACGATGTGTTCCCGTTGCGGAGGGTTTGGGTATGAAGGAACTGATAGAAGTGATCGTGAAAGCGTTAGTGGATTTCCCCGATCAGGTGGATATTCAGGAAGTTGAAGGAGAAAAGACGACTGTCCTGGAATTGAGGGTCGCCAAAGAAGATCTGGGCAAAGTGATCGGCAAACAGGGTAAAACGGCGCGAGCCATGAGAACTATCCTGAACGCCAATGCCACCAAATTGAAAAAACGCGCCGTCTTGGAAATTATTGAATAAAATGCACTGGGTCCCGGTGGGAAGGCTCGTGAAGCCGCATGGCCTCAAGGGCGAATTTAAATTCAAGCCGGAGATCTCCGATACAACCCTTTTGGGCGACCTGAAAAAGGCGCGTCTCGAATCGGACCCGGAGACCGCCGCGCCCCGGACTATTTCCTCCCTGCGAGGTCACGGACTTCGCCTTATTCTCAAACTGGAAGGCATCAACAGCATCGAAGAGGCCGAACCTCTTTGCGGGTTGTCCCTTCTGGTTTCTCAAGACGAATTTCCCCGACTACCCGACGGTGAATACTACTGGTTTCAGATTCATGGCCTCAAGGCCTACGATGAAACCGGAAAATATTTCGGGACGGTATCTGAAATTATTGAAACCGGAAGCAACGATGTATACGTGGTACGGGAAGGTTCCAACGAACTTCTCCTGCCCATGATCGACGAGGTGGTACGCAGTATCGACCTCGACCAACAAAAGCTGGTTTTTCATGCCATCGACGGACTCCTCTAGAACCATTCATTTCGATATCATTTCCCTCTTCCCCGAAATGTTTGAAGGGCCCTTTCAGGAGAGTATCCTCGACCGTGCGCGGGAGGAAGGTTTGCTCGATGTCCGGTTACACAACCTGCGCGACTACACACTGAACAAACATGGCAAAGTGGATGACACTCCGTTTGGAGGCGGAGCGGGTCTGGTCATGAATATTGAACCGATCGATCGCGCGTTGCAGGCAATCAAACAGGACCGGCCCCAGGCATTGACGGTTTTGCTGTCGCCCAGCGGCAAACGGTTCGACCAGAAAAAAGCGCGGGAACTGGCGGATAGCAACCAGATCATCCTTATTTGCGGACGCTATGAAGGTGTTGATGAGCGAGTGGCGGAAACCCTGGTGGATGAACAATTGTCGATCGGTGATTATGTGCTTTCCGGAGGAGAAATCCCGGCCATGGTTCTGGTCGATGCGGTGACCCGCCTGATTCCCGGTGTGGTGGGGGATCCCGCCTCATTGGATGAAGAGTCGTTTGAAAACGGATTGCTGGAATACCCGCAGTACACCCGTCCGCGTGATTATAAAGGAAGTGAAGTGCCGGAGGTTCTGGTCTCCGGCGATCATAAAAAAATCAAGGAATGGCAGCGCAAGGCCGCACTGAAAAAAACAGCGCGCCATCGGCCTGACCTGCTTGAACAACTCAATCTGAATAATGAAGAACGCGCGATGATCGACGAGACGAATAATGAGTGAGGCCATAAAGCCGCGGATCTTCGTCGCGCTGGTGCACTACCCGGTACTCAATAAACAGGGTGATATTGTTACCTCTTCGGTGACCACTCTTGATGTGCACGATATGTCCCGCATCTGCCGGACATTTGCCGTCGAAACTTTTTTCGTAGTCACCCCGCTGGAATCCCAGCACCAGTTGGTCGAACGAATGGTGGCGCACTGGATGAAAGGGTTCGGGTCGAGATACAATCCCACCCGCAAAGAGGCCTTGACCTCAACAATGGTGGTTAAAAATATTCAGGAAGCCGGTAAGAAAATTGAAGAGGAGGTGGGAAGGGCTCCCAGAATCGTGGTGCCGGATGCCAAGCCCTTTCCCCAGAGCGTGACTTACGATGAGGCCCGATTGGCTTTTCAGCAGGATGAAGGCCCGTATTTGATCCTGTTTGGTACAGGTTGGGGGCTGGAGCGTAATATGGTAAAGCGGGCCGATATGATCCTGGCGCCGATTGACGGGATCAATGGCTATAATCACCTGCCGGTACGGGCCGCCACCGCTATAATTCTGGACCGGCTTTTGATAAAGCGGCACGAAGACTGATCTGACCAATCCAAGGGGATAACGATTTGAAAAATCAGGGGGAATATTTCCTATTGCCCACCCCCTGGGGACCTGATATAATCACCGTTTTCCAGTTACAGGATCACAGGAGCGAAGGTAATGAATCTGGTTGATGCTATTGAAAAGAAAGAGATGAAGGAGCAGCCTCCCGTAGTGCGGATTGGTGACACCGTGAAGGTGCACATGCGCATTGTTGAAGGGGAGAAAGAGCGCATCCAGGTCATCGAAGGCGTTGTCATCAAAATGCGGGGAGCCGCCAACCGCAAAACCATCACCGTCCGGAAAATTTCATTCGGAGTCGGTGTGGAACGAATTTTCCCAATCCATTCTCCGCGTGTTGAAAAAGTGGATATTGTGAAGCATGCAAAAGTACGCCGTGCCAAACTCTACTTCCTGCGCGAACTGCGTGGTAAAGCGGCTCGCTTGAAGGAAATCAAGAAAGCCCCAACGGAGAAGAAAAGTAAAACGCGCAGTCGAGGCAAAAAAGCCAAGGCAGCCCGTGCGAAAAAAGCCGTTTAAGCAACACAACCAACGGACAAATTTAAAAAGCCCGCCCCCTTCCTGGGGGCGGGCTTTTTGTTTCAGGGAATGAGGAGGTGCACCCCCTGAAAAATCAATGCCCCCGCTTATCGAAGTACTCGTCGTAACGGTGAGTGAAGTCCTTGGCTTCACCCAAAGGCATGTGACAACCACGACATTTGGTGTAGTTCGCTTCAATCGGTTTTCCCTCTGCTGAGAACGCAGAAAAAATCCAGTCCCCGTTTTTCAGATCTTTCGGGGCGTGGGCTCCCCAGCCTTTTCCTTTTTGCATGACATAAATTTTGGCCAGGTTATCTTTAACCACTTTTCCGTGTTCATTCTTGAGGACGTTTCCATCCTTATCTTTTTTGGCACTGTAGATTTCCATTACCAGAGTGGTTCCATCTGGAAAGGCATCTCCTTTTTTGGTTTTGGAAGCTTCCGGACTAATAAAAAGATCCCGTACCATGTTTTTCTTTTGTACCGATTTTAAAAAGGTGGGCCACTCGGAATAGTCCGGGAAAGACAGTTGCCCGTCTTTAGGACCTTCACCCGCGTTGGCCTGCATGGCAGGGACGAGAATCAATCCGGTAATCAAGGCCAGTGAAGCCTTACCTGCAACGTTTGAAAAATATTGTTTGCAGAAACTTTGAAAGCTCATTTCTGAGGCTCCTGAAAAATTTTTTTGAGAAAAGGACTCCCGGCACCGGTTTGCCATCGAATGCCGGGAGTCGCGACTCAGGCCGAATCAGGTCACAAGACCAGATCCGGTTGGGAGTGCACTTGGGCACAAGCCCGCCTGCACGCCCGGTGGTCAATCCTCCTTGGGGGTGGAGGATTGAAAATTTAAAATCACAATGCCAGGGCTCAGGTCTTCCACTTTCAAATTCAAGCGATGGACCCAGCTTTGATCTACCCCAATCTGGACCTCTTCATCCTGAAACCATTCGACAATAGTCTTGAGCTCTTCATCCATTCCCTGTTTTTTGAACCAGACAATTCCTTCCCCGGTCAGCGCCAGACGGATTTCAGGTCGGACCCGGTCCGCATTTTGACGCATATGCAAATTCACCTGTGCCAGAGATTCCTTTAGTCCTTCCAATGTGGTTGACTCCACCCGGTACATGAGTTTTTGCGGTATAGATGCTCGTACCACGTGGGGTTTTGTGGACATTGAAGCCTCTGCCGGTGTCAGCCAGGACCCGGCAAGTAACACAAACATATTGCTCCAGAGAGAAAGATGGCCTTCCATCGTTTTCATGGGCACACTCCTTGTTAAGCCGAGGCCAATAGCAAAGGAAAACCGGCAAAAGACGGAATTCCGCTTTGGGTCAAAAAGGCTTAACTCAATTAAATTTTATTTGGGATTTGTTATTAGTAAGACAGGAGTGCCCGTTTGGGAGGGGGCGCGATCTTGGGGATAGATCGGGAAAGCAGGGGATGGATTGCAGGAAATAGTTCCTGATCCGAGCAGTACGTTTCATCCGGGGTGGATACAATTGCAAAATAGGTTGCGTCGGTTTTCACAATGGATGCGCCATGGGGACCCGTATGGCCACCACACTCGGCACGAAGCTTTTCAACACCATTGTCATCCATTTTGCGGGACTGCATGTGCGGGCAGGGTTGCTCTGACGAATGCCCGTTCAGAATACAATGCAGGGATTGTCCCTCATTTTTGGCCTGAATATGCTGCTTGTGCTGATGAAAGGGAGAATGCGCGCTGTGATCCTGCAATAGAGCAGGGCCCTCATGGATATGAGGCGAGCCCGGATGAGCCCACACAGTACCGGCTGATAGAACTGCCACGACCATAATGGCGGTCTTCAAAATGAGGCGTATTTTCCAAGTCATGAAATTATTATATAACGGAAATTTTAAAAAGGTCGAGAAAAATTTTTAACGGCTAAGTTTTTTAAGACTTGAGAGCGCAAAGCGGACAACTTTCAAATTTTTCTAAATTTATCTTAAGTCAGGATTAATTGGAACAAGTTGCGCTGTCATGTTTTTCTCGTTTGATAAATGATCAAGGGCATCGTAAAGGGAATCGAGACCTTTGGATACGGTGCCTTCAATATGCACATAATAGGTTGGCTTTTCGCCTTCGCCAATGTTGGAGTCCAGATTCAAAATATTGAGCCCGGCCTCTGCCAGAGCGGTTGTGATGTCTCCCACGATACCCGGACGGTCGTCGGCATAAAGGCTGATGCGGACATCAGGAGATACATAGTGCTCATGGCTGCCAGCTACGGGTTCGGCGCTTCCACTCAATTGCAATTGCTGAGAGAGAGTCACAACAAGAACTTCAAACTCCGGACGCTCTCCTTCGAACTCCACCATCACCATGATAGTGAAATAGTTACCGAGCCTTGCCATGGAGGACGCCCCAAGGTTACAGCCCTTCTGGCATAGTTCAGCAGATAATTGCGCAACAATTCCCGGTCGATCATGACCGATCATGGATACCATGTACCACTGGCTCATAGTCATTACTCGTTTAAGTGAAAGGATGACGTACTCTAACCGATTCGAGTTCGGCCTTCAATTACTATTACAGGATGGAGCGGGAGAGGGGGATAAAGCAGCTCAGGCTTAATGAGCGTCCAGATGCATGGCAGGGGCTGCCCCACTTGGGGTTGGTCGGGGCGCAGGTTTAACTGCAGGCGCTTTCTTTTTTATCAATTTTGTTTTTAACGGGGCGAACAGCGCGTTGGCAGTTTGTCCGGCCTGCTTTGCCTGACTCACCTTCTGCGGCTGACCGGAATTGACGAATGAAACACCAAGGCCGTATTTATTAGGATTGTCCCGGTATATTTGCTGTGCTTTTGGAAGCAGCCGTCGAATCTGGTTAATGCGGGTTGCGTCTGCCGGATGTGTCGATAAAAATTCAGGAGGCTGCTGGGAGCCTGTCTTCACACTGGCAAACCTTCGCCAGAATTGTTCAGCTTCCGCCGGGTCGTATCCCGCCTTGGCCATGTAGATGGTCCCAATTTCATCCGCTTCGGATTCCATTCCGCGACTGAAGGGCAGCATCACTCCCAGTTGCGCGCCAAGTCCCAATGCGCCCATGATCATTCCGCGCTGACTGTTGTCGGCCATGCTGATTGCAGCAGTTGCCATGCCTGCCTGTACCACCATGTCCTGGGACATACGTTGTGCACCGTGTCGGGCGATTACATGGGCAATTTCGTGTCCCATCACCGCCGCCAGCCCCGCTTCATTTTTGCAAACAGGAAGCATGGCGGTGTAGATTGCCGTTTTACCCCCGGGCAGCGCAAAAGCATTGAGCTGGTCGGATTCAATCAGACGGAATTCCCACTTAAGGTTCGGCATGTTGGTCACTGCAGCAATGCGCCTTCCCACGCGCTCGACCACCGCTGTGTAGTCCTTATTTGGAGACAGTGTTTCTTTCTCAAGGACCTGCTGAAAGGCCTGCTCGCCAAGCTGCATTTCCTGCGAGAACGGTACGAGAATAAGCGCACTTTTGCCGGAAACCGGGGTGGTGGTGCAGCCGGTAAGGCTCCAACTGAGCAGAATAAGCAGGGTCGTCAGGAATCGATACATGCCTCATTATAGGATTTACAGACAGCCAGTTGCAAGGGTCAGTTGAAAGTTGCGGTACCTCTGAGAATCTCATAATATGCGACCCTGGAGAGGGTACATGGAAGACTTTGAAAAACAGGCGATAGAACAAGGTTATCAATGCATTGCAGGAGTGGACGAAGCAGGGCGAGGGCCATTAGCGGGGCCCGTCACAGCCGCTGCCATCGTGTTGCCGCAGGATCCAGATTTACCCGGTCTCGATGATTCCAAAAAACTGACTGAAGAACGTCGGGAATTTTTCTATGACAAACTGACACGGCTGACGGACCTCTGGTTCGTCGCAGTGGTGGATTCCCCCTGCATCGACGAAATCAATATATTGCAGGCAACGCGACTGGCCATGAAACAGGCTGTCGAAAAATTAAAGGTAATGCCGGATCTTGTATTGGTTGATGGAAATCAGAGAATTGACATACAACCCGACCAGCAAACTCTGGTAAAAGGTGACCAGCGTTGCCTATCCATTGCCGCTGCCTCTGTGCTGGCGAAAGTAACGCGGGATCGCCTGATGCACGATTACCACCGTCAATTTCCTGTTTATGGATTCGAGCAGCACAAGGGTTATGGAACGAAACTCCACCGCGACAGTATTCGCGAACACGGTCCCTGCGAAATTCATCGCAAGTCATTTAAAGGCGTGAAAGAATATCTGTGATGCCTGATTCAAAAATAACAGAACCGGATTCATTGTCCCGACTCAACAAGCGGTGGTGTCAAAACCCGGTGGATGCAAAGGCAGCCGCTTCGCTTGAGGAAGCGCTTCGAGTGTCTCGCACTCTCGCTCATTTGCTTGCCGGGCGCGGTCTTGCCGAAATCGAGGTGGCCCGGTTCTTCCTCGACGCTTCTCTCGATAATTTGCACGATCCCTTTTTAATGACCGGCATGCAGCAGGCGGCAGAACGGGTTTGCCAGGCCGTGAATGCCGGTGAGCAGATCACGGTGTTCGGCGACTACGATGTTGACGGGGTGACCTCCGCCGCGTTGATGGTGCATTTTTTCCGCGAGCTTGGCGCACCGATCGACTACTACCTGCCCGACCGTAAACAAGAAGGTTATGGGGTCAACAACGCCGCACTGAAAGAAATAAAAGACCGGGGTTCCGGATTGGTCATCACAGCAGACTGCGGGATCACAGCCGTAAAAGAAACTGAGTACGCTAATGGACTCGGACTCGATGTGATCATCACCGATCACCATCAGGTGGGGGATGAAGGTCTGCCTCCTGCCATCGCCGTGCTCAATCCGCATCAACCGGACTGCACCTATCCCTTTAAATTTTTGTCGGGTGTTGGCATCGTTTTCAAACTGGCCGCAGCGATCCGTCGGGCTCTCCACGAAAAAGGATGGGAAAAAGATCGCCTGCCGAATTTAAAGCAGCACCTCGATTTATTCACGCTCGGAACAATTGCCGATCTTGCACCACTCACCGGGGAAAACCACGTGCTCACCGTGCACGGACTCGAAGCCGTGCGCACCACGCAGAAACCGGGCCTCGTTGCGCTCAAGTCGGTTTCAGGGTGCAGCGGCAGGATCGACGCGTTCTCAATCGGTTTTGGTTTAGGCCCGCGTCTCAACGCGGCCGGGCGCATGGGCAAAGCGGATACCGGGTTCCACCTGCTGGTGGCGGACGATCTCAACGCCGCGATGGAGCAGGCGAAGGGTTTGGATGACATCAATACAAAGCGTAAGGAAACACAGGGCTGGGTGCTGAAAGAAGCGGAGTATCTTGTCGAGCGCGAAGTTGATCTTGAGCGCGATCGTGTGCTGGTGCTGGCTTCGGAAAATTTTCATCCCGGGGTCATCGGCATCGTCGCCTCCAAACTGGTCGATCAATACCATCGTCCGGTGGTGATGATCGCGATTGACGATAAAGGCATTGGCAAGGGCTCGGCCCGCAGTATCAAAACGTTCAACCTGCACCGTGCCTTCGGTGAATGTCAGGAACATGTCATCCAGTTCGGGGGGCATGCCTACGCTGCCGGACTCACCATTGAACAGGAGCGCATCGACAATTTTCGACAGGCGATCAATTCGGTTGGGCACCGGATTTTAAGTGAACACCATCTGATTCCCGAGATAAGTTGGGATATTGAGCTGGAACTGTCGCAGATTGATTGGAAGTTTTATAAAGAGGTTTCGAAGCTGGAACCGTTTGGACAACTCAATCCATCGCCAATATTTATTTCAAAGAGTGTGACGTTGAAGGATTTCAGGAAAATCGGTAAGGAAAAAAATCACGTTCGTTTTAAAGTCACGCAGGGCAAATCCAGGATTGAAGTGATCGGGTTTTTGATGGCGCACGCTTTCGCGGGATTAAAAGATGGCGACACGCTGGACATCGTCTACCAGCTGCACCGCAACGATTTCTCCGGCTCCGCCAAACTCGAACTCAAACTACTGGATTTTAGGGTCTAAGAAAGATTAGATAAGAGTTGTCTGGATTTTTAAAAACACGGTTTTTCTTTTAGGCAGGTTTGTTAGACAATTTTTTCGCATCACTTGTTGTATTGAGAATAGTTGTTTGTAGAGACCAATATAAATAATGTCACCCTGAGCTTGTCGAAGGGGGGCCTCCTTTATGTTTAATGAAACGTTACCATGTCTATATTTTAAGGTGCCGGGATGGCAGTTATTACACAGGCGTTACGAATGATTTGACTAAGCGGGTGTGGGAACATCAAAATGGCTTGATCAAAGAATGCTATACGCAGGGTCGAAGACCTGTAGAGTTGGTTTTTTCTGAAATGTTTGCAAATATTCATCATGCAATTGAGGTGGAAAAGAAAATTAAGGGATGGAACCGTCAAAAGAAAGAGGCCTTGATTGAAAGGCGGTTTGAAGATTTACCCTTTTTGGCGAAGAGTAAACCCAGGAAATAACGCTGCCGCCCTTCCCTTCGACTTCGCTCAGGACATGCTCTAGGCTCAGGGTGACAGCGAAAAGCTCAGAATGACAGGAGGGTGTTTTTTGGGTTTGATTGTCAGGAACCATTTTGGACAGAGATGTTTTTTAAAAAAGCACCAAAACTACCGCATGTCATTCTGAGGATCCCGGAGGGTGACGAAGAATCTCGCCTTTGTTTTTGACTTGGGGTTTTTGATGAAAGAATATTTTGTTTACATTCTGACCAATCCTTCCGGGACTCTTTACACGGGCGTTACCAATAGCCTTGAGCGAAGAATGGCTGAGCACAAATCGGGAATGTTGCCAGGTTTTGCGAGTCGATACTGCTTAGGCCGTTTGGTGTATTTTGAAAAAACGGATCAGGTGGAGTCCGCGATTAATCGAGAAAAACAAATCAAAGGTTGGAAACGAAAAAAGAAAATCGAATTGATTGAGTCGATGAATCCAAACTGGAAAGATTTGAGTAAGGCGTGATTATTTAAAAAGGGCAAAGGCGAGATTCTTCGCCTGCGGCTCAGAATGACATACGGTGAATTTGCTGTTTCAAAAATGACCTGAAATATCAAAATGGTTTGTAGCAGGCTTTTTCTTTAAGGGCCCCGCTCACCGACCCCTGTCTTAAAATACCAAAAATCCAAATCGGTCATTCTGAGCCGCAGGCGAAGAATCTCGCCTTTGTTTGTGCTTTTGCTTAGCCGTTTTTAGTGTTTACTGTCAAAATTATCTCTTGGCATTCTTGGGTTTTAAATGAGAGACGAAGCATAGAAAAAAATTTTGAAATTGTTTTTCAGGAAAACTTGTGGGGAGTAAAAAATGATTTGCGACGAAATTTATGAAGCCATAAACGATCCCGACGACGATGGGACTCGCGTCAATTATATTGCAGATGAATTCCGTGGCGAACGGGATGCAATTGAAATCCTCGAACTATTAAATTCAAGTGACTCTGAACTGATTTCAATAGGAGCGTGGATTCTTGATGAAATTTGCTTCGATAAATATAAAAAGAAAGGGGAAATTATTTTTCGATTGGTTGATCTATGTTCACACGAGGATAGCAACGTTCGATACAGCGTTCTTGGTGCTTTGTATGCTGTTTTTGAAGTAGATAAACAGTTTGCTCGAAAAATTTTAGGAAAAATGAGACTGGATGTTGATGAAGGTGTTCGTAACTCAGTCCAACTCATAACCGAAAAGCTTTCTTTGTATAAAGAGTAGGGCAAGAATGATTAGTTGGCCAAAACCATTCCGGCCAACTGATTGAGCTGCATAGAAACTACTCCACCCTCACAGCTTGTTTGGGTTCTAGTTGGGCAGCTATTCTTGCGGGATACAATCCGGCAAGGCCCGCGATCAGCCAGAAGATGAGCGTTGCGCCGATCAAAAAACCGTAAGGAAAAAATACCTGGATGGTCCAGCCGAAGGACTGTTTGTTGATCACAAAGATCAATAGATAAGACACGATCCCTCCTGCAATCAATCCCATCACGGACCCGATCAACCCGAGCAGTCCCGCCTCGATCATCACCATCTTTTTCACCTGTTCTTTAAAGGCTCCGATAAAACGCAAGATACCGATCTCGCGCCGACGTTCAATGATAAGGGAGATGAGTGTGTTGAACAGGCCGAGCATGGCGACCCCGGCCCCGATGATTTCGAGCGAGTAGGTGATGGCAAAGGTCTTGTCAAAAATATTGAGCACTTCTGTTTTCAACTCCGCGTTGGAACGTACCAGAATACGGTGATCGGTCCCCACTCGTTGCATAATTTCGGCCCGTACTTTTGATAACTCCGCAGGGTTGTCGAGGTAGACGACAAAGCTGTTGACGTTGGGGTCTCTGTAGTATTTTAAAAATGTAGTGCGGTCGATGATGACGTAACCGCGTTCCTGCGAGTAGTCATAATAGATGGCGACCACTTCCAGGTTGAGGGCTCCGTTGGGTGTGTTCAGCGGTATGGTGTCCCCTGGTTTGATATCGTGTTTGAGAGAAAACGCTTCCGAGACAATGGCGCGGTTGTGGTTGACGGTGAGTTTAGCCAGCGATTGTGTCGGCGGCCCTTCCTTGATGACAAGCTGACCATAACGTGACAGCGCGTTGAAATCACCTGATCCTAATATGGCCGGTTCGTCTTCATAACTGATATTGATAGCGCGGAACAGATCCACGGCCTTGACTCCAGGAGTCTCCCGCAAGGCCTCAACCTGTTTTAGGGGAAGCGTGTAATGGTAGTCGATGTTTTTCCCCGGCTGGGCACGGACGAACAGGTCGGCTTTTAATGTCTGCCCGATCCACACTTCAACCGTTTGCCGGAAACTGTGCACCATGATGCCCATGCTGATGACCATCATGAACGCGATGGCAAGTGACGAGACACAAATGGCGTTGCGCCCGACGTTTTGTGCGAGATTGCGACAGGCCAGCAGACCTTCCCCGCGAAACCAGTGTGTGCACAGGCCACGAGTGAGGTCGCGTGTCAACAAAAGGGCCGAGGGTGCGAACAATGATAATCCAAGAATTAAAAGCGCCACTGAAAGGAAACCGAAAAACGGGAAATTGCCAATGGGCGGTAGTTGTGAACTCAATCCGGCCAGTAAAAAAACCATCACGCCACTGCGTGTGAGTCGGCGGTTGCCCCGGAAAACTTTCAGGTCGTAGCTACCGCGGCGCATCACGATAGTCGGTGGAGTGAGGGCAGCTTCCCTGGCAGGAATAAGAGCCGAGGCCAGTGAAAGACCGAGTCCTAAAAGAAAATAGGGTCCGGTCTGGTTCCAATGGAAATCGATTTCGGAGGCATGAGTTGGCAGGTAAAGGTTATTGACCGTGATGTTTACCGCATCGAGTGAAAACTGGGCGAGACCGTAACCGAGGACGATCCCGATGGCCGAGCCTATGGCGCCGATGATCCCGGCTTCCAGAATAAAGATCAATGCGATCAATAGTGGAGTGGCCCCCATGGCGCGCAAGGCACCGATCTCCATGCGGCGTCGAACGACGGAAAGCGAAATCATGTTGTAGATCAGATAGAGACCCACCAGCAGCGCGACAAAGCTGAGGGCGGACAGGTTGTATTGAAAAGCCCGCAGCATTTTCTCGACCTGTCTGTTTTTCCGCTCTGGCCGGTCGATGCGTAAAAACTCCGGCAGTACTTCACGGATTTTTTCCTGCATGGCATCGAACTTCCCACCATTTTTAAACTCGACATCTATGCGGTCGAGCTTGCCGATTTTATCGAACAGGAGTTGCGCCCCGGCGATATCCATCAAGGCAAAGTTGCCATTCAAGGCTCTCGCTATACCGGTGTTATCAAGCACGGCGTTAACGTGCAGTTCTTTTTTATGCCCGTTGACCTGGAAGAAAATTTTCTGCCCCGGACTGTATTGCGTACCGGGAATGAATTTGCCGGGCAGGATGATGCTCTGTGGATCGAGGATGAGTGGCAACAGTCCCATCAGGTCGTTGGCCGTGGTCTTCATGGAAAAATCGCGTATCCCGGAATCCTGCAACAGGTCGGTGCCCAGAATTTCGACCACCTCACCCGTGGATTCTTCGACGCCATAACCTTCAATAACCGGGTAGGCCTTGATCCATTTTCTAAGCGGTAACAGTTTTTTGAAATGGGTTTCGTCAAACGGCATGCCTTCAGCGGTGATCACCGCATCAGCTTTGCCGAGAACGAGGTCGAGGCTCTGGCTGAAAGAAAGCAGGGTCTGATGGTTGGCGAGTTGAATGCTGAGAAAAACGGATACACCGATCGCGACCCCAAGTGTGGTGAGTCCGGTGCGAAATGGATCGCGCCATAAGGGTCTCAGGATGAGAGCCGTGAACAGATCAAAAAAATATTTTAACGAGCGCATGCGTTTCCGGAAACTTCAGAAAAAATAGTTTGGGTTTTGGTCATGAGTATCAGGTCGAAGCTTGGGTACTGTCGTTTACCAGACGACCGTCCTTGATTTCAAAATGCCGGTTGCCGTATTGGGCCGCTTCCGGATTGTGGGTGACCACCACCACGGTGGTATTAAAATCACGGCAGGCCTGTTGCAGCAATTCCAGAATGCGTTGACCGTTTTCAGAATCGAGATTGCCGGTCGGTTCATCGGCCAGGATCAGGTGCGGCTGATGCACGAAGGATCGAGCGATGGCGACGCGCTGCATTTCGCCTCCCGAAAGTTCTGCTGGAAAAGATTCAAGTCGGTGCCCCAGTCCAACATAGTCGAGCAGTGTCTGGATCCGCTTGATGGCTTTGCCCGGTGCGTGGCTGAGCAGGAGCGGCAGTTCAACATTCTCTCGTACTGTGAGAGTGGGCAGGAGATTGAAAAACTGGAACACGAAACCGATCTCTTTTCTGCGCAGTCGGGTCAATTCGTCATCGGACATCTGAGAGATCAGTTTGCCGTTCAGGGTGACCTCACCTTCGTCCGGCAGGTCGAGTCCGCCCATGCAATTGAGCAGGGTGGTTTTACCACCACCGCTCGGTCCCATAACGGTGACAAAATCACCCGCGTTCATTTCAAGGTTGATGTCCTTGAGAGCCGTGACGCGCACACTTCCGGCCTCATAAGACTTTGAGACGTTCCTGAGTTGGATAATAGGAGATTCCATGAGGCAGAAGTTTAACAATATTCCGTGTTGCAGGCATGCTTTTTCAAAGCAAGAATTGAGGGAAACGACATAAAGCTTTACCAGATATAGGGTTTGGGCGCAAAAGGGGTTTATTGTCAGCTTGTTATGTAAAAACCATTGATTGACAAAATACCATTTGTTGAATAAATTGTTTGCTTGGAATTTGAATGATTATCATGGGTTAATTGTTTCTAAAACGGGCAGTTACGAAACCTTTGACCTCCAAAAATTAAATTCTGCAAATAGGTTTTGCAGTCCGGGCTAAGCCTGAATGAAGGGGAGGATAGCGAACGTGAAAATAAAAATCGAGGCAGTGATAGTCGGGGCACTGTTATTTCTGGTGACAGCCGGAAATGCCCTGGCTCACGATGATGCCAAAATGACATTGAATCAACAAATCGGCCACGGCAATATCACAGCCGAAGGTCCTACAGGGTTGTTTCTCAATCCCACATCAAACCCATTGGCAGAAGGCGAACTGGTTGTCCAGTACTGTGCCGCTCTTCTGGAGGATGTCGAAAACAATAATTTTAACAGCCACAATGCCCTGATTGCCTACGGTATTAAAGACTGGCTGGAAGTCGGCGCCATCGGAAAGGTATTGGACGTCGATAAATTGGGCTCTGGTGGTGCCGCAGCAAGCGCGCCCTGTGGTCCTGGTACAGGCGGACCCGGAGGCCCGGGACCTGGTCCTGGTGGCCCTGGCGGAGCCAACACTCCCTGTCGCAGCGATGACTTTGGCGCAGGTGGACCTTTCGCCCGTATCAAGGTTCTCAACGAAGCCAAATGGATCCCGCAAATGGCGGTCGGTGGAATTTCAATTATCGGCGACGATGCACTGGAACAGCACACCCTGTTCTTCGCCTTGTCCAAAAACTTTTCACTGCGATCAATGGGCCTCCCAGTCGATTTCAAACTGAATGCAGGCGTGAAGAAGCTCTGGTTCGAGCAGTTGGCCGATGACCATGCAGGCTATTTTGGTGCTGAGGTTAAATTGCCCAAGCATGTTTATCTGGTGGGAGAAATCCAGCAGGAGACCCAGGGGTCAACGGCGGTTCCATGGTCTGCGGGTGTGCAGGTGCGTCATCCGGAGGGTTACGGATTCAGCCTTGCGGCACTTCAGCCGGGTGGCAGCAATAATGTTGGTATTTTTATCGGGGTGGGAATCAACTTCGAGTGATCGTCAAACGCCGAATTCGCGCATCAACGTTTCGGCGCGTTCGACATCGACTCGCGCCCCCAGCGTTCGGAACCGTTCCCGGGCCTGCCTGATTTTTTCCTGCGCCTGCTCATTCTCCCCTTCTTTCCATAATGCATGAGCCAGGTGCAGGAGTGTCCGGGCGGCTTCCTGTTCGCGTTTGAGGTGTTCGTACCGCTCGAGAGCTTTCAAAAGAAAAGCACGGGCCTCTTCCCCTCCCTGTTGCATCATGTGGACCCGTCCCAGGCCACGGCAGGCACCCGCGTGAGCCAGTGGATGATTGTCCTCTTTAAACTCTTCGATTACACGGTCAAACACTTCCCTCGCACAATTGAAATCATCGCAGGCCAGATAACTTTCCCCCAGGATCACCAGAGATTGTCCAAGCAGCAGGGCGTTACCCGTCGAGCCCAGGTTATTGATAGCCTCCTGGGCCCAATGCACCGCGTCGGTTCCCTCTTCCAGTTCAATGGCAGCAACGGCAAGGTTGATCTGCGCCAGAGTCACTCCTCGAACATTCCCGATTTCCTGAAACGCGGTCAATGCTTTCTGGTGATGCTCCCGGGTTAGTTTAAAGTCGCCGAGGCTCATTCCCAGATTGCCGAGGTTGATATGGGCACCGGCGACAAACTCGGTCATTCCAATCCGGTTCCAGATTTGGAGCGCTGATTCAAAATGGCGCTGGGCCTCACTGTAATGGCCTTCATCCCGACGGGCATTGCCCATCTGGTTGCTGGCATTGGCAAGATCAGACAAACTGGATGTCTGCCGAGCCGATGCGTAGGCTTGCGAGTAGAGTGCTACTGCCTGCTGGAACCTGCCTTGCGCGTGATGAATCTTGCCTTCAAACAGATCCGCCCTGATCGATGGCACGGTGTCGGTGGGGGGGATCATGGTTCGGTAACGTCCCAGGTATTCGAGTGCCTTCTCCATATTACTTTGCAGGTAATGCAGTTCTCCAAGGTCGTATAAAACGTTCATCTGAGTTTTGGGAGACCGGTCATCCTGCATACTGGCTTCCAGGGCCTGACTGAGCAGAGCCAGGGCAACATCCGCTTTTCCAAGCTTGAGGCTCACCGCTGCATGCAGGCGGTTGGCTTCTGCCTTGTCATGGCTACGCCGGGCGATGCGGTGCATGCCTTGCGCCATTTCTTCTGCCTCGGCATAGCGTCCGAGCCGAAGCAAAATTTCTGCAGAGCTTCCAAGCGCCAGTACCTTGATGTGCAGACCCTTTTCACGCCAGGTTTCAACTTTGGAGATCATTTCCTGGGCGCGGTTGTAACGGGTGAGGGCTTCCTCATTGAGAAACATGGCGGCGGCGCGGTCTCCGGCGCTGAGGTTGGCCTGTGCAGCCCCCTCCCATTGTTCTGCCCGTTCGTAGTGATGCGCCAGCAATTCCGAAGCAATGTTGAGATCACCACCGGCCGCATCCAGAAGAGATTCACCAATCTGTCCGTGCAACTCTTTACGATCCTTGATGAGCATGGTCTCGTAACTGGCTTCGCAAAGGAGGGGATGGTTGAAGGTCCACCGTGGTACCGAGACGTCCAGGCCCGAGACATCCTGGACCATTGACTTGCCCTCCAGTTGTGGCAGGAGGGAAGGCAAGGGAGGCCCTTGCCATTTGGGTTGTTCGCGCACCTTCTCGGCAATGTTCAGATTGAATTCATATCCTTGTACAGAGAATTGCTGAAGTAAATTCCGTTCCGGTGCTTCCAGCCGATCGAGTCGCGAAACCTGGGCGTTAAATAAAGAAGAGGGCAGGACAGCCGCTGTGGCATCGGGACAACAGTACCAGGTGCCATCATCATGAGTCTGGATAATTTCTTCCGTGACCAGGGCGCGCACAAGTTCTTCGAGAAACTGGGGAACGCCGCTTGCCCGGGTCACCAGGTTGGAACGCAACGCTTCAGACAACTCCGCTCCCCGGACCAGTCGGTCCAGCAGGGTGTGCGCCACTTCATCCGAAAACGGCATGAGCTCCAGCGTTTTGCGGTGCGGTCCCATTGAGGGTTCCCGCGTTGTCGCGACAATGGGCAAAGGCCAGTGCCCGGTTTTTTCAGCCAGGGAAGTGAAAAACTTTACAGACGCCTCGTCGGCAATTTCCCAGGAGTGCAATACCAGGATGATGTTGGGGTATTGCCTGCCGAACCTTTCCAGAAGGGCTGTGATACTTTGTTCCAGAATGCGGCGCAGTGTTTGTGGATCGCGGTCCGGTGGCGGAACCGAAAGTCGGCGCGGGGCGTACAGGTACCACAAGGCATCACCAAAGGTGGCCATGTCGATTCCGAGAGTCGGCTCAAGAGCTTCCAGTTGTTCGCGCTCGGTGGTCGGGATATGGATGCGTAACACTTTATGGACCAGGGCACGGACCATCAGCTGCACCAGTCCAAATGGCTGGCGCTGTGAGTTTGGTGTTGCGCTGAGAGGTACCTGTTGATGCCTGGGGAGGTGCCGCATGGCTTCCTCGACCAACCGGGTTTTACCGACACCGGCTTCGCCGGTCACCTCGATCCACTCCGGATCTCTTTCTCCAGCATTCAGCAGGTCGATCAGGTTTTGCAGTTCCTTTTCGCGCCCGATGAGTGGAGCGGAAATCGGGTCGCGGTCAATAGCATCCCGTTCCGTTATTTCTTTTTCGAGGATGCGTGCTTCAACCGGATGTTCCTTACCCTTGACCTTGATGAACTGGACCGGGCCGAACTGGAACTGGCTGCGGACCCGGCGGGCCACTTCACCCGAAACCTGAACGCTGCCGGGAGGGGCGTTCGATTCCATGCGCGAGGCCAGGTTGACTGTGTCACCCATCACCGAATAGTCTTTGCGAAACTCCGCTCCGATTTCGCCAGCAAGCACCAGGCCGCAATGGATTCCAATCCGCATCCTTAAATTAACGCCGGTTCGAGCCTGGTGTTGCTCACTGAACTCGGCCAGAAAAGCCTGCATGCCGAGGGCTGCCCGGCAGGCGCGCTGTGGGTCGTCTTCGTGGGCCACGGGAGCCCCGAACAGCGCCATCACGTTGTCGCCGATGTATTTGTCGATGTACCCGTCTTCTTCCCGGATGGAAAGTCCAAGCCCTTCGAACACAAGATTCATGATGCTATGAACTTCCTCCGGGTCCAGCTTTTCACTCATGGCAGTGAATCCACTGACATCAGCAAATAAAACCGTAACATCGCGGCGCTCGTTCCGGACCAGCGGGGGTTTGGATTCCGTTTGTACAGGGACAGGTGGTGGTGGAGAGGGAGGTGCCGGTGCCGGGGCTGCTGTGGGTTCAGCCGATGCGGGTCCGGCTTCGGCAAAATTGTGCCCGCAGCCACCACAGAATTTAAAACCAGGGGGACTCTCGAATCCACACTTCGGGCAATTCATCGATATAAGTCCTTAAAAAGCGCACTGGATGACGTGCTTTTAGGTTCTATCGATGCCTCATCTGCCTTTTCCGGTCGGATCATGCTATGCTCTTGCATTCTTTTTTGCAGGACGGAGTGTTAAAGCCGTTTTTGTTGGCGGTTGGCCTCTGTTTACAGGCACTTCCGGCCACTCATGATCTTAGGGCAACTGGCCGTTCAACCTCCTGCTGCATACTTTAGCATCCTTTAGACGGGGTCTGCTACTGTCAGAAAATTTTGAGGAAAAGCGTTATGGCCATCTCAAGTAAAGTGCTCGGATTCATGGAAAAATCGTCCTGGATCCGAAAAATGTTTGAAGAAGGAATTCGCCTGAAACAGGAACACGGTGAAGACAATGTGTTCGACCTGTCACTCGGCAATCCGGTGGTGGAACCTCCTGAGAAACTGATCCAGGTATTGCGGAAAGTGGTGGATGACCCAACCCCGGGCCAGCATCGCTACATGCCCAATGCGGGATATCCGGAAACCCGGGCGGCTGTGGCCACCTCACTTTCAAAGGAATGTTCGGTTCCAATTGGGAAAGAAGACATCGTCATGATATGCGGTGCTGCCGGGGGGCTCAATATCACTTTGAAAACCCTGCTGGACCCGGATGACGAGGTGATCATTTTTGCACCGTACTTTGTTGAATACCTGTTTTATGCAGACAACCATGGCGGCAAGGCGGTGGTGGTAAAGACAAATGAGGATTTTTCGCCGGATATGGAAGCACTGAGAGAGGCGATCACACCAAAGACCAAGGCGGTAATCATAAGTAGTCCCAATAACCCTACCGGAGTGGTTTATTCGCGCCAGCAGTTGGAGCAAATGGCGGGGGTATTGCGTGACAAATCCTCGCAAAATGGCAAGCCGATATACCTGATCTCCGATGACCCTTATAAGAAAATTGTCTACGACGGTGTGGAGACGCCCAGTATCTTTGACCACTACCAGGACAGCATCTATATTACGTCCCACTCCAAGGATCTTGCAGTGCCTGGTGAACGCATCGGGTATGTTGCGGTTCATCCACTATGTACAGACGCCCAAAACCTGATGGCCGGACTGATTTTCTGCAACCGTGTGTTGGGATTCGTCAACGCTCCGGCACTCATGCAGCGTGTGGTGCGTGAAGTGCAGGATGTGTCGGTGGATGTGGAACCCTATAAAAAGAAACGCGACTTGCTTTGGTCCGAAATGGATCGTATTGGATATGAAGTGGTCAAACCCCAAGGGGCGTTTTACCTGTTCCCCAAATCCCCGATCGAAGATGAACTGGAGTTTGTCGACCTTCTGGCCAAACACCGGGTGCTGGCGGTGCCGGGGCGGGGTTTTGGCTCCCCGGGATATTTTCGCCTGGCTTATTGTGTGCCCGACCGGGTGGTTGAAGGTGCCATTCCGGGACTGGAGGCGGCTTTTAAAGAAGCCAGACCAGCTTGATTCCGATATTGATTTAAAGGGGCTTGGACGTATTCCCCCCATTTGATAAGATAGAAATCTATTCCACTAACAAGAGCAAAATTTTTAATTGGACTAAACGATGAGCCTCAATCCAGATCAAATTGAACGTTACAGCCGTCATCTGCTTCTGCCGGAAGTGGGTGTTGAAGGACAGGAAAAAATATGCAACTCGAAGGTGCTTTGTATCGGTACTGGTGGGTTGGGGTCACCGGCCGCCCTTTACCTGGCAGCGGCCGGGGTAGGAAAGCTTGGCCTGATCGATTTTGACGTGGTTGATAAAAGTAACCTGCAACGCCAGATTGCGCATGGTGAATCCACAGTAGGCGACCTCAAGGTTGATTCGGCTAAGAAACGTATAGCCGACCTCAATTCCGATGTTGAAGTCGTGGTTTACAACGAACGGTTAACTGCAGAAAACGCCATGCGGGTTTTTGCCGACTGGGACATCATCCTCGATGGTACCGATAACTTTCCAACACGCTACCTGGCCAACGATGCCTGTGTTCTACTCGGCAAGCCTTACATCTACGGTTGTATTCTGAGGTTCGAAGGCCAGGTGTCGGTATTTGATGCCAAAAATGGGCCGTGCTACCGCTGCCTTTACCCGGAACCACCACCACCCGGACTGGTGCCGAGTTGTGCGGAAGGTGGGGTGCTTGGTGTGTTGTGTGGAATCATCGGCAGCCTTCAGGTTAACGAAACCCTCAAGATTGTTCTGGGTCAGGGTGAAACCCTCACGGGACGGCTGGTGTTGTTCGATTCGCTTGGAATGAAATTCCGCGAAATGAAACTGCGCAAGGACAAGAACTGCCCGATCTGCGGCGAGAACCCGACCATCAAGGAACTGATCGATTACGAGCAGTTCTGCGGAATCATGCCGCCACAGGAAGAGCCGGACGACAGTGCTCTCGAAATTGAACCGGCGGAAGTCAAACGCATGCTCGATAGCAACGAAGCTTTCAAGTTGATCGACGTGCGTAACAAGGTTGAGTATGACATCTGCAATATTGAAGGGGCCACGTTGATTCCGCTGGATGAGATTGAAGAACGTAACCCGGAACGGCTGAGCGAATACCAAAAGGACGAGCCGATTGTCCTGCACTGCAAAGCCGGAGTCCGCAGCATGAAGGCGTTGAAAGCTATGCAGGATATGGGTTACAGCAACGTGAAAAGCATGCGTGGCGGGATCACAGAATGGTCGGAAAAAATCGATTCTTCTGTTCCAACCTATTGATAAAAAAGGATTCGTCTGCCCCCGTTTCGACGGGGGTTGACTCTCCTCCGGGTCAGCGGTAGGGTAAATATAAGGACGTTATTGATTGCGTGAATTGATTTTTGTTCTTTTATTCGGCAGCCCCCAGCAAAAATATCTTCCACCCTTTTCAAAGGATCAGCCGTGAGTGAAGCCAACAGTCCCGAACGCGATTTCGAAAAACTGTCCAAGGCAATCACGGAGGCGGTCATGACGTCCTCCAAAGTACGCAAGATCGTTGCTGAAATTCAAAAAAAGGATGAAGTCTGTGCCCAGAGCTTCATGGTGCTGGTGCTCCGATTGTCTACACTGACTGAAAACCTGGAGCCTGATAACCAGGAAGAAACCGAAATCGAAGCGGACACCCTGGAAGAAACGGCAGAAGAAAAACCGAAGAAAAAACAGGTACGGAAAACCAAAAAGAAAACAGAAAATCCTTCCCAGTTTATTGATGGAGAAAAGCTGACGCCGCGCGAACAGGATTTTCATGAATTCATCAATCGTGATTTCGACCAGGATGACTGGTTGAAAAAGAACAAGCTTATTTTCTAAATCAGCGCCTGATATCAGAGGCGCACCTCCTCCCTTGTCCCCCAAATTTGAAAAAGAACGTCAGCGCATGGTGGAAAAGCAGTTGCGCGGTCGTGATATTGTGGACCCGCGTGTACTTTCTGCCATGGGCCGGGTGCCGCGTCATGAGTTTGTGCTGCCTGCCAATTGGTCACGGGCCTATGAGGATCGCGCGTTACCCATCCGCGAGAACCAGACCATCTCCCAGCCTTACATCGTGGCATTGATGACCCAGTCGGCGGAACTGAAACCGACTGACCGGGTGCTGGAAGTGGGAACCGGCTCCGGATATCAGGCGGCGGTGCTGGGTGAACTGGTTCAGGAGGTTTACTCGATTGAGATTGTCGAGTCCCTGGCAAAGGAAGCGTCTGCCCTATTGAAGAAGCTGGGATATTCCAACATTCATGTAAAATACGGCGACGGTTATAAAGGTTGGAAAGAGCACGCGCCATTCGATGCGGTCCTGATCACAGCAGCGGCCCCCCGTTTGCCTCAACCCTTGGTCGATCAACTGGCGGTTGGTGGACGACTGGTGGTGCCCATCGACAATGTTCTGCTTCATCAGGATCTGGTACGGTTCAAAAAAACGAAGGAGGGACTGGTGCGCGATCGAATCACCGGCGTGCAGTTTGTTCCCATGACAGGAGAAATTCGTAAATGACAGGCAAGGTACTTCGTGCTCCAGCAGTAGCGGGCCGGTTTTATCCCGACGACCCGGGTACGCTTTCGGAAACGGTGAAGGAATACCTCGGGACTGAACAGGAAAGGCAGCGTGCTTTCGGTGTGGTGAGCCCCCATGCGGGATATAAATATTCCGGCAATGTCGCCGGGGCGGTGTATGCCCGTGTCGAGATTCCGGAAACGGTGGTGCTCATGGGTCCCAACCATTCGGGCATGGGGCCTTTTGTCGCGATGAATTCCGAAGGCAGCTGGTCGACCCCGCTGGGAGAAGTCGCCATCGATGAATCTTTTGCGCAAAAGTTTAAAGAAGCGTTCCCCTGGGCGGAGGACTCCACACAAGCGCATCAGAAAGAGCACAGCCTGGAGACACAGGTTCCCTTTTTGCAGATGATCCGTCCCGATGTGAAGATCGTGCCAATTGTGTTGAAACGTTTGCAGATAGATGCTGCCATTACCCTCGGGCAGGCTTTGGCGGAAACGATTGAGAAAGTCGGCGGAAATGTGCTGATCGTTGCGAGTACAGATATGACGCATTTTGAATCGCAGGAAGAAGCGGCAAGGAAGGACAGAATGGCCATCGAAAAAATGGAGGACATGAATCCGGAAGGGCTGGATGAAACCGTGCGCGGTTACGGCATCAGTATGTGCGGCGCGAATTCAACCTCGGCCATGCTGCACGCAGCACAGGAACTGGGCGCGGAAGAGTGCAAGCTGATCAAGTATTCCAACTCGGGAAACACCACAGGCGATTTTGATCATGTGGTGGGCTATGCAGGGTTGGTAGTGACTTAAGAGGTATGGTCAAAATGATTGAGTCTCGTAGATAGGATAGTTTTACTTTTGGGTAGTCATCCGCTTACTTATCTGCATTTTTTATTGGAAGGTTGGCTTCTACTCTGGTGCCTGTATGAACTTCACTGAAAATATTCAATTTTCCTCCATGAGCTTCGGCAATGATGCGGCATAGATAAAGGCCCAACCCATACCCTCCAGTCTGTCGCTGGCGTGCCGGGTCCACCCGGTAAAAAGGTTCTGTCAGAAATGGAATATGTTTTTCCTCGATACCTTTTCCGAAATCTTCCACAGAGATCACAATTGCATCATCTGTTTTGTTCAACGTCAGTCTGGTTGGGTTCGCACCGTCCGGATTATGTTTGATGGCGTTGTCTAAAAGGTTTTTCAGCAAGATTTTTATTCGCACCGCATCAACACTGGCGAAAAATTCAGGATCTAAAAGATTTGTTTCCAGGGCCTTGCCCTTAAAATACTCGTCCACCACCTCCTGAACCAGACCAGTTAAGGAAACTTCCGATTTATTGAGAGCGCTGTGTCGTGTGGTCAAGCGTTCGGTTTCCAGCAATTCGGTGATCAGGTTGTCCATTTCTGAAAGGTCATGATTGATTTCCTCCCGCGTCTTTTTATCATTGACCATTTCCAGAGAAACCTTAACCCGCGTCATGGGCGAGCGCAGTTCATGGCTGATGGCTAAAAGCAGTTGCCGTTTGGCTTCGAGCATCTGTTGAATATCGTCTGCCATTTTATTGATGCTGTTTGACAGATCCCCCAGTTCGTCGCGTCGGTTGATTTCAATCCGCTGGCTAAGATTCCCTTCACCGATCAATTCGACTCCGTCTTTTATTGCTTTGATGGGGGCAAAAATCCGCCGGGTGGCACGATAAAGAATGACCAGTAAAACCAGAGCAATGGCAAGGGGTATCGCTTTATGCCAAGTCCACGAGGGTCGGGAATGGGGAACAGAAAATGCGAGTGTGTAATCCTGATGTTTTCTTACCAGATAGTCCCGGTCTTCAAATTCGCCCAGAGTGTAGTCGACCCCATTTTTGGAAAATCGCTTGTAGTAGTGGATGCCCTCTAAATCCAGAGGTGTTTCTGTGGAAGACCATTGCCTGTCCTGATCAAAAAGATGAATCTCCACCGGGAGGTCTTTCACGATTTCCTGGGCTCGATTAAAATCAGGCGGCGTCCCAATATCCTGCTGGATGTACTCCATATAACGGAATAAATGCGGCTTGATGTTTTCTTTGAAGTTGGAGCGGAAAGCGAATCGCATGGAGCCACCCACCAGCACCAGCAGCACCAGGGCCATGACAATGAACAGAAGAACAAGCTTCGCAGACAGGGAATGTTTTTTTCTTTTAAACAGTGCCATTATTGAATCTTCCCCGCGAAACAGTATCCCGTTCCCCGTATGGTCTTGATAAATTCTGCCGGTTTTAGCTTCTGCCGCAGACGGCTGACCAGGATGTCTACGGAGCGTGAAAACACTTCGGTTTCCACGCCTTGAAGATGGTTGAGGATTTCATCACGCGTGAAAGACTTGCCAGGGTGCAAGGCAAACAGTTCCATCAACTGGTATTCCATGGAGGTGAGGCTCAACGCCTTGCCCTTAAGCGTTACCTGCCGCAGTTCCGTATCCACAACCAATTCATCAAAACGCAGGACCTTGTTGCCTTGCGTCTGTTGAGAAGTTCGTTTCAGGATATTTTGAATGCGGGCGACCAGTTCCCGTGGCTCAAAGGGCTTGGGTAAATAATCATCGGCTCCCAGTTCAATCCCCACCACCCGGTCCATCACCTCGCCACGAGCCGTGAGCATGACGATGGGGATATCGCTTTCCTTGCGGATGGTTTTGCAAACCTCGAACCCGTCCATTTCCGGAAGCATGACATCCAGGATGACGAGATCGAAATGTCCTTTCTTCAATCGGGCAAACCCCTGTGAAGGGCTGTTGGCGCTTTCCAGTTTGAAGGAAAAACGTTCGAAGTACTGGACCAGTAAATCGGCCAGTCGTTCGTCATCGTCAATCAGGAGGATGGTTGGCATAAATAAATTGAATGGAAATTAAAAAAAACGCCGGGCGAAAATTCACCCGGCGCACTTCTTTGATTAATTATACTTCCTGGAATGTCGACGGTGTTCCATCTTGTCCTTGATTTTTTCACGGAGCGTCTTTTGCTGTTCCGGTGTGAGGCTATCGAAAAAACCAGCCAGGGCAACCACCACTTCCGGTGCTTTTTCATTCACCGTCCGGGTTTTTTCTTTCACCAAGGATAAAATCCGATCCTGGTCCAGTTTGGGTTGCTCCAGCATTTCAAAAAAGTCCGTGCGGGTTTGGGTTCGCTGTGCTTTCATTTCCTGCCGGACCTTTAAGATTTCATTTTTGGCAATGACCAGTTTGCTGGTCTGTTCTTCATTGAGATCCAGCTTGTCCTTGATTTTTTCGACAATGTGATCGGCCCGCTGTTCCGGGCTGACGTGTCGGTGCCCGCAACCCACAGCGGTACCCATCAAGAAAAGTCCTGATACGAGAAGACCCACTACAGAAGCTGCTGTTTTCATGATTGTACTCCTTTTGTTATTCAATTTTTAATTGAAAACAGAATACTCATGAAACGGGTTGCGATCCTTTCGACACCGTAACGAATTGTTTCAGTTTGTAACAGGCGGCAGGATTCGAAATATTTTGGGATCTGAAATAATTATATAGTCGAAAAAAAGGACTTGATAGTAAGGGGTTGATACTCAACCTGAAAATAGAGCCCTTCATCGCGAGCGATTGAAAGGAGCGCCGCGATCCAGAGGAGTTTTTTTTCTTCCGGGCGTTGCCCGGCTGGATTGCTTCGTCACGGATGTTTCTCGCAATGACGAAAATAAATAGTATAAATTTTTAGAGCTCTACCTTAACATCCGGCTCATACTGCTTGAGTTGTTTCGATAAGATATCTTTGATGGCGTTGAGTTTTTCCGGAGTCGAAGCTTCAGCTCGCAACACCAGTACCGGTTGTGTGTTCGAAGCGCGTATCAGGGCCCAGCCGTCTTCAAAGTTGACGCGCACGCCGTCGATATCGATCACATCGTAATCTTTGCGGAAGTGTTCCGTTAGTTCGCTGACAATTTTGAATTTCAGATCATCCGGACAATCGACTCTTATTTCCGGTGTGTTGTGCATGACAGGGAGGTCTGACAACATTTCGGAAATGGTCTGGTTGCTGTTGGCAACGATCTCAAGAATACGGCAGGCGGCGTAAATCGCATCATCATAGCCATAATAATTGTCGGCAAAACAGATGTGTCCGCTCATTTCTCCGGCGAGCAGGGCACCGGTTTCGCGCATTTTCTTTTTGATGAGCGAATGTCCGGCGGCAGACATCTGCGGATCGCCGCCGTGTTTCTTGATATCTTCGTACAGGTTTTGCGAACACTTCACCTCGCCCACAACAGCGGTGCCCGGATGTTGTTTCAGTACCGCGCGTGCAAACAGGATGAGCAGTTCATCGCCCCACAGCAGGCGACCTTTTTCATCGACCACACCGAGGCGGTCGGTATCGCCATCAAACCCGATACCGATTTCCGCGCCTTCTTGTTTAACGCGGTCCATCAACGGGATCATGTTTTTCTCAACGGTCGGGTCGGGGTGATGGTTGGGAAAGGTGCCGTCGGGTTCGCAAAACTGCTCGATAGGGTCCATGCCCAGTTCGCGGATCAGGCGTGGCCCGGTGATGCCGAAGCACCCGTTGCCTCCGTCCAGCACCACCTTGACCGGGCGTTTGATGTTGATGATGCTTTTGACCTTGGCGCAATAAGCATCCTGTATGTCTTCTTCCCGGGCAGACCCGCTACCGGTTTCAAAGTCGTTGTTTTCGATGAGCGCTTTTAATTCCTGGATGCGTTCTCCGTAGAGGCTGTGTTTCCCCGCGCTTAATTTGAAGCCGTTGTACTCCGGGGGATTGTGACTGCCCGTGATCATCACTCCGCCATCCGGATTGAGATGGTGCAGGGAGAAATAGGCGAGGGGGGTCGCCACCTGTCCGATGTCGATGACATCACAGCCGGTGGAGTTGAGCGCGCGTGTGATGATGTCGCGGAACCCGCGTGAACTGGCGCGGACATCCCAGCCGAGGGTGAGGGTTTTGCCTCCCTGCCTGCGGATGCAGGTGCCGACTGCTTTGCCGATCTTTTCGACCACGTCGGGGAGGAGGTCGGTCTCCACAAGACCGCGAATATCGTACTCTCTGAAAATCTGGGGATTCATAGTCTTTCCTGTTAGTTAAATGAGCTTTGTGTATTCCCTAAAATCAAAGCAAAGGCGGATACTTCACTTCGTTCAGAATGACAGTTTTTTTAATTTACGGGTTGTTCAAGATTCTTCAGGTTTTTTAACCAGTATGGCTTCAATGTCGATGATTTCGCCTTCGCGGAAGATCCCCAGCAGAATTGTTTTGCCGGGGGTCAGGCCGAGGAGCTTGCGTCGGAAAAGGAGAAAATCGTCCATGGTCTGGCCGTTCAGTTCGATGATGATATCGTCCTTTTGCAATCCTGCCTTTTGAGCCGGACTTTTCTCTGACACCTCGTGGATGAGAATGCCCGAGGAGTCGGGGTAATTCAGGCGCACCGCATCTTTGGTGGTGAGCGGGATACCGGCGGCACCAAACCAGCCGCGACCGGTCTGTCCGGTGATCAACAGCGGCATCACTTCCTTCACCGTGTTCATGGGGATGGCGAACCCGACCAGTTGAGCATCGGAAATGATCGCGGTGTTGACTCCGATCACTTCGCCGTACAGGTTGATCAGCGGACCCCCGCTACTGCCGGGGTTGATCGCCGAGTCGGTTTGCAGGAAGTCGAGGACCTGCCCGCCCTGTCCCGGAATCACCCGTTGTTTGGCGCTGATCAGGCCGGAAGTCATCGTGTGCGTCAGGCCCAGGGGATTCCCGATGGCAATGACCATTTCACCGACTTTAAGGGCATCGGAGTCGCCGAGAGGCAATGCCTGCAGTGGAAATCCAGCTTCAGCTTTTAACAAGGCGGTGTCGGTTATCGGGTCCATTCCGATGATCCTTGCGGGTATCTGCTGGTCGTCTCCCGACAAGACGACGCGAATTTCTGTGGCGTTGGCTGCAACGTGAGCATTGGTGAGAATGTATCCCTCTTCGTTGATGATGAACCCGGAACCCAGGCTGATACCCTGTGATTGCTGGGGCAGGGGAACTTTCCACGGAACGACGTCAATCAGATCGGACAGCAGGGGAATGCGAAGCGGTAAAATGTCGTTGGGTGAAAGGCCAAAGCGGATATCGTGTTCTTCCAGTTTGAGCGTGTAGATGTTCACCACACCGCTTTTTACTTCGTCAAGTAATTCCGTGTAGGTGCTGTTGCTGATGATGATGGGTTCTCTTTCTTCTGAAGATGCCGGGTCTTCATCCCAGAAGTTGGACAGGTCGATGTCTTCAATATTGATTTTACGGAACCGTTTGTCGAACACTTCCGCATCCTCCGACACCAGCTTTTTGGTCGGTGCTTTCGGATTGTTGGCAACACTGCATGCATTCATTATTAGAGCGGTGATCAGGATGGCGGCTGACTGATAATATTGTTGTTTTGCAAGAAACATATTAGATTCCTTAATAAGGTTGGCGCAGAACGCCGCCATCGACGATGAAATTGGATCCGGTGATCCATGAAGCCTGGACTGATGAGAGAAAGAGGACAAGTCCGGTAACATCTTCCGGCAGCCCCATCCGTTTCAGCGGTACCGTAAGGGCCGTGGAACTTCGGATTTCTTCCGCCATTTCTGAAACATTTTTGCCACTGGCCTGCGCTGCCTGTTCGGCTTCCTGTTCCCAGGACCGGCTCCAGACCGGGCCAGGTGAAACCGTATTGACCCGGATGCCATCTTTTGCAAGGGTTATTGATAGTGAGGCGGACAGGGCCGACATTCCGGCTTTCATGGCGCAATAATGCGGAAAGATTTCGCCCGGGCGGCTGGCGGCAATGGACGATATATTGATGATGCCAGGGGAATCCGATTTTTTCAGGGCCGGAATGAAAACACGTGACAACCTGACGGCTGACAGGAGATTGACTTCGAACGCTTTCTGCCAGTCATCATCGTCGAGTTCAAAAAACGTGGCCAGTTTGCCGATAGCGCCGGCATTGTTGACGAGGGTGTCGACTTCACCCCATGCCCCCTCGATTTTTTCAAAGAACTGTTGAATGTCTTCCGCGCTGGTTACATCGGCAGTTTCGAACAGGTGTCCGGTGCCCGTAATTTCAGTGGACAGGGATTTCAGCCGGTCGGCGCTGCGGGCGCATCCTGCTACCTGGGCTCCTGCTTCTGCAAAGGCCAGCGCCAGGGCACGGCCAATACCGTCACCAGCGCCGGTGACGACTACTTTACGATCTTTGAGAGAGAGTTCCATGTTAGTATCTGTTTTTATTTTGCTCGTACGAAAACTTTTAGAACGTCAAATTTGCTTGTACAAAAACTTTTAGAACGTCATCGAAATGTTTGCTGAAGCCTTTCCCAATATAGCCAACTCGCCTTCACTGGTCTGGGTGGTGGCATCGATTTGTCTGCACATCGTCAACACCTTCATCGGGTTGACCATGGCGTTTCATAAATCGACCCCGTCCCGGGTGCGGATGCACCTGGTTTTTTACTGCTGTATTCTGCTGTGCCTGTCGATGTACCTCGTGCTCAACGGTGTGCATGGGGAAAACACGATTTTCGACTATGGAGTCGGGCTTTACTTTATCACAATCCTGCCCCTGAGCGTGAAATGGGACAATCTGGTGCACGGATTGGTCGCGGTGGTGGGATTGACTCTATTGCCGGTGTTGATTTTACTGCAGATATAAATTCAGGTTATTTCCGAGCCATATTATTTAATGTGATTCCCTGGATCTCTGGCAAATCGCACTTGTTGCGATACCCATGAAAAGCCAAAATGAGATTCTTCTCAGAGTATATCCTGCGCCTGTCGAAGGGCTTCACATCGTTCAGAATGACATGCTGTGGTTCTAGGGGTTTTAAGACAGCAGTCAACAGACCCCGGTAATTAAAAACCAAACTTCAACAGATTGTCATTCTGAGCCAAAGGCGAAGAATCCAGCCTTTGTGCTTGAGTCGAAAAAGAGGGGAAGGAGGGTCAGTCGACGAGCTTGGCCTTGATGGTGATATCGCCGTAGACTTTGGTTCGGCAACCGAGCTTTTTGTTGTCGCCGATCTTGTGCAGTTTTTCGATGATGGTATGACCGTCGACATTTTCCAGAGGTTCGACCTCAATCAGGCAGGTGCCGCAGGACCCCATCCCGTGGCAGTTGAGTTGTTCGTTCATTCCCTTGTAAAGGCTGATGCCCTTGGACTGGGCAGCCTCGCGCAGGTTGCCCCCATATCCAATTTTGAAAGTCTGGGTTTTGCCGGTTACGGAATCTTCAACAGTGATTTTAGGCATACTGTGCTTCCCTGAAAAATTTGAGCCCACATTGTGACTGGATAGCGAAAAATGTCAAATGCTTTTTCCGCCGACCCAGAGCCTGCAATAACTCTCTTTAAATTGAATAGTTATGGCCGACTAAAATTTTTTCATCCTTAAGGTAATTGACGATTCGGTCCACTGCCTTGTCCACCTGCCGGGCTTCATCAATGGTCATCACCAATTGTGGCACTCCCTTGGGAACGGCATCGTTGGTGACCTGGATTTCAATCACAGGATTGGGTGCGACCAACAGGTCGAGCGATGAGTGGTCTTCCTGATTGAAGACGTTTGACGTGGAGATCACCACGTGTCCTGCATCGGTGAACAGTTTGGCCACTTCCCCGAAGCGTCGAACCGATTCATGCGTCTGCCGCACCTGATCCAGAGTGAGATCGGCGGCAACGCTGAGTTGCATGTTGCGTCCGTCAAGCAGGTAGCTCTGAAAATTCTGGTGGAACAGTTTTTCTTCAAGGCGATGCGCCAGCTCTGCTTTACCGACACCGGGTTTTCCGGTGAACAGGATGAGCGCCGGACGGTGCCCGTTGCGGTACGCCCGCATTTCCGGAGTGACGCTGCCCTGTACCCAATGCGAATCGCGGTAGCGGGTTTCGTCGCGTAACCGATCGACTTCTGTCATCGGTGTGTAATGGGTGATGATGCCGCCGCCGCAGACATCGTATTCGTCGACCAGAACAAAGCGTCCCGTTTCGGCGACTGTACCGAACAGGTCGAATGCTACCGGTTGCCGGGTCTTCAAGACAAGCTCTGCAACGTCGTTGCGGTTGATGTAGTCTTGATTGGCCAGAGTTTCAAGGGTTGAAGCGTCGATAGCGCGTTTGAATTCCTCAACTTCGCATTCAACGTTTTGTGTGGTCAGTTTTAGAAAATAGGTTTTGCCTTTTTCGAGTTTATTCTTGCCCATCCAGAACACGTTGGCTTCGAACGTGGTCGTGACGATCGGGGACTCTTCAACCAGGCTGGCGATCTGTCCGCGCTCGACGAAGATCTGCTCTGTCAGGGTAAAGCCGGTTGAGTCTGCCGCTTCAGCGGATTGAGGGAGTTCCGGAACATTCCAGCCTTCAATCGATTTAATGGTTCCGCGTTTGTTGGAAGGCGAGAACACGATTTCGTCGCCCACCTTGACCTTGCCGGATTCCACGCGGCCCGCGATGATGCGCCGGAGGTCGAACTTGTAAACGTCCTGCACCGGCATTCGAAACGGGCGGTTGACCTGCGCTGCTTTGCCAGGGAACCGGTCCACCATTTCGAGTACTGTTGGGCCATCGTACCAGGGCATTTCGTCTTTTGCAGGATTGGCGATGTTGATGCCAAGCTTGGCGGAAACGGGAATGAAATCCTTGGCCTTGACATCAAGGGATCCAAGAAAGTTGGTGTACTCTTCCCTGATTTTGTCGAAGACATCCTGTTTGTAGTCGACAAGATCCATCTTGTTGACCACAACGGCGACTTCAGTTAGGCCCAGCAGACGCAGGATATAGCCGTGTCGCCGCGATTGTTCCTGCACGCCTTCGTTCGCATCGATGAGCAGCAAGGCCGCTTCTGCACTGGCCGCCCCGGTCACCATGTTTTTCAAAAACTCTTTATGGCCGGGTGCGTCTATGATGCAGTAAGGACGTTTCTTCGTCTTAAAAAAGATCTGCGAGGTGTCGATGGTGATGCCCTGCTCCTGTTCTTCTTCCAGAGCGTCGAGCAGAAAGGCGAATTCAAAAGTTTTACCCTGCTGGTTGCAGATGTCCTTAATGAACTCGAGTTTGCCCTCGGGAAGACTTCCAGTGTCCGAAAGCAGACGGCCTACCAGGGTTGACTTGCCGTGGTCAACATGACCCACGATGACAAGCCGCATGAGCTTGCCAGCTGGAGAACTACCATTATTTTCGGGCATTACATATACCCTTTCGCGCGAAGTTTCTGCATGGCGTAGGTATCTTCCTGGTCCTGTGCCCGGCCTGATCGCTCGGAGGTCGACGTGTTGTTGCGCAGCTCCTCGATAATCTCCTCTACATTACTGGCGTTTGAATCAATGGACCCGGTACACGGGGCGCAACCGAGTGAACGGTACCGCTTGCCCTCTTTTGAAAAATACAGGTCGATGATCGGCATCTTTTCACGTCCGATGTATTCCCAGACATTCAACTCGGTCCAGTGCAGCAGCGGGTGGATGCGGATATGCGTGCCATCCGCGAACGTGGTTTTGAATTGATCCCACAATTCCGGTGGCTGGTCCTTGAAATTCCATTCGAAGTTTTTGTCACGCGGAGAGAAATAACGCTCCTTCGCACGCGTGCCTTCTTCATCACGACGGATGCCGAGAATAAGACCGGTGAATTCATGCTCTTCCATTACAGAGGTCAGTCCGTTGGTCTTGAGTGCTTCACAGCAGACGAGGCGGCCCATTTCGTGGTTCATGCCTTCATCAAGGGCCTTCTTGTTTTGTCCAACGATGAGGTTCAGGTTCCACTCCTTGGCCATGCGGTCCCGGTACTCGATCATTTGCGGGATCTTGTAACTGGTATCGATGTGCACCAGCGGAATGGGCACGTGACCATAGAAAGCCTTGCGGGCAAGCCACAACATGACGGTCGAGTCTTTACCAATCGACCAGAGCATCGCGAGGTTTTTAAAATTCTTATAGGCCTCGCGCAGAATGTAAATACTTTGATTTTCGAGTTCGGTTAAATGGTCCATTTTATTTTTTTTGAAAGTCTGTTTTATGAAAAGTACTTGTCCACCACTTCCGGAAACCGGCAGCGCAGACAATTGTTGTTGTTTTTTGTGCAGAAGTCCTGATAGACCTGCATCAGCCCCTGGGTGTGCCGGTCACTTTTCAGGATGTCCAGCATGCGTTGCTTCTCGCCCAGGATGTACCGCTTCATGAATCGCAGCCACTGGTTGTCGGCCAGGGAAGACTGCGTGGAAAACCCCCGGTGCAGAAATGCCTCCAGGGGTTGGGACCGGCTGGCCCTGGCGTAGATCAGGCAAATGGGAACAGCAATATTGATAAAAATGTCCCGTGCCCGGTCCGGGCCAATAAGCTTTTGATTTCCTTGAAGTTTCTTCCCATCAACTGTGTAGTGACGGGACCAGAAATCGTCTTCTTCAAGGAAAAAATACTGGGTGGCCTTCTTTCCGGTGCGCTCATTATAACCTTTGGCCTGGGAAATAGAAACCATTGTATTCACGAAACTAACAAAATCCTGAAACAGCCCGGAGCCGCTGTGTTTCACCACCAGATGGGCCAGGGCAGCGATCCGGCGATAGGGGAAGTTGGCAGGACGCATGCCACCGAATTTCCAGGCGGTTGGATCGTCCATTACCTGATCGACAAATCGTCTTTTGTGTTTCTTCCAGAGTTTCTGCACGTTTTGAACATAAAGAAGGCCTTCTCCCTCAAGCTCCGATGTTTCGGGAATACGGTTTCCGAGCAGGCCGGAGACTCCAAGCAATACTGCCTGTAGCGGCAGTGCTTTTTCTGCGGGTGTCCCCTTTTTGGAAACAAGCCTGACCAGTTCAGCGAAAGGGACGCGCTCCGCGAGATCCCGAAATGGATATTTATTGGAGGGGTAACCCAGTGCTTCGGCAACTCCTTCATAAAACGTCTGCTCATAACCATTCAAAATGATGCGGTCGTGGAAGCGGTCCATCTTGTTCTGAATCCGTGCATCACCGGCATTGCTGAGCAATTCTTCAAGGCGAGACTTTGATAACCTTGAAAGCGGGCCGTGGCATAACCCGGTGTTGAACTGGTTGAGCAGCGGATAGCTGTCGAAATCCAGTTCTTCATTCAGTTTCAGAAGGCCGTCTTTAAGGTATTTTTTGAGTTCCAGCTCGACGATATGGGGCCGGGATTGGGACGGAGTATCTTTTCTGGAACCGCTGCTGCCCCGCCGATCCTGCCACAGGAAGACGTGCAGGATGACATCATCGTACTCGTTATTTTCAGAATGTCCGTGGGCTCTCCAGTCACATCCGTAGATATGGAGTTCGACATCCCCCTCCTGGATTTGCCCGTCAATCCGGATGACGGCGTTTTTAAAATCGGGACCCGCGCCAAAATTCCAGTGGCCGGAGGACACCACTTCAATGGCGTGTCCCTGTGTGGATTGGAGGTGGGGGGTGTTGAATAGTTGGTCGTTCCAGACGCAACGGAGGACCTTTTCTGGAATTTGCGGCGCGTCTTCCTCTTCCACCAGAGTGCGCTGGTAGACTTCGGTGAATTTCCGATAGATATCCGTGAAAACGGCGGCGGTCATTTGAGGGTCCAGGTTGGTCCTTTGGGAGTATCTTTTAAAACGACGCCCAGGGCATCAAGTTCGTCTCGCAGGCGATCCGCTTCAGCCCAGTTTTTGGCTTTGCGGGCGGCTTCGCGTTCCTCAACAAGCGTTTCAATTTTTTCTGTATCGTGGTCCTGCCCACTTGTTTTCAATGCCAGCGATTCTTCGCGATAAGTGCCGGGTGAACGGTGGAACAGGCCGACCAGTTGCCCAACCGCAAAAAGTCCTGCTGCGTCGCGGTCGAAGGCGGTCCAATCCTGGGAATCTGAAGGAAGTTCACTGCACAGTTTGTTGAGTCGGCGCAATTCTTCATTCATATGGCCCAATGCCGCTGCCGCATTGAAATCATCGTCCATGGCTTCGTCGAACAGGGACTTTATTTTTGCATCCGCGTCAGGAGTCGGCGGTATAGTGGCCAGTTGTCTGTTTTCTTCCATCCAGCTGTAAAGTTCATAAAACCGGTCGAGCATTTTGATGGCTTCATCGAGATAGGAGTCAGCGAAATCGATGGGGCCACGGTAGTGGTTGGTCAACAGGAACAGGCGCAGGACTTCCGGGTGGAATTTTTCCAGCAGGTCGCGGATGGTGAAAAAGTTGCCGAGCGATTTCGACATCTTCTCCTGATTGATATTGACGAATCCATTGTGCAGCCAGGTTTTGACGAACGGTTCGCCGGAGCAGCCGCAGGATTGCGCAATTTCATTCTCGTGGTGCGGGAATACGAGATCTTTGCCGCCACCGTGGATGTCGAAATAGTTGCCGAGGTATTTTTCGCTCATGGCGGAGCACTCGATGTGCCAGCCCGGGCGTCCACATCCCCAGGGGCTTTCCCAAAAGGGCTCACCTTCCTTGCTTTTTTTCCAGAGCGCGAAGTCCAACGGGTCGCGTTTGCGGTCGTCCACCTCCACGCGGGCGCCGGATCGAAGGTCGTCTACATTTTTCCCGGACAGTTTGCCGTACTCAGGAAAAGCACGTACCGCAAAATAGACGTCCCCCTCAACTTCATAGGCACGGTCTTTTGCAATGAGACCGTTAATGAGGTCGAGCATTTCCTGGATATGATCTGTGGCCTTGGGTTCGACATCCGGTCTTAAAATATTGAGGCGGTCCATGTCCTCATAAAATGCCGCGATGTATTTTTCTGTGACTTCCTGCCAGCCGATGCCTTCTTCGTTGGCACGTTTGATGATCTTGTCGTCGATGTCGGTGAAGTTGCGGACGTAGGTGACCGGGTAGCCTTTGTATTTCAGGTACCGGTAGATCGTGTCGAACACGATTGCGGAACGGGCATGGCCGATGTGGCACAGGTCGTACACGGTAACCCCGCAAACATACATGCCAACTTTGTCTTCCCGGATCGGTTGAAACGGTTCCTTTTGTCCTGTCTGGGTATTAAAAATGCGTAAGGCCATAAAGTAAAATTAGGACTCCAAATTAATAAGATCAAAAAAGGGGGCAGGGTTTTCAAAAATGCGCTGCCACCCTCCGACTGAGCTCAGGGTGACAGCACAAAAACTTGAATTCTATTGTATTAATTAAAGTGGATCTGGCTCAGCCACCCGCTCCGGCACCCACAGGTTTCCCGGCTTTCTCTGGAGCTATACGGGCATACAGTTCCTGCACATTATTTTTAAGTTGCGCGACGGCACGTTTCGCCAGGCCCCGGAGTTTGGCTTCAGTGGCTTCATCCGGTTCCTTTTTACGATTCGCAATGATTTTGCGAATTTCGTCCAGCGATTTTTCCAGGTGGTCACTGCGCTTGACACTGAAACTTTTCGCGATAGCCCCTTTGAGTCCGCCTCCATCAAAGTAATAGGTGATCGCTTTAAGCATGCGCTTGTGGGAAAGGTATTTCTTTCCAGCTTTCCAGTCCTTGATGGCCTGTCCCATTTCCTGTTCAATGCTTGTAACCAGCAGGTTGTAGTCAGTCTGGTCCACCATGTCGTGGATTTCACCTGGGTCGGACTTACTGGTAATATCGAAATCCATCGTGTGGTCGACCCCGGTCAGGGCGGCGTTCTTCATGTTTTTGTTAACTTCTTCAGGAGCCAGTCGGGGATGCCAGAATTGCATGATGTACTCCTGACTCTTGACCTTGTCGAATTCATAAGCCCCATTTTCATCCAGCTTGGAATAGTAACCATTGGGCACAACAAACAGGGTGCCGACCATGTCCTTGTGCAGGTTGCAGCGCAGGATGATGGGCCCCGGTTGATCCAGTGTTATGGATTTCGATGTTCCGGAGGCCATGGCGCCAAGGTTGAACTGGTTGTTGCGTGATTTCGAAAAGATGTTGTGAACTTCGGTGTCGTCGTTCACAAATTCGACTGTAGAACCCACCATTACCACTGAGTTTTTCGGGGCAAAGTTCAAGCCACGCTGGAAAATTTTTAATGTCTGCTTTTCCTGTTTGGGCACTTTGAGTTTACTTTTTGACTCCAGAATAACCAGACCTGGAGATGACACCGGTTCGCCGTTAATCTTCACTACACCCTTAATGGTGGTGATCGGTTTCACAATCTTTTTGTCAGAACCTTCAGAGCCTTCCTCTTTTTTATCGTGGGCCTCTTTGTGATCAGCTTTTTTGTCATCCTTCTTGTCGGAGGTTTTTTCTTCCCCGGTCTTATTCTTGTTCTTCTCAACTACTTTCAAGTCATCCCTTTTGCCCTTGCCATTGCGCAGGCCCATGGCGACCAGAAACTGGTTGACGAAGGGCTTGTCAAATTGCTTGTCCAGTTCAATGGCACGGACAAAATGGGGGCCGGCATCGTCAAATTTTTTCATCAAACTGAGCGTCACGGCCAGGTTAAAATGGGCCTGGGCAAAATCCTCTTTTAATTCCAAAGCTTTTTTGTAGGAGGCCGATTCGTTTTTGTAGTCTTTGGTCAGGCCATAGCTTTTCCCAAGGTAGTTGTAGGCCATGTAATGTTTTGGATCGAGTTCGATCGTTTGCTTGAACAGTTTGACCGCTTCTTCAGAGTTTTTTTCCTGCAGCCGCGTCATCCCCCAATTGAAGGTGATTTCTTCATCGTCTGGTGCCAGTTCGTGGGCCCTGGCGAAGCGTTTGTTGGCTCCTTCAAATTTGCCCTGCATTCTGTGGGCCGCGCCCCAGATGGCATAAAGTTCTGATGAATTCGGGCTCAGCTCGGCTGCTTTTTCAAACTCAAGTTCAGCCAGTTCATACTTGCCTTGTTCCGAGAGACCCATTCCCTTGGAGATATGTTCCAGAGTTTTGCGTGGCAGATCAGTGCCCGGCTTTTTTTGATTAGTGAGCTGTGCGAGCTCCAGGTCTTCCTGCTTTTTCTTGAGATCACTCAAAGTTTCCTCTTCCGTAGTGATCTCTAATGGACGTTCCCCGGAAGAATCATTCTTGTCCGCGATTGTCTGGGAAGCTTTTTTGATCCGCGATTCCTTGTACTGGTCGTAGGGAATCATTTTGCTTTCCTGTTCGGAAAAAAGGATTCCAGCTCCGAAAAGGGCGGCTAGTGCTACCAGGCCGAAAAGGGCTTTGGTCCAGCTTGATGAAGGTTTTTTGCGTTTGGAAGAAGTGTTTTTTCCCATGTGTTTTTAATGACCGTTGTTAAAAATTTATGAAGACCCGATTGTTTTTTGGGTTAAGCACCACTTTGGACATATTGGTCGCGGTGGCTGGAGGTTCCGATTATTGGCTTGGTAAATTACTAATGAATGCACCCCAAACTGTTTCCCTTTGGTTTTGCGCCGATCCCCCTATAGATTGTGGAGAGCGAACTAATATTCCGAAATATGACGGGGTCTGGGAAGTTTGAAGATTTCTTTATCTGGATAATCGTCCGCCGTGGCAGGTTTCACCCCTTTTCTGGGGACACCCTGCACCTTGCCCACACAGGAGGATAACTGCGGTTTGACCGCGCTGGATCCGCAGTGTTCGCAGGTGGTTTCATCTTTATTCGTGCTTAGAGATTGCAACAGGGTGAAATCGGCCTGGCAATCATCGCAATGGTATTCGTACAGGGGCATGGGGATTCCACAAGTGCTGGTAAAATCTTGGGTTGCAAACTTTTGAATAATAGGATTTAATCATAGCTTCGAACAGCCTGTCAATGGGATTTTCCAGCCTGTCCCGCGCCCCGGAACCCACTTTTACCCAATTTCAAACGCTACGGTCTCAAAACCCTCATGAAAGATTCATTTTTGGACGCGATTAAGGGGCAATCCGGCTATTTACCCTATCAGTATATCAAGAAAGCCTGTCAGAACGGGATTATCAGCTCAAACGATAAAATTACGCCCGCCCAATTACAGCCGGTAAGTCTGGACCTGCGCCTTGGGTCGAAGGCTTACCGCATCCTGAGCAGCTTCCTGCCCGAGAATGAGTCCGTTGAGCAAAAGCTGAAGGACCTGAAGCTGTATGAGGTTGATCTACGTTCGAATAATAAGGATTCCGGTTTTCTGGAACGCGGCGGGATTTACCTGATTCCGCTCAAGGAGGAATTGAATTTCCCCAAAAACCTTTATGGTTATACCAACCCGAAAAGTTCCACAGGCAGGTTGGATATGTTCACCCGTGTTATCGTGGACAAGGGACACCGGTTTGATGAGATCCCCAGGGGCTATAAGGGGAAAATGTACCTGGAAGTCATCACCCGTTCCTTCCCGGTCAAGGTGAAGGAGAATCTGTGCCTCAATCAATTACGTATTGCCCAGGGGCCGCCCACCACCATGGGCAAACAAAGCCTGGAGCCTGATTACCGGAAATTTCCTATCCTGTTTGATCGAAGTGGATTTGCTGTTCCCTTTAAAGATGTCAAAGTACAGGGCGGCTTGTATGTTGGTGTTGACCTGATGGGGAGTGATGACAAAGACATCGTGGCGTACAAGGCGAAGACCAACAGCAGTTTTATAGACTTGTCCAAGAAGAATCATTACGATCCACAGGATTTCTGGGAACCGGTATATTTAACCAGTAAACGCAAGAAAAGGATCGTGCTGGAGCCCGAGAGTTTTTACATCATGATGTCGAAGGAGAAAATCTGCATCTGGCCGCACCTGCTGGGTGAGATGGTGGCTTACGAACCCAACAGTGGCGAACTTAGAACTCACTACGCTGGTTTTTTCGATCCAGGGTTTGGCTGGAATGGAACGGAAGAGCCAATGAACCAGGGAGCCCACGCTGTGATGGAAGTGAGGCCGCACGATGTTCCCTTCATGATTGAGCACGGTCAGACATTCTGCCGCCTTAAATTTGAAAAAATGATTGAGCAGCCAGCGAGGGCATACGGGCAGGAAATCGCATCGAATTACCAGTCGCAGCAACTCAAGCTGAGTAAATACTTTAAAAGTTAGATCCGGTTTGGGAATAATTTGTTATCCTGACTATAATTGAAAAGAAACAGGCTCACACTTCATGGAAAGAACCGAACTCAAAGCTATAATTGAAAATCTGCTCCTCGCGTCGGATCAACCGGTTTCACCGGAGTCTCTTGCCCAGACCCTTTTGGGAGGCGGCGATAAAAACGAACTGCGCGGGTTGCTGGAAGAGCTGCAGGAAGATTTTGCTGACAAGCCTCTCCAGGTCATAGAGGTCGCCGACGGGTTTCAACTGTGTACCCGGCCGGAATATGCCGAGTGGGTGCGGAAATACCTCAAGCTCGATAAAACATTTCGCCTGTCACAACCGGCTCTGGATACTCTTTCCATTGTCGCCTATAAGCAACCGCTCACGCGCGCCGAGGTCGATGAAATAAGAGGAGTGGATTCCGGTGGTGTGTTCCGGACCCTGCTCGAGAAAAAAATTGTGGCTCCGGCAGGGCGAAAAGATGTTCCGGGTAAGCCTTATATGTACCGCACCACCCAGAAGTTCCTCGACTACTTTGGCCTGCGTGATTTAAGCGAACTTCCCACCCTTGAGGATTTCGGCGAAGGCGAAATTGAAGGCGAAGCAGGGCCAGAGCAAACCGAAATTGAATTTGCGGCTGCCGATCAAAACGGCGGCGAACAGGGGGAAGCGCCCACCGCAGAGGCTCCCACGACTGAAGATTCCTGATAGATTCCATGAAGATACGTCTCCAAAAAATTATTGCCGAGGCCGGCCTGGGCTCGCGTCGCGAAGCCGAAGGATGGATTGAAGAAGGCAAGGTGACTGTGAACCGGCATGTTGTAAAAAAGCTGGGCACAACCGCAGACCCTGAAAAAGACCAGATCAGGGTAAAGGGAAAGTTGCTCCCAAAGCCGGAGGAAAAGGTTTATTTGATGTTCAATAAACCAAAAGGCTGTCTCACCACGGTCCGCGATGACCGGGCGCGGGCAACGGTTATGGATTATTTTGAAAAGCTTCCTTTCAGGGTATTCCCGGTGGGCCGCCTCGATTTCAATACGGAAGGCTTGTTACTCCTGACCAACGACGGAGCGCTTTCAAAGAAATTGCTGGACCCAAAGGGTGGTGTAGAGCGGATTTACAAGGTCAAGGTCCGGGGAATCCCGGATGAAAAAGATCTCAACCGCCTGCGCCGGGGGGTTAGCCTGGATGGGGTCAAGACCGGTCCGATGCAGGTGAAAGTCGAACGTAGTACCGGTCGCAATTGTTTTCTCATCGTGACCCTGACCGAAGGCAAGTACAGGCACATCAAACGTGTCTGCGAAACTGTGGGTCACCCGGTAGTGAAACTGAGCCGCACCCATTTTGGCGGACTCAGCCTTGCGCGCCTTCCCTCGGGAGCGTTCCGGTTTTTAACTGACCGGGAGTTGAAATCCCTGCGTCGCCTGGTTCGTCCTGCCAGAAAAACGGATGTGGCCTGATTTAATGCAAGCCCGCCTGATTATACGGCTGCCCTTTTTAATAGTAGTCTTGTTGTGCTTTCTTGTCTGCCCGGCTCAATCAAATGCCCAACTGGGCGTTCTCACCACATACGAGTCTGAGGGTAAAGCCCCTGCAAAAAAAGCGAATTATGTGAAGGCAAGAAAAAGTGCCGTGTGGAGGGCTCTGCGGGGTGCCGTTTTGCAGGCGCTGGAAGACCTTCTTGGTAAAGAGACCAGGGTGCAGTCGCGCCCCCAGGTGAAAAAGATTCTGTCTTCTCCCCAGAAGTATGTGAAGTCCTACCGTTTTCTGGAATCCGTGGATGATGACCTGGAAGGGGAGTCCCGTGTGCGGTTGGAAGTGGTTTTGTGGACAGACGCCCTCAATAAGGCCCTCAATTCTGCCGGACTGGTTTCTTCTGCTGTTAATCAGAAGGCCGTGGTGGTTCTCATCCTGGAGCGTAGTTTTACGGCGCGCCCAACCGGAAGGTTCTGGGATTATGTCCCCATGTCAGAAATTTCCCTCGCTCAAAACCTGATGAGTGGAGGCATTCATGTGATCCGGCGCGACCGAGTGGCCAATACCGTGTCGGAAGACAGGGTGCGGTTTGCTGCCCGTGGGGATGTAACCGCTGCAGTCGACATCGGGCTCAAGGCCGGTGCAGGAATCGTCATTGTTGGTAATGCTGCTTCGACCAGCCGGGCAGGTTCTGCCAAAGGACCCGTCAACGTACAGGCAAACCTCAGTGTGAAGGTAGTTTCCGTGATCGATTCCAAAGTTATCGCCGCCAAAAGTGATTTTGCCTCGGCGCGGGCGGTTGATCCGGTCAACGGGGAACTGCAGGCGTTTGAAATTGTCGGGGAAAAGATGGGGGATTTTCTGGAATCTACAATCAAGCGTTACTGGCAACCTCAGGAGAAACAGGCGGCTCCAGCTATGCAGGGAGAGTCACCGAAAGTCGTACCCACGCCGCCCCCCAAACCTGCAGCACCGCTTCCAAAAAAGCCGGGACTCATGGAGGATTTATGAGGACTCCCTTATAATGAAACCAGCAGTAAATTTCTTGTCGGAGGCAGTTTGATTGAAAGAGGATAAACGTTTCCGGTATTTTCTGTTCGCAGCCCTCGCCGTTTCTTTAGTGGCGCTCTACCTTGCGCGCAATGTGCTCACCCCTTTTGCCATTGCGTTTGCTCTCGCTTATCTGCTGGATCCCCTCGCTGACAAGCTGGAGCGCTGGAAACTGTCGCGCACCTTGTCGGTTTCCACAATAATTGCCTCGTTTTTTCTGTTGGTGGTGATTGCCCTCATCGTTCTGATTCCTCTGCTCCGTATTCAGGTGGAACACCTTGCCGCCAATCTTCCAGATTACATGGGGAAGATCATGGCCTGGTTGCAACCGATTCTTGACCAGATATCGTTGATCGAACCCGCAAAAATCAAAACGCACCTGAAAGAAATTTTTGAAAAGCTGGGCACTGTGCCACTCACCGCGTTGGGGTCTGCTACAGAGATGCTTTGGAGTTCTCTGTCTGGCCTGATGGGCATTATCCTGATGCTGGTCAATATCCTTATCATTCCGGTGGCGATGTTTTACCTGCTTCGCGATTTCGACGGCATCAATCGCAAGCTGGTACAGCTCATTCCTCCCAAATATAGAAGAGAGACAGTTGGAATCGTAAAAGAAATCGATGAAGTTCTATCAGGATTTGTACGCGGTCAGTTGATGGTTGCGACTCTCATGTCCGGGTTGTACACGCTCGGATTATTTCTCTGCGATACACCGATGAGCTTGTTTATTGGTCCGCTGGCGGGTTACGCCAATCTGGTGCCTTACCTCGGATTGATCTGTGGTTTTGTGCCGGCTGCAATTCTGACGTTGTTGCAACATCATGACGTGATGTCGTTACTGGGAGTTGTGATTGTCTTTGGACTGGTACAGATGTTGGAAGGCATGGTGATCACCCCGCGCGTGGTGGGAGACAAGATTGGACTGCATCCGGTGGTGATTATGCTGGCAGTTCTGGTTGGGGGCGAGTTGTTTGGTTTTGTCGGGGTACTGCTTGGTGTTCCTGCGGCTGCGGTGTTGAATGTGTTGCGCAGGCGGACGATCAAAGAATATAAAAAATCCACTTTGTTCCGTTAGAGACTCTGGCAAAACTCGAAAAAAAATTGACCAATGTTTGGGATTCCGTCATCGCGAGCGACCAGAATCAGCGTGGCCGAGGTATTTCCCTTAAGATATAGTGCCCCGAAGGGGTAGATCCAGAGTTTTTGTTGGCAGAAAAATATCTTCCTCCGAGTACCTGGCTGGATTGCTTCGTCGCTTTAGCCCTTCGCAATGACGAGAGCCAATAGATTCGTTATCGCAAAGCGAAAAGTATTTGGCTCAGGTCACGTGAGCGTATTGCATATTGCGCCGTTGCGGCACAAAGCCCCCATCTTCGATCAGCCTGCGGATTTCTTTTTCATTTAAATTGTAGGTTGTCCCGGCAGCACTCACCACGTTTTCTTCAAACATGGTACTACCCATGTCGTTGGCTCCAAAGAAAAGCGCCATCTGACCCACCTTGGGTCCCTGTGTGACCCATGACGATTGATGATTGTCGATGTTATCCAGAACGATGCGACCAATGGCCAGGGTTTTTAAATATTCCCAGCCCGTTGTGTTTTTCGGACCGATGTCTTTTGCCAGCGGTGTGTTGCCGGACTGGAACGGCCAACAGATGAAAGCCGTGAACCCGCCGGTTTTGTCCTGCTGATCCCTTAAGCGCATGAGATGTTCGACGCGGTCTTCAAGAGTTTCGACATGACCGAACATCATGGTTGCCGTGGTCGGGAGGCCCAGTTCGTGAGCGGTTCCCATCACATCCAGCCACTGATCCGTTGTGCATTTTTTCGGGCTGATGATGTCGCGAACCCGATCGACCAGGATTTCGGCACCTCCTCCTGGAATCGAGTCAAGTCCTGCATCCTTCAATCTGGCAATCGTATCTTTAAGAGACAAACGGGATAGTTTGCTCAAGTGAACTATTTCCGGAGGTGACAGGGCATGCAGGTGGATACCAAAATTTTCTTTAATAAAGCGAAACAGGTTTTCGTAGTAATCGATTTTTAAATCGGCATTGTGCCCGCCCTGCAGGAGGATCTGGAGGCCGCCCTGATCCTGAACTTCCCTGATTTTTTCGCCAATGGTTTCATTTGGTAGCACGTAGGCTTCCGAGTCGCCTGCCTTCCTGTAGAACGCGCAGAACGAACAATCCGTCACGCACACATTGGTGTAGTTGATGTTGCGGTCGACAATGTAAGTTATGGTTTTGCCTTGCGTGGCGAGACGTTTCCGGTACAGGCGGGTAGCGACGTTTCCAAGCAGGGTGATGTCCTGGCAGTCATACAGGGCACGCGCTTCATCTGCATTGATGCGTTCGCCGTCGAGGGCTTTTTGTAAAATCGATTCGTGATTCATATCAGGAGTTTGGGTAGGGAAATAATTACGCTTCGTCGAAATGGATTTCCAGGTGGTTGCCGTCCGGGTCGTTGAAATAAACCGACTGGCCTTCACCGCGTTTAACCGGACCTTCTACATCTGCAACTTGTTCTTTCAGTCGGGCGACGACCGATTTGAACGCTTCCGCACTGGTTCCGAATGCGAGGTGCTGATAACCGTCTTCACTGAGTTTGTCGATGGCCTGACCTGTTTCGAGTTCGGGAGTTTCAAACAGGGCGAGGTGCGAATTGCCGGTAAACACCATGGAGTGCCGCAATCCGGTTGAAAATCGATGGGTGACCTTGAAACCCAATACCTCGGTGTAGAATTTTTCCGAACGATCCAGATCTTTTACATTCAAGGCAACATGGTGAATTCCGTTGATCGCCACGTTATTTGATTCCTACAGTATGCAGGCCATCGATTCCCATATCACCCAGTTCTTCTTCTTCTGTTACGAGAAAAACGTGGTAGCCAAATTTACTTTGGATCGGTCCGCCTATCACGCCTACAGGTGTGGCCATGGCCGCTTCTTCCAGTTCACGCGCGTTGGTGTTGAATTCGATGAAGCCTATATCTCCGCCCTTGTTGCGCGAGGCACAGGCGCTGTATTTGGCGGCCAGTTTCCCAAACATTCTGAAAAGGAGTTCCTTATTGTCTTCGGTTTCTTTGAGGGAGTCATGAATGGTGACCGCAAGGTCTTCAGTGGTCAACAGAATATGGCTCACTCGAATAGAGCGCATGGTCATAAGCAATTATTGGAAATGGCGGGTGTGCCTTTGTGGATTCAGTGATTACTTATTGTATCCCGACCCGGGAAAATCACCAAGGCCAATGCGGGGTTGGTGGTCGATTACAGAGCGTGGCGCACCATGCCCATCACGCGGGGAATCAGCTTGGGCCGGGCCAGTCGTTTGTCATAGGGGGCCAGTCGCCGCCGATTTTCTTTGAGGCACAGCTCAATAAAACCCTTGGCATTGAGCCCGGAAGAGCTTTCGTACTGGGTTGCCTGTGCGGTGAAGGCAGAACCCCCGAGGTCTTTCATTTCCATCAGCCGGGAGATTCCAGAATTCAGAAACGCGTACATGGTCAACAGGAAATGAAACGGCTGCACCAGGAAGGAGCGGGTGTAACGCTGGTAGTAAAGCCAGTTCTGGATGAACAGGATGTGCCGTGCTTCTTCCTGAACAATCGGCTCCATCGCCTCGATCAGTTCGAGAGGATAATCTTCAGTGGACTTGGAGACCTGAATAAAACCGAAAGCAAAAAACGAATCGATGCATTCCCCGGTGCCGGTGGTCATGAAACACCACTCGAGATTGGACGGTAATCGTTTGTCCGGGATTTCCTTGAACGGGATGCCGTAACGGTTCAGGAAATAGCGCAGGATGTCAGCGTGTCGGCCTTCTTCATAAGCCTGCAGGGCCATCGCCTCTTTCAGGAGCGGGTCCTCTATTTCTTTTGCGTAGGCCGTCAGTTTGTTGAACACCTGTCGTTCGGTATGGATTGCGTAGTCCCAGATGGGAAAACCGGCGAGCTTGTCGATCACTTCCTGGCTGAGTTCCGGCCAGGGCAGGTCTTCCGGTTCAAACGGTTTATGGGAGTCGATGAACTGGCGGCAGAACAGTTGTTTATGCTCTTCTGTGCCGTATTGAATGGGCGCTGCTTCCATAGTCATGAGGCCTTTATCCTGAAAGGGTTAAGGAATATTTCTAACACACTCAGCGAGTTTTGGTCAACTCCTCGCCGAAGGGGCGACTGACTGCTCCTCGCCGGTCCTGCGCCTACGGCGAACGGGGTTTGCGGTCAGCTATGGGGAAATATTTTGCGATGCGCTTAATATTCCCTCTTTTAGAAGAGGGACGCGAAGCAGGGTGATTTGTAACCTGCATTTGAATCAAAACGGATTTAAAAAACGAGGGAGGCGCATTTAACACCTCCCCTCCATTGCGATACTATTTAATTTAAATCAAGTGCATTAAAAATCTTCAAACAAGCTACCGGCAGCCCAGTCGTTATGGCCAGTAGCATCTCGGCTCACTCCGCCTCCCACGGTAGAAAATGAACCAGAAGCCTCGTTACTCTGTCCACCACTGACGGTGGCAGAACCACCCGAAGCCCTATTTAGATCTCCACCACTGACACTGGATCGATTGGCGGAGGCGATATTGTTTCGTCCACCACTGATGCTGGATTGTAAACCGGAAGCCTCGTTGCCTTGCCCACCACTAACACTGGACATGATTCCAGATGCGGTGTTGTTCTGCCCCCCGCTAACATTGGACCTGGGACCGGAAGCTACGTTGTTCTCTCCACCATTTACACTTGAGATTAAATCTGTAGCCGTGTTGTTTTCACCACCAGTGATACTGGAAGAACTGCCCGAAGCAGTGTTACCCAATCCTCCGCTGACACTGGAGGAATCTCCGGAGGCTGTGTTGAGAACACCACCGGTGACCGTGGCAAAATTCGCGGTCGCCTTGTTCCGGTTGCCTCCAGTGGCGGCGGTGTAATCGGCACCGGCAATGTTGTTGAGACCGGCAGCGATTGAGCCGAAACTGGTGTAGTTCAGTCCTTTACCAACAATCAAATTGTGGGAGCCGGTTTTGTCACTCGCCGGAAGTCCGCCCCCCTCATAGGCAAAAATATCTTCATTGTATCCAATAATGACATTTCCTTTTCCATTCACTGGCGCATCGGTAGCGCCGGAACCGGAGACCACCTGCAGGTTCATGTCGGTTAAGAGCAACGTATCGCCGGTCCGTGAAACACCATTGAGACGGGATTGCAATTCACCCATATCCGCTTGCAGAGTCGCAACGTCCAATGCCTGAGCAGACAGTGCATTGAGGATAGCGGTGATATCCGGCTGTAAGGCCGAGAACAGTTGGAACAATTGGGTTGATAGCAACTCGACATTTGCCATCTGACCTTCCAGTGCGGTCACTCGTTCCTCAAGAGTTTGGGCTTGTGCAGGCAAGGCCAATAAAAATGAAAACAATAGAATGGTACTTAAACGAAATAGTTTTTTCATTTGGATCCCCTCCCAATATTGAACAAACTGTAGGTAGTAGTTTTGCCCCTATGGACAAAAAATAATCTTCCTCTGGAAATTTCTATCGAGAGTATTAGTGGATGGGGATATTCTGTCAAGGATGACTTTGGAAAATTAAAGTGATGATGAGTCTTAAGGTTAGGGAAACAATTGAAAATCAAAGAGAGAAGGCAGCCTGGTATTTTTTGGACTTCGCTATCAAAAATCGTTAAGAATTTAATTTTCTTCTTGCGAAGAGGTCATTGCAAAACCTGAAAAACCAGATCTTAAAGCGTGGTTCAGGTTTTATCCTGGGAATAGCCAAAGGGAAGAGATATCCGGTCTCCGGTTTTTGTAATAATATTTTTTTAAAGGTCTCAAAAAAAACAGGGGGAAGCGCGATGCGCGCCTCCCCCAGAAAACTAGTTTTGAAAACGGAAACTAAAAAGAGTTATTGGGTTTCGAACAAACTTCCGGCGCGCCAATCCTGGCTGCCTGTGCTGGCACGGTTAAATCCTCCGCCTACAGTCGATGCGAAACCGGATGCCTGATTGCCTTCGCCGCCACTGACCTGGGAACCATTGCCGGAAGACGTGTTACTGCGACCCCCGCTCACACTGGAGTTTTCACCCGAGGCAGTATTGCTGAATCCGCCGCTGACACTTGAGAAAGACTGGCTTGCCGTATTTTCACGTCCGCCACCTACACTGGAGGAAATTCCTGTCGCGATGTTTTCCCTTCCTCCGCTGATACTTGAAATAATGCCGTTGGCGGTATTCAATTGGCCGCCCAGAATGCTGGACCGGGATGCAGAGGCGATGTTCTCTTCGCCGCCACTGATGCTTGAAACCAGGGCGGATGCCGTGTTGTCTTCCCCTCCACTGATACTGGAAGAACTGCCCGAAGCGGTGTTACCCAATCCTCCGCTGACACTGGAGGAATCTCCGGAGGCTGTGTTGAGAACACCACCGGTGACCGTGGCAAAGTTGGAAGTGGCTTTATTGCGGTTGCCCCCTGTAACAGCAGTATAGTCGGCACCGGCAATGTTGTTGAGACCGGCAGCGATTGAGCCGAAACTGGTGTAGTTCAGTCCTTTACCAACAATCAAATTGTGGGAGCCGGTTTTGTCACTCGCCGGAAGTCCGCCCCCCTCATAGGCAAAAATATCTTCATTGTATCCAATAATGACATTTCCTTTTCCATTCACTGGCGCATCGGTAGCGCCGGAACCGGATACCACCTGCAGGTTCATATCGGTTAAGAGTAAGGTATCGCCAGTACGGGAAACGCCGGTGAAACGTGTCTGCAGTTCGCCAACGTCCGAGGTCAGTGCTGCGGTGTCCGTTTGCAATCCGGAAATAGACGTGTTTTGGGCCGTCTGTCCAGATTGAATGGTGGAAACATTTCCCTGTAAAGTTGTTACATCCGATTGAATGCCGGTCAAGCTGGTTTGTAAACCCGTAACTGCAGTTTGCAGTGCGGCAACTTCTCCCTGCTGTGCTACCAGTTCATTCAGGATCGCCGCAATATCAGGCTGCAGGGCGGAGAATAGTTGAAACAACTGTGTGGAAAGTAATTCCACATTTGCCATCTGGGTTTCCAGTGTGGTCACCCGTTCTTCAAGAGTTTGGGCTTGTGCAGGTAATGAAACAATTAGTGCAAAAATAAAAACGATACAACCTGTTAATTTTCCTTTCATGGCAGACCCCTCCCCAAGTTTGAAATATTGCTGGAAATTTTTGTTTGAAGTAAAAAGTTCAGATTAAAACTTCTCCCCAGGATATGATTGTGATTATGGAGCGAGATGGTTTTATGTCAAGAAAGGAATCGGATTGATAGAAGGAAACTGGATATAGATCTTGAATTAGGAAACCCTGGATTCGCAAGAAAAAAAGGGGAAGGCGCATGGCGCACCTCCCCCTTTTCAGAAGAGACGTTTGAAATGTATTGACTTTACTACGGCTTACTGGGTTTCAAACAAGGACCCAGCTCGCCAATCGTAAATGTTAATAGATGATCGGTTGAATCCTCCGCTGACGGAGGCGCGGCTTCCGGAAGCAGTATTTGAATTGCCACCGCTGACACTGGACCCGATGCCCGATGCCTGGTTGACTACACCGCCACTGACCGTGGAAGAAACCCCGGAAGCGGTGTTGGTTCCTCCCCCCAGTACACTGGAGAAGTTTCCGGTTGCGTTGTTGTTAAAACCGCCACTGATGCTGGAAGAATCACCGGATGTTTCACCGCCTTGCCCACCACTGATACTGTTGTTGATACCTGCGGCTGTGTTAAGGTTCCCGCCACTGACACTGGAGTTCTCTCCAGATGCGGTGTTGTTTAGACCGCCACTCACGCTGGAATAAACTCCGTCGGCTGTGTTATCCCTGCCGCCACTCACACTGGAAAAGTTAAAGGCAGCGGTGTTATCCCTGCCGCCACTGACGCTGGATTGTAAACCGGAGGCAGTATGGCCGCCACCGCCGCTGACGCTGGATAAAAATCCGGTTGTTGTGTTGCTGGACCCACCGCTGATAATGGAATTTTGCCCTTGGGTCGTGTTGAGTAATCCCCCGCTGATGGTGGAAAGAAACCCCGTAGCCTGATTGCGGTCCCCGCCTGTGACAGAGGCGTACATACCACTGGAAACATTATTCAAGCCGGCAACCAATGCTCCAAAGCTGGAATAATTGAGGCCCTTTCCAACGACCAGGTTATGCGAACCCCTTTTATTACTGACAGGAGTTGTTCCACCGGGTAAAAACGGAAAGATGTCTTCGTTGTATCCAATGATGATGTTGCCGTTGCCATTGACGGGTCCATCCGTATCACCAGACCCTGAAACGACCTGCAGGTTCATGCCCGTTAACAGCAGCGTGTCTCCTGTACGGGTCACACCATTGAAACGGGTTTGCAGTTCGCCAACATCGGTGGTCAGGGTGGAATTACTGGTTTGCAATGCAGTAATGTCGTTATCCTGCGTCGCATCGTTTGTTTGCAAAGTACTGACATCTGATTGAACTGTTGTCATCGATGCTTGAAGTGCGGCGACTTCTCCCTGTTGTGTGGCCAGGGCATTCAGGATGGCCACGATGTCTGGCTGTAATGCAGAAAATAAATCGAACAGCTGGGTGGATAACAATTCCACATTTGCCATCTGGCCCTCAAGTGCGGTCACCCGTTCTTCCAACGTCTGTGCCTGTGCGGACATGGAAATTAGTAAGCCGCAAAACAAAGCCGCGACCTTCAGATAAAGTTTATTCATCATGATTTCCTCCTGATTTATTCTGTATGAGTAAAACTCAATTCCGTTTTATGGAGATCTGATTTTCTATAACGAGACTTGGAGGGATTATCCGCCGCGCTGAATTGTTGTCAATAGTAGGAAAGATACACCGGTGTAGGGGGAAGTGTGAAGGCGAGGAAGGTGAGGCAGCACTAACGTATGCTGAAATAAAGGGGAGACGCTTTGCGCCTCCCCGAGTTGTATCCGGTTAGTGATTCAGTATCGAAAATGGTTATTGGGCTTCGAACAGACTCCCGGCTTGCCAGTTAAAAATGACCGGGGCGGTTCTCTGGAGTCCACCTCCAACCGTAGCTGCGTTCCCGGATGCTTCGTTTTGCCTGCCTCCACTGACAGTGGAGTGATCTCCAGATGCTGTGTTTAAATAACCCCCGCTGATTGAAGAATGATCCGCTGAAGCGGAGTTTTCACGTCCGCCACTGATGTTGGACCGGGGGCCTGAAGTGATGTTGAGTCTGCCTCCGGTTATAGAAGAAATATCACCTGAAGCCGTATTTTGTTGTCCTGCAGTAATACTTGAGGAATTGCCGGAAGCGGTATTGATAAAACCGCCGGTGACCGTGGAATAGGCTCCGGTTGCCTGGTTGCGGTTGCCTCCGATAACGGATGCGTATTGTGCGCCTGAAACATTATCCTCACCTGCCACCACTGCGCCATAGCCCGAAAAGTTCAATCCTCTGCCCACCACCAGATTGTGCGAACCGGTCTTGTCGCTTGCGGGGAGCCCGCCGCCCAGAAATGGAAAGATGTCTTCGTTGTAACCGATGATCACATTGCCTGTGCCGTTAACTGTGCTATCCGTAAAGCCAGCTCCGGAGACCACCTGCAGGTTCATGCCCGTGAAAAGCAGGACATCTCCTGTTCGTGTTACGCCGGTGAAGCGGGTTTGTAATTCCCCGACGTCCGTATTCAGGCTAGCAGTGTCGGTTTGCAATCCGGAAATAGCTGTGTTTTGGGCGGTCTGTCCGGATTGCAGGGTAGAGACATTGCCCTGGAGATTCGAGATGTTAGTGTCCTGGATTGCGTTATCGGCTTGCAAAGTGCCAATATCCGTTTGCACAGTGGAAACGTCAGTCTGCAACGTGCCTACATCGGTCTGCACGGTCGAGATATCTGATTGAACCGTTGTCATGGAAGCTTGAAGAACAGCGATATCCAACTGCTGGGCCGCCAGAGCGTTTAGGATGGCAACGATATTAGGCTCCAATGCCGAAACCAGTTGAAACAACTGGGTTGATACCAGTTCGACATTAGCCATCTGTGCTTCAAGCGTGTCCAGTCGTTCTTCCACAGTTTGCGCCTGAGCAGGAAGAGAAACGGACAGCATGAGAATAGAAAAAGTACCCCAGAGAAGAAATTTTTTCATGATGAACCCCTCCAATAATTGGCGCGGCGGTCAAAGCTGTCTCGCTCAGACGCCCGCGAAAAATTATCTCCCCCAGAGATACTGGCGATTATCCTTGGCGAGGGATTTATGTCAAGAGTAGTTAGGGGGATGCTAAGGAATGGGTTTCAAAAAATAATATAAAGCAGTTAAATACAACCCGGTAAGACAGGAAATCGGGTGAGTTTTTTGTTAGCCGACCGCTAGGTCTAAAAAAAGGGGAAGGCGCATGAAGCGCCTCCCCCGGTTGGAACAGGTTGGATTGGAAATTTTCTCTTTAATTAATTATCTTCAAACAAACTTCCTGCAACCCAGTCGTCTAGCCCTGTGGCATTTCGGGAGTTTCCACCGCTGACACTGGAAGAAGCTTCTGATGCGGTGTTGCTGTTCCCGCCACTGACGCTGGAATTCCTTGCGGAAGCGGTATTTTGAACGCCACCACTGACGCTGGATCTGACGCCAGATGCGGTATTGTTTGTACCTCCACTGACACTAGCAGATTCATTGGAAGCGGTATTTTGAAGGCCGCCACTGACACTGGAATGAAGTCCGGATGCTATGTTGTTTTGCCCGCCACTAATGCTTGCATAAAAATTCGAGGCATTATTACCTTGACCTCCACTTACGCTGGAACTTGGACTAGATGCAGTGTTTCCTTGTCCACCACTGACACTGGAATTATTCCCGGAAGCGGTGTTATACCAACCGCCACTCACACTAGAGTATTGCATAGAGGTATTGTTGTTCTGGCCGCCACTCACACTGTTTCCAATTCCGGAAGCTGTGTTATTAAAACCGCCACTTACACTGGAGTATGCTCCAGTGGCAGTATTTTGAAGGCCGCCACTGACGTTGGCAATGACACCGGAAGCTTCGTTTCCTTTCCCACCACTGACACTGGAGTGGGACCCGGAAGCGATGTTCTCCCCACCTCCACTGACGCTGGAGTTAAAATCAGAAGCGACATTTCTATTTCCACCACTGACACTTGAATAAGTGCCCGTCGCCCGGTTACGGTTGCCACCCGTGACCGATGCATATTCTCCGCTGGAAACATTGTCGCGACCCGCAACTATTCCTCCAAAGCTGGAATAATTGAGGCCCTCTCCCACGATCAGATAATGAGAACCCGTTTTGTCGCTGGCTGGTAAGGCTGGAGTTCCGCCAAGAAAAGGGAAAATGTCTTCGTTGTATCCAATGATTACGTTGCCGAGTCCGTTCACCTGTGTGGTCCCCGTATTATTTGGGTCACCATCGGTTGCGCCGAGGCCATTCGTCACCTGCAAATTCATACTGTCAAATTGCAATACATCACCGTTGCGCGACACCCCGTTGAAGCGTGACTGTAGTTCACTCATATCCGCTTGAAGTGTAGCAACATCCAACTGCTGGGCTGCCAGGGCATTCAGGATAGCGGTGATATCCGGCTGTAAGGCCGAGAACAGTTGGAACAATTGGGTTGATAGCAACTCGACATTCGCCATGGATGTTTCAAGAGCAGTCACTCGTTCTTCCAGAGTTTGTGCCTGTGCAGGTAATACGATTAAAAGTGAAAACACTAGAACGATACTTCCCAAAAATAATTTTTTCATTTGGGTCCCCTCTCAATTTTTGAAATAGCGCAAGATCAATATGAAAACTCAACCGCAGACAGTTATCTCCCCCAGAGATTTTCAGGCTCGAGTATTGGCGGTTCGGGATATTCTGTCAAGGATTGCTTCGGATTAATTAAGTTTGAAATGAGATTGAGATAGATTGAACTCGTTGATAAAAAAGGGGGAAGGTTGCAAATAATAATATTGGAGAATTTTTGATAGAAATTTCTTAGAGATTTAATTTTCTTTTTACGAAGCAATCTTTTTGTAACTCAAAAAATAAATGGAAAGGCGGGATCTGGATTTTATCCTGAGTTTGCCGAAGGGAAGTGGGATTCCATGGCAGTGAGCAGGCCTTCGACTGTGTATTCTTTGGCCTGAACACCAACAGTTAATCCAAGGTTTTCTGCTGTCTTTGCAGTGACCGGGCCGATGCAGGCCAGGGTTACCTTTTCGAGTGAATCTTTTAACTCTGGCCCAATCATCTCCACAAAATTTTTGACTGTGGAAGATGAAGTGAAAGTGACGACATCAATGTTGCCCGCCTGCAGTCTTTCTTTTAGTTGTGAGATATCCGTGTCTGGCAGGACGGTTTTGTAGGCGGGAGCAACATCCACTTCAGCACCCAGCTTGCGCAGTTCATCCGGCAACACTTCGCGCGCGACTTGCGCCCGTGGTAATAAAAAACGCTTGCTGGCGATGTTTTCTTTCCCGATGTGTTCGATGAGTGATTCTGCAACGAACTCTTCTGGAACCAGATCCACCCGGATGCCGAGATCTTCAATCTCTTGTCCCGTTTTGGGTCCGATACAGTAAACGCGAACGCCCTTGAGTTCCCGAATGTCGAGGTCCTGTTGCTTAAGCCGTTTCATGAACCATCGCACTCCGTTGACACTGGTGAAAATCACACCGTGATATTGTCCGAGGTTTTGCATCGCCTGGTCCAGCATTGTGGCGTCATCGGGCTCCACCATTTCAATAACGGGAAATGAAAGCGGTTCGGCGCCTCGCTCATACAATTGTTCTATGAAACTGTCGGCCTGATTTCCGGCGCGGGTGACCACAACGGATTTCCCAAACAGGGGACGCGATTCGAACCAGTCGATATCGAGTTTGAGGTCAACGACTTCCCCAACGATGGTGAGTGCCGGGGGAGCGATCCTCTCCCGTTCTGCGATGCCAATGATACTGTCCAGCGTGCCTTTCCAGGTTTTCTGTTTGAAGGTAGTGCCCCATTGAATGACCGCGATTGGTGTTTCGGGTGACTTCCCGTGTTCCATCAGTTTGGCCGCAATACGTTTTAATTTCCGTGCCCCCATCAGGAACACCAGGGTTCCGCTACGGCTGGCGATTTTTTCCCAATCGAGATGGAGATCTTCATTTCCTTTTTCATTACTGCCGGTGATGATCGAAACGGTCGAAGAGCAATCGCGGTGGGTCAATGGAATTCCGGCGTAGGCAGAAACGCCGACAGGAGAAGCCACACCCGGCACAATAACGAATGGGACTCCCGCCTCTGCCAATGCGGACGCTTCTTCGCCACCGCGTCCAAAGAGAAACGGATCGCCACCTTTTAGTCGAACAACAGTTTTGCCTTGTCGTGCTTTATCGACGAGAAGCTGCGAGATCTCTGCCTGGGTGATTGTGACAACGCCTTCTTTTTTACCGGCGTAAATGGCTTCAACGTGATCTGGTGTGTATTTCAATAGCCGTTTGTTGGCGAGGTAATCGTAGACCACCACATCCGCCTTTTTCAGCCAGTCGCGACCCCTCACGGTAATGAGTCCCGGATCGCCAGGTCCGGCTCCGACCAGAACGACAGTTCCTGCTTTGTGGGTGGTGTCAGTCATTTTTGGTTTCCAGAGCGTTGGTGATCTGAGCAAACTGTTGAAGGGTCAATTCCTCTGCCCGGCGGTTGGGGTCGATCCCCATATTCTCAATCGCAGACATGGCAATGTGAAAACGCCCGTTGAGTTCCTTTAAATTATTGCGGAGGGTTTTCCGCTTATGGAGGAAAGCCGTGTGGATCAACTGGAAAAGGTTGGTCTCACTGTTCACAACTACGGGAGGGAGTTGGCGCGGGGTGAGTCGTATGACAGTGGAATCGACCTTGGGTTTTGGATAAAAACATTCGGCCCCCACTTCCAGCAGACGCCTGGCTTCGCAATGATATTGGATGAACAGTGTAAGTGAACCGTATTCGCGCGTTCCTGGTTTTGCTGTCATGCGTGCCGCCACTTCGCGTTGCAGCATGAGGACCATGTCGGTTATATGTTTCCGGTAATGGATGAGACGTTTGATGATCGGAGTCGCTGCGTAGTAGGGTAGGTTGGAGACCACCTGAAAACGCGGGGCAAGACTTCCATAATCTATTTTCTGGGCATCTGCCTGGACGAGGTGGAAATTTTCGCGGTCACCGTATTTTTTCTTGAGTCCACGGCACAGGATGGGATCGATTTCCAGGGCGATTAACTTTGAAGTCAGTGGCAACAGGTCATGCGTCAATACACCCTTGCCGGGACCGATTTCGACCAGACATCCATCATTTTTCACATGGGCCAGGTGCACGATCTCTTTGGCGGCATTGAGGTCGACCAGATAATTTTGTCCAAAAGGTTGTTTGCGTTTTTTCATTTAGTTGGTGCCCATTGTTCGTTGTGCGAGCCTGGCGGCAAGGTTGAGGGCGTGCAGCAAGCTGTCAGGTTTTGCCATCCCTGTTCCGGCAATGTCGTAGGCTGTGCCGTGGTCCACAGAGGTGCGGATGATGGGCAATCCAAGAGTGACATTGACTGCGCGATCCTGCGACGCCATTTTGATTGGGATCATTCCCTGGTCGTGATACATGGTGACGATGGTGTCGTATTGTCCTGCCTGGTAACGACCGAACAAGGCGTCTGCTGAAAAGGGCCCGGCAATAGCTAATCCTGAAGCTTGCGCCTCTTTAATTGCTGGAATAATTGACTCCTCCTCCTCTTTGCCAAACACGCCACCGTCCCCGCAATGCGGGTTCAGTCCGGTAACCGCGATACGCGGCAGTTTTATGCCAATGCCGGCAAGCCACTGATGTGTCAACTTCAAGGTTCGGAGCACCCGTTCGTGTGTGATCAAAGGTTTAATATCCGAAAGGGCGACGTGGGTTGTGGTGAGCACCACGCGCATTTCATCCGAGGCCAGCATTAATAAGGAATAGGGGACATCGGTCAGGTCAGCCAACAGTTCTGTATGCCCTGGGTAGTTGTACCCGGCAAGGTTTATGGCTTCTTTACTAATCGGTGCCGTGACGATGGCATCGACTTCCTGCTTCAGGGCAAGATCAACGGCAGTTTTAATATAGGAAACAGAAGCTGCACCGCTTTCCCTGGTGGGAGCTCCGGTAGTTAATGAATCTGGAACATTATCAAGATCGATCACTTGGACGTCGTCCAGTGCATCGGGCAACTCGAGGTAGCGAGCGGTATTTTGTAATATTTTTTGATCACCGATGATTACAGGTCGGCAGGAATCAGGGCGGGTATGCAGTGCCTTGATAATAATTTCCGGGCCAACACCTGCAGGATCGCCCATGGTGATTGCAAGACGAGGAAGAGGTTCCATGAGTTTTCCGTGAAGAAGGATAATGAAGGATGGATCCCGGAAAAGAGGTTTAAGATAATCTCAAAAAACTGGATTTCCCGTTCGGCTGCTACAAGCCGGGATTACCCGATCCTGGTTGCGGCCAAATCTGAATTTTTGAGACGCTCTTAAAAACTTGACCGTTAATTACAACGGCCCCCACTAATGTGGGGGCCGTTAAAAGATAACCCACTCTTCAAAAACTAATCATTTTGATATCCCGATCCATTTTTGCTGTCTTACTGGTCAGGAATCGTGAGCGAGTTCTATTTTGTATGCAGGTTTGCTACCTTGGCAGCCTGTACCTGCGGGCCAGCGGCTTTAATTTCCGGGCTGGTCCCTTCTTCGTATTGTTTGAAGTTTTCGATAAATTGGGCCGCCAGTTCGCGGGCCTTTTCATCGTAATCCTCAGGACGTTTCCAGGTGTTCCGTGGATTGAGGACTTCGGATGGTACATCCGGGCACTCTTCCGGAACGGACAATCCAAAAATCGGATCCGTCCAGGTGTTAACTTTACTCAGGGTGCCATCGAGGATGGATTTGATCATCGCACGGGTGTGTGCGATTTCCATCCGGGACCCGACACCATAAGCGCCACCAGTCCAACCCGTGTTGAGCAACCAGCAGTTAACGTTGTGTTCAGAGATTCGTTCACCCAGCAGCTTGGCATAGACCGATGGATGCAACGCCATGAACGGAGCGCCGAAACAGGTACTGAAAACTGCAGACGGTTCACGACTCATACCACGTTCTGTTCCTGCAACCTTTGCTGTGTAACCTGAGATGAAATGATACATGGCCTGTTCCGCCGATAGTTTGGCTACAGGCGGCATGATTCCATAGGCATCGCAGGTCAGCATGATGACATTATTAGGATGTCCGCCGCGACCTTCAGGAATGGAATTCGGAATATGAGTCAGCGGGTAAGCGGCCCGCGTGTTTTCCGTCCGGCTGTTGTCGTCAAGGTCCAGTCGCCGGGTGAGCGGGTCGATAACAACATTTTCCAGGACCGTTCCAAATTTGCGCGTGCAGTCGTAAATAAAAGGTTCGGCTTTTTTCGACAGGCGAATCGCTTTCGCGTAACAACCGCCTTCAAAATTAAAAACGCCTGAGTCGCTCCAACCATGTTCGTCGTCACCGATCAGCTTGCGGTTCGGGTCTGCCGATAAGGTGGTCTTTCCGGTGCCCGACAGGCCAAAGAAAATAGCTGTGTCGCCTTCTTCGCCAATATTGGCCGAGCAGTGCATGGACAGGACCTGGTGTTGGAACGGAAGCAGGTAATTGAGTACTGAGAAGACAGACTTTTTGATTTCGCCGGCGTAACTTGTTCCACCGATCAGCACCAGTTTTTTCCCGAAGTCTACAATAACAAAAGTCTCGGAATTGGTGCCGTCAATTTCAGGGACCGCCTGGAAGCCAGGAACCTGAATGATAGTGAAGCCGGGTTGATGAGTTTCGATTTTTGCCTGGTCATGAATCTGGATGAACATGTTGCGTGCAAACAGGCTGTGCCAGGCAGTTTCCGTCACCACACGGATGTGCAAATTGTAATCCGGATCAGCACCGGCGATGCAGTCCTGAACATAAAGCCTTTTGTGCTGCATGTAGGCCAGAACGCGACCATACAACGCTTCGAATTTGTCGATTGGAAACGGACTGTTGACCTTGCCCCACCAGATATTTTCCTGGCTCGAAGATTCCTGGACGATGAATTTATCGTTGGGCGAACGTCCAGTGTGTTTGCCGGTATTAACCACTACCGGTCCGAGATGGCTTAACTCACCTTCTCCGTTTTTAATAATATGTTCATATAATTCGGGGGTGGACAGGTTCCAGAAGGTTTCTTTAGTATTCCGGACGCCATGGTGTTCCAGGCCGATTTTATGTTTCAAACTCTGGTTGGGCATGTTCAACGCTCCTTATGCGGCTTTGGACCGCTTTAATCAGTCAACCTTTCAAAAGAAAAAGACTTTTTGCTGTGTCGGGGTAGTCTGTCTGTAAAACAATGAGTATTCCTTATGCTATCATAACGCCTGTGCTTTGAAAAGGTTTGAGATCAACAAGTTGCCTCTATTTCGCTGTCTCGCCAAAGGACCCGGCCACCGAATTTCCGAGACTCTTTGATTCTGCTTAATTTACTGCCGCTAAAATGCCAAAACCCGAAACTCATGCCAATTTACCGAAAACCAATCTGAAGGTCCTGGCTCGCGCCCGCACCCGTTTCAACGACATTTTTGTTATCGAAGACGGAATCAAACGGGAAATGTGGTTCAATGGCAGTGGCAAGTTTTTTTTACAGTCCCGTGTTGATACGAGGAAGCCGAAAACCCCCTCCCTCATCTATTCAAAGATGATCCTGGCTGCTCTTTTGATTCAACCAAACCCGCAAAGAATTTTAATAATTGGACTTGGCGGGGGAGCGTTATCGAATTGCCTGGCGGCCTGGTACCCGGCTTGCCGGATCGATGTGGTCGAGATCGATCCGAAAGTCATAGCCTTGGCCAAGAAATATTTCCAGGTTGAGGAAGGGCCAAATTATAAAATCCATGAAGCCGATGGCCGGTTATTTTTACAGAATCAGATTAAGAGGGGTGAGGCCTACGATATTATTTTTCTTGACGCATTTAAAAGCGGTTCGATTCCTTTCCATCTCAAAACTTTCGAATTTTACCGGGACCTCAAGTTGGCCCTGACAAATGGCGGTGTGGTCGCTTCCAACTTGTACGGCAAGAGTAACAATATGAAACCACACGACCGGCAGACGTTTCTGAAAGTGTTCCCGGAAATTTTTGTGTTTGAGGATGAAAAGAGGGTGGCTACCGTTTCAATTGCGACACAGGAGGTCCTGGGTTGGGGGCTCGACCAGTTTGAAATACGCGCCAAAGCTTTTGAACCCCCACCCGGAATGGATGTCTCCATGCAGGAGGTCGTGGGCAATTTCCGCCACAATGCATTTGCTGATGAAAAGGCAAAAGTATTGAGAGATGATTTCGCTCCCGATGAAATCCAGACTGCCATTGAGCAAAACAACCGGCAGAGCACACTAACGCGGCAATATCCAATCAGTAACGTCAGCTAACCCATTTATGATTTGAAATCAGCCAGTAGGGGATAAGCGTTTTATTTCCTCGGTTACATCAGGGTGGGTTTCGTTCGTCAGGATAAAGCGAATTGTTGAAACTGCCTCTGCACCTAATAGTTCTCCCAACGCCCAGACGACATGTGCCCTGATGAGGGGTTCATCATCGGCAAGAGCATCCTTAAGTACCGGTATCGCTCCAGCATCGCCTGAGTTTCCTAACGCCACTGCCACGTTGCGAAGCAGCCCCCGCCGTTTAATCCGTTTGACCGGACTTTTCCGGAACCGCTCACGAAAGCCGACATCGTCGAGCAACATCAATTCGGTGAGCAGTTTGGTCCCCGTCCGTTCCTGAAAAGCGGGCTCCGGTGTTACTGTCGCATCCTCATTCCATGGGCAGACAATCTGGCAATCGTCGCAGCCATAAATCCTGTTGCCCAGTGCCTTCCTGAATTCCAGAGGAATCATTCCCTTGTTTTCAATAGTGAGATAGGAAATACACCGGCGTGAGTCGAGTACGTAAGGTTCAATGATCGCTCCGGTCGGGCAGATGTCGATACAGGCAGTGCAGGGGCCACAATGATTTTCGGCGGGAGTTGAATACGGGAGTGCTACATCGATCAAAATCTCTGAAAGGAAATACCAGGAGCCGACTCCTTCTGTGAGAAGGTTGGTGTGTTTACCGATCCAGCCCAGTCCAGCCTGCTCTGCAAGTGGCTTTTCCGGAACCGGACCTGTATCTACATAACGCCGGGTTGTGCAACCGGGAAATAAATTTTGTAATTCGGCTTCCAGAGTCTTGAGGCGCGGCTCGATGATGTCGTGGTAGTCCAGGTTCCATCCATAACAGGTGATGTCGCCTGTTGCAGGGTCCTCCAGATAATCCAGTTGTCGGGTTTGCGTCTGGTAATTGGTACGCAGGCAGATCACACTCTCTATCCCGGGAAGCACATTGTTTAGATCTGCGCGTTTGTTACGCCCGCGCACCAACCAGTCCATAGTGCCCTGGTGCCCATTCTTTAGCCAGGCATCAAAACGGGGCATGATTTCCCGCGTGTCGGGGGGCGCGATTCCCATCGCATCGAAACCCAGGTTTTTCGCCGCGTCTTCCAGCAAACGGATTTTGTCCCTGCTCCTCACTGGGGAAACGGTTTGCTCACTCAAGTTGTTTTTGTTATCCTCAACCAAAATTTTTCGTCCCCCCCTGGAGGCTGGTGTTGCATGGCGAAAACCGCGTACCTGTACGATCCATTATACCTTGAGCACGAAACAGGGCAGCACCCGGAACACCCGTCGCGCCTAAAATCGATCAACAAAAGGCTTGAAGCTTCAGACCTGTACGGTCGTCTTGAAAAAGTGGTTCCCCAGAAAGCGGCGCTGGAAGATATATCCCGTATTCACGATGAAGGTTATGCCCCCATGGTGCAGCGCTCCTGTGAAGAAGGTCGAATGCAACTGGATGGTGATACTACAATAAGCGCCCGTTCCTATGATGCCGCACTTTTGAGCGCAGGTGCCGGGCTAAAAGCCGTGGATCTGGTTGTCGACGGAGACGCGGACAACGCATTTTGCGCAGTACGTCCTCCAGGGCACCACGCAGAGCACGACCACGCAATGGGGTTTTGCCTGTTCAATAATGTTGCCGTCGCGGCGCGTTATGCACAACAGGTTAAAGGACTCGAACGGATTTTTATTTTCGATTGGGACGTGCACCACGGCAACGGCACCCAGCATTCATTTTATTCCGACCCAACCGTATTTTACAGTAGCACTCACCAGTACCCGTTTTACCCTGGAACCGGTGCGGAAGATGAAACAGGTACGGGCGATGGTTTAGGAACAACGTTGAATTTTCCCATGCGGCCATACTCCAGTGACGAAGATTATCTGGGGCTTGTTGAAAACCGACTGATACCGCATATGCACCGGTTTCAACCGGAATTGATCATTATCTCAGCCGGGTTTGATGCCCACAGCGACGATCCGCTGGCCAATATTAATCTCAGCGCTGAATGCTTTGGGAAAATGACAACTATGATTCGTCAAGCGGCCGAAGACCTGTGTGGTGGGCGGCTCATCTCCATGCTTGAAGGCGGATATAATCTCGACGCACTCGCCGATTCTGTGCATCACCACGTGGAACAACTGGCGGCCGATTCTTAATAATACCTGCAGGGTGGTTAGACAAGACGTCCGGCCTGGCTTACACTTTTTTTAGGCTTACAGTGCTTACATCCATTCTAACTCAACCAGTCCATTGAAACTTTCGATCGTCATTCCGGTCTACAACGAGAAAGCTACCTTAATGGAATTGTTGCGGCGGGTGGAAGAGGTGGACTATGAAAAAGAAATCATCATGGTTGACGATGCTTCAACGGATGGAACGCGCGATATTCTAAAAAATGAGGTTGAAGGTCGAAGTGGGGTGGTGGTGCATTATCACGAGCGAAACCGGGGCAAAGGTGCTGCGCTTCGAACGGGCTTTAAAAAAGTAAGCGGAGATATTGTTATCGTGCAGGACGCGGATCTGGAATATGACCCAAAGGATTATGCGGTATTGATTGGTCCGATTCTGGATGGCAGGGCAGACGTTGTATTTGGTTCGCGCTTTTTAGGAGGACCGCACCGTGTTTTATTTTTCTGGCATTACGTGGGTAATTTGTTTCTCACCATGTTGTCAAACGTCATGACCAATATCAACCTCTCTGATATGGAGACTTGTTACAAGGTATTCAAGAGTGAGGTTTTGAAAGATATCAAGCTCACTTGCAACCGGTTTGGTTTCGAGCCAGAGTTCACGGCGAAAATAGCCCGGAAGCGGTTTCGAATTTATGAGGTGCCCATTTCTTATAGCGGGCGCGATTATTCAGAGGGAAAAAAGATCGGCTGGAAAGACGGCGTTGCAGCTATCTGGTTTATTCTGAAGTTCAGGTTTTTCTCTAAATAGATTTCGAAAAAAATTTTTACAAATACTTTGCGCTATTAATCTCCACCATCACATCCACTGTCGCTACCCCCGCAGTCACTGCCTCCACTGCGTTCGCCAATAGGGCCAGGTTCATAAGACATGGTTTCCCTTCGGGGTTGCGGGCTGTAGCCAACTGTTTTGTAAATAATATAGAAAATGACAGGGAAGCTCAGCGGGACCAGGACCAGCGCTCTTTCTCCAACCGAATAATTTTCGGGAAAAGAAGTCCAGATCCAGAACACGATACCCAGATAGATTAGCAGGCATTTCATATTTCAAGTATAAACGAAAACCGGAAAATGCAATCAAAACCAGGTCACGAACCTGAATCGATTTCTTTTTCGAAAATTTTGGATTCTTTCGCCACAAGCATACTGAGCGCTATCAGGCCAATAAGGTTGGGCAGGGCCATGAGGGCATTCATTGCATCGGATAAATTCCAGACGAGTTCTATTTTCAAAACCGCGCCGAGGAATACAAACACCACCCAGGCATAGCGGTAACCCAGTACCCAGCGTTGGCGGGTGAGGTATTCAAAACATTTTTCTCCGTAATACCCCCAGCCCAGAATAGTCGAAAAGGCAAAGGTCGCCACAGCAAAAGTGATGAGGGTTTCTCCAGAACTGCCCAGACCCGAGGCAAAAGCCAGTTGGGTGAGTTCCACACCACTCTTTCCAGTTTCCCAGACACCCGTCACTGCCAGGACCAGTCCGGTGAGGGAACAGACAATCAAAGTGTCTATGAAGGTACCAGTCATCGAGACCAGTGCCTGTTTCCCGGGTTGATCTGTTTTCGCTGCGGCGGCTGCAATGGGGGCACTGCCTAGTCCCGATTCGTTTGAAAACAATCCGCGTGCGACACCAAAACTGATGGCCTGTGCCACTGTGGCCCCAGCGAATCCGCCAATTGCGGCTTGTCCACTGAAGGCACTTTTAAAAAGTAAAACCAAACCCGCCGGAATTTCGGCCCAATGGCGGATAAGGATGATGAGGGACCCGAGAAAATACACAAGAACCATGAAAGGAACCACATAAGCCACCACACTTGCGATGCGTTTGACTCCGCCAATAATGACAAGCCAGGTCAAGATTGAAAGGGCGATTCCGATGGCAACGGGGGGAAGTCCGGTAAAACCTTTGAGGGCTGCCGCTGTGGTGTTGGCCTGTACCATATTGCCAATGCCAAACGCGGCAATGGCACCAAAAAACGCAAATGCCCAGGCCAGCCGTGGGGCGTTCATTCCGTTTTTCAGGTAATACATGGGGCCGCCGGAAATCTCTCCGTCTTGATTGACTTCGCGAAAACGAACAGCGAGAAACGCCTCGGCATATTTTGTTGCCATGCCAAACAATGCCGTGATCCACATCCACACCACTGCCCCTGGTCCACCCGAGGCGACCGCTGTAGCGACCCCCGCGATATTACCAACGCCAACCGTGGCAGCGAGAGAAATCATAAGGGCGGCAAAATGGGAAACATCACCTTGGCCGGAATTCTCTCCGGAAAAGGCGAAGCGAAGAGCCCGGAAAAGTAACCTGAACTGGATACCGCGCAGGAGAACGGTTAACCACACACCGGTTCCGACCAGCAGGACCAGTAACCACGGGCCCCATAGCATGTCGCGCACCGCAGCAATGGATTGCGTTAGAGATTCCATTAATTATTACGAGGAAAACAACAGGAGGGTTTACTTGCCGGCAGATTTTTGGCCTTGCCCGGTTTTTTCTTTTTTCTCTTTCTCTTCTTTCTCTTTTTGTTTTTCTTCTGATTTCTTTCTTGCTTCTTCAAGGTCGTTGATCAGACTCTGGTTGCCGGAGACTTCTGATTTGACTCGTTTGATTGTATTGGCTGCGCTCAGCTTCCTCATCCAGTTTGGGTTTTCTTCAGCGGCTTTTAGGGTTGCGTCGATATGGGCCACTACTTTTTGAATGGAGGGAACGCTGGTACCCCCCAGAGCCGATTTGGCTCTTTGCCGTTCAGAATTCAGCGCAGTGAATTTTTTTCCGAAAGCTCTCAGGCCAGTAGGGGTGTGATAAGAGGTTTCTTCGGTTTTGGCAAATTCCTTTTCTTTTTTCAAAAAGTTAATGGCCTGCTGGATTCTTCCCAGGTCTTCCTTGGAAAGGATGCCGTCATCTGTTTTTTCTTCGTTGGAACCTTCACTGGCAGGGCCGGGCCCGCGTTTCGTAGCGGACGTCCGGATGTTTTTCATTTTGCCTTGATCGCGGTACTTTCTGGGAACCTTACTGATGTCGTTTGTGAAATGGGTTTTGCCCTGGTCATCTTTCCATTTGATGACTCCAGCAAATGCGGACTCGTTTAAACCCGAAAATACGCCCGATAACAGGACGAACATCACACAGGCGGTGATTTTTTTAAATGACATCTTTAGTGTCCTCCGGAACCTTTCGCAAACCCCAGGTGAGTGAAAAGTCGTTTCTCAAATTATATCAACGTCTTGCCAAGTCTGCTATACTTTATATGCTAGATCCTGTAATGGCTTTATTCAGAAAAAACTTCAGTGATGGAATCCAACAACCTCAAGTTTATTGACGACAATATTTACGACCTGGCGCAGGAAGATCGCGTAGTGGGCTCTTACCTCTACGACAAGTACAATGAGCAGATTGGGCGACTCAAGGGTTTGCTTGTCGACCCTGAATCATTCGAGGTCCGGTATGCAGTTTTTATTGATGGAGGATTCCTGTTTACGGACGGTAAAACAATCCTTCTGCCTCGCCCTCTGTTCCATGCGATAGATATGGGCCAGATCAAAACCAATTGGTCTCGCGAATCCCTCCAACACTCCCCTGCTATTGAATCTTTGGAAGAAATCAGCATGGACGATGAACGGGTGATCCTGAGTTATTTCGACCTGGAGCCTTATTGGGAGTCTAAGCCTGTCGATACTGAAGAGGCGATAGAGTAGACTTTTTTAAAACCGGTTGAAAATAAAATTTGGTAAGCATTTTAGAACCCACGCTACCAACCGCCAACGCGGTGTGATGTAAGCGTGTTTTTTTTTATCACGAATCGCTCCGTAGATTTGTTCTGCAGCCTTGTCCGCCGAACACACCCAGTATGCACGCCTGGCGTCGATCATCGGAGTGTCAACGAAACCTGGTTTGATATCTGTGACAGTGATGGGAAGGTTTTTATGGGTTACTAACTGCTGGAGCCCCTGAAGATAACTGGACATAAAAGATTTTGAAGCAAAATAAGCTGGTGCCTTGCGGTTCCCCCGGATTGCGGCGATAGATGAAATGCCAACCAGATGCCCGCTATTGTTTCCGATGAAATGTTCCATGGCAAGATTACTGAGCAAGGTGAACCCCTCGACATTGGTGGCCACAATTTTCATCTCTTTAGTCAGGTCAAGCTCCGGGTTCTGGTAACCAACGCCGGAGTTATAAATGATGAGACCAACATTCCCCATCTTCGAAATCAAATCGTTCAATTGTTCTTTTGCCTGGGGATTGGTGACATCCATTTCCTGTACGAAGCAGTCATCCCCGATTTTTTTTTGAAGTTCATCCAGAAGGTGCCGACGCCTGCCGGTAATTCCAACCCGGTATCCATTATGAGCCAGTACCAGAGCCAGGCTCCAGCCTATACCTGAGGTGGCTCCAATCACAATCGCGTTTTTCGAGTTTGATGAGGGCATACTTCTAATGGGTGTTTTCCAATTATTTCCAGCTTGTGATTTGGATCCCCCTGAAGGTTTTCAGTTGGTTCTGTTGAGCAGGGACTCCACCGCGTCGGCTACCTGGGTCACCGTGATATCTTCAAGGCAAAACGGTTTTTTGTGGGGAGAGGGTTCGCAGTCTTTAAAGAACTTGTGACGGCAGGGAGAACATTCGAAATTCAGCGTGACCAGTTCCTTTCGTTCCGGGACAATAAGGGGGTCAGTTGTTTTGGGGTGGCCGGGACCAAAAATTCCAACTACCGGAGTATCAATCATGGCAGCAAAATTCATCAGACCACTGTCGTTTGCGATCAGAAGATGACAATTTTTGAGAAACCCTGCAACCACCTGCAAGTTTAATCCTGTCATAATAAAAACCTTGTCTTTGCGGCAAAAACGTCCCACCTGTTCCAGTAAAGGACGTTCTTTTCGACTGCCCATCAACACGATGGTGGCTTTTTTTTCTTTGATCAGTTTTTGGCACAGGATGCCAAAACGCTCGGTGTGCCAGCGTTTTTCAGGTTTGGAAGCGCCCGGCGAAACCGCTATCAGGAGTTTGTCCTGCTTCATTCCCAGACGTTGCATTAATTCCAGGTTGCGTTCTGCATCTTCTTTGGAGATCAGGCGGGGAAAAGTTTTATCGACCTCATCAATTCCCAGAAACTTGACGATCCCGGCATAGTAGTCGGTGCCGTGAATGGAACGCGACTCTTTCACCACGGGCAGAGGATCCGTCAAAAGAAAATTGCGCCCGTCGGTTTCATATCCCAACCTCCTGGTTGCGCCGGAAAACAAGGCAAGCCACGCCGAACGAATCGAATTTGGAAACAAGACGGCAAGATCGAAATGGTATTTTCTAAGCCCGAATGCAAAGCGGATCTGGCCTAAAGTTCCCATGTCTTTTTCTATAGGGAAAGGAATAACGCAGTCAATATCCGGATGGTTCACCAGAATTTCGTTTGACGGGGGGCGTGCCAACGCAGTGATGCGTGCATTGGGATACTTTTTGCGGAGCGCCTGGACCGTTGGCAGCGAGAACACGACATCGCCTATCCAGTTTGGCATCCAGACCAGAAGGTGTTGTACTTTTTTTGGAGGAGCTTGTTCTTCCATCGGTCAGAAAATTTTCAGGAGCGTTGTAAATGGATATCTCTGCATAATTGAAAACTTTGAAACAAAGTAGGTGTCATTGCGAGGAGCCGCAGAGACGAATTAATCCAAGCCGGATAATGCCCGGAGGAAACTGGAAAAAAACTCTGGATCCACCCTTTCGGGGTTAGAAAGCTTGGGAAAATACCACGGCCGTTCACCCTCTGATCGCTCGCGATAACGGATCCTTGGCTATAATCTCCTCTAGATCAGGGCAACCCTGATTTAAGTTAGGTGTTACGCAATGCTCTTGTTGTATAGGGAGCTACTTCACGCGTTTGATCGTGGCTCCCAGGTTCGACAATTTCTTCTCCATAGAAACATAACCGCGGTCAATATGATAAACCCGAGAGATGATCGTCTCCCCTTTCGCAGCCAAAGCGGCCAATACGAGGGAAGCGCTGGCTCTGAGGTCGGTTGCCATGACCGGCGAACCGCTCAAGCCTTTTACACCTCTTATTACCGCAGTGTGACCTTCGATTAAAATGTCCGCGCCAAGTCGATTCAGTTCTGCCGCGTGCATGAACCGGTTTTCAAAAACGGTTTCCATGATAACGCTTTGCCCTTCTGCCAATGTCATCAAGGCCATGAACTGAGCCTGGACATCAGTTGGAAATCCTGGATGCGGCTGTGTTCGGATGTTGGCGGATTTGACTGCACCATTGGCTTTGACATACATGGTCGTTTCGCTGGTTTGCACGGTGACACCGGCTTCACGAAGTTTGAGAACCACGGGTTCCACATGGTTTGGCAAACAATCCTGTACTTCAATCTCGCCGCCGGTGATAGCGCCCGCAATGAGATAAGTTGCGGCTTCGATACGGTCAGGGAATATACGGCATTCGATTGGTTCGAGGGCGGAAACGCCGTTTATGGTTACGGTATCGGTTCCCGCACCTTCAATTTTTGCTCCCGACTGGTTGAGCACATCGGCAAGAAATGCCACTTCTGGTTCCCTTGCTGCATTTTCGAGAACGGTCTCACCTTCCGCCAGAGCAGCGGCCATTAACAGGTTCTGGGTTCCGGTGACGCTAACGGTATCGAAACAATAATGCGCACCTTTTAATGTTTTGGCGCGAGCATGTATGTAGCCTTCCTTTACATGAATCTCGGCCCCGAGCGCCTCGAGTCCCTTGATGTGCAGATCGATTGGGCGCGCTCCAATGGCGCAGCCTCCGGGGAGGGAAACTCTGGCTTCGCCCAGGCGGGCTACCAGGGGTCCCAATACCAGGCAGGAAGCTCGCATTGTTGCAACCAGATCGTACCGTGCTTCCGTTTTATGAAGTGGTTCAGTGTCAATCGCCACTTCCCCATCTTTCCAGGATTCAATGGTACCGCCCAGATCGCGGATCAACTCCAGCATGGTGTTTACATCTTTTACCTTTGGGGCATTGGTGATCTGGTTTCGACCGCGAGTGAGGAGGGTGGATGCAAGAATTGGCAACACGGCGTTTTTAGCACCGCTGATTGATACGGCCCCTCTTAAAGGGTTGCCCCCCTGGACTACTATTTTATCCATTCATTTCCTTTTGGGCGCAAACCGCACGGTCCCGCCCTGAATAGTCCTGATGCAAGGTAACAGGAGAAAATTGATTGTGTTGTTCCAGCATGTTTTTCACCGTTGGCCCTTGATTGTCTCCGATCTCCATTACCAGATAGCCGCGGGGTTTAAGGTATTCGAAGGAGTCTTTAATGATATTTCCATAAAACTTTAAACCGTCAATGCCGCCATCCAATGCGTCTACAGGTTCAAACAGGCTGATCTCAGGTTGCAGGTTTTTGCAGTCTTCCGTTGCGATGTAGGGTGGATTGCAGAGGATGAAATCGAACCTGTTCTTTTCATTCCCTCTTGGCAGACTACCAAACAAATCTGATTCCATCCAGGTGATACGATCATCGACACCGTGTCGTATGCTGTTCTCCCGGGCAATGTTGAGCGCATCTGATGAAATATCGATTCCAATAATTTTTGAAGCAGGCATTTCGAGAGCTGCGATTGTGGCGAGAATGCCCGATCCCGTGCAAAGATCCAGACCCTGCATTGGATCGTTTTTTTTCTCAGGTGAAATAACCTTGAGAAGTTGTTCCACTAATATTTCCGTTTCCTGTCTGGGGATCAGTACGTCGGGTGTCACTTTGAATGATCGGGACCAGAACTCCCATTCACCGATTATATAGGCCAGCGGTTCTCGACTTTCACGGCGCTGAATCAATTTTTCGCAGTGATTTATTTTGTCTCTATTCAGAAGGGGGTCGGAATCGCGCCAGAATTCCTCGCGGCTGATGCCGAGTGCATGGGTGAGCAGGACCTCTGCGTCCAGTTTTGCTGTCTCTATACCTGCCTTCTCCAATTGCCGACACGCGTCGGTCAGCAGAGCGGCAAGAGTAGTCATCGCCAATCAGTTGTCCTGGTTTTTTAGTGCCTCGGCCTGGAAATGAAGGATCAAGGTTTCCACCATTTCATCGAGATCCCCTTCCATGGCTTGAGTCAGCTTATGCAAAGTGAGTCCAATACGGTGGTCGGTGATTCTTTCCTGCGGGAAATTATAGGTCCGAATGCGTTCGCTGCGGTCACCTGAGCCCACCTGCTGGCGGCGGTCTGCAGCGAGAGCTTCCTGTTGTTTTCTCTGTTCTTCATCATAGAGCCGGGCGCGCAGGACCTTCATCCCACGTTCCTTGTTTTTGTGCTGAGACTTTTCATCCTGACAGGAAACCACGATACCGGAGGGCACGTGCGTGATACGGACAGCGGAGTCTGTTGTGTTCACACTTTGTCCACCAGGGCCCGAGGAACGAAACACATCGATTTTCAGATCGGCGGGGTTGATTTTAATATCCACGTCTTCCACTTCAGGAAGGATCGCCACCGTCACAGCAGAAGTGTGAATACGACCCTGTGTTTCAGTTGTTGGTACCCGCTGGACCCGATGCGTTCCGGCTTCATATTTCAATTTACTGTACACGGCCTTGCCGCGAATATTGAGAACCATTTCCTTAAAACCGCCAACGCCCGTCGGGTTGCTGTTCAGGATTTCAACTTTCCATTTTTGCCGTTCCGCATAGCGGGAATACATACGATATAAATCGGCCGCGAACAATCCTGCTTCATCGCCCCCTGTCCCTGCACGTATTTCCATGATGACGCTCTTTTCATCGCGCGGGTCTTTGGGCAGTAACAACTTTTTCAATTCCTGTTCGTTCTGTTCGGTCAATTTGGTGAGCGATTCAATTTCCATCCTGGCGAGCTCCTGCATTTCAGGATCGCTGTCGTCTTCCAGGAGTGCTCGGTTGTCTTCAAGCTCCTTGCTGTTTTTTTTCCATTCCCGGTATTCCTTCACGATGTCGGCAATTTCCGAATGTTCCCGAGCATACTTTTGGAAATCGTTCTGCAGGGCAATAACTGCAGGGTCGCTCATTTTCTCGGAGAGTTCATCGAATCGTTTTTCGATGGAAGCCAGCTTTTCGAACATTGGGAAACCAGAGTGGAGGAGAAACTACAGGATTTAAACGGACCTCTTTCAGGGAGAGGTCCTTAAAGTGGAGGAGACCTGGCTAGTTAATTGGGGGCGGGGGTGGCTTCGGCTGCTGCAGGTGCTTCTTTTTCAGTTTTGGCCTTTTTAGCTTTTAGGGCCTTTTCGTATTTGCGCGTGAACTTTTCAATACGGCCGGCACTGTCCATCAGTTTTTGTTTTCCTGTGTAAAAAGGATGGCAGGCGGAACAGACATCCACATGCATTTCTTTTACGGTGGATTTGGTGTTCACTTTGTTGCCGCAGGCGCAAACAACGAGGGTGTCGATATATTCTGGATGAATCTCGGGTTTCATAGTTTCTAGGCTCTTTAAGTGCGTCAGGAATTCATGGTTTTCATGAATTCGAGGTTGTTTTTGGTTTGTCCCATTCTTTGCAAGAGAAGCTCCATAGTATCATTAAGCCCCATAGGTTGTAAAACTTTTCTCAGAAGCCAGATACGTTGCAACTCTTCCTGATCAATGAGCAGTTCTTCTTTCCGGGTGCCTGATTTGTGAATGTCGATTGAGGGAAAAACACGCTTTTCAGCCAGTTTGCGATCAAGCACAATTTCCAGGTTACCGGTTCCTTTGAACTCTTCAAAAATTACGTCATCCATCCGGCTACCGGTGTCGATCAGAGCGGTGGCCACAATGGTGAGACTGCCGCCTTCCTCAAGATTCCGGGCCGCACCGAAAAAGCGTTTGGGCCTTTGCAGGGCATTGGAATCGACACCACCGGAAAGCACTTTGCCGCTTGGTGGCACGATGGCGTTATAGGCGCGTGCGAGACGCGTGATACTGTCGAGCAGGATAACGACATCCTTTTTGTGCTCGACCAGACGCTTGGCTTTTTCGATGACCATTTCGGCCACCTGCACGTGGCGTTGTGCCGGCTCGTCAAAGGTGGAACTGATGACTTCACCGCGCACCGAACGCTGCATGTCGGTGACTTCTTCAGGCCGCTCGTCGATGAGCAGGACGATCAGGACCACTTCCGGAAAATTGGTGGTGATGCTGTTTGCGATGGATTGCAGCAACATCGTTTTACCCGTACGTGGCGGAGCCACGATCAGCCCACGTTGGCCTTTCCCGATCGGCGTCATCAAATCCATGATGCGTGCACTCAAGTCTGTGCAGGCCGGAGTTTCAAGCCGCAGGCGTTCTTCCGGGTAAAGCGGAGTCAGGTTATCGAACAGAATTTTGTCTTTGGTTTTTTCAGGATTTTCAAAGTTGATGGCTTCGACCTTGAGCAGGGCGAAGTAGCGCTCGTTTTCCTTCGGTGGGCGAATCTGGCCCGAAATGGTGTCACCGGTCCGCATGTCAAACTTCCGGATCTGAGAAGGCGATACATAAATATCGTCTGGACCTGGAAGATAATTATAGGTGGGTGCGCGCAGGAAACCGAAACCGTCTGGCAGAATTTCCAGCACACCCTGGCCGAACATCAGGCCATCTTTTTCTATCTGGGCCTGGAGTATCTTGAATATGAGGTCCTGTTTCCGGAGGCCACTGTGACCCTGAATTTTAAGGGTTTTGGCCATATTGGTCAGGTCCGAAATGGTTTTGGACTTGAGGTCCTCAATGTTCATTGCGGGTGGTTTTGTTGCGGTAGACATAAGCGAAATGGATTCTTTACGAAGGGTTTATAAAAGGAGATGTGCGGGATGAAGGGTAACGGAGTTTTTGCAGGTTTCCCGGAATTGAGTCCCGCCTATTATTGTGGGAAAAACCAATCCGATGGGGATCAGGGGTTAATTTTGCAGGGTGATTCTTTGGGATACTTTGTTACATTATCTGGTCCCTTTAAGTTTGTCAATCCCTTTCCCTCAGTTTTTTCAAGTTTTTGCGGGTCTATCTGGGAAATATTCGGGTCGTGAACAAAGAGGAGAGGTTGAGTCTTTTACAAAAAATAAACAACCGAAATTTAAAAACTTTTTTGAATTTTTATTTTTGGGACTAAAAAAACTACCAAGTGCTCATGAAGCAATCCATAAGATACTTTGCCTTTTTTATGTAACCCGTTAATAGCGATACTTGTAGGTTTCGATTTTTTTTTGATCTAACAATTCAGAATTATTTCCAGGTTAAATGGCTTTGGACATTTGAAGGCCCTTACTCAATTGTAGAATTTTTTTTGCGGACTGATTTGGACAAAAAGGGTTGACAACTTTTAAGAAAAAACCTAAATTAATTGAAATTGATTATCAACTTCAATAGTGGGGCGTGGCTATGTCCCTCAAAATATTCGTCTTCTAAAATTATGTTTCTATTTGTTTGGCATTTGTCTTAATTTGGCGGGCTTTATTTTTCAATACTCAATCAATGGTTTTTGTTAGGCCTCAATACCATTCCGGAGCACCACCAGGCCAAATTTTAAGCTGAGGAACTGAATATGTTTTCTGTCAAATTTCTGTTAACAATACTGGTAGTCTGGCTTTGTATTTCTCAATCCGCCCTGGCCACGCAACAGCAAAAAATTGGGTTTTTATTGCTGGCACCCGATCGGGGTCATCTGGGAAACCAGGAAATCGAAAATCTGTTTGACGAGTTCAGGAAAGATTATACGGCTTCCCTCGGCTATATCGGAAACGAATCACCAGGCGGACCAGATCGTGCTTACGGACCCTATATTAACAGTAGCCTCGATGAACTGATCCAGATGGGTGTCCACAAGATTGTCGTGATCCCGTTATTTCTTTCACGGCATCATCCCAACCTCGCCTATGCGAAAAATCATATCTACAAGTACCATTCCCTGGTTTCCATTGAATGGGCTCCAGCTATGGCAAAGAGCTATCTCACGGCTCAGATATTTCTCGACCGAGTTAAAGAACTAAGCCAGAACCCTGAAAACGAACAATTAATTTTGCTCGGTATTGGTCCTGAAAATGATGTCTCTCTGGAAAAAATAGAAAAGGAATTGAAACCGATCCTCGATTACGCCAAACGGGAATTGCCTTTCAAAGAGATTCAAACACAGTTGTACTTCAATTATGGTGCTGAAAAAGAATTACGCCAAAGGCACAACCAGTTGGTAGACCAGGAAATCATTAAAGCGGCGGCTAAAAAAGGCGATGCTATTTTAGTCCCTTTTGTTATTGGTCCCAGGTATTCCCATCAGATGTCATTGCGCTACTGGATCAGGGAAAAGTTTAAAGAGTACGATATCAAAATTGCTGATCAAGGGATCATTCCTCACCCCAACATTCAGCTTTGGCTAAGAAAGACTGCCAATGCCCGTATTGATATTTCTCCCCGGGAGGTCGGGGTTGTTGTCATGCCCCATGGTGCGCAAATTCCTTATAACGAGGCCATCGAAAAGGTGGTTGGACCCCTTAAAGAAAAATACAGGATTGAAATGGTTTACGGGATGGCCGACGCGTTGTCACTTGCGGAAGCTGTAAAAACGCTGGAAGGGGAGGGATATCGGAAAATAATTGTGGTGAGGATGTATTCCCTTGAAGAACAGTTTCGGGATCAAACCGAATATATTCTGGGGTTGAGTGAAGCGCCTCCGAAAAGTCGACGAAGATCATCCCCTCCACCTCAGGTGCGGTCCGGTGCTGTATTTGTCACATTTGGAGGCTATGAAGAAGATCCTTTGATATGTCAGATACTGATGGAACGTGTAGAGGCGATCAGCCAAAACCCGTCGAAAGAACGTGTGATCTTCCTTGCCCATGGTGCCCGAAGCGACAGCCGCGACAAGGCCTGGCGTGACCTGATGGAAAAACATGCGGAATATATCCGCAAGTATACAGACACCCCGTTTCATTCCCTCCACGGTTTGACTGTGCGCGAGGACTGGCCGGATAAGCGGGAAAAAGCGATAGAGGAAATCCGCCGTCTGATCTCACAGGAATCGGGCCAAATTCGAACCCTGGTGATTTCGAATCGTCTTTTTGGAAGCGGGCGATACGATGAATTTCTGAAAGGGTTGAAATTTGATATGAACCGGAGCGGTTTGGCTCCCCATGTCAACCTCACACGTTGGTTGGACCGGGGAATCCAGCAATCGCTTCAGAGTCCTCAAAAACTCAAGGGGCAGGCTCCAGGGTACGTGCCCGGGGAAACTGCTCCTGACGCCGGATAGCTCCCCTGTCCGGCGCTCAATTTTCAGGTGAAACTTTAAAAAGGAAAAACTCATGAATCACCAAAAAATATTTAAAACAAATTCGGTCGTTCGTGACTTTTTTAGTGGAATCTTTTCACGGGGTCATCTGAGATTTTTAATGGTATTTTTTATTTCGTTCACTTTATCAAGCTGCGCCAAGACTCTGCTTCCTGAGGAAAGCAGGTTGCAGGGTAAAAACGCTCAGGTTTCATCGGATCCATCCGAAGAAACAGTTGATGAGGAAGATTCTTTTGCCGAAGGATTCACCGCTGATTCCGGTCCGGATTCGCCAGGAATTATTGAAGAAGATATCGCCAGCGAATTTCCTCAACCATTTGCGGCCCGTGGAGATTTTTCCAAAGAAGGGAAACTAACCTCCTCTCACCCTTCCGGGAATCCATCTGCGGACCCTCTGTCTAGTAATCCATCTTCCGGTTTGAGTAAAAAGGATGAGGCTATGTTAGATCAGGAAGCGAGTAAATCTGAGGTGGCGGACTTATTTAACACCTCGCAATTTCCTGATAAGAAAAAACAAATCGCAAGGACCCTGCCTTTCAAGCCGACCCAGGATCTGGTTGATATCTTTTTTGAGTTTGACCAATATACTTTGAGCCGAGTGGCCCTTGATACATTAAGAAATAATGCTATGTGGCTGAAAGAACATCCTTCCACACGGGTTCAAATTGAAGGTCATTGTGACGAGCGGGGAACCAACAACTACAATCTTGGGTTGGGGCAGCAGCGCGCTCTGGCGATCAAGAAATACCTGGTGTCGCTTGGAGTCGAACAGGAACGCCTTTACACGATGAGTTACGGAGAGGAGAAACCGTTTTGCTTTGAAAACGGTGAATCTTGCTGGAAGCTGAATCGTCGATCCCACTTTCGTATCGCTCCCTGATACCTGATTTCACCTCCGGCAAGACAAGTTCGCAGGATACAGGTACAATCAGAATCTATTTAGACCTGTCCTGTGAAAAATGACTGACTCTCGCTTTTTAATTTCCTCCGATCAATTCGAACCGGCTTACATGGAGTTGTTTCGCTCGGGTGAGTTATACCGCCGCTCGCGCCAGGGTTTGCGCCATTTGGAGAAATGCCGGGTGTGCCCGCGCGACTGTGATGTTAATCGCTTGTCCAATGAATGGGCGCTCTGCAAAACAGGACGTTATGCCTGGGTCTCCAGTTATTTTCCCCACTTTGGGGAGGAAGGTTGTCTGAAGGGAGCAAATGGCAGCGGCACCATATTTTTTTCCATGTGCAATCTGAAATGCGTATTTTGCCAGAACTACGATATCAGCCAGCAGCAGGATGGTATGGAAGCCACGCCAGAGGTGCTGGCTAACATGATGATGGAGTTGCAGACCAAAGGCTGTCACAACATCAACTTCGTCACGCCGGAACACGTCGTGCCACAGATTCTCGAAGCCCTGCCGATGGCGGTGCAGATGGGCCTGCGTCTGCCACTCGTGTACAACACCGGAGCATTCGACTCTATGGAAAGCTTGAAACTGATGGAGGGGGTGGTCGACATCTACATGCCGGACTTCAAATACTGGACGGCAGAGGATTCCGCGAAATACCTGAAGGCTACCCGCTACCCGCAAGTCGCGCGTGAGGTTGTCCGGGAAATGCACCGGCAGGTAGGGCCACTGACCTTTGATGAGAATGGTCTTGCCAAACGCGGTGTGCTGGTGCGGCACCTCGTCATGCCCGACTCCCTGGAGAACACAAAGTCCATCATGCAGTTTTTATCCGATGAATTATCGCCGGATACTTACGTCAATGTGATGGACCAGTACCGGCCTGCGGGGAAAGTCACCCCCGAGCGGTTTCCAACCCTGGCCCGCCGCACCACAAATGAGGAGCACGATCAAGCTGTGGAAATTACAAGGGAAGCCGGACTCACCCGCATCGATCATTGCTCGGCGCAAGGCCAATAACCCCCTAACGGTAGGGCAGGAAATATTCCCCCTTATCGGAAGAGAGCTTTGCATAACCCAAAAAATTCAATTTAACAGTGATCTTTTGATAGCCATTTATTTCCCTCCCCTTGAAAGGGGAGGGTATGGGAGGGGTCGTGTTTACAACCTCCCCTGTATCCCCTCCTTTTTTAAGGAGGGGATTTAAGAACGTAAATAGCCGCTCTTGAACAAATGAATCTGTCCACTTTATGTACTTATGCAAAGATCTTTTCTCCGAAGGGGGACGCGAAGCAGGGGGCTTGGACCCTTCGGCCTTGTTTAATAGAATTCGTCTTGAATTGAAAACTCTGCCCTGTAATATCGCAATATAAAAAAAGTCCGCTATTTACTTGCCTTACGTGCAAACTGGCAGGGGGTATTGCGTGGGGTATTTTAGTCACCAGGATCTGCCAGAAATACAAATCAGCTGATCGTTTAGAGGGAAGGCATTAAAATTATGTCATCAGGAAAAGAACAAATCCAGGTTTTGCTCAATGCCTTAAGACCTGTAGACCAGACTCTTGATGGTCTTATCACACGCATGGAGGACAGGTCTGCCGCTGAAGATTTTCAGCAATTAAAAGAATTTTCCAGGGCAATTAAAATTGCGTTGGCAGAGGCCATCAATGGTGGAGAAGGATTGCCTATGGAAATGGGGAATGTAACTCCATTGATCGACATGGCGGAAAATGTGGCTGATAGTATTGAAGCAAAAGATTTAGAAGGTGAAGCCATTATTCGTAGCTATAGAGAAGCAGAAAATGAATCAGCTACTGAAATGGAAAAATGTATACGGGCCGCAGAATTTATAAAAATTGTTCATTGCAACTAAAGTAAGTTGAAAAATTCAGGATACTAAACGGCCAGGCAAAGGTTGGCTCCCCCCTTCCGTATCTCTCTTCCTCCTCCTCCAAATCCGAACAGTTGATTGACATAATTTTTTCTGAGCGGATAATCTTCCGTAATCTTTGGGGGAGATTACTTTTTGCAGGCGTCTGAGCGTGATAGCTCTGACTGCCGCGCCAATATTGGGAGAGGTCCACAATGAAAAAATTTCTACGCGAAGGTGCTGTTCTGTTATTAGCACTCTCGTTTTCAATGCCCGCACAGGCACAAACGGTTGAAGAACGATTAACAGCATTGGAAACATCGATGGCGAATGTAGAGTTACTGTCGACCCAGTTGTTTCAACTGTTTTCTGCCCTGCAGCCGGACATCGTTGCCATCTTAAATGCCCTGGCAACACAGCAGGGTGAAGTGGCGACCCTGCAAGCAGCGGTGACTGCTTTGCAATCTCAGGACACAACGCACAGCAATGACATCACGGCTCTGCAGGCCAGTCAATCGATACAGGATACCGATATCACGACACTGCAAACGGATGTCGGTTCTCTGCAAACTAATGATGCAGCTCAGGACACGACAATTTCCGGATTGACCACGGATGTGGGTGACCTTCAAACCCGCTTCAAAGGGGTCACTCGCTCTAAAGATACTTTGTTGTTTACCGACATGAACCTTCAAGTGGTCTCTGGTTCGGGAAAAACAGACGGTGCCGTGAATGGTCGAGGAAATGTCATCATAGGCTACAACGAAGACATCTTCCCGTTTCTTGGGGGTGGATTGCCAGCCAGCGACAAAACCGGTTCGCATAATTTGATCGTTGGCCAGGGGGTGAATTACTCCAGCTTTGGCGCGCTTGTAGCCGGATTGAATAACGTATCTAGCGCCGAATACGCTTCCGTCACCGGCGGGGAGCGCAACCAGGCCACTGCTGATTTTTCCAGTATAGTCGGAGGATCGTTAAACGAGGCCACAGGCACACATTCGAATGTCAGCGGAGGCAATCGCAACATTGCTTCCCATATTTTCAGTAGTGTCAGCGGTGGACTCCGCAACCTGGCCTCAGGTCAGTATTCTTCGGTCACTGCTGGTCAACTCAATGTCGCTTCTGGCAACTTTTCTGCAATCAATGGTGGATTGAGAAACAGTGCCTCCGGAAATAGCTCTAGTGCAAGCGGAGGTCAGGATAACAGAGCGTTCGGTTTTTATACCAGCGTGAGCGGGGGTATTGATAACCTGGCAAGCGGTGACAATTCAGTTGTAGCGGGTGGAAGTCTCAACGTAGCATCTGGATTAAATTCGAGTATAACGGGTGGCGGAAGCAACCTTGCTTCCAGTGAAGGAGCAAGCGTAACCGGAGGCCATAACAATGAGGCAAACACTGAGGCCTATGCCAGTGTAAACGGAGGATTCAATAATACAGCGTCTGGTTTAAACTCTGCGGTCAATGGTGGCCGAGAAAACCTGGCCATAGGAGAAAGCTCTACTGTGGGAGGTGGCTCTCAGCGGACCACATTTGGGCTGGTAGACTGGCGCGCTGGAGGTTTATTTGAAGGTTTTTAAAGCTACAACAAATTTTTTAGAATTATTTCAAGGGAAGGCGTTTCGTGCGCCTTCCCCTTTTTTTTATTTACACTATATTTCATTGTGTTGATTTGTTCTACCCTTTCCGTATCTCTCTTCCTCCTCCTCCAAATCCGAACAGTTGATTGACATAATTTTTTCTGAGCGGATAATCTTCCGTAATCTTTGGGGGAGATTACTTTTTGCAGGCGTCTGAGCGTGATAGCTCTGACTGCCGCGCCAATATTGGGAGAGGTCCACAATGAAAAAATTTCTACGCGAAGGTGCTGTTCTGTTATTAGCACTCTCGTTTTCAATGCCCGCACAGGCACAAACGGTTGAAGAACGATTAACAGCATTGGAAACATCGATGGCGAATGTAGAGTTGCTGTCGACGCAGTTGTTTCAACTGTTTTCGGCCCTGCAGCCGGATATTGTCACCATAATCAATGCCCTGGCAACACAACAGGGTGAAGTTGCTGCGCTTCAAGCCTCTGTGACAGGCTTACAATCCGATGTGAGTGCTTTGCAGACAGGGCAAACGGCGTTGCAAACAAGCCAGGGGACGCAGGACACGGCGATCACCGCGTTGCAAACTTCTGATGGCACACAAAATACCAGCATCAGCGCACTGCAAGCCAACGATACAACACAGGACAGCATTATCACCACACTGCAATCGAGTCAGACAACACAGGATACGAACATCGCCACCAACACCGCCGATATCACCATTAATGCGAATGACATTGCGGCGATCGTGGTGCCGGATATCTCCGGCCTGACCACGGATGTGACTGAACTGCAGACCCGTTTCACGGATGTGACACGAGATACGGATGCCAACGGCAATGACCGGTTGCTGTTAACCGGCATGAACCTGCAGGTGGTCTCCGGTTCCGGAGCAACGGACACCCTTATAACCAATGGCCTCGGCAATTTGATTGTCGGTTATAACGAAGACATAACCGGGAGTGGGCCGCCGGCCCCGCCGCCCCCATTTAGCGATAAAACCGGTTCACACAATCTTGTGGTGGGCAAAGGACTGAACTATTCCAGTTTTGGCGGTATTGTTGCGGGACACAACAACGTTATAGGGGGGCATTATGCCTCCGTAACAGGAGGGCAGGCAAACCAGGCCCTGGGAGACTGGTCCAGTGTGAGCGGAGGAAGTCAAAACACGACCGTTTTCGGCCTTGGAAACTTTTCCAGTGTGAGCGGTGGATTTAATAACCTGGCCTCTGGAATTCATTCCAGTGTCAGTGGTGGATTTGATAACGCGACCTCTGGAAGCTTTTCCAGTGTGAGTGGTGGAAGTGAAAACACGGCCTCTGGAATTGTTTCCAGTGTGAGCGGTGGACGTAATAACACGGCCTCTGGACATTGGTCCAGTGTGAGTGGTGGAAGTGGTAACGAGGCCTCTGGTGATAGATCCAGTGTCAGCGGTGGAGAAAGTAACGAGGCCTCTGATAATAATTCCAGTGTGAGCGGTGGTTTGGAAAACACGGCCTCTGGTGATAGATCCAGTGTGAGCGGTGGACGTAATAACCTGGCCTCTGGAAATTGGTCCAGTGTGAGTGGTGGTTCTTATAACACGGCCTCTGGTCATAGATCCAGTGTGAGCGCTGGATGGACTAACACGGCCTCTGGATTTGAATCCAGTGTGAGTGGTGGACATAACAACGAGGCCTCTGGAGTAGAATCCAGTGTGAGTGGTGGAGTAGATAACACGGCCTCTGGGAGAACTTCCAGTGTCAGCGGTGGATGGCAAAACTCGGCCTCTGGAGTAGAATCCAGTGTGAGCGGTGGATTAAGAAACGAGGCCTCTGATGGTAATTCCAGTGTGAGCGGTGGAGTAGATAACACGGCCTCTGGTTTTATTTCCAGTGTGAGTGGTGGAGTAGATAACACGGCCTCTGGAATTCGTTCCAGTGTGAGTGGTGGAAGTGGTAACGAGGCCTCTGGAGGAGAATCCAGTGTGAGTGGGGGTCAGGACCTGAGCGCAGTTGGCCTAAATGACTGGCAAGGGGGAAGTTTAATTGCAGATGTTGCCGAGCTGCAAACCCGATTCACCGGTGTTTCGCGCAGCGGTGATGTGTTGCTGTTCGATAGTATGAACCTGCAGGTGGTGTCCGGCTCAGGAACAACGGACGGTGCTGTAAACGGTCGTGGAAATATCATCATCGGTTACGATGAAACCATCTTTCCGTTTCTGGGAGGCGGACTGCCTGCCAGCGATAAAACCGGCTCGCATAACCTGGTTGTCGGCAAGGGGTTGAACTATGCAAGCTTCGGCGGGATTGTTGCCGGACTCGACAATGTTTCCGGAGCAGAATACGCCTCGGTCACGGGCGGTGAACGCAATCGGGCGACAGGCAATTTCTCCAGTATTTCAGGAGGTCAGTTTAACGAAGCCATGGGTGTCAACTCCAGCGTCAGTGGAGGTGGGGCCAACATCGCTTCCGGGTCCCGCTCCAGTGTCAGTGGTGGGAATGGAAACGAAGCTTCCGGTATCATGGCCAACGTCAGTGGTGGTGTCGGAAACACAGCTTCCAACTCGGTTTCCAGCGTCAGTGGTGGTGGCGGAAACACCGCTTCCGGAGTCAGTTCCAGCGTCAGTGGTGGGTTTCAAAACGAAGCTTCTGGACTTTATTCCAGCGTCGGTGGTGGATCCAGCCGGTCTGCAGTGGGGAACAACAACTGGGCTGCGGGCAGTCTGCTTGAACTGAATTGATATTGCTCTGGCTCCGGTCCGGCACCCCGCCGGGCCGGCAGCTTGTTTGAAACCCGGTAACTCGCAAACAATATTTCAGCCGTAAAACATCCCAACCGGGGAAGGCGTTTCGTGCGCCTTCCCTGTTTTACTTGGTAATTAAGAGCTGCTATTCGCGCTCTTAATGCAGACGGCTAACGAAAAATAGAAAACACTTTGCCCAGCGCGCAGAAAATTTTATTTGCTCGCGCAGGGCCAGCCCGTCAGCACCAACGCGAGTGGGTGGTTAAGAAAATTGTATTAAGAAGCCAGTTGTAACGCCCGAACGGTTGCCCGTTAGCCCTCACGCCAGTGGGTGGCTAGAAGAAGCTGATGTTGCCTTCGTCGTCAAATTCGATGCCGTTGGCGGAGAGGATTTGCAGGACAGTCTGGAAATCCTTGAGGCGTTGCAACTGTTCATTGATCTGCCGGAAATGTTTGAGACTGGTCACCGGTACGCGTCTTAAGGCCGGAGCCTCTATCGGACTGCCCAGCAGGATCATGCCGACATCCATGTTGAGATTGCCGTGTGCGACTTTCATGTGCAGGTTGGTTGGCACGGCAAGGTCGAGCTTGGAACGGGTGTCGACGATAGCCGGTGAACTTTCTTCCGGGTCTAGGAACAGGAGGATGCGGTCCAGTGCTTCTTTACCAACATGGGTGATGTTCATCTCCGCACCGATCTGATCGAGTGAGATTTTCTTCCCTCCGCCCTGGTTGACCTTGAAGTTGAACTTGAGGTTGCCGTCGATTTCAGAATCGCGGCCCGAAGGGGTGACCTGTTTTTTCACCAGCTTGTTGAAATCGAGATGCGCGAAGCCGGTCGAGAACTCAAGTTCGGGTCCTTCTTTCGACTGTGAGAGAAACAGATTCCCGGCCACTGAGCCTCCCATGACTTCCATCAGGAACCGGTCGAGAAATAACTGGTTGCCGCGGTAGTACATGTCTATGCCAATATCTGACGCGGTGTGCTGGCCGAACTTGAGTGCGCCGATCTTGAAAATATTTTTGTAGCGTGAGAATTCGCGCAGTTGATTAAAAAATCCCTGCCGCGAGGCGTTGAACTGTTTCTTTTCTTTAAACAGCAGACGATCGAGCAACAGGGTTTTGTTGATGAGGAAGCGGCCGTCAAGATCTTCCACAATGCCACCGGATTCGTGCCGGGCATTTAAATGCCCGATATCCACTTCCCCATTTAAATCGGCCTGTTGTCCTGCAATCAGTTTTATGTCCAGATGTGAGTTGATTTTGCCATCCGCCTGCAGGCCCGGTACCAGAGGGGATACGGCACCTACATCAAGACCCAGACTGGATTTCAACGCGACGTCGAGGGTCTTTAAAATTTGAATCGGAGTTTTGTCTTTCTTGCCGCTCAGGAATGGGCGGAACCCTTCCACGCGACCCGACAGTGTTTGTTCGATCTCTTGCCCGGGAAGGGAGACTTTATGCTGCTCAACTTCCAACGTATCCCAGTTTTTAATGGCGTAGTGGAAAGCCAACTCGGGAGCCAGTTTTAAATCGTAACCCAGATCGGTTTTTGTGAAGTGAGCAACTTTTGAAGCGCCTTTTAGATCGACTTTGTTGTTTTTCAGAGTGAGCTCGGTATCAAAATCCAAACCTTCAACCACCATTGCCTTTTCAGGCCAGTCAACCGTGACACCGGCCAGTTTGAGTTTTGAGTCCACAGTGACTGGAATGTCCATCTTCTTGATCGCGATTTCGTCCGGCCGTTTTCCTTTGGCATTGGCAACGAGAGATGCCGAACCGGCCACCTTCATGCCCTTTATCGCTTCTTTGAATTTTGCAGGCACGAGAGCCAGCAGTTTTTCGAGGTCCATTTTGTCCATGCGGGTCTCGACATCGAATTGATCCCCCCACGATTCAATTTTCCCTTTTGTTTTCCAGTTGACGACACCCGGCAGGACCACGCTTAAAAGACCGAGGTCCACATCGCCGCTTTTCAGGTTCTGACTGCTGCGCGTTTCAAACTGCAGATCCTCAAGTGACATCTGCAGGTCTTCCTGCTGTACGGAAGGTTTCAACACCCGACCCTTGATTGCCGCGTGGGTCTTTTGAAGGTTGAGGTCCTTCGCATCCATATTAAAAGCGGTGTTGAAACCGCTGGCGGCAAATTGTCCCATCGCCTCAATTCCCTTGATCGCGAGTTTTCCCGTGGCGGTCATGTTCTCAGCTTCACCGGGGGGAAGTACATCGGCGCGCGAGTTCACTTCAAGATCAATTCGGCTGACTTTAATGTCAGGTTCTATACCCACGATGCCTTCAGATTTGAAGGTGGTTTTCTTTGTGACTGGAACCCGGCCAACGTTGCCATCCAAGGACAAAAATTTGTCCAGTGAAATGGTCGAGGTCATTTCGGTGGCACCGGCTTGATATTTGCCAAGTGCATGGACCGAATCCAGTGAAGTTTTGATCACCACCCCGGGAAGACGCACGCCCAGTTTCTTTTTCATTTCAACAGGAATGGAAAGCCGCGTGCTCAGACCCTTGACTGAAAATGCCGGCTCTTTCATTTCAGCATCCAGTCCGATCAATTGAACATTGGTGTCAGCTGTCATGTTGACGGGCATGAAGTCTTTATCCAGACTGCCAGACGCCTTCTGGGAAAATCGCATTTCTCCCTTAAGCGGCCCAAGCCCGAAGGTCTCTGTCATATCGGGAGGAATAAATCGGGAGGCTTGAGAAAGGTCGCTGGTGAAGGATTGATCCATCTTGAATCCTTTTTTCCCAAACGCTTTCGCCTGGAGAGAGACCTTGGAGGTCAAGGCTGTTCCTGCTTCCAGTGCAGAAGTGAAGGATTCGATATCTCCGGTCTGGGTATCCCCTTTAAAGTTTCCTTGCAGTTTGATTGGCGTGGTGATTTCACCCACCTGCGGAAGATCCATGGTGAAAGTTTCCAGTTCCGTTTTGTAGGTTGTCACCATCTTGGGGAGCAGGGGACCGGTTCCTTTTAAGTCGAACTTGTGAGTCAGCTGTTCGAAATAGAAACCTGCAAACTCACCACTGGTCATTTTCAGCTCACCATTGGTTTCCATTGAATAGGGTACAAGACCTTTTACTTTGACATTTTTAATATCCAGCCCAAGACCGACCCCGTTAAGTTGAGTCTTGAAAAGAGGATGGCGAACCAATCCGTTATCGAGTTTGATGGTTGCCTTTGTAAGAAAAATATTTGCCGGCTGGTAGTTTCGGAGGCCCCCCCGGATTTGTACATCGGTAAGTCCCAATTGACCATTGAGTATCATGGGTGGCAAGAACGGTTTTGCAAGAGCGGTCAGTTCGTTCAGGTCAAAATCGCCTTTTGGTATTTTGAGATTAAAACCGGGATGAGGACTCAGAAATCGCTGGACTTGCCCCGTCAGGCTCATACTGGTGCCATTGGCCACTTTTAATTTCACGCGGGACAGATCGAGTATATGGGATGCCATATCAACGCCCGCTGCAAAGTCGAGGCGTGTATTGACAGGTTTGAGTCGTTGTTTCATGGTGACGCGGGTATCTGTCAACCCCAGCGTTCCGGTTACAAGGGCGCGGTTGATATCCTGTGCGTTCAGGGTGATGTCGGTGTCGAGGTAAGTCAAAAGGTTAATTGCAGGTTCTAGAGAAGAAACGTAGGTGACATTACTCGAATTTTTTTCGCGTGACTCTTCTCCCATGTGGACCCGCACATTGACATCAAGTCCATTGGTGTCCGCCTTCCCCCTGGCCTCCAGGTTTAAACCTTTGAGGTGGGCGGTCATCACGTCGTCCATCTGCACGTTGACCTCGATGTCGTTTACAACAAGTTCAGTGAGTTCCACCGGAATCGGAATCACTGGCATGCCTGAGGGTTCAGGGGGAGGTGGCTGTGCAGGGCCGGCAAGGTCGAGAAGGGGTTGGAAATTCCACACTCCGTTTTTGGATATCAAGTTGACATGCGGTCGATTGACCTTGAGCGTGTGGACAGTGAAGGAACCGTCTATTAATTCCAGCAGGTCATAACCCAGTATCAGGAGGTCAACTTTAAACAGCGGATCTGTTCCACCCAGTTGAACATTCTCGAATTCGAAACCTGTCAGCAGATTGAATTCAAGGCGACCGATCTTCACCGGCATTTTCAGGTGTGTGGTGAGTTGGTCCTCAGCAATGGGACGGATTTCTTCCGATGGGAAAAAATGGGTGAGGATCGCGCCAAGTCCAACCACGATCAGAACCAGCATCAGGAGCAGGGAGAACGTCCAACGGAAAAGACTGCGCAGAAAAGACCTTTTTTTCTTAACCTGCTTTGGCGGCGGATTGACTGACTCTTCAGACGTGCCTTCAACCGGATCGGTCTCCTGATCCTGCACGTTGTCCTCCACGGGATTTTTTTTCGAAGGTCGTTTCATTTGTTCTTTTTGTATCAATTATCCTGAAAAAAACCGGCGAGTGCCAGGGTCACATCCGTCAAAAAATCCAGATCCAGCGTATCCAGTGTATCCGTCGCTTTATGATAATGCGGGTTCCTGAAATCAGCGGTATCAGTGACCATCACTGCCGGAATGCCTGCCTCCCAGAACGGAACGTGATCACTACGCCGTACATCGCGAATCACTTCACCCTTGCCTGGAACAACGAGGGTTTCAATACCAAGCTCCGGACGGGTGCGTTTCATTCCTTTAGTCAACGATGTCACCAGTTCCATTGAGTCTGTATTGCCTACCACTGCTATGAAGTCCCCGGTGTCCGGATACTGGCCGGAATCCACCCCCGGTGGATATTTTTGTGCGCCAAGGCGTTTGTCGGTATAACCCAGCATTTCCAGTGCGATCATGCCATCGGGCTTGTTATTATTTTTTACCGCGTCATCAGCCCAATACTGGCTGCCGACGAATCCGTATTCCTCCAGAGCAAAGCCCATTAGGATCACTGGGCCTGCCGGAGGATTTTCTGACAGCATACGTGCGATTTCCAGAAGAGCTGCGACCGCACTGGCGTTGTCATCGGCGCCCGGGCTATCAGGAACCGAATCGTAATGGGCTCCAATCAGGATAACCGGTGATTCCGGATTTTTCCCGGGAAGTTTTGCCTGAACATTGAACGATTCCAGGTCATCGAACAGTACCGGGAGAATTTTGGGGTGGAGTTCCCATTCCTCGAACCGGTCGACGATATACTGTCCCACCGCATCCATTTTTTCAGGGGTAGTGAAAGGATTCCGTTCACCCACAATGGCGTCAAGATGTTCCTTGAGATTCAGTTTGATTTGGCTGGACAGGTTCAACCTGAACCTTTCGTCAAAAATCAAAAAAGAGTTTACATTTCAGTGGTTTCAACCTAACATACCCGCATGATAAAGGTCGAGTATTTTTCAGACTATCGAACCTTTCCACAGATTCGGGCTTTATCTGAAATCATCCGTTTTTCAAGAATTACTCTCCATTCAGACCCCAGGTTGGTTAAATAATTTTCCGATCTTTTCAACGGATTAACCTGAAAGCAAAACCTCCATCCTGACCCTATGACACCCTCCACTTCCACAGCGCATAATTACACGGGACAACGCCAAAAAATGGTGGAAGACCAGCTGGTTGAGCGTGGAATAAAAAATCTGGGTGTATTGGAAGTGATGAGCCGCCTGCCGCGTCACATGTTTGTTCCTGAATATCTTGGGCACAAGGCTTACGGCCAACACCCATTACCTATAGGCCACCATCAGACTATTTCGCAACCCTATGCCCAGGCTGTGATGACGCAGGCATTGAACCTGACGGGGACAGAACGTGTCCTTGAAATAGGAACCGGGTCTGGTTACCAGACTGCCCTGCTAGCAGAACTTTCTGCCCAGGTGTTTACGATTGAACGATTGAAACCTCTTGGGCAAACGGCGAAAGTGCTTCTTCAAAAACTGGGTTACACTAATATCAATCACCGGTTTTGCGATGGCACTTACGGGTGGCGCAACATGGGGCCTTACGACGCCATCCTGTTTGCCGCCGGAGCACCCGAGATGCCCAAGGCACTGGTCGATCAACTGGCCATGAACGGACGGCTGGTAGGGCCGGTTGGCCCGGATGGCGAGCAAAAACTGGTGATGCTGACCCGAACCGAAGCTGGGATTGAAAAAGAGGAACTGGGCGATTGCAATTTTGTTCCACTCATAGGAAAATTCGGGCATCCCTCGGCTCCGAACAGAGCCAGAGGTTGAAGCCCATACGCAAAAACTATTTTAGTTGGTGTCGTGCTGAGTAAAGGGAGGTTCCGTGTTTAATCGTATTCGTAAAGAAGGTAATTTCGTATTCGGTCCGGGGATCCGGTCGAAGATAGATTTTGATTACGCTTCCATGTCAGATGCCATGAATGAAGCCTATTGCAGCCAGCTTATAACCAAACTGCAAGCCTGGCAAAAGCAGCATGGGCGTTTTGATGTGGTTGTCGGTCTTGAAACAGAAGGTATCCGCATTGGACATCATCTGGCAAAAACTCTCAATCTTCCTTTCCATATAATGCCGCACCGAAAAGTAGAATTGGCTCATGTGCCGATCCCTGATTATCCGGAAGATACCCACTGGCTTCTGGTAGACGACATCATTGTTACCGGTACCCAGTTTCTCCAGGCTGTGGATACCCTTGAGATTCCCGAAAAGCCGGAGACGATCACTTATGCCTGTATGATTAAGCGCAACCCGAAGAACCTTGATTACTCTGCAGTCACCGGGGACCCGGACAAGGAACAACTGTGGGTGAGAAACGAGAGATTTGATTTTGTGGATCGCCGCCTGGTCTACCTGTTTGCTGAACCGGAATAATATCGGGATCCTCTATATATAGTTTGCGCTTTTCCTTCAATCCGAGGTTATATGCCTAAGGACGACTGGCGCACATTCACCATCTACAACTGCGGCACCGCGTTTAATCGCAACAACCGCGATGAACTGGTGGCCGATCTTGCTTCCCGCACCCTGGGTGAAGAAGGTGACAACTGGATTGTCAACGCTGGGCCCGGCAGTAACCCTGAAGACAATCTGGAGCATTTTGCAAAAAATCCGGAGACCGGTGTCTACGGTATCCAGCCTTTGACCCCCCAGGCCCGTCCGGGCACATACGACCCCATCACTAAAAAGAAAAAGAACTGGTTTAAGAGTACATCCGGTATTTGGGGAATGGCCACCGGCTCCGGTTGGGAAGATAATGTCAAATCGACCATTCACCATATAGATGGGCTCAACGCAAAGGGTCGGCTACCCGAGACGATCAACATGGCAGGCTGGAGCCGTGGAGCGGTGACTTGTCATATGATCGCCAACGCGCTTTACAAAAAATACAATTCGATCAAGGTTAATATTTTTGCCATCGATCCGGTTCCGGGTCTGGGGCAATGGCGCAAGCATCGTACGAAAATTGATTCCAATGTAAAAAGCTACGCGGTGGTTTACCAGGAAGATGAGAAGCGCGGCTCGTTTAAAGCGGTGGTGGTGAAGCACGACAAGATGACGCGTTTTCAAATCTATAACATGCCGGGTGGACATTCGACTGGAGTGCAGGGGAATAAAAAAGTGTATGGCGGAAACATCGACATGGCCGTGCTGGTTCAGGATTTGTCAGAAAAGTTTCTGACCGACCACGGTACCCAAATACAAAAATGTATAGGACTGACCGATGCGCAAAGCCTGGAGCACTATGCAAAGATTCGGGAAAATATTTCGCGTTACCGGAAAGATACGGTCGGGTTCTGGGGCGGCAAAGTCGACAAACACAACCGGAAGGTAAAGGCGGGGTTGGGTTCAGCCTTCCATGAGTTTTTCATCAACGAACATCACGATAGGTTGTTTCTCCAAAAATACGCGGCCCTTTATGGCTATCTCGTCGCGAAGAATCCAACCAGCATGCAACAAAAAGCACCCGATGCCGCCCGTGATCTCCAGCGGCTCAAACTGGAGTTGCCCATTACCTACCGGGTATTGGTCAATAACACCGTATTAGGCAACGCCCTCGAACCCTTTATCACACCAAAAATCACCACCCGCCCGCGGCGATAATTCTAAATCCTCCGGCGGTAAATCCAAAACGCGGTATGCCACTTGTTCGGTATCGCTCGCGCCACTCGGAGCCGTGACGGTCACAATGGTGGTGGACTCCCCTGCAGGCAGCGGGCCCGCCGGAAGACACGTGGCGGACGCACGCCCCACGTTACAACTGACTGGCACAACATTGCCGTTCACGCTAATGGCTATCCAGCTTTGAACAACACCAAGCCCGTCTCCACAACTGAACACAATGTCCTGATCTGATCTTTCAACCATCCCTTGATCCGATGGTGCGGTGATCGTAATATCCACTGCCGTCACCGGTGGTGTCGGCACCGCTCCGACCCATTCCCAAAACACCGCAATCCGACCTTCATTGTCCTCAACGTATGGAGCCCAGTTCGGTTTGCCGTTGGTAACAAACGTTTGTTTCACACGGAACACCAGTCCGTTTCGCACCACACAACTGTCCTCCTCATAGGAAATACCAGCAGTGTTGTCGTAGTCGATTAAGGCTCCGTTGTTACTGCACTGGGGGAAGGAAGAAACTGCGGTATTCTCCAATTGCCGGGCCGCATTCAGGTGCGGGTTTCCCAGCGATGTCGTCCTGGTAACCCCCCAAAGTCCATGCTGAAAGCAACAGCAAGAAGGAAAGGATAAAAACGGTTGGAACCACGCGGGAACGGATAACCATGTCACCCCCTACCTGGAAGTCTGAAAAATGGTCTAATTTAATTTGATAAACGGATATAGTTTGGCAATATTATTTCTGAAATACATCATGACTTTAATAATTTATTTGTAGTGAAAAAGAGACCTGATCGGACCAAGGAGTTGATTTGTCTCTTTACCGGGCTCCGCTTATGTGAGGACGGTCTCCACCAGAAGAGGAACCGCTGATATGGGCGTCGGGTTGGGCTGTTTCACCAGCTCCGGGTGATGCCGAGCCACTGACGTGGGGATTTACATCATCGAGTCTGCTTGCTCCGGAATCCGGATTGGCCCGATGGGCTTTTCGCTTGGCCCGCATTGCTTCCCGGTGTTTGCGGGCTTTTTCTTGCATCGCCTCCCGGCGTTTCTTTAATTCTTCCATACGGTTCATAACTGCTGGGGGTTTTTGTTTACCGAGATCGACACGTTCTTTCCCATCGTCTACAGCGTCATCATAGCCAGCCGCTCCCGGGTCGAGGCGAACTTTATCCTGCATTTCCTGCTTGTGCTTCAGGGCCTTTGCTTTCATTGCCTGGCGACGTGCTTCAATTTTTTTCCGTTGTTCCGCAATGCGGGCAGCTTTTCTTTCCTGCATTTCTTTGCGCCTTGCATCGAGGCGTTCTTTTTCTTTTTTAGAGACATTGGCAGACTTTCCTTCCAGTCGATCATTTTCTGCCCCAATTTTTTTTCGCCGCTCCTCACGCCTCAGGTCCCGGGCCTTGCGTCGTTCTTCCCGTTTTTTTCTCAACTCATCAAACTTTCCTTCCAGATTACGAGGTTCACGTGAGGGGGGAGCCACTTCTCCGGAACCGCTATCTGCTTCAGAATTCCTGATCCTGTCTTTATATTTTTGATAGAAACGCTCCCGCGCACTCAGACCTGAAGTGGAAGAATCGACACTGTCTTCCCCCCAGGCTGGAATTACAGGAATGAGGATTAATAGCGCGAGTAAAAAAGTAAATACCGAAGTGAATGAATCCAGGTTATATTTCAGCGTCATAAGAAGTCTCACTGAGAATTAGGGAAGTAGGAGATTGCTTCGCAATAGTTTACCATCCTCTTCAGGCCTCAAAAGCAATATTCGTATCGTTAAAGTACCGACCCTTTAGGCAAGTTGGTCAAAATCTCTTGAAATTCTGACCCTTTTTCGGTCACAATGCGTTATTCCAATCATTTATCCCGGTAATTGAATCCATGCTCGCTTTTTCAAAAGACATCACTGACCGTGAATACACGCACCCGGAAGAAGAAAAGAATGCTAAATTTCAGCAGTTCATGGAAAACTATCGCAAACTGAACCATGAACGACTGATTTATCATGCTCTTGAGCACGCAAAATCATATCTGGAAAAAAGCATCAACGATTTTCGTGGCGATGCGTCCAAACTGGAACCCTACATTCAACAGGCTTTTCCTAGTGCACACCGGTTCAGTGACCATGATGAGTTAACCCTCATGTTGAGAAAACTGATCAACGCTCACAATGCCACCAACAACTGGTACAAGATGAACGGCTTTTACCTTAGTGTTGTGTACGATGCTCTTGAGCGATTTGTGAAGTTTTATAACCGTACACTTCGCGAATCTCCCGAAAAAGCCAGGGAGTACGGTATTACCGAAGATAACGAAGTCGATTTTGACGACTGGGTTACCCTGTTTTTTCATGATCTTGATTTTTTTATCGGGCTTCCTTCCCAATATGTGCATTACATATTCATGAAGCGCAACCGTGAGATCGAAAAGTTTCTCAAGACAGAGCAGGATGCCGGCACTTCCCTTCAGGACGCCGTTCAAAAGGCCAATGAAGAGTTTCACCTTGAACCTTCATCCATGAAGATCCTTCAGGGACAAAAAATCGATCAGAAAGATCTTGAGTTGTTTTATACCTCGGTGGAAAACCCCATTTATGAACACTTGTATGACCCGAATTCCCCGGAAAGCCTGATGGATGGAGAATCTATAGTTGGCCTTGCCTTTTTCATGACGTTCCAGTTTAAAGGCATGAGTGAAGCGGAGGCAGATTCGGTGATGAACGAAACAGGTGTCATATCTAAAAAGTAAAAACGTGTTAAAATTAAAGTAATTATTAAATGGCAGGTTATCCATGGGTGATTTTCGCCAGTGATTTCGCCAAGAAATTTTAAATTATTATCAGCCTATAAATGACCTTCAAATGGTTTTTTTCTACCATTGAAGGCTTTTAATTAATAACGAAAGGACAGGACACTGAAAACAAATATGGCCTGGGACGATTTACACGATCCAAATAATCAGGAACCCCCGCGCAATCCGCGCGGAAACCCGCCCGGTGGTGGATCAGGCGGAGGTGGAGGCGGCACTGGGGGAGGGCCCCAGTTTGAAATCCCCCAGTTTAAGGTGCCAAAGCTGAAAGGCTCCTCGGTAACGTTTGTTATTCTTTTCCTTTTAGCTCTCTGGATACTGCCCAGCGTGGCGTACTTTGTCGAGCAGGGTGAGGAAGGTGTGGTGGTGCGGTTTGGTAAATATGTTCGTAGCGCGCAACCCGGTCCTCACTTAAAGCTGCCTTCGCCTATTGAGCATGTTTATACGCCAAATGTTGATAGGGTGCGTGTAACGGAAATTGGATTCAGGAAAACCCGATCCGGTCAAATTAAAGATTTTCCGAACGAATCCTTAATGCTCACCGGAGACCAGAATATTGTCGATATTGATCTGGTTGTGCAATGGAAAATTAACGACGCAAAAAACTTCCTTTTCAATGTACACGAACCAACGAAGGCGGTGCATAACGCTGCGGAAACCACCTTGCGCGGTATTATCGGCCAACATATTATTGATAATGTTTTGACCACCGGCCGTACTGACATCCAGATCCAGCTTAAAAAAAGTATGCAGGATCTTCTCGATACCTATAACGCTGGAATAGAAATCACTCAAACCCAGCTCAAGGATGTAGATCCGCCAGCCCAGGTTGTCGCGGCATTTAACGATGTGACCAGTGCCAAGGAAGACAAAGAGCGGATGATTCATGAAGCGGAAGGTTACCGAAACGCAATTATCCCGGAGGCAAGGGGTAAGGCGGCGCAGGTTGTGCGAAAGGCCGAGGCATATAATCAGGAAGTGATCAAGAAAGCAGAGGGTGATGTTTCCCGTTTTCTCCAGCAGTATCAGGAATATAAAAAGGCACCGGAAATCACCCGGAAACGAATCTATCTTGAAACCATGGAAGAAGTATTCCCGAACGTGAACAAGTTTGTGGTTCCGGAAAAAGGCGGCGGGGTACTGCCTATTCTCCCTCTAAACAACAGCCTGAACGATTCCCTCACCGGAACCCAGGGTAGAAAATGAAACTTCATGAAAGGCTCATCTGAATGAAACCTGGAAAGTTAATATTTCTAGCAATTGTCGGGCTTGTTCTTTACGGGTCCATGTTCACCGTCGACATGAAGCAGCATGCCATTGTCCTTGAATTGGGTGCTTTTGAGAAAACAATCAGTGAGCCCGGTCTGTACTTTAAAAAACCCCTTATCCAGGATGTTACCTATTTCCCAAAACAACTCCTGGTGAGTGATGCCGAGCCTGCCGAGTTGATTACCCTCGACAAGAAAAATTTACAGATCGACAATTACTCCATGTGGCGAATTGTTGATCCGTTGAAATTTCTGAAAACCGTGCGCACTATTAATAGTGCCGCTTCGAGGTTGGACGATATCATTAATTCCGAACTTCGGGTGGAACTCAGTAACCACGACCTGATCGACGTTGTGACCAAGACGCGCGAAGAAATAATGGAAAAGGTTGCAAAAGAATCGGCTCAAAAAGTGACGGAAATGGGAATTGAGGTCATCGATGTCCGCATCAAGCGTGCCGACCTGCCGGGCAAGATTGCTGACTCGGTTTTTGATCGTATGCGTACAGAGCGCCAGCGTATCGCGCGCGAGTACCGGTCAGAAGGAAATGAAGAGGCTACCAAGATCCGTGCGACCACGGACAAGGAAAAAGTTATTCTCCTCGCTCAGGCCTACAAAGAAGAGCAGAAAATTCGCGGTGAAGGAGACGGACGCGCAACAAAGATTTACGCAGACGCTTTCAATCAGGATCCGGAATTTTATTCTTTTATCCGGTCAATGCAGGCTTACAAGAATTCGTTCAAATCGGATACGACTATTTTATTGTCCGAGAAAAGCGACTTCCTGGAGTTTTTAAACAAAGATCATTGATCATGGACGTCCCAAGTCCCCATTCCCCTAAAGTTCAAGAGCCCGACCCGGAACCCGACCAACCTCCACCGGCTGAGGTCACTCTATGAGTGATGCCAGGAATGTGGTTATCGTTGGAGCGGGTATTGTTGGTTTTAATCTGGCCCAGGAGTTATCGCAGGAAGGTCATGATATTGCCATCATCGATCGGGACAAAAAGAAAATCAAACTGATCTCTGAGAAGCTTGACGCTCTGGCAATCCACGGAAATGCCTGCCTGCCCAGCGTCCTCATGAAAGCTCGAATCAAACAGGCCGACATTGTAATCGCTGTTACCGAAAAAGATGAAGTTAATCTGATGGTCTGCTTTCTCAGCCATAAGTTTAACGTGCCCCAGCGACTTGCGCGCTTACGCCACATGGAGTTTACTAACGAAAGCCGGATTTTTACCCCGGAAGAGTTGTACGTTGATCAGGCCATCAACCCGGGCGAAATCATCATCGATTCGATCACTAAAATCATTAAAACTCCTGGTGCCAATAACGTTGCAGACTTTGGCAACGGGGAAATTTTACTCCGTGGCTTTGATGTTCCGGAAAATGCCCCACTCGCGGGCAAGACGCTGGAAGAGATCACAGCGGTGGCCGAGTTCAACTGTTTTCAGATTGTCGCGATTGTGCATGAGGGTGAAATGATTCTGCCGGTCCCAAGTGACATGATCAATGTTGGGGACAAAATCTTCATCCTTGTGGATAAGGAAATGTTGCCGCTGGTGTTGCCAATGCTTAACCGGCAAGTGGACGAAATCCAGAAAGTGGTAATCTTCAGTGCCAACCGGTTGGCCATCCAGCTTGCGGAAGCGCTGGAAAAGTTTATTCCCGATGTGTCTCTCATAGAACCCGATCTGGATATGGCCAATACGGCTGCAGACAGACTGAGCAAGGCGGTGGTGTTGCATGGTAGCGGAACTGATCCGGATCTTTTGAACGATATCAACATTCAGGAGGCTGATCTGTTTTTATCTTTATCAAGCGATGATGAAGACAATATTCTGGCGGCCCTCCTGGCCAAACGACATGGCGCGAAACGCAATGTGGTGCTCACTCAGGATCCCGATTACCTGCCGATTCTAGATTCCATTGGTATGGATATCACCATCAACCCGCGCCTGATCACGGTCAGTGCTTTACTGAAACACCTGCGACGTGGGCAGGTTTCTTCGGTGTATAAACTGATTGAAGGAGAAGCGGAAGTCATCGAAATAATCCCGACGGAAGAATCGTCAGTGCTCGGAAAAAAAACCAGTAAATTAAAATTACCCGATCATGCCCGGCTGGGAGCGATTCTGCGCGATGGAGAAATGGTGGTACCGAATGGTGCAACCACCATTGAAAAGGGGGATACGGTCATTGTCATCACCCTCCCGGACAGTATTGAAAAAATTGAAAAAATTTTCGCAAAGAGGACGTTCTTTACGTAGCCGATGAACATCCGCGCCATCCTAAATGTAGTTGGCATCCTTCTTATCCTGCTGGCAGTCATCCTGATCCTGCCAATCGCAGTCTCTCTTATATATGATGACCCGGCAATCCCGGACCATATGGGCGAGACGACAGCGTTCGGCCTCGCTTCCTTCCTGTCCGGGGCCTGCGGTGTTTTCATGTGGAAGATGTTCCCATCAGGTATTGACCACTTGCGGGACCGTGAAGGTTTTGCCATCGTGGGTTTTGCCTGGGTCACCATCGTATTTTTTGGTGCACTCCCTCTATATTTAACCGGTGCCTGCCCTCAGTTTGTGGACGCCTATTTTGAGTCGATGAGTGGTTTCACCACTACCGGGGCATCTGTCCTGAAGGCTATCGACCCCTTGCCTCACGGGATTCTGTTCTGGCGCAATCTCATGCAGTGGATGGGAGGGATGGGAATCATCCTCTTGTCCCTTGCTATTTTTCCCGCCCTGGGAATCGGCAGCTTCCATTTGTTTAAAGCGGAAATTCCTGGCGGATCGACTGTTGAGCGCATGTTGCCAAGACTTGCGGAGACAGCAAAAGTATTGTGGAAAACCTACGTAGTCTTAACGCTTGCGGAAATGGTCCTGCTGATGATCGGCGGGATGAGTGGTTTTGACGCGTTGTGTCATTCCTTTTCGACAGTAGCCACTGGTGGGTTCAGCCCCCACACGGCCAGTGTGGCGCATTTCGATAACCTGTACTTTGAAACGATCATCCTGATATTTATGGTGCTGGGTGGGATTAACTTCGCCCTGCACTATCATCTCCTGCATGGGAATTTCCAGGTGGTGTTTAGCAATCCGGAATTGCGTTTCTACCTCGGGCTGTTGGTGGCAGGTGTTTTATTCGCAACAGTAGGGCTGAATGCCCACTTCCCTGAGTACGGAATCGGGCAGTCGCTCCGATATGCATCCTTTAATGTGGTGTCCATCAACACAACCACCGGGTATGCGACCCACGATTTCAACATGTGGCCGGGGTATTTGAAATTATTTTTGCTGATCATCATGATGGTCGGGGGATGCGCCGGGTCGACCAGTGGTTCATTCAAGGCGATCCGTATCATCATTTTGTTCAAGGTTATCATGCGCGAATTCCAGAAACTGATCCACCCGCGCGCGGTCATTCCTATCAAGGTCGCAGGAAAAACCCTCGACCCTGACCACGTTATGAATGTGGTTGCGCTATCAGGGTTGTTCATCGGCATCGCCACCTTCAGTTCACTTTGTCTGACTTTTATCGGAGTGGATTTGACCAGTGCGGTTTCGGCCTCCATTGCAACCTTGTTCAATATTGGTCCGGGTTTGGGAAGCGTGGGACCGGTGGCGAACTACGCCGAAATGCCGGTAATAGGCAAATGGATGTTGACCCTGTGGATGCTGATGGGCCGCCTCGAAATCTTCGGGATCATGTTGCTGTTCTTTCCGGTTACCTGGAGAAAATAGCTTTCTTCCTTCCTTTTGACTCCTGAGTTTTTTCCAATTCAGGAAAAGTGAAAATCAGATACTTAAAAAAAGTTTCCTGGCCGCCTTCCGTAGAGCACCATAAAACAGTAGGGATTTTTGATTTTTTCCCTTAGATTATACGTGAGGGTAATTTTTATGGGAGATTGTTATGTCGGCTGCACATGAAGAAAAGAGTTTTCGAGAAAACGTCAATCTGACTTTTGATATTGCGGCATCCACGCTCGATATCCCTGAGGGATTGGGATATTACATTAAGGGTGTGAATAATGTTTATCAGGTACGTTTTCCAGTCAAGATAAATGGCAAAGTGGAGAGCTTCATCGGATGGCGGGCTGTTCATAGCGACCACCGGTTGCCGGCCAAGGGAGGTATCCGGTTTTCACCCATGGTCAACCAGGATGAAGTCGAGGCGCTGGCAGCTCTGATGTCTTATAAGTGCGCGCTGGTCAATGTTCCCTTCGGTGGTTCCAAGGGCGGGCTGGTGGTCAATCCAAAAGACTATGACGAAGAGGCGATGGAGAAAATCACTCGCAGGTTTGCGTTTGAATTGATCCGCAAAGACTATATCAATCCTGCAATCAATGTCCCCGCACCGGATATGGGTACCGGAGCGCGGGAAATGGCGTGGATTGCCAGTACCTATGCAGCTCAAAAAACAGGAGATGTGAATCACCTGGGTTGTGTTACCGGGAAACCGGTATCGCAGGGGGGAATCCGCGGCAGGACCGAAGCGACTGGTCGGGGAGTGGTGTTTGGCTTACGCGAATTTTTCCGCCACTCGGAAGATGTTAAAGAAGCGCGGATGGAAGGCAGCCTGGAAGGCAAACGAGTGATCGTGCAAGGGCTGGGAAATGTTGGTTTCCATACCGCAAAGATTTTGCAGGAAGAAGATGGCGCCAAAATTATCGGTATCGTCGAATGGGATGGAGCGATCTTGAATCCTGAGGGATTCGACATTGAGCATGTGGCGCAGTACAAATTAAATATTGGAGGATTAAGAGGTTATTCTCAGGGGACATTTGTCGAGGATGGCTCCAGGGTATTGGAGCAGGAATGTGACATCCTGATTCCTGCAGCCATGGAAGGTGTGATCAATGCTCATAATGCGACTCACATCAAAGCAAAACTGATTGCCGAGGCGGCGAACGGCCCTGTCACCTTCGATGCAGAAATGATCCTGCGCGATATGGGTGTGGTGATGATTCCCGATATTTACCTGAACGCCGGTGGTGTGGTGGTGTCCTATTTTGAATGGATCAAGAACCTGTCGCATATCCGGTTTGGTCGGATGACACGACGGTGGGAGGAAGGGCAAAACGCCCTGTTGCTGGAGGCAATCGAAAAATCCGGAGGAAAGGTTCCGGATGATCTCAAGTTAAAACTTCAACAGGGAGCCAGCGAGCTGGAACTGGTGCGGTCCGGACTGGACGATTCCATGCGCGAAGCGTTTCAGAGTGTGCGCGAAATTTACTGGTCGAACGACAAGGTGCACTCATACCGCATCGCGGCAATGGCGTTGTCGATTGAGAAGATCGCCATTAGTTATCAGGAAATGGGTGTGTATCCGTAACACTTTTGGAAAATTCATTTATCTTCATTCTATTTGGACAATGTGCTCCCTCACCAAAACGGGTGGAGGGGGCGTTGTTTTTTTTATAAATTTTAATGGGCCTTAAAGTGCTCCGTTTTTTGAATGCTAAACCAAAGATGTTTCCCTATTCCTTCCTGAAAAAGCAAACTGACGATATACTCTAAGCTTGATTTTAACAGGCTGGCTTTTGAAAACTTTTGCCAATTTAAAAATATTTACAGGTACCTTCATCGGCTTGATTTTGATGCTCCCCATCTGGCCGGTAGAGGGGTTGTGGTTCGGCCTGCCCGCGTGGGCAGTGCTCTGCGTACTGGGCTGTGCAGCGACTTCCTGCTGGATCGCCTGGGCCGCGCTTTTCCGCTGGCGCGAGCTGGAAGGAACCGATCCCGTTGACTGAGCTGCCGTTCGGCCCCGGTGCTCTTTGGGTGGTCGCTCTTTACCTTTGCGGACTGCTCGTCATCGGCGCAGTGGCCTATCGCAGTCGGCGCGAGGAAAGCCTCGGCGATTTTTATCTGGGCGGACGCAGCATGGGCCTTGCGGTATTGTTTCTCACCCTCTACGCAACCCAATACAGCGGCAACACCCTCTTCGGTTTTTCTGGTGCGGCGTACCGACAGGGTCTGGGTTTTCTGGTATGTGTGCCGTTCATGACAGCCATCGTGCTGGCCTATTTACTGCTGGCTCCGAAACTGTATAAGCAAAGCCGCGCACACGAATTCATCACCCCCGGCGATTACATCGAACAGCGGTTTCAAAGTCCGGCCCTGCGCATCGCCGTCACCCTCATTATGATTTACGTCCTTTGCAATTTCACCCTGGCGCAGATGAAAACCCTCGGCACTGCATTCGAGGGCATTTCCCAGGGCCGCGTACCGATGTGGGTGGGTGTGATTGGTCTCGCACTCATCATGCTGGTTTACGAATCCCTGGGGGGTATGCGCAGTGTAGCGTGGACCGATGTTTTGCAGGGCGGCATTTTGATGACAGGTTTCTGTTTATTGCTTTTCATGGCATTTCAGCATCTTGGCGATCTGCCTTCTGCAATCAAAACGTTGGCTGAAAACCCGGACACGCGTCCCAAGGTACTTGCACCAGATGCGGAAGGTACCCGCACCTGGCTCAGCTTTATCCTGATGGTGGGACTGGGCGGCTCGATTTACCCGCAGGCGATTCAACGTTTGTACGCGGCGGGAAATTCGGACACCCTGCGCCGGTCACTGGCCTTGATGGGCTTCATGCCCCTCATCACCGCATTGATCGCTGTGACAGTTGGAGTGTTGATGGCAGCGCATCACCCGAACCTTGGCGCAGGTTTGTCGTCCAATACGGTGCCGTCGGAGACGGCGCTGACCCAATTGTGCTTTGAGGTCATGCAGGCCTCGGCGTTTGGATACTGGCTGGTGGTGATTTTGTTTGCCGCGATTCTGGCAGCTGTGATGTCTACCGCCGATTCAGCCTTGCTTTCGATCAGTTCCATGGTGACCCGTGATGTTTATGGTCGGTTTATAAATCCCGATGCCAGCCAGCAACAGCTGACCCGGCTGGGTCGCTGGGTCACGGTGGTGATGATGGTTCCCATTGTTCTATTGGCATTGACATATGAAGGAACGCTCATTCAGTTGTTAAAAATTAAGTTCGATCTGCTCATTCAGTGTGTACCGGCTTTCTTCCTGGGGGTGCACCTGCAGAATTTAAATTCCCGTGCTGTTCTTTTTGGTCTTATTGCCGGTGTTGTGACCTCTCTAAGCCTGATCGTGGCAGGTTATAGTACGCTGTGGGGATTCCACTCGGGGATATGGGGGCTGGCCCTGAATCTGTTGGTTTGCACGGCGGGTTCGCTGTTTTTAAAAAATTCCAACATCCCCCACTAAAATGGTACACTGCGTCCCTTCCAATTTTATTTTGGTATATAACCCCTGCAAATTTTGAAAGCATGACCGACTCTTCCCAATACGAACAAAGCGGCGTCAGCAACAAAGGTGCTGAAACGGCACTCGATGCGATCAAGCGTCACATCCCGGCTACAAGGGATTTCAATAAGGATTTCCCGGTTGCGCTTGACCTTGGATACTTTGCCAACGTGATCGATATTGGTGGAGGGCAGGGTCTTGCCTTTTGTACCGATGGCGTTGGAACAAAAGTGATCGTTGCCGAACTGGTTGATCGTTACGACACACTCGGTATCGACTGTATCGCCATGAATGTTAATGACCTGATCTGCCTCGGCGCGGTGCCGGTCAGCATGGTCGACTATGTTGCATGCTCACACACCGACCCCCGTATTTTTGAAGAGCTGGCTATCGGGTTGAAAGAGGGGGCACGACAGGGCAGGGTGAGTATTTCCGGCGGTGAAATTTCCCAGGTTAAAGAAATTGTAAAAGGAATCGACCTTATCGGGAGCGCTGTTGGGCTGGTGCAACTTGATGCCGTGAATACCGGTCAGGATGTAAAGCCTGGACAGGTCGTTGTAGGGATAGCTTCCAGCGGGGTTCATTCTAATGGACTCACATTGGCGCGACGGGTGCTGCTGGGTGAATCACTTGAAGAGCAGAAAAAGAACGTTGGAAAAATGGAAAGCTCATTGGGCAAAACATTGGGCGATGAGTTGCTTGTTCCTACTTATATTTATGTGCAGGATATGCTTGCGTTGTGGAAGACCGACGTGAAGGTTCGCGCCATGGTGAATATCACCGGGGGCGGCTTGAGCAACCTCAACCGGGTCAGCGCCGATGGAATCCAGTTTGTCCTCGATAAACTTCCCGAACCCTTGCCTGTGTTCCAGTTGATTCAGGAACGCGGCGGGATAAGCGATGACGAGATGTACGATGTTTTTAATATGGGAACCGGCTTCGTAGTGGTCGTGGATGACGAAGACGCCGCCCAAGTCGTGATCAATACCTGCGCAACCTTTGACCATTCTGCCCAAATCATTGGTCGAATCGAATCAGGCGAAGGCAAATCGGTTGTGGTACCTCAGAAAAACTTGAAACGCATAAAGGCCTGAAACCTGCCCGGATCTGATTAAGGCGAGATTGTTCCAGACTCCTCCTTTCCCTTCAAATTGATATATTTCTAAAAACAATGCGGAAAAACTTTTTGCTGATTGTGCGAATTCTCCACAATCGGATGGATGTCCAGGCGCATCTGCCTTCCCCCGATTAATCATTAAAGAATATGATTATTACTTTAGAGATTCAAAAAATCACAAGGATATGTACGAAGGGTCGCTGGAAAAAACGCAAAAGTTTTTAAAAGAATTCGAAAAATAGGGGTACTAAAAATATGATGAAATTTGCCAAGCATGGATAGCTGTTGAATCTATATGGAAGTTTTCTCGGAGCGACCTTTTTTAGTTTGCGCGTTCTCCTTGATTCTTCTTTCCAGCGCTGCTTCCACATCCTCAATTGTTACTTTCAGGCATCCATCCGATATCAGCCATGATTCCCGGTAGATTTCAATAAACTGATCGGCGAATTGTTGGCTACATGTATTCGAAGCCTCGGCTATATAGTCCATAGCTTCTGAATAACGCAGTGTGGCTTCAATCACGTTAGATGGTTCGTAAGGTGGGGAACAGGAATCACCTGTGCTGGCCCAGCCGATATTGGGCAATCCAAGTAATATCAAAAGGAGTATCAGGTGTTTAGTCATACTCCTATTGTATCGGGAATCGAATCTACAAATCAATACAGGACAATTGAGAGGAAAATCAGAAAAACCTACCCAGGAAAACGAACAATACTGCGATGGGGCTTACGTATTTGATCAAAAACTCCCAGGCTCTGGCCCAATGGAATTTGGTTTCGTGTCTTTCGATTTCCTGATGCGCCTTGTCAGTGCCCCACCACCAGCCGACGAAAATGGCTGTGAGCAACCCACCCAGCGGCAACAGATAATTTGAAGCGATGTTGTCGACTACATCGAAAAATGTTTTTCCAAAAAAAGTGACGTCATTCCACAGTCCGAATGACAGCCCTGATGGAATGCCGAACAGGTAAATAATTATTCCCAAAGTCACCACCGCGTTTTTCCGTTTCCAGCCAAACTGATCGATGAAGAACGCGACAACGGCTTCCAGAAGGGAAATAGCCGAGGTCAGGGCAGCAATGGCCAGCAGGCTGAAAAATCCAATGGCGACAATGCCACCCATGGGCATTTGAGCAAACACGGTGGGCAATACCGTGAATACCAGGCTGGGACCTTCGGTGGGCTGCATACCCACAGCGAACACCGCTGGGAAAATCACCATCCCCATCAACAGTGCGATGAAGGTGTCGAACAAGACGACATACACTGTTGCAGAAGTGAGGTTTTCTTCCGGCGGCAGGTAACTTGCGTAGGTGATGAGGCAACCCATGCCAAGACTCAGGGAGAAAAAAGCCTGTCCCATGGCCATGAGAATGACTGATCCGTTGATCTTGCTGAAGTCAGGAGTGAGATAAAATTTAACTCCTTCCATGGCACCGTCAAGCGTGAGCGACCGTATCATCAGAACCACCAGCATGAACACCAGAGTGGGCATCAGGATGTCGCAGGCTTTTTCAATGCCACCCCGGATGCCTCGGATCACGATGGCCATGGTGATCCCCATGAAGATCGTGTGATAAAGGAGGACCATGGGGGTGTCGGAAATAAAATTTCCAAAAAACTTTCCTGAAGCTTCTGAAGATGAGAAGAAGGAAACATTGCCGGTAAGCGATTTGGTGACGTAGGCCAGGGTCCAGCCTCCGACGACGGCATAAAAGGACAGGATAAGAAATCCAGCCAGTACGCCCATGAATCCGATTATGACCCAGGGAGTATTAGGCGCGAGTTTCCGGAATGCGCCGACAGGGTTGAGTCCTGTACGGCGGCCGATGGTGAACTCCGCCAGCATAATGGGGAGTCCGACTACAACGATACAAAGCAGATAGATGATGACGAAAGCCCCACCACCATTTTGTCCTGTGATGTAGGGAAACTTCCATACATTGCCCAGGCCCACAGCAGAACCCGAGGCCGCCAGAATAAATCCCAGCCGGGTGCCCCACAATCCGCGATTGTTTCCAGAATCAACTTTCATGGTGCGATAGTATAAAGAGGATGATGGATTCGGGCAAGAGGGTTTCCCTTAGTTGGCAATACGCTGGTGTGCCCTGTTTTAAAAGAGAGCTTTGCGTAGGTGTTCTTTGCACGATGACAATAAGGATGCCCCACTTCGACGGGCTCAGTGTGACATATTAAGACAACAGCACCCCATTCTGAGCCCTTCGGCTTCGCTCAGGACAGGCTCCGCAAAGAACCTCGCATTCGATTTTAATTCCGGGGTTATGCAATGGTCTCGTTTTGGAAGAGGCGGGCTGGGCTATAATTGGTGAAAGCTTGTTTCTTCGGAGATTAACCAAGGTGCTTAAATAAACAGGAATCTGAAAATATTCTAATGACCAAGGCACGCGACAAAAAAATAAACGAGTTGCTGGAGCAGGCTCCCAAGCTTCCCGGTATTTACATAATGAAAGGGGGAAAGGGAGAAATTCTCTACATAGGCAAGGCCAAGGTATTGTACAACCGCGTACGTTCCTATTTTCAGAAATCGGTGCATCTTGCGCCACGTACGCGGATACTGGTGCCGAAGATCGAGGATATCCGTTTTCTCACCACCAAGACCGAGCAGGAAGCGCTGATTCTTGAAAGCAATTTTATCAAGAAGCATCAGCCGCGATACAACGTATTGCTCAAGGACGACAAGCACTATCCGTACCTGCGCCTGACAACCCAGGAAACGTATCCAAGATTGGAGGTGGTGCGACGTGTGAAGAAGGATGGGGCAACCTATTTTGGACCTTACACCATGGTGCGGGAGGTCCGTGAAACCATCCGCCTGATATATAAAATATTTCCCTTAAGACAAAGTTCTGATCCTCTGGATGGCACTCCCAAACGAAGACCCTGCCTGAATTTCCAGATGGGACGTTGTCTGGCCCCCTGTGCCGGGGAAGTGGCCCCGCCGGATTATCAGAAAGTTGTTGAAGAAGTGTCTCGGTTTTTGAAAGGAAAAAATAACGATCTCATTGACCGACTAAAAGAAAAGATGAACCAGGCTTCGGATGAAATGCGATATGAGGAGGCAGGTGTTTTCCGCGACAAGATCGAAGCGGTTAAAACAGTTCTCGATAAACAGAAAATCATTTCCACTTCCCTGGTTAATCAGGATGTGATCGCCTGTCACCGGGATCGGGGATTAGCCGTGGTTCAGGTGCTCATCATCCGCAACGGAAAAATGGTCGCCGAGAAATCATTCAAGATGCAAAACGCCGACGAGGCCGATGCCGAAACCATCGGCTCTTTTTTAAAACAGTATTATCTGGAAGAACCCATGATTCCTCAGGAGATCCTGTTATCGACTGTTGTCGCGGATGCGGATCTTATCGAACAGTGGCTTACGGATAAGCGTGGCAACCGTGTGCATGTTGAAACTCCGGTTCGTGGACAAAAAAGAGACCTGGTGCGTATGGCGGAGGAAAACGCCCGGTTTGCCGTTCGGGCGGAACTGGACAAAGGGGACGTGGCCACTCGAAGTCTTGAGGAATTGCAGGAAACCCTGGGCTTGCGTAATTTCCCTCGCGTGATCGAGGGCTTCGATATTTCCAATACGATGGGGCAACAGGCCGTTGGTTCCATGGTGCGTTTCGAACACGCCCGACCTGAGAAAAATGAATACCGCCGTTTCAAAATAAAAACGGTGGAAGGGATAGACGACTACGCGATGTTAAGTGAGGTGTTGACCCGACGCTATATGCGTCTCATTGATGAAGAACTGCCCTTACCGGATCTAGTTCTGATCGATGGGGGCAAAGGACATCTCAATACCGCATTCAAGGTTCTGGAGGCGCTGGATATCGAACACCGGGTCGATCTGGCCTGCATCGCAAAAGGTAAGTTTCGACGCGATGTCGAAACCGATGAAGTGTTTTTACCGGGACGCGATCAGCCAGCCTGGTTCAAGGATAATTCCCCCTCCCGTTTTCTTCTGCAGCGGGTTCGAGATGAATCCCACCGCTTTGCCATCGAATTTCACCGCAAGCTGCGGGGCAAAAGCAGCCTGGCCTCCCCTCTGGAGTCGATACCGGGTGTTGGTAAAAAGCGCCGACTGGCCTTGCTCAAGCATTTTGGAAGTCTGGAGGCCATCAAACAGGCGACTGAGGAAGAAATCGCCAAAGCTCCTGGCATCCCCGGTCCTTTGGCTTCAAAAATCGCAAAAAATATTTGATATCATACAGTTAGGTGGATAGCGGGACAGGCTCAACCTTTTGGCCTGAAAATCCGAAAAGAATAACGTTATGCGAAAATTTTCTATTCCTATAAAACTGCTGGTTCTGGCGACGGGTATAGCTCTAGCCCCCTTAAAAGGGTTGGCAGGAGATACCCGGATTCTTCCAAATGTCCACGATGCCTGGGAATTATTCAAAATAGAAAAAAAATATATGGAGGCCAGGGTTCATAGCCGGTGGGATGAGATCTATAGCCATCAGCACCCGGATTTGAAAAAGCGGGTCACGCGGGAATTGTTTATCAACCGGGATGGATTAGCGGGTTTCGACACAGTCGACTTATTGAAATCCCGTAAAGCCGGTGGGCTTGCTGTATTGCCTCCTCCCAGGGATGTGGTTGCTACCCCCCGAGATCCGTTGGGTTTCCCGACTTCCCGCAAGTACCGAATCATCCCCAATCCCTGGGTAAAAATTGATCAGCACCGATATGATCGTATTTGGCTGAGCCCTGATGGTCGCTATGCCCGTGTGGATGTGAAACTCGATGTCCAGGAGCGATTGCCACCCCATTTATTTCGGATGGACATAGTTCTTCCCCACACGCGGGACCATTTCGATTACTGGGAAAAAGTCGATGGCAAATGGGTGGTCGCGCTAATGGTCCACCGCATCTCGTTCAGTGGAAGTGTGATTCCTGTCCTGTTCTCCCCAAAAAAAATGGATGAACTGGATAAGATTGAATGGATAGGATTTGATCCAGCAAAACTCGAGACGATAGAGGACGAAAATGAATGATTCACAATCCGATTTTATTCCATTTCATCGTAGTTGGTTTGAAGAAGATGAAATCAACGAAGTGGTCGATACTCTTAAATCCGGTTGGTTGACTACCGGCCCCAAAACGAAAAAATTTGAAGAAGATTTCCGGGATTATACCGGTTGCGGGTACGCCGTGGCAGTCAGTTCCTGCACGGCGGCACTGCACCTCGCGTTTGCGACACAACAGTTTGAAAGAGGCGATGAAGTTATCACGTCACCCATGACGTTTCCTGCGACGGTCAACCCCGCCCTGCATCTCGGGCTGAAACCGGTGTTTGCTGACATCGAGCCGGGAACGATGAATCTGGACCCGGAAAAGATTGAAGAAAAGATCACTCCTCGAACCCGCTTTTTGCTTCCGGTACATTTTGCCGGTCACGCCTGTGATCTCGACCGCTTAAAGGATATTGCGGAGCGGCATCAGCTGACCATCATAGAGGATGGAGCGCATGCGGTGGGTGCCGGCTACCGCGGGAAAAGAATCGGTGGGCACGGTCACCCCACAGCATTCAGTTTTTATGCGAACAAGAACATCACCACAGGTGAAGGCGGAATGCTGGCATTACCGGATGCTGCGATGGAAGAAGAGGCACGGGTGTTGCGCCTTCAGGGGATCAGCAAGGATGCCTGGAAACGTTACAGCAAAGAGGGGTTTGCGCATTATGAGTTACAGACGCCCGGATACAAGTACAACATGGCCGACCTCAACGCCGCCCTGGGGATTCATCAATTGAAAAAAGCCGACAGGTTTCAGGAAATCCGGGCCCGGTATGCGGCTCAGTACACCGCTGCATTTGGCGATATGGAAGAAGTGGAAGCACCGGAAGTCCGTGACTACGCTGACCCGGCGTGGCATATTTATGTGCTGGCGCTCAATCTGGAAACCCTCACCATCAGCCGCGACGACTTTTTAAACGCGATGCAGGATCGAGGTATCGGAATGGCCGTGCATTACCGGGCTCTGCACCTGCAGCCGTATTTTAAAAACCACTATGACTACAGCCTGGACGATTTGCCATTGGCTTCGAGTTATTCCGATCGGATTGTTTCGCTACCGCTTTATCCTCGCATGAGCGAGGCCGATGTCAACCGTGTCATCGACACCGTTCAATCCGTCCTCAGGCAGCATCGGCGATAGTCGAATGGACACCTGATTGTCCTGAAAAACTAACCGAACCTATTTTTATCCAGCCTTTCCCAGACATTGTCGTGAGCTCTCGAATAATATCCACAATAAATTCGGCTTCATCATGCCTCTTTTCGGGCGACGAGGAGGTAGCGGGTGGAGGGGCAGGTGTCGGCCTGTGGGCCGAGAGGTTCCAGGGAAACCGCGTCGTAAATATCAACGGTGCCGCGGAAGGCGGTTTCGAATTTCTGGCGCAATCGCCACACCGGGGGTAAAAAGCGCAGGTGTTTGCCCTCGTTGGTGATGAGCATCTTTCCACTTTGGCGGCTCACATTCAGGATCTCACTGCGCTGGAAAGTAAAATGTTCCTGCTCAACCAGTTCAGGGTGGCGCAGGGAAATGACATCCCCGCTCTTGGAATGGATGACGTGCGGATAGACACGGACATGGTCGGGGGTAATAAAATCTCCGATGAACAATCCGCCGGGTTTCGTTATATTTGCGGTTACTTTCAACGCCTGTTCACATTGTTCTGGCGTGAGGTATTGAAACACGTTGAGGCCACAATACGTGATGTCCCATTCCTGGCCTTCGAGTGCCAGAATGTCTTCCGACCGCGCGGTAATTCTACGCGAGGCCACCTGTACCATTGCTTCGGATTTGTCGATCCCGAGCAGACGGTCAGAGGCGAGGCCGAGTTCTTTCACCATAAAGTCTTCAACCAGACCCGTGCCACAACCGATAGACAACAGTCGCGTGTGAGAAAGATCCACCTGGTATTTTTGGATAACAAAACGCAGGTAAGGTTCGATGAATTCATCAAGGCAAGGCTGGCCGACCACATCGTCATATAGCTCGGCATAGGTGAAAAACGGATCTCCCGACTCCTGTTCAATGATCAGTCGCTTTTGGAGCGCGGCAGCTGCAATCAACTCCTGCCTGAGGAGATGCCAGTAGCCCATATCGCACATATGACCGGTCGTTTCATCGACCTGACCCTTGAGGTCGTGTTCGAACTGGTCCCAGTTATCGAGCGAGGTCATCTCGTGGAGGCGTTCCTGAATTTGTTCCTCGATATCCGGGTACTCCGCACCTGATCGCCGGATCTTGTCCAGGCGTTTGATCATCTCGACCCGGTCACGCAGTCCGGTCAAAAAATCCGGAGTCGGGGCTTTTTCCCGGCGTTTGATCTGGTTTTCCGGAAGCAGGTAAAAAACCCCGCCGTCGGATCGGCTGACCTCCTGATTAACCAGATCATAGAGGCGTGCATCGGCGGTGATGCCCTGATTGCGACCGTGGCAGCCGTACAGGTGAAAAGTGAGAAAATGCGTGTTGGATGGATTGCCCATCTGATGAACGAGTTGATTGCCGACAGCCACGACCGTACCGGGTTTTACAGCGACGCGGGACAAGGTGGAGATTTCCCCGTCTCGTACAAGAAAGACCGAATGCTCCGCGGGACCAAAAATCTGAACCGCCCCCCATTGTGTGAAACCGTGGTCGTGGATTCCTGAGCAGTCACCGGGGTTCCAGGACATGCACATCATTTCAAAATAGCCGCCATCAAAAACCAGTTTCCGTCCATAGCTGTCTTGCACGGGGTGATCGAAATCTGCCCAGGGTTCCAGATCCTCTACCTTTAATTCCGCCTGAATCAACAACTCCTGGGCAAGGCGTGGGCTGATGTCCTCTTCCTCTTCTAGAGCCCGGATCAAATCCTGAATGGCAAATGGCAGGCTGTGCTTGTTTATGGGAGCGTTCATAGAAAACTTTCGTTTTAGGGAGCGTAGGCATTCTGTATTACCTTCTATATAATATAGGTCAAAACATTCCAAATTTCCTCACCAATTACCCGGAAGCACATGTCTCTTTGGAAAAAATTGACAGGTTGGGCCTCTTCAACGGAGAAAGAGGCACCGGAAAAATCTGCCCGGAAGGATAATGGCAAGAACACCGGAGCGGTTGCCAAACAAGCGCTGACTGCGGAAGAAGCTGAAAAACTGAGGCGGCAGGTGGATGCCATGCAGGATGCGCTGAAAGTGAACCCTGAGGGTATGACCACGCATTATAAAATGGCGGAAACCTTGATGAAGCTGGAGCGCTATAGTGAAGCGCTCAAGTCTTTAAAGGCAGTGCTGGCAGTTGAACCGGATCATTCGTCAGCACTTTTTCATATAGCGGAATGTTACATGCATATTGGACGGGATGAACAGGCAATCGAAGTTCTTGAAGAGGCGCGCCAGAAAAACCCGGAGAGCCAGGCGCTGGTGAGGCAAATGGCACAGGCACAGACCAATCTTTGCATCACGGCGGGCAAATTAAAACGTTTCGAGGAGTCCGTCCTGCATTTCAAGGAAGCGGTAAAACTCGTTCCGGATTTTGGGCCGGCGCATCTTGCTATGGGAATCACTTTGTATCAACAGGGCCAGTACAACAAGGCAATCAAACTTTTTGAAACGACCATGGAAATGGACCCCAACCTCAAGGTGGATGCGTATCATCATCTGGCCAGGTCCTACGCCAAAAAAGGGGAGACAAAAAAAGCGCTCAAATTTTTTGACCAGGCGATTCAGGTAGACCCCAAAGCAGCGGTGGTGCATAAAGACCTCGGCGAGTTCCATTTCAAACAGGGGAAATTTGAAGACGCCGTGACATCGCTGGAGAAGGCGCTCTCGATGAGCCCCAAATTGACGACCGATGCCTGGTTTAAATTGGGTGTTGCGCGGGTCCGGTTAAATCGTATACGTGCTGCAGAAGAGCCTTTGCGCAAGGCCCTGGAAATTTCTCCGGACAACCATCAGGTGCAGGATGCCCTGACCGAGGTGTTGTATCGGATTCACCAGTTGCACCGGAAAGATGGCGATCCACTCGACAGCCTGAATCAATTGCGCGAGGCAGTGCGGCTAAACCCAACCCACGCCAAAGCTCAGTTTGCATTGGGTTTACTTTATGATCTTAAGAAGGATGGGAAGAGGGCGATCCAGCATCTTTTATTTGCCAAGAATTTTTTTCTGGAACAGAAAAACCGGGAGGGATTGACGCAGACAGTGAAAGTGCTCCCGGGAATGTATGAGAAGTACCAACTCACCTCAGAAGATTTTGAAAAACTCATCATGCCCAGCAGGCATTAGGTGCTCGCCACAAAGACAGGGTTTAATTTGTTTCAGATTGTTTCAATTTGAATTTCCGGTCGTGCTCTTCCCCCTTGATTCGAATCCGTTCTGAAATTTTTTCGTGACCCTTTATGTTCGGGTCAAGCTCCAGCGCTTTGTCCAGGCTCATCCTGGCGGTAATAAAATATAAGTCCACACGACTGAGCGCATCAGCCAATGCCAGATGGTATTCTGCATTTTCTGGTTCTAGAAAGAGGGCCGAACCGAAAGCCTGGGCGGCCTTTTCAAAGTTTTTGATTTTTAAAAACCTTTGTCCCTCCCGGAAAAAATCTATTGATGATTTTTTGGATGGTGCCTGATATGAAAGTGTTTTAAAAAATTGGTTGATTAAAGCATTTGCAACTATCCGTTCCCCACAATAAATAGAGAGTCGACCTAAAAATCGAGAATGGCGAAAAAGAATAAAATTTTTAGATATTTTTCCGTCATTGCCCATTGGATTTTCACCTGAATAGACGACTATACCGTTCACCAAGTGTTTTTTGATTTTTCCCCTGGAAAAATTCATTCTAGGCACTAGGGATTGAACCCCTATTTTTTCATCGAACAATATATCGGTTAGTAACTCTTTATCTTCAGATTCGAAAAATGATTCCATAGTTTTTAAGGTGGGTTCAATAAATGAAAAATTTTTCAGGCCAATGCTGCAGACATGTTTTGGTGTTAAATGTATAAACTCCAAAGATTTTTGAAGTTTTTCCTTGAAAGGTGTTTCTCCATAACTAACAACAGAAGAAACCTTCATCTCTTTTGGGATTTCGAATGAGAATTCAATAGGTAAAGTAGTGATATCCCATTCTGAAAAGTCATTGGGTTCATGGATTTTCAGTTTTTTAAATTTGGGTTCGTGTTCAAGGCTGAATTGATACATCTTAAAGTCAATAAACATCCATAGCCAGATCCCCAAACAATATATAAAAATAACCAAAAATAGAGTCGTGATGTCCCGCATAGGCCTTCTAAATGGGAACATTTCTTTTACTTGTGGTATGGAGAAAAACAGGCTGAAACCGAATAATGTAAAGAAATGAAGCAGGTAATACTTGAGGGCTATCATTTGGCCGTAAAACAGGGCGCTATAAAAAAGAGAGGGCACAAAATAGATGACTATAGAGATAAAAAAGAAATAACGAGCCCAAGGCAACAAACGGAGTAGCCCCCACCCTGTAATAATAAATCCAATGTCAGCCAGAATCTGAAAATTGAACTTATTTAATAAATCAATAGTCCCCATGTCCAGGGATTCATAAAACTTATTTCCATTTATAATTAAATTAATTGCTGAAAATAAATTCCATAAACCAAAAATCAATGCGATTAATCCAATGGTCCTGGTTAACCCCTTGGCAAGGTGTTGAGGTAGATATATATTGTTGAGGTATTTGCTCATAGGAAATTTAAGATCAAAAAGAATATAGAAGTGTAAATTGAGCGTCACGAAGCAAAAAATAGGATAGGGCATCATTTAGGCAATAACCAATACTATATTTTCAAAAATTCAAACTTGATCAAACAAAAAAACCTGCCCGGGCGGTGAGCCCGGACAGGTCCTTTTTTTTCTAAACGCTAAATAAAACCTAGCGGTTTAGTAGATCGTTGTTGACTCGGTTTCTTCAACCGGTCGTGTGAGCTGATCGCTGTTCATGATGATCTTGAAACGTTGATCGCCCACAGCAGCAGCTTCCAGTTGAATCACCCAGGAAACAGTCTGCTTTGGCTCCAGAGAAAATGAACCGAAAGTCAGTGACTTGTCCGTATTTTCAATCGGAGTGTGACCCTGCGACGTGATGTACCGCATGTCCTCGAACGAACCGGTCAGGCGGATGTTGGTGGCAGGTCCGTTACCCTGATTGGTGACACGGATTTCGTACTGAGTGGAATCGCCGATTTCCAGCGGATCCACGGAGTCGATGGCTTCCAGCAGAAGCGCTGGTACACCGACAACAGGCAAGCTGGCTGCGGCAGAGGCGGTGTTGACACAAACACCTTCAACAGAAGCATTGGCACCTGCGCTACCGGCAGAAGTAGCCACGAGAGTCATGGTCACATTGCGGGTACCGCCCGGGCGAATGGAACCGAGATCCCAACTGACGGAACTTCCGGATTTGCTGCCGTTGTCACTGGCAGACCTGAAGGAAGCGTTGGACGGAATAGTGGCAACCAGGGTCGAACCATCCGCGTTACCGTCTCCAGTATTGGTCACTTCAAAGTTGTAGTCAATAGTACGTCCGATGATCTGCTTGTCACGTCCACCGGTCGTGGCCGTCACTTTCAACTCAGGATTCAGGACCTTCACGTTAACGGAACCAGAATCAACCTGCACAGTACTTTTTGCTTCAGCACCTTCATAGAGTATAGCGGGAATTCCCTGACCGATACCGGAGAAGGTGTAGGCACCTGCTGCTTGTGAATCAACAACCGTGCGGATAGTTTTCTTCTCGCCCGGTGCAAGGTCTCCTGCATTTAACATAAGAGGCTTGCCTTCTGGTGAAGTGTCTCCTGGAATGTTTGGCAGGATCACAACATTGTTCATATCGGTTTGTCCGGAGTTTTGAACCACAAACTCCAGTGGAATCACATCACAACGTAAAACTTCCTGCGGTGCAGACACGTTCAGCAGCAGACCTGGATCAACCACTTCCGTAGCGAGACACAGGTCGGGATGTTTGAAGTTTGCCTGGGTACAACAAGGAACAGAGTCTCCGTTCTCAGCCATCCCTCTTACGGTGATGATGCGTTTTTCTTTTGGCCCCATCTGACCCAGCGCCCACGCGACTTTTTCTCCAGAGGTGTTGTATATGGCAGGATCCGTGGAAAGCACTTTAAAACTCTTTGGGAAGGTCTCAATGATGTTCACGTTTTCCAGTGCCACGTCTGAAAGGTTGGTCACCTCAATGGTGTATTCATAAGGCTGACCGCTGTAAACACGTTTTGGAAAGTGTTTTTCAATGAAAATGTTATAGCCGATTGATTGAGTTCCCCAACCATTGCCATCAAAAGAGGCCGCTCTGGGCTCAGATTCCACCGGAGACGGAATATAGTCTTCCTGGCATGGGCTATGGGGAAAATAGCAGTCCCCTTTTGTTTTCGGGGGCAATGGGGGTCCATGATATGTCTGGGAACCTTCTTCTGTCTCCGCAATCGCTCCTATGGGAACTCCAAAGCCAATTAAGGCCAGTGCAAGAATCGTCACCAAGGCTAAGCTTCTGTTTCTCATTTATCTCTCCTTAGATTTTCAAATTTAAAAAATTAAATCAATAACGTGGGAGTAACCTGAACTACATAAACCGATGAAAATTGTTTGATAGTCTTTTGTTTGGAAGGGCAAGAATCAATTTATAAAGGCTTATAAAAATTTCAAGGCTTATAAGTAATCTCGAGCCTTAAATAATTTTTTTAGGTTGATATCTTTTAAGTATAACAGCGTTTAGGCTTAATTTATCAAGGGAAAACAGGGGTTTGTCGATATTTTTTAAAGAAAATGATTTTCAAAAAGAGCGTTTCCTGGTGCATTGTTTTTGTGTTTGATTCATGTTTAAAAATTTTAAAAGAAAGTATTTTTGGAAAGATTATGAAAAGAACTGAAAAATGCATTATTAAAAGTAGCACTCAAAATTCAGGGGCAATCCGCAAAGGAAATCATTACTTATAAAATTGAGGGTACTTGCCGATCCAGCCTTCTATTTATTCTCAAGATTGCTTTTAAAGGAGGGTTTTGATACAACCGCTAGACTATGAATTTTCAAAATGTGATTCAGACATTAAATGGATATTGGGGAGAACGCGGCTGTGTTCTTCAGCAACCCTACGACATTGAAGTTGGGGCGGGCACCTTCAACCCGGCAACTTTTCTCAGGGTTCTGGGGCCGGAGCCCTTTTCTGCTGCCTATGTTGAACCCTCTCGCCGTCCAACAGATGGTCGATATGGAGAAAACCCAAACCGGTTGCAGCATTACTATCAATATCAGGTCATTATGAAACCATCCCCAAAGGATGTGCAGGAGCAGTATCTGCAAAGCCTGGTGGCATTGGGAATCGACACGGACAAACACGACATCCGGTTTGTTGAAGACGATTGGGAGTCACCAACTCTGGGCGCCTGGGGACTGGGTTGGGAAGTATGGCTCGATGGAATGGAGATCACGCAGTTCACTTATTTTCAGCAGGTCGGTTCTATTGATCTGGACCCCATAAGTGTTGAACTCACCTACGGATTGGAACGTATCACCATGTACTTGCAGGACGTGGAAAACGTTTACGATCTGAAATGGACGGATGAAGTTTCCTACGGTGATATCCATCTCGATACCGAAAGGCAGTTTTCTGAATACAATTTTGAAACATCCGATAAAGACAAACTGTTTCAATGGTTCAATATGTACGAAGAAGAAGCCCGTGCTCAGATCGAGCGGGGACTCGTCCTTCCCGCCTACGATTACACATTGAAATGTTCGCATGCATTCAATCTTCTGGACGCCCGGGGAGCCATCAGTGTGACCGAACGGACGGGTTATATTGGCCGCGTCCGCAAATTGGCAAGGCTCTGCGCAGAGGGTTACGTTCAGCATCGGGAAGCTCTGGGTCATCCTCTTCTGAAAAAAGAGACCGGTATTCCCGCCAGTTAATTAAATAGTTAGTGACGAAACAAAAATTTTAGCGACTCCCCCATTATGTCTCGAATTTCAGTTGCCAATTGGAAAGATTTAAAAGACAGGACCCCGGCTTATGCGCTGGTCGAAAATGTAGACCTGGTTGTGGTCCGTTATGATGAAGAAGTGTCCGTCCTATACGGGCGCTGTCTGCACCGCGGAGCCCTGTTAGCCGACGGTAGTGTGAGTGGCGACAATCTTGTCTGCGGTGTGCATCATTGGGACTTCCGTTATGACACGGGAATCAGTGAGTATAATCCGGATGAAACCCTGGCCAAGTTCAGTGCCTGGATCGAAGACGGGAAAGTATGGGTCAATCCTGAAGAGATAGCGGAATGGGAAAAAGAAAATCCGCAGAACTTTGATCGGGAAGCTTACCTCGGGCTTTACGCTGATCATGAGGGGACCGATGCCGAGCCACACGTTGGTTTGATCCAGAAGCTGGCCAGCGGAGGATTGGAAGCGGTTGGGGAACACGGACCCGTGGCAGCTATGGGTGTGCCGCGGGAAGAATTGCCTTTGTGGGATGACATTCAGATTGTGACAGCTCAACTGGCAACGTTGCCTCGTCTGGACCATGACCCTGTAGACACAGATGTTGTCATCGGACCCAACGCGAAAAAACCTCTTAAACTGGATATTCCGTTATTCGTTTCCGACATGAGTTTTGGTGCCTTGTCTGAAGAGGCAAAAATTTCTCTCGCCAAAGGTGCCCAGCTTGCTGGAACCGGGATTTGCTCCGGGGAGGGTGGCATGTTGCCGGAAGAACAGGAAGCCAACTCAAAATATTTTTATGAGCTGGCTTCGGGCCGGTTTGGCTACTCCATGGATAGGGTCCAACGGTGCCAGGCGTTTCATTTTAAAGGTGGACAAGGTGCCAAGACAGGTACAGGCGGGCATCTGCCGGGCGAGAAAGTAAAAGGAAAGATTGCAGAGGTGCGCGGATTGAAAGAAGGCACCCCGGCTGTTTCGCCTCCACGTTTTCCTGACTGGACGGATATCAAGCCTATCCGGGATTTTGCGGAGGAGGTCCGGGAGGCCACCGGTGGTATCCCGATTGGTTACAAGTTATCTGCACAGCATATAGAAAACGACATTGATGCAGCGCTGGAGGTTGGTGTGGACTATATCATCCTCGATGGGCGTGGTGGCGGTACCGGTGCAGCCCCGCTATTGTTTCGTGACAATATCTCGGTGCCCACGATCCCGGCGCTGGCACGGGCCCGGAGACACCTGGATAAACTGAATAAAAAGGACATCACTCTTGTTATTACAGGAGGGTTGAGAACACCTGAAGATTTTGTCAAAGCCCTGGCTATGGGGGCTGATGCTATTGCCTTGTCCAATTCCGCGTTGCAGGCAATCGGTTGCCTCGGCATGCGGGCCTGCCACACAAACAATTGTCCGGTAGGGATCGCCACCCAGAAGGAACATTTGCGCCAACGCATCGACATTGACAAGTCAGCCCAACAGCTCGCCAACTTTTTTGAGGGTGCGGTGGGTTTGATGAAGGTCCTGGCTCGCGCCTGTGGTTACACCCACTTGAACCAGTTCCAAAATTCAGACCTCACCACCTGGAAGTATGAAATGGCCCAACTCTCCGGCGTCCCCTTTGGAGGGTGCTCCGCTGATAATGGACATTGATTTTTTTTCCCACCACCAAGCCGTAAAAATTATTTAAAGAAATAGAAAATATCCCAGCTGTGTTCCCGGTTTTGTCTGGCGCGTTTTTGATTTTCATAACGGAACAATTTGATTCGACAGCGTTCTTCAGGCGATGAACCTTGAGGGCCGTTTTCCGGTCCCAGGTGAGGCCGGATTTTCATGATGGCCGGGTAGGGCTCTTTAGTTCCTGAAATAATATCAAGGTCAATGAACCGGCGATTGCCTGCAATCAAATCGCCTTTGAATTTCAGTTTTAAATCTCTTCCGGAACGCACAATCAGCAGGGTGCCGTCTTTGCGGAATTCCAATTCCTTCTCTTCCAGAGAGGATGTGGTTTCTGCTTTCCAGACTCCTTCCAACCCCAAAGGGCACCCTCGCTTGCCCCATTCAGGGTCATTCCAGTCCAAAGCCCATGCAGATTGATACGGAAGTATTAGGAAAATCAATACGCTGGCAAGTTTTTGCGAAATTTTTAGAAACATGGGGCCTCCATTAAATTCAGTCTGGCACAAGAGCATGCCTTTTCATAAAATGGAGGGAGCCGACTCCATTTTATATTCTTGAAAAAATACGAGGAGAAAACAGCATGCCACGTTTAATATTTGCTTTCACCCTGTTTTTTGTTTTTGCGGTTTCCTGCCCGGCGCAATCCAGTGAAGTGATAAAAAACAAATTTGAAACGTTGAAGGTGGGTCAAAAATTACCGAATGCAAGATTGTTGCAGGATGGAAAGCCACAAGTAGAGCTTGACCAGCTAAAGGGTCGTGTCAAAATCATTAGCATCGTTCCTAAACTGAACACGCCGACTTGCGATGAACAGACCCATAAGTTCAGCGAGGAAAATGGCGGGCTTGATCAAAAGCTTGATATTGTGACCATCAGTACCAATCCATCAGATGTTCAGACGGCGTTCGCCAAAAAAGCGAAAATTGGAAATATTTTGTTCTTGTCCGATGCGCCGGAGTACGAGTTTGGAAAACGAACCGGGTTGATGTATCCCAACAGGAAATTCCTGATGCGTACGGTGATGGTCGTCGATGAAAAAAATATCATCCGCTATGTTGATTTTGTTGAAGGCGGTGGCCTACCGGATATACAGGGTGCGCTGAAAGCGGCAAATAAAGTTCTGACCAATTAATTTGGAATGAGCCTATTCAAATTTGGTTGAAAATATATAAAGGCAAGTGAATGGGGGGTGGTTTACCGACCCCCTGCCTTGCCAGCGTTCGGTCGATCCATCAGCTGCCTGTTTTTTCTCAATTCCTGGCGGAACTTTTGCCGTTCCTGCGGAGACATGGTTTTCATTTTGTTGCGGCGTTCCTGGCGTTTGGCGCGAAACCTTTGACGCTCTTCCTGCGTCATGTTTTCTAGTTTGTTCATACGACGCATCTGCCGTTTTCTGAATTTTTTGCGTTGTTCCGGTGTCATATTCTGAAACCGTTCGCGCAGGTTTTTTCTTTTTTCCGGAGGCAGGTTCTGGAAGCGTTTGCGGGCTTGTCGCAGTTTTCGTTTTTGTTCTGGCGGTAAATTACGAAACCGTTCGAATCGTTGTCGGATTTTCTGGCGTTTTTCCGGTGGCATGTTTTTCCACTTCCGGAAACGCTTTTGAACCTTTTGGCGCTCTTCGGGGGACATTTTGGAAAACCGTGCAACGCCACGCCGCAGTCGGCTTTGCCTTTTGGCGGGCAGGTCCTGCCACTGGTCCTTATACGGCTTAAGCACCCGCCTTTCCTGATCATTTAAAGAATCCCAGGGGACAACCTCCTGTCCCAGAGCCGGAGTCGTCACCTGGATCAACAGGCCTATAAGGAGGGCCCAACCGAGTGGTTTAATCACGGGGAGGCTCCTCTTCGGGATTAGATGGTTCCGGGTTGTCATTAATATCATCCATTTGTTCCAGTTCCTCTGGATCGATCCATTCACCGTCTTCCGTTTCAAACTCTCCCAGATACTCCAGCAGTTCCAGGGAGGGGACAACGTCACTACCATTGTCTCCTTTATCATTGGAAGGGGGCTCCCCATATACCGGTGTGCACAGGATCCACAAAAGCAAGATCAGGCTTGAAAAAATATCAGCCGGTTTCATAGGTTTCCGCTGGATCTTTTTCTGCCAGCCAGGCATAGAACTCCATGTCCTCATAGAACTCCAGTTGATCTGTTGTCGCCAGTAATTCGAGGTCTTCCAGAGTGCTACCCGACTGCTTTTTTGCCGGTCCGTTTAATGTAAACACCAGTGCCAGAAGAAGACACGCTGCCAATGCGAACCCGGGTGCGGGTCGGGTTATCCACTCACGCCACCAGGAAGGGTTGCTTTTCTGTTCCAACGCACGATATCGCGCCTGCGTGAGGCGCGATTGCAAACCCGCATCCAGATTGTCGGAAGACTTATCCATCAGGTTTTTTGCGAACTGTTCGAAATCCCTGTTTTCGGGTTGCTGGCTCATGGCCAATGGTCCTTTAATAATTTCTTTAAAGTTTGTACCGCTCTTGAGTGATGCGTTTTGACTGATCCCTCGGAACACCCCATGGCTTTGGCAGTTTCGGCTACGCTCAATTCTTCCCAGGAGCGCAACAGGAACGCTTGTTGTTGCCGAAGGGGAAGACGCTCAATTGCCGCCTGCAAGGCATCGCCGGAATCGCAAATGGATAGTTCTTTTTCAGGACTTCTTCCTCTAGGATCGGCCAACCGGGCGATGGGATCCGAATCATCTTCTTCGTCCTGCTTACTGCCGATCCACCATGCTGTCCAGCGATTGCGGACATTCTGTCTTCGATGCCAGTCGCGAATCCGGTTTTGCACAATGCGGAAAAACAGGGGGCGTCGTTCCTCTTCCGGCTTGTCTGCATAACTTTTGACGAATGCCATCATGGCGTCCTGCACAATATCGAGCGCTTCGTCAGGGTTGCTCGTTGCGAATTGTGCCATTTGGAAGGCCCGCCTTTCAACTGATTGCAGGAATTCGTCCATTCCCCTTGAAAGCTCCCTGAGAATTGGTTACCCAAGCTAGCATAACGGTTTTCCCAGAGAGAGCCAGGGGTAAAAATCTATTAGCGACGGGCTTTTCTATCCAGACGCTTGTTGACACGTTCACCCTTGCGGTCCAATCGTTTGTTCACGCGTTCGCCTTTGCGATCCAGTCGCTGGTTGATGCGGTCTCCTTTTCTGTCCAGGCGGTCAGCTCGCAATTCGTTGCCATTGGCGCGGGCACGATCCGCTTTTCTGTCCAACCTCTGGTTGATGCGGTCTCCTTTATTATCGAGACGCCTTTCGACACGATCACCTTTTCGGTCTAGCCGACGTTCCGCACGATCACCTGCACGATCCAGATTTGCGCGACGGGGAGGTTGGCCGTTGTCAATTCGATTTTGAATCCGCTGACCTTTATTATCGAGCCTCTGGTCCACTCGTTGACCTTTTCGGTCAAGTCGGTTGTCGATCCGGTCGCCTTTGCGATCAAGCCGGTTTTCGATGCGGTCTCCTTTTGTATCGAGGCGATCCGCACGTGCGCCGTTGCCGTTGGCCCGGGCCCGATCGGCCCTTGCGTCCAGCCGGTCGTTGATGCGTTCCCCTTTATTATCGAGGCGTTCGTTGATCCGGTCACCCCTGTTGTCCAGGCGGTCTTCGATCCGATCACCTTTTGTATCAAATTTGTCTTCCACATCTGCCATAGCGGGAACAGTTATCAACAAACCGGTGAGGCAAAGTGTGCTCAGTATCAGTTGGGTATTCATCTCAATCTCCAGGAGTAGGTTCGATTTTGCTTCTTACAAGCTAAAAACGCACCCGGAGCGGATCGGTTGACAAAGAATTTTAAAAATTTTCTGTGGAGCAGAGAGTGGACTTCAGAAGAGTTGAAATCAGGTTTTTTGGAGCGAGGAAAAGTCTGGGTATTTTATTCTGCTCCTGATCGGCTACTCAGGAAATGGACCATGTTGCAGATAGTGTAATTGACCGGGGTGTCCACACCGTGTTTTTTGCCTAGTGCAACAACAGCGCCATTCAGGGCATTAATTTCAGTGGGTTTGTGCGATCGGATGTCCTGTAACATCGACGGTTCGTGCTGGTAGGTGGGTGGAAGCTGCTTTTCGTAGAACGTGGTCAGGAAATCCTGAGCTGAAGTCCAATGAGTGTGGTGATTTGAGGCTTTGATCACATTGAATACTTCGTGGGCAATGCGCGACATTAAGTCCCGTGTGTGTTCCGATTCACCGAGCAATCCGTAGGGCACACCAAACAGTGTGGACAATCCATTGAGCATGCAGTTGTAGAGCATTTTTGCCCAGAGGTCTTTTTCAATGTCTTCGGTTATTTTAGAGGGCAGCCCGCCTTTTCTTAAAGCACGTGCAAGGGGCTCCAGGCTTTCCAGGTCGTCATCAAAAAGGCTTCCCAGGTGGACGGAATCGGCGTGTACCGTGATGTCGACCTGATTGGGTTTAGGTCGACGAAACCCGGTAATGATACGTCCTGTTTTTATTTGCTCAGTGGGGAAAAAGGCGGCGAATGTTTCTGCGTTGCCCCAGCCGTTCTGGCACAGAACAAACTGGGTTTTGTCAGTTTTTAGTTCCGGAGTGGCGGCCAGCATCTCGCCTGCCGTCCGGGTGTCATAGGACTTGGTGCAAATCAGTATGTAATCGTAGGGTCCGGACTCCGGTTCTTCGAGGTCGCAAAATGCGCTGAAGGAGAAAGGCGGTGCATGAAAGTCCCCAAACAATCCGGTACGTTCGAGTCCGTCAATACTGAGAGCTGAAACGGTTTCCTCGCGTCCGATAAGATGAACTGTGTGGTCGGCTTTGATGAGGCAGTTGGCCAGGCCCAGGCCCACAGCACCGGCACCAAAAATCATGATCTGCATGAATCGTCCTTTGAAAGCATGGAAGGATATTTTATTTAAATAACTATAGCATTAAATTATTGATTGCCAGTGGATCAACCCAATTCATCGAGTATTGGAATATCCCTCCGCATGTCCGGGTCTAACCGGTTCCACAGCACACCTTTGGGGCGCGCGTGTGGATTTTTGCAGCGTACAGTTTCGGACGGGGTGAATATCCAGTCGAGAGGAATATCCCAGGGTTCTATTTTCCATCTGCCAGTAACAAGCTGCGCATCATGCACTGTTGTGACAATGGTTGTTTTGGGGTCGACCCGTTTCAATTGTGTAGCGATACCAAACTCCAGATCGGAGTATCCCCCTCCTTTGCCTGCCCGTGTTCCATTTTTACGAACAGCGACGGAACCGGCTACGATAAGATCGATGAAGGGTAGAGCATCTGGGGCAACCGGTTTCCCAAACTTGACCGACCCGCGGATGCTCACCGCCTTTCTGAAATTCTGCGGGTCGATGGTTTTAGGATCCAGGCAGATAAAACATTCCTTTTCGCGCAGACGAGGCACTGCCATATAAACGGTTTTGCCTTGCCGAAGCGCGTTCAGACGTACCGGCAATTGGGGTGCATCGGGATTGCATTTGAGCGTTTTGGCCTCAAGAAATGAAGGATGCTCCGCCAGGCGCTCGGCAGCCGCCTCGGCTCCTTTGAAATTAGGTATACGTCCCTTAATGGGAAAAGGAAAGCGTCCCACCCCTTGTGATTGCATCTCATCCCAGACCTGATCGCGGATCTCTTTTTTGGTTACAATGGTCATTTATAAAGGGGCATTATTAAGTTGGAGGCTATCCTACCGATGAGAATTCTAGCACGGAGGTACCCTGTGCTTTGCCAGCAAGGTTATTTATTGAGATATACACATGATTGAAATCGCAACCTGGTTGTTATCGTTTGCTTTGGTGTCTGCGCCCGGTGTTAAAATTCCGGATTCCGGCGTCGTGGTTCAGGTCCATAGTGGAGACCGGTTTACGATAAGATCGGAGGGGCATTTTTTTAAAGTGCGGCTGGCGCATATTTATGCACCACATTTAACACAACCGTTCGGTGATCGTTCCAAAGAATTTCTGGAGAAAATGGTGCTTCAGCATCGGGTAAAAATCCAAAAAGTGATCAATGATAAATTTAACCGATTGGTTGTGGAGGCTCAGTTGCCCGGAGGTCTCCGGGTAAATGACGAAATGGTTGCAGCGGGGATGGCATGGCATTACCGTGTGGCAGAGAAACCCAAAAAATATCTGGCGAAGCTTGAGCATCAGGCGTTTTCACATAAACTGGGATTCTGGGTGCAGAGAAACCCCGTTCCCCCCTGGGAGTTTGCACGTGAACGCCTCATCCCACCTCCACCTGTGAATGACAGGCAGGCAGATTACGACCGGATATTTCACTATGGACTTATAGGAGATCGCAAAACCCGTACGTATAAATGGCCGGAGTGCCACAATTACAGGAAACCCAAAAAACCTGTTATTTTTCCCAGCATTCTCGATGCTGAAGCCAGCGGTTTTCGAGCCTCCCGCGATTGTCACCTTTCTGTAAACCGCAACCGAAGCTAAGGTCCGTTCACATATCTGGTTTGGTGGATTTGTTTTACCAGGCTTCCTTGAGTAAGGCGAGTCTCTCCTGTATTTCATGTTACACTTGGTCAATCGTATTTTTAACTGGTCAGGTGATTCCATACCCTATCGAAGGTCAAGTATGATGAGACAGAAACTGGCACTGGTGTGTATTTTAATGTTGGCATTTACAGGGTGTCTGAGTGCTGATGTGCAGCAGCGGGTGTCTGCGCTGGAACAAAAGATTCAAACAAACCCGACAGATGCTGCGGCACATCGAGAACTGGGGAAAGTCTGGTTCGAGGGAGGGCATGATAAAAAGGCGGTGGAGCATCTCTCCATGGCGGCGAAACTCGAACCGCAGGGCGCAGAGACCATCACCATGCTGGGAACGGCTTTTGCCCGGATGGGGGATTACGATAACGCGATCCGCGTGTTGACTGCCGGGCAGCAGCAGGGTTCGGCGAAAAACGATTTCGCCCTGGGTTCCGCTCTATTGGGGGCCGGGCAATACGATGAGGGAGTAGCCGCTATTAAAAAAGCGCTCCAGAAGGACCCTTCGCTTGCAAATATGGTGAAGGTGGCAGTCAAGGCACCCAATGCTGAAACGGTGGCCAAGGCTTTGCAGAGTGCCAGTGCTCAAGACCAGGCATTGGAGGAAGTGCTGGAGCAATCCTACAGCGATTTAAAAGATCAAATTCGCCAGGACGTGCGCGAACAGATCGCTGAGGACATCATTCTCGAAAAATAATCGACAAAGATTTAATGACTAATTCATCCAACATACAATCAGTGCCCGAGTTGCTGGCACCCGCCGGGAGCCGGGAGAAAATGGACTATGCGTTTGCTTATGGGGCGGATGCGGTCTACGCGGGGGTCCCCAAGTTTTCTTTGAGAGCGAGGGATAACCCTTTTAAAGACGCGACCCTGCGTGATGCCATTGAGCGAACGCATGAGCTCGGAAAAAAAATCTACATTACGGCGAACATCCTGCCACCAAACCGCAAGATCGAAGCATTCAAAAAATCGCTGGCGTATTTTGCGGAAGCCAGGCCGGATGCCTTCATCATGGCGGATCCAGGATTGATTGGCTACGCGATCAAAGAGTTTCCGGATGTTCCCGTCCATCTTTCTGTCCAGTCGAATACCATCAACTGGGAGTCGGCCAAATTCTGGTACGAGTGCGGTGTCCAGCGCATTATTTTGTCGCGCGAACTTTCACTGCCTGAAATTCGCGAGTTTCACGAAAAGGTGCCGGGTCTGGAGCTGGAAGCGTTTGTCCATGGTGCTATTTGTATCGCCTATTCGGGTCGATGTCTTCTTTCGAATTATTTTAATCACCGCGATGCCAATCAGGGAACCTGTACCAACAGTTGCCGCTGGGAATACGATATACACCAGCAACCTGCGGGGTATGACGGTTACGTGTCTGATACGCACCGCCCGGATTTGCTGCAGGGCGATTATTTTCTGGAAGAGAGAGAGCGGCCGGGTGAGTTGATGCCGATTGATGAAGATGAGCACGGCACCTACATCATGAATTCAAAAGACCTGCGCGCGATTGAACTGCTGAGTCAGATGCGTGACGCTGGTATCTGTTCATTCAAGATTGAAGGTCGATCAAAAACCCTGTACTACCTGTCGCTTGTGATAAAAAACTACCGCCGGGCCTTGAATGATCTTGCTGCAGGAAAATCGTTTGATTCTTCCTTGATTGATGAAATAGCAAAGACGGCCAACCGTGGATTCACCTCGGCGTTTCTTGTGCCCAAGTCCGACCACCAGACCGAACGTTTTGATTCACCACAGGAGCCTGATCTGCCTCAGGTGTTCGCAGGTCAGGTGATGGATCACCGCCCCGGCTGGATGGAAGTGGAGGTCAAAAACCGCATCAAGCTTGGGGACCGAGTGGAATATATTGCCCCGTCCGGCCAACAGGTTTTTACGATTTCAGGTATGGAAAAGCAAACGGGAGAGGCAATAGAAGTGGCTCATGGGGGTGCTGGGCGTGTATGGATCGCATGCGACATGCAGCCGGAACCTTTTGCCTTGCTCAGCCGTATCTGCGAACCTGTCACATCTGCATCGGCAATATCTTAGGTGGCCTTCTGCTGAAAATCTATTCTGGGTTGTCTTTATCCACGTCATTTGTGGGAGAGTCTACCAATATAATCACGGAGAGAAGGAATACCCCCAATAAAAACAATAGCCATCCCCCCTCCGTTTCCTCTCGAAAATCAAAGATATCGTAGGTGAGCATGCCATCGATAATGAGGGCGATGATGACCATTAAAATCAGCAGTAAGGTTTTCTTCAAAATAAACGACCTATCAGTGACTTAAGGCGAGGCTTGTACTTGCGAACCACGCTTCCAGAGTCTAGTATGAACGCTTTTAGTGGATTATCAATGTAACCTCTTAAAATAGCAATCGTCGTTTCCGAATTCCAAAATTTTTGGACAAAGGCTTTTAACTTTAAGGATAACAGAGCCGGAAGCAATTTTTTTAGGTGCTCTCGGGAGTTGTCCTTTATAATAGGTTTTAGAGGAAAATGGGCGACCCATTTTCCTGAAGAAGACCCGGCTCTCTTATAGCTGGTTTCTGAACGTTTTTCACCAACCTCAACACCCTGAATAAAACTATGGCTGTACCTATCCGACAGGCAATGAAGATCGGTTTGTATATCATGAAGCAGAAAATGATGGGCCGCAAGAAATACCCGCTGGTCCTCATGCTGGAACCGCTGTATCGGTGCAATCTGGAATGCACCGGTTGCGGAAAAATACAGAAACCGAATGAAATTCTGAAAAAATACCTTTCCGTTGATGAATGCCTCAACGCGGCAAATGAAGCCGGTGCTCCGGTTGTTTCCATTGCCGGTGGTGAACCGCTCATTCATCCGGAGATTATTGACGTAGTCAAGGGACTGATCAAGCAGGACCGGTACGTCTATCTCTGTACCAACGCGATTTTACTCGACAAATATTTTGATCAGTTACCGGTTGATCCCAGGCTCACGCTTTCGATTCATCTTGATGGCGGCCAGGAACATCACGATCATATTTGCCAGGAAGAAGGCGTTTACGATAAGGCGATCAACGCCATTCGTGAAGCCAAGCGGCGGGGATTCCGCGTTACCACCAACACCACTTTCTTTGACGGGGTGACCGTTGACGAGGCTGAAAGTTTTCTCGATCATCTGCGGCCGTTGAATATTGATGGCATGACCGTGGCTTCTGCTTTCCAGTATATGGCGGCACCGGATCAGGATCATTTCTTTGGCCGTCGGAAGACGATGGAGTTTTTCAACCAGTTGCTGGCAAAAAATACCGAAGGCAAACGGTGGAACTTCAACCACTCTCCGTTCTATCTGGATTTTCTTAAAGGCGAACGCGATTACGATTGTACCCCATGGGGCAACCCGTGCTACTCCGTATTAGGTTGGCAGCAACCTTGCTACCTGCTTGATGAAGGGTATGTTGAGTCGTTCGATGACCTGATGGAAAAAACCGACTGGGAAAAGTACGGCCATCGCAACCATCCCAAATGCAGGGACTGCACCGCACACTGCGGTTATGAAGCGACGGCTGTTCAGGACAGCACCAGTGGTATCGGCAACATGCTCACCTCGGCTAAAGCTGTTTTCCAATGATCTTGCGCCCTTCGCCGGAGGGGCAGTGAGCTGAAGTCCGCACCCTGTGATCGGTATTTCCTGAGCGCATGGCAATAGCGGATTATTGGTTTTGTCCCGGGCATCCTTTGAGCGATCCCAAATTCAGAATGACATTCCCAGGAATTTAGTGTGGCCCCCTGAACCAGTCATAGGGGGCCACGTTTTTTTTCTGGCGAGGCTGGCGTTAAGAATTTTTGAGGGGGACGATTGATTCGTCGAGCAGGGTTTCGACGCGGCTGAAATCGATTCCGCAATGCAAGAGTGATTGCCGTACCTGCATTCCGTTGTAAACCACGTTCCACATGCCATTGCCAAGACTGCCCAGGTTTTCCACCAGTTGTCCGAGTTTGTCTTCGCGGATCACGCGGAACAGATCGAGCCCGGTGACTGCCCATTTGATGTTGACCTCCAGGCACCGGTGATAAAATCCCAATTCAGTTTGCACGGCGTCAAGCTGGCGTCTCAGGGGATGCACCCGCGTGGCCTGCGGAAACCATTTTTCGAAATCCTTTTCGACACCGCGCGCCAGCCATCCGGTCAATAAAAAGCCGACGCCTTTTAAATCCCACCCACGCAGACGCTGAATCGATTGTTCCACACGTTCCACCATGTCGCCCGTCATGGAATCGGCGAGCGACAGACGCGGATATTCCTTTTCCTTGAGTGTGAACAGATCGTTTAATTCGCGGAACAATTCACGCAGAACCGCGTTGAGGTTGGCTACCGTGATGGGGGAGTCGGCATCGCGTGATTCTTTTAAAGAGTGGCGGGTGACGTCCAGATTCCGATCCACTTCTTCTGAAAAGTTGATCTCGGGAATATCCAGCAGGTTATGAAACTGGGCCGGTTGCAACAGGGGAACGAGGCCGGTGTTTTGCTCCAGCCATTTGGCAAAGCGGCGGCACCGGATCACTTCCCGCAAAGAGTCGATTAAAACGTCGAGCGATTCATCGGTTTCTTTTAGTTTCTCTGCTTCGAACCCGTTAGTGAGGATGCGCTTGAGAATTCGTTCGGGATCCGCCATGGGGAAATTTCAGGAGGTGGGTAACAGTTTAATAACCGCCAATGTTGGTTCCCTGGTCAGAGGTGCTTCCGACGATCACGCGAAGGTTGGGTGATACGTTGGTTTGCAGAATATTCTGCATTGCAGAGAGCGTGCTGGATTGGGATTTGGAACAACTGCCGCACGCGCCCTGATAGCGGATTTTTACTACATTATCTGCGACTTCAGTAACGATAACGCCGCCGCCGTCTGCCGCGAGGGCCGGGCGTACGGTCTCATCCATGTACACGTCGATGATCTGCATTTTGGTTGTGTCGGGGAGATCGTCAAAGGTTTCCAGGTCGATCTTGTCGAGAATGGAGCCACTGTTTTCTTCTGTATCCTCTTCAGTTTTTTCAGCTTCGTAATAGACCAGGTCTTCCTGGATACACTGGATGATCGGGTCCAGAAAAAATTCCCATTCATCCGGGGACTCCAGGGTCACCGAGACAAACCGCTCGTGGATCAGAACCGCCGTCACGACACCGAAAGAGAAGAGCTTTTCAGCAAAGGGGTCGCCTTCCGCTTCGAATTCATTGTTGTAGGCGTGCGTGCTGGCCGCTGCCTGCTGGTTCAGGTTGAACTTGAAAGCGGCTGGATTCGGCGTAGGTTCTGTGGCAACGACAAGAAAAGGAGATTTTTGGATATTCATTTTTGAGCCTTGTATGAAACGGGCGCATGACCCGGGAAATTTGTTATCAGGTGCTCCACTGGACTCCCTATATTCTCGCACTTTAACACGATTGGATTGAGAGGAGAGTGCAGCCGCTAGTGTTAATAAGATGCAGGGGGGGGAGGGGAGGATTCAGATAGAGACAGATAACCTGTTTTCAAACCAATACGAGGTTTCAGAATTACCCGATAAATAGAAAAATCGTGGCTTTTATTTTCAGTGGGTTGCGTTACAATGGCGGCCTGCACACGATGCCGGAGTGGCGGAACGGTCTACGCAGCGGACTTAAAATCCGTACCCAGCAATGGGCTGTGGGTTCGAATCCCACCTCCGGCACTTTTAGTTTCAGTGGTTTATGGTAACGGGAAATTGTTAGAGTTTTTGGGTTTATTGCCGAATTTGTTGCGGAACTTTTTGAAGAATTGTTTACGCAACGGACTTTTAGTCCGTAAAAAATATCTATAGGGTTTTAGCCTTATATGGATAAAGTAAATTTAATGTTAGATACATGCGCGATTAATCATGTTTTGGATTTTGAAGTTGATCCAAAAATTTTTTCTCGAAAAAGATTTTATTTATGGGTAACACATATTCAAGAAAAGGAAATAAAGAAGACTCAGAATGAGGATAGAAGGAAGGCATTGTTAAGCACCTTTAAAAGACTAGAGCTAAATGATATTTCCATTGAATCGGGTATTTGGGGGGCAACTAATTGGGGCCGGTCTAAGTTCTCCTCAGATCGAGGGGAATTATATAAAAAAATTAAGGAGGACTTGGATAATAAAAAGAAAAAGAGGAACAATAATATGGATGCCTTAATTGGAGAGACTGCCTTGAAGAAAAAATTTATTCTTGTTACAGACGATAAAGATTTTCTTGAGGTCTACTTAGAAAATAATGTGGAGGCAATATTCCTAAATACCTTGATCAGTAGAATTCACAAAGGGTTCTACGAATAGTTTTTCGATGGATGATAATTTCTGTTTTTTCTGATTTTAAAGATAATTAATTTAAGGAAATGAAAATGAAACCGTTTAATTGGGAATGTCCTTATTGTGGAAAACCGACGACGATTACTAGCCCTCATATTGACCAAAATTTTAGGACTTCACAAATAAGGAACTCCATTCTTGGAAGTTATATTGGGATAGGTTACACAATTATTTCTTGCCCAAATAAAGATTGTAAAAGTTTAACAGTTAATGCAGCTATAAATAAAATAATTTGGGTAAACGGTAATCCCCTTAAAGGAGATATCATTAAGTCTTTTTCATTGCTTCCAGAATCTCATGCAAGGCCTCAGCCTGAATACATTCCAGAAGTTATTACTGAAGATTATTACGAAGCCTGCCGAATTTGCAATTTAAGCCCAAAGGCTTCCGCTACGTTGTCTAGAAGATGTTTGCAGGGCATGATTCGGGATTTTTGGGGGATAAAAATGAATAGATTAGTTGATGAAATTAAAGCCCTAAAAGATAAGGTAGATGGGCCAACTTGGGAGGCTATAGATAGCGTTAGAGAAATTGGAAATATTGGAGCTCATATGGAAAAGGATGTGAACTTAATTATTGAGGTCGAGCCCGACGAGGCCGAAATTTTAATAAATTTAATAGAAACCCTATTTAAAGAATGGTACGTGGCAAAATATCAAAAAGAACAAAACTTTAGTTCGGTAGTGCAGCTTGCAAAAGAGAAGAAGGAGAAAAAAAATCAGGGAGGAAAGTTTGATTTTTAATGAGTTTGTTTGTTGCAGATGTTGCGCAACAAGTGAGTTATCGGCAACATGTACAAGTATCGTAATCGCCTAACAGTGGCCCTTGTTGGGTATTGGATTTAGGCGGCTATTTTAGCCGTCTTTGTTTCAAAATATTCTACTTAGGCAAAATTCTCCCTTAAGTAGGGGCCATTCCCATCGTTTCGCGGCACAAAGGAATTATTCAGGTAACCCAACGGCCATCAGGATTCCCTGGATTAGATCGGTGGGGGTGGGAGGGCATCCATGAATTAACACGTCGACAGGAATTACCTGACTTACCGATCCGACGGTGGCGTAGGTGCGTCCGAACTCGCCTCCACAAACAGCGCAATCTCCGGCGGCAATAACCAGTTTGGGATTGGGTACGGCATCGTAGGTCATTTTCAGGGCGATTTCCATGTTATGGCTGACCGGCCCGGTGACTAGCAGGAGATCGGCATGCCTGGGGGACGCAACAAAATGAACTCCGAAGCGCTCAAGATCATAATAGGGGTTGTTCATGGCATGGATTTCCAATTCGCAGGCGTTGCAGGACCCCGCATCTACCTGGCGGATGGCCAATGATCCCTGGAATCGTTTTTTGACAACACGGTCCAGTTTGGGCCCCAGCACATCAATGGTCTGTTCAGCCTTGCCGAGGGGTTCGGTGATCTTGCCTACCTTGAATATTTTTCGCAGAATTCGTTGCATGGTTTGTTAAAGATCGTGCCCGGAGTACGAGCAGTTGAACGATTTATTATTCAGTGGAAAATCCGGTACCGGGACCTCCTGCACGGCCAGTTCGAGTCCCAGCCAATTGATCATGGAAGGATCTCGCACATAACAACGCTGGATTTTCCCCCCTGATCCGAAACGAATCCAGGTGGCGATTTCTCCGCGCCAGGATTCGACTACAGCAAACCCCCAACTCCCTTCCCCGGGTTCCTTAAACGGTTCCTGAAAACTCCCTTCCGGCAGATCGACCAGCAGCTTTTCGATCAACCGGGCGCTGTCTTGAATTTCCTGGAAACGAATCCAAAGTCGGGCCGAAACATCGCCGCCCCGGCACACTTTGACTTGCGGAGGACATTGGTCGTAAGGGGAATAAGCCGCGTCGCGGCGGGCATCCAGGTCCTGTTCTGCGCTCCGGCCCACAACTCCCAACAGGCCCAGTGTCTGGGCGTTTTGCGCCGATATCCCTCCGGAGCCAATCACACGATCCCGGATCGAAGTTTGTTCTTCATAGATTCCGAACAGCTCCTTCATTTCACCCGCGACAGCCTGTGTTTGATTCCGCAAGCGAGCCGTCCCATCCCTGTCAAGATCACGGGTCACCCCGCCGGGTACCACGACGTCCATGAGCAATCGGTGGCCGAACAATTTCTGATGCAGTCGGGCCAGGTCTTCGCGTAACCGCTGGCATTGCATCTGCATGAAAGCCCAGGCGGCGTCATTGCAAATGGCCCCGATATCGCCAATATGGTTCGCCATGCGTTCCCGTTCGCACAACACGGCACGCAGATGGGCCGCGCGCGGGGACACAACGCGCCCCACCGCCTGTTCCGCCGCTAAACAATAAGCCCAGCTGTGGGCTACCGTGGCATCGCCGGAGATGCGCGCGGCCATCCGGGCGGCGGAAACCGCGTCCTGGTTCTCGAAATGTTTTTCGATTCCCTTGTGCACGTAACCCAGACGTTCCTCCAGGTTTAAAATCTGCTCCCCCACCACCTGAAACCGAAAATGCCCCGGCTCAATGATTCCCGCATGCACTGGTCCCACGGGAATTTCATAACTTCCTTCACCATCCGTTTCGATGAAGGGGTAGCTTCCCTCCTGACGTTCCAGAGGCACATTCAGAGCAAAACCTTTACGCAAAGGAAATGCATTTTCCGGCCAGCTGTCATGCTTGATCCAGCGGCGAAGGTCGGGGTGTCCCAAAGGCGTGAGACCGTAGAAATCATGGATGATCCGTTCCATGCGGGCCGCGACGCTGTAATGAGGAACCAGGCTGGAAAACTCTTCAACGCCCTGCCTCAACTGGGTGGCAACCAGCGCGTAACCCAGTGCCCCCAATGCATAGGCCGCGTGAATGGTAAACACTCCTTTTTCTTCAGAAGCCCATTCCGCCACCAGGCGCAAACCCTCCTGTTGGCTGATTTTTGCCACAGGGGCCCATGCTGTCTCAGACACAAACAAACAGGGTGGGAATTTCCCTCTCGTCTCAAAAGGTATAGCCGCCTGTTTGAGCTGGGATGCCAGAGATTGAGTCAATGCAAAATTCATAGAGTCCCCTGATGCAGAAAATTGGCCGCGATTTGAAACCAGTTCGCTAAAAATCCAGGGATCGCCAATCCCAGAATCAGGGCAAGCCCGAGATGGATGTAGACCGGAAGCATGTTGATCGGGACCGCATGGACCTCCCTGGGGTACATTCCAAACACCATGGGTTGCAGGTGGCGGAACAGTCCGGCAAAGGCCACGACCAGGCTGGGCAACAGGATTCCGATGGTCCAGGGGTGGGTTTCGAGGGCCGCTGTGACCAAAAGGAATTCGCTGGTGAAAACCCCGAAGGGGGGTAACCCCGCAATGGCGATGGTCCCGAGGAGCAAACCCACACCGATTTTCGGCTGGAGATGCATCAGACCACGGATTTGCGCTATCGTTTGCGTTTTCATCGCCTGGGCGGCATGTCCCACGGTGAAAAAGATTCCCGATTTGACCAGGGAGTGCACAGTCATGTGCAACAGAGCTGCGTAATTGGCTAAAGGCGTACCGATGCCGAAGGAAAAAGTCATCAGGCCCATGTGTTCGATGGAGGAAAAGGAATACAGACGCTTGATATCCTTTTGCCGGTGGAGAGACAAAGCCGCTACGGCCAAAGTCAGCAAGCCAAACCCCATCATCAAATGACCGGCCAAATGATTGTGCGTGGCGCCGTCCACCAGTGTCTTGCACCGGACCAGCGCATACAACGCCACGTTGAGCAACAACCCCGAAAGCACTGCGGAGATAGGAGTGGGTCCTTCCCCATGTGCATCCGGCAACCAGTCATGCATTGGGAACAGCCCGACCTTGGTACCGTAACCCACCATGAGAAATGCGAAAGCAATGGTCATGACACTCGGGTTGAGCTGGTCGGCCTTTGGGTACAGCAGGGTCCATGTCAGGGCTTCATTGCTGTGGCCAAATACTTCTAAAGATGTCGAGAAAATCAGGATAGTACCGAACAGTGCCAGGGCGATTCCCATACCGCATAAAATAAAATATTTCCATGCCGCGCTGATGGCCGCCGGTGTCCGGTACAACGATACCAGGAGAACCGTGGCCAGAGTTGCCAGTTCGAGCGCGATCCAAAGCACCCCCAGATTGTTGGTCGTTAATGCCAGCAACATGCCGAAAACAAACAACTGGAACATGGCGTGGTAAAGACGCAGGTTGCGGGAGGTTACGCGGCCAATCTTCTCTTCATGAGCCATATATGCCGCGGAAAAAATAGCCGTATTGGTCGCCACAAAAGTGGTCAGCGCTACCAGAAAGATATTGTAGGGGTCGAGGAAAAACGCCTGACCGTTGAAAAACAGGGAGCCCTGCATCAAAACCTTCCATACCAGACCCAAAGAGACGACAAAGGTCGCCGCACTTGCGACGATATTCAGGCGGGCGGCTTGGCGTGATTTGCCCACAAATGCCAGGGCGAAACCAGTTAAAGCTGGGATTCCCAGTAAAAGGGGAAAAAGGTTCATTATTTCCTTTCCAGATGACGGAGGTCCAGTGAATCGAAAGTCTTCCTGATATGAAAGAAAAACAGGCCAAAGATCAGTCCGGCAATCAGCACGTCGAACGCAATGCCGATTTCCACCACCAGTGGCATTCCGTGCGTGGCAGCGGTGGCGGTAAAAAACAAGGCATTCTCCATGGCCAGGTAACCCACCACCTGGGTTACGGCCTTGCGACGGGTGATCATGATGAGCATGCCGATCAGGACGCAGGCCAGCCCGATGGCGATGATGTTACGCGTCATCAGGACGGAGGTTTTCTGAATGGGGAGACTAATGTAATAGGCAAACAGAACCAGAAGCGCGGCAATCAACAAGGTCGGGAAGATATTGATCAGCGTTTCCACCTCCCGGTTGGCACCCAGGCGGACGACGACCCGCCATAACAACCAGGGCATCAGGAATCCCTTCAACAGGAGGGCCAGGAGTGCCGAAATATAAAGCTCCGGACTAGCGGCGGCGAAGGCCACAAGAGCGGAGGTGGCCGCCAAAAGAACTCCCTGAATCGCAAACCATCCTAAAAGCGCTCGCATATGCCGTTGCGCAAGGATCGCAAACGCGGTCAGCAAAAACAGGGCCGCCGCCAGTGAGGTCAGTTGTTTCAGCAGTTCTTGGGAAATCACGCCGACCCCTCCAGGATGTAATGGGTCAGCATTCCAAGGATGGCTATGAGGAACGCCGTTCCCAGGTATTCAGGTAGGCGAAAGATACGCATCTTTGCCATCCAGGTTTCCATGAGGGCGAGTATGCCTTGCAGGAACAATATCTTGAGGGCCAGAAGTCCCCCGGAAAACAGCAGGGCCGGGACCGTGTTCTCCTCTGCGATTCCCCAGGGACAGAACAGGTTGAGGAGAAGAGTCATAAATAACAGCAACTTCATGTGGTTTGCCCATTCGATCAGACCCAGATAACGTCCCGAGTACTCCAGGATCATCGCTTCGTGGACCATCGTGAGTTCCAGATGGGTGGACGGGTTGTCTACCGGAATCCGGCCGGTTTCTGCAACGGCCACCAGAAGCAGGGCCACCAGGGCGAATGCCAACGAAGGACGCAGGCCGAAATGTCCGTTAAGCATATGGTCGATCATGGTGGACAGGTTGGTGCTTTCTGCCGCCATGGACACCACAAAAACACTCATCAGCATGGCGGGTTCCGCCAGCGCGGCAAATGTCATTTCCCGGCTGGCTCCCATGCCACCGAAAGCCGTTCCGGTATCCATGGCACCCAGGGCCGTGAAAAACCGGGCGAGTGCGAACAGGCCCACCAGGGTAATGACGTCGGCGGCGGCGGACAATGGGGTTTGCACCAGGAGGACAGGTACTATCGCGCAGGCAAGGGCAGTGGAGGCAAAAATAATATAAGGGGCCAACCGGAATATCCAGGAAGCGCCTTCCGGAAGGATAGGTTCCTTGCCAAACAGCTTACGGAGGTCGCGGTACGACTGAAACAAACCGGGGCCACTCCGGTTCTGCAACCGCGCCTTCATCTTTTTCAGGACAGCGGCGCCTAAGGGGGCCAATGCAATCAATAACAACGCCTGGACGGTATTCAGCAACCAGAGAGTCATATCAAAAATCCCAGAAGGATCAACAATGTCAAAAACACTAGTGAAAGGTGACCGTGAATTTGGCGCTGGTGGAGCCAGTCGGTCCCTCGCGTCAGCCACTCCACGATTTTTCTAGCGGGTGTATAAATATATTTCCAAGCCAAGTCCTGGATGTGCACGGAAAACCGAATACGCCTGACCAGAAGCGGATTGCCATGGTTCAACCGGGACACCTCCTCATGCGGTTGATAGACTTTGGAAAAAATCTGGCGCATGGGCTGGGAAAAACTGGTCGCCGTGTATTGCATGCGCGGATTCAGATCGGGATGGCCGCAACTCCAGATCGGCGCACGGCGCACGGGTTTTCCGCGGTAGTACAACAAAAACGCAACAAGTCCCGCCAGCAAAGAAGCCAGTAAAACGATCAGAGGAGAATAAGAAGCGCGCTCCGGTGACAGGGGGGTCAACCACAACCAATGGCTTCCGGTCGTAGCTCTTTCCAGGCTCGAAGACAACAGGGTGGGCGACACCTGGTCGATCAGTGGAATCACCCAAACCGGGCCGATTCCAAGAATCAGGCACAACACAGCAGGCAGGGCCATCCCTGAAATCATCCAGCCGTCCACTTCACATGCCTCAGCCGCGGAGCGGGTCCTGGGCGTTCCCTGGAAAATAATGCCGAATACCTTGATAAAGCAGGTTGCGGTCAACGCTCCGGCCAGTGCGAGCATGGCGGCGGAGAAAGGAATCAACGCGGCAAGCGGCGAACTCTCCAGTTTTGGGGCCATCAGGGCGGCCTGAAAAGTCAGCCACTCAGATACAAATCCATTGAACGGAGGAAGCGCGGATATTGAAATACAGCCGATCAAGAACAGCACAGCCGTAATCGGCATGCGGCGGATCAGACCCCCGAGGCGATCCAGGTTGCGTTGATGGGTGGAGTGGAGAAGGGCGCCTGCCCCCATGAATAACAGTCCTTTGAAGAGAGCGTGGTTGAGTGTATGGTACAGTGCCGCCACCAGGCCCAGCGCCGCGAGACCCGGGTGGTCAAAGTGTGTGAAGATCATGGCCAGCCCGAGACCGATGACGATGATGCCGATGTTTTCCACCGAATGGTACGCCAGCAGGCGTTTCAGGTTGTGCTGTTGCAAGGCCAGCAACACCCCGCCCACGGCAGAACTGGACCCCGCCGCCAGCACAAGACCTCCCCACCAACCCTGCGCCTGGTCCAGACCCACCAGATCCCAGATCACCCGCAGGAACCCGAACACCGCCACTTTGATCATCACACCGCTCATCAGGGCCGATGCATTGGAAGGAGCAACGGGGTGGGCTTCCGGCAGCCAGATATGCAGAGGAATTATTCCGGCCTTCAAACCAAATCCCAGTCCTGCGGTCAAAAATACCAGCGACAACCATGTGGGCGACAAGGTTACAGTTCGCATCACCTCAAATTCAAACGATTTCCCCGCCATATAAAGGATGGAAAAACTGCTGAGGATCAGGAGTGCCCCCAGGTGCGCCATTAACAAATATAAAAAACCCGCCTTTCGGTTCGCTTCCCTTTCGTGATCGAAAACGACAAAAAAATAGGAAGCAACACTCATCAGCTCCCAGAAAATCATGAACGTGTAAGCATCATCCGCGAGCACCACCCCCTGCATGCCGACAATGAACAGGGACATGGAGATGTCCAGAAGGGTCAGATTCTGAGTTTTTGCACGGGAGCGCAGGTAGCCCACCGAGTAAATGCCCACCGAGGTCACCAGCAGGCCGATGATCACCATGAAAAAGCCGGCCAGCGGATCCAACCGCAGGTGCATGGGCAACCAGGGCAGGCCCAGCGGCAAGAGGAGCTGTTGTGGAGGAGACAGTAATCCCATCACTCCTGCGGCAGTGGTGAATACTCCCGATATCGCGATCAACAGATGGGTGACCCGATTACGAATTTCTTTTGCTTTGCTAAGCGCCAGGCTGGCTATACAGACAAACAGCGCCATAGCGGGTCCCAACAACAATGTTACTGAGGGGCTCATGATTCCTTTCAATTAAATATTGGGCAGTAATAATCGGTTCAATCGAGTCAACGAATTAACTCTTCTGTTACCTATTGATACATTCAATCCGCCTTCTTCTTCATCGCCTTTTCCGCACGACAGAGCTCCGCAAAAATCGTTTCGCGGCTTCCTTGCTCACGGATCACCTTACGGAAAGAGGGGTCCCTCAAAACGTGGGCCAGGCGGGAGATCAGGTGGATGTGACCGCGCACTGTCTGGCTGAGGATGGTGAACGCCGCAAACACCGGTTTTCCGTCGAGCGCGCCGAAATCGATCGGCTTTTCCAGAAACGACAACGTCAGGCTCGCGTGCGGCAGGTTGAAGATGAGCGGACTTCGGGGATGAGGAATCGCGATCCCATCCCCGATGCCAGTCGACCCCAGCATTTCTCGCACGCGGAGGAGTTCGTAAACGTAATCCTTATCCACTTCCGGAGGCAGGCGCAGATTGCGGACTATGTTGAGCAGCACGCTGTCCCGGTCCTGACCTTCTACCCGGTAGAGGATCCCTCCAGATTCCAATACCTGTTCCAGCGAAGACAACGGGCCAGTCTCCTCTTGCGTTTCCAGGAAGATGCCCGGCTTGAGGGACACACGGTTGGCCATCGCCCATTCCAGAACTTCCGACCGTGCAAATCGATACTGATCGTTGATGCGATAAGCCGGGATCTTTCCTTCATTCACCCAGCGGTATAAGGTCTTTTCGGAAACCCCAAAGAGTTGTGCAGTGTCACGAATCGTCAGTCTCATAGAAGGATTTCTCTTTGCGAATTATTGGGAATAGATTGGACATCTTTGGACATAATAATACTTTGTTCTCATGTGTGGCAAGTGAAAATTTCAAAGCGGGTCTTCCGAAAAGGAGGCTAACCTTAACTATTTAAAATAAAATATTGAGCTCTTACTGCCTCCGGAATTACAGTCGCCCAGGAAGTAGTGCGGTGGACCGGCCCAAAATGAAGGAGGCAAAAAAAAGAAAAAAGTATCTGCTAAGGGGGAAAGGGGTGAAATGCTTCTGAGGCCGTTTCAGAGGTTTTAAATGGGGACGAAAACAGGTCAAAACTTACACAGAATCTTGTGCATACACATTTGAAATCCGAAATAAACTATTGCAAAATAATTAGTTATAGAAATATAAAAAGGGCCTGAAATCCATCCGCCTCAAGGGGATGTGGGTTCGAATCCCACCTCCGGCACCCATGTTTTTATTAAACTTAAAACGCCATGACAGCTTGCAAGTTGGTTATATGAAATAAATCGGTAAAAACCTTGTTTATCCTGGTTTTGCTCTATATTTTCACTTGCCCGTTTGAAGACAATATTCATGTGTGATTTTTCAGAAAGCATTCCTTAATTTTAATACGAAAGACTGAAAGAAGAGTTTATGGATATTGAGTGGGTTGCTATTGCGCTTAGTGATGTTAGTTGGATTTCACTGGCATTTATTCTGGGTTTTTCTGCGAAATTGATAGGTCTTCCGCCATTAGTTGGTTTTCTTGGAACTGGTTTTGTCCTAAATGCTCTCGGTTTTTCCAGTGGGGAGATGCTTCAAAAACTTTCTGATCTGGGTATCACCCTGCTGCTTTTCGCTGTTGGCTTGAAGCTGAATTTGAAGACTTTGATAAGGCCGGAAGTCTGGTTGGTGAGCACAATCCACATGACAGCGGTCATAGTCTTCTTTGGTACGGTTATCTTTTGTCTTTCATTAATGAATGCGCCATTGTTTGCCGGAATGAATTTCAAGCTTTGTATGATGCTTGCCTTTGCATTGAGCTTTTCCAGCACCGTTTTTGCGGTCAAATCCTTAGAAGAAAAAGGGCAATTCAATTCCCTCCATGGACGAATTGCAATCGGTATTCTGGTGATGCAGGATTTGGCTGCTGTTATTTTTCTAGCTACATCCTTAGGGAAATTTCCATCGCTTTGGGCGCCACTACTTATTTTGCTAATTCCTCTTCGACCTCTATTTCATTACTTTTTAAGAAAAACAGGTCATGGCGAGTTAATGATTTTATATGGTTTTGTTCTTGCGATGGGGGGAGCGGAACTCTTTGAGTTGGCCGGGATAAAAGATGATCTGGGTGCGCTGTTGATGGGAGTTCTCATTTCTTCTTATCCAAAATCGAAGGAACTGGCAAATTCGATGATGGGCTTTAAGGATCTTTTTCTGGTGGGTTTTTTCCTTTCTATTGGTATGTCAGGACAAATTTCAATCGAAGTATTGATAGTCGGATTGCTTCTTATTCCCTTTGTCTTTTTTAAATCTGCTCTTTTTTATTTTTTAATGACCCGATTTAAACTGCGATCAAGGACCTCGCTTTTGGCCAGCCTGAGTTTAACGAATTACAGTGAATTTGGTCTGATTGTCGCCGCGATTGGTGTAGCGAATGGTTGGATACCAGGGGAATGGTTAATTGCTATTGCTGTTGCCCTTTCATTCTCATTTGTAATTGGTGCCTCGTTGACCAGAAAGGACGACAGGATCTACCAAAAATATCGGGATTTTTTGATGAGATTCCAAAGCAGGGAGAGATTACCAGATGATGAATTATTTGGTACCTTTGATGCCACAATTGCTATTTTTGGTATGGGCCGGGTGGGTACTGGTGCCTATGATAAAATGCACAAACTTTATGGTGAGACCGTAGTCGGTATAGACCAGGATTCCGAGAAGATAAAACTGCATCAGTCAATGGGGCGAAAAGTTTTTCAAGGGGATCCCAGTGATGCAGATTTTTGGGAAAAGGTAGAAAAGAATCACAAAATAGAACTGGTCATGTTGGCACTGCCTAATTTGCAAACCAATTTAGAAACTCTTGACCAACTAAAAGAGATGTCTTTTTCTGGAAGAATTGCTGCCACGTCGAGATATCCAGATGAAGAAGAAAAGTTATATGAAGCAGGCGCAAACGCAGTGTTTAATATTTACACTGAAGCAGGTGCAGGGTTTTCGGATCACGTCGAAGCAACAAAAAACATCCAGGACCAGGAGTTGACTAAAGATTATTAGTAAGTTTGTACAAATATCGTAATGGGCTGACAGTGGCCTATGTTGGGTGTTGGATTTAGGCGGCTAATTTAGCCGTCTTTTTTTGTTTTGTATCTGGTTTTGGCAGTCCCTCTCCACAAAGCCGTTGCTTTGAGGACGCCGGACCTTGGTGGTTCGGTGTTCGATCTGCTCCAACGACAAAAACAGTTCGTAAGGGTGGAGGTCCTTTCGTCCACAGAACTCTCTGCCATTGTCACTTAAGATGGTCGTGATCCTGGCATCGTGAGATTCAAAGAACGGGAGTACCTCGTTGTTAAGCGTGTGGACTGCGGTGACCGGCAGCTTGCTGGTGTAGAGTCCTCCGAAAGCATACCGGCTGTAGCAGTCGATGACAGACTGGAGATACACACGGCCCACGCCTTTCAAGGTCCCGACCATGAAGGGATGTTTCCTCTATCTGCTAATTTTCATTTTCAAGAGTAATGGGAGAAATAAAGCCATCTGGTTTAATAGTGAGAAGGGAACAATTTATTTTATTTAAAATAGTTTCAGCAGTGTTGCCAATAATCAGCCCGGGAATTCCCGAACGACCCACAGTTCCCATCACAAGCAAATCGATATTCTTATCTTTAGCAAACTTGGCAATTTCCTTTTTTGGATCACCCTCTATTAAATGGGCTTTGGAATTCACATCATTGAATGAGAAAAGGGATATCAGTTGATTGAGGCTTTCCTTGCGATATATCTTTTCCTTAGCTTTAAATTCCTTTAATTTCAGACCCGGAATATTCGCACCCCAGCTATTCAACCGGCTGTTACCTATAAAATCCCAGACGTGTAATACATGAAGTTCTGAATGTTCTTTTCTGGCGAGGGAGAGAGCTAGATCCACTATTTTTCTATTCATCAGGTCTTCTTCCTCATTATTTGAGAAAGGGTTGGTATCTACTGCCGCAAGAATTCTATTAAATTTGATTGATTGATCTGGTTTAATGAGCCATACAGGGCAAATACAGTTTCTGATCAAGTGAATGTCATTACTTCCCAAAATTCCACACATCAGGCCTGCTTCTCCTTCCGCATTTTTGATTACCAGATCAAAATTAAACCTTAAAACCTCACGAATAATTTCAAAATAAGGCTTTCCATTTAATACATCTGAGCTGATCGAGATATTATCCAGGTTAAATGAATTTATTGTATTTTGAATTTCAGTTTTTCGCGATAGGATCGCTTGATCCATTAAGTCCTGTTTTTCCAGGATTAATTTTGTTAATTCAGAAGCAGTGCCAAACTGGATTTCCGGAGCCAGGTTTTCCAAAACATCTATAATTTTAAGATGGGCTTTATTCGCTTTAGCTAGTTCAAACGCCCGGGTCAGAGCTAATTTCGGATTTGAATTTCCATCTAAGACGAGAAGAATATTTTTAAATTGTTTCATTGTTTACACCTCATATAAAATAGTGGAAATGGGCTGCCATAAATATTCAAAAATGGTAAGACAATACTTAGGTATTGATGTTAATCATATTCGTTATATTCCACCCAACTGTAGTATATCGTATAATAAATTTCATTTTTGCACCTGGCTTGCAACCTGCTTCGAGGTGTACTGTGCGTTGTCAGATCAACCTGTACCCGATTTGGATTTAAGTCAAAGACACCAGGGTTTTGTGTTTCCTCTGCAGAACAAAACGTGGTTGATTAGAACCACCTCGAAAATCGACATGGTCCCAGTGGCGACCGCGACCAGGGATTAGATTTTTTGGAAAAAACGTTTTTGACATTATATGGTTGGGGAATATGCGATAGAGCTTTGATGATTATCGTTTTATAGTTTGCTAAGATCGTGTGAAAGTTTAGTTTTTCCGTCATTCTTCAGGAGATGATCCATTCAATGAATAACGAAAACCATGTCCTCGTAGGGATTATTATGGGTTCCAGGTCCGATTGGGAAACCATGCAGCACGCAGCGGACACTTTAAAGCTCCTTGATGTGCCGCATTCAGTGGAGGTTGTCTCGGCACACCGCACGCCTGACAAGCTGTTCCAGTACGCGGAAAATGCTGAGAAGCTAGGAATTGAAGTCATTATCGCCGGAGCTGGTGGCGCTGCCCATTTGCCTGGGATGGCAGCGGCGAAAACCTCTCTACCTGTTCTGGGTGTCCCCGTGAAATCCAAAGCCCTGAATGGTATGGACTCGCTGTTGTCTATCGTTCAAATGCCTAAGGGAATCCCTGTTGGAACGCTGGCAATCGGCAAGGCAGGAGCCGCCAATGCGGCGTTACTGGCAGCGAGTATTCTGGCCAACAAGTACCCGGAGATTAAATCGGCACTAAAGAATTATCGAAAACAACAAACTGATACGGTATTAGAAAACCCTGACCCCGGTGAGAGTGATTAATGAACATCGGTATTCTTGGTGGAGGCCAGCTGGCCCGTATGATGGCCCAGGCCGGTTCCTCCCTCCAACTAGGTTTTATGTTTCTTTCTCCTGATCCTCACGCACCCGCGGCACCTTTTGGCGAACATCTTTGCGCTTCCTATGATGACAAAAGCGCCCAGGAACGCCTGGTTCAATGGGCCGATGTGGTGACTTACGAATTTGAAAATATCCCCCTGCCATTAGTGGAGTCGCTTGAGCAGCGTATACCGCTTCATCCTGCATCCTCTGTGCTGGCAGTTGCCCGGGATCGCTTGTCTGAGAAAAATCTCTTTCGCAGTCTGGGAATTCAAACAGCAAAATTCGCCCCGGTGGATAACCTGGAAATGTTGAGGAGTGCTTTAAAGGACATAGGTTTTCCGGCCATCCTCAAATTTCGTACTCAGGGGTACGATGGTAAAGGCCAGGCCTGGTTGCGTAAAGAAAGCGACAGTTCGGAAGTATGGGGACGGGTTGGAAAAGTCCCATGCATTTTGGAATCCATGGTGCCTTTTTGTCGGGAAATTTCGATCATCGCCGCTCGCAACCAACAAGGTGATATGGTTTTCTATCCAGTGACCGAGAACCATCATCGTGATGGAATCCTGCGTCTATCAATCAGCCGCCCCGACGATTCCATGCAAGCGGAGGCTGAGTCGAAAATCAGAAAAATAATGGAACACCTGAGTTACGTGGGGGTGATGGCGCTGGAACTTTTTCATGTTGAAAATGAACTGTTTGCCAACGAGTTGGCGCCGCGTGTTCATAACAGCGGTCATTGGACTATTGAAGGCGCAGAAACCTCGCAATTCGAAAACCATTTGCGAGCCATTTCCCAACTCCCTTTAGGTAAAACCTCCTCAACGGACACTACGGCAATGGTTAATTTAATTGGTCATTTGCCAGGAGAAGCGCAAATCGGGAATATCCGGGGTGCCACATTGCATTCATATGATAAATCAGAAAGACCCGGTCGTAAGGTGGGGCATGTTACCTTGACCAGTGGTGATTGTTCGGCAGAGGAATTTGATCAACGGCTGGAGGCTTTACTTCAGCTTGCAGGTGAGGCTGAATTGGCCAGTCAGAAAATTTTATAGGTTTGCTTGCCGGCCAAAAAAAATTAAAACACAGCTCTGAATTTTATCTACACCCTAGGAATCAAAATGATCAGGGCGCAGTACGCTTGCATCCAACACAAAGAGGCTGCCAGAGTGACGTTCCAAAAAGGGTTTGATGCCGGATAAGATAGGTTCCACTTTTTCTTCCGGAACAATGGTCAATATCATTTGAAGGCTGCTCGTGTCGTTGAACATCATATGGCCTTCGTGGAAACCACCGTGTCCTTTGCCGGAGATATTGTTGAAAATTGTGTAACCACTGGCTTTAATCTGATCAAGAACGTCTGTCACGAAATGAAGGTGCTCTCCTTCAATAATGATCTTTATTTCTTTCATTGGGTGAAGTGTCAAGCCGTCCATGATTTTTCTATTCTCCTAAACAAGATTATATCGAATGAATGGGTTCCCATATGTTGGGCGATTTAAAGAGGAAAAACTCCATGACTTCTGGATCTAAAGCCACAATATGGAGCCATTGGTTTCTCGTCAATTTTTGCAGGAGATTATGCCGAGAAATAATGGTGGTGATCATTTCACGCGGTGCTTCTATTATAACAAATAACCGCATGGGTTCATGGTAAGGTTTGTCGCCATCAAATACTGTCTGGATAGGGAGTCCGACACAAAGGTCGCTTTGGGTGCCAAACATGACACCAACACGCCCCACCACATTGTGATACGCTTTGCTTCCCGCTCCAAAAACCTCTGTGTCAACGGTGGAAAAATAGTGTTCCATATTAATCCATTGTCCTACGACCATTGGAGCGGTCATGATGATTTCCAGGTATTTTCCATCGGGGTCTCTTTTATAATCATAGGAATGTAAAAATGTCCGGGCTTCCAGATTTAATCCCTGTGTCAACAAACGTCGGCCGGTGATAAATGCCGTATGTCCGGAAAGCCCCCATTCCGGTCGTACCTGAGACCAGTCTATGCTTCGAGTTTTGGTCCTCTTTAGCGCGCTGAACTTTCCATTTAAATCTGATTCGTCTGGCATGCGTGCTAACCGCTCCCTGCTGTTTTTTTCACCAGCTTCGTGGAGGTCGCGCTGAAGCCGGATCAAATCTTTTCGGTGGGTGGCGGGGACGTCTTCCAGATCATAGAGCTCAACTTCGTCTGTTGTGGTGTCGTGCTGTCCGGGCAGAAAATGTGTGTCCTCAGGAATCACCAGGTTTTTCAAAGCCAGCAGGTGCCGGACCTCGGGTTTGTTGGCCATGACGGCCAGGGCGCGTGCGTTGGATACTCCATGGTTACCACCGCATGCGCCGCAATCGAGGGCAGATTCGTAAGGATTGTTGTCTGAAGTGCTGCCATGGGCACAAAGCAGGATGAGACGGGAAAATGTTTTGAATCCTAATACCCTTAAAGCCGTCTCCACATAATGAGCCTGCTCTGCAACGGTAAAGCCTGCCTGGGTTATCCGTTGCATTTGGCGGTCCACGTCTCGCTCATTTACATCAAATTCTTTTCTGAGTACCTCAATAAAACGTACCAGATCGGGTTCGCCCCACTGCAACAACTGGTTCAGCTCTTTATTGTCAAGACTGTCGATTGGAATTTCATTCATCGCCAGTTTCCGCAAACGTTCCACTTGCTCGTGGGAAACAGTGGCGCCGAGCGAACCATATTGCTCGATCAAAAGTTTGTAAATGGATGCCCGGTGTTTAGAGGCAACCATTTCGTGGGCCTCATCCCGTTCAATTTTTTCTACAGTCAGCGTTGTGCCTATGGGAATAGCCAAACGCTCTTTTAACCATGAGACTGCACTTTTGAACCAGTTCGGGCGCAACGTTTGTCCGAAAAGCCTGAATCCAAAAAACCAGCCAATTGCTTCCACCATGACATATGGGGTGATGACGTTTTCTTTTAAGTCATGCAGCAATGTGTGGCCAGCCTTGGCGAGTTGTTGTCCTTCCAGAAAATCCTGCGCAGCCTTGGCTTGATAGGCGCGGGGAATTTCTTTTACAACGTGCTTGGGTTTCAGAAGAACCGGGCATTGGTCTGTCTGGTGTTCGCTCGAAAACTCTTGATAGCAGATGGGAACCCCAAAAAAACCGGCGAATCCAAATGTCTCATTTCCGCCAACTTCTTCAAGATGTCTTCTGAAGCCTTCTGATCTGACATCGATGCAAAATATGGATTGGGAAAGAGGACGCGATTCTGTTGGCTTTTCTTCCGAAGCATCAATCTTTTTGAGTTTTTCAATATTAGGAGTGAATTTTTTCACAAAATCTGTGATGAAGCTGGATTCCAAAGCTTTGAGCCAGACCGGTCCATGTTTTGATTCGGGAAACTCTTCAACCCAATCCAGCAAAGTAACTAATGGCACGGGGCCACTCTTCAAAATATCCTTTAAGGGTATGTTAATCGATTTTGCAAGATGCAAAACTATCAAGGCCCGAACGTCAATTTCCTGCTGTTCCCGAATTTGTTCCCACTTTAGAATCAATTCGGGATTGCATTGATCCAGCTTTTCTATTCGCAGGGGTTCCTGGATGAACAGGGACATATCCAGATTGTTTTCAATGACCTCTGGCAAACCTCGGGTTTGATAATCTTTAAAAAGACCATACCCGACTGAGAATTTATTCAGGTAAGCTCGTATCGAAGTATAGCTCCCGGGAATGGCTAACCTGGAGCGACAGGCCAGATCCACAAGTTCTCTTTCATAAAAAATACGAACGGCCATGTATTTGACAAGGTCAATTGGGAACGCGTTTTGCCATTCATAGTCCAACTGTTCAGAGCGCCATTTGATGAGTCCTGTCCACCCGGCCAATTGAGCAAAATGCAGGGTAAAATAGTTGATCCACAGTCCTTTCGGAATCGATAATCTGGCCATGATTTCGAGGATTGCATCTTCTGGTCGATCAGGTAAATTTTTGATTTTGTTTTTCCAATCGGGAATACCCAGGGAAGAACCGAAACCGTCATCCTGGGCTAACTCTTTCCAACTGCCGTAGAAAGATTTTTCCCTCAAGGGCATTCCCCAGGGGCCATGCCCCTCATCGAGAAACCCGCTGATCCATTTGATAATTTCACTATTGATTTGGCGTTGTACATCAGTTCCAAATGTCTGGTCGCACCATTCACCAAGCGTGTACCGTGTCGCCAGCTCTTCCTGTTCACGGCTTGCATAACCCTGCAAAGATTCCTTGTGCTCGTTGTTTTTCGGAAAACCCCGGACTTTCTGGATCAGATCTTTTATTTCTGGTTGGTTATGTGAAGATTGCAAAACCGCCGAAGCCACGTCTGCAGCTATTTTCCCGGTGCCTTTGAGCAATATTGTTTTCAGAAACTCCAGATGAGAAATATTTTTATTGCCCAATTCAATGGTGGCATCTTTTGATACGTCCTTTAAGGCTTCGTTCAGAGCCTCAACAGTTATTCGCCCTTGTTTTACAAAGTTTCGGTATTCTTCATTAGGTAGAAATCCGCGCCCCCCAAAAAACCGTTCAGCCTCCTTAATCGCTTTTTCGAAATGGAAATGTTCCAGACCGTGAAGCGGATTATGATGGATAAACGTTTTCATAGGCCAGAAATGAGAAATCGGTTCACCCGCCAGCATCACGAACGAGCGCAATTCAATCTGCTGGGCTTCAGTTGGAGTCTTGGTTTCTTTGTCGTCGATGGTAAGCATGGCTTTGGCCTGCTGACTTCCTGAAAAAGTTAAACAATTGGTGCGCTAGTAAAGCAGTCCGCTATAGCCAGCGCCTAATAATAAAACGGTTACTGCGACAACTTCCTTTGCCTGCAGATCAGAATAAGGTACATCCGTGCGCGTTGCTCCAAAAGCGGTTTGGTGGAGCATTTGAATGAAAAACCAGCCACCTCCCAGCCAAACTGCAAGAAACATCAAAAAAACCTTGATGAAACTTCCATCCAAAACATCGACTGTTGGCATCAGGACCAAACCCGAAAACGTAGGGAACATTGGGAGAAACAGTGAGAAACTCACAAGAATAACCAGAATAATTCCAAACCGGGGCATTGGAGAAGCGAGCCCGGGAAGTTTTCCAATGATCTGCCATCCATATCGTAGCCGAATAAAGGAAAATGCGAGGCAAATGCCACCCAACGCAAAGGCGACAGCAATACCAAACGCGATTCCCCACTTGGGAAAGCTCGGAAAAATATTTAGCAATCCCCACACGAGCGATATGTGTGCCACAGTAGCGGCTGCGACGAACAGATTGCTTTGTTTTTGTCCAAGAGCGGCTAAGGAAGAATAAAATGCACTTACCAAGGCTAACAAACTTATGACCAGAAGCGTATCAGCTGTAAGCGAAGAGTAAATCAGGTTCAATTCCGCAAGCCCGATAGCTAACCAAACGACAATCCAAAAGCTTGAGAGAGATCCTTTCGCTCCTTCTATCGTTCCCACAAACGGAAGATGGAAAGGAAACAGAGGCAGGAAGGTGACTGCCAGAAACAAGCTGGAATACATCTGCAAGGTGTTGTCGCCCAGGGCGGAACTCAAGGAAAGAAAGATGGCAACGAAAATATGAATGAGAATGAGGGTCGTTCGAAAGGAGCGATTTTTACCGCGAATAAGAGAAAATGCGGCATAACCCAGGAGGCCGCATAGGAAAAGCCTTCCCACAAGTCCCTCGCAAAGCAATGCGCCCAGGGCCAGTCCCATAGTTGTCATGCTTGAAGAGCAGATTCCCGCAGCCTGGTGCGACTTTCCCTGGCAAAGCATGACGCAAAAACCTGAGAGAAGCACCGCAAAAGCTAAAAATCCATTAGGGGGATCTGTTTCTACAGCAAAGGCAAGAAACAAGGCCAAAATTACAATCGTCATCAAACCCAGAGTTTTAAGGCTGGAAAACGAAATGTTCACAATCTTCCTGACAATTCCCACAATAAGCGGAAAAAGAGCAAAAATTATTGGAAGAGAATGTTGAGTATTCATCATTATTTCCAGTCGTGTTTAAAAACGATGAGCTACCTTTTGAGCCAGCCGGAGTATGTTTCTACTCCATCGCACATAAGCCAGGTCTACATAGAACCGATTGATTAGCAGAATGTACATTTGTTTTCGTAACGAAACGAGCCAATCTGCAATAAATATTTTTTGTCCCTTGGCATTGGTATAGAGAACAAACCAGCCAACAAGAATGAGCGCAGTGGCGGTGAATATGATCAAGTCAAAGACATGCGGATTAAAAGCCGCTGCCACAAAGAAACTTTCTGATACCCCCGGTTCAGGGTAAAGGAAATGTGTGAATTCCTCTCCAGCCCACAGGTAAACAAATCCAATGAAAAACAATGCACCGATCATTGTGCATGCGACTTTCCAGGAATCGACGGCTTGAAGACGATATAAGCTGAACATGACCTGGGAAGCCGTTACCCAACCGAAGAAGAGGAAGATAACCGCACCGTGTGCATCCTGCAGAGGTATTTCCAGCATGTCGTGGGCGATCATAAGAATCACAAGCGGCATCAACAACGTGACCACTAACCCCGTTACCCAGGTTAAATGGGTGGAAGATTTGTTTTCCTCAATTATATGTTCTGAAGAATGGGGAAGCTTTGGTTCTTCCCGTGAAGCATGGATGCCGGTTCCTGCTCCCAGAAACAAGGTCGCTTTAAAAAGACCGTGGGCAATTAAATGAAAAATTGCCAGGGCAAATGCCCCCAGTCCACATTCCATAATCATGTAACCCATTTGCCCCATCGTGGAAAACCCAAGAGTTTTCTTGATGTCGTTTTGAGCCAGCATCATGGAGGCTCCCAGCAGAACCGTCAAAACTCCTATCAAAAATACAATATGAAGCGTTGTCGACGAGAGAGCATAAAACGGAGCCAACCGGTTCAATAGAAATCCGCCGGCATTGATAATTCCTGCATGCATAAGAGCCGAAACGGGGGTGGGCGAATCCATGGTGTCGGGCAACCACACGTGTAAAGGGAATTGTGAAGATTTGGCCATTGCGCCAACAAATATGAGGAGTCCAATCAGAGCAATGACATCGATTTCAAACAAGTTCCCCGGTAATAAAGAAACCGTGTATGGATTTTCTGCCGCTGCTGCAAAGAGTTCATTAAATTCCAGGGTTCCAAAATATTTATAGGCAAGAAACAATCCACAGAGAAAGCTCACGTCTCCCACGCGATGGACAAAAAACGTTTTAAACGCATTGCGGCAAGCGTCGGGATGGGAAAAATTAAAATTAAGAATAAGGTATAGAGCGAGACTCAATAACTGCCAGAACATGAACAGCATGAACAGGTTCGGACTGGAAACGAGTGAGAGGATGACAAAGGTCATGAAGCTCAATAGCCCAAAAAACCGGACGTAACCATTATCTCCTTCCAGATACCGGACCGAATAGACATGAATGACGACACTGACGCTCGTGATCAGCATCATCATGGTGGCCGTGAGACGATCGACCAGCATGCCAATCTTCAAAATAGCAGAACCCTCAGAACTCAATGTCCAGAAAACAAACCGGACTGTTCCCTCGTTGCTTACATAATAGAGAGTCCAGGCAGAAATCAGGCAGGATATAGAAGTGGCAATAATCCCGACCTTGGCCACATGGTTGGGCATGCGGTTGCCATAGACCCAGATTAAAAGCCCGGCTAGAAGAGGAAAGAGAGGAATAAGAATCGGGAGGGTCATGGTCTATATATTTTTAATACCTGTTTTAATGTTTGAAATTTCCATAAACCGCTTTAAATTGGATGGTTGCAATTTAAAATTCAATTTATTTATGGCTCGTTTCTGCAAGTTTCCTTTGAAAATCTAACCAGAAAACCAGGCATAAGTTTTTGCCATAGTATAAAGATGATTCTTCGCAAATAACGATTTAAAAAATTTGATCCATAGATTTTTTTGAATGAAAAGGTGGAAAAAATTGAATTGACCAAAGATCAGTGTCCCGAAGAGGGTGGGGTGGTTTGAATTCCACCTTCTATACTGGCTCCTTAGGCTGTCTTGCTTCGTAAACGAGAGCTTCGCATAAGTGTTTCCTGGCATTGCAAATATTTAAGGAGGTCACCCTTCTCACCCTTCCATTCGACAAGCTCAGCAACAAGAACGGGCTCCAGGCTCCGGGTGACGCATTAAACCAGTGCAATGCCTGTCTGAGCGAAGCCCTTCGTCAGGCCCATGAAAAAACTCCGAATCTTGCCCTGGACTTTGATTTTGAGGTTATGTAAAGACCTCTTAATAACTGTGGCTGTATTAACCGGGAAAAAATGCCGTCTGGATATCGCACAAGTATTGGAAAGATGCATCACTGGATGAGTGCGACCAGACACAGCGATAATAGGGCACTATCTGGTCGTCCGCTAAGGAAATACACTTGCAAAAGGCTGAAAGAAGATATCCATTTTTTTTTCACCCGCATCCCCGTGAGAAACCCCGCCATCAACGCTGCGTTTCATTTATTCCTTAAACACCCCTTATCTTTTTCTCACAATAGACTTAGAATAAGCGGGATTGTTGAACCCATAACTAACCCCGGAAGAAATTCCACCCTCCAAAAGAAGTGACCTTTATATGAACATAAATGAAATACCGATTGGTGAAGCTCCGCCCTGGGATGTTAACGTGATCATCGAAGTCCCGTTTGGCCGTGAGCCGGTTAAATACGAAATGGACAAGAATTCCGGTGCCCTGTTTGTTGACCGGGTGATGCACACCTCCATGCGCTATCCCTGCAACTACGGATTCATACCCCACACGCTTTCAGAAGATGGAGACCCGATTGATGTGCTGGTCGCGTCGCCAGTGGAGTTTTTATCCGGGTGCATCGTCCGATGTCGACCGGTCGGAGTTTTGAAAATGGAAGATGAAAAGGGGGCGGACGAAAAAATCCTGGCAGTGCCGGTGAATGCCCTGAATCCTTATTACAAACACGTCAAAGAATATACAGAATTGCCCAATATGCTGCTGGATCAGATATCCCATTTCTTTTCACGCTACAAGGATCTGGAATCCGGTAAATGGGTTGAGCTGGATGGCTGGGCCGGGGCTGAGCACGCCGCTGAATTAATCCAGCAATCGATTGAGAGAGCGATTGACTAACGTTGATCCGTTTGAAGAGCCAGTCTTATTAATTCGTGGTTTTTTTTGTGCGAAGCCCTTCCCGCGCAAGATTCATCATGCTCTGGGTAGGAGGATCAGCCGCTTTGTCAAACCCAATGCTGTCCGGCGACAATCCGGTCATCAAACCCATCCCAGTTTTAAAGTCCCCGCCATTTCAGTGAGTCCCGCCAGTTTGTCCGGAAAGAACATGATGCCGAACTGGCACACAACCGGGTCAAACGCATGATCCTCAAATGTCAGGGACAGGGCACTGGCTGTTTTAAACGTTACGCCGTGTAAATGGCCACGCTATTCTTTTGCAAAGTCAAGCATGGATGGATTCAGGTCGGTAGCGACAATTTGAATCTGATCGGGGAGGGGCTGTCGCAGAAATTGCGTTGAGATTCCGGTTCATCTGGCTACTTCCAGAATTCTGCCTTCTGCAGGGATATTTTTCTTAACCCGTCGTGCCAGATCCTTCGCGGAAAACTCGAACCAATAGGGCACCCAGCCGGGCAACGCCCGGTGGTAACTGGGAAAAACCTCTGGATCTACCCCTTCGGGGCACTAAAGCTTAGGAAAAACACCTTGGCCACGCTCCCTCTGGTCGCTCGCGATGACGGGTTTTCAAAAAAGTTTTTGTGCGATGGGGCTGGCAATATTTAATTAAGTGTTTCTACCAATTTTCCTCGTCACTATCTGGAAGTGTTTCGCGTTCGCCGTCTGCGTAGGACCCCGGGATGCTGTAGCCATTGTCGAGCCATTTGCCGAGGTCTTGAAGCTGGCAGCGTTCGGTGCAGAAAGGGAAGTAAGAGTTGCCCTCCTGCCCAGTCTTTTTGCGGCAGGTGGGACAGTGCGGCGTTTTGTCTTTTGAGGCGGTGTTCATTTTTTATTCGTTGCGCGACGAGTCCTACCGATACGGCATGTCGTTGCCGCTCAGTTGTGTTGAGATTTCGCGTTCGATCTGGTTTTCCTGGGTGACAAAATCCTCAAGCGCTTTTGTAGAATCAAACTCAAACTGGCGCGGTTCCTTCTGTCCGCAGATTTCCTCATCCTGCTCCACGATGATATGGGTACCCTCGATAGAGGCGATTTTGAATTTTTTTCGGGTGTTCAGCCGTTTAAAAATGGTGCGGCACTGGATTTCATATTCCTGATCCGTAGGCATCGGGGTTCCTCCTGTTAGCCGGTTTTTCAAATTAATTCACTAAATGATGCCCCTATTATAATTCTTTCAACCCCGAATTGTAGATTCTGTGTAGGAAAATTTAAAAATTTTTGAAGTCTTCGGGGGTTAATCGCAGGCTCAATTTATGTTAAGATTGTCTCGCATTTTCTGTAGGTCTGCAATCCCGCCTCGAGTTCTCGAAGGTGGGTCATCAATCTCCGCTCTCGGCTTGCTCAAGCCATTCAGGAATGACCCCATGCCCTCTTCCCGTACCTTAAAGTCCCTGGCCGAAACTCTCATCGAAGAATCGTCTGCTCCCTTTTCCACCGAAGAATATCTCGAGCGCGTTAAGGACAATTGGCGTCGGCGTATCGCTCCATCGACTCTCGAAGGTCTGAAACAGAATTTGCAGGATCATCACCTGCTGATCGAGACACCCGAAGGCGGTTATTTGCCATATCGTCTTGTGCTGGAACGCATCGGTCATGTGCCGTTGCTTATCAAGTTCAGCGCGATGGAGTGGCAGCGACAGGTATTCATCCCGGGTCATCAGGTGATCCCGTTTCTATCCGGCGAATTGAGCGAGGAGGATCCGGTGTTTCACGATGTTGGTGGACGCGAGATGAAAAAAAAGCGCGAATCATTTTACATTGAAGAGGTGCTGACGCATTTCGAATACGCAGGGGAAACCCATTTCCCGGATCGCATTCGCATCAACGAACGGCTGCCGGGTAAAAGTAAAATCGATCTCACCGTTTGGGACCTGTCGTCACTCATCGAAAGCGGAGCTTTGAAATCCGGTGACGCGCTGAAAGTTACCCTTCAGGATTACCACACCGGCCGATTTCAGTTTGAAATATATCCAAAGGAAGAGTTGCGGCGTGATCGACTGCGCCTGCGCGCGTTCCATGTAGCGCTTGAAAATACGATGAAGCGCCAATGGGAAGAGGGCGGATCCAAGCCAGTCGGACTCGAAAAACAGTTGCTTCAATCCATCTTCGCGTTGGATAAGGATCAACTCAATCCGCCGGCCTTTTCATTGACAGAACTGGTGGAGTCGCTGAACCACCTGTCGGTCTACCGAGGAGCCGACCGCGGACTCCACTTCGCCCCGCTGGAAGCCTCCTTGCCGGATGAAATCATGTGGGAGGAAGCGCCGCGCATGCCGAATGGCAGTACTGGATCGCTTGATGCCATTTTTCAGGACATGGGTCTGGCGTTCAGCGAACCTGAGTTCAAGGCAATTTTATATGCGCTGATGGGTGAAGACGATTTCAACGTGGAAGCCGTATTTCAACTGTTGTTCGAGGGCAAGAAAGATAATTTCCACAGCAAGAAACAGCACAACGCGTTTTACCGAAAACTGCGTGTTCTGCTGAACGCTGTTTGCGCCGATTTAAAAACGCCCGAGCCGAAACTGGTCACGCAACTCCGTATGCGGACGACGTTTATCAAACTGCGATTGATTGAAATCCTGCGTTACTTTGAAGAACAGGAAGTGACGTTGCCGGACCTGCCCGAAACGATCCTCGATCAGCTGGCTGACCTCGACACGTTTTGTGCCGACGCCCTGAAGAAACTGGCCGACCGTCCGCGCCCACCGGATGTGAAGTCCATACGCGACATACGGCTGGGCCTCAAAGTAATGCAACCCCACCTCGACCGCCTCGAAGAAGACGTTTATTACCGCCTCGGAATCTACTAGCTCCTCACCGGAGGAGTAAATGCCACTTAGAAAATGTTTTGGTGTCATTCTGAGCCCTTCGACAAGCTCAGGATAAACTCCGCGAAGAATCTCGCCTTTTCACGTGACAGATCTGCCGAGGTGCGCGACTGGGCAACTTTTGGGTTTGCACAACAGATTAATTCGGATACCCCTGCCATTCGTAAAGCTCTTTTTGAGCGACTTGAAGATTCAGATACAGATACTCGTGGAGAAGTGTTGGTGGGACTTGCGAGGCGAAAAGACCCGAGGGTGAAGCCCTATATTATTTTAGAAATCCAAAGAGAAAATGAAACTGCTTACAATTATGCGTATGATGCGGCACAAGAATTTGGATATAAAAAGTTGATCTCTTTAGCAGAACGTCAATACCACAGTTAAAAAATAATTTAGAGTCATTCTTCATCCAGACTTGGGCTCAGGAGAAATTTGCCGTAGATAATGGCGAACAGTAAATAGCCTCCACTCCAGGCCATCGCTGAAAAGTTATAAACGAAAAATGTGGGGATCGGTGTGGCCGGACCAAAGACTCTGAGCAGTGCACCCAGGTTCACAAGGCTGTACATCATGATTGTTCCCGGCCCCGCGTATTTGGGGCGTCCGGTATGGCCGAGACTGGCACGGGTCATGATGGCGAGTGTCATGGATCCAATAGCCCCTGTCGTCAGTGCATGTATAGCTTCACCCAGATAAAATCCAACCCCGAGAGCGGCCGCTCCCAGAATGATCAAGGCCATTGCGAGCCATCCATAACCCACGTGCAGGATCAACACCAGAGGTTCGCGCCAGGTCCGCCAACCGTACCACCGGGACAGACGGATAAGGTGCATGATTCCCGCTGTGAGCAGTAACCATCCCGTTGTATGAGTCAGTGGTTGGACAATCCAGCTGATCCCCGCGATGAGGGTCAATAGAATGGTGGCCTTGTCGATGCCGGAAAAATCCGGGGGCCGTTGCGGAAGATTGTGATCCTCCAAAAAATCTTCGGTAAAACCCGGAGTCACCTTTCCACCAATCAAAGACAAGAGGAGGATGATGATCGTGAGTCCCATGCGCTCGGCGAGTTCTGTCGAAGAGTCGCTGAGCGCCAACCCGTGGAACAGAATATTGGCGAGGGCGTAGAGGCTGATTAACACGCCGATGGGCGATCGGTCCCAGGCTTTCCCGATTGCGATTTCGCGCCAGACGATACCGGCGACTCCAATCAGAAACAGGACGTCGACCAGGACGCATACCATGTCTGGCAGCCAGGGTTTGGCGATGACCAGTCGGCCAGCCAGCCACAGGCCCCAGAAAACGATCAGCAGCTTTCCTTTTACAGGAGGGCGGTCGGTCCAGTTTGGCATGGCCGTGAACAGGAAACCCGCGATAATGGCGGACAAAAACCCGAAGACCATCTCGTGAACATGCCATTCGCGCGGACCATACAAAAACTCGGCACTGTTCGCACCGGAAAGAATGATGGCCCAGACGGGAATCGCTGTCCCGGCAAACAGTGCAGCACTGAAGAAGAACGGGCGGAACCCGTATGAAAAGAAGGGGAGTCTAGTCACAACACGGTCCAGGAATAAGTATTAAATCAAAAGTAAAGGCGAGATTCTTCACTCCGCTGGGCTAAGTTCAGAATGACTTGTTTGGGATTGGTATTGCAATTTTAAAGCTGGTTTTGAATCAGTATATTTTGAGTATGAACTATGGATAAATTATCCAGGTTTTCTTGAAGACTTTGAAACCGCAAGTAGTTATACAGTGGTTGAATGCAACGCAGGTTTTACCGTAGTTACCCATTGGCCTTTGAGCGCATGGCCTGAAGCGTGGTCGATTTTTACTTTTACAATGTCGCCCGGTTCCAGTGTTTCATCCGGACAAGCCATCATCACATTCCAGTATTCCGGGTTGCGTCCGCGATAGTCGATGCCCGGTTTTTCGCTCGCACTTTCCACCATCACTTCCACCTCACGGCCCAGAAAACCCTGACCCGCCTCATTCGCAAGTTCCGCCTGCAGTTGGATGACGCGCTGAAGGCGTTCGTGTTTGACTTCGTGCGGAACTGAATCTTCATACTCCGCCGCCGGGGTGAAGGGCCGCGGACTGTAGGCAAACATATAACTGTTATGGAAACCGATCCGTTTCATCAACGTTAAGGTGTTTTCAAAATCCGCATCGGTTTCGCCCGGGAAACCAACGATGAGATCCGTGGTCATGGCGATGCCGGGCACCTCACTTTTTAGTTCGTCAATCAGGTCGATGTAGTTTTCCACTGTGTGGTGTCGCCGCATGCGATACAGCACGGCGTCTGATCCGCTTTGCACCGGCAGGTGCATGTGATTCATAAGGTTGGGCAGATCGCGGTAGGCATCGATCACATCGCGAGTCATGTCCATCGGATGACTTGACGTGAACCGCAGACGTTCGACGCCCGGTATGGCCGCGACTCCGCGCAACAGCTCGTGAAACGTCAGGGGCTTATCCAGCCCGATCTTGCCGTAGGAGTTGACGTTCTGGCCGAGCAGAATGATTTCGCGTGCACCTGCAGCGACCAGTTGGCGTACTTCTTCGTATATTTCATTTTCCGAACGCGATTTCTCCCGCCCGCGTGTGTTGGGCACTACGCAGAACGAACAAAACTTGTCGCAGCCCTTGATGATGTTGACGTAGGCAACCGGACCGGTGATGCGGGATCCGTCGAGCGCTGGAATCGAGTATTTTTTCTCGCGGTCAAAGTCCGTGTTGATGAGTGTGGTTCGGGATTGACGTGCTTTTTCTACAGCATCCGGCACCGACTCGATGGCATCCGGTCCCAGGATGAAATCCAGGAAGGGCATTTTCGCGAGCAGGCTGTCCTGTTCCTGTTGAGCCAGGCAACCGGTGAGACCGAGGATCACATCCGGATTCTGCTGTTTTATCGGTTTGAGCTGGCCGAACAGGGAAAAGACCTTTTGTTCGGCCTTTTCGCGAATGGCGCAGGTGTTGATGAGGACTACATCTGCCGCCTCCCGGTGCGAGGTACAGCGGTAGCCGTCCTGGAACAGGAGCTGTTCCATGCGGTCGGAGTCGGCGACGTTCATCTGGCAGCCGAAAGTTTCAAGATAGAGTTGTTTCATGAAAGCGATTGTAACGGAAATTTGGGCTGGGGAGAAGGGAAACCCCTGATATTTTGGGCTCCCCGGCGATTTTTAAGGCGGGTATCAATTTATATAAATTTATATAAATTTACTATTAATTAATTTCTTTTAAATTAATTTAAAATTGTTATTGACAAGTATCCAAAGTTGAAGTATATTAGCTCCCATCCACGAAAAGAAGGTACAAATTTTTAATATTTAGATTCAACCCGTCTCTCTATCTGGAGGGGAAAAACTGTGGCCAATGTGAATAACAATGTCCAGGTAATCCGGGAATCCAAGATGATGAGCAAGGCCGAACTGGCTCGCAAGGCCAATGTCACGGTCCAGACCATCGATCGGATTGAGAAAGGAAATGACTGCCGTTTGGATACCAAGCGGAAGATCATCCTTGCTTTGGGCTACAAGCTGGGCGAACGGACGAAGATCTTCATTGATGAAGAAGCTTCGGCAGGCAAGAAAAAAAGCATCAAGAAAAAGGTTGTTCGAAGGAAGAAAAAATCGGATTTGTAATCTGATGGAGCAACTCTTTGAGTGGGTGGGGAGACCGACTTGAGAGAATCCAGGGTTACCCGCTTCGGAGAAGCTTTTTGATGAGGCCCAGGCAGGGACCGTCAAAAGTGATGCTGGAGCGGGGAATCGAACATCTCGGAGCGCCAGGGCGCTGCCGAAACAAGGACAGGAAAGACACATGTTCCTTACAGCGAAAACACCTTTATTGGCCATTGATATCGGTTCAAGCTCGGTAAAGCTGGCACAGCTTCAGGGGTCCGGAAGTCGATATGAATTGACCGCTTTCGGGGTCATGCCTCTTGAGCCTGATGCTGTCACTGACGGTATGGTTCGGGATGAAGAGGCTGTTGCGGATGCCTTGTCTCGCCTGGTGAAGGCGGAAAAGGTGGACACCCGGTTTGCCGTTTCCTCCCTTTCCGGAGAATCGGTCATCATTAAAAAGATCCAGATGCCGGTTTTGCCTGATGAAGAGCTGGAAGAATCCATCGCTCAGGAAGCGGAGCAGTATATTCCGTTTGAAATTGACGATGTCCGTCTGGACTATCAGAAACTCGATATTCAGGGGGGTGCCGGAGATGAATTCGGCGGCCTGGATGAAGAGGAAAAAGAAGACATCCTCCTGGTGGCCGTGCAAAACGACCTCATTGACAATCGGTCGGATGTGTTGACGGCGGCAGGACTGAAGCCTGTGATCATCGACCTCGATGTTTTTGCAGTATCCAACGCTCTCGCGATCCAGCGTGACCTTGAAACGATGGGTGGGGTTGCCGTTGTTGACCTTGGTAATTCGTTCACCCATGTCAACCTGCTCCTTGATGGAATTTCCTTTTTTACCCGGGACATCCCGCTGGGTGGCAGTGTTTTGACCTATCAATTAGGCAAGGATTACGGCCTGGATTTCAATGAAACCGAGGGGCTCAAGCAGGGTATTATCCCGGACAGCATTGACCGTCAGGAAGTCATCGACAAAATTGTTGATTCTTTCGATGGGATCATTGACGAGGTCCAGAAGTCTTTTGAATTTTTCAGTTCTACCTCAAACAGCACCATTGAGCAGGTATTCATTAGTGGAGGGGGCGCCATGATTCCGGGTGTGGATAACCTGCTTTCGGATCGCCTGGCAGTTTCGGTGGAAGTATTCAATCCGTTGGAAACGGTGAAGATCAACCCAAGGAAATTTGACCGTGAAAGCATAAACCAGATGGCCCCTTTGGCCTCGGTTGTTGCAGGTCTTGCAACCAGAAGGTTTGACTACATATGATCAAAATCAATCTTTACGATTACCAGCGAGTTGCACAGGAAGTCACCGTCCAGAAGATGGTGGTGACTGCGATGATGATTATTGGAGGTGCGATAGTCGTTACCGTAATGGCCGTTTTTGCAGACATCGCCCGTGTCAGTTCGGCTGAATCCGAGATGGTGGCAGCCCAAATGAAGGTAGACCAGATCAAACCTCAATTTGATGCAGTCCAGAAACTCAAAGCGGAACAGGGCACTCTCAATAAAAAAATTACCAGTCTGTCCGATTTGCGTGCATCCAAAATTCCCTTTGCAAAATTGATGGAAGATGTTGGCCAGGTGACCCCGTCGGGTGTCTGGTTGAGCAAAATTGAACAAGCCACGGAAGCCAAACTTAGAAGTGGAAACGTTCCCATCCTGTTCATCGAAAAAAGTAAAAAAGGCCCAAGTACAGAAGATCCCCATCTTTTTGTGAAGTTTCAAGGTAAGGCTTCATCGGATCGGGGTGTGGTTAGATTTATGGAAGGTCTGGAGACTTTGAGCTATCTCGACCATGTGCTCATGCATTCCAGCAAGCAGGGTTGGGTTGCCAACCGACCGGTGCGGACTTTTATCGTGTATGCCCATGTCGCGGGCACGGGACCCAAACCCAAAAAATAAGAGAGGACTTATGGAAAAGTTATTTGACAGCTTACCGTATGCCGCTCTGGCGAGGATGACCAAGATCCAGTTTATTTTCCTTGGTCTGCTCATCGGAGGTCTTATTTTTGGGGCGTACTTTTTTACATTCCATTTGCAGAAAGAAGAAGAGTATGCGGCTCATGTGAAAAAGAAAACAGAGTTGGATGCCACATTCCTGCAGTACCAGACTGCGATTGCTGGAAAGCCTGTTTTGGTCAGGTCCATTTCAACCTTGAAGGCGGATCTGGTGGAAGCCAGCAGGGTGCTGCCTCTCGAATCCGAGTTGCCTGAACTGCTCCACCGGGTAACCGACATTGGAACTGTTCTGGGTGTGCAGATCGCAGACTTCAAAATTGGCCATCAAATCAATAAGCTTGATTTTTACAGCGAGGTCCCATTGGAAGTCAAAATCAACGGGGGATTCTACAACACCCTTGGGTTTTTCGACTGGCTTCAGAATCTTCTGCAGGTGGTTGATGTTAAGGAATTGGCAATGAATTCGAAAATGACCAAAAGGCAGATTGTGAATGAGGACACTGGCAAGGTGGAGGTTAAATCTGTTGAAGGTATCCAGACAAGCATCAAGGCGACAATTTACGCTTTTGCCGGAGACAGGAGCTGATTCAATCATGCATGATCCAAACGGGATGATTCAGGTAATGCAAACAATCCAAAAAAATATCCGGTTATTTCTGCTAACGGTTTTGGTAGTCGGTGTTTTGAGTGGCTCAGCCATTGGTGCACAGGCACCAGCCAGTTCGGTCGGGGCCAGCAATGGGCTGGTCCGCCAATTATTGGCAGACAGCGGGCTGGATGCAGCCAAAGCTTTCATGGCGGAATCCGAATTGCCTACCGAAATGTTTTCAGACCCCTTATCTCTTCTTTATATGGTGGCTCCCGACGGTAAACTGAAACTGATTCGGGAACTCTACCAGGGAACCTTTGATTCTGAAGAATATTTTGACGCGATTCAACGCCGTTTTCAAAAAGACCTGAATTCACAGCATGCCCATAAGGTGTTGGAATTTCTTGCCACCCCATTGGGGCAACAGTCGGTTCAGATGGAAGTACAGTTTTTGAACGATTACCTCTGGTTTTTATCGCGTGGAAAGGATTTTCTGGGACATTATCGAGAAAAAATGGGACCTGAAAACCTTCCCACGGGTCAACGGTTGTTTCTTACCGGACGGATGCTGAGGGCGCGGGATCTGGTGAGTCTTGGTATGAGGGTCAACAGTTCAATACTGGCAGTGGCTTCCCCTTTGAAACCGTATTACAACCAGGGGCCATCTGACGATAAAGAAAAAATAGTTAAGGAAGACCTTCCTGAATACATCAAAACATTACATATCATGTTCCTGTCCCGAATTTACAGGGAAATGCCTGATGATCGTTTTAAAGAGCTGGTGAAGTTCTATGAATCTTCTGCCGGTCGCTGGTACCAGAGGACCCGCAACCGTGGCCAGATGGATGCCCAGGACCGTATGAATCAGCAGGCGCGTATGCGCGTGGCCTCTGTAATGAAAGCATTTGAAGCGGGCAAAGGTGAAAAAGAAATTCTTTATAAAATGTTTCCTCCCGGAATTCGCCAGCTTTTTGTCCGGAAACGTGATCCGTTCCAGCCTCTTATCTACGCTGGTATGGATAAGGAAAAGAAAGAAAAGGTGGAAGAGGTTCCTGTCCCGGTTGATCGCTTTGTAGGGACGGATAAAAGATTCGAGACAATTCCGCTGGAGGCTTACAACCAGTTGAAAGAGATCGATCCTCAGCTTTATCAGGATCTGGAGTTCTACGGCAAATTGTTTCAGGAGCGAACAGAACTGGAAGCGTTGTCCGATGAAGAATTTGAGGAAGAGGTGTCCCGCTACCAGGCATTAATAGAAAAAGCGAAAGACGTGATGGCCAACTCGGTTCTCACGCCGTTGCAGGTAGGTTACGGAAACCTCCAACTGGTAGGTTTGATGGATAACGGGATAGAAAACGTGGGACTGATCCAGGCCACCGACTCAAAAGGTTACACAGTAAAAAAAGGAATGTTGATAGGGCCTAATTTTGGAGTCGTGGAATCAATTAATGAAGAACGTATCGAAGTGGTCGAAAGGGCCCGCGATCATGAAGGAAACATCCTGTCGACAGTGCAGTTTATTGCATTTGCCGATCCGGAAGGTTCCGAAGAAAAATAAACTAGGGGAAGGCCGTGAAACAAACAACCTGGAGACTTGGCTTAGCCGGACTATTGGTCGTTTTAACCTGGGGAATGGTCCCTGTATTGGCTGCGACTGCTCCTGCAGAAGTCCCGGAAGAAATGGTGGCGCAGGCGGGTTCGACTGAAAGTGCAGAAAACAATGAGCCATCCCGTGCCACGATAACCGATATCCGCACAGAAACAGCAGGCGATGAGGTTACCGTAGAGGTAGAAGCGACAGGGGATCTTCAATACACGGCCTTTAAACTGATGGACCCCCTCCGTCTGGTACTGGATTTTCAGAATATGGAGACCACAAGCGTTTCAGGGTTGACGGATATCAATAAAGGTGTCGTCAAGTCCATTCGCCCTCTTTATTTTGATGATGCGGCGGTTCAACGCCTGGAATTTGATCTGGCTTCTACAGCTGTTTATGAAATCCAGAAGCCGGAAAGCAATAAGCTGGTGATAAAGCTGAAAGGTGCAGAAATGCAGGCGGCGGCACCTGAACCGGAAAAGATGCCGGTAATGAAGGATGAAACCGCCGATCCGGAAATGAACCCGGAAATGGGATCCATGAATACTCGTGGTGTTCCAGGCTTTCAGCCGACGGAACTCAGCTCGGACATCTGTGACAGCATACTGAATGAAAAAGACCGGTTGATAAAGGTTGAGTTCCAGAATGCAGAATTGAGAAACATTTTTCGCTTTCTTGCAGAGAGTGAAAACGTCAATCTGGTGGTTTCCCAATCAGTTAGTGGAACAGTGACCATGAAGGTTGATGCCGTTGCATGGAAAAATGTACTCGAACTGATTCTTGCAAACTACAAACTGGGAAGAAAATGCGAAGGGAATGTGGTTCGGATTGGACTTGAAGACGATTTGATCGCCGAGCGGTTCAATCAGCCTTTGATCACCCAGATGGTCAGGTTGAATTATGGCGATCCGGACGAAGTGATCAAGAATCTGGACAAAATGAAGTCAAATTTTGGCAAGGTCGTTTCCGATAAGAGGACAAACTCGATAATCGTTACCGATACGGAAACCAGTGTTCTCGACATGATGACCGTCATTAATAATCTTGATCAACCGACCACTCAGGTTCAGATCGAATCCAAGATTATCCAGATCAACAGGGATTTTCTTCAGGAGATTGGTATCCAGTGGGGATTCGACGGTGTGGCTTTCCGAAACCCGGATTTTCCAAATGCAATTGCGTTTAGTGGTGCCGCAGTGGGTGATGGTGCTCTTTCAGCGCCGGTGGGTGCCGGTAGAGTTGACCTTGGGGGTACTCCGGGAAATCTTCCAGCAACCGCCCAATTGGCAACTCCTCGGTTAACTCCAGGGTTCATCGTGGATCTTGCAACGGTGGGCACTCCTTTTGGTGGCATTGCAACCTCTCTCCGGGCTCTGGGTGGAGATGTGACTCTGGATCTTCAGTTGAGTGCTCTGGAACGACAGGGTAAATCCAAAACAGTGGCTTCTCCAAAAGTAACAACTCTGAATAACAAAGAAGCCAAGATCAGGAGTGGTACGCGTCTTCCATTCCAGACTACGGACCCTGCAGAAGGAACCAAGATTGAATTTATTGATGCGGTGATCGAGCTCAAGGTAACCCCTCAGATCACTTCAGAAGATATGGTCTATATGAAAGTAGCGGCACAGCAAAATACGCCTGATCCGGTCAGGAATGTTGGGGGTACGCCGGTAATCCTGACCAAAGAAGCTTTCACTGAACTTCTGGTCGGTGACAAAGATACAGCGGTCATCGGCGGATTGTTTCAGAAACGGGTGACGGATACAACCCGGGCTATTCCCTACGCTTCTGAAATTCCGATCATTGGGCAATTGTTCAAGAGTAATGCGGATTCTGACAATATCAGTGAGTTGCTGATTCTTATAAAACCAACCATTGTCAAAGGACTGGACTCCTGAAGCTTCTCAGGGATTTGAACGAGCAGGCTATAAGGACTTTGTAAAAAAGGAAAATACTATGACCAGGTGGAACAGGTTGGAATACAAATTAATGAAATGCGGTTCCCTGTTTGGAGCCGTAGCCTCGATATTGCTTCTTGCAGTTAATCCGGTCTGGAGTATGGGCAATACAGGCAAGAATAAGGCTGTCGTTACCTCGAGCAGTTTCATTGATGCCTGTGAATCTATTTTTGAAAAGAATCAGACTCCCCTGTCACTGGACTTCCAGGAAGCCCCTATTGAAGATGTGATGCAGATCATTTCTGAGGTTTCGGGCATGAATATTGTCATGGCTCCTGAAATCCAGGGAAATACAACCGTGATGTTGAACGATGTCCCCTGGGGACTGGCGCTGGATATTGTCCTTGATAATGCTGTGCTGGGAAGAGTGTGCGACGAGAATATCATCCGCGTGGATACAAAAGAATCATTTCGGACTGCCAAGGATCGAGGAGAGATGGTCACCGAAATGATCCGTATCAATTATGCAAACCTTCAGGAAGTCGCGACCCGGGTTAAAGCCCTGCAGACTGCTGCGGGAACTGTAACCTTCAACGAACGGACTAATACTCTGGTCATGATGGATACGGAAGAGATGATCAAGGATCTTATCGGTGTGGTGAGGAACCTGGATATTCCGACACCCCAGGTGCAGATTGCTTCCAAAATAGTTCAGATCAACCGGAACTTCCTGCAGGAACTGGGTATTCAGTGGGGTTTTTCTACGATCACAACGCGAAATCCTCAATTCCCCAACACTATTATCACCACAGGTGCGGCGGCAGGTTCCGGTGTTCTTTCTTCGGGTGGTGGGGCAGGGTTTGATGCTGCAGGGCTTGGTGGAAACGGCGGGATCAATAATGGTTTTATGGTGGATCTTGCTACTGAACAGCTACCATTTCTGGGGCTTGCCTCCAGTCTTCTCAGTCGGGATGGTGATCATACTCTGGATGTACAGTTGTCTGCCATGGAACGTCAGGGTAAGAGCCGAACCATTGCAAACCCAAAAGTCTCTACTGCGGATAACAAACAAGCCAAGATTCGACAGGGTGAGAGAATTCCATTCCAGACGTTTTCGCAGAATGAAGGTGTGAAAACTGAATTTGTCGATGCCAACCTGGAACTATTGGTGACCCCGCATATCACTGCCGATCAAAAAGTATATTTGCAGGTGACGGCGCAACAGAACTCTCCCGACTTTGCCAACACAGTCGGTGGCGCTCCGAGAATCGATACCCGTGAAGCCGTTACAGAAGTTCTGGTGGTTGACGGTGGCACGGCAATTCTGGGCGGTTTGCATCAAAGGACTCAGGTAGAAAACCGTCGGGCAATTCCTTATCTTGCAGATATCCCGATTCTGGGTTTGCTGTTTAAAAGTAACCTGGAGCGTGACACTGTAGATGAGCTCCTCATCTTTGTGACCCCCTCAATTATCAAAGCCGAACAGCCCAATTCATGAAACGGTTGAGGATAGACCTCGACGACAGGAGCTACGATATCCTGATCGGCCGAGACCTCCTCTCCCGACTGGCTGAGTTCATCCCTGAACGTCCCGGCCGGGCTGTTGTCATAACCAATCCCGAAATAAAACGTCTCTATGGCGAAAAGGTCAGGCAGAGTCTGGAGGCCTTCGGCATCGATTTCAGTTTTGTGGAAATCCCTGAAGGAGAGGCTCATAAAACTCTGGAAGATGCCAACCGGGTCTACGATCACCTCCTGGCGGGAAATTTTGACCGTAAAACTTTAATGATTGCATTAGGAGGTGGAGTTATCGGAGACCTCACCGGCTTTGTTGCAGCGACCTATCAGCGCGGAGTTCCTTATGTCCAGGTGCCAACAACTCTCTTGTCTCAAGTAGACAGCAGCGTGGGTGGAAAAACTGCAGTTAACCATCCACTGGGAAAAAATATGATCGGCGCTTTTTACCAGCCGCGTGCGGTTATAGCAGATCTTGACACCCTGAAAACCCTGGCTCCAGACGAATTCCGGTGTGGTCTTGCAGAAGTGGTTAAATACGGGGTGATTGAGGACCCGGACCTGTTTACTTATCTTGAAGAGCACGTCGATTCTATCCTGGGATTGGATGCTGATTGCCTGGCTCATTTAATCCAGACCTCATGTGCAATCAAAGCGAAGGTAGTCGAAAAAGATGAGCGTGAGTCGAATTACCGGATGGTCCTGAATTTTGGTCACACCCTGGGGCATGCCGTTGAAGCATTAACTCATTATGACCGGTTCAAACATGGTGAAGCCGTTGCTATCGGAATGGTCTTCGCAGCAGAGTTATCGAGTTTTCTAGGTAATTGTGATGATGAGACTGTGGAGCGCATAAAAAACCTGATTGCAAGGTTTGGATTGCCTACACAACTACCCCAATTTGATCCCGGGGATTATATTGCTTCCATGCGTCATGATAAAAAGGCTCAGGGTAATAAAATCCGCTTTATTCTGGTACGAAAGGTGGGAACCATTGAAATTGTTGATTCCGTGGAAGAATCGGCTCTTTTAAAAGTTCTGGGTGATTTGCATATATCCAGTTAAAGGATACCCGTACAAATCGAAGCGCTTTTTCTCCGTAAATTTATCTATCAGGAAAACCGGGTCGTAATGGTGTCCGGAATGCTCAACAACCTGAATGTAAAAAGAAGGTATTCACTTTTCCTCGGAATCCTTTATTTAAGGCCCCGGTTTATTAGCTGTTTTGAGTTCCCCCTATTTCAGCGTCTAAAGTCTGAGCAGGCACTAAGTTTTTTCACAGAATCCAGCGTTTTCCCTCATAATATATTCAACCCCTCGATCAGAACCCAGGCATCGCTGTATCCCCGTTGTCAAAGTGGACTTGAGGGCAAAATTTGGCACCAGCTGTATGAAAATTTATAAGGATTTGCGGGTTTGGTAAAAATTATGTAAATAAATTTTTTAATGAAGGAAAAGTCAGGTGAAATTTAGATAAAATAACTCATTGTAAATTAAGGGTTACTTGTCTAAGTAAATTTATTTTAATAATAAAGCAAAATTTGGCTTAATAATTGCTGTGAAAGGCTTGTATGTCAACCATCAAGTGGAAACAGAAAATGAAAGATTTAATCACTACCGCATCTAGAGGCCAGGAGAGTTCCTTAAGGGAATTGGAGGGCGAGGCGCGGTGGAGAGGAAATGAAAAAGGCTTTACCCTGATTGAACTACTAACCGTGATCGCCATGATTGCAATACTTTCATCGGTGGCGATACCCAGTTTCAATGTCTGGTTATACAAGTACCGGGCAGATTCAGAAGCCAGTCGGTTGTATTTCAATCTTATGGCTGCCAAGCAGCGGGCCATCAGGAATAACAGCACAATGATCGTTACATTTTCGACAACCAATGACAACTATATCATCCATGAAGATCTAAATGACGACGGAAACATTGATCTGGGTGAAACAGTCGATACCATTCCCCTGGAAAATGAAATGGTTTTTGGAATATTGCCGGGTGTATTAGGGGTGTGGGGAACGGCCGTGTCTAACCCGGTTGCCCTTAACGGGGGCTCAACGATCAAGTTTCTTTCGCAAGGTCGGGCAGACCGCAGTGGCGCGATCTACATGGTGCCAGGTTCCGATTTACTATCCGGTTTTAAAGGAAATCAACGGGCGGTCAAGGTTGTGCAGGCTACAGGAAATGTTGAAGTTGTGAAATATTCAGCAGGCGCGACACCAGGGCCTTGGAGCTAATAAAATGAAAAAATTAATAAAAGCACAATCGAATAAAAAGGTGTCCCGCCCAAATAACAGGGAGTCGGGTTTTACCCTGGTTGAGGTTTTGATCAGCATGGCCATTTTTTCGGTGGGCATTTTAGGTCTCATGACTTCTATCGGAACCGTCATGGATTACCAGAAAGATGCTAATGACATGACCCAGGCCACACTCCTGACAAAAGAAAAAATTGAAGAGCTCAAAGCAGTAGCAGCCAATGAGAATACTCTGGTGGGTGGAACCTACGGGTTTAATTATTTTGTTGGTGAGTACACAGACATCACGATACCGGGATCGACACCTCCGAAAAAATTTTTTAAAGAAGATGGCAATTCCCGCTATGTCAACAACGGCAATGGTGAAGTTTTCGACAAGTTCACAAGAAAAACCACCCTGAGCATACCACCGGGAACGGGCGGTGATTTTACCGATGCAAACCAACAGTTCATTCGGTTTGTTCGCGTGGATGTGGTCACCAGTTGGACTGATTCAAGGGGACATCCAAAGGATGTCAGTTTGTCAGTCGTTATGAATCGACGAAAGATTTTTCAACAATAAAGAATAAGAGAAATGTCAGATTCCATTAAGGGAGACAAGACAATGAGCGTCCATAAAACCCGCCCCAAAGGCAGATATTTTCATTCGCTGGATGGAGAGCGTGGTGCAACCATTATCGTTTTTCTCATGATACTGGCGGTTCTCGCGACCATCGCAGCCGGTACCATGAGTGCTATCAACCTGAACTATCAGGCGTCCGGAGCCCATCGCGAAGGTAACCGCGGCTACTACGCAGCAGAAACGGCTTTGGACGTTGGTGCCGGACGCATTCTCCAGGAATTTGAAAATCTGAGTGAGTACACAAACTCAAAAGACTTTGGTGGTGATGCCAATGGCTGGGTTGATGTTGTCGCTGCTGATGTGGGTTTTAGTGAACTGAATGGATTCACCATGGAATACCGGGTGGAACAAGGTACGGCCCGATTTTTCTATCAGACCCAGACCGGCCCCAATATTATCTCCCACTACGCTTACCAGTTTGACGTTGAAGGAAAAGCCACTGCCACAGACGGCAGTGGTGCCACTGAAACTCTTAAGGAAACCATGCGGGTTCTGCAAACGCCACTCGTACAGTATTTCCTGTTTTTTGGCGGCAGTGGGGATGCGGCTGACCTCGAACTCAATACCGGACCTCATCAGAACAGTTGGGGGCGTGTGCATACCAACGGGGACCTTTATGCAGCAGCTCATTCCACGTTTAATTTCAGGAACTACGACACCGACGATCAAATGTCTCCACATTCCTGGACGGTTGCGGGGAAAATAATACACGGCTGGAAACCGGGCGCACCCAGTTATCCTGTAAATCCGGTGAAATTCAAAACTGAAGCCGATGGACAGGCTGATATGACACCAAGTGAAGATGTGGATCGTTCATTTGATCCTGATGTGGCTGCGGATGTCTCTCTGGTGGAATCAAAATATAAAGGCTATGTCCAGATCGGCGTCCCGGTCAAACAGGCTCCAGGCAGGACACAGTTTGTACGCGGCGGCTTTTATGAGGATCGCTCGACCAATCCTCAGCGTCTTACCGTTCATGGTCTGAAAATAGTGGGTACCGGCCCCTTGGTAGCAGCAGGTTCCGGAATACAGGTTTTTGCTTCAGAGCCAACACCAAATACAAACGTAACGGCCTTGATCGCGAATGGAGAATCTTCTACCGGTACCGCAATGGTGCCTTTCCTCACGCCTATTGTGGATAACCCGAATGCATTCAACGATTGCCGTGAGGGAGATTTGGTCAGCACGACCGATATCGACCTGTATGCATTGGAAACCTGGTACAAGGCCTATCTCGCTGACCTTGGACTTGCGGAACCTGAGGACGGGATATTGATCTACACTTCACGGTCACCCAATGCAGCTTATCAAAACAACACCTCAGGTGTGCTCCATGCCATTCGTCTGCGAGTTATCGACGGTGCAACCGGTTCGCTTCCTGGTGTTTTGATGAATACCACCGTTGCAACCGACAACCCATACTATGTTCAGGGTGACTTCAATACCAATGCTCCCTTGAGCGGTGTGGCCGTAATCGGCGATGCCTATAACGTATTGTCCAACTCCTGGATCGATCAGACATCTCCAGGCGTATACCGGAAAGTATGCAATGGGAGCACGTCTCCAAATCCATCTGAAACAACTCAGAACCTGGCCGCATTCTCGGGAATAGTTCCTACTGACGGCACAATCTGGAGTGGTGCTTTCATTAACTACCCACGGATGCACGAATGCTGGGACGACACTCCATGCGGACGATCCTCAGGAAACGAAATTCCCCTCAACATCAACGGTTCTCTTATTAACCTCTGGCAAAGTGCCCAGGGAACCAGCAAATGGCAGTTGAGTGGACATTATTACAACGCTCCACAAAGGAACTATGGCTGGGATATCAATTTTGACAATCCCGATTACTGGCCACCCTTTGTGCCAGCGATCTACAGTATGGAACGCGACAGTTTTGTTGAATAAACCAATCGACCAGGTGAACATCATGAAATGCCTCAAACGAAATCAATATAAATGGAATGACCAGGGTGGTTTCACCATAATGGAATTGATCATTGCATCGGCGATCTCCATTATGGTGCTGGGAATGGTTGCACAGGTTTTTACCCAGCAAAGGGCGGCTTTTTCCAACCAGACCAATATGGCCAAAATGGTGGCCAACGGCCGTGGTGCAGTGGAATTTGTTACCCGCGCTATCCAAAATGCTGGATATCACGTGATCCGGGGTGGAAAAATTCTCAGCGGTGGCGACCATTACGTTACCACTGTATCGGATCTTGACGATGACGGCGTGGTTGAGGGTGAAGAAATTCTGACCTATGTTGTCTCCAGTGTGAATGGGGCGAACAACCGATCCATTTCGTTTGATGCTTATTTTGATATGAATGGAGACGGGAAATTGCTTTCATCTGAAACCGCCACCTACACTGTCAATTATTCTCTCAATGGCCCTCCCTTTAATCTTTTGCAATTTACACCTAAAGCGGATGGCACCCTGGACAGCTACGTGGTCGCGGAAAATATTGATAATCTGGTTTTTCGTTTCTACGACCATAGTGGCAATGAAATGGGAGTGAACGCAGTGGATGGATCGGCCCCAACAAAAACCGACGGGCTCAATGACCTTCCGATCCGGGTTGAAAACAATAAGCTTCCTATCGTCAGGACGGTGAACATGGAATACACCGTACGAACAAAGGATCCTGATGAAAATGCCCATTTTATCAATACAGGTTCCTATATTGATGGCAGCGTAGCCACCCAGACAAGCGGAACTCCTCAGGCAGCGACTGGGGGTTACACTGATTCCTATCGCCGTCAGGTGATGACAGCGCAGGCTTCACCGCGCAACCTGGGGCTGGCTCCTTTCGGGCGATTGACTATTCAGCCCTCGCAAAATCCAATTGTTTGTCCTGAAACGTCTACACCGTTTACCGTAACTGCAGTGGATTCTGCAGGTGCTGCGATTGATAACTGGAATGTCAACTTGCGAGTCACAGACCCTACCAATGTCTCGGTTTCTTCAAATTCAGTGACAACAGATTCCCAGGGTGAGGCGGTAGGAGCGATCAGTTATAACTGGGTCACTCCAAGTTTCACCACCACACTGTCAGCAGATGCGCAGTGGACGGACCTCGACGGTACGCTAAGATCGGTTATCACCTCGGTACCGATTTCATTTGTTTCGCCAACGGGTGCCGGTGTATTTGATGACTTTAATGATGGAGATGCCATTGGCTGGGCGGCTGATAACCCGAGCCAGTGGGAAGTTGATAACAACGAATACAAACTGGTAGATGGCCCATCTGGTACGGTCAATGCGATCAACCCGATGCATCAGGGTGATGCCACCGCTGATGATAAAGAAACGATTGCGAATTACACGGTATCTGCCGGTGCTGGTGGGCATCTGAAACTGGTTGTCGGTGTGGGTGCGGAAGCGACCCTCTCAGGTGGTACGCCCACGGTTCTCAATCCACAGGAATATGCGAATGGAGGGGGTGCTTCCAAGGCTTTCACAACCCCTACTTACACAATTCCAAATGCTTCCAATCCACAGAACACACTCAAACTGGTAGTGGTAGTCTCCACAGAAGATAGCAGCAGTGGTGATCTGACTGCAGCCAGCGCTTCTTTCGGCGGCGTTGCCATGGAGAAGATTCTCGGGCAACAAACCAATTCCTCCTATGAAGCTGCAACGACCATGTTTTACCTTGACGTGACGGCGGGGCAGTCGGGTCCGATCGCAATTGGTTGGCCTCAGGCATCCCAGAGCTATCAGGTGGTCAACGTGGTCACCCTGGAAAATGTTCAGCCCGGTGGCCCGGAAGTCGCCGGGGTTGGTTTCAAAAACTCTTCTGGAAACGTATCCAATGCGACAGTGGCCACGCTCAATGACGACACATTGTTGGTCCTTGGCGCTACTTCTGGTGACACGGGTTCGTTTACGGCAACCGGTCCAGGTCATACCATTCACAGCAACAATAACACCACGGATGGCGGAACCATGCGCGGTGCGCTGGGAACGGCCCTGATTCCAACTGCTGGTACAGTAACAAACCTGGGCATGAGCGGAAGTGCCAACCGCATGTCCCTCGTGATCGCCGGGTTTGCACCTTCCTCAGCCGCGTCAACGACACCAACCTATGTTCGCTTTAATGGAACGGATATGAATCAGGTTGCCACCTCGCAGTTTGCTGGTGGAACGGGTGTTACCGGCAGCACTCTGTATGAGCTGGATGTCAACGCAGGTGATTCTGGATCCATTGATGTGCAATGGGCCCAGGAAACCAGTGAGCGTTTCATTACCGTTGCGACTTTGACTGATGTTGCTTCAGGTCCTATTATCGCTGCGCAGACGGGTACTGCGGCTGATGAAAATAACAATGCAACGGATATCAACATTAACGCTGTGACCCAGGGTTCGATAGCGGTTTCTTTCGGTTTCGAGAACCATACGGACAAAGTCCAGCAAAAAGGGCCCGGTCATAACCTGTTGATTGATGAGCAGACGGTGAGTGGAACCAGTGCTACCTGGGGTGGTATGGGAACTGTGGATGTTCTGGCCGATGGCAACCTGAATGGTTTCGGTTATCAGGGTTCACACACCCGGCGCGCCGCAGTAATGGCAAACTTCAAACCGGCTCTGGTTACCGTCAATGACGAAATCACTTCCACCGGTTGTCAGCCCTGGTCTGATGTAGAAGTTCTGGTCAAGATGAAAAACCGGGGTAATGTCAGTTCGCCTCGTTTTGCAGGAGCAATCGTCCGCTATGAGAATGCGAACAACTATTACTTTGTCCGGGTACAGCACGATACAGTGACTACCCCCGTGAAAGAGGAAAACTACACCTTGACTCTGATCAAGCGGGATGGTGGAGTGGAAACACCAGTAGGTGCTTCCGAAACCATTACGTTTGAAACCTCTACCCTGGCAACCCCGGTTGATTATTACCTGCGGGTTCGAGTGGTCGGTGATGATTTCAAGGTCCGGTGGTGGAAACCAGCCGACCCGACCAGTCCCACGGCGGATGAACCGGCAACATGGAATCTTGAAAGGAACGATGCGGGTACCTCTGTTACTGCTGGAACCATTGGAATCATGTCAAATCGGCAGGAATTCCTCTTCGACAATGTGAGTGCCGGACCTCCGGTATAGTCAGCGTCTAAGTAAAGCCTTAGAAAGCCCCCTGGATATTTCCAGGGGGCTTTTCTTTTTTCTTTTTAGCGAAACCAGTTCAGCGTTATTCTGAAGATAGAGATATAAGGCAGGGCCTGGTAATTACAAGCTGTCTTTGAAACCCGAACCAAGGGGGATGTGCCATGACCACAACTTATAAAAACTATATCAATGGGAAGTGGGTTCGCTCCAGAACCGGGGAAACATTTGAAAATATCAACCCGGCAAACACCGACGATGTGATTGGACGATTTCAGAAATCAAATAGCGATGATGTAAAGCTCGCGGTTGATGCCGCTTTCAAGGCACGAAAAATGTGGCGTGAGACACCTGCTCCCAGACGTGGTGAAATTTTATTCCGTGTCGCGGAACTTCTGGTGAAGGAAAAAGAACCGCTGGCACGCGACATGACCCGCGAGATGGGGAAAATACTGGCAGAAACTCGCGGCGATGTGCAGGAGGCCATCGACCTTACTTATTTTACAGCCGGGGAGGGTCGCAGGCTCGGGGGAGAAACGGTTCCTTCCGAGCTCGATAAAAAGTTCTGTATGTCCGTTCGCATGCCGATGGGCGTGGTGGGTTGTATCACTCCCTGGAACTTTCCTTTGGCAATTCCTTCGTGGAAACTTATTCCTGCGCTGATTACGGGAAATACGGTGGTCATTAAACCCGCTGAAGACACTCCATTGACGGTAGTAAATTTTATAAAGATATTTGAAAAGGCCGGCCTGCCTCCCGGAGTTTTGAACATGGTCACTGGATTTGGTCCGGACGTTGGCTGGCCTCTGGTTGAACACCCCAAAGTCAAACTGGTGTCGTTCACCGGGTCGTATGAAACCGGATCGCAGATTGCTGCCGGGTGTGCCGCCAACATGAAACAGTTTTCTCTGGAGATGGGTGGAAAAAACGCGATCATTGTCATGGATGACGCAGATCTCGATCTTGCCGTCGAGGGTATCCTGTTTGGAGCTTTTGGAACCACCGGTCAACGATGCACCGCTTGTAGCCGCGTGATCGTTCACCATAAAGTACAAAAAAAGTTCACGGACCTTCTGGTTAAACGAGCAAAAGCACTCAAGCTGGGGGATGGTCTCAATGCCAAAGTTGAGATGGGGCCATTAATCAATGAAGAAGCGCTGGCGAAGGTCGAGCTTTATACCAGTATTGGAAAAACCGAAGGTGCAAAACTGCTTTGCGGCGGGGTGGTGCCCAAGGGGCGTGGTCTCAAAAAAGGATTCTTTTTCGAGCCTACGGTCTTCACGGATGTTTCTCCCCAGATGAGAATTGCTCAGGAGGAGATTTTTGGTCCGGTGGTCTCTCTGATCACCTGCAAGTCTTTTGATCAGGCAGTCGAAATTGTAAACGATTCACGTTATGGCCTGTCTTCAGCAATTTATACGCGCGATGTCAATAAGGCATTTCAGGCGATTCAGGAATTAGATACCGGAATCACCTACGTCAATGCCTCAACCATCGGAGCTGAAATCCAGTTGCCTTTTGGCGGAACCAAGGGCACAGGCAACGGTCATCGCGAAGCCGGCACTGCAGCTCTTGAAATTTTTACGGAGTGGAAATCGGTTTACGTTGATTACAGTGGCAAACTGCAAAAAGCCCAGATCGACGCTTAGTAGCGGGCAACAAGCTGGCCTGTATTGCGCTTCCGGAGTTTCATGAGCGCATGACAATATATTTTTGTATTCGCATTCCAGATTGTCCGTCGTCCGCGGAGGATCAGGGAGTTGATCGGCGGAAGAGGTTGAGTTATAGTCGGAGCCTGTCCTGTTCTGGACTTGTCGTTCTCTTCCCACCTTAAAGGAGGCTCCCATTCTCCAGTTTTCTGTTCTTGGCAGCGGCAGCAAAGGCAATTGTGTTTATATTGAAAATGGCAATCATCGTATTCTCCTCGATGCGGGTTTGAGTCTGCGTTCACTCAAGGAGCGGATGGCCAGGATCGGACGGGACCTTGCCGATGTGTCGGCCGTGTTTTTTACGCATGAGCACAGCGACCATATACGTGGTGCGGGAATGCTTTCCAAAAAATACAAGTTGCCCCTATATGGTACACGCGGAACACTTGCCAAAATTGAGCATCATCTGCCACCCGATGCCGATTGGCATGTAATAGAGCGTGAAGATGAAGTGTGCCTTGGCAGTTTGAGAGTGGAATCCTATCCGACTCCGCACGATGGTGTGGAATCGGTAGCTTTTGTCGTGCATTACGGTGATCACCGCCTCGGCCATGCAACTGATCTCGGTTGTATCGATATGACAGTGTTGGAAAAAATGCGCGGTTGTGATGCCTTGTTGGTGGAATCAAATCATGATCCTGAAATGCTAAAAACAGGACCATATCCCTGGCCACTCAAGCAGCGGGTTGGCGGGGACCGGGGGCATTTGTCGAACGAAGCCTGTGCCCAACTGCTGAATCAGGTAAAGCACAACGACTTAAAAACGGTTGTGCTGATGCACCTCAGTGGAGTCAACAACCATCCCGACATTGTACGCCGCCACGCTACCGGTGCACTGGCGGGGTCGCATGCTGATTTGCATATATCAGAGCAGGATCACCCCACCCCACTTATTTCTCTTATTTAAAAAAAGTGAATCAAGATAAAAGCCTCGGGTCATGGATGGGGCTCGCTATCGGCGATGCCCTGGGTCAAGCTACCAAGGGATTGAAGCCTGAAGCCATCAAACAGTTGTACAAACGAATGGACAAGTTTCAGGATGTGCGACCATTTATTGGCAAGGGAGTCAAGACATACCGCATGAAAGGGTTGTATGGATGTCAGATGCAGATGGGCCTGGCGCTTGGCGAAAGTTTGATTCGAAACAAAGGTCTTGATGAAGCCGCGTTCGGTGAATTGCTTGTTCGTATGTCGCTTGCCGGACCGGAGGGTTATTTCGGAGTTTTCAGGCGGCCGGAGGGCGTATTTGCCCGTTCTGTAATGGAGTTTACCAACAGGATGGACCCGACTGAGGCAGACTGGAATACGAGCTTTGGAAGCTTTTTTCCACTTGGAGTGGCAACAGCCCTTTTTTATGGGCGCGATTCTGCAACATTTAAGGAAGCGGTGACCCGGGTTGGCACCATGATGAGTTCGCATCCCTGGGAAATTTCAGCAACTGCTGTTAGCGGGTTTATCGCCCTGGCTTTGTGTCGAAAAAATGTGAAGGAAAGTGTTTCGGTTTTAAATGATGCCAAAACATTATTAGAAGAATCCGCAAGTTGGGTGGAACAGGTTGAGCAAACGTGTTCTGTTTTAGAAAAAGAGTCGGGACCTGTGGATGCCCTCAGTAAAACCCTGACAGAAATGGCAAAGCGTGTTGAGTCTTCCAGTGCAGAAGAATTGCAGGACTGGATTTTGGAAAATGCCAATCAATATTTGAAACAACCTCTTCGTTACACTACTCAAGGGCAGGCACTGGTACTTTTGCCTCAAGCACTCCTGCAGGTGTTGAGATCGCCTGACAGTTTTGACGGGGTAATGGAGCGTACGGGTTCAATGGGACGGGAGGCCGTCAAGTTGTGTGCTTTGACCGGAGCATTTGCCGGGGCTCTTTTTGGGGCGAATGCTATTGGGCAGGAGTTTATGGCAGGACTTGTAAACGTGAAGGAAATAAAAAGTCGAGGCGAGGCGTTAACGCGGCGACGTTTTTCTGGAAAAGGTAAAGACCTTGTTGATATGGAAATGGGGTTGACCCGAAAAGAGGCTGAAGAAAATCGGAAGTATGTCCCCAAAACTCCACGGAAACCCGCAACAGATCAACCCGTTTCAAAGCATCAGCTGTTTGAGGAAATGGGAGTCGAATGGGAGCACGATCCTCTAATGGAAATTCGCGATAACCCAAGGTTGCGCAGGGAATTCGAACGCGAAAAATCCAAAAAGAAAAAAGAACGACGCCAACGGTTAAAGTAGGCATCAACGATTCAGATAATTGTATTTTTTAGTTTTTTTGATCCGGATTATTTCCTTCAATAATTTAATGTTTTTCCCTTCCTGAAATTTCCTTAAACTCCATTTAAATGCAATGGGCTTTTTGATTTATCTGGGGTAGAGGATTACAAATCTTGAGAAGTTGTTGAGTGGCACCGTTTTATTTTTATTTTGAGTGATGATGTTCTATCGGAGTAAAAAACTTAACCCATTGAATTTTTGGGCATTAGAATTGCTTGAGATTGTTGCATAAAAAAAGAAGGCTGTTAGACTGAGATTTAGCAACGGTAATGAATTTTACTGAGTTCTCCGGGGCCACATGATGAGGGGAGATCTATCCTTCTGATTTCCTCAATATTCAAGTTGAGGTTTGTATGGTTGATGAAGAGAATATTTTAAAATCCAGAATATTGATTGTTGATGACGAACCCGCCAACGGGACAATGTTGGAAATGGTTCTGAAGCGAAAAGGGTTTACTCAGGTTGAGACCACAACGTCATCGCGCCAGTCGATAGCTATATATGAAGAGATACAGCCTGATCTCGTGTTGCTTGATTTGAGAATGCCAGACATGGATGGATTCGATGTCCTGGCAGCCATTCGCGAAATGGAACAGGACTATTATCCTCCAGTGATTATCCTGACTGCTGAGTCTGATCCGAATACCCGGGTCAAAGCACTCCAGGCCGGGGCTAAAGATTTTCTTTCCAAACCCCTCGATCTTTCCGAGGTTGTGTGTCGATGTCGGAACCTTCTCGAAATGCAATTGCTTCATAAACAGTTGATAGAGAAAAAAGATCGGATGCAGCAGATGGTGCGCGATCGTACTGCGGAATTGTGGACGGCAAACGCATTGTTAAGAGAAGAAATCGCTGAAAGGGAGGAAATCCAGACCTGGCTTGAAAAACAAAACGAGCTTCTGGAAATGGTTGGACAGGGAGGCTCTCTGACGGATTGTATTGAGCGAATTCGCCAATTCTGGAAAACTTTTTCAGAGTCTTCATCCTGCGTTCATTTGATGGATAAAAGGAGCAAAAGTTTTCAGGTGGGCTTCAATTGGGGGTTGTCTGACCAGTTTGTAAAAAAGCTGGAAGATCTTTCATTGAGAGGCGAATCGTCATCTTTCCACCTTGCAGTTGAACGGGATGAAACGGTGGTCGATATTTTTCCTGAGCACGATGAATTTGAAACTGAATATTCTCATCTGGTAATTGAAGAAGGATTTGCGGCTGTCTGGTCGACCCCGATCAAAGGAAAGGAAAACCGTATTTTGGGGGCACTGGATCTATATTTTGACCATCCCCGCAGCCCGGAGAAGATTGATAAGGCGTGGGTTTATCTGATATCCAGATTAGCCGGTATTGTTCTGGAAAGGACCAGCGCAGAAGAGAAACTGCGCCGTGTGAACCATCAATTGCTCCATTCAGAGAAGCTGTCTGCAATGGGGAAGTTATCAGCTTCTATTTCACATGAATTCAATAATCCCATTCTTGGAATTCGGAATGTACTGGAACAGATTTCGAGAGAGAATGTTCTGGACGAGGGGTTGCAGGAGTTATCCCTATTGGCGATTGAAGAATGCTCTCGGGTAATGAAACTGGCGACCCGGCTACGGGATTTTTTCCAGCCATCAACAGGTGTTCCTGAAGCGATCAGGTTGGAGCAGTCGGTTGAAGATATGGTGTTGCTCCAAAGAAATGATCTTCGGAAACGGGGAATAATCCTGGAGCGGTATTACGAATCGGAGCTTCCAATGGTTTTTGCTGTACAGGATCAGGTTAAGCAGGTGGTGCTCAATCTGGTACAAAACGCAGGGGAAGCGGTACCCGAACAGGGTGGCAAAATTGGAATTCGTTTAATCAGGGCAGGGGCTTTTGTGCAGTTACAAGTGGAAGACAACGGTACCGGAATTTCTCAGGAGATCCGGGGTCAGATATTTGAGCCTTTTTTCACAACCAAAAAAGATAAGGTGAAAGGGACTGGTCTGGGTTTGTCTGTATCTTATGGGATCGTGAATAACCATGGTGGTTATATCGAATATGAAAGTGTTGAAGGGAAGGGAACTGTTTTCTCAGTCTTCTTCCCGGTTTTTAATGAAAACAGTTCTGAGATGATTGAAACCTTCTCACGGATTGAAAGGTCAGCAGTATGAATGCCATTGGGAAAGTCATTCTTGTAGATGATGAAGTCCTGGTTCGAAGGGCCTACCAGAATGATCTTAAGAAAAACGGGTTTGAAGTGAAAGCGTTCGAAAGTGCGGAAAAAGCGCTTCCTGAAATTTCCAATGATTGGCCTGGAATTGTGATTACCGATGTTGTCATGCCAAAAATGGATGGCCTGGATTTTTTAAAGAAGGTCAAGGAAATCGATGAAGACTTGCCAGTGATTCTGATGACAGGCCGCGGAGATATACCCATGGCTGTCCAGGCTGTTCGCCGGGGGGCTTTTGAATTCCTCGAAAAACCGTTTCCAACAGAGGCCTTGATGGGAGCGGTTCACCAGGCGATTGAAAAACGCAAACTGATCATGGAAATCCGGACCCTTCGATCCCAGATTGAAGATCAATCACGACTGGAAACAAGACTTATCGGAAATTCGTCATCTATCCAGCGGTTGCGGGAAGTGGTCCGCGGAGTCGCTGAAACCAACTCAGATATCCTGATTGAGGGTGAAACCGGCACTGGAAAAGATCTCGTGGCCCGTTGCCTTCATGATTTCAGCTCGCGTAGCAAACACCCCTTTGTAGCGATCAATTGTGGTGCGCTACCTGAAACCATTATCGAAAGTGAATTGTTCGGGCATGAGGCGGGATCTTTTACTGGAGCTGATCGGAAGCGCATTGGGAAATTTGAATTCGCTCATCTGGGAACCATATACCTTGATGAAATAGAAAGCATGCCACTTCATTTGCAGGTCAAGCTTCTCAGGGTTCTTCAGGAAAGGGTGGTGGAACGGGTTGGATCCAACGAACCGATACCGGTCGATGTAAGGGTTATTGCGGCCACAAAAGATAACCTGAAGCTGGCTTCGGATGAGGGTCGCTTTCGAAAAGATCTTTATTTCCGTTTAAATGTCATTCAGATTCCCTTGCCTCCTCTTCGTGAGAGGAAGGAAGATATTCATCTGTTGTTTCATCACTTTTCCCAGCAAGCCGGAGTCAGGACGCAACTGGAGGTGACGACACCTTCAGTAAATTATCTTGAAGAATTAAAAACCCGGCCCTGGGACGGAAATATTCGTGAATTGAAAAACGAAGCGGAACGATTTGTTTTGGAACAAAGTCTCGGGCTCTCACGGCTTCAAAACAAGGCCGACTCCACGCCGCAACAGGAGAATGAAATTGAAGTGACGGGTTCTCTAAAAGAAAAACTGACTCAATTTGAGCGGCACCTGTTGGTTAAAGAACTATCTCACCAAAATGGACATATCGCCAAAACCCACCTGGCTCTGGGAATTCCCCGTCAGACTCTTTGCTCGAAAATGAAAAAATTCAATCTGAAGCGGAAAGACTTTCTCTGATCATTTCAACGGGATTTCTTCCCGGGGCGATGGGAGATTTCCAGTCATTAAAAATCGAATAAATTCAGATAAAAGATAGAGAACGAAACAAAACCCCAATAGATTAATTCAAGCGTAAAAAAGATACTTATCCGAAAAGGTTTTCGGAAAAGATTGCTTTGGTTCTACAAAGCACGATATGTTATTCACCGTCTGCAACGCCCGGGATTATTAGATGCCTCTCATATCTTTCCAGATAATGATTCCAGAATTATTATTCGTTAGCTCAAATTTTGTCTGAGTACATCTCGTGAAAAAACATTCCATCGTGAAAAAAGTTGGGATTTTGCGCGAATCTTGTTATCAACGAAATCCTAATGTAGTATGCGTTCGCTTTTCAATTTCCAGGTTATGAATGCCCTTGTGCTTTTCTGCGCTTAAGGTGAAGGTGAATCTCAAAAGCGCTGACCTAAGCTAAAAGCCCACCAGAAAATTAATCAAGACATGAAGTTCGGCAGGAATATAGGCCCCTATGCAGGAATCAGTATTATTAGATGCTTTTCGAGAATATGAATCCGAGCTATTGCGTTTTTTAAGCAAGAGATTCGGTTCAGCTTCTATCGCTTCGGATATAGCACAAAACCTTTACGTCAAACTGCTCAACGCTGAGAGTCATCCTGAAATTCGTAACTCGAAGGCTTATTTGTTTAGTATGGCCGTTAATCTGGGGACTGATCAAATGCGTGTCGAAAAGCGGCGTAAAGAAATTTTAGCGGAAGTGAATGATCTGGTCTGGTATCAGGCGGACGAAGTGACTCCTGAGCGTCACGCAATGGCAAAAGAAGAACTTTCCTTTCTAGTATCCGAGGTATCCAAACTGCCAGAACGCTGCCGGAAAGTTTTTTACCTCAACCGTTATGAAGGCCGGTCTCAGAGTGAAATTGCCACAATGTTGGGAGTCGGGTTGAGCACCGTGCATAAGGACCTCAAGGCTGCTATGAATTTGCTAATAGAGGCCCGGCAGCGTTTTCGAGCCTCATTGCCTGAAAAATCGGAACAGGAGAAAAAGTGAGCCCACTCGTCTATATAGTAGGGGGTCAGTTTGACCGGGAGAGTGGCTATTTTCTTCAAACCCTGCCCCTATTTAACTCTACTCTTGTGGAGTTCTGATTTTATGAATGAGCCCGGAGATCAAGAGGCCATGGACCAAGCTATCAGAGATACCGCCCAAAACTGGTTCCTTCGAATTTCGGAAGGTAAACTGACCGAAAGGGATCTGTTTGATTTTAAAGCCTGGCGTGATGCAGATCAACGTCATCACAAAGCTTATGAAGAAATACGTTGCCTCTGGAATGAGGTCGATGAATTGAAATTTGCTTTTGCTCCAACAGACCGGGAACTGATCCATTCAAGAAAGCATCCACCGCTTGCTGGGAAAAGCGATTCTCCCGAACGGTTGGATGTCAGGAACCCAGGGTTCAGGCACCGATCAAGGGTATGGAGTGGGCTCATCGCGGCTTGTTTGGCACTTTTTATTCTTTACACTTCAGACTTTGCCTCCATATTGCGCGCGGATTTCCGTACCAGCGTAGGTGAACAGAAAAAGGTCACTCTGCCTGACGGGTCTATCGCCTTGTTGAATACTGAAACGGCGATCTCTACAAATTTTGCAAACAACAGGAGACAAATCACCTTGCTTGGAGGCGAAGCATTATTTGAGGTTGCCAAGGATCCGGCACGCCCTTTTTCCGTAAAAGCGGGAGACGGTGTGGCGACGGCTATCGGCACGGCTTTCACTGTCAGTGATTTGGATGAGACGGTTTTTGTCAGGGTAATCGAGGGTACCGTAAAAGTTTCCGGACCGGATCATAACGATACCGGTTCACTGGAAAAGTCCAGGCACGCGGTCACTTTAACGGCAGGACAACAAGTACGCTACGGAGCAGGCGAGTTACCCGGTGGGGTGACCCCGGCAATCGCAGACTCGGATATTGCCTGGACTAAAGGATTTATTGTGATAAAGGGCGAACCGATGGATCAGGCTATCTCTAAAATCGACCGGTACCGTCCCGGGAAGATTTTCATCGCGGCCGATGCATCAGAACTTCAACCTATTACTGCCAGACTTTCTATAGAAATGCTGGATGTTGGCCTTGAAGCGCTAGTCTCCACACATGGACTGACTGTGACGAGATTGACAGATTATGTTTTGATCATCCACTAGTATTTGCGCCAAGCCCAAAAAATTTTCTCCAAAAAAAGAAAATATTTTTTCTCCCACTCGTCTATATTGTAGGCAGGAAATATTAATGAGAATCGTTTTCATAGTTTTCCTGATATTCAATGAATGAGTTGGAGGGGTAATGCGTTTAAAAATAAATATTTATGGTTCTTGTGTTGATCGATCTCTTTTTCGGGGGAATATCCGTTCAACACTGGAAGACAAAATACCGTCACTCTCGAGCATCATAATGGCGGTTCTGATGGTAGCAGTAGTTTTCACATGTACTCCGCTGGATGTCGCCGCCATGGACGGGTTTTCATCTTCTCCGGCAAACCCGCAAGTTGTTCCATCAGCAAAAACAAAACACTTTTCCATCGAAGCCCAATCCCTGGGTTCGGCGCTGGATCGTTTCTCGGAGCAAGCTCAGGTATCCTTCGCCTCCAAAACGAAAAACCTGTCAAACCTTCAATCACCCGGCGTTTCCGGAACACTGGCTCCACAGGAAGCACTCAACCGATTGCTTGAGGGAACAGGGTTGGGTTATCAGATGAAGGGCAATGCCTTCACTCTGGAAAAAAAATCATTCCAGGGACGCAAAGAACTCAGCCTCAAGCGAGCGGAGGACGAGTCACCCTATACCCTGCTGGCGCAAAATCAGGGAATCGATAAAAACAAAGACCAATCAAAGCAAAATTCTGAAAAGGAGAAAGCTAAAACTCCTGAAAAAAACAAAATCAATTTAAAGCCCTTGAATGTGATTGCGGACAGACAAAGAATTGTTGAAGGTCTCAATAGTTATGTGGTCGAGAATGCGACGTCTTCCACAAAAACCGATACTCCCCTCATCGAAACACCACAATCCCTTTCCATTGTCACAAGGAAACAGGTTCAAGACCAACACGCGATCAGTCTTTCTGAAGCGTTGCGCTACACGCCTGGAGTCCAGGGGGAGCCAAACGGAATCGACCAAAGATTGACCTGGCTTCGAATGAGAGGTTTTGATGCAACCACGACAGGGCTTTACCGGGATGGATTGCAATTGCGTAATCCGGGCTTCAGCATTGGTTACAACATTGAACCTTACTCTTCAGAGCGTATTGAAATACCCCGTGGTCCGGCATCTGTAATGTTTGGTGCAGGAAATCCTGGGGGATTGATCAATTTCGTTACGAAGCGGCCTACCGAACAACCTATGCACGAGTTTTACATTGACGGGGGTAGCTACAATTACATCCAGGGACGGTTTGACATCAGCGAACCTATAGAGGAAAGCGACTTTTCATATCGTTTGACGGGGCTTTTCCGGGAAAGCGATTCCCAGGTAAACTTCACTGAGAACGATCGCATCTTTATTGCTCCAGCCCTGACCTGGAGCCCAAATGCAGACACCTCACTCACCATTCTGACAAACTTTCAACAGGATGACCTGGGTGTGTATCAGTACCTACCCGCTATGGGATCCTTGCTGCCCAATCCGAATGGCAAAATCGCTAGCGATATTTACACAGGCGAACCGGATGTCGATCATTACGACCGAAAAGAATTTTCCTTGGGTTATCTTTTCGAACACCGCATCAACAACACCTGGAAGGTTAATCAAAACGTTCGCTTTAACTCAACCGATGTAGATGACAGCACTGTGTTCGCAGATACCCTGATGCCAGACCTGCGCACGATGTCCCGTTCCCAATTTGATGTGGATGGAAAGCTGGATGCTATTGCGATAGACAATCAGGTCCAGGCGAAGTTCAACACAGGCCCGGTGGAACATACGGTCCTGGTTGGGCTGGATATTCAGCATGTGGAGGCAAGCAAGACGAATCGATTCGGTCCGGCTCCCAGCCTTGATATGTTCAATCCTGTTTACAGGACGCCTTTTATGTCCGCACCTGTATTCAATATTTCAAAAATTGAGCAGGATCAAATAGGTCTTTATTTTCAGGACCAAATTAAACTGTTTGATCGATTGATTTTTCAGGTCGGCGGCAGACATGACTGGACGGATTCTACCAATACTGTCAACTTCAACGCGTTCGCGGGCTCTTCTGTCAATATGCAGGACAACGATAAATTTACCTTTCGAGGTGGGGTCACTTACCATTCGGAAATCGGGTTGGCACCCTACTTCAGTTATTCAGAATCCTTTCTGCCTGTTGCGGGCATGGATTTTTCGGGCAATCAATTTAAGCCGGAGACCGGGAATCAATACGAAGTTGGTCTTAAATACCAGCCTCCCGGATGGAACAGTTTCATCACGATTGCCGCCTTCGATCTGACGCGGCAAAATATCAGCACTACAGATCGAATCAACATTGGTTTTCAGGAGCAAACGGGTGAGGCCAATTCTAAAGGCATCGAGTTTGAAGCAGTTTCCAACCTGGATTTCGGATTGTCCTTTATTGCAAGTTACACGTACCTGGATACAGAAATCACATCCAGCAATGTTTTTGGTGAGTTAGGTTCCCGGTTGTTCCAGGCGTCTGAAAATACGGGATCATTCTGGATAGATTATACCCAGCCAGACGGGATTCTTAAGGGCCTGGGTGTGAGTGGAGGTGTGCGCTACATTGGATCCTATTTTGCTGATAACACCAACATGCTGCTGGTGCCCTCTGTGACTTTGGCCGATGCGGCGATTCATTACGACTGGAAGCAGTTTCGCGTCGCGTTGAATGCACAAAACGTTTTTGACAAGGAATTCGTCGCCTGCTTCGACCCTTCTTTCTGCTCTTCAGGTCCCGCGCGCCAGGTGAGAGCGACCGTAGGCGTCCATTGGTAATAATGGGTTTAACACAAAGCAGGGCAACTTGAATTTAAAAGCGCTGAAAATCTGGTACGGTGTGCACAAGTGGACAAGCCTTGTGTGCACCGTATTCATGTTATTGCTTTGTCTGACCGGACTCCCCTTGATCTTTTTCCATGAAATCGATCATGCCATGGGAAGGAGCGTGGACCCTCCCGAAACCGTTGCGGTTCGTGGTCCTGCCAGCCTCGATTCCATCGTGTCTGACGCTCAGAAACGCAAGCCAGGCGATGTTGTCCAGTTCATGGGAACCTCGTCGGATGAACCGCATTCCATATTCATCACTATGGGTGAAACCATTGATGCGCCGGAAGCTTCCGCATTTTTCACCTACGATGCCCGAACCGGGGAATTTGTCCACGAATATCCCCTTAAGCAGGGCTTTATGTTCACTGTTTTCAAGCTCCATGTAGATTTGTTTGCGGACCTCCCGGGAATGTTGTTTTTAGGTTTCATGGGGCTGCTGTTGACGATTTCGCTGGTTTCCGGTGCAGTGGTCTACAGCCCCTTTATGCGCAATCTCCCATTTGGGACTGTTCGCAGGGACCGGTCTGTCTCATTAAAATGGCTCGATCTTCACAACCTGATAGGAATCGGAACTCTGGTCTGGTTCCTGGTGGTGGGGGTTACCGGTGTCATCAATACACTGGCGACTCCTATTCTGGACCAATGGAAAGAAACTGAACTGGCTTCCATGATCGCTCCTTATATGAATGACGAACCCGGCACGGAACCGGTTTCGTTGGAACGGGCAGTGGCGGCCGCACGCGCGGCAGAGCCCGAAATGGAATTAGGTTTTATCGCTTTTCCCGGAAACAGTTTTGCAGGTCCTTACCACTTTTCGGCGTTCATGCGCGGGAAAACACCGCTCACCTCAAAGATTCGAACACCTCTGTTAATCGACACTCGAAGCTATGAAGTTGTAGAGAAACGGGAGCTTCCTTTGTATGTAAAAGCCTTCCTGATTTCGCAACCACTACACTTTGGAGATTATGGAGGACTTCCTCTGAAAATCCTGTGGGCAATTCTGGATATTCTGGCGATCATCGTGTTGGTGAGTGGGATTGTATTGTGGTACAAGGGCCGGCGTGTGCCTATAGAGGCGCGTCTAAAAATAGATCAATTGGCGGCATAGGTCCGTTCAGGAAAGTACGCTGTGGCAACCCGATTGAGTACAACGCAAATATGGCGAGTCCCCATAGCCTTGGGTGTTTTAAGCGGGGTTGGTCTTTTATCCGCTTTATTGGGAGACGAGTTGTGGGATGTCGCTTCGTGGGTTGCCCTCAGCGTTCCGGTTGTTGTCTGCATCTATTTTTCCTGGTGTCCAAAAAAAGCAAGTCTCTAAACCCCCGTCGATTAGTAAGGTCTAAGCTCTGTATACCCCTCTTCCCAATCATTTCTTCTTTTTTTATCCGTTGAAACCATATGAAAATCCGGCAACTATATTTGTGTTTTATATGAAAACATGATCAGTCTGTTTCGGATCTCCTGATCTCTTTTTAGTTAATTTATTGAAAAGCTTACCCTTAAAGCTCCTCTTCGTTTTTGGCACGCACGTTGCTAAGTATTAGGTGATGCCAAGGTGTTTTGGGAGGGTCCCAAAACGTTATTATTTTTAAGGAGGAGAGTTATGATCTACCCAGTGAAAATTCTCAGTAAAGGTGGGAAAGTAAAAAAAGTGGTTAGTGGGCACAAATTAACCGGTCTTCATTGGAAAAAGTTTTACGATGACGAAAACCAGATTGACCTGATGCATGGGCCAAGAAACAGTAATATTCCGAACCATATAAAGAAAAAGCTGGACCAGAAATATGCCGGGGTGTTCGACCAGTCCTTTTCTTTTATTAATTAACCGGTTTTTTTGCTGTTTGGAGGAATACCAGGGGTTCAATCCATAGGATATATGGTAATTGGGTTTAAAAAAGAAGTTCCTCTGAAAGTGCCTGGGGTTGCAGAAATACTCTGATAAGTATTTTTAGTGCTTATTTTTCTGGCTTTAAGAGGCTTTTAAATGTTTTTTAAACCCATTTGTGACCAGTTCCAACCGGGTTGCGGCTCTTGAAAAGGAGAACTTTGCATAAATGGAATATTTTGAAACAAAGTGATGCATCATTGCGAGGAGCCCTTCGACAAGCTCAGGATAAACTCCAGCGACGAAGCAATTCAGCCGGGCAACCCCCGGAGATAACTGGAAAAAACTTCTGAACCTAACCCTTCGGAGCATGAAATCTTAGGATAAATACCTTGGCCACGCACTTTTCAGCCGCTCGCGATGACGATTTTTTTGAAATAACCGCTTCCAAATCAGGAAAACCCTGATTTTGGTGTTATGCAAAGGTCTCCTTAAAAAAAAGGCCTTCAATTCCTCCTATTTAAGTGATTGATAAGCCTTGGTCATTCAGGGTTGATATTTTGAATTTCTTCCCTTAACTTATTTTTAAATACAGTTGTGACAAGGCTTGTGGTCCCAGACGGCGGCAACTGAGAAACAATAGAATTTGGGCGGTAGGAAGGAATTCTGTCCCAGGTTTACAACCCCTCCCGTAAACCTGGGGCCGCCTGTAAATAATGTCCCAAATAAGTGTTTCCGTTTGCAGGGGAGGGTACTGGGGGCATCGTAAACAAGGTGGCACGTTTTGAATAAATTGCAGGTTATAAAAAATCTTTTATCGGAAACAATTAATCGAAATAGGTTGGGAAATGTATTTCGTTTTTCTTTTCTCGGAGCCTGACCAAAATGGACCCAATTAATTGCCTTGAATCTAAAATTTTGATTGTAGATGATCAGGCCTCCAATGTTTTGTTATTAAAACAAATTCTTTCTCAGGCCGGATATACAAATATTATATCAACGCAAAACCCCCTTGAAGTCCTGGACTTATACAAACAGCACAAACCCGAGTTGGTGCTACTTGATTTAAACATGCCGCATCTTGATGGTTTCGGGGTAATGAAGCAACTTAAAGAGGTTGAAACGGATTCTTATATTCCTGTGCTGGTTTTAACGGCTGTTGACCACCCCACCATTCGGCATCGCGCTTTAAGTGCGGGAGCCCGCGATTTCCTTGGAAAGCCGCTTGACGTTTCTGAAGTGGTCTGCCGCATCCGGAATATGTTGGAGGTGCGGATCCTTCATAACAAACACCGCAACCTTAACCAGATACTTGAAGAGCAGGTCCGTGCCCGGACCCAGGAACTGGAAGAAACAAGGCAGGAGGTGATCCATCGACTGGGTCGAGCGGGAGAATACCGTGACAACGAGACAGGAAACCATGTTATCAGAATGAGTCGGTTTTCATATTTATTGTCAAAAAAGATGAGATTCCAGGACAAAATGTGTCAACTGATCCTCGACGCAAGCCCTATGCATGATATTGGCAAGATTGGTATTCCAGATAAAATTCTATTGAAACCAGGCAAGCTGGAAGCCGATGAATGGGAAATAATGAAGACCCATGTAAGTAAGGGAGCAGAGATATTGTCTGGAAACGACTCAGATTTGATGGTGACCGCCCGCAATATAGCTCAGCATCATCATGAAAAATGGGATGGTTCTGGCTATCCAGAAGGGCTCAAAGGGGAAGATATTTCGATCGAAGGGCGGATTGTAGCGGTCTGCGATGTGTTTGATGCCCTGACATCTGAACGCCCCTATAAGAAGGCCTGGGCTTTGAAAGACGCAATAAACTGGATGAAAGATCAGCGTGGTAAACACTTTCAGCCTGAACTACTGGATGCTTTTACTGAAATCCTTCCGGAAGTTGTCAAGGTACGGGATCAGTTCACTGATACTTTTGAACCCGTAACACTCTGAGTTCAAGGCGGTTTAAGGCTTTCTTCTTTTTCTACTCCCAAATTCCTGCAACCCGAAAAGAAAACTTTTGTATTCCAACAGGATTCCCCTCAATTTTGCCCTAACTAATTGAGGTCCAAGGTCTTGGGAGTATTTTTTGTTTTCCATAAGAGCTGGATTAGAGTACAATAAATGGATTGAATTATTTGATTGTTAAGGGATTAGGGGCGATTTCCCAAAAGCCGGGAAATTGAATCGCCTGTTGTCCTCAAAACTTTGGAAGGAGACGACCGTGAAGCTTGATAAAGTTATCGGGGCGATTTTTCTGGTTGGGTTTTTAATCAGCCCCGTTTTGTCCTGGTCCGCAAATCTTGTGGTCGGTGAAAACATTAAACCCGGTATGGCACTTAGTGATGCGATAAAAATTCTGGGGATCCCATCCTCGGTAAAAATCAACCGGGGGCCAGATTCCAGTAAAGACAGTATTGAAATCAATTATGCCAGTCAAGGGTTGGTTATCCGCGCCCTTAATGAAGGTACACAGGTGGAGGCCATTGAACTGTCTCCTACTTTCAAGGGAAAGTTTGTTTCAGGTCTGAAACTGGGTGACCATTTTTCCACCATCGTCAAGCATTATGGAACCCCAAAAACAGTTTCGAGCCAGGTAGTTCGATATCCCAGTCAGGGGCTGTATTTTCTTCTGAACAAGGATTCCCTGTTGTCTGCCAAAACATTTTTAAAAGGCACCAAGCTGGTTCAGGCTGAAAAAATGAACCCATAGATGATTACTCGCCAGAGTTGTCTGGACTGTTTAAGGGATGATCAGCTCAAGGATTCCAGGCTGGGACTCCTTGTGTCGGGCTAATTTTTTTTAGTGGGTTCTGAATCGAGACAGGTTTGTTTTTTGTCAGGCTGCGGAAGTTTGATGAGCCCGGAGTTTTGAAGACCCGCAGGTCAGGGTTGCCCAGGAATTACAATGAGGGCAGAGACCGAACCATGTATCGAATTCGTGTCCGCATGCGCTGCAATAGTAAACCCTTACGGCGTGTTCCACTTGATCAAATGTAGATTGAATCAGTGCATCTGCCTTGTCATTGGCTCCTGAATCCTGAAGAGCCTTGATTGTGGACAGGCGGGTGAGTATTGTTCCGTCTTCAATCTTTTCCAGAACATCGGCCGCGTCCTGACTTTTTCCCTGGGCCAACAGGCGTTGTGAATAGATCAATGATAACAATTCCTGCCTTTTCCCCTCGCTTTTTTCAATAGCATTCTGAAGCAGCTTATCCCCTTCCTCCTTCTTTCCCTGGGAATCGTGCCACTCCTGCATTCTTAAAAGACACACGGGTGCACCGGTTTTTTCAAATCCGGATTTCCAGGCTTTCAAGGCCTGCCTTGAGTTTTCCAGTTTGAGATAAATATCTCCCAGGCTGACATGAGCAGGAGCAGAGGATTCATCTTCTTTAATAGCCCGACGGAATTCGGCAACTGCGGAATCATATTTTTCTTCTTTAATGCGTTCCATTCCGATGGAATAGATAATGCGCAGGAGTAATGCCCGTTCATCATCTAATTTATCTGAATCCTGGACCAGACCCAGGATCGATTTTTGGATGTTTTGGGCGCCGTCCAGATTGTGGGTTGAAAGATAGGCGTCCCGCAATTTCTTCAGGGTTGGCAGGGAATTGGAATCCAGTTCCAGGCAGCGGTTGAGTGTTTCAATTTCCTGTTCGATATCTCCTGCAGCCGCGAAATCCTCAGCCAGACTGTACAAAGCCTGAAAGTCTTCCGGATCTGCAACCAGTGCTTTTTGATGGTATTCAATTGCCGTTTCGAATTCGCCCTGAGCCCGCTTGTGATTGCCCAGTTGAAACAGGGCAGCGCTGTGGTGAGGATTGTCTGACAGGATTTTTTCATACAATGCCAGGCCTTTGGCAAGTCTTCCGCTTGCAATAGCGCTTTCTGCCTTGCGGTACCATTTGTCCCATTTGTTAAAGCGACTTTCCTGCTTTTTTATTTTCTGGTTTTCCCGGAAATGGCTCCATGAAGCTTGAATTTCCAGAAGGCTTTGAAACACAGCGCTGATTAATACACCGAGCAGGAGGGAACCCATTAGAAACACAACCATGGGAATTTCGAACATCAGGTTGCGAGTCAGGTGAATTTCGACCTCCGTCGGATTCAGGAAGGCAAAATACACCGCCATCAGAATCAAACCTGCTAATGATAGGATGAACCTTAGAGACACAGCGAAAATCTTAAAAAAGGTTTTTGATGGGACACCGTATGCGGGATTGAGAAACATCCTCCCTTAAACCGGTGCAATTTATTTGATGGTGTTGATACGATCAAGGTTTTGCTCTTTTTCAATTTCATCCAGGCAGGACACACAATATTGTGTAAAAGGCACCACACGAAGACGAGCCTCCGGAATTTTTTTTTCGCAACGCAAACAGATCCCGAAATCACCACTTTCAATGCGTTCAAGCGCTTCCTCGATTAATTTTAATCTCTCCCGACCCTGCTCACCCAGATTGAGGATCATTTGCCGGGTGGAAAGCCGGGCGGCCTCGTCTGTTGTATCGGCCAGCATTTCGGTGAATTCGTCCGTCTGACTGGTTTTACGATTTTTTTCGACGTCCCCTAATAGTTCGTTTCTGAGTTCAATCAGGGCAAATTTCAACTTCTCGATTTTTTTCAAATTCATAAAAACACTAACACTCCTATAATTGGTCGCTCACTTCAATTACCAACTCCTTAAATGGCATCCCATCCCACAAAAAATGGAGGCTTGGTAACAGACTATTCCCTGTAGTTATCTGGAAAACTATCCATTAACTTCAGCGACAATGGGTACATCTCCCCAAAGTCGTTCAAGGTCATAATATTTCCGGACATCTTTTTTGAAAATATGAACAATAATGTCCACAAGATCAAGAATAACCCAATTTCCTGAGTTATAACCCTCAACAGAAACCACCTTGTGTGGGGTTCCTACGGTTGCTTCGAGAATGGCATCAGCGATGGCCTGAACCTGAACATGGGTTTTGCCACTACAGATCAGAAAGAAATCCGTAAGGTCCGACCGATTGCGAAGGTCCAAAACGAGGATGTCAGTTGCTTTTTTTTCGGAAGCAGCGTTGACCGCCAGCCGGTTTAGTTCACTTAGAGGCTCGTTCATGAACCTGAGGAAAGAGAGTCATGAGTACAATTGATGGTCCATAATATATTGAACAACCGGGGGGGGCAACATCTTTTTAATCGAAGGTTTCTGGACGAATTCCCGTCTGATATTGCTTGAAGAAAGGTCAACAACCGGTTTCGAAAGAAAATAAATTTTGTGGTCCGACCTTCCCGTGGTTATGGAGTTCACCCCTTTTTCGGGTATTAATGGGAAGGCCGAATGTTTAGAGTTTATTTTTAGATTAACCAGGGTGTCTTCAAGGTCATCTATCTTATAGCCGGGTCTTGGTGCCACAATCAGGTCTGCCAGGTCCAGGATCTGGTCGAAATTTTTCCAGCCCGGCAAATCGAGGAAAGTATCGAGGCCCATTATCCAGAACCAACGGGTATCCGGTTCTTCCCGATGAAGTTCTTCAAGGGTTTGGCAGGTATAAGAGTTCCCACTTCGCTTTAGTTCCAGATCACTGAGTTCGAATCGATCATCTCCTTCAATGGCAATTTTCACCATGGCGACCCGGTGCCCAGAAGGGGTTGTGGATTCGTTGGATTTGTTGGGTGACTTAAAAGCGGGAATAAAGCGGACTTTATCCACTTTAAATTGATTCAATACCTCCTGGGCCACTGCAATATGTCCCATATGAATGGGATCAAAGCTTCCTCCGAATAATGCGACTCGTCTCATGCTGGACTGTTTAGATTGTGTTTGGCGGTAAATTTAAGCCCTGGCGTTCTTTAGACACTGATTTGCTTAGATAATTTAGAAGGTTTACATTTAAAAATCAAATAACTTGAAAAACCCTTAGTTAAAGTTGAGGGTTTCCGAATTTGGAATTACATGTCATCACTAATATGAGAGAAGGTTATAAAGTAAAATTAAAATATTAAAAAATCAATTTTTTTGATCCTTTAACAATAAATGTAAATGTTGAATTGTTAAAATTTTTATTGTTATTTCTGAGGGTTCTTTTGATAAAACAAGATTGAAACTTTTTTGCCCAAACTTTTCTCTGTTAGTTTTTGAAGGTAAGATTGTTGAAAAAGAAATTTTACAAATCGGTTATCGAAAGACTCCTGCTGGAATCCAAAGTCGATGTTTCCATGAGTACCCTGGTTATTTGTGGTGATGAATTCGATAAAGCAGTTTTCAAGGATTTGGGTTTTTCAAACGTAACAATATCCAATCTGGATCAACGGAATACCCCTGACTATTATAGTCCATACAAGTGGATGTTAGAGGACGCTGAGAACTTATCATTCCCTGACAATGAATTTGATTTAGTTGTCGTTCATGCCGGGTTGCACCATTGCCGTTCCCCGCACAAGGCTTTATTGGAGATGTACAGAGTTGCACGAAAAACCGTCCTGGTTTTTGAGACGAGAGATAACTTTCTGGTCAGGTTAGGAAATAAAGTTGGATTGGTTTCAGACTACGAAGTTGAAGCAGTCGTAGGTAATAATAATCAATCTGGAGGGGTGCGCAATACAGAGATACCAAACTTTATATACAGGTTTCGTGAGCGGGAGGTTTTCAAAACAATTCAGTCCTTTGCCCCCGAATTTAAACATGAAATCAAATATTTTTATGGATTGAATATGCCCCTGGAGCGCTTGCGTGTGCATAAAAACAAGGCCCTGGTATGTTGCGCATTTTTAAGCTACCCCTTTGTAAAACTATTGACATGGCTTTTCCCTAAACAATCCAACCTTTTCTCATTTTCCATTTCCAAACCCGACAAAGCAAAAGACCATTGGCCCTGGATCTCTTTAAATGCTGGATCACCCACTCTAAACGTAGGTTGGTGCGAAAATCGGTTTTTAACAGAAAATATGGAAAAGCAGTAATTGGGTCAGGCGCCTGGTTAACAAATAACTCCCAGAACCAAACAGCCCAGTTGTTGATACAAGGTGAAAAGGCTTTGGTTCCCGTTCCATTTCGTATTTTTTATAGCGCTAATTAGGTATAAGTGATTGTCCCACCAGGGACTTGATCCTGAGTAATGAAATTCATCCCTGAGAAAACTATTAAGGAAGGTTGTTTTTTTTGAATTAACACCTTACGGGATTCTCGTGTTGCACCCTTTGAAAAAGATGTTTTAACTCCTGGACGCTCTGCAAGCTTGAAAACTTAAGCCTCTGGTAACAAAACAATTAATGTTTTGTCTGCTCCCCGGCCATTCCCTTGCGTTTCCCACAAATATTGATCTTGCACTTAATGAAAGAAGATTTCTTTTAAAAAAATAAAAAGGCCTATAGACCTCGAACATTTTTAAATTCCCGCCTGGGAGTGGACAAAAAGTGTCTGTTTTTAAGGGGTTAGGGGGTGGTGTGGGTTCATTGATGGGAACAATGTTTTTAATGAAAAAATGAATTTCATTGATTTTTTATACTTTAAATGGAAGTTGAATTTGGGAACGGGGTCCTGGTATTCATCTTGCTCTTTAAAATATTTATAAAAAGCGTTACTTTGTAATAATAAACTTTATGGCAGGTAGGGGTCACCATGAAGGAAAATCGGGAAACAGGGTTTACTCTGATAGAGTTGCTGGTGGTCATTGCTATTATTGGCATTTTAACTGCTATCGCCATCCCCCAATTTAATGCCTATAAAATCAGAAGTTATGATGCAAATGCCAAAAGCAGCTTGAGACAGTTGTTTATGGCCTGTAAATCCTATTGGATTGATAGCGATTCACTTCAAAACTGCACCGTTGCTGTAGCCAGTATCCCCACCTATGGATTTATTCCATCAGCTGGAGTGACCCTGGTTCCAGTAGGAAATGAAAGTAACTTTTCCGCTTCCGCCCAGCACATTTCCAGTCCCAACTCCTTTTCGGTAGACTCCACTGGAACCGTACGGTAACCCCCTTCCCAACTCCTGATCCAGTGTTTTTTTCTGTAGCTCATTGTTTTAAAATTACTTATCTATTTTCAGGGCGCTGGCGATATTTCGTCTGAGTTCAGGGATGTTTCAGAAAAATGATTTGTCATGTTTTGTAAACAGTCCCTCCGTTGTTAGAAAGAATTTAGTCATACTGATTCGAAAAAGACAGGTTCCCCTTTTAAAAACAATATTTTACTTTATTTATCTGTTGTGTTTTGAAAGCCAGATGGCTCCAGTAAGTTCGGCGTGGACCCAATATTGTCAGGCTGACTAACAAAATTTGTCAGTTTTTACAGGAACGACTTTGTCCCCCATTCAGGTTAAGAAATTTTAACTCTTTATTTTAGAAGAGTTTGTGTGTTTTTTTCGGTGTTTTTTTATTGTGGTTATTGTTTTTGGCACACCGCTTGCTTTAAACAGATCAAATACGGAGCTCAAGCAGGTCACCCTGATTAGCTAAATAAAAAGAGAATTAGACAACCATGACACACCAACCAAAAAATCGAAGGAGAAACAAAATGTTGAAACGAGACGAAAAGGGTTTTACCTTGATCGAACTGCTCATCGTAATCGCCATCATCGGTATTCTGGCTGCTATCGCTATTCCGCAGTTCAACCAGTACAAACAGCGTGCATACCTGACCACTACCAAAAACGATCTGCACAACCTCTATCTGGCATGTAAAGCGTTCTGGATTGATAATGGTGGTGCAACAGCATGTCCGGTACCTGGTGCTAACGGCGCGGGAACCTTGCAGAACTCTTTTGGCTTCAACCAGTCTGCTGACGTGACCATCGCGATCACGACTGCTACTGAGACTGCTTTTGTTGCCACGGGTACTAATGCAAACGTACCGGGAACAACCAATACCATCAATGCTTCTGGTAACATTTCCTAAGTCTTCTGAACTTTCCTGAAAAGGGAATTACTCGCCGCCCCACCTCAAAAGGGTGGGGCGGTTTTTTTCTATGCCTACAGCCCATCAAATTCGTCCGGTTTTCTTTCTGATCCTTTTTATCTGGGCCTGGTATCTCATCACTATTGCTCCTTCTGTACTCTTTTTTGATTCACCCGAATTTATCAATACAGCCTTTGCTCTTGGAATCAGCCACCCTGCTGGTTTTCCCCTTTATAATTTACTGGCAAAAGGCTTTACTCTGGCCCCTATAGGCTCAATCCCCTTCCGGGTTAATCTGTTTTCCGCTGTTTCTTCTCTGGCGGCACTGGGACTTGTCGCCTGTGCTGGAATCGCTTTATTAAGAATCCTGTTTCCGGATCGAAACCGCGAACTAATTGTGTGGTCCGTTGTGGTGCCGACGGGCTATCTGGCAATCAGCAAACCTTATTGGCTGCAAAGTCTTCAGGCGGAAGTCTATACCCTTCACGTTGCCTTAACAGCAGGGCTCATCCTCTTGATGTTTCTTTGGAAGCTCCGTGATGATGTGCGCTACCTCTACGGCGCAGGACTCCTTTTCGGCTTGAGTGCGGGGAACCATGCTACGGTCGCTTTTTATTTGCCTGCCGTTCTGGTTTTGTTTTTCTGCTGGTGCCGGGAAAATCGATGGACTCATCTGGCCCGTTGTATCTGTCTATTTCTTCTGGGGCTTTCGATTTACGCGTATTTGCCACTCCGGTCAATTAATGAACCCTCGTTTGATTTTGGAAATCCGGAAACCGTCGATGGTTTTTTCTATCAGGTGACAGACCGCAGGCATTCCTATTACCATTTCCGGGTTTTTGATATGGGTTCCTCGGAATCAAGCCAGCAGGAAGGGCCTACATTGTCCCAGCAGGCGAAAGAAGCTGCGGACAAAATATCTTTTAAAGCAGGGTTAATGGCTAAACGGCTTTACCAGAATATTGCCGGACACCTTTCCTGGGTCTGTTTTATCGGTTTGTTTGTTGGAGGGGTTCTTTGTTACAAACGGTCACGTCCCATTTTTGTTTTTTTACTGGTGATAGCAGGATCTAATTTTGCATTTTTTTTCAAATGGGGCCGGGAAAGTATATTTCCCACTTACGTTGTCGCCTGCCTGATGGCCGCCGTAATGCTGGCTTATTTTCTGGATGCCCCCTGGTCATCACCCGAGCCTAAAACTGGGAAGGAAGATGAAAACCAGGAGGGAGAGCAGGCCGCTGGATTTCGATGGAAACCTATTGTCTGGGCAGTGCTGGTGTTGATGATTCCCTTTAACACCATCAGGAATCTGGTCTGGGTTGACCTGGCCGATATCTACAGTGGCGATGCCTTAATGAAAAAGTTTTACCTCAAGCTGGAAAATAACAGCCTGTTTTTACCGGGTATGAGCTGGTTCTATTATTACTACCTCCAGGATGTCGAACGTTTACGGGATGATATTATAGCAGTTCCCGCCTGGGACCTTGTTGGCGAAAACCCGCCGGGAATGCTGACATCGAGGCGTTATCCTGATTTAAAATTTCCTCCACCAGCAGCTTTCGATTTTTCCAATATGGAAAACAATGCAGCTTACAACCGTGCTTTTCTCGAATTGAACAGGGAAAACTATCCCGTCATTCTCGAACACAACCCTATCTATTTTGACAGGACGGGGTTGGAATCTGATTTTATTCCCAGCCGGGTTTTATTTGCCAGATATTCTCCCGGCACGACAAAAAGCGAAGACTTTTCGGGAATGAACGGCTGGCAGGAGTTTACCTACTGGACGGGAAAAGAAATTGAACGCTCTTTTGAAGAAGAGAACCGTCTGCAAGGGGTAGAGGGACTGGGTTGGGGCAATATGCCCAAGATGATGTTGATGGGGACCATCACGTATGCACGCGATACAAAACGGTATCCGCTTGAAGCAGAGGCTTTGAGTCTGCAGGTTAATAAGTTTACAGGTGAGACGGCCCCGTTTTATTGGCAATGGCTTGAAAACAGGCTTCACTTGAATAAACCCAAAGAAGCGGAAGCCGCATTCAAGGCTCTTGAAGAAAAATTTCCGGAGGCCTATGAAACTCAACTTGCCCGTGGGAGAATGGCCGAAAGGTCCGGCCTGAATGATCAGGCGGTTTCCCATTTTCTACAGGCGGCTCGAATGAAACCGCCAGCCTTGCAGCCGCATCTGGAACTGGCGGGTCTTTACGCCCGAATGAATAATTCTGAAGGAGTGCAAAAGGCTCTGGATGATGCCAGGAAGCGCATCGTCACTCTTCGGGATCTGGCTCAGCTTAAAGAGCGAGTGGCCGAAATAAAGAAACGTTCCTGAATGTCTCCACAAGGCGAGGTGGTCCCTTGTACCAAGAGAAAACAGTTGCGGTATTGATTCCCGCCTACAATGAAGAAAAATTGATACGCCAGGTCATGGAAACTCTTCCGGACTGGGTAGATCACATTGTTGTAGTTGATGATCGCAGCCGGGACAAAACGGTAGAAAAAATCCGGGAGTTCATGGCAGAAGACTCCCGGGTTCAATTGATCGAACACGAGAAAAACACCGGGGTTGGCGGTGCTCTGGAGACAGGCTACCGGGCCTGCAGGGAAGCGGGTTACGATATTACCGTTGTCATGAACGGCGATGCCCAGATGCACCCGGATGATTTACCGGCGATTGTCAAACCACTGGCAGAGGGACGCGCCGACTACGCAAAGGGAAATCGCCTGTTGCATGGAGAAGCCTGGCGCATCATTCCCCGCGTGCGTTATCTGGGAAACGCAGTGCTTTCGCTGCTCACCAAAATCGCCAGCGGTTACTGGCATGTGGCCGATTCACAATGTGGATTCACTGCAATCAATAAAGAAGCCCTCGCTGTTCTCGATATCGACCCTCTATTCCCCCGATACGGTGTACCTAATGACATCCTGGTAAAGCTCAATATTGAAAGTATGCGGGTGAAGGATGTGCCGATCAGACCGGTTTACGGTGTCGGAGAAAAATCCAAAATGAAAATCAGTAAGGTGATCCCCGATATCTCCATGCTGCTGCTGCGTCTTTTTATCCGACGCCTTGTTTCAAAATACGTGATCCGGGATTTTCATCCGCTGGTGTTCTTTTACGTCTTCGGATTGCTGACCTTTCCACCCGGTTTTGCCAGCGGACTTTACTATTTTTTCTATCGCTTGTTCATTGGCAAGGTCACACCTGTGACCGCTCTTTTTGCGGCTTTCCTGACCCTGATGGGGCTCATGTTCCTTTTGTTCGCCATGATGTTCGACATGGAACAGAATCGGAACCTGAAAGGGGATTGAGCCAGCCCCTCCCAAATCGCCCGGGGACCTCAATATCTTATTGAATTATAAGGCTTTTAGTGTAAGATGATGGCATGCAATATTCCCATGATTTCATCGTTATTGGCAGCGGAATCGCTGGGCTCACCTACGCTCTTAAAATCTCCGAGTTCGGATCGGTAGCCCTCATTGCCAAGGATGCCCTGGAGGAAGGGGCAACCCGATATGCCCAGGGGGGGATCGCCTCCGTCATGGCTGATGATGATTCATCGGACCTCCATGTTTCAGATACCCTGGAAGCAGGACGCGGCCTGTGCAAGGAAGATGTGGTGCGCTGTATCATAAAAGAGGGGCCGGCTCATATACGAGACCTCATCGACCTGGGAGCCCGCTTTAATCGCAATCCAGACGACAGCTATGCCCTCGGAAAGGAAGGCGGACATTCCAAACGCCGCATTCTGCATGCCGGAGACCTCACCGGTTGGGAAATAGAGAGCACACTCATCCGGGCAGTCCGCTCTAAACCCAATATCGAAATTTTTACCCACCACATGGTGGTCGACTTCATCACCCGCGCCAATCTGGATCCGAAAATCACACCGGGTGAAAAGGACGATGAAGTTCTGGGACTGTACGCACTTTCGGAAGAGAGTGGTGAGGTCAATATATTTGTTGGCAAGGCAACCCTTCTTGCTACCGGAGGTGCCGGGAAAGTTTATCTCTATACGTCCAACCCGGACACCGCTTCGGGAGACGGGGTTTCCATTGCCTGGCGTGCCGGTGTAAAAATTGCCAACATGGAATTTTTCCAGTTTCATCCAACCTGTCTTTATCACCCGCAAGCCAAATCGTTTTTAATTTCCGAAGCAGTAAGAGGGGAGGGAGCGCAGCTCATCCTCAAGAACGGTAAAACGTTCATGGAAGATTATCATCCATTGGGTTGCCTGGCTCCGCGTGATGTGGTGGCGCGTGCCATTGATTACGAGATGAAAAAAAGCGGTGATGATTGTGTTTATCTGGACGTCACCCATCTCGAAGGCTACCGCATACGCGAACACTTTCCCAATATCTACAAAACTTGTCTGAAATTCGGATTCGATATGACCCGGGAACCACTGCCTGTGGTTCCGGCTGCGCATTACATGTGCGGTGGGGTTGTGGTCGATCTTAATGGACAAACGTCACTCGGCCGCCTGTTTGCATCTGGAGAAGTGTGTTACTCCGGTTTGCATGGGGCTAACCGGCTGGCATCCAATTCTCTTCTGGAAGGACTGGTCTTGTCGCATCGGGCTGCTGCCAAAGCCCGTGAATTTGCCAAGCCAGACGCCAGGTTGGAACAATTGCAAAAGGCAATCCCCGCCTGGGATAGCGGTCATGCGGTAGACAGCGATGAATTGGTCATCGTCTCGCATAACTGGGATGAAATTCGCCGTCTGATGTGGAATTACGTTGGCATCGTCCGCACAGACAAACGTTTGCGGCGGGCCAAAAGACGGATCGACTTGTTGATGGAAGAGATCACCGAATATTACTGGAATTTTAAAATCACACGAAACACGTTGGAACTGCGCAACATTGCTGTAGCGGCGCAGTTGATCATCGCCTGTGCTCTCGAGCGTAAGGAAAGCCGTGGACTTCATTACAACCTGGATTATCCAAAACTTCAGGAAGGACCAGCCGAAGATACACTGGTGCAGGAGTTCAAGTCACGAGTGATCGTTCAACCCGAACAACAACAGCAAAAAAGTAATGTAGAAAAACCTCACAATGCAAATTAGTGAAAGATGATTGTTTTCAAAAATTGAAACGATCTTTGATCAACCTGAAACACATACATAATCATGTCAGATCAAAAACCTGAACCAACACCGTCATCACTGGGACGTGATTTTACTGGATTACTCCTGCTGGGCTTTGCCCTGTTCACACTGGTGGCGTTGACTTCTTATTCGGCTGGAGACCCCTCTTTCAACACGTTCGCTTCCAACAAGATTGAAGCTAAAAATATGGGTGGGCGTGTGGGAGCCTATCTTGCAGATGGTCTGGCCCAGTTTCTGGGAGCCGGTGCCTTTTTCTTCCCATTCATCACAGCTTTAATGGGGTGGGCGGTCATCCGCGGTCAGGCTTTTCCGCGGTGGCGGGTGGTGTTGTTTTTCGGGACCCTGTTCATGATTTCCTTCTGTGCCTTATTGAATGTCCAGTATCCCGGTGATCCCTGGTTTGGCACTGCGGCACATGCAGGCGGTATGACCGGAGCTTATACAGGACCTCATCTGATCACCTGGCTCAATCCATCTGGAGCACTATTGGTACTCGGTGTTCTGTTATTCACCTGTACCCTCGCCATGTTGAATATTTCTGTTAATGCTCTGATTGACGGTACAGCGGGATTGTTTCGTCGTGGATTCACCGGGTTGGCCAATGGTGCCAAATCTGCGGGACAGGGTTTGAAGCAGGGCGCATTTGCAACCGGGTCGCGCTTCATGGAATGGCGTAATATTTTGCGTCAGGCCAAAGAGGAACGCACCCGCTCCAGGCGACAGAATGAAGAGCCCGTGATTGTGGCGCGGACACCGGAAATTTCAAGGCCCAAACCGGAAGTTAAACCTGCCAGGAAAAAGAAAGTCGAAACCCCTGAGCCTGATTTTCCGGTTCGTGAGGAGACTCTGGTGCCGGATGAAAATTCAAACTATCAGGTTCCCCCACTGGGTTTGTTAAACGACCCGGAAGATGTGATCGACACGGCACGGATGCGTGAAGAACTGTTGCACAATTCAGAGGTGCTTGAAAACAAACTGGCGGACTTTGGGATCGAAGGAAAAGTTGTGCAGGTGTTGCCGGGTCCGGTGATTACCTTATATGAATATGAGCCTGCTCCCGGTGTGAAGGTCAGTCGAATCCTTTCCCTGACCGACGATCTTTCATTGGCCATGAAAGCCCCCAGTGTGCGTATTCTCGCGCCGGTGCCGGGCAAATCAGTGGTGGGGATTGAACTTCCCAACCCGAATCGCGAGATTGTGACCATGAAAGAAATCATGCGGTCGGATGAATTCAAACACGCATCTTCTAAAATTGCGATGGTTCTTGGCAAGGACAACATTGGCAACCCGGTAGTGCAGGATCTGGCACAGGTGCCTCACCTCTTAATGGCGGGCTCCACCGGTTCGGGGAAATCGGTTGGTATCAATGCGATGATCTGTTCGATTCTGCTCAACGCTACACCGGATGAGGTCAAACTCATCATGATCGATCCCAAAATGCTGGAGCTTTCAATGTACGACGGAGTTCCTCATTTGATTGCGCCGGTAGTGACCAATCCCAAAAAAGCGGCGTCTGCATTGCAGTGGGCGGTCACCGAGATGGAAGCGCGGTATAAGGCAATGTCCGAGACCGGGGTTCGCAACATCAAGGCCTTCAACCAGATGGTTGAAAAAATGGAAAAGGAACGGGCGGAGCTGGAGGAAAAACAATCGCGGCAAGCCAAATATAAAAAGAAAATGGGACCGATCAAACCAGGTGAGCCTGAAGCTGAAAACCCTGAGGAAGTGACCGAGGAACCTCTACCCGAAGTTCCGGCAAGGTTGCCTTATGTTGTTATTATCATCGATGAATTGGCGGACCTCATGATGGTTGCGTCAAAGGGCGTTGAAGATTGTCTGACCCGTCTCGCACAAATGGCGCGGGCTGCCGGTATCCACCTGATTGTAGCGACCCAGCGTCCTTCGGTGGATGTGTTGACCGGGATCATCAAGGCCAATTTCCCCGCCAGGATTTCATATCAGGTCACCTCGCGTGTGGATTCCCGTACAATTTTAGACAGCATGGGTGCCGAAAAACTTTTGGGTAAGGGGGATATGCTGTTTCTGCCACCGGGAACCTCCCGTTTGAGACGCATTCATGGGGCCATGGTCAGCGATGAGGAAATCAATCGGTTGCTGGAATTCATCAAAAAGCAGAGTGTGAAGCCGGAATACAATGATGATGTATTCGAGCAGGCAGCTCTGGAGGAAGAGAAGAAGGTCGAGGAGGAACAGGAGTACGATGAGCTGTACGATCAGGCTCTGGCCATTGTTGCCAAAGAACGGCAGGCCTCAATATCGATGATACAAAGACGACTTCGAATTGGTTATAATAGAGCTGCACGCATTATCGAAACAATGGAGCGCGATGAGGTCGTTGGACCTTCCGACGGCGTAAAACCTCGCGAAGTTTATGTCAATCCGATCGCTTTGGAGTAGGATTACACTATTTTGTGTTGTTGGGCTCGCTGGAGTTGCTCTATTTTCCTGGCCTGTTCAGGCAAAAATGTATAAATGGAAAGATGATAAAGGCAAGACTCACTATACCGATAGCGTCTCCAAAATTCCCGCCAAGTATCGAAAAGGCAATCAACGAAAATTCAAAACCATGAGAAGCGCCCCAACCAACTTTTCGGGTGGTGGGGGAATGAGTTCGAGAGGTGGTTCAGGTTTCAGTATTGCCATTCCCAAAACCGGTGCTGAAGTGCCACTCATTCCCATGGGCAATGGTAACCATGCTGTGCAGGTCACGATAAACGGCAGCACCAACCTTCGTTTAATGCTCGACACCGGAGCTTCCATGATGGTACTGCATCCCTCCGTCGCTCCTCAACTGGGTATCCGCAACCTCGACAAACAGCCCAAGATTGTGGTCAACACGGCTGGGGGCAAAGAGATGAACGCAATTGGCGTGTTGAATTCCGTAAAGGTGGGGCAAGCGATGGTGCCTGATGTGGAAACCACCTTTAACTCACACATGGATCCTGCAGGCGGACTTCTGGGTATGACCTTTTTGAACGATTTTCGATTTGAGATCGACCGTCAGCAAAATCTGCTAATTTTGAAACCCCTGCGTGAAGGGGCGGGAGGTTCTTACGGTGACCGACCGTTGACCTGGTGGACCGAAAAATATAAGCATTATTTTTCAGGATTGAACCGTGCCAGTTATTTCAAGTCGCAGACAAAAATCCGCAAGGAAAGAGTGGAACAGCAAAGAATGGCCACATATTACCAGGATTTGATTGACCGACTTGATCGCAGGGCCAATCAGGCCAACCTTCCTTCCCAGTTCCGGGATCCCTTTGGCAACCGCAGCCAATAATCCTTTCTCGCTGAAATTCTAATGGCAAGAGAATCTCAGCCGACTTTTTTATCTGGCCTGGGCAATGCCCTGACCCAATCAGAAATTTCGAATCCCAATGCAGCATCTCCCGTTACGATTGCTTTGCTTGGGGCGAGTAATTTGTCGCGCGGATACTGGGCGCTCAGGCATTGCCTGTGTGCTAACCTGAGGCCGCGTCGGGTGAACGTTATTGCGGCACTCGGTCCAGGTCGGGGCTATGTGGCTCGCGGTGGTCTCTGGCCTATGATTTTTCAACCCATAAATGAATGTTCAGTTTTTGACACCATAAAAAAACAACATAAGGAAGGGGATAGCACCTTTGCTTTTTTAACGGACCTTGGCAACGATTTTCTTTTCAATGTTACGGGAGAAGAGTTGATCAATGTTTTGGATATCACCTTCAATCGTTTGGAAGAAAGTGGAACGAGGATTCTGGTGACACCCATTCATCCCATTCTCATGGAGGTTTTAACACCGGCTATCTACAAAATATTGCGAACCTGGTTGTATCCTAAAAGTCGGGTCTCATTCGAACAGGTGGTCGCAGGTATCGGGGCTGTAAATGATTTTTTGGTTGAAGCCGAGGAGGCGGGACGTATCAAAAGGGTTTTAGGACTAGACGACTTTCTTGGTTGGGATTATGTTCATTATGGATGGATGCAGGCAAATCGGGCCTGGACCCTTGCGGTGGAATCGATATGTTCCAGCATTGGCGAAACCTGTAACGTTACAATGACTCGCGAGCAGATGTTCACTTCCTATTTTGAAAACGGAGTGCGGCTTGCCGGTACCGAGATGCTGCGTTGGTACCCGCGCCGTACGGACCTTTTTTAATTACGCATGACGCTACTTCGTGCGACCTTACGGTTTCTTGGATTTCTTTTAACGCAGGCGGTGTTTATTGCACTCGCCGGGCTGCTTTGTCTCATCCTCCCTTTTGGGAAAAAATGGCGATGGAGATTGGCCGCCTATTGGGGGCGAGTCTGGGCACGCACTTGCTGCACTGTCTTGAATATACGTATCCGTCAGGAGGGAGTCGGTTTATCTAAAGGGCCAGTGTTGATGGTCTCGAACCATATAGGCATGCCCGACGTTTTCGTGATGGGTTCTTTATTCCCTGGTTTTTTTGTTGCGAAGCTGGATGTACGAAAATGGCCTCTAGTAGGATGGATGGCAGGAGTAGGGGGAGCAGTTTTTGTGGATCGCGACCGACGTCAATCCACTGGAGGTTTGGTTGACCAGATGGTGGTGAGGTTGGAAGAAGGCATTACCGTCCATCTTTTCCCCGAAGGAGGCGCGATGGATGGATCTGCCATTGCTCCCTTTAAAACACCACCCTTTGAAGCGGCACTCCGTGCCGAGGTTCCGGTTCAACCTGTAGTTTTGGAATACCACGATAACAACAAGCCCTCTGTAGCCTGCTGGCATGAGATCACTTTTACCCGGCATCTCCTCAATATCCTGAAAGCACCCCGGCTTGAGGTCACGGCGTGCATCCTCCCTACGGTTTCTGGTTTCGAGAAACGCCGCGAATTGGCGGAGGAGGTGCGAAAATCGATGATCTCCAGTGAACAGTAAAAATCAATATCTGGGTAGTTAAAATTTGTCTGCAGGACGATTAAATTCTGTTTTCCCCATTAAATGGTGCTGTATACTGGGCCTTCTTTTTTAAAATAAACAAATCCCTTTCTCTGGAAATGGTGGTATTCGCATGATTCATTCGTTCAAAGGTCAGGAACCCAAAATTCATTCTTCTGCAATGGTGATGGAAAGCGCACACGTAATTGGTGATGTGGAAATTGGTGAAGAGAGCAGTGTCTGGTTCAATGCTGTGGTGCGGGGTGATGTCAATTACATTCGGATTGGAAAACGCACCAATATCCAGGATGGTTGTGTTCTCCATGTGGCACGTCGAACCTTGCCTCTCATCATTGGCGATGAGGTGACCGTTGGGCACAATGCAACCCTGCATGCCTGCACAGTGGGGACACGGGTTCTGATCGGTATGGGGGCTACGGTTATGGATGGTGCAGAGATCGGTGACAATACCATTGTCGCGGCAGGTTCTCTTGTCACTCCCAACACCAAAATTCCGGAAGGCAGCATGGTGATGGGATCGCCCGCAAAGGTCAAGCGAGAGCTCACTGAAGAAGAGAAACGCAGCGTTCGCGATTCCGCTGCCCACTATGTGGGCGACATCGAAACATACATCGATTAACCTTCCCCTCCCACGCCCTTTATGAGTCACGAGCATGCAGTCATTGGCGGGAGTGGAGCCTACCATCTTTTGACCCGTGGCCTTCTGGGTGACGAGGTCGAATGTCGCATTATTGAAACGCCGTTTGGATCCAGCGCTCCCCTGCACCGTTTTGGAAACGGTGAAAATGCTTTCTGGTTTCTCTCACGTCATGGCGAGAAGGATTACTCCGTCACTGCCCCCTTTGTCAATTACCGCGCCAACATTTACGCACTAAAAGAATTGGAAGTCGGGCGTATTGTCGCCTGGTCGGGACCCGGCATCATCAACGACCGTTTCAGGCCAGGTGATTTTGTCATTCCTCATGATCTCATAGACGAAACCCGTCGTCGCGAGACAACATTTTTTAAAAACAAAGGCTGGGGATTCATCCGTCAGAAGGAACCATTCTGCCCGGAGGTTCGCTGGTCCCTGCACGAAGCCGTGCACAACCTCGGGCATCAGCATCACGAAGAAGGAGTGTATGTCTGCACAGAGGGACCGCGGTTGGAGACTCCTGCAGAGATCAGGAAGTATCGTATCGCTGGAGCCGACCTGGTGGGTATGACGTTAATCCCGGAGGCTTTTCTCGCACGCGAATTGGAGATGTGCTATGCGCCGGTATGTTATCTGACCAACTACGCGGAAGGTGTGGTTGAACGCGATTTTAAAACAGGCGAGTTATTCGAAGGCATGCAATCGGAAAAGGAAAAGACGGATGTTGATGAGGCTATCAGCCGGTTCCCTGCGATCCTGGCCAGAACGCTGGCTTTACTGATGGACCGGGACCGGGGATGCCATTGCGGAAGAGCCATGCAGCGCTATCGGGATAAGGGAATGATAGGCGAAGACTGGAAAAACTGGATAGGCGCCTAAAGGCTGTTTTTCCCAGGGAACATTAAGGAAAATAAAAGGAAGGAGCCGATTCGTTATAGACCAGCTCACGTTTCTGAAACTTTTGTAGCGCCGGACTCGGTGGGTTGGTGACGGGAATAAATATTCGTGCCGTTCCATCCTGGTAAATTTTCACCCAGTCTTTTCGATTTTCCAGATCTTTATTCAGGTAATGAGTCAGTATGATGTCGTGCGGATACATTGATAACATTTGATCCCAGTATTTCATTCCACGGTGGAAAATAAAATTTTGCAGGATCACATTATCTGGGTAAACCGTCCAATAACGCCCGTCGATGGAAACTTTCGAGTTTGGCAGTTTCCAGATCAGGTATTCCCCCCAATTGAAAGCCACCAGAACATTACCTCCCAGGTTGTTTTCCTTCATAAACCGCACAGCGTATACAGGAAATTGTTTTGCATCGACCATCATCTGAAATCGGGTGGGGCCGAGTTTAAAGATCACTGTACTTCCCTGCCAGACTATCAGGGCGACCAGGATTGTTGCCACGTAAACTGGTTTTACTTTTAAAAATACGCTTCCCGATTGTTTGAGCTTGTCCACCAGTATGTTGAGGCCGGTTGCGAAAACAGGGGTCAACAATATTCCTGCGATGAACGTGTGGCGCAGGTGTCGGAATCCAAAAAACACGGCGCAAACCACTAGAGCTATTTCCCAGGGACGTTTTTCTTTTTTCAAAAACAGTGTGATTATGGAAAACACAGCCATGACTTTGAAGGCCAGCAGCCCCGTGTTGGAACCGAGAAGTTCTACAGGTCGCCATTCTGAAATCATCCTGGGTTTGGGAATGGTCTGTACTAAAAACATCAGTAACTCGTGGCCATAAGGGTTGATCAGTAGGGCAATGCCTGACGCAACCAGACTGATGATGAGGTAAGAAGGAAGCTGCAACCCTTTGAGTTTGCATCGGAGAGATTCCACCACCACAACCATTCCCAGAATGGCGATACCCGCAACGGCCCCACCGTGGCAGTTGATCCACAGAATAATCATTGGAGGAATCCAGAAAACGCTGGTCTTTTGAATCTCGAAATGATTATAGATGAGAACCACCAGCGCTGCGGTGAATGCGTAAGTAAACAGGTAGGGGCGGGTGCCGTATCCAATTTCCAGAACATTGATGAGCAGGAAAAAGGTCAACCCATAGGCCAGCAGGCTGGTGAAATTCCGAAAGTACCATTGGGAAAGGATATGAATGATGAAAAGTCCGACCCCTATTTTCAGTACCATCAAACCGGTAGACCCCATCAAGGCAAACATCACATAAAATATTAATTCACTTAACCATTCATGATTGATCCATGAATGGCCCGGTGCGGTATACGAAAAAGGGTCGGTAGCAGCAAGGCTGCCGGTCTGGTAATGTTCCTGTCCAAACTTAAGATGTCCCCATAGGTCAACGTCGGCAAAATTGTAGGAGAAGGCATGGACTCCATAGACGAGGATAAGCAGTCGAATTAAAAATCGTGTATAAGAGGTCGGGGGCATATAACTTTTTGGAAAACCGTTATTGCAATTAATAACTGCGAAGTTACCATTCAGAATAGGGGTGGCAACAAAAAAACTCTAGTTTTTTATTTCATTGCAAAATGCCTGAACAAACAATATCCAAACAAATAGAGATCCCGTTAAAATAATATGATGAAAATTGTCGAAGTGATAGTGGATAGAAGTTATCAGGATATCACCCGTGAAGTGGTGGAAAAGCACGGCGCAGAAATTTTATGGGAAGACGAACAGGATGACCGTTGTACGTATCGTCTGCTCGTAGATTCGGCAATTCGACAGGCCTTTATTGATGAATTGCAGGATCATCTGCAGAGTAGCCCCAGAACCCTGATTCTGGTGACTCCTGTGGAGGCGGTGCTGCCTTCACCTAAAAAAATTCCAACGGACCCCGACAATAAAATTCGCTCAACGGGTACGCGCGAGGAACTGTACAGTGGGATTGAAAAAAATGCCGAACTTACAGGAACCTATCTGATTCTGGTCTTGTTATCCACCATCGTTGCCGCCATTGGCCTGGTCGAAGACAACGTTGCAGTGGTTATCGGAGCTATGGTGATTGCACCTTTACTGGGACCCAATATTGCACTTGCCCTGGCCGCGACATTGGGTGATGTCCCCTTGATGTTGAAGTCTTTAAGAACCTCACTGGCGGGACTGGGGCTGGCTTTGTTGTTGTCGGTATTGATAGGTTGGGTCCTTCCTGTTGATCTGACCAGCGAAGAGTTGATGTCGCGGACAGTCGTCAAACTGGATTCCATTGTGTTGGCACTGGCCTCGGGCGGCGCCGCTGTGTTGTCTCTCACTACCGGACTGCCAAGCGTATTGGTGGGAGTGATGGTTGCTGTTGCCCTATTGCCACCAACTGCTACTGTAGGCATGATGCTGGGCGGTGGGCATTATGAACTGGCAAGTAGCGCGGCTCTTTTGCTTGCAGTGAACGTGGTGGCTGTGAACCTGTCTGCAAAGGTAACCTTTCTGATGCGTGGGATCAGTCCAAGAACAAAGGATGAAAAACTTAAAGCGCGCCAATCAGTGGAAGTGTCACTCGTGATCTGGGTGGTGACGCTGGCCCTCCTGGTTGGTGTGATTTTGTTGAAGCCTTAGTGAGTTGCTATGGGGTTGGTAAAAACAGAAAAAGCAACCGTTCAATTATGGAGGGAAAAGTTTAGTTTATAGTTCTTTTTTTTGAGCCAGGAGGACGCTGGTACCTCCGCAATGAGGATCTTCAGGGACAAAATGTATCGTTTCAATATTTAAACTATTTAGAATCGAAGTGTATTCTTCAATCGAAAGACTCGCATGGTAGACCTTGTCGTCACCGACATTGCCGATAACTTCTCCTTCTTCGTGACCAATCGTAAGCAGCAAGACACCCCCGGGGGTTAAATGATTGCTAAAGCATTTAAGAGTTTCCCGTTGATCCTCGGGTATTAAATGAAAAAAACTGTGCCACGCGATGATTCCCTCAAATTTTTTCTCGAGGTTTAATTTTCGCATATCCATCTGAAGCCATTGATGGTCAGGAAAACGTGATTTGGCAATGTCCAATATACTTTGAGAAAAATCGATTCCAGTTAGATCGAACCCTCGACAAATAAAATACTGGGCGATTGGTTCTCCAGCGCCACACCCTGCGTCAAGAATTTTTGCCCTGGGGGGTAGCAGCTCTTGAAAACGGCTGAGCCATTCTTTTTCATAAAGTACTTTTGGACGCTCCATGTCAAAGCGCGGTCCGTTTCGCTCGTAAATCTCTTGAGTCTTCTGGGCCAGAAGCATCATTTCTTTTTGGTTCATACATTTTCTGTTCGCAGGTTTTCTTAAGCTCATTTTGAAATCAAAACACGTTCGGAGGGGGGGAGGGAGGAAAGTCGGGGGAAATGGAGGAGTCCTTTATTTTACGCCTCCATATTCAAGGAGAATTTTGCAAAACCCAAAAACTAAAGTCCAGGGCGAGGTTCCTTACTTCACTGCGTAAAATTCAGGATGACAATCCTTTAATTTAATGCGGCACAACAAACCTGTAGATGTGCGACATCTTTCCTGCCCCTTTTAAGACAATAGTTATACAAAGGTTTTATTTCCAAGGGGAATATTATGTTCACCACTAATTATGTCTACATTAGACGATGATTTACTTGTTCTGGGTCATATCGATTTTGCCGTCGAAGTTGCGGTCGAGTTGCACTTTTGTCACTTTGCCGCCGCTGTAGGTATCCCAGCGATCTACCTTGCCATCGTAGTTGGTATCGAATTCAACTTTGTCGACCTGCTCACTGCTGTTGAAGATTTGCCACTGGTCAGGTTTGCCATCGGCGTTGGTATCGAATGCTGTTTTGGTTCGTTTCTCTGAGGAGTCGAACCAGCTCCACACATCGGTTTTGCCGGTGCCTTTTGTGTCGCTTTCAACCCGTTCCAGTTTTTCCGATGCGTTGTAATGCTGGATCAAATCAAACGAGCCATTTAGGTCGGTGTCAATTTCAACACGCGAAAGTTTTTCTGCGTCGTTGAAGAATTCTTTCCAGTCGATCTTGCCCTTGTTTTTTGAATCACGTTCGATGCGAACGACCTTTTTACCAGGCCCGTAATACTGGAAGTTGTCCATTTTTTTGTCGTTATTACTGTCAAACTCAACGCGCTGGAGCGTTTTGCCCGGGCCGTAGTATTCAATCTGATCAACTGCCCCGTCAAAATTGCCATCGTGTTCGATTTTGGTGGTCTGGCCGTTAGAGTCCACGTGTTCCCATTGATCGGGTTTACCATCGAAATTTGAATCAGACTCGTTGACTGTGGCGTTGGCAGACCCCGTGGCTACCAGGAAGGTGGCCAGAGCTGTGAGAAGAAAAGGTTGGAATTGTTTCATGGCGTTATCCTGAAAATTGAGATGGTTTATTTCCTTCTAGATTATCGTATGTAGAAATTAAATGGAACCGTCACATCAAATTCGTTCCCGACGATCCCTTCCGGAAATTCCGAGAACGGAGCGGCCTTTTTCAGTGCTTCCAGGGCGACTTGATTGATACTCGCGAATTCATTCGGGGTTTTTACATAGACCTTTTTTACGCTTCCATCCCGCATCAGCGTGAAGGAGATAACCACTTTGCCCTTTTTACCCGTCTTTCTGGCTCTTGACCGCTTGAAATGTTTCTGGGCGACGTATTGCAGTCTCCGGGAAATTTTCCTTTCGTAACCCGCTTTGGCTTCCGGATCGGTGACCTCTCCTATGACTTCTTCGATCACCTCGACCGGGGTTTGAGCCATTGGTGCAAGGCCTGCGACCTGGACCGGGCGTGCGGTGGATTTTTTAAGTCCCACACCAGTGGATCCGCTGGAACCGGTAACGACAGGTGCTGCAACGGACCGTGGCGATCCAAAAGAGTTGGCTACCCGCGTTGCGCTCGAACGTTTAATAGCGGCGCCTTTGGTTCCTGACTGTGTTGTATTGACCGAAGCGACTGCTATAGGGGCCGGAATGCCTACTTTTGCCACCGCCCGTCCACGTTTGACCCCGGTACGTTTTGAGGTCAGGATCGGCTTGGCGATGGTAGTCGGTTTCTTGACCGGTGCCACATCAGAAATCTTGTAAGCAAAGACATTGGATGTTTTTCGTCTTACGGTATTGCTGGATGAGGCCATAGTGGCTACGGCTGTGGTTCGCATGGGGCGCGGAGTCGAGGTTGCAGCCGTCATGGCCCGGGAGCTGACATGCGATGTGACTTTCGCATTTTTTGGCAACGCGGTCGCAGTAGGTACCGATTCCATCATAACCGGCTGAACGTCAACCTTGGTCTGGACGGAAGCGACCTGGGTTACCTGTTGCGGCTGTTTCGGCTGGGTGATTTCAACCGGTTGTATAGCCGGTGCCACCTCCACCACGGGTTTTATTTTTCGTTCCTTTTTCTCTTTACGCTCGGGCTTTTCTTTTTCGATAATCTGGACTTTTACCTGATTTTTTACCGGGGGCGGCTCACGTGTCAGGAAATAGGCTCCCGCCGTCATGGCAAATACCAGATGGAGTGCGGTTGAGCCGATAGCAGAAACTATGAATGACTTGGACAGGACTTTCTGGGAAAGCATGGTTTAGGTAGCCTCCCCTTCGGATTCCAATTGATCGGTAGCGATCAGGAATTTTACCACTCCCCCTTCACGAGCCCGGTCCAGAACCTCACCAAACAGCCCAAATTCGATATTCTGGTCGCCCTGGATGATCAGGGCATCTCGTCCATTTTCATCCAGCAATGATTTGATTTTTCCAGACAACTCTTCCATAGAGACTTTTTCATTTTCCAAAAGCAGGTCGCCGTTTTCCCCAATACTGAGTGCGATTTCCTGTGAATTGATTTTCTCCGCCGTGGCCGCATCAGGCAATTCAACATCCAGACCCTGATTGACAGCGGAGGAGGTCAACATGAAAAAGATCAACAGGAGGAACACGATATTGATCAGCGGCGTGATATCCAGCCTGAATGATTCCCGTTTTTTCTTGGTGAAATTGATCATGAGCGTTGTCAGCGAATGATGTTGAAGTCTTTTGCGCCAGCCTGGCGAGAAATATCCAACACCGATGTGAACATCTCGAATTTGGTTGAATCAAACGTTTCCAGGCTGACGAGCTTGTCCTTGCGCGCATCCAACCGTGTTTTCAACTCCTGCCTGAGGTCGGTGATTTTTATAGGCTCGCCGTTTATCCGAATCAGTCCATCCCGGTCGATCATGATGTTGATGTCTTCCTGCAGGTTGGCTTCCGGTTGGGCTTCACCATCGGGAAGGTTGACATCCATCGCCTGACCGAGAACGGAGAACGTGAGCATGAAGAATATGAGGAGAAGGAAGACCACGTCGATTAACGGGGCCATGTCCATACGGAAACTTTTTTTCCGCTCGGATTGAATCTGAACCATGACTCAGGTGACCGGAAAAAAGGTTATGCGACTGTACGCGCTTTTTGAACGGGTTGAACGTGTTGGGAACCGTGTGAACCGGTTCCGTTACCCCGGGTTTCCTGTTCACCATGAATTTGATGGACCAGAAACTTGGCGAACTTTTCCATATGGAACGAGATGGTTTCGATCTTTTTTTCAAAGTAGTGCAGCATGATGACTACTGGAATGGCAACGGCGAGTCCGGCAGCGGTCGTCAGCAGGGCTTCCCAGATGCCGCCAGCGAGCAGGCTGGGGTCGACCTGTCCTTTGTATTCTGCAACCTTGTTGAAGGCACGCACCATACCGGTAACCGTACCCAATAAACCGAGTAGTGGGGAGATGGTGGCGATTACTTCCAGCCATCTGATATTTTTTGAAAAACTATTGATCTCTTCCTGCCCGGTAACGGAAAGCTTTTCTTCGAGTTTCCACTGCGGGGCATTTTTTTCTTCAAGGCCTACTTTTAAAAGACGCGCAATAGGACCGTCCTCTTTTACAGGGATGTCTTTTGAAGACAGGTTCTTGCCTTTGGCCAGCATTTTTTCTATAGAGTCAAAAATGGCTTCCGGGTTCTCGTACGTTTTAAAAAAGAAGTAAAGCCGCTCGAAAATGATGGTTAACGCGATCAGGGAACAGATCACAATCGGGGCCATCAACAGGCCACCCCGGCCAATTAAATCAAATGCGGAATTGATCGATTCCATCCTGGTTTCCTTTTGTCACAGGTTGATGAAAAGCGGCAAACTAACAAAAACGTAAGAAAAGGGTTGGGCACAAACTCTTATTAGAAACCGTAATGAGTAGAGTTCTATTCCCCCAAATCTACACTTCATGAGAATGATTTTCAGTTCCATGGATTTTACCCTAAAACCCCATAAAAAACAAAAAAAACCCTGAATTTCCTCCCAATATTTTAATCAGGTCAATCATCAAAAATGGTTTATTTCAAATTTAATAATCTGGGTTTGACTGTTTCAGGTAGATGGAAAACCTGTCAATAAATAACAGGTTTTTGCCTGCAGGCTCGGCAATCCTGCGATCTTTGAAACTGATTTGCCATTAACAAATATCCAAAAATGGATTTATAATATTAAAAATATCGAAATAGTCAAACTTTGTGGATATTATCGACTGTTTAAATTGATCGATAATCACCAAAGAGTGCCCATGTCGCCTAATCCTGCTTCTACTTTATCTTATTGGCCAATCAATAAGGAATTCCTCAATAAAAATTCAGACCAGCAGTTCACGCTTTATTTAAAAGAAAATAGTCAGCCTTATGATTTATTTGTGAAGTTTGCGGGTCCGGATCCTGCCCATCAAGAGAAGGTCCGAAAAATGTTGAATGAAGGGGAGTTGGACAACTCTCTCTATATACATAAGGATGAAATGCAGGAATACTTTTCTCAGGCTTCTGAAAGGATAAAGGAGTGGGAGAAAGCTGAAGAAGGCAATCCCGAAGCTTTAGCCAAAAAACTCCATGGCCTTTGCCTGGATATTATGAAGGGGTTTTTTGAGTTCAATGTTTCTTCAAAGGTATTGAAACTGATCGATCCCATCATGGAGAAAATGCAACAATGTTTGACAGAATCTAACTATTCCATCTTAAATAAAACACTTGCTAAAGATTTTTCCCTTTATACCCATTGCGTTAACGTGGGTTTATATTGCCTCAGTTTCGGGGTTTATAACAAAATAAAACCCGAAGAAGTTCATTCCCTGGGAATGGGCGGGTTGTTCTGCGACATTGGAATGTCTACGGTCCCAGTTGAAATTCTGCAAAAAAAAACGGCTTTAAATAAAGAAGAAGAGGAAATTGTTAAACAACATATCAATAAGGGAAAAGAAATTTTAAAAGAATTGGATTTTTCTGACAGTGTGGTGTTGGAAATTGTTGAAAACCATCACGAAGAATTTGAAGGAGGAGGGTACCCGAAAGGTGCATCTGGAAACGATATCCCCTACAATGCCCGCATTTGTAAAATTATGGATATGTACAATGATTTCACCTCCCCACGGGAAAGCAAAAAAGCGTTATTACCAATCCAGGCTCTTACCAAAATGACCACGGAATATCGTCCTCAATTTGACCCCGAACTTTTAAAACAATTTATTCTGATGATGGGACCTTCCCTGGACTAATCTGCTTCCCCCCCCTCATTTTTCCCTGAAAAATTTTAAAGGCTTCTATTGGTAAGAAGATTCTTATTGCCTGAGCCCGGGGCACCTGCACACAGGAATGTGCAAGCCTATGATATGATTTGATTTTAATTCTATTGCTGTGAAAAAGGTCGGGATATCAGGTGATAAAAAGACAGGATATAGAAAAACTGGAAAAGGAGATCCTGGCACCGTTTGCCGTTAAAAGCGGAGAAAGCCGGGGACGCCAGAACCGGGAAAAAGAACATTCCTACAGGACCCGCTTCCAGCGCGACCGCGACCGGGTGATTCATTGTTCCGCTTTTCGCCGGCTGGAATATAAAACCCAGGTGTTTGTGTATCATGAGGGAGATTATTACCGCACCCGCCTGACCCACTCGCTTGAAGTCGCGCAAATCGCCCGTTCTATCTGTAAATCTCTCCAGCTAAATGAAGACCTGGCGGAAGCGATTGCCTTGTCGCATGATCTGGGGCATCCTCCTTTTGGTCACACAGGGCAAAAAGTCCTCAACCGGTTGATGAAAGATCACGGTGGTTTCGAACACAATCGGCAAAGCCTGCGGATCGTCAAACTTCTGGAAAAACGTTATCCGCAATTTGAAGGCCTCAATCTGACCTGGGAGGTTTTGGAAGGAATCAGCAAACATTCAAGGGATGAGGATAATCCACTGATCAAACCAAAACAGAACCGCTTTCCCTCACTTGAGGCACAGGTGGCGGACTTTGCTGATGGCATAGCCTATAACGCCCATGACCTCGACGACGGCATCACTTCCGGTTTGCTTGATCCGGTACAACTCCGATCGGTAGCCCTCTGGCGGGAAAATGAAAAACGCCTGGACAAGGAATTCGCCAACCTGGATCTGAAAATGAAAAAGTACCAGATTGTTCGGAGCATCATCAACGACCTCATCACTGATTTCCGGAAAGCGACACTGAAAAATATTAAGAAACACTCCATAGATTCAGTTCAGGCCGTGCGGACCAGTTCTATCCGGCTGGCGGGCTTTGGTAAGGAGGTAGGGGAAAAAAATGCAGAGCTGAAGCAATTCCTGAATAAAAAGATGTATCAACACCCCAAGGTCCGTCGAATGGAATTCAAGGCGGAACTGCATCTCAATAAAATTTTTGAAGCTTACAAAAGGTTTCCGGACCTTGTGCCGGAAGATGCTTCTCCAAAGGGGGAGGGGGACTCTATAGAGCGCCGTATTTGCGATTACATCTCGGGGATGACCGACCGATTCTGCATTCGTGAGTATAAAAGCCTGTTCGGGCCGGAAGAAAAGGATTAAAAATATGGTCCCGGAAAAAAATCAATGGGTTTAAATTGGATAAGCTTGATATAAAATAGGGCGGCGGCTAATTTTAGTTGCGTGAATCGATAACTTTTTCATCCGGTGATACAGACGATGAGTGTACATGATAAATGGGAACAGCGGTTTTTCGAATGGAAAAAAATGGTCGGGTTTGAAAAGGAGCCGACCCCCCTCGAAGTATTTCAGATGCTATTGGAAAAAAATGAAAAGAACAGGGATTTGCTTTTTAAGGATCTTCAGGCGCATTTCAATCAGATCGACGAGATCCTCCAGGAAACCCCCTCCGAACGTCCCAACGAATAGTCCTCACCGGACGGGCGATGCCCCTCTCTAATAGGTGTGCGAATACTGGATGCCTGTTAATAGGTAGATGACCTTTAATGAGTGCTTTATTGAGGTTGGCTGTGTCACTCTGAGTGCTTAATGTGGATAAGTGAAGCCCGTCATCGCGAGCGACCACAGGGAGCGTGGCGATCCAGAATTTATAAAATGAAAATATTTATACCTCGCTCACTTTTGCTTGAGAAGCAATTTAAAGGATTTGATCGTATAAATCAGCCCACTGAGGATTCATCTCTTCAATCAGCTCCAGTTTTTTTCTCCTTGATCCTGATTTAATCCGTTTCTCGCGTGATATAGCATTTTCCATAGTGTCGAATGTTTCAAAATAAACAAATAACTTGCAACCGTATCTTTTTGTAAAACCAGGTACTATACCCTGTTTATATGTTCAAAAATGCGCTTTATTAGGTCTCCTGTCACGCCCGTATATAAAGTACCATTTCGTTTGTTTGTCATTATATAAATGGCAGGTTGTTTCATTGTTCTGGATTGCTTCGTCACTTTAGTTCCTCGCAATGACGAAAAAATAGTTTGTCCTAGGATTCCCAACCAGATTGCGTTCCTGTCATCGCGAGCGACCAGAGGGAGCGCGGCGATCCAGAATATATCATTGGCACTGAAGGTGGTCGGTTTTTCAATCAATCTCCAAAAACGAATACAGTTTCTCAAAGGTCGCGCTGAAGTATTCGTGTGAATACGGCACACCATTGTGACGCACCAACTCGCGCAACTCCTCCGGCAATTCCTTCGAAGGAGGAAATTCGAATCCTTCCACCATCAAAGGCACAATGTTCCGCTTCATCCTGATGGCGTGCCCGATCTCCTTGCGCAACCAGTCTCCGGGCATCTGGCATCGATCCAGCGCACCCGGAGAAAGTATGACCACAAAATTGGTAGTCGATTCAATTTCCTGTAACAGGCGCTGATCAAAATGTTCGGCTCCCAGGTCGTCCACATCCAGAAAACACGGCACCCCACGTCGTTCCAGTTCCGAGTGCACCACCCGCGCCAGTTCAGATCCACGCTCCCTTCGGTAACTGATAAACACCCGGTTGCCTTTCGATTTATCCAGTGGAACAGATGACGTTGGTTTTGCATCAACCTCCGGCAACTCTTCTTCCTGGGGCTCGGGGTAACGGCGGTCCACAACCGTTGCCAATCCGAAAGCCAGCACCGCCATCACACTACCCATGGCGAGGTCCGGCAGCCAGTGAATCCCAAGTGCAAAAGTGGACAGCACAACGGTGAGAGCGAGACAGGCAATGCTATGTCGGAATCTCAAGCGAAAACGGTAGGCGGTGATTAGCGTGATGATGGAAAATGAAACGTGTACACTCGGGAAACAATTGTCGAGGCCACTGATCGGGCGGATCATTTCAATCAAATGGGTCGATAGCAAATCCGACCATAGTGTGGCACTCGCCGCTGGATAAGCCCAGCGTTCCGGAACGGGAAAGAAGAGAAAGAACGGCAGACTGAGCAGGTAGTTTCCAGTGAGCGCCAGGGTGAACACGCGAAACGGCCCTACCTGTTTGCGACGCACCAGAGCAGCGGCCGTTCCCAGCAGAAGCACAGGAAACACCACAAAATAGGACAGGGAAAACCCGCCAATGGCTTTCATGGAAGGTGGTGCCTGATTCTGGAATCTTATCTTGCCTTCCAGTTGATCAAACGCCTGGGCTATCCGATACCCTTTTTCAAAAGTTCCCGGACCCTTCAGCATCTCTTCCATTTTGGTCTCGGCGAAATTAAAAAGGAACAGCGCGATCAGAATTCCGGTGAGGCCAATGCGGGTTGTGAGTGATTTTTCCATTTACGCGTCTTTCTTCCTGGAAAAAAATGCGGCTTTGAGACTGAACAACGCTGCCAGGGAAAACAGGCCGATCATGCCCAGGGTCGCCACTTTGAGGACGCGACCTCCGGGGTTGGGTCGTACCAGAAAAACACGGTAGGCACTGTTGCCCATCGGATCAAAACTGTAATGATTATCTGCACCTTTGGGAAAACCATCCCCTTCCAGTCGGAAAGAATGGAATCCAGATTCGGCAACGGAGATATCGAAAGGTTTGTCACTCGTGTAGGCATTGCTGCTCTGGTCGCTCCAGGTGATTTTCATGCCCTTCATCCGGGTACCCTCGGGAATATTAAAATCCACATCGCGTAAAACCCGGGCCGCCGCGTCATCAAACGGCCATATGTAACGTATCCGGTGCATGCGGTTGGTAATCTCCGAACCGATGCGCGTGACCAGGCTTTCGAGATCATTGCGTTTGAAGCTGATATGAAATTTCTGCTGAGGCAGTTCCGAATCGATAAACTCCGATGTGATGATGAGTGAGTCATCGTGGGTCTGGTGCAGAGTCCAGAGCACGTCGAACTGTTTGTGGAAATCCTCGTCGTATAAAATAAATTCTGTGCCGGACAAACGCACTGCCTGTCTGGCTGCTTCCAGATAACGTGGTTCGATGGTTTCGCCATCGGCATGAGGTTTTCGAATCTTTACCGGTACGGGATTGGGCGGAACCTTGGCCAGCCACCTCAGAGAAGCCAGGGCACGCCTTGCCTCGGGTGTTTTGTTAAAATCCACCCAGGTTTGAAAATCCCCGATGTTGATTTCCTGTGGACCCAGTTTGTTGATCGTTTCCCGCAAGCCGTCCTTCAATTCGTCCGGGGAATTTCTTGTGACCACGAGCAAATCGTTGGGCAGCCCCTGTGGCAATTTCAAAAAGTTGAGGTCCGGATCCTGATCGAATTTTACCTTGGTGCCGTCCCACACAGCGGCAAAATCCGCCTGGCCTTCTTTGACTTTTCGCACCAGACTCGAACTGCCGCTGGCATCCTCGGGGCGCCTGGCGTTGATTGTGATGAACTTCCGATCATTGGCCGAGCTGCCCGGCACTGAAAAAATATCGTGACGGGCAAAATAGAGAGACGGGAGGAAGTAACTCGAGGTGCTGAATTTGTTGTGATAGATAAACTGGCTCGGGACAGGGCTTTCCCGCAGTGTTTTCACAAATCCGTCGAGGTCGTTTTCTGAGAAAGTTGTTTTCCTCGTGACCAGATAGGAGTGATAAATGAACTTTCCTGTTTTCTTACTGTGGTAGGTGGCCAGGATATCCAGCTCAGCCCCCAGCATTTCTGCAACAACATAAACGTAGGGTGTAACGCGGGCGATCATGGGGCCCTGTTCATTTTCATCCCAATCCACCAGGGTGTGAATCGCCGCGCCGTATTCCTGATCGCGTGTCTCGAAGTGAAGTGACTGTTGTCCGCGGATGAATTCACGCAACTTCTGGTCGGCTTCCTGCGTTTCCGGATCCAGCGCCACCCCGAGAAAGGTGACGGAACCATGTTCGTCGGCAACAACGGGAGCCGTCACCCCCAGAGGCATCAAGAGACACACGGCTATAAAGATAAGGAAACGAAAAATCATTCTATAGTTCCTTAAGATGATACATACGGATGCGACCAAAACCTTTTGGTAGTGGATGGTTCCCAACATATTCGCAACGGTATCCGCCTTCGCCTTCAAGTGAGATGAGAGCAGCGAAGGGTTCGGTTACATAAACAGATCCCGGTGGTGTGCACGGTTCCAGCCTTGCCGTCTGGTTGACGTGTTTGCCAAAGAAATCGGGTTTGCCCAGCACGGGATTATCCGTCTGGAAAATGGGGCCGACATGCGCCGCGACGCGCAGACCGAGGTTGGTTGGAAGGCCCAGTTCAAAATAGTCCCAGTCGTTGAACATCCCCGCCAGTTCAAGCGCAAGATTGGCTGCAGTCGGAACCTCGTCGATCACCAGATAAGCCGCGTCTCCCCAGGTGTTGATGTATTGAATATGTTCTGTGTGTTTGGTCTTGATCGTTTCCAGAGCGTTGAACCAGCGCGCCATGAAGATGGCAATCTGGCGCTCGTTCATCGCACTGAAGCCTTTCACGTCGGCAAAAATCATGGCCTTCATCTGGCGTTGCAGTCCAGGTGGCGCCGGTTCGATCTTGATGGTGGGTTTCACACCTTCACTGCGTGGCGGCGGCACCGGGACGATGAGATTTTCCAGACCCAGATCGTTCCAGCGGCGCATGGCTCCTGAAGTGCCGGCCGGATTGTCCACATTCAACTGGTTCCACACCGCGATCTGGTAAGCGCGCGAACCGAGCGTCTGGCTTCTCAGATGGGCCAGTCCCATACCTTGCCGCGAGCAGGCTTCAAATAACAAATCGTGACCGGTGATGGCTTCTTCCACAATCTGCGTGACCGAACTGGCCCGGCATAAAATGGCTTCGTAACGTTTCACCCAGGATTCCCCACCGGGTGCAACCGAGATCCGTTTGAACTCTTCCCGACCAAACGGCAGAATGATATTCAACTCACCCTGCGATTCCAGCACCGCTTCGGCCACCAGAATATCCGCTCCGCAGGCGAGAGAGCCATAGGCAACGCGCACCCGGTGCTGATCAAGCAGCGCGGTGATATGAGTCCGGATTGCGTCTTCATCCGTCGGGTCCATGCCCGGTGATTTCCCAATCCCGTGCACCATCTGGCCGGTGTAGGTGATGACAGTCGGCGGCCGGATCGCTTCCAGCGTGTCCAGCGTTATTCCGCGCTTTTTGCAGATACGGTTTAATTGTTGATAGGTGGTGCTGAGGTTCCCCAGATCCCAAGGACATATTTCCCGCGCTTCCTGAAGCCGACCAACGGCTTCATCCGTTCGGCCCAGAAGCAAGGCCGCCTCGGCTTGCGTGGCCCTGAGGTAAAACCCGTTTATTCCGGAGCCATCGGGATCTTTCGCACAAAGTTCGAGAACCGTTTCCGCCTGTTTTTTTGAAGCCACTTCATCCCCTACCAGAAGCGATAGAGTCGCCGCGTTGATGAGGGGGTAATAGGACGGATTCTTGTTGTACGCTTCCATGTAAAGTTCGCGGCTGCGTTCACCCAGAACCTTTTGATTTTCCGGATTTCGCGAGTTGTTGCACAGGTCTTTATAAAGACGGGCCAGCAGCGATAAAAACCGGGTTTCCTCTGGCAGGCGTTCGTGGAAGGTTTCGTACAGTTCCAGAGCCTGCCGGGTGGCCCCGCTTCGGGCCAGTGCCAGGAGACCGAGATAGACCAGGTCGGAGTTGAACTCCCCTTTCTCCAGTGGTTTCTGGATGCAGTCGTAAACACCGAAATAATCACCCTTTTCCAGTAACTGGTTGGCGTTTTGTATTAAATGATCCAGAGCCATGGCACAACGAGCAGGGGTTTAAGAAAGAGAGCCTGCACATTGTAACGTATTTGGGGACTATAGGATGACAGGATCAGGTTCCAGCACTCTATTTTTTATGAGAGAATCGGGTCGGAGTTGGTTCTTCGTCATTGCGAGGAATCAGAGTGACGAAGCAATCCAGCCGGGCAAACGCCCGGAGTAAACTGGTGAAAACCTCTGGATCGCCACGCTCCTTTTAGTCGCTCGCGATGACGGACTCTATGTTCTTGCGAGTGGAAAAATCTTATCTTTGAATTCGATTTTTGGGTAAGTAAGGGCCTCGTTTAAGAAAGGCCCCATTGAGGTGCCCTGAAACAATTTTAAAGGAGAGTAGATGGCTCCTTTTCTCCTCCCCTTGAAAGGATATCTTTGGATAAGTGCATTTTGAATGAAAACAATAAGGAGGTCACACTTCGACAGGAAAAGGACAAGCACTCCTGTTCAAGAACCGCTACTCGCGTTCTTGAATGTGACACATTAACTCAAAGCACTGTCATTCTGAGCCCTTCGACTTGGCTCAGGATAAACTCCGCGAAGAATCTCGCCTTTGCTTTTGAATTTAAGATTATAAATAGGACTCGCGTTTTTGAGGTCTCAAGTTGAATTGTTCTAATACTTTTTTCGAGGAGTGAACGTTAATGAGTGAAGCGCCCAACCCCATTCTTGTAGAGTTCGCAGAGGGTATACCGGATTCGGCCCTTTCCAAAAAACTGGTCGACAAAAATGCTCCATACAGAGAAATTTCAAAACAGGCCCGCAAGGAATGGGAACTGATCGCCCCGCTGGTGGAAAGCGAAGAGCCGCCGACAAAGGAGCTTGTCGCCATGGGTTATGAGGAGTGGTTTAATGATGCCGTCCCGGAAGACCGCACCCGCATGCTTGGCCGATTGGATATGCTTTACGAAATGACCCTCGATTTAGCTGAGGAAGAGGAAGAAGATGAGGAGGGTTGATTGGCAACTCTCAATAGTCCATTTGTAGTCAAAAAAATCTGACCTCTTTTTAAAGGGTGACCCTTTAAGTTAGTCCATAACAAAATTATGAGAATGGTCATAGGCCAGGAACATCAGAAACTATCGTTAACATAAAACAATGGATTGATAACAAATATCCGCAGATACTACGTGATAGTGAAATAAAAATAGGAGTTGTTCAAAAGCTCCTAAATCTTTATCTAAAGTATCAGTGGCGTTTGGAGTTGGTTTCAACTCCACCTCACTGCCCTTTTGATAGAATTATTATTTCAAAAATGCAAATGAGTAGACTACCTCCATGGACAAAGTAGAATTCAATTGAAGATTACAAAGAGCTGGTAAGTAGGGCATCAGAGTTAGCAGGTAATAAACCGATAGCGGAGTGGGAGCTTGATGTTTTTGCACGATGACAAAGTGTGAAGAGGGTCAAGCCTTAATTTATCTGAAAATTTAAAGTTGTCGCCTTCGTTAACCCCTCTGCACAACTTTATCCCTCAAAACTTTCAAAACGATATCCTGCCTCATGCACCGTTCAGATAATTTCAGGTTGTTGGGGATCTTTTTCGATATCGTGTATCAGGGTCTCCTGGGAAGTCGGCACGCAGGCGCGCTTTGCGTTTACGCTGCCAGACTATGAGTCCGGTGACATAAAGATGGATCGGGGCAAATCCAGCCAGGAACATCAGGACACGACCGGGCATTCCGAGCGCTTCTCCATTGTGGATGGGGAACATCCAGGACAGCAAAGTGTCTCTGCTGCTCATGGTCTGTGGCTCCTGAGTTTTCCGAATTTCACCATTGTAAGCTGATATCCAAAGCTGGGTGCTGCCGCTGGTTTGGCGTATCTCGCCGGGCTGGCGCATGATGATGCGGAAAGCGGCTTCGGTAGAGGATGGGAAATAAATACGCTGTAGTTTCGCCCGGGGAAAAAAATCGCGGGCAATAGAAGCGACCTCGTGGATATTGATTTTTTGACCTCCGCCTGTCTCTATTTTGGATATACCGGATGGAGGCAATTGCTCAACGGGAAGAATCATGCTGAGGGCGGATTTCATGTATTGGGGGAAAATCATGGATATCCCGGAGAAGGCCGCCACCACAAGTACGATGCAGGCATAGGCGCCGACCGTTTTGTGCAGGTCGTAAATTTGTCGGACAGGGCTGGAACGATGCCTGAATGTAAATGCCTGCAGGAATTTTCCAGGTTGCCGCCACCACAGAACAACCCCGGACACAACCGAACAGATTAAAAGCAGGCCTATCACACCTACGATGGTTTCCCCACGCTTACCTGACAGCAGGGTGAAATGCATCTTATATAGACAACTCATCAGGTAGCCGCCCCACCGCCGTTGCCCTAACACTTCGGCCGTAAAAGGGTTGACCATCACATCCAGCAAAACCGTTTGATCTTCTTTGGGAAGAGTAAACCGGATTTTAAAGGGCGCTCGCAAATGCGGAGGAAAATACAGCCTGGCTGGTTTTGCCGAAACAGGCACCGCCTTTTGTGCCGCCGCTGTGATTTCAGTGAGCCGGGCGTATTCTCCACCGGGCTCAACGGTCAGCAAGGCGGGGTTCAGAAGTTCATCGATGCCCTTGTAAAAGACCAGGGCACTTCCCGTCAGACCGCTGAAAGCAAACATTAAGCCGACAAACAGACCGAGATATAGATGAATCCTGAACCACAAGCTGTGGCGGGGGGCAGGAGCGGTTCGTTTTTTCCGGATGGATGTCTTCAAAACTCATACACGTTGTTCAATATCTCTGACACTCCGCCTTGGCTTTCCTGTTTGCCGCATGCGCCTCCCTTCTTTCCTTGAGTGGAACTCCAATGGATCGAAGGCCATGCATTCATCAGGTCACCATTTAAATGAATAAGTGGCGCTGATGGAACGGCCCGATCCCGCTGAGTAGCGATCATTGAAGTCGTATATCTGGGAAATGTTCGGGAAATACTGCTCATCAAACAGGTTCTTGATGCCAACACTCAGTGACCCTGTTTCGAAATTCAAGGTGCTGACCAAATCCACCAATACATAATCGTCCACAGCGCCTCTGCCAAATCCGGGCTGCCCTTTGAATCGGTCCCGGTTGCCGGAGTACAGGAATTGCAGACGGTTACGCCAGTTAGAAAGAGTTTGATTCTCGATGTAACTGGTCAGCTTTAACGGGGAAATGCGGTTGCCCAACATAAAGGAATCAAAGTTTCCATCATTATCGGAATCCAGTTCGCCTTCCATCCAGGACAAAGTTCCCCCTATACCCCACTTGTCAAACGGTTGTGCATTTACAGAAACTTCCAGGCCATAAACCCGTTCGGGAATACGCAAGAGCCCGATGAGCACGTTCGGAGAAGTCGGACTGGTGAGGGTGGAACCCAGATCGGAATCGCTATAGAACAGGGATATATCCCCCTGTACATTGGCCCAGGACCCGCGAGCCCCCACCTGGTAGGTATCGACGACTTGCGCCTTTGGCCGGATATTGTCCACCGAAGCTCCAGCAGAACCAACGGTACGCAGGACCCGGCCAATTTCAGGCACGGTGAAGCCCTGGGAGAAGGACGCGTACAGGTCAACCTCTTCGGTCAAATTATACACCGCGCCCGCATTAAACACCTCGCGCCCGTAGTCCAGGTTCCCTCCCACGACATCGAAGTTGCCTACGGTGGTGAAATTGTCCACGGCAAACAGGATCGTTTCATACCGGACCCCGCCATGAAGCGTCAGGGATTCGCCCAGGAAAACCTCGGTCTGCGCGAACGGACCCACGGTCCACTGCTCCATTTCAGGCGTGAAAAACCTTCCATCTTCCATGGGCTGTGATGTTTCTTCATAGACCACATCCACTCCCCAAAGCAGGCGTCCAAAAGAGAATAGCGGTGTTTCAATATCCAGACGTCCACCATACCGCTGCGAATCAATAAAAGTCTGTCCGCCGGTCGTGTGAGTGGGAGGCGGGAAATATCCATAGCGCGTCCAGAAATCCCGGTAATAGAGCTGAGTCTTAACAATACTTCCCATCACATCTGTATTACGGTAGTTGAGATTGAGTTGAAGATTCTCAGTTCCCGTATCCTCTCCCAGCGGAACGCCTGGGACTGCCGGGGTCTTTACCACACCGGTCAAACCCACTCCCCTTGAAAAATTCGTTTCCTGTTCGAGTTTAAAAGAGTTGGCAGAAAGTTCAAACCGTTGCTGTTCATCCAGGTCGTATCCCAGTTTTCCGAACAGGTTATAGGAGTCGGAATCCGCTATACCTCCCTGGCCGTTGGGGTCAGGAGAAATCCGGTCACCCTCGCCATCAAAAAATCCGCCGGTCTGTTCACCCGTCGCGCTCAAAATATAGTCAAGTTGTTCATGACGGCCTTCCACACGCTGAGTCAGCCGTTCGCTGGCACTTTCGCCAACCTCGGAAGGCTGAAAGCGGACTGTAAAATCTGTAGTGAATTTCGCAGGCCCTTCCTCTGCCCTTTTTGTGATGATATTGATAATACCCCCTGTGCCCCCCAGACCATACACGCTGGTTGAACCACGTAGCACCTCCACCCGTTCGATGGCCGCGGGATCTATGGTCCGTAAGTTTCGCTGGCCGTTTCGAAGGGGGAGGGTCTGTGGCACGCCATCAATCAGGACAAACAGGTTTTGTCCCCGCAAAGTTTGTCCCACTTCGGTATTGCCTTCGGTGCTGGTCCCAAGACCCGGCACGGTTTTGGCCAGGATGTCTCCCAGGTCCGTCGTCAGGTCCATTTGCCGCTGGATTTGCTCACGTCTGACAATGGTTACACTTTGAGGCGTGTCAATAAGGTTACCAACACTCCGGGTTACCCCAACTTCTATGTTCCCTAATGATATGGAATCAGCCGCTTTTGTCAGGGTGACCGTATCGCGAGCCGTGAATCGGAAATCGAGGTCGGTTCCATCCAGGATGAACTCCAGGGCTTCCCTGGGCGTGTAGGTCCCCTGGACACCCTGCGTCTTCAACCCGGTCGTCATTTTAGCGTCGTATAGAAGTTGGAGGTCCGCGGTTTCGCCGAACCTGGAAAGCGCGGAGGAAAGGTCCTGTGGAAGAATATTGAATGGCAACTTCCTGCTTTCAACGGATGGAACAGTCCCCGTGTTGGAGTCAGCATTATTAGGACCTTCCAGTGCGTAGGCTGTCGTGGTCATGATCAGCCCCAAAAATAAAAACTGAATGAGGCGCACGGATTGTGACCAGATTGGGTTGTGCCCTCCGGACCTGGCATTAAACACAGACTGTTCCTTCATCGTTCTATTTACCCCCGGTAAAAATGAAATTAATTGGGTTACAACAATAGAACGAAAAAAGAACCCTCCCCCCTGACCTAGAGGCAGCATTTTTTTTCTTGAAAGTCTCGATTAATTAATGGATCTCACTAATATAACGATGGGAAAGCCTGGTTCCCTGACTTAAGAAGTGATTATTTCTGGAAACGGATTTTTGATTTGCGCTTTTTCGCTTTTAGAAGCAGAAAAGATTGTGATTGTCCTGTCAGTAGGTGCAGATTTTTCGGGGAGGGAATTAAAGGGCAGGAGCCGGGGAGTCGGTTTGATCTATAAAGACTAAATAACTTGTCACACGATGAACGCGGATTGGCAATGTACTTTGTAATGCCCGTAGGACGGCATCGGGATCGCTGATGTCGAAAATTCCGCTGACCCTTGATGTTCGAAGTTTCTCATCAAGAATGAGGATAACCCCTTTGCGGTAGCGATTAACCTCATTGATTACTTCTCCCAGTTGCTGATTGTCGAACGCTAGTTTTCCACGACGCCAGATGGCGATTTGACCACGATCAACCGATTCAACTTCGGAAAGACCTGTATTGGAACCATAATGAATCTTCTGTCCGGGAACCAGGTTTACCTTCGAAAAATCACGGGTAACCTGCACTTCGCTATCGAGCACCTTCACTATCACTTGATCCAGCTTTTTGCGCACCTCAAATGCTGTACCCAGAGCCCGGACGGTACCCTCCCCGGCAACCACTTCGAATGGCCGTTTCTTGTCCTCTGAAACTACAAACAGGGCACCGCCCCGGTCCAGCACCAGCCGCCTTTGTTGAGGAGAAAAATCAACAGACAGGGCTGAGTCGGCATCCAGATAAACTTTCGAACCATCGGCCAGGTTCAGCGTCTTCAACTCACCGGGATTCGTGTAAAAATCACTGGCGAGATGATCCCAGGCGTCAGACAACCAGAAGCTGCCACCTAAAAAGAGCAACAACATGGCAACCAGGGAGGTTCCCCAACGAGCCATACCACCCTTATGTAATTTGTCCTGTGGAAATACGGGAGGCCGACTTACGGTTTTTTTTCTGGAACGCTTATGACCCGGCCCGGTCTTGATCCCATCAAGATCTTCCCAGACAGCTCGGATTCCCTCGTACTCAAGTGCATGGAGGGGGCTGCTAGAGCGCCAGGCTTCAAATTGACGGCGAGTGTCTTCTGTGGCATCACCGCTATGGAGCCGGGCGAACCACCTGACCGCCTCATCAGAGACCGATTTGGATTCGTCGAGAGGATTGTGTTTCATTCAGGTCTTGTTAGTTGATAAAGTGCTGGAATATTCATTAGCTATTCCAATATGCTTGTCACGGGTTCGGTGACTATTATCAAAAAGACGTTATAGAGTGAATTATACCTTACATTGTTTTATTAATTCACCTGACGCAGACGGTCCCTGCAATGAGCAAGGCCGCGAATAATATGTTTTTCCACCATATTTCGGGAAATATTCAGACGGTCTGCAATTTCCGCATGAGTGAAGGCCTCAAACTTGTGGAGCAAAAACACTTCCCGGCACCGCGGTGGCAACTCTTCGACCGCTTTACGCAAAATCGCCAGTCGCTGCTGGTAATCAATCACCCGGTCAGGCAGGGGCATGCCACTGGAGATGTTCTCAGGAACCGCCTTCGCACTGATATGCCGGGTGCGCCTTTTTTCCGAGCGGAGATGGTCAATAGCGAGGTTGGCCGCCATTTTGAACAGATAAGAACGTGGATGATCGACCACCGGCTGCTTGGAAAGCTGGCTTACACGCAACCAGGTCTCCTGGACGACATCTTCGGCGAGCAATCGGCAACCGTATTGGCGGGTCAGAAACGCTTTTATGTCTTCGTAACTTGCAACCAGAACGTCAAGTAATTTGGAATCATAATATCGATAGGGCATGGTATCGGAGAAATCTCCCCGTTCGCGCATTTAGATAACTAAATGACAGATGGTCTCCTCAGAGTTGGTAATGATAGTCATTATTATTATTTTGTCAAGCCTTTTGCTTTTTATCAACTCCGCAGTGCCTACCGATCCAACCCGTTCTTCTGCATTTGCCGGGCGGCGGCTCGGCCAAAATGGATGCGAGTGAAAGTGGCCTGCACTCGTTCTATCAATGGGTATAGTGTCCTTACAAAAGAGTTGGACGGGTATTTGCGGATTTATGAATGCGCTTAAGTGGGTAAGATTCCCTTCGGAGTCGTCCCGTCACCTGACGTTAGTGGGCATTGAAGATGGGAATCTCTATTCCCCCATGCGATCAAGGTGATCCTTGCGTGGATCGACAAGGACAACACAGCGTGGCCTCACTCGGTCCTCGGCTATCAAAGCCCACGCGAGTACCGCAAAAATTTATCTGTTTAATCTGTCCTGATTTCAGGGGGCAGTACAGTTGGGTACAATTTTGAAATGGCTGGTGCAATTAATCGCTCAGCTCAAATTTATCCCTCAAGGATTTCATACCGATAACCTACACCGTGCACGGTTTTGATTATTTCGGGTTGTTGGGGATTTTTTTCGATGCGTTTGCGTAGTTTCGAAATGTGCTGGTCCAATGTCCGGCTGGACGGAAGGTAGTCTTGTCCCCAGCAATGATTGAACAGGCTGTCTCGTTCGACAATTTTCCCGGCGTTGGTGTGCAACAGTTGCAGGATGCGCACGTCGCGCAAACTGAGATCCATGGAAGTCTCTCCACGTCGGGCGCGCAGTTCGTCCGGAAAAAGCACGAGGTCGCCAAACTCAAGTTTGTTTTCAGGTTCCGCAGGCGACGAGGCTTTGCTTTTTAAATAGCGCCGTGTCACGGCGCGAATTCGGGCAACCACTTCGCGCGTGCCGAATGGTTTCATGATGTAATCGTCCGCTCCCAGTTCCAGGCCCACTACGCGATCGATCTCTTCCGATTTGGCGCTGATGAAAATCACCGGCACGTCCTGGTTGCGGTTCCGGATTTCCCGACACAGGGAATAACCGTCTTTTCCGGGGATCATGATGTCGAGCAGCACGAGGTCGGGTTCCTCACTTTCGAACAGGGTGAGCGCTTTGTTCCCTTCTTCCGCACACACGGTGGCGTAGCCTTCGCCCTCCAGCAAATCCCGCAACCCTTCACGTATATAAAGCTCATCCTCGGCGATCAGTATTTTCATGACATTCTTTCTGCTGGTGGAGTGTGGAGTTGAACCTGGAAGCAGGCTCCTTTGTCGACGGCCTCCAGCGTTAACGTGCCGCCATGTTTGATGGCCAGTTTATGTGCGATGGGTAGTCCGATGCCCGTACCGGCAACGCCGTCTGTTAATCGTGAACTGATGCGATAGAAAGGATGGAAAATACGCCGCCGTTCCTTTTTAGGAATGCCCGGACCGTAGTCTCGTACTTTTATTGTGGTGAGATTGTTTTTTGCTTCGGACACCACATCGAGCCGTTTGCCTGCTGCACCGTATTTTTCCATATTACTCACCAGGTTGTTGAGGATTTGTTCGACCGCATCGGGATCGGCAATGACTTCATTGTTTGCACCACCGCGGAAACGAATTTTGATGCCTTTCGCCTTAAGCGTAGGCTCGAACGCGGTCAACACATTGCGGATGATGTCGTCGATTCGACAGGGTTCTTTTCGGGTGGCCGACTGTTTTTCCGCTTCGCGGGAAAAGTTGAGCACATTGGCAATCAGGCGCGACAGTCTCCGGCACTCGGTGGTGATGACACCGATGTATTGTTGTATTTTGGGATCGGAGTCCGGTTCGTCGCCCAGTTTCTCATCAAGCAACTCGGCATACAGACGTATGTTGGTTAAAGGGGTACGCAGCTCGTGTGAAACCTGGCTGACGAAATTCACCCGCTGTTGGGCCAACCGGACCTCACGGCTGTGTTCGCGGTAGAGATAGAAACCAAGGCCGAGCAGTGCCGCACCCAGGGCGAAAAATCCAGCCGCATAATTGAACCATTCCAGTGAATTGTCTCCGGCAAATCCCGGAGCAAAGTATTCGAGGTGCCAGCTGGCAAGCGGCATACCGAGAGGAAGCAGGGTGATGGGCGTATCGGATGCAAGTGGTTCATGGTTGCCCCACTGGTAGGCGGTTTCACCGGAAGAATCGATCAGCCGGATGCGGGCATTGGGCAGGCTACCGTCAACTTCTCCACCGGTGGCGGGGAGTTGTCCGATCACATCGGCCAGAAGGCGTACCGGTTCCAGTTCAAAAGCGATCAGGCCGCGTGCCGGGTCCCGCCTCCAGAAAAAATGAACCAGTTCCGAGCCGGAGTGCCAGACGAACCAGCCACGATCGTTACGCGGGTCTTCGACAGGTGCAGAAGATTTGGGGGAAAGACTGGACCTTTTGCCCGGTGCAGGTTCTTTGGGAAAGGGTTTATTTTTTTCAAGGGTCATGTTCTGATCCAGCCGGGGAATAACACCGAGAGTGCGTTCCAGAAACTGTTTTTCCTTTTCAGTGAGCGGAGCCTTTTCAGGGGGATGAAGACGCGTGCCTTCGGGGCCGAACCAGAGCACCTGCCGAATGCGGGAACGTTTTTTCAGAAATTTTCGTATATTTTCCGGTTCATCGGGCAGGTCGTTCACCGCTTGGAGCAGGATTTCCTCCAGGTTGGCAAAATAATTTTGAAGGGAAGTGTCCACGGATTTTAACTGACCTTCGATGAGGGCCTGCAGCTGGAAGTTTCGCATTTCACGTTCCTTGACGGACCGGTCGTATCCCAGCCAGCCGAGAAGAGCCAGAGGCACGATGATGATGGTCCAAAGAACAATGAGTGTTTTCAGGTTCAAGAAAACTTCCGAATAATTTTAATTCTGATCCCCTTTAATAAGGGATCATTGCTTAGGAAATTTGAGTTCAAAATTTTAATATTAGTCGGTACTAAGGAATTGTTTATGTTTTCCCTCCCCTTCAAGGGGAGGGTGCGGGAGGGGTTATGGAAACAACCTCCCCCGTACCCCCTCCTTCCATAAGGAGGGGGCCATAGAAAAAATTTACTTAGAGGCCTCTCCAAAAACAAACTCAGGGGAGGCCTCTAACGGTTAATACTGTTGCTGGGTCTCGCGTTTGTACTGGCGTTCTTTCAGTTCCTTACGTTTCTTGTTCCATTCCATGGAAGCAGGCGGCGACTGGCTGAATGCACCGGATCTGCCAGGCATTTTAGCTGCAGGAGCCTCGTCGCGGAAAACTTCTGCATCCTCTTCCGCTTCAGACATCAGGCTTTGCAGTGCTGGAGAATCGTATTTTTTGGCACTTTCCTTAAGTAGCGAAACATTTTTTTCCTGAAGCCTCTGTGCTTCTTCCACTCGGCCTTCGTCCAGACTTTTCAAAACATCCTTGCTCATTTCATTGGAGACCTGCTCTACCGCTTTTTCCATGACTTTCCTGTTGGTGGCTCGTTTGACCTCTTCCGGTGCGGCGGAGTAGCGCACGGCGGCGAGTCCCTGCAGGGCATCGCTGCGTTTTGATTTTAAATCCAGGTAGTTCACATCGACCGAGGCAACTTCACGACTTTGCCCGGCGCTGCCTTCGGGTAGCTCCACCTCCAGCATGACAAACTTTTCCTGTCGGCTTGATAATTGATTCAGGTCCACACTCACACGTTGCCCCATGATTTCATAATTGCGGCCGAGTACACGAATGGGGCGAATACCGTGTCGGCAATGGATGATGACGTTTACATCCTTGGCCACCACGGCGAGGACGTTGCTGAACTCATTGTTGAATACCGTTACCAGGTCACTGGCACTGCGTGCAAAATAATGATTGCCATCGCTGTATCCGGCCAGACGCGTCATCAGGTCTTCGTTGTAACCGTGACCCAAGCCGATGGTGGTGACGCTGATGCCTTCGCGACTGAGCGAGGAACCCAGGTTGCCGAGTTCGGAAGGAGTGGAAGGGCCGACATTGGCCAGGCCATCGGATAAAAGGATGACGCGATTGACCCGTGTTGATTCCAGGTAACGCCTGAGTTCGTGTGCACCTTTGCTGACGCCAGCGAACAAGGCGGTGTTGCCACCTGAGGAAATATTGCGGATGCGGTTCTGGAGATTGGCCTTGTTGACAACATTCTGCGCGGGTAGAATCACCCGGACGACATTATCGTAAGTCACCAGAGACAAGGTGTCCTGAGCCTCCAGCCGGTTGACTGCCATGATCGCGGCTTCTTTGGCGTATTCGATTTTGTCGCCTGCCATTGACCCGGATTTATCGAGGACGATGGAAACGTTGACCGGTGCCCGGTCGCTGTGGTGTTCCTGTCCGATCAGGGAAACTTTCAGGAAGGCTGTTTGTTTTTTTCCTGCGGTGATAACCGGAGTGCCAAGGGCGACATCGAGATTCACTTGCCGGGCCGGGGCCGGGACGGCTATCAGGCCGATGAGGGCTACCAGGCCGGCTGTTCTTAGAATGTGTTTGATTTTTTTCATGGGAGGGCTCCTGATGAATCGGGTTTCAGTTCGAGTCCGGACGATGGTTCCGTCGATCTCTTGTCCCAGAGTAATTTTTCCCCATGATCGATTGGTGAATTCGGTTTAAAAGAAATGTAAAAAGAATGTGATTTCCTGAGCAATTGATATGGACTCAGTTTATCCGGATCATCAGGCAAAACACATCACAAAAAAACAGCGGTTGACCCGCAAGTGTGATTAGAAGGCCATTTTCAACGGTTCATGTGGTTCCAAATGGTTAAAACAGGTTTACCCATTCAATCGGTTTGCGTGTATTGCGCTTCCAGCCAGGCGGTGAGTGATAACTATAAAAAGGTGGCTCGGGAACTGGGCCAACTGATCGGTGATTCGGGTTATGAATTGATTTATGGAGGCGCGTCCATTGGGTTGATGGGGGAGGTGGCGCGGGGTGTCCACGAGCGGGGAGGCCGGGTTGTGGGCGTGTTACCCCGATTTTTCTTAAACAAGGATATCACCTACGAGGCGGCGGATGAATTGATCGTCACCCAGGATATGCGGGAACGTAAATCGATAATGGACGGGCGCGCCGATGCTTTTATCGTGTTACCCGGTGGGGTGGGCACGCTTGAGGAAGCGATGGAAATCCTGTCCCAGATTCAGTTGAAACAGACCGCCAAGCCGCTGGTGTTTATCAATACAGAAGGATTTTATCACCAGCTGGAACGTTTTTTCCATCATCTGGTTGATCTGGATTTCGCGAAACAGGAGATGTTGCAACTGTTCGGGATGGAGGACAATCCAGTCGCGGCCGTGGAATATATCCGGAGCCATTACGCAAAGCGAAGCCGGGATTGATTTTGCCGGGAAAGAATTACGGGCCTAGGCGGCGTGGGTATCGACTGTTTTTACGGTCAGGTTTTTGTGCAGTGTGTCTTGCAAAAACGTTTCGATGTATTGCAGGGTGCCGGTGGTTGAACTCGGGCAGGTGCCGCAAGCGCCCTGATAGTGGATTTGCACCACATCACCGTCTACACCAATGAGCGTGATGCCGCCACCGTCGTTGGCAAGTGCGGGTCGGATAGCGTGATCCAGCACGGCATCAATGATTTTCCCCTTCTGCTCATTATCGAAATTCGGGAAATCTTCAACATCGACTTCTTCGAGCAGGCTTTTCGCTGTTTCTTTTTCTACGGGTTGCTCGTCTTCATCCGCTTTTTCGTAATAGACCAGGTTTTTCTCTAAAGCTTCCTGAAGAGCCCCCATCACAGAAGTCCAGTTGATGGTAGAGCTTTTGGTGACCGTGACAAAATTTTCCTTGAGGAACAGGCTTTCCACTCCAAAAACCTTGAACATGGTTTGAGCGAACGCATCATCTTTAGAGGTGTCGGGGGAACTGAACGTTCGGGTACCGCCGGGCCGAACCACGGGATGGCTCATAATGAATTGGCCAGCTTCCGGGTTGGGGGTTTGTACAAACCGAACAACCTTGAACTGGCGTTTGGTTTCGCCTTCTTCCGGATCGCTCAGCCGGTCTTCGCCGGGCCGGGGATGTTTGGGGCCAAAGAGATCGCTTAAAAAACGGGTGATTTTGGTCATAAGGTAGAGTCCTGCAATGGGTCAATCGGTCAGCATTAATTATAGACGATTTCGATCTGAGGCACCACAAATCCTTAAACCTGGGCTTTTTTTAACTCCGCAGAAAAAACCTCAAAGGTGCGGGTTTCGAAAAGGCAAAATCGGACCAGAGTGATTCCTGTATTACCTTTAAGGTAGCGGATAACGGTTTCCAGCATTATCCGGGCACAGGCTTTGACGGGAAAACCGAAAACTCCGGTGCTGATTGCAGGGAAGGCAATGGACTGGATATTGTATTCATCGGCTCTCTTAAGGCTGTGAAGAGTGGCACCCTGTAGTTTGTCCTCTGCATCGTCTTCACCTCGTCTTGGCCCGACTGCATGGATCACATATTTCGTATTTAACTGCCCGGCCCCTGTCACCACGGCCTGACCAACAGGACAATGACGCAAAATATCGCACTCCTCCTGAATAGAGGGTCCCCCTTTTATTCGGATAGCACCGGCAACTCCGGCACCAAGGGCGAGGTCGGAATTGGCAGCATTAACGATTGCCTCTACCGAACTTTCCGTAATGTCTCCCTGCGTCAATTCGACCCAGGATTTATTGATATGTAATTTCAAGAAAAACTCAAAAGCACATAGGGTTATAAAAAAGCGGGTTTTTTCTGAGTGTGTTGCTATCTTAACGCCCTTTCAGGCAAATATCAAATATCGGAAAATATTATGTAATGGAATCCATCTCATATTTTCAGGGAAAGGCTTAATCCGGGATAATCAAAACGCCCTATTATTGACCTGTAGACCCAAAACCCCCGGTACCACGCTCTGAATCAGGAAGCTTATCTACTTTCCTGAACAAGACACGTTCAACCTTTTGGACAAGAAGCTGGGCAATCCGATCTCCCTTTTTTATCGGAAAAGCCTCATCTGAGTGGTTAAAAAGGAGGACTTTGATTTCTCCACGGTACCCGGAATCAATAACCCCGGCGCCGCTATCAATCCCTTTTTTCACAGCCAGTCCACTGCGTGGCCAGACCAGTCCGACAAATCCCTCCGGAAGAGCAATACTGATCCCTGTTGAAATCAGTTTACGGCTGCGTGGGGGTAAAACATCATCGACGGAAGATCGTAAATCAGCCCCGGCATCTTCAGGTTGGGCGTATTCCGGCAACACTTCCCCCTGGACGGGGCAATCATAATCAGTCATGTCTGAGGAGTCTTTAAAGTGGTAAGGGAGAATGGTTTAAAAGTTTCGGATTCCGCCGATTTCAACATGTGGAACACATGGGTGTATCGGTGAGGAAACAACCCTGTGCCGTGTCCTTGGCAAAGACTCGGTGTATGCATGTCAAAACTCTGGATAAAATCAAACGCCGAAATCGGCGGAGTCCGAAACAGAAAGGATGGCGGGTTACTTGATCACCAGAACTTCCGAAGAAGTACTGAAAATCCGGATCGAGTCCCCGTTTAACGCCGCTTGGCTTGATTGTTGGAGCCGATTGAGAAGATCTCGGCCGGCGCTCAATACATTTGGGGATTTATGGAGGGGCCTTTGTTGTCTTTTTCCAATCCGAAAACCGGGGCCAGACAACGGAAAAACGGAAGACACGCCCTTAGTAACCCGCCGGTCGGGGCAGGGTATCGTTTCCAGCCTGTGACTGGATTTAGCCATCGTTGAACACTCATTTCAGTAAGTGTGGTGGCCCAAAAGGCCTTTTTTTCGGAGAAGAGTACTTCTCCTGTATGTTGTATAGCAAAGAGAAAAATACCACCATATATTGTGCCAGTCAAGAAAATTATAAAAATAATTCTCAGAAAACGCTTTAAGCTTTAATAAATAAAGGGTTAACTGTCAATTTTTGTCCTGTGGAAAACGTCAAATTTATTTCTCCCCTAAATATTGCGGTAATTTCCCATATATACCCCAATGGATTGGATAGGTTTTAGTTTGAAAAACTAAATGGTAAGAAGAGATCTCAATTTGGAACATTAAATATCAAAATTTAACGAAATATCTAAGAAACAAGAGGTTATGGATTTATAACTGTTTTTGGGCAAACTGAGGTTTATTGTTCTTGTGCCAGCTGGAATTTTTCCAGTGTTTTGGGGATTTCGTTCAGAAACCGGTCCTGAATGTGTACTTTTCGGGTTGGATCTTCAGTTTTTGCCCAACGGAGTTTTGTGTCCTCCACAGCATTTCCAACAATTACGGTTGCCAGTTTGCTTCCGTTTTCATCTGAAAGGGAAAGAGTAAGCGTTGGGGAATCAAAACCTGTTTTTTCGGAACCTGTTGATGGGAATTCCTGCTCAAACTGTAGGCTGTTGACAGTCCATAGAATATCGTTGCCGATGAAGGGTTTCAAGGGGTCAACTTTTTCCGGTTTCAACAGCGTCCAGTTTTTTCCGGCACGCTTTAGTTCAAAAGTTTTATCGGGGTATTTTAAAACGATGTGGTGAACCTGATCAGAATCAATGGATACCAGGCTTCTATCTCTGAGATCCTTAAAGGCCCGAAACAGTTTATTTACTTTTTCCGTTTCCAAAACAAACACACCACCATCAAGGCTGCGTGATAGAAAATACTGTTTGCCATCGAGATTGGCGTTTCCCAGATGAAGCGTTTCTGTGTCGCCATTTTTTTTCTTAATGGTGAGTGATTGCTTTGGGTTTTCAAGTCCAAAGTTCTCCTTGTTACCAAAAGTCATGAAAGCGATAGCACGGGTGTCTTTCAAATCAAACAGGAGGCTGTTGACTGCCGCCTGGTCGGCATCGACTTGGGTGGGATGGGTTATCTTCCAAACCGGTTTTTCGCCTTCCTCTTTGTTGATCACAACAGTTCGGTTATTCTCCCCCTCTTCACTGGTGATTTGAATCTGAACGATTTCATCTTCCTTGAAAGTCAGAACACGTTTGTCGATGAGATCAAGGTAATTGGTTTCAATAGCCGCTTTCACCCGGTTTTCAACTGCGACAACATTGGATTTATTTTTTAGTTTGGCGTGGAATGTGTTTTCTCCCTGGGCAGTTCCCAGGTCAAGCCCCCATGAGTTTTCTTCATCGGAAAAACGGGCCAGATGTTTTGGCTTGTCCAGCTTATAAATTGTCAGATCTGAGGGCGTTTCTTCGACAAACGCCTGGGCCCTTGCATGTCGGATTTGATTGATCAGGTTTTCAATTGCGGCTTTATCGCCAAGCGCCTCGATCGGCCGGGAAATATGCCATTCGTCTTTTTCCTTTTTTATTGACAAGGTGCCGCCCGGTCGTTCAAGGGTCACCTGGGTGATCTTTTCCGTTGGGAAATCCAGCAGGGTTTTGCTGCGAAATTCAAAAAGAGTTTTGGCCCAGTCTTTTTGAAACCCCGGGACGAGGATCACGCGCGGGTTGTCATCAACCTTGAAATAAGCTGAATGGCCAATGGGGGAGGGGGAGCCTATATGGACTGTCTTTTTGCCAAAACTTTTTTCTTCGAGGGTGATACTGATGGCTGGGTCCTTGAGTCCGAACTGAGACAGGTCTTCCGGATTTTCTTCGACAACCCGAGTGTGGCGGGCTTCTTCAAGTTGTTGGAGCATACCATTGAGGAGCATGTGGTCGCCCAGCGTCTCCAGCGGTTTCTTCAGCTTCCAGGTGAGCTTTTCTTTTTCGGCCACCACGGTGAGCTCGCCGTTCTTGTACGTCAGCCGGTGAACTTTGTCGAGCAGGTATGGAAGGACTCTTGCCGACTCCCGGGTTTCCTTGATTTTTTTTTCTTCCCGGGGGACATCTATGAAAAAATAATACCCTGCCAGACCGCCTAGCAGAACAAGGGTCGCCAGGGTTCCTGCAAACTGTTTCATAACCTCCTTCTCTTGAGCCAGATACGAAAGCCGATCAGGAGAGCTACACCAGGAATCATGATATTGCCAACGGCAAATATGAGTTTACCCTGAACATCGGTGAGCGCGAGTGGAGAGCTTTTGCGTTCCTTGGGTCGAATAGAAATCAAGTCTTCTTCTTCCATGAGCCAGGCGGCTGAATTGGAGAAGAAATCCTTGTTGCCGTAAAGATTCAGATATTGATTGTTTGCAAAATCAGAATCACCAATCATGACCAGGTGGGCGTTTACTGTTTCGGGTTGAGTGGAGCTGTCTTCATTTGAGTCTGAAGTTTTGTTCCCGGAGATAGTTTTTGTAGAGGCCACCGCTACGGGGACCGGACCTTTTCGATCCTTTCCCTCTTCCAGTTGAATTTTTTCAGATCGGTAGTCACTTTCAGCCCAACTTCCTGCCCCTGAGAATAAAAATTCCTGAGTGTCGACACCATCCGCTTCGGTTTTTGAAACAGATCGGAGCAATGGGAATATGGTTGCTGTCCCGAAATTATTGGTGATGCCGTGTTTGCCATATTCCTTAATGATGGGGGCAAAAAAATCACTTCCATATAAACGGGACAGTGGGTCGACAATCACATCATCCTGGAGCTCAATTCCCCAACGTCGGAGGAACGATCCTGTTCCCGGCTCTTCCTGTGGGTCGAGCATCATGAGGACGGAGCCTCCTTGATTGAGATAGGACTCGATGACTTCCTGCTCTACCCGGGGAATAATGTTTTTCGGGCCGTTAATAATTAGCAGGTCAGCATCTTCAGGAACTTTTGCCGTTTGGGCCAGCAGAACTTTGTCCACTTCAAATCCGTCCTGTTCCAAGGCTTCCCTGGCTTTTGAGTAGCCATTCTTTTCTTCGCTTTCGATATCCGGTTCACCGTGGCCTTCCAGGAAATAAACTTTCTTCCTGTTCTTGTTCGACACCTGAAGGATCGCGTTGGTCAGGTTTTCTTCATTAAGAATTTTTACGATCGTACTCTTTTCACCGCTTTCCACCACCACTGAGCTGTAAGTTGTGATACCGCGTTTCTCAACCAGGGCCGGATTCCGGTCAGGATCAATCAATTCAAATTTGATGTGATCGGATTCTGCACTGAAGGTGCTCATCAAATGCTTGAAATGATCCCGGGATAAATCCATCCCGGTAAAAAATCCTATGAGCTTTACATCCTGTTCCAATCCTTTGAGGATCTTTGCAGACTGGGGCGCAATGGTGAACATACCGGTTTCGGTGTAGTCGAGTTGCACCTTATGGCGGAACACCAGGAGGTTTGAAAAAACAAGAACTCCGGACACGACTAGAACCAGAACCGTGGCGTTCATTCCATAAAGCGTTTGCCTGGATTTCAAGGCCTTTTTCAGGTTCGACCAGTCCCCTGCAATAAAAATAATGGCATTGACCAGAGCCAGTCCCGCAAAAGAATAAAGGGACAACGTGAAATGAGGGAAGAACGTGAAATTAAGGAGCGCGCATATTCCTGAGATAAGCGCGGTCCATCCAGCAAAAGGCATCATTATGTTCATCGCATCACCTCCATCGCCTCGACTCCAGCACCCGGTGGGTCAGGAAAAGGAAAAACAGGGTGAATGAGATGTAGTACATCAGGTCACTGGTGTCGATTACGCCCCGCGTAAAATTCTGCAGGTGGCTGGACAGGGATAAATATTCCAGAATTTGGGCCATGCCCGGGCTGCTGGACTGTGACTGCCATCCAATGATCCACATCAGGAAAATGAAACCGAAGGTGATGACGGCAGCGATCAACTGGTTGTCGGTGAGGGATGATGCGAAAAGTCCCATGGAAATGTAACACCCCGTCATCAGCAACACCCCAAGATAACCAGTCAGGATGGGACCCATTTCGGGTTGTCCCATGACCAGGATAAACACAACAAAATAGGAAGAGCCGAGGACCAGAAGTCCCAGTACTGAAAGGCAGGCGATAAATTTCCCGGCGACAATTTCCCAAAGCCGGATGGGTGCGGCCAGAAGCAGGGGAAATGTTTTTTGTTTTTTTTCTTCAGCCAGACTACGCATTGTGACCATTGGACTGAATAACAACAGAATGAAAGCCATTAATCCGAGCAGCGGTTCAATGACATCAGAGTTGATGTTCAGTGGTGGCGTTCCCTGTTGTTGCATTTGCATCTGGGTCGCCTGGAAACTTGCGTAGCTGAATGCATCAAGCGTATTGGTTGTGATGAATCCCATGATTCCGAGGAAGACGGTCGCTAAAAGATAGAAGACAGGAGAGGTGAAATATCCCTTTACCTCACGAAGGCCAATAGTGAAAGCGTTCCTCATACTTCCACCTCACTTTCTTCCGTAGTCAACTGCAGGAAAATATCTTCCAGAGATAACGATACGGGGCGCAGGGATTCGAGACCCCAGCCCTGTTCCAGAACAAGGCGTGCCACCTCCTCCTGAGGCAAACTTTCCGGTTGGCACTCCAGAATGTATTGATTAGATGATTGAACTGTTGCCGAGATCACGGGGGCCAGGGAATTTAGTTTTTCGACAGCTTGTTCCGCATCCTTCCTCAAGGTCAATTCCAGTCGCTGTGTTTTATTGAGGGAAGCCGTTAATCCTTCGAGGGTGTCCATAGCTGCGATCTGTCCTTCGTGGATGATGATGACGCGTTGGCAGGTCTGAGTCACTTCCGGAAGAATATGGGAACTGAGCAGGATCGTGTGCTCCTTTCCCAGGTCACGAATCAAATTACGGATTTCAATGATCTGGATCGGGTCAAGCCCGATGGTGGGTTCGTCCAGAATCAGAATATCTGGATCATGGACCATGGCCTGCGCCAGCCCGACGCGTTGCTGGTAGCCTTTAGACAGGCGGCCAATAATGCGTCCCCGTACGTCGCCAAGCATGCAACGTTCGATAACGGAGTTTACAGCTTGCTTGATTTTGGCAGATGGGACCTGGTGGATTTTTGCGGCAAATACCAGGAAATCGCGAACCACCATATCCTGATAGAGAGGAGGGTTTTCCGGTAGGTACCCGATTTTCCTCCGCACTTCCAACGGATTTTCGAAAACATCGTGACCATGCACCCGTACTGAACCGCTGGTGGCAGGAAGAATGCTGCACAGGATATTCATGGTGGTGCTTTTGCCTGCACCGTTGGGGCCTAAAAAGCCCACAACTTCGCCCTGGTTGACTTGAAAGGTCAGCCGGTCGACCGCGAGTCGAGGCCCGTAAGATTTTGTCAGGTTTTCTACTTCAATCATGAATCAGGCAATTAATACAAGCCGGGGCAAGGTTTAAAATATTTTGTAACTTTTGGCTAAGGCTCGGCGTGGTGCTAAGAGTTCTTTAGAGGAAACACTTTGGGTGCGAACTGCTTTGGAAAGCCAGAGCCTTAAAACCGTAATAGAACCACCGGCAGAAAAGTATCAAGCTCTCTTAAAAAATAACACAGGCTCTTTTTATTTTCACAAAAAATTTTGTTTTCGGCGGTAGTTGAAGGCAGGAAATTTTAAACACCCAGCAGGCCGAAGCCCCAAACGGCGAAAAACAGGACAAAGGCAAGACTCCACAGGACTGCGGGTCTTCTGCGAAATTGGCCTTTGGCATTAAATCCCTGGATGATCAGTCCTACCAGACAGCCCACCCAGCCGATAAAACCGGCTTCCGAGACGATGGACCAGGCAACATTGGGCGACCGGTCCCTCTCAAGACGGTTCAGGTTTTCTGCTCTGCGTTGTTCAAATGGTTTTTTAGCAATGGCCGGGGACGTTGCCGGAGCCTTGGCCATCAAGGTTGCGATTTTTTCATTACACCTTGAAATCCAATCCTTGCCGGGGGTGAAAAAACTGCGAGTGCTGTAAAACCCTCCACGTAGCGTCCGGTATATTTCGAGAGCTTCCTCGGAGAAATTTCTTTTCTCATACTGCTCTGCAATAGACCAGATGCGGTTCGCCGCTTCATCTGCCGTGCCAAGGCCGGGAAGGTGCCATTTAATAGCGCGAATATAATGATCCACCGCTCGAGTGGGTTTGCTTTGATTTAAGAAATGATCCCCCACGGCCAGTTCGCTTTGAGCACTGAGATAAACTTTGGCAACGCTGGAAAATGCCAGCACAATCAATAGCATTATCAGCCAGGACAACCAGGATTCAGAGATTTTCATAAAGAAACTTTTGTAGTGACTATTAAGGTTCTTTTACCTTATCCGAACCTTTGTACCATTTTTTTGTGCGGAATCATAAATGGCGGTGATTATTTTGAGGGCCATGAGTCCATCTTCACCACTGGATTTGCTGGTTTTCCCCTTCAGGATACAGCCGACAAGGTCGCGTGCAGCACCAGTGAAGGGACTCTCTTTGTTTTTGGGTTCCGGAAATGGCACCTGCTCCAATTCCTTAAAACCGGTAAAACGTCTGCTTTTTTTAGTGACATAAAGTTCACGACCCGCATTGCCTATCAACAGTCGACCTTCAGTTCCCTGAATATCGAGCTCAAAATTAAAATAACGCCTTCCGCCCCCACCTTCAACAAAACCAAGAGCCCCGTTTTTAAATTGCAGCATAGCGGTAGCGGTTTCTTCTATATGCTGCTTCCCGTGTGGCCTGTTTTCGTGACCGCTTACCCAGGCGACCGGGCCACCGAAGAACACCAGCAGGTCCAGAAGATGTGTGCCATCGTGAAACATGGGCCCGCCGCCAAATTGATCAACGCGGCCTTTACCGGGTGGACCGGATAACGTGTTTCCCACGATGGTTCTGATTTCTCCAATTTTTCCCTGTTGGACGAGTTTGTGCGCAAGCGTGTAAAACGGTTCCCAGCGCCTTTCATGATTGATGACAAGAGGGATGGAATGTTTTCTGAAAGCCCGCACCATCCTTGCTCCCTCTTTAACGGTAAGGGCTATGGGCTTTTCGCAGAGGACACCTTTTATATCCGCTTTTGTACAGGCGAGGGCGAGTTTGCTGTGGGCACGGGTCCAGGCTGCGATGGAAACGATATCGAGGGATTCTTGTTTTAAAAATTCTCGATAATTCGTGTACAAGGCATCCACATCCCAGCGTTTCCCAAATTGATCCAATCGCTCCTGATTGAGGTCGCATCCCGCGACGATCTGTGTTGAAGGCAGCGCGTTAAATCCACCTGCATGGGTGCAGGGTTTATCTCTTAGTGGGTCATTTTCCAGGAGGCTGCCTATGCGCCCGCAGCCGATAATGCCAACCTTGAGTTTTTTCATAGAGTCTGGTGGGGAGTTGAAAACCAGGTGGGTCAAAAATACCTGGGTGATTATAGCATTCAGGTTGGATGTGCAGAGGGCAAAAAAAAGCATCCCCGAATTTCGTTTGGGAGGCGGGGATGCCTTTTCATCAAGGAGTATTCAAATGGCTTCTTCAAATACTATCTGGTTTTTTCACACACTAATTAATCAGGAGTCGATAGTTGTCAATTAAACGTTATCGAAGGCCTGACTTTGATAGGCCTCAATTTGCTTGGCCAGTTTTCTGGCTTCCGGAGACGGGATCTGCCGCAACTCTTTTTGAGTTGTGGGATCGACTACTTTAATGACGACCTCCTTCGAATCCAGGTCGATGGCGTATTGGGTTTTATTACCCGCAAGACCATAGCGCTCTGGAGTCTGATGAAAAAAGGTTCCGGAATCATTCTGGGCTTTGCCTTCACCAGATTGACTGGTTTGGACGACATCCACAGGCTCCTGGAAAGGCACAGGCGCAGCGGCCGGTGCAGATCCTGAACCTGATGCTGAACGTCCACCGGCAGCCGCAGCCTCTCGCGGGTGGAAATTGGCGCCCAGGGTAGCCGGGGAAATTGTGAATGACATGGTGCTTCTCCTTCCGTTCTATTTTCGAACTGCCATCCTGAATCAGGACAGCAGAGTCAATACCGATTGTGGAATCAGGTTCGATTGACTGACCATGGCCGCACCACTTTGAACCAATATCTGGTTCTTGGTCAGGTCCGTCAGTTCTTCCGCCAGATCCGCGTCGCTGATCTGAGATACGGCAGCGTTCAGGTTTTCAATAGTGATGTTCAGGTTATTGAAAGCGCGGTCCAGCCGTTGTTGGACGGACCCTGCCCGTGCTCGTATTTCGATCAGTTCATCAACCGCTGTACTCAACTGGTCGAGCGCAAGCAGAGCATCCCCTTCAGTCGAAATCCGCGAGTTTCCTATACCCAGGTTTGCTGCCGAGACTGTGGTCAGGTCGAGAGCCTGATTGAGATCGATGCGATCATCGGTCGCAGTTGTTGCTCCGATTTGAAGGATCAGATGTTTGGGATTTGATGCCGCCAAGGTTCCATCGAGAATTCCCCCACCAGCAAACTCGGTCGTGTTGGTGATACGGTCGAGTTCGGCTTTGAGCTGCTGGAATTCCAGGTCGATGGTCTGGCGTTCGGTTTGCCCGATAGTGCCTGTTGCCGCTTGTGAGGCCAGTTCGCGCATGCGGATCAGAATTCCGCTTTGTTCCCCCATGGCTCCTTCAGCCACATTGACAAGAGCGACCCCATCGTTGAGATTCCGTGTGCCTTGACGCAAGGTGCGGGAATCCGCTTTCAATTGTTCGGTGATAGCGAGCCCTGCCGCGTCGTCGGCCGCAGTTCGGATCCGGATTCCAGACGCTATGCGGGAAATCGCTCTCCCGAGCATATTGTTATTGATGTCCAACACCCTCTGGGCATTCTGCGAGGATATATTGGTGAAAATTCGCAAAGGCATGAAATGTTTCCTCCGTGAATTAATGACCCATTCGTCGGGCCAAATTGATCTGGCGTCCTTGCCAGACCATTCCCTCAAACTCGGTTTGGGGAAAATGCCGTTGTGAAAAAACTACTGAAGTAGCTGTAATACAGTCTGCGGAATCAGGTTGGCCTGCCCCACCATTGCAGTTGCGGCCTGCACCAGAATCTGATTTCGGGTAAGGAGTGCCACTTCTTCTGCAATGTCTGCGTCCCGGATAGCCGACTCGGCGGCTGTCAGGTTTTCGATAGAAATCGACAGGTTGGCAATGGTTCGGACCAGCCGGTTTTGTACTGCGCCGACTTTACCGCGACCCTGCGTGACAACGCCGATGGCCGAATTCATGCTGTCCAGCGCAGTCAAAGCAGCGGCAGCAGTTGTGACGGCCAGGGTGTCGATTCCTAATGAGGATGAAGTGATGGCCTGCAAATTGACCTGTTGGTTCAGGTCGATGCGGCTGTCCGGACTGCTGTCGATTCCCACCTGGATTAAAATGCGGTCACCACCGTTAGCATTGGTTCCCGCTGTGCCCGAGGCCAGTGAACCGTCCACCAATTTTTGACCGTTAAATTCTGTGGTCCCGGCGATACGATCGATTTCTGTCCTGAGTGCGTTGAACTCCAGTTGGATCGTCGCCCGTTCGGTGGAGCCGACGGTACCGGTTGCGGCCTGTGAAGCCAGCTCCCGGAGACGAATGAGAATACCGGACTGTTCGTTGAGGGCCCCTTCCGCCACGTTGATCAGTGAAATTCCGTCGTTGGAATTCCGGACCGCTTGTCTCAAGGCTCGTATATCCGAACGTAGTGATTCAGAAATTGCGAGCCCCGCAGCATCATCAGCACCACGGTTGATGCGGATACCGGACGCAATACGTTCAACTGACGTTGCCAATCGATCGTTATTGATGCCCAGGATTCTCTGCGCGTTGAGGGAGGGGATATTGTTGAAAATTCTGACTGGCATGATGTCTATCCTCCGTGATAGTACAGTGATCTTCCATAATCAAACCCGGCTTCCCTGCCGGGCCGGCTCCGAAATTTTCTGGAACCCATTTGAGGTTCAAGGCTGAGGTCCCTTCTTGGGTTCCTCATGCCGTGTCCTCGACCCACCTATCGGGATTTAAAAAAAATCCCTTTACTGTTTTTTTTTAAATCAGGAAGAAATTTCCGGGGGACCTGCATCGGAGAATTTGGAGAAGCGGGGGATCGGGTTTTGTTTATCAGGAGTTAGGGGATGGATGGGATAGGGAAAAAATTGCAAAAAAAATCGCAGCGGCCAACCCCAAACGGGGTCGACACGCCGCGAATATTTTTTTCAGCTTTAAAAAAACTAGCCGAGGAGCTGCAATACGGACTGAGGAATCAGATTGGCCTGTCCAACCATCGCGGTAGAAGACTGTACCAGAATCTGGTTCCGGGTTAGCAATGCAACTTCTTCTGCGATGTCTGCATCACGAATCGCAGATTCCGCTGCCTGCAGGTTTTCCACCCCAATTGAAAGGTTGGAAATGGTACGGACCAACCGGTTTTGAACGGCACCGACTTTACCACGGCCAGCCGTTACGGTATCGATCGCTGAATTGATAGAATCCAGTGCGGTCAACGCGGCAGCAGCCGTGGTGACAGACAGGATATCAATGCCGAGGGACGTTGCTGAAATGGAAGTCAGGTTGACGTCGGTGTTCAGGTTGATTCGACTTGATGAGGTTGAGTCGATACCGACCTGGATCAGGATCTGGGAGCTTGCGGATACTCCCGATGCTAATGAACCATCGACCAGTTTTTGACCGTTAAACTCGGTGCTGTCTGCAATACGGTCGATTTCATTTCGGAGTGCTGTGAATTCGAGTTGGATCGTAGCACGCTCGGTGGAGCCAACGGTACCGGTTGCTGCTTGAGAAGACAATTCCCGCAAACGAATCAAAATACCGGCCTGCTCATTGAGAGCACCTTCAGTAACATTGATCAGGGAAATTCCATCGTTGGCATTTCTAACGGCCTGTCTCAGTGCGCGGATATCGGAACGCAGTGATTCGGAAATCGCGAGGCCGGCGGCATCATCTGCACCCCGGTTGATACGGATACCGGAAGCAATACGCTCAACTGACGTAGCCAACCGGTCGTTGTTGATACCCAGAATACGCTGTGCATTAAGCGAGGGTATATTGTTGAAGATTCGAACTGGCATTTTACATCCTCCTTGATTTGGATTGAAGTCGCATCCCCGGGCCTCCCAACCCTGGAATACTTCTTTTTTTTATCCGGCGAAGAACCTCCCATGCTCTTCACCTTTTTTCGTGTCCAACTTGATTCTGGCCGTGGACGTGGCGACAGGCCTTTTAAAGCGGTATTGGCTGCCTCCGGATACAACTGGGGCCAATCTGCTTATCGGAGTGGATGTTGATAACTTGAGGGGTAATAAAAAATAATGGGCACCCTGCAATTTTTCAAGGAATCAGGATGCGGGGAAGAGGGGGGGCGGGGAAATTTTTTTGAAAGTTTGGGCGATCCGGGTGCGGACAATGGAGTAAACCTCCACCGCCGCAGTCCGGAATGCCCTGTCCACGTAATTATTTCCAGATGGGAACAACCCAGAGGTATCTGATTCCGCAAGTAAATCCGGGAGGTGCGGAGTCAATTCTGGTGTTCCGGCCCCAAACCACCGGCGGAGGATGCCAGACCGATGGTTGTATCCGGATTTTATAACGTGGTATCTGTAATCCGGCGAAACGAAAGGAAAACCCGTTTCAGAGTTTCCCGATTCCGCTTATGCCAGAAGCTGTAATATCGATTGAGGCGCCAGATTGGCCTGCGCGACTGCTGCTGTTGCCGATTGCACCAGGATCTGGTTCCTTGTAAGAAGCGCTACTTCTTCAGCAATGTCTGCGTCCCTGATTGCAGATTCCGCAGCCTGGAGGTTTTCAACGGTTATAGACAGACTGGAGATTGTACGGACCAGCCGATTTTGAACGGCCCCAACCTTACCTCGACTCGCAGTGACCGTATCGATGGCTGCGTTGATTGAGTCCAGGGCAGTCAGAGCTGCTGCAGCAGTGCTCACCGCCAGAATATCCAGACCAAGAGAGGTTGCTGAAATAGAAGACAGGTCAACTTGCTGATTCAGATTAATCCGGCTTGAGGTACTTGAATCGATCCCCACCTGGATCAGAATCTGACTGCCTGCGGCCACGCCTGAGGCGAGTGATCCGTCTACCAGCTTCTGACCGTTAAATTCTGTGGTGTTGGAAATACGATCAATTTCGTTGCGGAGTGCGTTGAATTCGAGCTGAATCGTGGCACGCTCTGTAGAACCTACGGTACCGGTTGCGGCTTGTGACGACAGCTCTCGCAGACGGATGAGAATACCCGACTGTTCGTTGAGAGCACCTTCGGCAACGTTGATGAGGGAGATACCGTCGTTGGAGTTCCGGACGGCTTGACGCAAAGCGCGGATGTCTGATCTCAGTGATTCTGAGATTGCGAGACCGGCTGCATCATCGGCACCCCGGTTAATGCGGATACCGGAGGCGATTCGTTCAACCGACTGGGCCAGCCGGTCATTGTTGATACCCAGTATGCGCTGGGCGTTTACAGACGGGATGTTATTGAATATACGTACGGGCATTTCCTAATCCTCCACCAAGAGTTGGAACTAAAAAAATAAACGGAATTATCCGATTCAAATGCGTTTTTTAAGGGTGCTACCGTGTCGCTGAGTCCTCCTGTCACCAGGATTTCTAAAGAGTTGCCAGGTTTCCGGGATCGGGCAATCACCAGAACTTACAACTCACCTCAGGTACGTTATCGGCAGATATTTTGAGAACTTTAGAGGAGGAAATACGATTTTTATTATTTTTATTGGCGCCAGTCCTTTTGCTCGACGTGGGCGTTCATGCCATAAATTTCAGGACGATTGACCAGATAGAACACGACCTGTTCGAGGTCTACCGGCAGATAAGAAATATAAAACTTCTCATAAAGATGGCGGATCAATTCAAGGTCCTCACTGGTATCCACGGTGAGGCGGAGTGGCAGGTTGCGCAGATAAAAGGGGGCTGATATTTTTTTTACATTGTAGTCAGCCTCATGGTCAGCAAAAAAAGAGGTCACATGTTCGATATATTTGGGTTCACGAGTGGCTTCTGCAATTTTTTTCAGGGCTGCAAGCCGGACCATTTCCGACCCGGTGCCAAGTGGAACAGGATCTTTTACAATCGTATAGTCTGCTCCCGATTGAGTGTGTTCCCTGGAAAGTTCAATCATCAAGGGAATATCTATCAGGGGGTTATCGCCACAAACCCGGAGGAGGTTTGTAGCGCCAACAGATTCCGCTGCCCCGATGAATCGTTCCAGCACGTCATCTTCAGGCCCCTTGTGACAGGTAATGTTAAGGCGGTCCGCTATTTCCACAAGAGGTGTTTCTGTATTCAGATCCGGCACGGCGAGTATGATGTGGTCAAAAACCCCCGCAGCCTTGACTCGATTGATGATATGCTCGGTCATGGGTACACCGGAAATTTCGGCCAGGGCTTTTCCTGGATAGCGCGTGGACCCTGTTCTAGCTTGTATGATTGCGGCAGATTGGCTCATAGACAGTAAAACCTTATGATTAAAAAGACATTGTATCGATTGAACGGGATATTGCAATGACCGTAAAAAAGCGCTGGATCGAACCCCCACTTTTGAAAAAAGGCGACCGGATCGGAGTGGTTGCACCGGCCGGACCTGTCGACCCGGGGACTCTCGATAAGGGCCTGGGTGTTCTCCGTCAAATGGGATTCGAACCGGTGCCGGGCCAGTTCGTCCGTAAACGTTCCGGCTTTCTTGCGGGAAGTGACAAGGAACGTGCTCTCGATTTAATGGCGATGTTTTGTGATCCCGATATCCACGGCATTGTATGTGCCCGGGGAGGGTACGGTGTCAACCGGGTTTTGTCTTCACTCAAGGCCGATGTCATCCGGAAAAATGCGAAAGTGGTGGTGGGCTGCAGCGATGTGACCCTGTTGCTGATCTATCTCAACCAGATGTGCCGTACGGTGGCATACCATGGACCGTTGGCTGCAGCGAGTTTTGGTTGTCATCCGATGGCTCTATCAAAAATACAATTTGTGCGAATGCTTACCGAAGGGCAGGAACCCGCTTCTTTCAAGGACCCGAAAAGTCGTACCCTTTTTGGAGGGACTGCCGAAGGAAGGCTTGCAGGGGGCAACCTCACGCTAATGTGCCGGTCTCTGGGAACGCCCTATGAAATTGAGACGCGCGGTTCGTTACTGCTGATTGAAGATGTCAATGAACCGGCTTATAAGGTCGATGGCATGTTGTGGCAACTTGGGCAGGCGGGAAAGTTTAAAGGCGTAAAGGGATTGATTGTCGGAGAAATGATCGACTGTCGATTCAATAAAGGGCAGAAAGGCAATCTGGATGATGTGTTCCGCGATCATTTTGAAAAGCTGAAAATTCCGGTGATGGTGAACTGCCCCATTGGGCACGGCCCTGAAATCTGGACCTTACCTGTAGGCCGTAAAGCCAGCCTGGATACGGGAAAGCGGACGCTTGTGGTCTAGGGAATCAGCTCTCAGCCCGATGGGTTTACCGGGCTGCGGACGGTGATGCCACGTTCGGCAAGATATTGTTTGGTTTCGGGAATGGTCAGTTCTTTGAAGTGGAAAATGGAAGCGGCCAGGACGGCATCGGCTTTTCCTTCTGCCAACGCATCATAGAGATGTTCGAGATTCCCGGCTCCCCCGGAGGCAATAACAGGAATGTTGCAGGTGTTGGATACAGCCTTGTTGAGCGGCAGGTCATAGCCCTGCTTGGTGCCATCCCGATCCATACTGGTCAGTAAAATCTCTCCTGCACCAAACTTCTCCATGCATTTGGCCCAACGGACAACATCGATGCCCGTCCGGTTGCGCCCGCCATGGGTGTAGACTTCCCAATGCAGTTGGTGCGTTCCTTTAGGAACAATCAAATCCGGGTAACGTTCCCGCCAGTCAATTTCGGATTCAACATCGGGCGCATCCGCCGCCACCTGTTTGGCATCAATTGCAACCACGATGCACTGGCTGCCAAACCGTTCTGCAGCCTGCTGCACGAAATCAGGATTGTGTACGGCGGCTGTATTGATGGCGACTTTGTCCGCCCCCGCTTTCAGCAGATTGCGTATGTCGTCGAGTGTGCGCACGCCCCCACCTACAGTCAGTGGCATAAAGATTTTTTCAGCGGTTCGGGCCACCACATCCATGATGATGTCGCGTTTTTCGTGAGATGCGGTGATGTCGAGAAAAGTCAACTCGTCCGCGCCCTCAGCTTCATAGGCTGAAGCGATTTCGACCGGATCACCGGCATCGCGCAGGTTAACGAAGTTAACCCCCTTGACCACCCGACCATCCTTGACGTCGAGACAGGGGATGATGCGTTTAGCCAGCATGGTCTTTGGCCAGTTTGAGCGCGTCTTTGAGTTGGAAACTTTTATCGTACAGGGCCTTGCCGACGATCATGCCTTCGACCCCGCATTCGGCAAGCTCAGATATCGCTGTGATGTCTTCGAGCCGGGTTACGCCGCCTGATGCGATGACGGGAAGCGATGTGCTTTCGCAGAATGCGCGGACCGCGTCGAGGTTAGGACCCTGCATCATGCCATCGCGTCCGATGTCGGTGAAGATGAATCCTGCCGCACCGCAAGACTCCATTTGTTTTGCCAGGTCGGATGCCTTTTTTTCGGAGACCTCGACCCAGCCTTTGACTGCCACCATGCCTTCTTTGGCATCGATGCCGACCATGATTTTGCCGGGATATTTTTTTGCGGCCTGTTCCACGAATGCCGGTTCCTTGAGCGCGATAGTGCCGAGGATACAACGGTAGGCTCCGGCCATGAAGTAACCGTCGAGGGCTTCCATAGTGCGGATGCCCCCGCCGACCTGGATGTCGACGGTGCTGCTATAGATGATGTTCTTGATGATTTCGGCGTTTCGGGGCAGGCCGTCGAACGCCCCGTCGAGATCGACGATGTGGATGAGCTGGGCACCTTCTTCGTCCCAGTGGACGGCCATGGCCACCGGGTCGTCGCCGTAGACCGTTTCACGGTCGGCCTGACCCTGCACGAGGCGGACGCATTTACCGCCTTTGATATCGACTGCGGGAATGACTTTCAAGTCTGGACTCCTGTTTTGCGTTGAGGTATCAAGAACGAGCGATTATATGCGGCACAGAAGCCGCTGTCAAAACTTCCCTCATTTTAAAGGGAACGGGGAAGATCCTTCTTAAGGTATTGAAGTTATTTGACTGCTTTCAGGTTGTGAATTTCTGGAATTCAAACATTTTCAGTGAAATAAGGTGCTGCAGGAGGGCCTTTCGCCTGAAATGGCAGCAGGGAAAACAAGTTTTTCCAAATAGATATTCAAAGGGAATCGGGAGAGTAAAATTGAATATTGTTACTGCCAGCACTTTTTGCAGCATACATGGCTTTATCCGCCCTTTTCAGCAGCTCTTTTTCATCCTCTGCATTATCAGGAAAGATGGCAATCCCGATACTGCCGCCGATGGAACAATCACGACCATTGAAATCGATGGGCTCCTGAATTTTTTGCAGGAAACTCCCGGCGATTTTTTTTATGCCCTCAATGTCAGAGATGTGTTCAATGACTGCGACAAACTCGTCTCCTCCAATTCGGGCTACCAGGTCTGTTTCCCGTACTGAATCTGAGATGCGCTTTGCAATGGTTTTGAGGACATGATCACCAGCATCATGACCTTGGGAATCGTTGATCTGCTTAAATTTGTCAAGATCGATAAACAGGAGGGCTACCTTCAGATTGGTTCTCCCGGCCCGTTTTATTGCTTCACTCAAATACTGACTAAACGCCAGACGATTCGGCAGGTTGGTGAGCGCATCGGTGTGCGCCAGTTGCCTGTAGAAACTTTGTTTTTGTTTGAGCAAGGTCACATCCGACCATACACCCACCATTCCCCCCACATTGATTGGGTTCTGACGGACAACAGCCCATCTCCCATCTGAAAGAACGTCTTCATCTTCTACCTCACTTATCGGACGTATTCTGCTTTCGAAAGCATCAAGGCATTGTTGAATATATTTTTCTTTATTCATATCGCTGGGGAATCGTGTTCGGTCAGCAGTCCAGGCCCTTAAAATTTTTTCATAAGGTGTGCCGGGAACCAGAAAATCTTTGAGGTTCGGATACATGTGGGAAAAAACAGAGTTGCTCAGAACAAGCGTTCCTTTTTCATCAAACAATAAAAACCCATCGTTGATACTTTCCAGAGCTGACACGATTCTTTCCCGTGTAACTCGAACCATGTTATAGGCAGACTGTAAGTTGCTATCCACTTTCACTGCTATGATGGCAATGAGCACAATCGCCAGGGAGGCAATTGAAACTCCTGTATAAAGCCACACCGGGCTTATAAAACGACCTAAGTTGAGATCCTTGTCAGGGGTCGGAATATAGATGGCGGCTTCCATGGCGATATAGTGCATGTCGGATACGGCAAGCCCTAATATTGCGGCACTGGAAATCTGGAAAAGAGTGATTTGCCATCCAACGGCCTTTTTATTCCTTAATATCTCTGCATACATGCCGATAATGCCCAGGATTACTGCGGTGAGAATTGACAAAAAAAACCAGCTTTTGTCGTAGAACATCCGGGCTTCAATCTGCATGGCTGACATGCCAGTGTAATGCATGGCTGCAATCCCAATCCCTATGCTGATTCCGGCAAGGATCCTGTTGAGGTGACTGACAGGGCGAGTGGGGTGATTCAACAAGGTGAGAGTGATTGCGCAGCAGATGATAACCGGAATAATGGAGATAATTGTGAGGGACAGATTGTATGTGACGGGCAGGGGCAGTTTGAATGCCAACATGCCAATGAAATGCATGGCCCACACTCCCACTCCCATTGTGAGGCTGCCAATCGCGAGCCAGACCCAATTGAAATTTTTGCCATTCCGGGCATAATTGCCAAGGCGAAGACCCGTATAACAGGCAACCGTTACAATCAGATAGGAAAGAGTAACCAGATTCAGGTTGTATACACCTGAAAGTGGCGGAATGTCATTACCTGAAAAAGAATAAAAATTAATCATGAGCCCACATTGCGCAGTATTTTTAAAATAGCGGGAATCATAATATTGTCTCCGTCAGGATGCGTATCTTGAGACGAATCGGGTTTTAATTTGAGAAAATGTACAATTTTAGTCTAATTTCCTTGATTTAGATTTGCCATAAAATTATTCGAATGTTGCAGACAAATGTAGTCAACGGCCAGATGGGGTTTTTTAGTCAGGCCTGTTGCTTTGATTGCACTATCCCTATGAGGTCTTTATAATTTCGGGAAATCTATGAAAAATACGAAAGGGAGTCCATGAAAGTTTCGAAGACGACGTTGCAGGATGTATTGCTGATCGAACCCAGGGTGTTCCGGGATGACCGGGGTTTTTTCATGGAGACCTATAATGCCCGCCGTTATCACGGTCAGGGGATCGACACCCCGCTGGTGCAGGACAACCGCGCGTTTTCTTCCAAAGGGGTTTTGCGCGGACTGCATTTTCAGAAGCAGTTTCCACAGGCCAAGCTGGTATGGGCCACCCATGGCGAGGTGATGGATGTAGTGCTCGACCTAAGAAAGTCTTCACCAACCTTTGGTAAATGGGAAGCGTTTCATCTGACCGCTGAAAATAACCTGCAGGTGTTTGTGCCGGTCGGGTATGCCCATGGATACGCGGTGCTGAGCGAGACTGCGGAGTTTGCTTACAAGTGTTCGGAATTTTATCACCCGGAGGATGAGGGCGGGGTGGTGTGGAATGATCCGGAACTGGCAATCGACTGGGGGGTAAAGGCCCCGATCGTGTCTGAAAAAGACCAGGCCTTGCCCCGCATGGCGGATCTTAATTTCAGTTTCTGATTCAGGCTGCGATGCCTTTTTGAATCAGGCGCACAAAGGCCTGCAATCCCTTCTCGACTTCTTCTTCAATATTGACGTTTTCTTTCCCTTCGTTTCGAATCGAATACTGCACCAGTGCTTCATCAAGCCGTTTTCGCAGTTTTTCCTCCACTGCAGGACTTTTTTTCATTTCGGACCGGTACAGCGTGTAGATACTCTTCATGATTTCCTGTCCCGGTTTGCTGGCCAGCATCTGGTCGTAATCGAATCCGTGCGATTCCGCAAACTCGATGAGGCGGTTGATCTTTTCCTGGAACTGGTTGTAGGCTTCAACCCCGATCATTACCGATACAGAATGTGCCAGCGCCGGGACCACACAGGAGTGCAGGTCGGCATCGTGAAGTTTTTGTTCCATGACGTGGATGAAAAACCGGCCGACATGCTCGGAACGTGAATTCTGCTGGGTGCGTTTGCGCGCGTGTGCCTTGGTTTTTACCGTGTCGGGATCGTGGGTGACGATGCCTTCAAATACAGAAAATAGCTGATCAAACAGGGTGGAGGTTTCCGCTTCCATCAGGGGGAGGGCCTTGTCTTCCTTCAACCTGGGGTTGACCTTCAGGATCTTGTACAACTTGCGCAAGATTGCCTTTCTGGCCTGGTGAATCCGGATTTTATCTTCTGGTTTGAGTTCCACGTTTCCCCTATGGTTTTTCGAGTCGGGGTCTTGAAAGGATTTGTTTTCTAATATGATCTTTAATGAACTATTTGTCCAGACCCATGAGGCGGGTGAAATCTCCGTAGGCCCCTTCTATATTTTTTTCGATATTAAATTCTTCATTTGGATGTTCATTCTGGTAAATCACAAGTGCGGCATCGATCTGGTTTTTTAACTGAGCCTCGAAACCCCCTGATATTTTCATTTCATTTCTATAAGCCTCAATGATTTCCTGAATAAGGGCCCTGGCTGGGGGGGACTCCAGCATGTCTCCATAAATGATTCCATGTTTCTTGGCGATCTGGATCATCTGCTGGATACGGTCAGAAAACTGGTCGTAGGTTTCCTGCCCAAGCAGATTGAGCACGGATTTGCAGAACACGGGAATGAGGCATTCCTTGAGATATCCCTTTCGCAGCTCACCATCAAGCGGATGAAGGAACAGGCGACCGACGTGATCCTGCCGCTGGGCTTCGGTTTCCAGAAGAAAATACTGGTCAACCAGTTCCCGTGAATTTTCCTCCATGGAAGATTCTACACATAAATCACATATTTTGACGGCTTCTTTCTCCGCCAGCGCAATGATTTCCTCCTCTTTGAGGTCCGGATTATTGCGCACAATCTGCAGGGTTTTTCGAATAATGACCCGTCGGTACTGGTGGGTCCGTATCGATTCTTTTTGGAATAAGGGCTTGTAGTCGGTCATGAGTTGATACGAAAATTTACGTGGATGGCATTCTATCACAACCCGGAAAATTCAAAACCGCTATAAAATCATAGGGTTTCAAGTGTAAATCTTTTTGAAAAAAGGGCTTATGTTTGTTTTTGAAAATGCCGAAAAGAGGGGTGAGCCCGAATTTGAAATTGGCTGGTGATGGAGAAGGAAAATGGAAGTACAGACTGCAACGCAACCCCATATATTGTTTGACCAAAAAACCTCCGAAGCTCAGGTAGGAGTTCAGAATACTGGTGACTTGAGCCTGCGCACCCGGGAAGGTGATCTGGTCAATTTGTCGTTCGGCAATGAATTCCAGTTCGCCCAGTCCCAACAGGAAACGGTAGAAAACGGTGTTGTGACCCAGGAAATTTCCACGGTGGCTCAAGCTGCGGCACGCTACTCCCTGTCTGTGGAAGGGGACCTGAATGAAGACGAGTTGGCCGCTATCGATGCTCTAGCTAAGGGGATCCAACCGATCGCTGAAGAATTTTTTCTGAATGGTGAGTTTAATTTTGATGAAGCCAGTGAAACCCTGAGAGCCAGCCTGGGAGAAATTCAGGAAGTGGAACTCAGGTTGGAACGCACCATAGCGGCTACGTTTGCGTTTCAACAGACCCAGTTGACGGGTCCCAGTGGTGAAGGTGGCGGTGAGGGTGAAGTGGTTCCGGAGATTGATCCGGCCGCCCTCAATGAACTGGGTACCTCGGATGGATTTCTGAATTTCCCGAATGTGCGGGATATCACCCAGTTGGTCTTGTCCGTAATCGAAACCGAATTTCCTGAAAAAGGTCTTGAGGTTTTCGGAAGCAAAGCCCTGGTTCGATCCCTCAGGGAATTTCTCGACGTACTCCGAGACCGGGTGACAGTTTCGCTGAATGGTGCGAAACCTGTGGACGGTTCCGAACCGACCACAGTTGAGTCAGCAGGAACACCGCAATCCAACGTTCAGGATTTTATAGAAGTCTGATTCTGAAAAGATAGAAATTATAAAAGCCAGACGGGTTTCCCGTCTGGCTTTTTTTGTTTGGGAGAGTGTAGTTTTTTAGACGCGTTCGATATCTCACATTCTGTAAAACGTTAGGGAGTTGGCCGTGCGCCGAGCACCCGTCTGGCTTTTTTTATTTGGAAGAACGTGGTTCCAATGAGTCAGGGCATCATGGCGCCATTGTTGATGTCGAGAGTTTGGCCGGTTAGCGAAGTCTGGGCATCGGACATCAAAAACGAGACGAGACCTGCTATTTCTTCCGGAGTCGACATTTTGCGAAGAGGTACCTGTTGCATGGCTTGCTCAAATGCTTCCTCTTTGGAAATTTGAAGGGCCTCGGCAAATCCTTCTATCCCTTCCTGAGCCATAGCCGTATCGACCCATCCCGGGCAGAGCGCATTGACCAGGATTTTTTCGCCTGCCAGTTCGCTTGCCATGGACCGCATCAGCCCAAGAATTCCGGCTTTGGAAGCGCAGTAGGCGGAGTAGCCTGGTACACCCAGACGAGCCAGTATGGATGAGATGAAAACCACCTTTCGATAATCGTTGTCTGCTTTGCTTTTGAGGTAGGACAGACAGGCGTTCAAGGTATGGTAGCTACCGGTCAGGTTGGTGTCTATGATCTCCTGCCATCGGTCATCTTTTCCGGGATAGTTCTCTCCACCCACCCCGGCGTTGATGACCACTCCATATAAAGATTCAACCCCGGTCTTTTGCAAGGCATTGTCCAGGGCGTTCCGGTCGCGAACATCGCAGCCGGCAATAAAGTGTTTTTCTGAAGAAGGCATTTGGGATTGGGCCTCTTCCAGTCTTGAAATAGTTCGGCCCATCAGGATTAGCGAATAGCCATTTTCAGCCAGCACTTTGGCGATGGCCAGCCCGATACCGGTGCCAGCTCCCGTTACGAGAATAGTTTTCATTTGGGTCAATCCTGGTTTGGATCGAGAAGGATTTTGCTGTATTCGATCAGTTGCGAGGCTTTTTCTTCCTCGTTGTTACGGTTGAAAACGGTGATGAGGTTGTGCAGCATGCGCACCAGAATTTCCCTGGAGGGTGTGACGTTGAGGAATTTGTTTTCAAACTCCAGGCCAAATCCTTGAACCATCTCAATGCAGGCTTGCTGGGTCAGGATGCGTCCATTGTTGAAGGGATCGAAATAGACAGGGCTTTCCGGATGGCTTAACCGTGCAATAAAGTGACAGGGCATGCCAACGCCTTCCACAGGAAGATCCAGTCTTTTTCCTACCAGGATACATATAAGTGACAAGGTAATGGGGATCCCAAGCTTTGTTTCCAGGACCCGGTCAAGGTAACTGTTATCGGGATTGAAATAATCCGACTGATTTCCTCTGAATCCTTTTTCTTCAAAAATAAACCGGGACAGTTTTTTCACTATTTGTTCGGGAGTGTCCGATGAATCCAGCTGGCCTTTGAAGTTATTGGCCAATTGATCCAAAGTGAGTTCCACTTCCCTTTCAGCGTTTTGTCGGAAACCATCGATTTCCATGATGAGGCAGGCCCCTCGTTCGAGGTCCAGGTCGGCTCCACCGGATTCTTTGGAAAACGTAATAAACTTTTCTTTTAAGAGGACTGGATGCAGTGCGTTCAGAACGTCGGCCACCCTTTGGCGCAGCTTGGGGTTCTCGCTGACAGCTGCTTTTTCGAGATAAGGTATTGCAGAAGAACCGAGATTAATCAGATTTTCTCGAACCTTGTTGTAGACGAACGAATCGCGATCATCCAGAAGGCGAATGAGGGAGTCGATATTTTCGTGGCCGGGTAGCGTCATTAATTGTCCAAATTATATTTATTAAGGAGATTTTTACCGGCAAAGGCCAATCCCCTGAATTCAGGGATTGGCCAAAGCCAGCATTTAATCTGAAATTAGAACCATCAACTAAATATTGGGTTGAGGTGTCATCCTGAGGTAAGGTTTGACCTCTTTATGCCCTTTTGGAAATTTCGCTGGAATATCTTCAGTTTTGATTGCCGGTACTACCACGCAATCGTCACCATGCTTCCAGTCGGCCGGAGTTGCTACCTGGTAATTAGCGGTCAACTGCAGAGAATCGATAACGCGAAGCAGTTCGTCGAAATTCCTTCCTGTGGAAGCTGGGTAAGTGAGTGTCAGTTTGACTTTTTTGTCAGGACCGATGATGAACACCGAACGGACCGTCATATTGTCCAAAGCATTCGGATGAATCATGTCATAAAGCTGCGAAACCTTGCGTTCCGGGTCAGCAATGATTGGATAACCCACAGTGCAGGACTGTGTTTCATTGATATCCCCGATCCACCCTTTGTGGCTTTCCACATCATCTACGCTGATGGCGATGACTTTGACGTTGCGTTTTTCAAATTCACCTTTCAAATTGGCCACGCGTCCGAGTTCGGTGGTGCATACCGGGGTGTAATCTTTGGGATGCGAGAACAGCACGCCCCATCCGTCACCAAGCCATTCATGGAATTTGATTGTTCCTTCAGTGGTCTCGGCGGTAAAGTCAGGTGCCGTGTCGCCTAATCGAATAGCCATTGCGTGCTTCCTTTCCTCTATAATAGGGAATGATTTTTTGGATTTAAAAGATGCCGCAGTTTGATGCGGGCTGGTATTGTAGTTTTGATGCTTTATTATATCACAGGATTTTTCAGTATATTTGAATGCTTGGAGAGGTTGGGTTCTGATGGAAGGAAATGAAAAGCTCGAGGAGACGTTACAGTTCATCAAACTGATGTGGGCTCTATTTATGGCCGCCCTTTACCTGACCTGCTTCATTGACGAATATCGTTTTCCGGGCGAACGGTCCGAACCTCTTGAAGGCGAAGAAGCGATCTGGATGGTGCAGAATGTTCTGTTTTTCGGATTGATGGGTCTTGGTTTTCTTGCCGATCTGGTCCAGATCAAAATCGACAGGACCAAAGCATTTTTATTTCTGGCAATGTCTCTTATTCTCGGAGGACTCGCCAGCACCATCGGAGCCCTGCAATTCAAAATAATTAAAAAACTGATGATGGCTTTTGGAATTGAGTTTTGATGTTAAAGCAAGAAAGCTTTTGTGTTTTAAAATTTAATTTTCAAAAATTAAATACGCTATAAACGAATCCGGATTTTATTATTTAATTTAAAAATAAGTGGCAAAATTTTGTATTTCAAATGCTGAAAATATTTAAAAAATTTCAGTCATTGATTTGATCTACAAGCTATTCGATGGTTTCATAATAATACCTCCTACCCCCTTGTAAGGCTATTTAATGCGCTTATCAGGCCAAATACAAAGAAAAATTTTTTACTGAAAAATTGTTTGGCTGTTCTTCCAGTTTCGCATTGTGCTCTCCCAAATCGAAATTTAGACTGATTAGAGAATTGGTTTTCTTTGTCTAAAAATAAATCCTGGAGGGAATGTAACGGTGCAGAAAAATCTTGCCTGCTTGTTTTTGGTTTTGAGTGCGGTCTTACATTTTGATCTTTCTTTTGCTGCGACAGAAAAAAAAGATTTGGCAAAAAATGACTCTACCAAACTTGAGATCGCTAAATCTTTTTACAGCCAGCCCTTAAGATTTGAAAAGAACCTGGGCCAGACAGCGGAAGAGGTCCGGTTTTTTTCGCGTGGCCGTGGCTACAGTTTTTTCCTGACCCCGGCTGAATCGGTGATGGTGCTGAGTAAGCGGAAGGATCAAAAGGACCCGTCGGGATTGAGAGAAGGTTTTAAAGGAAGAGATCTGGGACAATTTGAAACCTCTGTGATCCGGATGCGTATGGCGGGTGCGAATCCCTCTCCTCATATCACGGGTAAAGAAAAGCTTAAAAGTGCCAGCCATTATTTTGTTGGAAATAAAAAAGATAACTGGCATCGGGAGATTCCTCACTATGAAAAGGTCCATTTTCAAGAAGTTTATCCCGGAATTGACCTGGTGTATTACGGCAACCAGGGTGAGTTGGAGTATGACTTCATTGTAAAGCCCGGCAGTGACCCCAACGAAATTATTCTGGAGTTCAAGGGTGCGGATGCCCTGTCTCTGAATGAACAAGGTGACCTGATACTCAACACCCCCTCAGGTAAAGTTATTCAGCGTGCACCGCTGGCTTACCAGGTTATCAATGACGAAAAGAAAACCGTTGCCAGCCGCTATGCCCTTGAGTCACAAAACCGGGTGACTTTCCAGGTTGCCAATTTTGATCGAGATCACGAATTAGTGATCGACCCGATTCTAAAGTTTTCAACCTACCTCGGAGGGGGAAGCAGTGATGAAGCTTATTCGATTGCCGTGGGTCCGGATGACGATGTTTATGTTACCGGGAGTACCCGCTCCATGGACTTTGACACGTTAAACGAGATTGAAGGCGATGATGTCGAACTGGATATTTTTGTTTTCAAACTGGAAACCGCACCCTTTGGAATGAATCTCGTGTATTCGACCTATCTGGGAGGAAGCAGTTTTGAACAGGGGGAGAGCATTGCGGTTGATTCTTCCGGCAATGTGTTTGTTGCGGGGTGGACCGACTCCAACGATTTCAATACAGTGAACCCCATAGAGGGTGATAGTGGGGGACGCGATGTTTTTGTTCTGAAAATTTCAGAAAATGCCGGCGTCCCCAGCCTTGATTTTTCCACCTACCTTGGAGGAAGCGGTCTGGATCAAGCTGAAAGCCTGGCGCTTGATCCCCAGGGTGGTATATATGTCGCCGGCTGGACTCAATCGGGAGATTTTGACACCTTAAATGCATTGGAAGGAGACAGCGGTCTTAATGATGCCTTTGTATTCAAGCTGGAAGAAACACCGACAGGCCCCTCTCTTATTTATTCCACCTACCTTGGCGGCAGTTTTAACGATGAAGCCTATGCTATTGCGGTAAACCCTTCCGGTGATGCCTATGTTGCGGGGCGTACTTTTTCCCCGGACTTTGATACAGTCAATACCCTTGACACACCGGATCTCAGTTCTGATTTTTTTGTTTTCAAACTGGAAGAAAATGCGGGCGTATTGAACCTTGCTTATTCGACATATCTTGGTGGCAGTGGTGCAGAGGAAATGTCTGGTATTGCAGTTGATGCGACTGGCGGGGCTTATGTCACCGGCTACACAACTTCTACCAACCTGGAATTGGTCAATCCCATTGAAGGGGACAGCGGAGATGGCACCTGGGATGCCTACGTGTTCAAGCTGCAGGAAATTGCCGGATCTCCCGCAATTGCCTGGTCGACTTACCTGGGAGGGGGTGCTGCTGACTTTGCACAGTCTATTGCAATCGATCCCTCCGGTAATGCCTTTATAGCAGGTTATACGCTTTCGAATGATTTCGATCTGGTTAACGAAATAGAAGGAGACAGTGCCGGAACCGATGTTTTCATCGTGAAGCTGAACGATTCTCCTTCGGGGCCCACCCGGTCATACTCCACTTATCTCGGGGGAGATGGAAACGATCGGGCATTTGCGATTGCCATCGACTCCAATGACGATGCCTACATCGCTGGTTGGACGACCTCGCTGGATTATGATGTCGTGTTTCCCATTGAAAGTCGAAGTGGAATATCCGATGTGCTCGTATCAAAAATCGGAGATACAGACACAACGCCACCCGTGATCACCACACCGCCGGATATCACGCAGGAGGCAACAGGTCCTGTAACATTTCTGGATATAGGAACTGCGACCGTAACCGATGATTTTTCTGCTCCGGAATTTATCCATTTGTTCAGTAACAGTCCCGGGCAATTTGTTCTTGGCACCATAGGAATCACCTGGACGGCAATTGATCAGGCAGGAAATACTTCAACGGAAATCCAGAATGTAACAATCGTCGATACCACCATTCCTGTGTTGACGCTCAATGGGCCAAATCCACTTGCCCACGAACTGGGAACCCCTTTTGTCGATCCCTGGGCCATTGCTACTGATATTCACGATGGTCCGGTCCCGGTAACGGCGGTGTTCAATGAACTGGGCCCAGGGTCTTTTGAGGTGGTCTATACCGCAACAGACATCAGCGGCAATTCAACGTCTGCCACCCGGATCATAAATTTTGTCGACACCACTCCTCCGACACTAACCCTGCAAGGGCCTAATCCGGCAGTGTTCAATAACGTTCCTTTTGTTGAGCCAGGGTTCACCGCAGTGGATACAGTACAAGGTACCGTGCCCGTGACAGTCACACCGTCTGGTCCTCAAACCGGCACGTTTGTTCTCACTTATACAGCAACCGATTTTTCCGGGAACTCAGCAACGGCAACCCGTACGGTCACAATAAACGATACCATTCCGCCAGCGATTTCTATAAACGGTGCCAATCCATTAAATTATGAAATTGGAACAGCCTATGTGGATCCCTGGGCAAATGCGGTCGACAACGTAGACGGTGTGCTTCCTGTAACACTCACCACAAATCAAATAAGTCCAAATCAATTCAACGTCATTTACACCGCCACCGATGCCGCCGGGAACACTGCCTCGGCTACCCGGGTTGTAAACTTTTTAGACACAACACCTCCCACATTGACCCTTCTGGGGCCCAATCCTGCTGTGTACAATAACGTGCCCTTCGTTGAACCGGGCTTCACTGCCACCGATTCCGTTCAAGGTACAGTGCCCGTAACAGTTACCCCACAGGGTCCACAGACGGGAACTTATGTGCTCACCTACACAGCAACCGATTTTTTCGGGAACTCAGCTACGGCGACGCGCACGGTCACGGTAAACGATACGTTGCCGCCGGTGATTACGCTCAATGGGGCCAACCCGGTCATCTTGCAATCCGGTCAACCCTACAACGACCCCTGGGCTACGGCACTGGATAATGTCGACGGGGTTCTTGCTGTATCCGGAGAGTTCAATCAGGTTTCACCGAACGTCATTGAAGTCACTTACACGGCAACAGATCTGGCAGGCAATACCGGTACTGCAACAAGGGTCGTCTTCATCTTGCCTTAATATTCATTTGGAATTAAGCAAACGGGCAAAAAAAATCCCCGCCTCAAATGAGACGGGGATTTCCTTGAGTGCCTAGCAGTGGTTATACTCCCTGGCTTTAAGGAGTATTTTCCTGTTATCTAGCATTCCGGGCACGGTTGAGTGAGTGCAAACCCGTCAACGCCGTGTCGGTCGAGATTGCTCAAGCGGTTGTAACCATCAACTGCGCGAGACCAAACGTGCAGGGTTTCTGTAAAAGCCGCACGTGAGCAGGGCCCGAGTAATTCCAGAACCGTAAACGTTTCGCGGTAATCACTCGGTGCAGTCAATGTGTACGAATGCGAGAGATCGTCTGTTGTGACAGGCGAGGACCCCACCCGACCGTTGGTGCTGGCCAGGGCAACGTGATTGGAAACGGCACGTCTCAGATTGAAATCAAAGTCAGCAAAGTTGTTTGGATGGCTGGCTTTGAAATGCAACTGGGTGGTCGCGCCCGGACCAAACTCGATGAATCCGCAAGGTGTGACGGTAAGGCCTGTACCGGAAACCGGTTCCACGCTCGCTTCGCAGGCATTATTATCAACGCGAAGAACCATCCTGAACGCCAGGGTATGCCCTGAAACCGGATGCAGGATGCGGTTATAGTTTCCAGCTGTGGTTGCCGTGACGGTTCCCGTTCCGAACGGCGCGGGGACGTCTGTGACCTGCAGGTCGATGCCCTCTGCCGTCCAGTCGACCAGTGCACCGGTGCCCTTGAACAGTTCCAGCTTCAATTCATATTTTCCGGCGGTATTGAACGCCCGTTGAGGGTCTGTTGCGCTACCCAGTTTTTGGGTTTCAAAATGACCCGAAGCGAGATCTTCACGTTCATCAACCACAGTCCACTCGATTCCGCCTGGCGGCAGGGTGGTGGGTTTGATTTCATAAAGATCCGTTTGAATGCCAACGGGTTGCGGCCCCAGTGGGTAAGGTACGTGCGAAACACCACCGCCCGAAGCGGGTTTGGCGTAATGACGGACGACTGCTCGCTTGAGCGGTGTCCAGTCACCTGGCGGGGTCAGGGGGGTCCCATCTCCTTCGGTCAGTTTCCGGTAAGACCATTTGTAGTACTTGATATTTTTATCATCTCGCAGTTTGGATCGACTGAACCACAAACGCGGTTCGAGCTTACCACCGAAGGGGCGCTGCACTGTATCGACGTTGAGACCTTCCTCGCCTGCAGACGCGCCTGGCCCAAGGATCTCGGACATGCTGATCTTGCGTCCAATGGAAAGAACCTGCACCACGCAACCTGCGAGATCCGGTTCTTCGTCGCAGCCCGGTACCCGGTCGTCGTTGACACGTATGGTCACCTCGGCTCCGCACTTGTAATCCCAGTAGGTGTTGCATGGAATCGGTGGTTTGTAAACTGTTTCCCATGAACCATCGATTTCGTATTCCACCCAGAAATAAAGATCAGGCTTGTCGCCGTTGCAGGGGTAGAGGATGGTTCCTGAGAAGCGTCCCAGGTTATCCGTTTCGAGAACGAGGACCTCATCGCAACGGAAGCGCCACCATCTTGGCCACAGGCACAGGTAAGGAATCAGGAGACGAATATTCGAAGCAAGAGTCTCTCTCACCAGGTGGGTTGAGGAAGAGGTGAGATTGGCTTGCAGGCTGCGGAGTTGAATATTCTCGAAAGCTTCTGGAGACGGTGGTTCAGGTTGAGGATTAAAGGCAACCTCACTCAGCCTGTTGGTGACATTGGTTTGAATTTGTAGTGGGCTGGGAGGATCTGGTTGCGGATTAAATCCGATCTCGTCGAAACGGGGTGCAAAGGGTGGAGGATCCGGAATAGGACGCGGAGGTCTTGGAATCCGGGGCTTCCGGATTTCCTCCAGGATGTCATCTCTCAGACGATGGATGTCAATTTCGGGTAGTTTTTGAATCCACCAGAATAGTTTGTCTACTTCGCAGACATGGATTCGGGCTCCGCAGATTGGCATGCCGCTGTCCGATTTAATCACTCTGCCGCGAACCCAGCACAGGCAAAGGAACCACTGGTCGATAATATGCCCTGGAATTCGAATTCTTTCGTTCAGGATACCACCGACTGAGATAACAGGTTCAAAAGCACCGATTCTTTCCATTCTCTGGATGGAAGGGCGGAGTTCATTTTCCATCTCTTTTGATTCTGGAGCGATGAATAATCTGCTATGGGCGATGGTTCGGGAAGAGCTTTTTAAAGTCGCCCGGTTAGACCTGACCGCGGCTCGTTCAACAAGGTTACCGGCCGAATCAAAAAGATAGGCACCCATTGGTTCTTTGAAATCGGTACGGTCACCAAGATCAATTTGTAATGTGGTTTGTTTTGTATCACTCAGGGTGGGTTTTCTTGTTATGGTCCGGGTGGTCACTTTTTTTGCGGGGGGCTTTGTCTGTTTTGTGGGGACTTTTCGCTTCGCCATAAAATTACATCTCCTTGAAATGAATTATTTAATATTGGCAAACCAACGAACAAAATTGGTGAAACTTTTTCTTTATTTATTTTTCCAATAAATGTCGGCGGGCAACTCTTAAAAATATATCAAAACAGATATAAAAACCAAACAGGGTTTGATGTGAAAGTGATAAGAAATTATGTAAATTTTTTAAAACCTTTGAATTATTGATTTTTAAATAGCAAAAAATAATTACCCCAGGGAAATCGATGGTTTGTAGTAGGATTTGTTATTGGATTTGGTAAATTTTCCCATAAAAGTTTCTATAATCAGGGGGGTTTCTGTTTGGGTTGCGGAACTGATTTTGATAGCCAAGGAATCGCCCTTGAAAATAGCATTGTTAAGGGAAAAATGAGAATATAGAGTTAAAGATTAAATTACCTGTACTGTAAATTTTTCTATTAATCGGAGTAGTTGAATACGTTAGTCAGTCTTTGGGAGACGATTTACACCGGATTTTCCTGCTTTTTATCAAGAGATTGAATCGGGTTAAACGTGAGAAAATATAAATGGAAAAATATTGTGCGATGCTAATTATTTTTAGCCAAATCGGGCATATTTAATTGATCGGTTTTTTGCGGGGAGACTTTTTCCAATGTCAAAAATAATTGAATCGGTTCTTGTTATAGGGCTTGGGAAGGTTGGGCTCCTGGTAGCTTCACTTCTTCATGGGAATGGTTTCAAGGTAACGGGGTTTGATAGTAAGTCTCACGAAGGAGTGGTGTTTGAGACATTGCAGGGTGATATTTCAGATCGTCATATACTGGATTCTTTAATCAAGTCGCATGACGCGGTGGTCACGTGCTTGCCCTATCACCTGAACCTTGCGGTAGCAACTACCGCTCATAAACTGGATCGGCATTATTTTGATTTAACCGAGGATGTGCCGACAACCCAGGCTATCAGGGAGATGGCCGCCACGGCAAAAGGAGTAATGGCCCCCCAGTGTGGCCTGGCTCCAGGGTTTATCGCCATTGTGGGGACAGACCTCGCCAGGCGTTTTGAGAAACTGCGTAGTATCGAATTGCGTGTCGGAGCGCTTCCCCAGCATCCGCGCGGATTACTTGGCTATGCTTTCAACTGGTCGCCGGAGGGTGTGGTGAATGAGTATTTGAACCCGTGTGAAGTTATCCGAAAAGGTCAGCGCGATGAAGTACCACCTATGGAGGCGTTGGAGACAATTGTCATCGACGGAGTTCCTTTTGAAGCATTCACGACATCGGGTGGATTGGGCTCCATGTGCGAAACGTTCCAGGGAAAGGTCGAGAACCTGAATTATAAAACTATTCGCTACCCTGGACACTGTAAACTCATGCGTTTTTTCTTTGACGAATTATTAATGAATGAAGATCGCGAACGTGCAGGAAAAATACTGGTCAATGCCAAACCACCCGTTGAAGAAGATATGGTCGTGGTTCACGCTGCGGTGGAAGGGGTTAAGGACGGACAATTGTTCCGCGAGGAATTTGTGGAACGTTATTTCCCGATTGATATTGATGGAAAACCCTGGCGCGCCATCGCCTGGACTACAGCGGCTTCCGTTTCGGCGGTGGTCGAGTTGGTTGCCACGGGCGCGGTTCCCAAAAAAGGATTTTTAAAACAGGAGGACATTGCACTGAAGTCATTTTTTGCAACGAAGACGGGCTCTTTATATAAGAAGTCCATGGTGAAATAATATCTTTCCAGCTACCTCAGGTTAATCATTCTGTGTTGCCAGGATGATTGGTCCAGAGAACAGAGTATTTGCTGTAAGAATTGTATGGTTAAGACGACATGAAAAGGAAAGTGAAACCTAACCCTTTTTATGTATGGAAAAAATATGAAAAAATTTATTGCTGGATTTATGAGGCTGGGGTTTCTTTCCCCTTTGTTTTTAGCCAGTTGTTCGAGTGCTCACAAACCTGATTCGTCTTCCTTCCTTTCGAAAATGTTTTGTATCCACAGCCCCAGGCACTAGAATGATTTTCCTTTAGTGGTTCGAAACAGATAAAGGTTTTCAGGTGGGTTTTCAATATTATTTAAGTGCGATTGCAATTGGACTGACACTGTTCGCTTTCTTTCCTTATATTCAGTCCATAAGAAATGGCCAGACAAAACCCCATGTTTTTTCCTGGGTCATATGGGGTTCCAGTACGTTTGTTGTTTTTCTCGCCCAGTTGGCAGGGAAAGGGGGCGCGGGAGCCTGGCCGATTGGCGTGTCCGGTTTAATAACAATTTATGTTGCGTGTTTGGCGTATACCAAAAAGACGGATAACCAGATCACATCCATCGACTGGTTTTTTTTTATTTCTGCGATGTCCTCTCTTCCATTCTGGTATTTGACATCGGACCCTCTGTGGGCGGTGGTGATTTTAACGGCCGTAGATTTGCTGGGTTTCGGTCCTACCTTTAAAAAAGCATACGCCCGACCCGATGAAGAGCAGTTGCTCTTTTTTGTTCTCATCACACTTCGAAATGTGGTTTCGATTGCCGCGCTTCAACATTTTTCTTTAACCACGACACTATTTCCGGCGACATTATCCGTTGCGGGTGTGATATTTATTCTGATGGTTCTCTATCGAAGGCGGGTGATGGAAGCAGTCGTTAAAAGGTGAACCTGATTGAAGCCGTGTGGCCAGGCTGAAATGACCTGACTGAAGATTTAAAACAAAAACAAAGTGTGAGTAAAAATAATGGACTTTCTCTGGTTGAGGACTCCTAATAGAATAGTGAGTAAAGAATCTCCGAGATTATGTGTTCAGGTAGACCTGCTATGAACCTCAAAATGAAGACCTTCGAAAGGATAGGAAATGACTGCTCAATCCAAGATGGGTTCAGAATACAATTCTTCTGATCAGGAAGATGTTGCTTTTCGGCGACTGAACTATTTTAAAAAAGCAGCCGAGCAGCCGGAAGAATGCGTCAACAATTTCATGAAGTTCATGTCTCGTCAGAACCTGGCCAAACTCATCACCTATTATGAAATTTTCAATCAGACCCGGGATGTGGCCGGATCCTTTATCGAATGCGGTGTGTTTCATGGGAATGGGTTGATGACGTGGGCCAAGCTCCTGGCGGCTTTCGAGCCATATAACTATCCAGCCAAGGTGATAGGTTTCGATACATTTGAAGGCAACGTCGGAATGTCAGCAAAGGATGAATCCGATGCTTCCGGACCCCATAAAAAAGAGGGCGGATATTTTTCAGACAGCTTGGATGATCTCAAGGAGTGTATCGATATTTTTGATAAGGACCGACCCGTTTCCCATATTCCCAAAGTTGAGTTGGTGAAGGGGGATCTGCGTCAGACGGCAAAAGAATATGTGGAAAAAAACCGCCATCTGGTGGTGCGTGTTCTTTCCCTCACCGTCAATCTATATGAACCCACTCTGGCCGCGTTAAAAGCCTTTGTGCCCAGAATGCCGAAGGGTAGTGTTATTGTTCCTTTAACCTTGAACAACGCCATCTACCCTGGGATGACGGAATCTGTTCTCGAAGAGTTGAAAATATCAAATTATTCTGTGAAAACGTTTCCCTACTCGCCGAATGTGAGCATGATCATTCTTTAATTGGATAAGGGTGGTCCCCTTAGCTTTGGGGAACTCCTTTCCAACGGCGAACATCACGCATGAATTTATCGAGATCCATTTCGCTGTTCCAAGGGAAGGCTACCATGAGGGGCTCGAGGGCTACATCGAGTTTTTCGCTGGGAAAGTATTCAAAGTTTCCATTGGTGACACGGTAGATATTGTTGAAGGTCCGGTAGTTACCGCACAAAGCCACAAAATCCCAGGAAGTTTCGCCTCGTACCAGCGCATCCAGTTCAGATGCCGCTATGCCTTCATAAAGGTTTATTTTGCCGAGGCAGGAATTTTGAACACGTACCGGGTTTTCTTCAAAGTCGATACTCCAGATTTCCGAGCCTTCTTTCCCAAAAACTTCAAGCTGGTAAACGACATTCCAGTGTTGCCAGGCTTCCAGTAATTCACTTTGGGTCAATTTTACCAGGAACCGGTTTTCTACGAACTCCCGGACCCGCAACATTTCTTCATCACATTCTTTGGAGTCTTTCGTTCGAGTGCGCATAGGTGCCACTTCCATGACAGGTTTGAAGATCAATTTTTCGCTATCGTCTTCAAGAACCCGGACGAACGGTGAGCTTTGATGTTCGATTTTTACTTCACTGGTTGTGATGTGTGCAACATCTCCAGGATTGTAATGGCCTGCTGGTACCTCGGGGCAAAAGTTTTTTAAGTCCCGCAAGTACTGATCCTGTGTTGTTGGAAAAGAGTACCGGTTCAGAAAAGAAAACTCATCACGGTAACGGAAAGCGGCTGATCCGGGAACAACAAATCGCGGTTGCAGGGCTTTGACCATATTCAAAAATGTGCAGTATTCATTGAAGGGCAGATTAAAAGGTTTGTTATAGGAAAAATTTCCCTCGAGCAGAGGGACAAACCGGCCGTGGGCCAGATCGACCCGCCCGTATTTCTGATTGATGCGCTCGATCGTATTGGGATTGACCAGCGAATCCACCTGATTCCACAGAGTGACTTCACCGTCGTGGACCAGTAAGCCATGTTCGGGAAATGTATCCTGCGCTGTGCTTTCCTGATTGCCTGAGGGTGTGGGTGTTATTTCAATATCCTTCACACGGATGGTTTCAAAGTCTGAAACCACCGTAATGTTTTCAAATCCAAGTTCTCTCATCACCTTGAGCACAATGTCGTCGTTGGGAGCGAGAACGGTGACATCAGGTTTAAGCACGCCGTTGTCCTGGAGCAGGTATGCGAGTGTACGCACATCAAAATGATCCTGATGCCGGTGCGAAATATTGAGGACATCGACTGGAGGAATTTTTTCTTTTTCCAGCACAATACTGGGGCACAACACGTTGATCTCTTCCCACAGATAATCGAACCAGACAGGATCGGTCAGTACCGTGGTTTCGCGAGATTGGATGAGCAGACAGGCATGGCCGATCAGGGTGGTCTGGAGCATGGGTATCGCCTCGGATTAGAAAGAGACGAGATTAGCGGAACCGGAGCAATATTTCAAGCATCAGTGACGGAGAGACTAGCTGGATGAACTTTTTGTGCTGAGAATGACAGGGAAGTTACCGGAAAATGTATTTCGTGGCCTGTTCGGCCAGAACTATTTGTACTTTTTTCTACGGAAGAGGTCGCGGCGGCTGACCAACCGGTCGAGAAAAAGCAGGCCATCCAGATGATCCATTTCGTGTTGAACCGCTCGGGCTTCGAAACCTTCCATCTTAAAATTTAATGGATTCCCATTTCCGTCCTGGGCTTCCAGTTCAATGGTTTCCGCTCGGGAAACATTGCCGGTAAGGTCCGGTACAGAAAGGCAACCCTCGCGGCCAACCACCTGGCCCTGTTCGGTCACGATTTTGGGGTTAATCAAAAACAGGCGACCGTGATTGGGCGTCTTGGGTTTGGCCGAAACATCAACGAGAACGATACGTTCGAATCGCCCTACTTGGGGCGCAGCGATTCCTACCGATGAGGGACCTCCGTCCATTGTTTCTTCGAGATCCTTCAGGAAGGAACGCAGGTCATCGTCAAACACTTCCACGGGTTGGGATACCTGTTTCAACCGTTCGTTGGGGAAGGTGAGGATTTCCAGCTGAGCCATGATCAGCCTATCAATGTGTTGATCGGGGTGATACGGATTTCGATATTTTTTCGCTGGGAAAGTTCATCCAGGGCTTTTTCAATTTTTTCATGTTTCTTTTTGGTTTGACCTTCAATATGCAGGATGTAAATCGGATTCTCTTTTGTACCACCCACATCGGATTCCAGGTTGATGATGTTAAGACCCAGCCGCGCTAGAGCTTCAGTGGTCTCGGCCACGATACCCGCCTGATCGGCACCGTACACCGTAAACCGGTAATTGGGTTCGATGTGGTTGTGCAGACTTCCTTCAATCCGGTCAATGTGAACCCGTAATCCAGCAGAATCATCGGCCGGTCGGGTCAACGATTCCAGGTGAGCCCTGTCATGATCGGATTCGACCATCATCATAATGGTAAACATTCCGCCGAGCCGTACCATAGATGCTTCACCAAGATTACAGCCGCCTTCGTAAAGTGCCCGGGTTACTCCTGCGACAATTCCGGCTCGGTCTTTCCCGACGAGTGTCAACATGAACCAGTTTTTCATTTCAAATTTCTCGTTTGAGATGGATTTTAGAGGGACACTGTAACATGTTTTTAAAAATGAGTTGAATTGTTTGAAGTGTTTCGTTGACTATTTCTGACGGAGCCAGCTCTGAAACATAAGAACGGCCCATAAGTGATGCGGCCATGAAAATTTACCGGAAAGATGCTCCTGCCACTTTTTTTGAACAGGCTCCGGATTTAAATATCCTTCCTCTCGCATGCGGTTAGCATCGAGAAGGTCCTCCGCCCAATCCCGCAAGGGGCCTCGCAACCATTGATGCAGTGGAATTGAGAATCCCATCTTGGGGCGCTCGATAAGCGAATCGGGAATGTAACGCCTGAGTACCTGACGCAAAAGCCATTTGCTTTTTCCATGTCGAATTTTCATGTGAAGCGGCAGCCTCCATGCAAACTCAACCACACGATGATCCACCAGTGGTATCCGCGCTTCCAGACTGACCCCCATGCTGGCCCGGTCCACCTTGGTCAGGATGTCACCCGGCAGGTACCCAAGAAGATCCAGAAGCATCATGTCCTGGGAATAATTTTCCAGTTCAGAAGCCACAGGAAATCCTGGGCTTGAGGTCGTTGGATTCGCATGATTCATCACAAGTTTTTCTTTTTTGTTCCAATGAGTGATCATAAGAAAAAATAACTCCCGCCGGGATTGGGCCGGAAGAACTTCGGCGAGTTTATGGATTTTGTCACCGATGTTACTGTGCTTCAATGTGGCCGGAAGAACAGGTTCCATTATCCTGAACAGTGCATCCCATTGGGATGGGGAAAGAGCTGTGCAAATCAGACTGCCTGCCTCGCGGAGAGCTGCTGGAAACAGGTTCATGCGTCTCCATAATTTGGGAGACATCAAATAACGGTTATACCCGCCGAATACTTCATCACCCCCGTCGCCCGAAAGGCTCACCTTTACATACCGTTGAGTGAGCTCAGAAACCAGGAAGGTAGGGATTTGAGAAGAGTCTGAAAACGGTTCGTCATATAGAGTTGGCATTTTTGGAATTACGTCACGTGCCTGCCCGGGAGTCACATACAATTCTGTGTGGTCAGTATTGAGGTGCCGGGCTACCGCCTGGGCGTATTCCGCTTCGTTATAATCTTTTTCTTCAAATCCTATAGAAAAAGTTTTAACAGGTGATGAGCTTACCGCCTGCATGATGGCCGCTACTGTGGAGGAGTCAATGCCTCCGGATAAAAAAGCACCGAGAGGAACGTCCGCGATCATGCGCAGGCGTATGGAATCGCGAAGCAATTGATCCAATTCCTCGATGGCTTCCTGGTCGCTTCCCGAAAACGGATTGGAAAGTCCTTCCTGTGCGATCTGCTCCGCCGACCAGTAAGGCACCGGGTCGGGAGTCTGTTTCGTGGACGTTGCCTTGATGGAAATAAGGTGGCCCGGTGGCAGCTTGGAAATATCTTGATAGATAGAATGGGGAGGCGGAATGAAGGCATACAGCATGTATAACTGCAGGGCCTCCCGGTCGATCTCTCCATTAAATGAGGGATGTTTTTTAAAAGGTTTAAGCTCGGAGCCAAAAATAAAAGTATCGTTTTGCCAGCCATAATAAAGGGGCTTGATTCCGATTCGGTCACGAACCAGATGTAGTGTGCGTTCCTGCCGGTCCCAGAGAGCGAAGGCGAACATGCCAATAAAACGTTGGAGAGCCTTTTCCAATCCCCATTGTTCTATACAGTTGAGTATGACTTCTGTATCGGAATGTCCCCTCCATTCAGGTGCTCGTTTGGAGGTATCGGGATGATTATCCAGCTCCTCTTTTAGTGCAGCAAAGTTGTAAATTTCTCCATTGTAACTGATGACATACCGACCTGAATGAGAGACCATCGGTTGATGTCCCATAGGCGACAAGTCGATAATAGACAGTCTGGTGTGTCCCAGGTGTATGCCGGAATCCTGGTCAAACCATTGTCCACGGTCATTGGGACCACGATGGTGCAAAGTCTGGCACATCGACTCCAGAATTTGGGCTGGATCGCTTCCATTTGATTTTTGATTCAGGAAACCAACGACACCGCACATGAGTTGAATATTCTCTGGTTAAGTGTTGATGCAAAATTCATAAAGATTTCCGGTGACGACTTTAGAATCGATGAGGGGAATGGCTGCTTCTCGAATAATTTTCCCCTGCGTGGCTCGATGTTGTCTGGCAAACTCCAATGTTTCCCTGAAATTAAATTGTTCCTGATAAAGCACATACGGGAAATCTTTTGGAATGGCCGGATCATCGTAGTTCAGCACCAGAGGCAGGCCCGCTGCCAGGTATTCTCTGACTTTAAGTGCCGTGGCCTGAGTCATACCTTTCTTAGTAACAGCCAGGCTGCCGATCCCTAGATCCATTGACTGATATAGTTCAAAGAGCTGTTCGCTTGTCAGCGTTTCGTGATATTTGATTCGTGCCTGGCGTTTGCAACGCAAAAGGGAATCCGGATCAATTTTACCCGCCAGGTGGAGTTCAAAAGGAGGTAAATCGGTGTTGTCTTCAATCTGGTCAAGAAGGATATCCAGTCCCTGCCATTTCGAAAAGTAGGTCGAGACCATCACTACCTGAACTGGCATCTCTTCTTTTGAAGAAGGAATTCTTTCAAAACTCTGGTAAGAGTCCAGGTCAATGGAATTTGGAAAAAACCGGGTAGGCCCCGAAAAATTAGAGCGTTTGATTTCGTATTCCAGTATCTCTGGTGTTACAGCGATGAGTGCCCTGAAGCTTTTTATCCAGCAACCACCCAGCCATTTTTCGAATTGCAGACGGACATCGCCAGTAGTTTGCAATTCTTCCAATTCCTTGGTGTGGTGTTCCAGAATTATCCTGTCTTTGTTTCTTATAAGAAGGAACAGTAAAGGATCCACCAAAGGGTACCTTAAGATCACCCGTTCATACTTATTTGTTAATTTATTGACAGCACGGGCCTGGTTGAAACGGATTCCAAGCCGACTGTTTCCCCCAACCGGTTTGATATTTAAATAAGTGTATTGGTCGTCTTCAGCATTGGTTTCTTTTGGAAGCCAGTAAAAGTCAAAAGGCAATTCAAGTTTCCGCGCGACTTTGGCTTGCAGGTTGATTTTGGAAAGGATGCTATGCGATTGCCCTTTAAAATTTGAAGTGACCAGATTGATGTAGGCAAGGCGCATCAGTCATCCTGAGCAAAGGTTCGGAAGATACTTCCAAAACAGGCAGTTTCGCCCCAAAAAATATTTCAGGCGGGCCCTCTGCCATCGGGGCGGCTCAATTAGCGAGCTTTATTGTATAGCAGTTCCAGTGCGCGGTTCAGGTTTTTAATGCTTTCTTCCTGAACAGTTGAGAGTGGTTTCTTTTTTTGAAGTTGCAGCTCGATAGCCTGATCCAGTTCTTCCGCGTTTTTTGCGCTCACCACGATCCCGGATTCAAAGGCATCCAGAAAGTATTCTTTTTGTGTGTCGGTCAGCATTACAGAGGGGACACCAAATTCTTCTGCTTCAATGATTGTTGACGACCCATAAGTGAGATGCAGGTCCATGTGTCTCAGCAGGGCATAAAGCGGAAGGTCGGTGGCAAGATCGAATTCAACATGAGCCTGATCACTGTAACGTTTTTTAAACTTTTCTCCCTCGGCCATCCATCCAGGATGGGATCGAACCCACCAACGGTAACGATCTGCAGTTTGTTTTATTACGGTATCGACAAAATGCCAGAACGATTCATTAGCCTTGGGAGTTTGTAAAGTGATCAGGATGTTTTTAAGTGATGGTTTGCCATTGAGTGTGTGTTGAATTTTTTTATCATATTCCGTAACAAAAAAACCTTTTCCGGACCGCCATAACTCCAGAAACAGGTTGGCCCCTACCAGACTTTCATTGTTTGCTCCGGTTTTAGAAGTCCAGTCGCGAATAGTCGCTGCGTCCCGGTCACCCCAGCACCAGAAATACTTAGGAAAGGTGTTGAACCCTCCATTTGGAACGTTAACGAAGCGTCCGTATGCTGAATGTAAAGGCCCCTGAAAGCCATGCTGGAGATCCATTCCTGGAATATTCAATTGATTGCAGGCGAGATTGAAGGCATAGCCTTCCATATTGTAGTAACAAACCACCGCAGCCAGTTTAGGTTTCAGCTTTTTCAGTATTTTGAGGAAATAATTTGAGTATTCTCGTATCAGTTTCCCTTTCAACTCAATGCGATGGAGACACCTTGTTTTGAAACCTAATTTTTTTTCTACCGCGTTTATTAAATCACGGTGACCCGGGAGACATTGGTCGCGATCAATAGTTGAAAAGAAACTTTTAAACAACCAGGGAAACTTTGCAGCATCCAGATAGGGCTGGATGAATTTTGAAGGTGTATACCGCGGGATATGTCCTCGATTTTGAGCAGTAAGAAAAAAACTGGTGAGCCCTTTTTCAGCCAGATGTTCACGCATGGGGTCGCAAAATTTTTCATAGAATTTTCCGTTGATCTCGGTATAAGTGATCCCTCCCACCAGAAACAGGACATCGGTATGTTTTGGACAGGAAGCGTTGTGTTTCCGATCCAGCCACCAGTACTTAATAAAATTTAAATTCGATTTTACCAATTCAATGGCCAGGGAACTGGTGTCGGGGCCCGCGACAGGTTGGTCGGTTTGCATGATGAATTGGGCATCAATCTCAATCGCCAGGCGGAAACGCGCAATAGGCCAGAGATGGACCCCGTCTGCCTGCCATTGATCCACAGGAAACCGGGTCTCCATTTCATTGATGAATGTCATGACATCTGATGGGCGCATGCTTAATCCTGTTTGGGTGAGGAAGCAGATTCAGGTTTTTTGAATAGTTTTGGGATGCGCGTGATCAGACGAAAGTAATACTGTTTTTGGCCATTAAAATATTGTCCCAGCCCGATAAAGGCCAAAAAAGAAATGATGAGCTTGATTGAAAATAACAGTAAGGGCGATGATCCGGAAAACCTTGAAACTGCAATGCAAAGAGTCAGTGTGATGGTGAACGCCAGACTGATTTTAACGTAGTCCCATTGAATGGGTTCGTGCTTCAATCCCAGTTTGCCAATGATTATGGTCATCACCAGCTGCGAGAGAAGTGTGGCGAGTGCGGCACCCGTCATTCCGTAAAGTGGGATTAGATGCCAGTTCAGGCCAATATTGGCAATGGCCCCGGTAAAAGTTCCAACGGAGACCCAGCGGGTCGCATCCTTTTTGAACATCAGAATGTTGACCAGAATGTAATAAATTCCACGCAGGACAAATGCGAAAGCGACGAATGGGATCACACGGCTGGCGGAATGGTAGGGTTCAGCCGTAAACAATTGCAGCATTTCAAGGGAAAACAGGGAGACCAGTGTGCCAAGCAAACAGTAACCTCCAATTAAAGTCATGCCATTGGCTTTTAGCTCTTGCAGGGAAGTGGCTTCGTTATCTTCAAGTGTTTCCATCGCAACTGGAACATAAGCCCGGTTTACACTGTCCACAAAGGTGGTGACGATGGTTCCGAATAGAAAGGCAATGTGATAGATACCGGCTGAGGCGGCACTGATCATCGTATTGAGAAAAAACTTATCGGTTACCACCAGAATTTGCGCAGATAGGGAATGAGGCACAAGGGGTAAGCTGTATTTTGCAGCCTGTTTAAACAGGTGAATCCGGAACACCCACTTAAAGCTTTTCCTGAAAGAAATCAGGGTTACGATGGCAAATAGAATTGAGGTGATCAGCGTTGCAAACAGGGGACCCTCTGCCTTCCATCCAAACAAAATGACCAATCCAAGAATTAATGCCAGGTGGATTATGAGTTGTACCGTTGAATAGATGGCAAAACGGCCAGCCTGCCCCTGCACCTGCATAGCAGATAAAAAAACCTGGAATAAAGGTTGGAATATGAGGGAACTGATTCCGATTGCAATATAGGGCCAGAATGGAATGTCACCCATCACCGGTTTTAGTATTGTTGAGCCCGTCAGGAGCAAGGCCAGACCGCCTATCAGCGAGGAAAACAAAACGGCAATGATGACCGTTCCCCAGAATTCCTGTAGTGTTTTGGGGTCGTCACGGTAATCAAAATAAAAACGCCCGATTGCTGCGGGGAGCGACCAGGTGAATAGGACGGAAAGAAATCCGTTGAGAGTGGTCACCACAGCGAGGATGCCAAAATCGTTGGGTGACAGGTAATGTGTGTATAAAGGCAGAAGAAAAAACGAAAGACTTCTTTGCAGCAGGTTGGCTGCGGTATAAACGAAGGATCCCCTGCCAAGCTTTTGGGTTGGTGTCATGGCCCGGGGAAGGCGTGTTCAGCCGAAATTGGGAGATTGTTGGTTATGGTTGGCCTCTAAATATAAGGAATTATGAAAGTTCTTTTAGGCTGGATTGTATCAGGGTTCCAGTAAAGACCATTGCAATGGAGTTCCCCGGTCTATTTTTTCGCGAGCTTTTTTGCCGAGCACTGAGTCCCAATGTTTGGGAGGGAGTCCATAACCCGGACGGATGGTTTTGATGTTGTCAGCGGTTATGGCTTCACCAGGGTTAATATCTCGCACAACATAAATGGATCGACGAAATTTCACATTGCGTTCTTCACAAGGTGCGCGGTCATAGTTTACTCTGCCGAGCGCCTGCCAGGCGGTGTGGCATCCCTCGCATAATTGTTTCAGCTCACCCGGTTCAAGGGAAAAAGCTGCATCCGGGCCACCATCAGATCGCTTCAAAGTGAAATGTTTTTCTATGACACAGGCTCCCAGGCTGGTCGCGGCCAGCGCCACTGCAGTTCCCAGAGTATGATCGGATAATCCAGCATGCACGGCAAACCGTTCGGCAAGGTCGGCAATGGTTTTTAAATGATATTCATTAGCCGGTGCGGGATAGCTGCTGACACAGTGCAACAACACCAGGTCACGGCACCCCGAATCACGCGCTGTTTGCACCGCTTCCCCGATTTCTTCGAGGCTTGCCATTCCAGTTGAGATGATAACCGGTTTGCCCGTTGAAGCCACCTTGCGTATTAGTGGAAGATCGATGTTTTCAAAGGAGGCGATTTTATAGGCTGGAGGATCGAATTGTTCCAGAAACTCCACAGCTGTGTCGTCGAAGGGGGTGCTGAACCATTCAATATCCCGTTTTCGGCAACGTTCAATTATCGGTTCGTGCCAGTCCCAGAGCGTGTGCGCTTCTTCGTAAAGCTGGTAGAGAGTTTTGCCTTTCCACAGGCTGCCGGGATCGTCGATATAAAAATCGGCCTTGTCGATATCCAGGGTCATAGTGTCAGCAGTGTAAGTCTGCAGTTTAACTGCGTCCGCACCACTATCAGCCGCTGCATCGACCAGTTCCAGGGCACGATCGAGGGACTGATTGTGATTCCCGGACATCTCCGCCACGATGAGCGGGGGCTGTCCTTCGCCAACGGTTCTGGCACCTAGTTTGAATGGTTCAGGGGGCATGCCATTCATAGAATCGGTAAGACTCCTTAAAGCCTGCGCGTTGGAACGCTTTTAATGAAGCTGCGTTTTCGCCCAGGATTTTAGCTTGGAGGTGTTTTATTTGTGGATGATGCTGGGCAACCCACTCAATGCCTTTGCTAATGAGCAGAGACCCAAGTCCTTGCCCTGAGTTCCCCGGAACAAGATAAACTGAAATTTCCCCACCCTCTTGGTCAACAGGTTCAATCCGTATCACACCGATGGATTTGCCTTCAGAATCACCGATTAATAAGTGTCGATCGGAAGCCTCGAGTATTTTATTAAACCATTGTTCATGGTCTTCCCATGCGATGGGTGCAGGATCAAAAATATGTTGGCGCACTTCCGGGTCATTGCGCCAGGCAAAAACCGATTTGCAATCTTCCCTTTGAGCAGATCTCAATGTGATCGAAAATTCCAATCTGGCCTCTTTCAGGAGGAAGCGGATTTTGTGAGCATCAGGATTTCAGCAACGCGTCGGGTTCCCTGTCCATCCAACAGTTTCATTCCTTTTTCAGACATTTCGCTGAGTAGCGTTGGGTTAGTAGAGAGATTGTTAAGAATTTCGACCCAATCCTCTTCAGATACATTTTTTTCATCGCCAAGGTTGATCAGGGTTCCTTGATTATGTGCCTGTTTCGCAACTGCGTCCTGGTTGTCTGCCGAGATCACAACAACAGCCGGGAGCCCCAATACCATGCGTTCCCAGGTTGTCGAGCCGGGACTGCCCAGAGCGAGGTCAGCCGCCTGCATCAGTTGCGTCATATCGGGTCCATCATGAATCGTGACCGATTCCAAATCCGCGCAAAACGAATTTAATTCATCACGATAAGGATAGAAAACCCCCGGTACGATGTCCAGAGCAATGTCCCGGTTAAAAGTCCGGGCAGCTTTGACCGCTTTAAGGGTATTGTTGGATGAGTCGGTTCCTCCAAAAAACACCAGGATACGATCGAGAGATCCGTTTTTTGGAGAAAGCTTTTGGCGGGCTTCCAGAAATTGTGGGCGAAGCAGGGCATAAGCGGGGCCAAGGAGAGCGAGACTACCTTCTGGAACAATCTTGTTGTATAGATTCTTTCCACCCTCCTGCAGGTTCTGGTCGAGTAGAATTTCACAGGCATGCGGACGATGCAGATCATCAATGGCCATTAGTTGTTTGCAAAACGGCCTAATCTGAATTTCCCATTCAGCATCAAGAGCATAGTGATCGACTACCACCCAGTCTACAGGTGGGACCAGATCGGGAAGAACCGAAGCGACGTCAATGGCATCTACTTCAGGCGGTACGCCAAGCCATTGGGTGTATTGGTTCGATGGATTCTTTGCCTGGGAGTTGCCTTCCAAATTGAGAATCACGCAATCCATCTTCAAAGTTTGAAACCGCCCATGGAACTCTTCCGGCAGATGTCGGCATAAAAAAGTAACCCGCGCTCCTCGCTCAATGAGAGCTTCCGCCAGCGTGAAACATCGCATGAGATGCCCGGTCCCGATTTCTTTTGATGCGTCGACGCGAAAACAGATATGCATGACAGTATTCCTGAATAGATTACTTTCTGACCGGGATTCCCTTGTCCGCCAGATAAGATTTACTTTCTGCTGGTGTCAATTCAGTAAAATGAAAAACGCTGGCAGCTGCAACGGCTGAGGCATTGCTTTGTGATACGGCTTGATAAAAATCTTCCGGCTTACCTGCGCCTCCGGATGCGATCACCGGCAGTGAAACGCTGTCTGTTACCTGCCTGATCAGGTCAAGGTCGTACCCTTGCAGGGTTCCATCCCGCTCAACCGAGGTGATGAGAATTTCACCCGCACCAAGCTCTTCAAGCCGCTTTGCCCAGTCAGATGGTGAGATAGTTTGCCTCCGGGTTCCGCAGTGGCTCATGCACTCGTAGGAACCTCCAGAAATTTTTTTGGCATCAATACTGGCGACAATGCATTGCGAACCAAAGCGGTTGGCGGCATCGGTGATCAGTTGCGGATTAACATAAGCGGCCGTGTTGATGGTTACTTTGTCTGCACCGCATTGCAAGAGAGTCTGCACTTTTTCTATAGTGTCGACTCCACCGCCAACTGTCAAAGGAACAAAGCACTCTGATGTAAACTCCTCCACGGAATCATAATCGAGATCGCGTTCCTCCGGAGTGGCTGCTATATCAAGCAGGATCAGTTCGTCGACATCACGGGTATTGTAGACCTTGATTGCTGGTAAGACAGTGCCCACCCTTCGCCAGCTATCAAAACCTGTTCCCTTGACCAGCCCGACATCTTTCCAGAGCAGGGTTGGTATCAGACGGACTTTTAACATATCGGGGGAGTTCGTGGTTAAAGGAAATTACAAAGGGAGTAATGCAAACAGCCGAATCAATTATATAGCGTTGAAGTCAGGTTGACAGCATTGAATAATCGAACAGGTATAAAGCCGGAAGGGGGGGCGCCGGGTAGGGGGAGGGGAGAGGTTATTTTCTGAAATGAGATTTTAAAACTAGTCGTTTTTCTTGGAACTTTCCCCGGATGCAACAGCCGCAGCGGTACCAAACCCTTCGAGAAACGATTCTTTAACCGCTTTTTTCGTTTTATCCGTGAGAAACCCTTTTTCAGTTTTGGCCGCCCGGTAGACCCGCGTTTTGATGAGGCTGTCTTCTTCAAGCCCCAGCTCAAGATATCGATTGAGGTCTTTAAGTTTGGTCTGCACTACATTTTCCATGCGGTCGGTTTCCATTTGAGTCAGATTGATGCGCAGATCCTGCCGGTCTCCCATGATGAGCAGGTATTCTTCCTCATCTGTGATGTAACCGTGCTCACGAGAATAATCGTACATAGGCGTGCCTGGCATAGGCTCCAGGAAGCCAACACTTGGATAGACTTTGGCGCGTCGACAAACATCAAAAGTCTGTTCAATTGTTTCTTCAGTTTCCTGTGGATATCCAATAATGACACTTGGGTAGACTTCGAGTCCCGCTTCGTGCATCAACGATGCCTGGATTATAAAGTCACTGGCGTCACATTTCTTGTTCATCACTTCCATGATCTCGTCATTGCCGCTTTCCAGTGCCAACCCCAGTCCGTTGCAGCCGGATTGTTTCAGCTTTTGGGCGATATGCAGGTCACCTTCTTTTAAAAGGTCCGACCGGCAACTTCCGATCCAGAACACATTGGCCTCGCGTTCGATCATCACGTCTGCAAAATGTTCAGTCGCCTTGTTCTGGTAAAAGGTCAACTCATCCCAGAAACTCACAAAGTTGATATCGTATTTGGATTTGTAATGGTCAATTTCATCCATCACGTTTTCTGGAGTGCGGTGACGGTATTTTTTTTCCTGGAATGCGTGATAGCAGAACGTGCAACGGAACGGGCATCCGCGTGCCGTGCTGACTGGCATACCAACGATTTTGTCGTAATTTATTTCTGATTGCACGGAGAGGGGAGCCATGTGTTTGCTTTTCGAAAGATATATTTCGATGTCAAACAGGTCCCAGTCAGGAAACGGGATGGTGTCGATGTCATCAATAACCGGCCGTTCCTCGGTGTGAACAACCTGTCCGTTTTCGTTGCGGAAACACAGGCCTGGAATTTCCTCGAGTGATCCGCCATTGTCGAGTGCTGTCAATAACTCGATAACGGTGATTTCGCCTTCGCCAAGAACCGCAATGTCCATTCCCGACCTCGTCACAAGAGTATCAGCGACCGATGTGGCAAGCGTGTTGCCTCCGATGATTGGAGTGTGTGGGTGGTACTGTTTGACCATTTGGGTGAATTGTTTCACCCATTTGTAATGACTGGTCAGTGTCCCTATGGCGAGGGCGTCAAACTGTTTGTTGCGGATTTGCCGTTCAACCTCTTCGTCAGAAAAACGGTGGGCGTCTATATCGAGTATTTCAAAGTCAATCCCGGCGCGATTAATGGCAGTAGTGATATAACCCAGACCTACATTGGGAAACAACACCGGACTGTCCGGCCTTATTGATGGATTGACCATTAAAACTTTCAAAAGATCCGTCTCCTGCGTTCTGGGGATAAAGGAAAACCAATAGCTTCTTTAAATGATTATCAGGACAAAACTTTTGAAAAGCAACCTGAAACGCGGGGCTTTCAAAGAGGGAAGGAGTCGTTAATTCTGCCAGTAGACTACAGTCCATTTTAATCAGGCCTTTTTCCGCAAAAGTTCTTTGCTTTGTTTAAAAGGCAGGGAGGAAATTTTGAGAGTGGAAGTAGGGTACTGGAGAATATTAAGAGAGGTATTTTCTGGTTCTATTTTAAAAATCTAAAAAATTTTGTAGAAGTTTCAAGCCCATCCGGGAACTCTTTTCCGGATGAAACTGGACGCCTAAAATATTTTCGTTTTGGACAGAGGAGACAAAATCACCACAATAGGGTGTGGTGGTGAGGGCATGCGAAGGGTCCCGGGGAGCAAAATGATAGGAGTGGACAAAATAAAAATCGTGTCCTGAATCGATTCCTGACAGGAAGGAAGACTCCTGTTTAAAATGCACTTCGTTCCATCCAATATGCGGTATCCGGGTTTCTTTTGAGGAAGGATTAAGTCGTCCCACCTCGCCCGGAATCCAGCCCAGCCCTTCGGTTTCTCCCCCTTCATGGCCAATGTCGGCGAGAAGTTGCATGCCAAGGCAGATACCGAGCAGGGGAAATTTTTCTGTAATGATAAATCGGGTGAGAGGTTCCACCCAGCCGCCCTGTTTTAGCCGGGTCATGCCATCCCTGAATGCGCCGACACCTGGAAGAACGACATGGGTCGCACTTGAAAGGTCGTCCGGGTTTTCTGAAACCAGAACATCGGCTCCACATTCTTCGAGAGCCCGTGAGACAGATCCCAGGTTTCCCATCCCGTAATTGACTATGAGGGTTGTCATTGAGGTGTCAGGCGTCCGGAAATGCGTTTTCTTTTACGTGAAGGAAGGCGTTTGGTTTGACAACGTTACAACCGTCACAAAGAGGAATAAATTTTTTTTCGTGAATAGACTGGCGCAAAGCCTGATAGGCGGGGTTATTCCAGATGGCGCTGAGGCTTTCTTCATGAACATTACCCATCACACTCTGACTGGTTAAATCATAGCAACAGGGAACCACATCGCCATTATCCCGAATACTGATCGTGTTGATGACATGATCGCAGTAGTTTCTCACCGTATCGTCTGCGGGGTCGATAACAACATCATAGACCTCATCGGGAATATGGATGTGGGGCCAATGCATGGCATAGGTCGATTTAAAATGAGAGGGATCAATTTTCTCAGGCCCTGAAAACTCATTCAGCAAGTGTTCCGGTAAAGCCGGGTTCCCATCTTCTTTTGCAGGAGAGTGGTTTTTAAACTGGGTGGTGGCAATAAAAACTTCCGGTTTTCCTTTTTGATGACCATCCAGATATCGAATCAGACGTTTGATGTTGGAAACAATTTTGGAGTATTGGCTGTTCACCCGGATGAAATCGTTTTGTTCCGGACTCAACCCATCAAGTGAAAACTCGATACTATCGAGGCCGCAATCGGCGAGTTGTGTCATCATCGAGTCTGTCATTACCATCCCGTTGGTGACTGTCTTGATCATGATGTTGCCCAACGTCCTGAGTCGTTTTACCATTTCAAAAAACTGTTTATTGAGGAGGGGTTCGCCTCCGTGATAGAGAACGACAACCTTGATTTTGTCTCGCTCGGTTTGAATGGCTTCAAAAATTTTATCGAAGGTATCTTTTTTCATCACACCGCGTTCCATCTCAATTGTACCGGTGGGGCAGTGGTTGCAGGCGAGGTTGCACTGACTGGCCGGTTCTATCCGAACCACACGGGGGAAGGGGAGAATGAGTTTTGGGGCTTTCAGGTTTGTACTCACGATAGGTGGTCAGATGTTATCGTGATTCACCTTGGTCAGGTTCCCTTTTGCATCCTTGACCAGGCTACCCCGGTTGTCAGTTTTGAATATTTTTTTATTGGTGAACCGGTCGCAGATTTTGATGAACTGGTCCAGGGAAATTTCAAGTGGATCTAAAATTTCCTCGATGGGTTTTCCGAGGTAGGTCCAGGGAAAGCGACCATCATGCTCCTTCACCAGATCCATGGCATCGGCGCGGGTGATGCGGCCCCGCCGCAGATGAAGACAGGCCAGATCGGTGGCACGACCAAATCCGAATTTTAGAAACTTGAAATAATCATGGATGCCGGTCTGGTGGTTATCGAGGTTTTCGTAATTAACGATGGAGCCTTCGACCGTTGTCTCCAGTGATGCAAATCCTTTGCCCTGTGCCAGCAACGCATTGGCGTAACCGTCCCAGGGAATGTAGTAGCCGAGGAAAATTCCTGTGACTCCCACACTTTTTAATTCCTCATCAGTGGGGTAGGTGTAGGGAATCAGGTGCCGCTTTTCGATTCCTTCCATGCCGACGAGGTCGGTCACCCGCAGTCCGAGCAGCCCGCCAAACTCTTCCAGCCAACGCCGGTTAAGGACATTGTTTTCTTGCGCAGCGGCGGGTCCTCCATATTCATTTTGTGAATTTTCTCCCCAGACAATGAGGGGAATGTTGTATTCAACAGCGGTGCGAATGGGGATGGTGAAAATCCCAACATGTTCCGGCCAGGAGATGTCACCCACCTGGGTCAGCCCGATGCGATTGAGTTTTCTGCGTATTTGAATATTGGGAGAGAACTCAACATAGTCGACTCCCAGGCTTTTAATGTTTTCGATGTTTTTGCGTCCGATGTCTGACAGATGGCAGGTGGTTGCCGTAACACACAGGGGATTCAGTCCCATTTGCAAAACCCGCACGACCTGATAGGTACTGTCTTTGCCGCCGCTCACCGGGATGACGCAGTCCCAGTTGGAACTGTCTTTCGATCGATAGCGGTCAACGATGGTGTCGAGTTCTTTTCGTCTGGAGTCCCAGTCAACCTCAACTCGTTTTTCATAGCTGCGGCAGGCACTGCAGACACCTTCTTCGTCAAACTTGAGGTCCGGTTTGGTGTCCGGCATCACGCATTGGCTGCAATAGCGCAGTACGGACTTTTGAGAGGAGGCCGGGCGATTCATCGTTTCTCCAGCAAGAACCAGGTGAGGTCGTCCTGCGGAAAAGGTCCGCGGTGATAGGCGAAACCGTAGTCGACCAGAGACAGGTCGGGGAAGCGGTCCATCAATTCCCCGGCAAAATCGCGTTTGAACAGTTTCCCGGAATGGCCCCGGTAAGGAATCTCAACCGGTTGTGGGTTGTAATACTCGGCCACACAGATCAACCGTTTGGAAGACCGGTGCATTAAATCGTAAACGGAGGGAAGTTCATCTGGGTTGATGTGGATTAGCACACCTTTTGAAAGAACAAAATCCCATTGGCTGCCCGGTTCAAAATTCAGGATCGATTGCGGGAATACAGTCACTCCATCTACATTTTGTTTCAGGATCTCTACGGATTCCGGATTGATCTCAATGGCGGACAACTTTGCTTTCGGCAGTAGGCGTTGCAAGGCCACAAGGTTCAGCCCTATATTGGAGCCGAATTCGATAACAGAATCGATGGACCCGCATCGGTTGAGCACTTTTGTGAAAAATGCCAGGTTGCTGGCGACGAGGTCCCCGCCCTGATTGCGGTTGGCGTATTCCTTACCGAATTCGCCTGCCCAGAATTGTTCCTGTTCTGTTTTAAAAGAAGCCATGTTTTTTCGAACTCAATGTGCTTTCTGTTGTATGTGTGCGTTCAATGTTTTTAGCTCTGGATTCTTTTCCAAAAGGTCGAGCACATCCCGCGTACTGAAAATAGCACCGACCTTTTCATTATAGAGGGCCTCGTAAATTTCACGAATTAAAATCAGGTCGTCCGGGGTGTCGAGCGTCCATCGGAGTTGAGACAGGTCTTTTGTTTGTGAAAAATTGTGCAAAGAAAACCTTTCCGGATTTCTGTGAATATAGGGAGTGACATGCTCTCTTTCTTCCGGTGCCTCCGCTTTTTCCCAGGCAAGGATGAGCGCATCACGGTTGAAGATTTCAATATCAAGGCCGCGTGGAAAAGTGCGTTCCTGAACATTGCTCAAATAAAGCAGGTTCTTCGATGATGAAAGATTCTCATATGTTTTCAGCATGGACGTTAAAAGTTCGGGGTCCAGCAGGGGGCAGTCCGCGGTGATACGGACAACCGGGTCTCCGGAGAATGTCTGGGTTGTCTGGTAGTACCGGTCGAGGACATCGGTTTCACTTCCTCGAAAACAGGAAATCCCGATATTTCTCGTTTCTTTTTCTATGGCATCATCGTTTTCATTAACCGTTGTGGCCACCACGATATTTTTGACTTTGGGGCAGGCCTGCACACGCTCGACCACATGGTGCAAAACGGATTTTCCGCAAAGGTCGAGCAACACTTTACCCGGCAGGCGGGTCGCTCCCATACGGGCCTGAATGATGATGAGGGGTTCCATGTTGGAGGCGAGAGTCTCCTGGTTTCAGGTGCGGTAAGCGTCTATCACTTTGTATATAGCCACCACCACATCGTGGACATCTTCGTCCGTCATGCCTGGCCAGATGGGCAGGCTCAAGATTCGTTGGTAGCTGGATTCCGCGACCGGCCAATCGTGTTTGGGGTATCCGAGGTTCTGGTAATAAGTGAACCAGGGAATGGGAATATAGTGAACGTTGACCCCTATGTTTTCTGCCCGCAATGCCTTGAAGATGACCTCGCGGTCGACATTCAGTTTGTCCAGATTGAGCCGGATCACATAGAGATGCCACGAAGGGTTGGCTCCCGGTCTGGTAACGGGAAGTTCCAGTTCTTCCAAATCCTTAAACGCGGCGTTGTAGGCATTGGCGATGTCCCGTCTTCTCTGTAACATTTTTGAAAGCTTGTCGACTTGCGATATCCCCAGAGCACAATGGAAATCCGTGAGGCGGTAGTTCATGCCAAGTTCGACTACGTCATAATGCCAGTCGTTGGATTTATCCCGTTGCCTGTGGTCGGTGGTTAAGCCATGATTGCGTGCCTGCCTCACCTTTGCGGCCAGTTCAGCATCGTCTGTGGTCACCATGCCACCCTCTCCGGTGGTGATATGTTTTACAGGGTGAAGACTGAATGCAGTGAGCTTGCCCATGGCCCCAACCTTCCGGTTATTCAGTGTGGCACCGAGTGCATGTGCTGAATCTTCGATCAACAGCAAGTTGTGTTTATCGGCGATTGCCTCAAGCCGTTCCATATCGCAGGGATGGCCCGCGTAGTCGACGGCGATAATGCCTTTGGTTTTTTCCGTAATAGCCGCTTCCACACAATTCGGGTCTATATTGAGTGTGTCCGGTTCGATATCAGCAAATACAACTGTACCTCCCTGAAAGCGGACGCAATTTGCGGTGGCGACAAATGTGATGGGTGTGGTGATGACTTCATCTCCAGGGGCGATGCCACCTGCGATGGTTGCCGAATGGAGTGCAGCGGTACCGCTACTGACCACAATGGCGTGTCTGGCCCCAACCTCCTCGGCAAACCGCGCTTCAAATTCGGCGACTTTGGGGCCTGTCGTCAGATGGCTGGATCGCAATACCGCGTTGACAGATTCAATATCTTCGTCGTCAATGAACTGCCGGCCATAGGGAAGTAATTTGGGGCGGACAGGTGTGCCACCATTAAGGGCCAGTTGCTGGGTTGCTTCCTGATTATTGACCTGATCCATTATTTTTTCCCTGGGACACTAATTCTGCCAACTGTTCCATATTTAACCAGTCGCTATTGGTGTCGCTGCGATAGCAAAACCCCTCTTCAAGTGGTTTGCCATGTTTCCACGGATCCTGGTGTGACCAGTCCACATAAGGTTTGATTACCAGGAAGTCTCCCAGATCGACCGTGTGGCGGGCATCGTCTTCACTGATAAGTGTTTCGTGAATTTTTTCTCCGGGACGGATACCGATCACTTTTATTTTACATTCGGGTTTAATAGCTTTGGCAAGATCGACTACCCGCATGCTGGGAATTTTGGGTACAAATATCTCGCCGCCCTTCATGAGTTCGAGCATCCTCAAAACGAAATCGACACCCTGGTCGAGAGTGATCCAGAACCGGGTCATGCGTTCGTCGGTGATGGGCACCTCATCGGTGTCTTTTAGTTTCATATAAACAGGAACCACACTTCCACGGCTGCCGACCACATTGCCATAGCGCACAATGCTGAAGATTGTTTTGTCCTGGGAATAGGCATTGCCGGCGACAAAAATTTTATCCGAGCATAATTTAGTGGCGCCATAAAGGTTGGCCGGATTCACCGCTTTATCGGTACTGAGGGCGATCACTTTCTGGACTCCCTCTTCAATAGCGGCGTCGATAATATTCTGTCCGCCTATGATATTGGTTTTGATGACTTCAAAGGGGTTGTACTCAGCAGCTTCTACCTGTTTTAAGGCCGCTGCGTGGACCACGATATCGACCCCACGGAAAGCGCGTTTGAGCCGGTCGAGGTCGCGGACATCTCCGAGGAAATAACGGAGGTTTTCTCCGTCCTGGACCTGACTCATTTCAAACTGCTTCAGTTCATCACGACTGAATATAATCAGCTTTTTTGGAGGGTGGGTTTTCTGCAGGTGGGAGACAAAAGCGTTTCCAAATGATCCCGTACCCCCGGTGATAAGAACGGATTTATCTGACCAGTTCAATGAATACCTGCCTCCATAATTAAATCTGGTTCGGGCAAACTACTACGCCTGGGCTTCTATCCAAGATGATGGCATAACTGTTTGATTGCAAGTTATTTTCGCGATGGAAACATCATACCTTCTTGTTGGCGGAGAGGGAATTGTTTTATAAAAGTTCGGGATGTAACCGTGGCGAGATCTGGAAAGAGGGTTGGTTTTCTAAAACGGTACCAGGGGTCAGGAGTTTTTTCCCTTGTAGTAGTCCAGGTACCACGCCACAAACTGCTGGATGCCATAAGACACGTCACGCTTGGGGCTATAGTCGAACTGCTTTTTCAGGTCGGAGACGTCCGCATGGTTTTTTGGAATATCCCCGGGCTGCATGGGAAGGTAGTTGATGGTGGCTTTTCGTCCCAGATTTTTTTCAAGCTCCTCGATAAATTTCATCAAAGGCACCGGGTTGCTGCAGCCAATATTATAAATACGGTAAGGGGCACTCGATGTTGAGGGATCAGGGGCGTCGGAGTCCCAGTCCGGGTCGGGTTCCGCTGGTTTTTGGGTCACGCGGAGGATGCCCTCGACAATATCGTCGATGTAAGTAAAGTCCCTGGTCATTTCCCCTTTGTTGTAAACGTCGATTGGTTTCCCTTCCAGAATATTTTTTGTGAAAATAAACAGGGCCATATCCGGCCTTCCCCATGGACCGTAAGCTGTAAAAAAGCGCAGGCCTGAAACAGGCATCCGGAACAGGTGTGCGTAACTGTGAGCCATCAGTTCATTGGCTTTTTTGGTGGCTCCATACAGGGCCAGGGGGTGGTTGGTTCCTTGATTCACTGCAAAAGGCATGTGGCTGTTAAGTCCATAAACGGAGCTGGACGAGGCGAAAACAAGATGAGAAACTTTATGATGCCGACATCCTTCCAGGATATTCAGAAAACCGGTGACGTTGCTGTCGATATAGTCGTGGGGATGGGTGAGCGAGTGTCGGACTCCTGCCTGCGCACCCAGATGAACCACCCGGTCAAAATTTCCGTTTTCGAATAAGTTTTCGAGAGGAGACCGGTTTTCCAGGTTTTCCCTCACGAAGCTGAACCGGGGGGATCTCTTAAGCAGGGAGAGTCGATCTTCTTTTAATCGGACATCGTAATAGGAATTCAGGTTGTCGAGCCCTGTCACCTCATGTCCGTCCTCCAAAAGTCGTTTGGAGGTATGGAATCCAATGAACCCTGCGGCTCCCGTAACAAGTAGTTTCATTTGGAGTTTGATTGGGAAGGATCCTGGAATCTTCCAGTTTTTATGAAATATCCAGTGAAATGGAGGGAAAAGGTGATTGAAACTGCTGGAATTATATCAAATTTCAGGCATAATAATCAGGGAAAATCGTGGCTGGCTTTTCGCTACTCGGCATTATATCCTGACGCCGGGAACTCTCAGTTGTTCTTTGCAATATCAGGAAAACGAAATTGAGGTTGATTTTCCTGTTTTTCCCATTCTTCCCTTTTACTCACATTCGTAGTTCGTCTGAATTACCGAATTAAAGCCTGATCATGCGTTCGAATCCTCTCAGTATTTTTCTTTCAAAGCCACACCGGTCCTTCTTGCTGGTTTTGGACTTGGTGTTTTCTATTGCCGCTCTCTATCTGGCTTTTTTCCTCAGATTTGATGGGACCATACCGGAGGAAGATGTCGTTGTCTTCCAAACGGTGTTGCCCTTTCTGTTGATGTCGAGGGCTGTCTGTCTAATTTACCTGGGTTTTTATAACCGGTTCTGGGAATATTCGAGTCTGGAAGACTTGTTTCAGATTGTAAAAGGAGTGCTCCTCAGTTCGCTCGTCGCTGTTTCCGTTTTGTTTTTTTACAACCGCGCATTTCACATTCCGCGTTCGATTCTGGTTATTGAGGCAATCCTGGCTATCACCTTTCTCGGTGGTTCAAGAGTTTTCTGGAGGTTCTGGAAAGAACGAAAGAAGAAAATCGTCCAGTCTGCTTCAGGATGTAACACGCTGGTCATCGGGGCGGGAGATACTGGAGCCTACCTGCTCAAGTACCTTAAGAAATTTTCATCCCACTACCGTGTTTGCTGTTTTATCGACCGCGATCCTTCTAAATGGAACAGCCAGTTGATGGGGGTTCGGGTATTGGGAGGGATGGACAAGCTACCTGAGGTTATCCAGAACTACGAAATCAAGGAAGTGCTTGTTGCGATTAACCAGATTGATTCAGACGAGCTGAGTAAAATTGTCGGCCGCTGCCAGATGCTCGGTGTTAAATGCAAACTGGCCTCTTCCGTAAAAGACATATCCTCCCAGAATATCCATATCAACCAGATTCGAAATGTTGAAATAAGTGACCTGCTGGGCCGGGACCCGGTGTCGCTGGATTTACAGGCCATTCAGGAAATGTTCCGCGGAAAAACGGTTCTTGTGACCGGAGCGGGAGGGTCGATCGGGTCGGAGCTCTGCTCACAAATCCTCGAGTACCATCCGGATCGGCTCATCATGGTGGATAAAGGTGAAAATTATTTGTATGACCTGAATCTCAAGGTCAGGTTGGAAACGCTGGGCACCAAGACTCATTGTGTGTTCTGCTCGGTAACGAATCAGAAGAAAATGGAAGCCGTGTTTCAGGAGTACCGCCCGGATATGGTATTTCATGCAGCTGCACATAAACACGTTCCTCTTATGGAGGAAAATGTGGATGAAGCCATTCACAATAATATCTTTGGAACCCGTACCTGTGCTGAGCTTTCAGAGCGGTTTGGTGTTGAACGGTTTGTGCTGGTTTCAACTGATAAAGTGGTCAACCCGACCAGCATCATGGGAATGACCAAGAATATCTGTGAAAAAATCCTGCAGTTCAAATCTTCCAGCGAAGACACGCGTTTCATTACCGTTCGGTTTGGAAACGTCCTCGGCAGTAACGGCAGCGTGGTACGCCTGTTCAAGAGCCAGATTGAAAATGGCGGGCCGGTGACGGTCACTCATCCCGACATGGAGCGGTTCTTTATGTTGATTCCCGAGGCGGCGCAGTTGATATTGCAGGCGGCTTCGCTGGGGGAAGGGGGAGAGATTTTTCTTCTCGATATGGGTAAGCCAGTCAAAATTGTCGACTTGGCAAAGAGGATGATCCGATTGTCAGGGTTTATTCCTGGCAAGGATATGGAAATTCAGTATGTGGGATTGCGTCCGGGCGAAAAATTATATGAGGAACTGGTTGCCGATGGTGAAGAAGAGCGACCCACCAGCCATAAAAAAATCAAACGGGTACTGCCGCCCTGTCGGGCCGATCAGGAGTTTATGGAACGGATGACCCAACTCTGTGACGATGTGGGAACTGCGACTTTGGAAACACTGGAGTCTAATTTAAAAAGCCTGGTGAAAAGCAGTGGTTCACGGATTATGGAAACAGACCCGATCCTGCTTGGAGGTGATCCTTCATCGGGACTGGCTCCGGAAGAAAGCAAAGATTAAACCTTTGTGTTCAAGCCCTCTCCTGTTTTAAAACAAGTCACTCCTTAAAACTGAATTTCTCAAGATAACCTTTAAATTTCGCCAACGTTACCTTTTCGGTTTCCTGGTTCATTCGCATATGGGGTTCTCCCACAGCAATGTCCTCAAATGGATTGACCGGTTTCTCGAAGAACTCCTGGAACCGTGCCGTCATATCGATTTCCAGCTCATAGTGCCTGCGTGCAAGACTTTCAATCGTGTCATTGGAAAATACAGGAGTTGGTTTGATTGAAATGATCTCCCCGGCATCGACCTTTTCATCAATGAAATGGAGACTGATGCCTAAAGGTTTTTGATCGTGGATGCTCCATTTGAAGGAGTCCAGTCCGCGGGAGGCCGGGATGACACCGGGGTGGCAGTTGATCGTCTTTTTTCCACGAATAAATTCTTCAGACAAAATACCCGCACCTAAAATCAGGTAATAGTCCAGTCCGCCGGGGATGTCGTGATCCTGGTCAATGGTCTGGTATCTTAAGCCAAATTTTCTTGCCATTTCCTCCGGATGCGCCCCAGCTTCTTGAAATGGACGGTGGACGATGATCGGTTTCCTGGGCTTTCTTGGTTTGAAGGGAAGCGCAAACAACTGGATCGATTGACAATCCATTTCGACCAAACGCAGCAATACCTGTTCAGTTTTTAGATGGGGAAAATTGTAGGTGATAATTCCAAGATTCATGGAATGTTTATTCCCAGAGTTATCAGAAAAAGAAATTCGAAACGAAGTAACGGCAAGCCCTGGTGCCCCGCCTGCAGGCGGGCAGGTTGTTGCTCAACCTTTATCCAGAGCGGTCTGGCAGCGTTGTAAAACCGAAAGGACGCGTACCGCTTCTTCTCCAGTGGTGTAAAACGATTCCCCTTGTATGGCGTTCAGGAAAGTTTTGCACTCGTTCTTCAGCGGCTCTTCCCAAGTGTCTGTAAGGTCCACTGCTGTGCCCTCCTTCTTTTCCGGAACAGGAACGCCCTCGCGCCAGAGAATGTTATGTGGGTACACCATGATCTTTCGATCAACAGGGACCGTGTCGTCAAAGGTGACCATTTTACGGTCACCGACAATTACAAGCTTCTGTTCTTTAAACGGGTGTAACCACGAAACGAAAATGTGGGATGAAACCCCGCATGGAAACTTCATGTGTGTGATGGTGGTGTCTGCAATATTGGGATGCAATATATTGCTGCCTACGGCCCAGACGGAATCCGGTTCCTCGTGAACGAGAGACAGGATCACTGAAATGTCGTGTGGAGCAAACGACCATAAAATATTTTCCTCGCGACGGAATTTCCCTAATGCGAGCCTGTTCGAATAAATATATTGCAGACGCCCGAGTTCACCTTCGGCCAGCATTTGTTTGATTTTAATTATGGCTGAATGGTAATGGAGGATATGACCTACGAATAAAGTGCGTTTTTGTGTTTTCGCAAGTTCGGTTAGTTCTTGCCCCTCTTCAGCCGTTAGTGAAAGAGGCTTTTCAACAAACACATGCTTGCCTGCAAGCAGGGCATTTTTCGCCATTGAATAGTGATGGACTGCCGGAGTGGCAATCGCGATGGCTTCGATTTCTTTTTGATTGAGAAGGTCAGTGAAAGAAGGAGTGATGGGAACCCCGGGATACATGTTGCTCTTCCGCGCAAAAATTTCTTCAGAAGGATCACAGATAACGCGCAGGACCCCGAGTTCGTTGAACACCCGTGCCAGGTTTTTCCCCCAGTAGCCGGCACCAACCAACGCCAGGTTTATCGAAGAACTCATAAAAAATTACCGTATCAGGGTGATTGGAGAAAACTGCGCGCTAAAAGTTTCTAGTCGCCATCTTTAAATGTTGGCAAGGTGCTTTTAAGAAACAAATGGGCAACTTTGTGTTACGAATCAGATTATTTGTTTTGAGGTCTTTTAATCAATATAGCCAAATAAAGGCGGGGAAACAACCGCATCTACTGGAATTGAGCCAAAATCCAAAAAACTGATGTGTGCGGATTTTAACCTGGGTTCATTTCTTTCAGGTAGTCCTGGATCTCGGGTTGGGACAGGAGCAGTTGTTCAATTTCTTCTACAGATAATTGACGCGCAACCTTCGATGAAAAATCGGCAAGGTCAGACCGGGCAGGCTCACCCTCTGTGAGGTATTTTTCGTAGTTCAGGTCACGGTTGTCCATTTTGATTCGATAAAAATCTCCCAGGTCTTCAGCTCGACTCAGTTCATCCTGATTGGCCAGAGTCTCGTGCATTTTTTCACTGTGCCGCATACCGATGATGTCCACAGGATTCTCAGCCTTGAACACCCGTTTTACAGCTTCGACAAGAGTGTTGAGGTCCGAGGCTGGCGCTTTGCGAATAAAAAGGTCGCCTTGTTGCCCCTTTGCGAATGCAAACTCCACAAGATGAATCGCATTTTCCAGTGTCATGAAAAACCGGGTCATGGTGGGTTCGGTTACCGTCAGGGGTTTTCCTTCGCGGATCTGTTTGATGAAAAGTGGAATGACGGATCCGCGCGAGTGAATCACGTTGCCGTATCGAACGCAGGTGATGATGGTGTCGTCTGATTTGAGTTCCCGGGATGCGGCCTGGGCCGTTTTTTCCATGAGGGCTTTACTCATCCCCATGGTATTGACTGGATAAACAGCTTTGTCGGTACTGAGACAGACCAGTGATTGGACCCGGTGCTCGACTGCCGATTGAATCACGTTTCGGCTTCCAAGGACATTGGTCTTCACGGCCTCCATCGGAAAAAATTCGCAAGAGGGGACTTGTTTCAAAGCCGCTGCGTGGAACACGAGATCGACCCCCCGCATGGCTTCATCGAGCGTTTGCTTTTCGCGAATATCTCCAAGGAAGAATTTCAGGCGCGGATTGTTGAGGTCGGTTCGCATACCATCCTGCTTGTTTTCATCCCGACTGAAAATACGGATTTCCTGGCAATCTTTTTTCAGGAGGTAGTGCACCATCTGGTTGCCAAACGAACCGGTGCCACCCGTGATCAATACTGTTTTGCCTTTAAACATTCTGGTCCTCCTGTGGGTGGCATTTTAAAGATGGTATTACTTTCCTATCGAAAATCAGTTGATAGACCTTGATGGTTTTCTGGACGAGCACGAATTATTTTTCCAAAGGATCAGGATTCCGGGTCCACAGACATGCAACTGGTTAACGCCTGTTTCCAGTCTGTTTGTGGAATTCCAAATGTACGGTTGAGTTTGGAGTTGTTCAATACAGAATATTTAGGCCGAACCGCCAGGGTCGGGTATTCGCTGGTCGGGATCGGATACAATGCGGGAGGTTTTTCTAGCTTAAGTATGTCAACAATGGCCTGAGTAAAACCAAACCATGTTGTTTGTCCGCCAGAAGTCAGGTGATAGATCCCGGAAACACCGTTTATTTTTCCAATATTTTCATCCAGGCTTTTACCCAGGATTTTTTCGAGAGCTGTCACCGTCGTTTGGGCAATGGTGCGGCACCAGGTCGGAGCACCGTACTGGTCGTTGATTACTTTTAATTCGGGTTTTTCTTTGGCAAGTCGCATCATGGTTAGAAGAAAATTTTTCCCACGAATTCCATACACCCAACTCGTTCTAAAAATCAGGTGTGGGGCCTGGCTATTTTGAATAGCGAGGTCTCCCTCCAGCTTGGTGGCCCCGTATACACCCAACGGGCCGGTGGGATCTTCTTCTACATAGGGAGAAGTTTTCTCACCAGAGTAAACGTAGTCGGTCGAATAGTGGATCAAGGCCGCTCCTGAACGTTCTGCTTCTTCAGCCAGCAAAGCGGGAACCTCAGAATTTATTTGTCGCGCGGTATCCGGTTCTTCTTCAGCCTTGTCCACCTGGGTATAAGCTGCAGCGTTAATGATCAGGTTTGGTTTAATTTCACGAATGGTGGTCCTGACGTTGTCAAATTTGCGCAGGTCCAGATTGTGGAGGTCGTAGGAGCTTAAGCTGGATTTTGCGGCGAGCAAATTTTCCAGTTCAAATCCGACCTGCCCTTTACAGCCAATGAGCATGATTTTAGGCAATGCCATGGAAAAAACCTCAATAAATACTTAAACGATTTCCCGGACCGTGTCCGGTAGAGAAGGATCAAAAATTTCATTCGCCCAGAACAGGGTCATCAATTCGTCCTGGCCGCTGTTGATCAGATTATGGGTGTGCAGGGTGGGAATGTCCAGTACTTGTGGCTGGTCGCCATGAACTTCAAAACGTTTGACCTCGTCAGTGAACATGCGACGGATGCAAATGGTGGCCGATCCTTTTAGAACGACGAAACGTTCAAACTTGCGGCAATGAAAATGGTTTCCCCGAGTCACTCCGGGTTTGGTGGTGGAAACATAAACCTGCCCACCATTGAGTTCTTTTACCAGTTCAAAAAGGTCGCCCCGGTTATCACTGTGTCGTGTGAGGTCAAGAGGAAAATGTTTTGGGTAAAGGTATGACCGGTAAGTGTTGAATAATGCCAGGGTCAAGGGATCGCTCAGGTCGGGAACAATATTTTGCTGGTACGTTTCAGAAAGTTCAGTCAACTTGGCGAGCAGTTGGGATACCAGCATCTCTTCACCATCGACTACTTGCTGGGTGGAAGACATCGATCGCCCGGCGGCAAGCATGCGTTCAGCTACCTTTTGAGCGTGCACCAGAAATAGAGGCTCATCATTTATGATTTGAGGTTTTTCGTTATTTGCAATTTGATGACAGAAAGTGTGAACAACGGAATTGTAAAAAGGTTTGCCGTGTTCCCCAAAGACATGAGGCAGGATCATATTGGTGAATAAGGCACCAGATTCCTTTGACCAATCTGCAAACCTTTCGGAACAATAACGCTTTGCATTGCCGTATGCGGTATGCCGGTCCCGATGAATGGAAGAGGAAAAGACGAGATGAGGTTTGGCGCCAGTCCGGTTCAGCGCTTCGATCAAAAGCTTTGCAAGCTGCTTGTTTACGGAATCGATTTCCCCGGCTTCACCGCGATTCACCCCTGCAAGATGAATCAATATGTCGAGGTCAGAAACAAAGCTGTCCATCGATTCAGAGTTGAAAAATGTGGAGCGGTCTGCGAGAACTACGTTGAGTTCGTTTTGGGAGGCCAGGTGGCATCTGAGGTGCCAGCCAATTTGACCGCTTGCTCCTGTAATTCCGATTTTCATTGGGTTTATTTGGGGTTGGGGTGGACGCTATTATCCATATCGAAATCCAGAGGAACAAACTTGATAAAAACCTTCAAATAACAATAAAAAGGTTGGCTGGGTTTATTGTACTGGATTGTCGAACCGATCAAAAGGCAGATGCTTTGAAGTTCATGGATTCAAAGATGCTTCCTTTTGTTTTTTCATCCTGATCCGGTCAAATGCTTTCCGCAATAGATGCGGCTGGTTTCCAACCTGATAGTACCTCAGGTATTCATTCATAGCCCGGACGTAATCTCTTTCAACTTCAAACAGCATTCCTCGAATCAGGATAGATTCTGGTAGAGGTACAACACCCTCTCTGGTTTGCTGCAGTGTGTGAATTGCTTTGTCTCGAAATACAGGGTCATGTGTTTTCTCATATAAGTGGGTATATAAATAGGCTCGGAACGTTAAAGGACGATCACAAAACGGGCAAAGTTCACCGGCTTCTTCAGTCATTTGAAATTTTTCTTCCATTGGTATTTCCGGTGACCTTGCCGCAACAAATTTTTGCGAATAGTTGAATGTGGTCCACAGAGTGCCAGTGCCAACTAAAACTATGGCGATGGAAAAAACAGTCCAGGTTTTTTTCAAGTCTTTGTTTGCTTTTTGTGGAAATCCTTTTGTGATTATTACTTGCGCGGCTCCAAAACAAATTGTCACCGTAAATATAAAGTAAGGGGAAGGCCATATTGTTTCCACCAGGCCGTGTGTCAGAAAACCTGCCATCCCGATCATCAAGCCAAGGGCAAACACCGCTTCTGGTCCCTGGTTTTTAAGATAAACAGGAAACAGCCCCTTAAAAAACTTAAAGAATGCTGTAAGAAACAGGCACAACCCGATCAATCCCATACCGGCCAGTGTTTGGAGGTAAATACTATGGGCATGAGGTGGAGGCAACACAATTGGAGGAATGGCAGACGATAGGGGAAAATCTATTTTGTATGGAAACAGCAGGGAAAAGGTCCAGGGTCCCGAGCCGATAAAAGGATAGTCAGAAAAAATTTTCAGAGCACCGTCCCAAAACAATTGGCGGAAGAAAAAAGAAGATGTGGCTGCAGAAACCTCAGCAAAGGAAGAATCTTCCTGCCCGCTTCCAAAGTTTATGAATAGCAGGTGGAATAACAACCGGCCTGCCCCAAACCCGAGAGCCAATATACCGGCATTTTTTTTATTCTCGTTTTTAATCAATGCCCAAACCAGAAGGAACATGGCCACGCCTGCAGCAATATTGGCTCCACGAGAATTGGTAAATCCCAGTTGTGCCCAGATTAAAACGAACATGATCCAGGCAGTTATTTTTCGGGTTTTATCCTTTTCTGTAAGTAACAGGGTGGCAGCCATGAAAAGAGGAAACAGAAGATAGCCACCACGAAAGTTGGAATTTATGAATACAAAATTGATAGTGACATTGACCATGGGAAAATAAGCCTGGAAAATCCAGCTCAACACACCTTGAAGTGCTGCGATGGAGGTCAATAGCCAGAACAATCTTCTCACCTGTTCCAGAGTTTTAAGTGTCCGATGAAGAAATAATAAGAGGGCGATGCCGGTAATGTATTTCAAAAAAAACTGGAGGCTCATCTCGGGGCGGACTGAATAGAAAAAACCGATCATTCCCCAGAAGAAAAATAGGGCCAGCCAGATAGATCCTGCAAAATCAGGTAATATCTCTTCCTTTTTCTGTTTTTGCTCCAGAAGGCAAAACAAAAGGCAGGACAGAGCCAGGAAAAGAAACAAGCAGGTGATTTCAAGTTGGTCAAATGGAACGTGAATGGAGCCCACGCCGATGGTGTGGAGAGCGATCAAAAAGAGGGAAAAGATAAAGCCGCTCATGGGCGTGGAGGAAGAAATTAGAAAAAGGTGCTGGTTACCCTGGGAAGGCGACGACTGCCAACGAGTATAGCTAATATTAAATCCCGTTTACAGGAAATAAAGGGAACCGTACCTTTGACGGAAGGTGTTGTTGTGTTAGAATTTTGGTAATTCTGCCACTCTTGTTGGTGGCAATGCCACCAATTCTTCTCCACTTTTTCCCATTCCAGATTGATGAAAGCCGTTCTGCTTGCCGGGGGAAGCGGTACCCGATTCTGGCCGCTGAGCCGGGAGATGCACCCCAAACAATTCCTGAAGTTTGCAGGTGACCGGTCCCTTTTACAAGGGACGATGGAAAGGTTGTTGCCTGTGGTTCCCGCTGCAAATATTCACGCGATCACCCACCGCGATCAAGCCGACGAAACCTGTCGTCAATTGGAGTTCCTTGGTTTCGATGCCAGAAACCTGGTTGCTGAACCGATAGGACGCAATACCTCGGCTGCCGTGGCTTTGACCACCCGTTTGTTCGAAGCCGACCCTGATGAGGTTGTTGGAATTTTCCCAGCCGACCATTTGGTAGAAAACACCAAAGTTTTTGAAAAAGGAATCAAGGATGCTGAAGAATTAGCCAGGCGAGGTTACCTGGTCACCCTCGGTGTTCCTCCCCTCCGGGCCGAGACTGGATACGGTTATATTGAATCCGGTGAGGCAATCTCTAACTCGACGGGGTTTAAAGTAAAGTCCTTTCGGGAAAAACCCGATGTTGCAACCGCGAATACCTATCTGAAAAAGGAAGGGTTCTTCTGGAACTCCGGGATGTTGTTTGGAACGGTCGGTGTGTTGTTGAGGGAGATCCAATTGTGGATGCCAGAGCTCAGTCAATCTCTGGAAGGTGTTGATGCGCATCTTCGAAACGATACCGGTTTTTTCCCCTTTCAGGTTTTTGACGATACGGGTGGAAGTCTTTACGAAAAGCTGCCGGAGTTATCCATCGATTACGGTGTGCTGGAGCGATCTCAATGCGTTGCAGTGGTGCCCTGCGAAATGGACTGGTGTGATGTGGGGTCCTGGGAAGTGCTAAACGAACTGTTTGATTCTGATGAAGATGGCAATGTGAAACCGGACGGAGTAGAACTGCTCGACTGCACTAACAACCTCATTCATGTGGATGGTCGACTCATTGCCGCGTTGGGAATTGACAACCTGATTGTGGTCGACACACCCGATGCCCTATTGGTTTGCAGGCGGGATCGCGCGCAGGACATCCGAAAGCTGGTCGATAAACTGAAAGCACATCAGCGCGAAGAAGTTATAAGTGATTCAACGGTTGCCAAGCCCTGGGGCAGTTATACCGATCTCATTCGCCAAAAGGATTATCTGATCAAACGCATCACCGTGATGCCGGGGCATCAGCTCAGCCTGCAGGCGCACGATCATCGTTCCGAACATTGGGTGGTGGTTTCGGGAGAAGCGGAGGTGGAATGCGACGGTTCGAACCAGCAGCTCAAGGTGAATGAGTCGACCTTCATTCCAAAAGGGGCCAAACACCGTTTGTCCAATCCCGGGAAAGAACCTCTGGTGCTGGTAGAAATTCAGATTGGGCCTCTTTTAAGCGAAGACGATATCACTCGCTTTGAAGATCGTTATGGCCGTGCTGATTCCCCTGAATAGGATTTTTAGAAGTGAGAATTGGAGAGTTAAAACTCGTCGTCCAGTATTTCGCAGATGATATGGCCTATTGTGATGTGTGCCTCCTGAATACGTGCGGTTTCGCTGGAAGGAACCACAAGGGCAAGGTCCACGATATCTTTTAGTTTACCGCCATCTTTTCCTAATAGCCCGATGGTGTGGATTCCCATTCCTTTGGCCTGCTGAACGCCACAAACAACATTTTCCGATTGTCCGCTGGTGCTGATTGCAAGAATGGCATCACCTTTTTGACCAAGGCCCTCAATCTGCCGCGAGAAAATTTCCTCAAATCCATAGTCGTTGCCAATAGCCGTCAAAGCCGAAGTGTCTACCGTCAGAGCCAACGCGGGAACCGATTGCCGCTCCTTCTTGTAGCGTCCCACCAGTTCAGCGGCAATGTGTTGAGCATCTCCAGCGCTTCCTCCATTACCCATGAGGAGAAGCTTGCCGCCACCCTTCAGGCTTTTCCGGACAATTTGGACCGCCTGGTCGATGTCTTTCGCCATGGTGTCCGCGATAGTTCGCTTTAAATCTGCGCTGCTGTTAAGGAAAGTTCGAATCCGGTCCTGGCTCATTACTTAAGAGGCTTTCCGCTCTTGGCGAGTTTTAAAAGATATTGTCCGTAATTATTTTTACCCAGAGGCTCTGCCAGTTTCGCCAATTGGTCGGCATCGATGGTTCCCATATTGAAGGCGACTTCCTCGGGACAGCAGATTTTTAATCCTTGCCGTTTTTCGATGGTTTCAATGAAGTTGGAGGCCGCCAGCAAAGCATCGTGGGAGCCGGTGTCGAGCCAGGCGTAGCCGCGTTGCATGATTTCCACTGTAAGTTGTCCGCGTTCCAGATAAACCCGGTTCAGGTCTGTGATCTCCAGTTCACCACGTGCCGAAGGTTTCAGGTTGGCGGCAATGTCGAGCACCTGGTTGTCGTAGAAATACAGCCCCGTGACCGCATAATTGGATTTCGGATTCGCCGGTTTTTCTTCCAGACTGATGGCGCGTCCGGCATCATCAAATTCCACGACGCCATAAATTTCCGGATTGTTTACCCAATACCCGAACACGGTAGCACCCTCGGTCCGGTTTCGTGCATTCGCCAAAAGATCAGTCAGTCCGTGTCCATAGAAAACGTTGTCTCCAAGAATCAGACTGCAACTATCGCTACCAACAAAATCGCGGCCGATGATGAATGCTTGCGCAAGACCATCGGGGCTGGGCTGCTCTGCATATTGGATTTTAATTCCCCATTGAGTGCCGTCTTGAAGTAACGCTTCGTATAAGGGACGGTCCTGCGGAGTCGTGATAACCAGGATTTCATTGATCCCCGCCAGCATCAACACGCTCAGGGGATAATAGACCATGGGTTTGTCATACAGCGGCATGAGTTGTTTGCTCACCACCTGTGTCAGCGGATACAGCCTGGTCCCTGAACCACCTGCGAGAATAATTCCTTTTTTAACCATTTGTATTGAATCCTGTGAATTGAAGTATTGCTAATCCGTTGTTCCCAGGCGCTCACCGCGATAGGCACCCGAGGTCACCCGCTCCAGCCATTCCGTGTTGTCGAGGTACCAGCGCATGGTTTTGCGCAAACCCGATTCGAAATCGTTTTCCGGTTTCCATCCCAGTTGATTTTTTATTTTGGAAGCATCAATGGCGTATCTTCGATCGTGCCCGGGTCTGTCTTTCACGAAAGTAATTAATTCCTCGTGGGGAACGGGGCCGCGATCGGGGGCCATTTCATCCAGCAGACGGCAGATGGTTTTGACCACTTCCAGGTTGGGCTTCTCGCTGTCGCCACCAACGTTGTAAACTTCTCCGGGGGTTCCTGCTTCCAGTACCCGTTGGATGGCACTGCAATGATCCTCTACAAATAACCAGTCGCGGACCTGTTGTCCGTCTCCATAGACAGGAAGGGGTTCTCCAGCCAGTGCTTTGCCGGTCACCAATGGAATGAGTTTTTCCGGAAACTGGTAAGGACCGTAATTGTTTGAACAGTTTGTAGTGAGAACAGGCAAACCAAACGTCCTGTTATAAGCCCGCGCCAGATGGTCGGCTCCTGCTTTTGAGGCCGAGTAGGGCGAATTGGGGGCATAGGGTGTGGTTTCGGTGAACAATCCAGTTGCACCCAGTGAACCGTAAACTTCATCGGTCGAGACATGGAGGAAACGGAAGTCATCTTTGGCTTTACCTTCCAGCGACAGCCAATGAGCCCTGGCAGCTTCCAGCATTTCAAAAGTACCCACCACGTTAGTCAGGATAAAGTCTCCTGGAGAATCTATTGACCTGTCCACATGGGATTCAGCCGCGAAATTGACAACATAGTCCGGCTGGTGTTCTTTGAAGAGGGAACGGACCAGTTCACGATCCCGTATATCACCTTCCACGAACACATGGTTGGGGTTGTCGTTGAGGGATTGCAAGGTGTCCAGATTCCCTGCATAGGTGAGGGCATCCAGATTGATAATTTTTACATCTGGCCGTTGCATTGTCAGCAAAACAAAGTTGCCGCCTATGAAACCGGCTCCGCCTGTTACTAAATATGTTTTCATGGACGAATCATCTCATGGAAGGTTTAGGAAAAAAAGTCCTGAATTGCAGCGACCACATATTCCTGTTGTTGTGGAGTTACTTCAAAAGAATTGGGTAGAGCCAGGGTTTCCGCTGCGGCTTTTTCAGAAACCTTGAAATCACCTGTCTTGTAGCCTAAGTCCCGGAAACATTCCTGTTCATGCAGGGAAAGCGGATAATACACTTCGCAACCAATTCCGTTTTTCTGAAAATGCTGGCGCAGCGCATCGCGTTTTCCATCCGCCACCCGAAGGACAAACTGATTGTAAATATGGCGAGTCATGACCTCTTGCGGGGTCTGAATGTGATCATCCAGCTTGGCGTCAGAAATGAGTTTGCGATAACGGTCGGCATTGTCCTGCCGCTTTTGGGTCCATTTATCGAGGTACGGCAGCTTTGCCGCGACCACAGCCGCTTGCAGGGTGTCGAGACGAAAGTTCCCGCCAACCCATTTGTGGTAATACTTCGGATGCGAGCCGTGAACGCGGAGGATCTTGAGCCGCTCGAAAAGATCTTCCGAGTTGGTGGTGACGAGTCCACCATCTCCCATTCCTCCTAGATTTTTTGTCGGGAAAAAGGAAAAGCAACCCATATCCCCGAGTGACCCTGCCCGCTGATCTTTGTATTCAGAACCGATCGCCTGTGCGGCATCTTCAATGACAACCAGATTGTTTTCTTTTGCAATGGAGTTAATAGCCTCCATCTCTGCACACTGTCCATAAAGATGAACGGGAATGATGGCTTTTGTTTTTTCATTAACGGCTGCGGGAATCAGGCTTGGATCAAGGTTGAAGGTCACCGGGTCGATATCAACGAATACCGGTTTTGCTCCAACGCGGACAATGGAACCTACCGTTGCAAAGAATGTGAAAGGGGAGGTGATGACCTCATCACCCGGGCCGACATTGGCTGTCATCAGAGCGATCACCAGTGCATCGGTTCCGGAAGATACCCCCACTGCAAAACGCGACTGACAATACTCGGCAATCTTGTCTTCAAGGTCCTTGACTTGGGGGCCGAGTATGAATTTACCGGAGCGAATGACTTCATACATTTCCCGTTCAGCATCGTTCAACCATTCGTGATAGGAGCCCGGGATGTCGAGCAGCGCGACACTTTTTAAAGGGGCGGCTGGTTGTTCCAGACGGATTTTAAGTTCGGCCGGGGTGAGTGCCAGAACTTCCAGCGTCTTAAATGATTCAGTGTCCAGGGTCAGTACCAAATCAAGATTGAGTCGATGCAAGGTTTTTGCGGAAAGAGATTCTGAAAACCCGCCACGGTTGTCCGAAAGAGAATCTGCGATTTCCGGGTTTGATATTGGAGTCAGGGAGAAGCGGGACAGTATCGTTGCCAACCGTTCCCGGGCCGTTTTGTCATCCAGGGATTTTTGAATTTGCCTGGAGGCATCGGGGACACAGGCACCAAGTACCCAGGCCTGGATCCCATCGCGGCAAAGTAATTGAAGAAGGTCGTCGTTAGGATTTACTGCCAGGTCGACGATGACATCGGTATGAATTAACAGTTTCAATATGACCTCTGTAGATTAAGGAGAGAAATTCAGGCTTTGATGATTTTGTCAGATTGGATGTGTTCGCAGGCGTTTCGCGTGTCGAGCACCATTTGTGCGGCTTCCACAATAGTAGAATAATCGAACATCGTGTGGTCCGTTAGGATCAATACGGCATCGAAATCGGGAACGGTAGACAGATCTACCGATTCCTTTCCCGTAAACATTGGGTATTCCCGCGAAGGGCCAATGCGGGGTATGTAAGGATCATGATATTCCACCTGGGCACCCGCGTCCTTAAGTAATTGCATGATTTTCAGGCTTGGTGATTCGCGATAGTCGTCGACATTTTTTTTATAAGCCATACCGAGGATCAGTAACCGGCTTTTCCCGAACGCAATGCCTTTTTTATTGAGTGCCCACATGAGTCGTTGCACAACGTAGGTCGGCATTTGCAGGTTGATTTCACCAGCAAGTTCGATAAAACGCGTTGTGATTCCGTATTCGCGTGCTTTCCAGGTCAGGTAAAAGGGATCGATTGGGATGCAGTGCCCCCCCAGGCCGGGGCCGGGATAAAACGGCATATAACCAAATGGTTTGGTACTGGCAGCGCGGATCACTTCCCACACATCGATGTCCATTCGGTCAAAAATGACTTTCAATTCGTTGACGAGTGCAATGTTGACGGCACGGAAGATATTTTCCATCAACTTCGTGGCTTCTGCAGTGGAGGTTCCGGAAACCGGTACGATTTCTTCGACGATCTGGCTATATAAAGAGATGGCAGCCTCACGTCCAAATTCTGTGTCGGCTCCAACAACTTTCGGGATGGTCCGGGTACTGAAATCCTGATTATTCGGGTCTTCGCGCTCTGGAGAATACGCGACATGAAAGTCTTCGTTTGCTTTCAGATGGGATCCTTTTTCCATGAGTGGAATCAGCACGTCGCGGGTGGTTCCGGGATAGGTGGTCGATTCCAAAAGAATCAATTGCCCTTTTTTCAGGTGTGGAGCGATGGAGCGTGCCGTGTTGGCCACATACCGCATTTCAGGTTCCCGGTTTTTGGTCAGGGGAGTGGGAACGCAGATCAACAGGCAATCCATCTGATTGACCATGGAAAAATCCGTGGTCGCAGAAAACTTTCCGGAAGAGACCAGATCGCCGATGGCTTCACCTGGAAGATGGCGGATATAACTTTTACCTGACGAAAGCTGTTCAACCTTGGACTGGTCGATATCGAAACCGGTAACGGTAAATCCCGCCTTGCCAAACTCAATGACCAAAGGGAGTCCGACGTAACCAAGGCCGATGACACCGATGTTGGCCTTTTGCTCTTTTATCAGGTTAATGAGCATGCGTTGGGCCGGAAATCCTGATCAAAAGGTTGTTTTTTTATGGGGCGGAGTGGCCAATAAGGCTGAAGAGAGTCTAACAAAAATCAGGGTTCAACTCAATGCGCTCCGCCTGTCGCCAATGGGAGGTACATTTTTACGAGCTTTTAATTTATTGGGGCAGGTTTTTTGAGACTTTGCCGGTATCCTTAACATTTGCTAGAGTGACGCGTGTAAAGGATCGCGTGTATTTAGTTGAACTTTGGGGAGATTAAATGGCAGGTGCACAGAAAATTCTGGTGGTGAGACAGGGGCGGGCGGGAGATATGGTCATGATCACCCCAGCACTCACTCAAATTCTGGAAGGTTACCCTGGAGCGGAGGTACATCTTGTCACCAGTCCGGACGGACGTCGGGTCCTCAAAGGATTTCATCCAAGATTGGCCCGGTTTTTTCTTTATTCAAGACGGATTCCAAAAACCTGGTGGATTGGTCCCAGACTGGTCAAGGAGTTGAAAGCAGAGAATTATGAGCGAATCTTCCTGTTTGAAACGAATCCCCATTACACAGATTTGCTGAACGGAGTTTGCTCTAACCTGCACAGGATCACCAACCTGGAACCGGACGTGCACTATTGTGTCCGCTGTATTGAAGTAGTGGAAAGCAATATGGACAATGCTCCGAAAAGGAGTTGGCTCACTCTACCGGTTACGGAAAACGGACAGACTAAAGCGGAGGACCTGCTGGGTCGACATGGTGTGACCGAATCGACTTTCCTTGTGGGAATGCATCCCACATACAGTGGAATGACGTTGCCATTTTATCGTCAATGGGGTGGCAGGAAAAAACACCGTACCTGGCCGCAAGCGTATTTTGCCCGACTTGCAAATATGCTTAACCAACACGGAAAGGAAAAGGGGGTCGACCTAAAAGTCCTGGTTGATATTTTGCCTGAAGAAAGACCTTTACTCGAAGAACTGATTGAGAAGAACAACAATACATTAATCGTTTTATCGGAGCCGCCAGACTTTGAGCGCTACAAGGCCATCATCGCACGTATGAATCTGTTTGTAGCGCCAGACACAGGTCCCATGCATATGGCTGCTGCACTGAGGACTCCATTGGTAGCCTTGTTTTCAGGGAAGTCACCACTGGATTGCGGCCCCTATGTGGATCCATCCCAATTTGAAGTGGTGGAATCAAAAGGCATGCCAGATGCCGAAAAAGGTTTGTCGGCTATTTTGCCAGAAACCGTGTTCGAAACCTGTAAACGATTTTTGCCCTGACTCCTTCCGGTAACAATTGTCACCTTCCCATGGTTTTGTTACATTGCAGGCACCATGCAAACGGACACCGTTGCGGTTATCATCGTAAATTATAATGCCGGGAAGCATCTCACGAGATGTCTTGAGGCACTGGGTAGACAAACACGTAAGCCGGACCGAATTTTGCTGATTGATAACGCGAGCACGGACAGTTCCCTGGACGGTATTACCGCTTCCTGGCCTGACGTAGAAATTTTTATCCAGGAAAAAAACACGGGTTTCGCTGCGGCTAATAATTTTGGTATCGCCAAAGCTGACAATTGTGAGTGGGTTGCCTTGCTCAACCCGGATGCTTTCGCTGACCCTGATTGGCTGGAGCGTTTGATGGACGCGACTCAGGCGTATGCCGAGGACTCGTTTTTCGGTAGCCGCATGTTGTGTCATGGCCAGCGTGACAGGCTCGATGGGACAGGTGATGTATATCATGCCAGCGGAGTCGGGTGGCGGCGCGATCATGGTTTCAAGGTGTCGGAGGGCCATATGGCAGATGAAATTTTTTCTCCCTGTGCGGCGGCGGCTCTCTATAAACGACAAGCGATTTTGGATGCAGAAGGATTTGACGAAGATTTTTTCTGCTACTTTGAAGATGTGGATCTTGGTTTCCGCCTGCGTCTGCTTGGCCATCGCGGACGTTATATTCCTGAAGCGATTGTAGAGCATGTGGGGTGGGGGACAACGACCAAAAGCAGTGACTTTTCTATTTACCATGGTCATCGCAACCTCGTCTGGGCTTATTTTAAAAACATGCCTGGTCCCCTGTTCTGGAAGTTTTTACCGTTGCACCTGATCTGGAATTTTATTTTCCTGATTGTGTTTTCCCTGAGGGGGCAGCCGGGGGCTATATGGAAAGCGAAGTGTGATGCCTTGCTCGGGTTGCCTGCTGTTATGGATAAAAGGCAGCGGGTACAATCGAAAATAAAGGTGAATCAAAAAAGGTTGTTGCCGGTTATTGATTGCGATGCATTGGCACCTTACCGCCAGTTTCGTAGTCGAAAAATTAATGGCCCAAAAAAATAGAGGCACTTTTGAAATTTGCACTGGCACAGGTCAATCCGACCATCGGTGATCTCGAAGGGAACGTTGAAAAAATCCGTGAGGCCATAGAAAAGGCTGCAGAAGGGCAGGCCGATTGTGTTCTGTTTCCCGAGATGGCGGTGTCGGGTTACCCTTGCCGGGATTTACTGGACAAGCCGGAGTTCATCCAAACGCATTCCCGGGTAGTCCAACAGTTGATTCAGCAGACTCGTGGGCCGGCAGTTCTTCTCGGACATTTTGATGAAAGCCAGAGTGAAACCGGCAAGCGACTGGTCAATTGTGCGACCCTGTTTCAGGATGGCAGGGTGCTGGCACGCCACGAAAAAATATTATTGCCTGCTTACGATGTGTTTGATGAGCTGCGTTATTTTCAATCCGGCGATGCGCCTGTGGTCGCCACATTGAATGGGATGAGAATCGGAATCACCATTTGTGAGGATATCTGGAATGTTCCCGGGTTTTACGATCGCGATTGCTACACACGTCAACCGGTAACAGAACTGGTGGAATCAGGCATTGATTGCCTGGTAAACCTGTCGGCTTCTCCCTACCGTCTGGGGCGTGGTGCGAGACGCCAGGAGCTTGGCCGCGCTATTGTCAAAGAAACAGGGGTCCCGTTACTTCTGGTCAATCAGGTTGGTGGCAACGACGATTTATTATTTGACGGTCACAGTTATGTATTGGATGCCGATGGAAAAGTGTTGGCCCAGTCTCCCGGGTTCCAAGAAGATCTGTTAGTAGTTGACCTGAATCAACCCCCACAGGAATTGACACCCTGGACCGAGAATACGGAAGAAGAAATGTTCATGGCGCTGACCCTTGGAGTGCGCGATTACCTGAACAAATGCGGGTACAAACGTGCCGTGATAGGTCTTTCCGGTGGGATCGATTCTTCCGTCGTTGCAGTACTCGCTGCCGAGGCTCTCGGTGCAGAAAACGTGACCGGAATCAGTATGCCTTCCAGTTACACAGCGACCGCAAGTAAAGAGGATGCGGAAGCACTGGCACGTTCTTTGGCAATAAGGTTTGAGACGATTCCAATTCTCCCCCTGTTTGAACAGTATAAGGAAACCCTCAGGCCGCTGTTTGGTGAGGGACCAGAAGATGTGACCGAGGAAAATATTCAAGCAAGAATTCGCGGCAATCTACTCATGGCGGTGTCCAATAAATGGGGAAGCATGGTGCTCTCAACCGGAAATAAAAGTGAAATGTCGGTTGGATACTGCACTTTATATGGAGATATGGCCGGCGGCCTTTCTGTGCTGTCCGATGTACTCAAAACCCGTGTCTATCAACTGGCGCGATGGATCAATCGAAATGGAGAGGTGATTCCCCAACGCGTTATAGATCGGCCTCCAACAGCCGAACTGAGACCGGATCAAACCGATCAGGACAGCCTGCCACCCTACGAAACGCTGGACGCGATTCTTGAGAGTTATATCGAGCGGCATCTGAGTCTAGAGGAGATTGTCGCGCAGGGGCATGACTCGAAACTGGTGAGCGAGATCACGTCCAAGGTGGACAATAACGAGTACAAGCGCAATCAGGCGGCTCCGGGACTAAAAGTAACAGGCAAAGCCTTTGGCAGTGGCCGCCGAATCCCCATTGCCCAGCGGTTCAGGAAAAAAAGTTCTTAAACTTATTTTTTAAAAAATTTCCACACCTTTATTCGGACTCTATCTCGGTCAGCAGTGCCTCTGCTTCAAGTGTCAGTGCAGGATCTAAATGAAGCGCCAATGCCTCGCGTATGTGTTTTTCCGCTTTCGCTCTATTGTCATGTTCCCAAAACAGTTTTCCGAGAAAGTATTGCCGTGGTCCATTTGTGGGGTCAAAAGTTAAGGACCGCTCAAGTGCTCCAATGGCCTGTTTCCACTGCTCATGGTTCAAGTGAATTCGGGCAATGGAGGCTTCTATCCTGGCTGAAAGATGTTTTTCTTTTATTTTTGTTCGGATCGACTGGTACCAGTCCAATGCCTCCTGGGACTTTCCGCCTTCTTCAAGTATTTCACCCAGTAGCAACTGGCCATCGATATGGTTTGGCTTTTCCTTGAGGAATCTCCGGGCTTCTTTTTCTGCCCTGTCGTACCTTTTCAGATTGAGCAGTACCCGTCCCTGATACAGCGCAATTTTTGGAGGAAGGAGATGTTTCTGCGGATGATATTTTTTTGCCGCCCGTGCCCGATTGAAAGAGAGGTGGGCTTCTTTGTCCATTCCCCGGGTTGCAAACAGAACACCGAGGTTGAAATGGCCTGAAGGCAGACGAGGATAGATCTGGACGGCTTGAACAAATTCCCGTTCGGCATTCGCCATGTCACCCCACAAAGCGTAGATATTGCCAAGGTTGGTGTGGGCATAGGAGCGGTAATAGGGAGTGGCGTTTGATGCAGCAAGTTTTTTCAACATGATGAAGGCGTTGTCGAAATCTTTTCTTTCTGTGTAGAAATGACTGAGGTTGTGATAAATACGGGGCTTACCCGGATTTTTTTTCAGTGCGTCTTCCCAGAGGGAAATATTTGATTCGTAAACGGCGTTGCGGTGTATCAGCAAAGTCATGAAACAAACCACAACGATGGCTGCGCAAACGGTGACCAGCAGACGCGCAATTTTGCTGCTACGGGCACCAAATCCAACACACTCTGCAGTAGCAGCACCAATCAGAAGTAATCCGAAAGACGCAAGGTATAGATTGCGCTCGCTCAGCAAATCCATTCTTGGAAGAAAACTGTTTGTTGGTGAAAGAATCAATAAGAACCAACCGACTCCAAACGCTGCCAGTGGAAAGGCACGATAAAGTTTCAGCCAGATTCCTGAAAAAATACCAACGGCTAACAGGGAGCTGAAGATACGGAGGGTGTCGGTTGAAAGGCTTGAATAAGGCCAGTCATAGTCGAACACCTGGTTGATGGGAAACAGGACCATTTTTGCGCCAAATGGAATTACCGTCAGTTGTTGAAGGGCATAACCCGGATTGATTTTTTGTGACCAGGTAACCACATGTTCCCACATGGACGGGGATAGGAAAAATAGACAGGAGATTGAAAGGAGTACAGGCCCGTACACCCAGAGGATGCGAGGTTTAAAGGTGCGAAAATTTTTGTTTCGCATGAAACAAACATCGTAAAGCAGTAGTGCTGCAGGGAGGGTGATGGCGGTTTCCTTGGACAAAATAGCAGATGCGCCGGCAAGAAAACACAGGCTGTAGCAGAACACTCGACCTTTCCATGAGATTTGTCGGGTTTCTGCCTGGATAAAACCCATCAGCGATAACAGGTAAAACATAGCCATTAGTGAACTGGTGCGTCCGGAGATGTAGGACACGGCTTCGGTCTGGATCGGGTTGAATGCAAACACCAGGGCGGTGAGTGTGGCTATGCGCATCGCGGAACTACGACCCCAGTCGCAACCTTTTTCTACCGTGATGCGAACCACGGCAAAGACCAGCAGGCTGTTGACCAGATGAACGCCAATGTTGAAGAGATGGTAACCAAATGGATCTTCCTGTCCCAGATGGTAGTTGAAAGCAAAGGTAAGGTAAAACAGGTGACGATAGTGAATTGTGTGGAGCTGGAAAAAAGTAGCCAGATTGAGGATTGCCCGATTATTGAGGACCACCAATCCATCGTCAAAATTGAAAGGAGAATGCAGGACGGAGGAATAACCCAGAGCGACACCAAGACTGATGGCAGCCACAATAAAGATAAAGACCAGACGATGCTGGTTGGGTGTGTTAATTGAGGGCATATTCCCCGGAGATTTGAGATAACAAAAGTTCAACCATCTTGATTTTATTTTGATCCGATGTGCTTTTTAATATGGTTTCAAGATGGTGACGTGCGAGATTTTTATCGCCTCCATGCTCAAGAATAAGTTTGGCCAGGTTAAAGCGTGCCGCCAGGTTTGAAGGCGATAATTGCAGGGTTTTTTTGAGTTCTGTTTGTGCTTCTGCGATCCTGTTTTGCTGGATATGAACCATTGAAGTTTTAAACAGGGCTTCAGCTTTTATTAGTTTTGGGGTCGTAACGAGTTGCCAGTGTGCAATAGCCTTGTCCGGGTGTCCCTGAGCCATCTCAATATCGCCAAGCAACAAATATCCTTCACTATTTTTGGATCCAGTTTTTAAGAATTGTCTCACCTCTCGTTTGGCCTCTTCGAATTGTCTCTGGCTGAAAAAAATCCGGGAATGTGTGAGATGCCATCGAGGCACCAGGTCAGGAGACAGGTCCATTTTATCCTTTGCCCGTTCCATTTCATTGAAAGCCTGCTCCGTTTCTCCCCTTCGGAGAAAAAGTGCGGCCAGGTCAAGATGTGCATGAGGCAGGTGCGGGCGGGCCGTTAAGGCTTTTCTGAACTCGACCTCCGCAGGTTGCAACCTGCCCTTGTTGGCCAATTGTGCTCCCATAAAAAGCCTGGTGAAATATAAAGGGGCAGAGTTTCGATACAACCCGGCCAGTTCCCGGTAAACCTGCCCGTACATTTTGAACTGACCCGGGTCCGATTGCACGACCTGTTTCAGGTTTTCCAGCAGCTTCAGGTAGCTTTCCAGTTGTTTTTGTGATTCCTCAACGGAGGCAGTGATTTTTTTTGCAAGGGATGGATCTTTCTTTGACAAACGCGTAATTTCAAGCCGTGAAGCGGCAGGGTCTCCGGCCAGATAATGTGCCATGGCCAGATAGTAATGCACTTCACTTTTGTTAGGCGATTTCGTAAGGGTATCCTGCCACAGGGTGATGTCATTTAGATAAACCCTGTTTCGCTGGTAGGTTAATAATCCATAACAAAGACACACAATGGCCAGGGCAGACGCTACAACTGGAACCAGACGAAAAGAGGATTTTTTTTCTAAAAGACTATTGAACAGCATGCCCCACCACCAGCAAAATCCGATCGAAGGCAGGTACAGATTTCTTTCACTCAGTAAATCCATGCGAGGCAAAATGCTGTTGGTGGGTGAGAGAATGATCAGAAACCAGAACACGGCGAAGGTGAAAACCGGAGGGCTTTGTTTTCGAAATTTCCAGGCGGCAAAAAGTATCAACGCCCAGAAAAGGATCGCCAGGTTTTTAAAGAATCCACTCAGAAAAGTGTTTCGGGGAAAATCGTAATCGAAGGTCAGGTTAACGGGCAGGAACATTAATTTGAATGCGTAAGTCAACACCGGCAATTGATCAAGTATCAGGTTCCATTGGATACGGTTTAACCAGATTGACACCTGGGTTGAAAAGGTTGGAGAGATCAAAATAATTATTACGGAGCCTGCGGCCAGAGGTCCGTATAAAAATTTCCACCTGTTTGACCGTGGCATCCAGTAATTGTTTTGCATGAAGCAAAAATCGAATAACAGGAGGCCGAGGGGCAGGGTCAGGCAGGTTTCTTTGGTTAAAAGGGCTCCCATTCCTGTCAGGAACACCATGAATATCGCGAGAACCTTTTTTACATAGCGATTACTTTTTAATTGTGAAGTCGCAAAAAAGTACAGTGCGGAAATATAAAGCAAGGACGACATTCCACTGCTGCGACCGGAAATATAAGTTACCGTTTCGGTATGAACCGGGTGCAGGGCGAACAAGGCTCCTGAAATTAAGGCAACCCTGTAAGATTTTTGCGCAGTCCAACCGGACCCTTCCTTGAGGGTCAATCGGATCAGGGCTATCAACATACAGGTTGTCAGTAAATGGAGAGCCAGGTTGACTGCGTGGTACCCAAACGGATCAAGCCCTCCCTGGGCAAAATTCAGCGCATAGGAAGTGGTCAGCCATTGCCGATAGTGAGGAGGAAAACGCCAGAATAACCCGGGTTGTTCTATCTCAGAATGGTATTGAATGGAGGAGTAATCGTCGGAGTGAAATGAACCTTCAAAACTGTTTTGATAGACGAAACCTGCTGCCAATAAAAAAAACAGAAGGGTGAACCAGTTACGAATATGAAGAGATCCCGGATCGTTGTTCATGGGGTCACGATTTCAGGTCCCGCTCCTTGCGGCGCAGCCAGGTGATCAGAAAAACCAGGTGGACGACGATGAATATAAAGAAAATCGGAGTGAACTTGGGGATCAGGTTGATGTTGAAGGCCGGAATCAATGACCAGAGATCGAAATAGAACGCAATACCGAGCAATATGAAAATGGTTTTGGTGGGTGTTTGTCCCAACCGTTCAAGTCGATGGTGGAAATGTTCTGCATCCCGGCTGAAAGGACTGATCCCTTTGCTTACCCGGCGCACAAAGGCCCAGATCGTGTCTGTAATGGGAACCAGTAACGTTACCACAGGAATGAGGTAGTAAATTTCATCGGTGAACCCTTGTGCCAGTGGGAGTAAAGTTACAAGTGAAATAATCAGCCCCAATGGCAGGCTTCCTGTGTCTCCCAGAATTATTTTTGCTGGCGGATAGTTGAATAGAAGAAAGCCGAAGACACTTCCGGATAGAATCACAGATAAAAATGAAGGACCAAAAATTTTTCGTTCCAGATAAACCAGGGTTAAGGTAAGGCAGGAAAGAAAAATCAGGCCGCCGGCAAGACCATCTTTACCGTCAATCAGGTTGAGGGAGTTGGAAATCCCCACGATCCACAGAACGGTTACCACAGGCGACAACGGTCCCAATTCCCACCAGTCCCCAATACGGTCAATCCTGAATCCGAAATAGTACAAACCAATGGCGATGGCGATCTGCGCTACGAGTTTTGTCCAGGGTCGTGCAACCACGAGATCATCGTATATTCCGAGGAGAAACATGAGGGCACCGCCGAGGGTGATCCCCAGGAATAATGTGTTGTAATCCGGGTGGAGGCTGAGCAGATAGGGGGCTGTCCAAAGAGTGAAAAAAAATGAAACCATCACCGCTACACCCCCAAATGAAACCACCCCGGGCTTGCCAGTATTAACCTGGGTGTGGATCAATTTGGCCAGACGGCTATCCCCTTTCAAAAACACAATAGTGGTGTAGGCAATTCCCCCTGACAATACCAGAGTCAATAGATACGCAGCGAGGAAGGTAGGACCTGAAATAGGGTGGTTGGCAATCATATTTGGGTGTTTCTTTATAGGGCAATTAAGTCAGCGAAAAAAATTCAACATAAGTTGAAGGCCGCATCGCAAGGTGATCATTCCGTCAAGAATTGTGCGGGTTAAAATGTTTCCTTTTATGTGTTTGCGGTGGTAATGGCTCATGCCTTGATGTCGTTTAATAATTGAATTGATCGAGGCGCGCTGGTTCATTGAAGAGATGTGAGTGATCGATGTTTCAGGATGGTAGACAACCTCGAATCCATTTGCCCAGATGGTTTTGCACAAATCGACATCCTCGATAAAAAGAAAAAACTTTTCATCAAACATCCCGGCTTTGTTAAACACGTCGTTCTTTACCATCAGACAGCAGCCTGAGATCCAATCAACAGTTTGCGTTGCATTATGGTCCATATAAGACATCAGGTAATGTCGGCTGTATTTATTATTGGGAAACAATCGAGTGAAGAGTGAATAACGATTGAAAAGCCCCGACCAGATAGTAGGGAAACGCCTGCAGGAGAATTGGAGAGTTCCATCCTGGTTTAAAACTTTTGGACCTGCAGCACCTGCATTCGGATGGTCGTCCAGATAACAGGAAAGGCTGGCTGTGGTTTGCGGGTCCAGAGTCGCATCCGGGTTAACGAAAAACAGATGCCGACCCGTGGCCAACTTTGCAGCCTGGTTGCAGGCACGGCCAAATCCGATATTCTCCTCATTTCGAATCAAATTAATTTCCGGAAATGTTTCACGGACAATCGGGATGCCGGAATCGACATCGCTGTTGTCGATCACCAGGATCTCTTTTTCCCCGGAGAATTCTGATGCACGAATGGACTCCAGGCAGCGCAATAGTTTGCGACTGCTACGATAATTGACGATAATATAAGAAAGGTCCACGGCGGTTTCGAGCCGGTCAGGAGCCGGCGGTTGAAGGCGGGATCACCTGCCTGTCATTATCGGGGAAAACGCCTTTGTTTTCAAGGATGTCGATGTCGCTCTTTTTAATCTGTCCGAGAGATTATTTTATTTGTGGAAAATAAGTTTAGCTGGTTACTTAAGGAGCAGAAAATTATGATTACCAGATTAGTAAAATATTATTTTGAAATATTGGTTCTGTGTTATGCGCATAGTGGCGTTGACCTGGATGATTTAGAAAGATTGAAAACCTGGAGGAGTTTTGATGGGCTGCTTCTGACCTGAAGCCTTTTGAACTATTTCTATATAGGGGGAAAACTCTTCTGGGAAAAACCGGATAGCTCATTGTAAACTGTTCAGGACAAATTCATTACAAGTTTTTCTTGGAAAAAATCCTGGGAAAAGTGCCATGATTGATGAAATAGACTTTTTTGACCGTCGTAACAACTTCCAGAAAAAACGGGCCAAAGGTGATGATTGGAACGAATTGAAAGAACTCAAACTGAAACAGGCTAAACCGACCAAAAAAAAGGAACCTCAGAAGTCTGAATCCCCACCTGAAGATAAACCGGAACCCTGATACTCAAACTGGAATGAAACCTTATTTCCCCGGCAATTCCATTATGGGGAAAGCGGACAGTGTTATATACTGCGCCCATTCCATATTTCAAACCTTTACATCCTGGGGGACCTGATGCTCTGGATGAGAAAATTTAACTGTTTATATACTGCAGCTTTTGCTTTGTGGGCTCTGACTGGACTCCTGACAACAACGGGTTTTGCGGCGGATGCTGTCAAACTTGATGCCATGATCCGTGCGGCGGATGATGCCCTTGGGAAAAAAGAGTTGGAAAAAGCCCGTAAACTTTATTCAGAAATTCTGGAGAAAGACCCCAAAAACTGGCGGGTGATGTTTGCTCTTGCTGGAATCTATTTTGATACCAAGCAGTACCAGGCGTCTCAGAATCTGGTGAATAAAATTCTGGCGATGCCGGTTGCAAACGGTCGCAATGTTAAAGTTTTTTATCCTGACTCAGCTGAAGGTGAACCGGCGGAACTGGTAGATGAAATCGTTTTGCCGCCCCAGCGTACAAAAAACAACATGCGCAATTATCTTGATGTAAAAGGCAACGCGCCCATTCCCCATTACCGACTGTTCTTTAAAAATACCGACAAGATGGAACTGGTACCCCAAAGCGTGGTTCGCATAGAATACGATGGGGTTTTAAGAAGGGCCTACGAGGAAGTCCAGGAGTTTTCACTAAAAGTTGATCGTGCGCTTGTTGCAAAGGGTGGGACAAGTGGAACGACTGAAGTTGTCAAGATCAAGGGAGGGTGTTTCCAGATGGGCAACAAGGAAGGCACTCCCCTGGAAAAACCCGTCCATGAGGTTTGCCTTAATGATTTTGACATGGATAAATATGAGGTCACCCAGGCCCAATATCAAGCTGTGATGGATGACAACCCTTCACAAGTGATTGGCGCAGACAGACCGGTTGAGCATTTGACCTGGTTTGAGGCGGATCGTTATTGCGCCAATGTGGGTCGCCGTCTGCCCACTGAAGCTGAATGGGAATATGCCGCTCGTGGTAACACCACGACCAATTTTTACTGGGGTGATACGGTGAAAGGCAAGGAAGCTAACTTTTGCGATAAAAACTGTACGCTCAATATTCGTGTTGCCAGTATTGACGATGGGTACGAGACAACTGCACCGGTAGGCAAATTCCCGCCTAACCCATTAGGGTTGCACGATATGGCGGGCAATGTGGCTGAATGGGTGAGTGACTGGTGGGATCCGAATTATTACCGATACAGTCCAAAGGATAATCCGAAAGGACCCCGCCCGCTGGATCACAAAATTATTCGCGGGGGTGGCTGGCACAATACAGCCGGTTTTATTCGGACATCAAACCGCACCGGTTTCTGGCCCAACTTCAGGAGTGATGGACTCGGTTTCCGCTGTGTCTCCAAATAGGAGGATAGCGCGTCACTGATTCCCCAGATTCATTTGTGCGTCGAGGTCGCGCCGCATGCGTTCGGGGGAAACCATCACCGCACCGGCTTTGGGTACGGGAAAGACGGAGATAAATTTGTTTGCACTGTGAATACCGGAGATCCATCGTTCCTGCCAGGCTTTTAGGGTGATCACTCTGGGATGATACCCGGTCCAGTTGTTTGTGCGGCAACGATTCGCAAGATCCGGATGTGGCCAAATAGGCAGAAATTGTCGGCCCATCGGGTCCTGACCTACAGCCCACAACTGGTCCTCCGCAAGGCTCCACACTTCCTCCGTTTCAATAAACTTTTGGATGGCGAACCGGTAGCGTTGACCAGGGTCAAGTTTTATTAGTGTTTGAAACTGATTTTCGTCCATTTCCTGAGACATACAAGCTCCAAAAAGTGAATAGAATCAAACTCAGGTGTTAGCAGCTTCTCCCCTGAGTTGAGTTTTCAAGACCTTGCCCGTCGGGGTTTTGGGAAGTGCCTCGTATAATTCAAAGCTGTCTGGTGTCATGAATGCAGGCATTTTTTCCCGACAGTAATTGCGCAGGTCCTGTATGGTTGCCTCTGCTCCTTCCCGCAGAACCAGACAAACCTTTACCTGTTCGCCCATTCGTTCATGCGGAACCCCAATAGCGGCAACTTCTGCTACGGCAGGGTGGTTCATGAGTACATTTTCAATGGCGAGTGGTGAAATATTTTCACCGGCACGGATGATGAGGTCCTTCTTGCGCCCGGCAGAAATATACAATCGCCCTTGTTCGTCCAGATGACCGAGATCCCCGGTTTTCAACCAGCCATCTTCTGTTAATACTTCTTTAGTTTCCTCCGGTTTTTTCCAGTAACCCTGCATCACGGTTGGCGCTTTACACAGAATTTCACCCACCTCGCCCTGTGTAACTTCTTTTCCCTGATCATCCACAATTTTAACGTCAACATTTGGGAGAACCGGGCCTACCGATCCGACGACACTACCGTGCTGCATGGTATTGACAGCGATCACCGGCGAGGTTTCTGTGAGGCCATAGCCTTCCAGCACTGTGCAACCAAGAGTTTTTTCGACTTGGTGCAATAAGGCATGGGGCAGGGCTGCTCCTCCCGATATGCAATAGTTCAAGGAAGTGGCATCGTATTCTCCACGCTGGTAGAGCTGGACCAGAAATGAATAGATTGTTGGGACCAGTGGCAACACCGTAGCCTTGTGTTCCGTAATGCCCTGCAAAATTGACTTTGGCTGGAACTGTGGAATCAAAATCAAAGTACCTCCAGCTCTTAAAAACACAAGCGCGATGATGTTTCCGAAGGAGTGAAACAGCGGCAATGCCATAATGGCACGGTCTTCCGGAGTGAAGGGCAGGTGTTCACGAACACCACTGGTATTATCGTAAAACTGGGATTCATTCAGTCCTACTCCCTTGGGACGCGCTGTGGTACCGGAAGTGTAGAGAATCATATCTGGTACCTGATCGGGCCGGGAAATACGTACTTTCCCTTTTTCCCGATCGCCTTGTTCGACAAACGTGGTGAAAGAATGGGTCGCTTCTTTGGGAAAATCATGGCCTTGTTCAGGGCCGGTAAGAATGCGGTGGCGAAAACTTTTAAAGAAAGGACTGGTTTCATCCTTGATGAAAGCAGGATTGACCATCATCAAGTCGACTCCTGCATCCTGAGTGATGTACACCAGGTCGTCGGGTGTGAGCAAATAATTATAGGGAACGACTGGTACTCCCTTTAAAAAAGCTCCCAACATGGAAATCAGAGTTTCGCTCTGGTTCAATCCCATAATGGCCAGTTTGCTTTCGGGGCCGGGATCAAGTGCATCCAACCCTCCAGCGAACCTCTCCACCCGGTCCAGAAGCTGTTTGTAGGTAATAGTTTCCTGAGTTTCAATAATGGCCGGATGATCCGGCTGGTTTTGTGCGTGTTCTTGTAGTTCTTTGTAGAATTCCAGGGCCATGATGCCTCCCAAAAAGTTTTGGTGATTATACCGGAAATATGATCTAACGAAGTGACAGGGTTGCTTTTACCGATCCCTTTTTCATTGTTTTTGAAATTGAAATTGAATGGGAAATATAGGATAATAAAATCAAATACTTAAATGAGGTTTGGTGGATTGTGAAGCTATTTGGAACCGGGGATACCCGGTATTTTTTTGTTGTAATAGTTCTAATATTATCGGCAATTTTGTGTTTACCGGGTTGTTCCGATAAGCCGGAAGAGGGTGGTTCGTCGGGAAGAGGTGGAATGATGCTGCCTGTGGAAATAGGCAAAGTGGAATTCCGTTCCATTGTTGACGAGGTGCGTGCAGTTGGAAATATTGTCGCGGACCAGCGGGTCATCCTGAAATCAGAAGTGAGAGGCAAGCTTGTCGAGTTTCCGGTTAAGGAAGGGCAGCGTGTTCGGGCGGGTCATCTCGTCGCCCAGATCGACCCGAGAGAATACCGTTTACAGGTAGAACGATTGCATGCTGATTTGGTCAGCGCGCAAAAAGATTTGGATATGGCGGAGGAGGGTGCGCGTCCTGAAGATCAGGCCCGGTTGAAAGCCCAGGAACAGGCAAGAGCCAGTGCTCTGGACCTTGCAAGGAAAGAAGAAATACGTTTCCGCAAGCTGGTTGAAGAAGGGGTGATCTCACAATCCCAGTACGATACTGTAAAGGATCGTGTTCTTCAGGCTGAAGAAAGTTTCCGAGCGAGTAAGGCTGAGCTTGCCGCAGGGAAAAAAGGACGGGAAGAAGACATTCACAAAATGCGCGCCCAACTGGAGTCGATGACCAAACAACTGGAAATGGCTGAACTGGATCTGGAGAAAACATCGATTATAGCTCCTTACAATGGAGTTCTCCTGTCGCGTGAGGTGGAAGTAGGGGCCTACCTGAAAGATGGCGATAGTGTTGCCGAAATGATCGGCGCTTCATCATTAAAAGCCCTGATTGAATTGCCTCAATCGTATCGTTCCCGCTTAAGGGAATTGAGAGAAATAGAATTTTATATTCCGGAACTGGGTATCCGCTTTAAGGAAAAGTCGCGGTTGAAATCGCGGGTCCGGATTATTCCGGATGCGAGTATTTTTTCCGGCAACATTCAAGCTCAGGTGGAGTTGAGCAATCCGGATCCCAAACTGTTTCCCGGTGTCACGCTGGAAGCCTATCTTCGGTTCAATGTTCGAAAAAATGTCAAGCATGTGCCTTCGATATCCCTTGTAATCGGTGAACAAGGAACCATTGTTTATGTTGCCCGTGATGGCAAAGCTGCCCTCGTTCCGGTTAAGGCAGGACTGGAACGGGATGGTTGGGTAGAGGTTACCGATTTCACTAACCAACTTACTCAACAGACAAATTTGATCATTCGTGGTTCAGGAGCGGTTTTCCCCGGGGCCAGTGTAATGGCAACCATCGGGGGGCCAAAAGGACCGCCTGGTGGAGGACCCCCGGGAGCGGGTCCGCCAGGAAAACCCAAAGGCAAAAAACCAGGTGGTGGTCCGCCTGAAAAAGGCAAAGGTCCAGGAAGCCCCTCAAAAGGGCCAGCCAAAGGTCAATCCAAAGAAAACCCTCCAGCCAGGAATGCTGAAAAACCGGCAAGTAGTTCCCCGGCGAAAGCTTCGGGCCAGCCGGAAACCAAACCAACCGGGAAACCCTCATGAAGCTGGTCGATTACTCTATTCGTAACTACCATACTGTGACGGTTGCCATTGTGATGGCGGCAGTGATCGGGACGTTGTGTTACGAAATTCTGCCGCGCCAGCTCACGCCAACTGTCGATAAGCCTCTCATTGAGGTGACCACTTCCTACCGCGGTCTCTCCCCCAACGAAGTCGAACGCAACATCACCCGCCGTCTTGAAGACCAGTTGGAAAATGTTGAGAGTCTGAAAAAAATGACCTCGCGTTCCCAGCACGGTGAAAGCTCGATCACCCTTGAGTTCGATTGGGGGGTGGACAAAAAGACCACGATGATCGATGTGAACAACAAGCTGCAACAGGTGAAGGACCTGCCGGTGCTTGCGGACAAGCCCACCATGAAATCGGTGTCTTCGGATAACTCCCAGCCGATCATGTGGATTATCGTGCAAAAGCCGAATGAAAAAATGCAGGAACTCGGCAAGAACAAAATGTTCGAGATCGGTGAAGATCTCATCAAACCCGTACTCAATCGTGTCGAAGGGGTTGGGGATGTCTGGCACTTTGGCGGTGAAGAACGCGAGATGCGTGTGGAGTTTGACCCCTATGCGATGGCGCGGCTGCACTTAACCTATTCCGAGGTAATTTCCCGTCTTTCCAATGAAAACCAGAACACGCGCGCAGGTTTTCACGATGAAACCAAACGCGAATACACGGTACGCACACTCGGAGAGTTTAAAAGTCCAGAAGATATTATGGACACGGTGGTCAAACGCGATGGTGAAAAAACCATCCGGGTACGCGATTTTGCCACAGTGGTCGATGGTTATAAGAGGACGACCTCTATCGTTCGAATCAATGGTCAAATGTCGAACGCTTTCGGTGTTATTCGTGAAGCGGGTGCCAATGTGGTCAAGACCTGCAACCTGGCACGGGAAACGGTGGAGGAACTCAATCAGGAGTTGATCAATCGCGGTATCCCGATGCGGCTGAAAATTGTTTATCAGGACGTGGACTATATCAATGAAGCCATGGAGCTGGTGAAAGACAATCTCGGTCTGGGGGCAATTCTCGCGATTGCAGTCCTCCTGTTTTTTCTGGGTTCTTTCCGCTCGGTTCTCATCATCAGCATCAGTATCCCGGTCAGTCTGGTCAGTGTGTTCATTGTTCTTAAGTTACTCGACCGTTCAATCAATATTATTTCTCTGGCGGGTATGGCGTTCGCAGTGGGAATGGTGGTCGACAATTCAATCGTGGTTCTCGAAAATATTTATCGTCACCTCACCATGCGTAAAGGCGTGCTTCGTGCTGCTTACGATGGAACGGTTGAAGTTTGGGGTGCAGTCCTGTCTTCCACATTGACCACGCTTGCGGTTTTCTTGCCCATTGTTTTTGTGCAGGAGGAGGCCGGACAATTGTTTCGCGATATTGCGATCACTATCAGTGCCAGCATAGCGTTGTCCCTTCTGGTTTCCATTACAGTGATTCCAACTCTCGCAACCCTTTTGATCAAATTGAAGCCGGGGGAAGAATACGATACAGGATTTTTTAATAAAGGCTGGTTTCGACCCTTCTTGTGGATCGGAAACAATACGAAAAAGGGTTATGACCGATTGTTACGTTTTTTGCTGGGGAAGGGATTTGCGAAAACAGTTTTAAAGGGAGCCATCATCACAGGAATTTGTTCCCTGCTGGTATTGAGTACCAAAATATTGCCGGATCGTGATTACCTTCCCTTTGGTAACAGCAATATGGTGTTTATGTTCATCGAGCCGGTTGCAGGTATGCCAGTCGATCAGAATATGAAGTTCATGGCTCCTTATGAAAAAAAGATCACGCAGATGGAGGATGTGGAACATAATTTTCTGGTGTTCTCCAATCGTTTCAATGGTGGGGGGGCTATTATTTACCCTGAGTTGGCTGGGGGGCAGCGCGGCGAAGTTAAAATGGCTGTTAAATCCAGGGAAATGGGAGGAGAAATATTCACCATACCCGGTTACCGGTTTGCTTTTGCCTCACAACGTCCCATCTTCTCTTCAGCTAATAAAACATTTGATGTGGAAATCGTTGGGCCCGACATGCTGGTGTTGAAAAACACAGCCATCTCCCTGATCGGTCAGATATCCCAAACTAAAGGCGTTCATTCAGTTCGGCCGGAGTTCAAGTTTGGAAACCCGGAACTTCGATTTCTACCGAAACGGGAATTGAGTGCGCGTCTGAATATGGGGGTGCCCGAGGTGGGGCGGGTGGTAGAAGCTCTCAACGCAGGAACTTATCTTGGGGAATTTAATGACCGTGGGGAGCCGATTGATTTTGTCCTGGTGCAAAAAAAGGACGGAAAGAAGATGGGTCTCCAGGACTATCGCGACCTTCCTGTCTGGTCTGCCGGTGGACGCATGACGCATCTGGGTCATCTGGTAAATGTCGAAACGGCGGCAGGTCCAGCGCGAATCGATCACATCGAAAAGGAAAGGTCGATCAAACTGTTGGTGCAGGTGAAAAAAGAGTTTCCCATGCAGAAAGTTATCGATCAGGTAGAAGATAAAATCCTGGATGGACAGCGTTTATCTCTCGGTCCGGAGTATGGGCTTCGGGTAGGCGGTTCGGCGGATGATCTGGCCTCGACCACCCAGTCCCTGCTCAACAGCTTCTGGTATGCCGTCGGATTTATTTATCTTCTGCTGGTGGCCTTGTTCAAGTCATTTTTACGGCCCTTTATTGTGATGCTGACTGTTGCCTTGGCGGTGAGTGGATCGTTTTTCGGAATTGCGGGGAACAATCTCTGGCAAAAAGGGAGCATTCGGAGGTACCTCGAAGATTTTAATGTGCCGAACCCGGAGCAGATGCTGGACGGTTGGAACTGGATCACGTTTGATATTTTGACCCAATTAGGCATAATCATACTTGCCGGGATTGTGGTGAATAATGCGATATTGATTGTTCATCAGATGCTCAATAATATTCGGGAAGGAATGGACGAAAGGAAAGCGTTGCTGGAATCCTGCGAAACCCGTTTGCGGCCCATCATGATGACGGTTATTTCCAGCATTTCAGGCATGATTCCGTTGGCATTTGGTGAGGGATCCGGGACAGAATTGTACCGGGGGATGGGAACGGCACTTATTGGAGGGTTGGCATTTTCTTCGCTGTTTACTTTATTCCTGATACCCGTTTTAATATCTTTTATGACAGACCTTGGATTTCACACCAGGCGTGAAGACCTGGTTAAAGAATCGCTGGCGGACAATGAAGCTGCTTCTGCTGCGAATCATTAGCAGATTTATAAAAAAAGAATTTTCTAAAAATTATTTTGCTTGTTGTCAGGTGGGACAATGCCGGTATTTATCAAATTTAAAGGTTGGTCGGGAAAAGATGTCGCCAGGTCTACACAGCAATTATCGAAAGTCTTCAAGCTAAAAACAAAACAGTCAGAAACGGTGATGGAATTGCTGGCGACAGGGAGGACCTGGAAATATGGGGTTCCCGTTGATGATGGTAAAGCTGGACAGGCCAAAACTTTTTTCCAAAAGTTGGGATTTGAAATTGAGTTGCTCCCTGCCTTGAAACCAGAGCCTGCAGTCGCTACAGTTCAAGCTGCTAACGTTGCGGTTTCTCCTGCCTCTCCTCCGTCCAATACCATCAGTGAAAAAGATTTCGAAGTTCCAGGAGTCAATTGGGTGCTTGAGGATGCCCCCGAGTTGATAGAGAAAAATGATGACAGGCGTTTACTCGATATAAAAAGGACACCTGTGTTGTTGGTGATTTTTCTCGGTGTGATCACTCTGGGGCTCTATAACGTATTCTGGTTTTTAAGTCGCCTCCCGTCAATAAACAATCTGGATTCGAAAAACAAACTGTCTCCGGGTTTGTTGCAGGCTTTGTTTGTGTTGACAGGGTCCCTGGTTGTTTTTGATGTTCTTGAGTTGGCTTTTGACATTAAATTTGGAATCGATTTGATCCAGATATTTGTGGCTCTAACGGTTTACATTCTTTTTGTTTTTCAGGCGTTCAAGGTGCGACGGATTTTACTGGATCATTTTGATGCGAACTTATCCGGATTGAAATTGATTTCCGGTGCACTGACTTTATTTTTGGGCAACATTTATCTTCAATATAAAATTAATGGAATTCATGACTGGTACGCCCGGGAAGAAGAGGGTGAACTCAAGATGCGGGGGGATGGTCCCGCATGGACCTGGTTTGTTATATTTTTTATTGTCATGCCCATTGCCGTGATGGTGTATTTCGCCCTGGCTTTTTTCGAGGATTTCGATACAGGAGATGAAGTGACCGGGGGGTTGATGGCCGGCTTTCAACTGGGTAGTTATTACGCCGCTTGTGACAGTTTTTGGCAGGAAAAAGGGGATGAACAGATTTGCACCCCGGATGTGGCCGCAGACAGTGATCTGCCTTACGTGGAAAACCCGAAGATCATCATTACCGGATCCGGGACGCGGGCAACTTTTTATGCCGAAGCGGTGTACGAAGGAAGCGACTCGATATACAGCATTAATGGAGAGGGCGAGGTGACGCTTAAAGAAGGGGATGAATCGTTCATTATTAATTTTGACGAAAAATCGAGTCCTTGATGAACTTGAATTTTCTGAGATGAAGAGTCCTAATGAGGTTCCCATTCTGAAGCGGGGGCTTCGAAAATAAGCTCCTTATTATTCTGTGGATGTGTCAGGATCAGTTTGCTGGCGCAGAGTGCGATTTTATAGTCTCCCAGCCGGGTTTGGGCGCGGTATTTTAAATCACCGACAATAGGGTGCCCGATGAATGACAGTTGAGCCCGAATCTGGTGAAACCTCCCCGTTTGCAAGGCCACCTCAAGCAAAGCAAATTGCTTTTGTTTTTTGATCACCCGGTACTCCAGGATTGCGCGTTTGGCATCTGGTGCGGCCCTGGGAAAAACCGTGGCCTTCATGGATTTTCCCTTACGGATGAAATGGGTGAGGCGGTCCTCTTCCTTATCAGGAATTCCTTCCACCAGACAACGATAGAACTTCTTGATGCTGCGCCGGCGAATCTGATCTGACAAGTCGGATGCGGCCTTGCGGGTTTTAGCAAAAACCATCACCCCTTCAACATTGCGGTCGAGGCGATGCACCAGCCCGACAAAAATATCGTCCTGTTTCCCTTTTTGTTTCGCTTTAAGGTAATCCCGAATGGCCCCGGTTATTGCAGGGGCGCCAGAGCTGTCTCCCTGGGCGAGCCACCCTGCAGGTTTTATTACGGCAATGAGGTGTGCATCTTCGAACAGAATAAAGAAGGGAGGCGGGTTTTTCTTTTCGCTCAAGACTTCACATCCTGTTGGGGGATCATATTGGGGTCGATTTCAACCGTCTGCCCTTCTTTTAGGGCACTATTCTTAACGAAAGGTGGGGTAACGATGCCGCAGGAGATCACCATTTTGATCCCCTCTTCAACTGTCATGGAAAGCGAAGTCGTGTCAGCCTTGGGAACAAAAATAAGAAAGCCCGATGTGGGGTTGGGAGTCGTCGGGATGAAAACATTGACCACTTCCTCCTCGGTGATTGCCTGAACCTCGCCGCGCGTCTGGCTGGTGATAAACCCCATCGACCAGATGCCTTTGCGGGGGAACTCGACCACTACCACCTCATTGAACGCACCGGTGTCGGTTGTGGCGATGGTGGTGACCACCTGTTTTGCGCCAGTGTAAACATTGCGAACGACGGGGATGCGTTCCAGGATTTTTTCTCCAAGTTGCAACAGTTTCGCGCCCATCACGTTGGTCGTGATCACCCCGATGAGAAAAATGACGACCAGTGTCATGAAAACGCCCAGCCCGGGAATGCGGTACCCTTCCTGGATAGGAGCGCCCGCCATGATGAGCAGTTTGGTGAAAGTGGGAGAGAGTGAATCGTCAAGAAGACGGAATAAAAAATTCAGGATAAAGATAGTGAACGCAATGGGCAACGTGATGAGGAGCCCGGTGATGAAATAATTGCGCAACCGGTTTTTCAGTTTTTTAAACACGTGAGGGTCCCCGCGACAAGGGGTTTATTTTCCAATCAGCTTCAATTCCAAAAAAATCAAAACACCCGCTCATTGTATAGAAGGAAGGGGGCAGGAACAAGGCAGGAGGTATTTTAATGCCCGGTATTGGGGGTTGCGCAGAATCGAGAATTTCGTTAGTATTCAATCAGTTTCAATAAAAACCTGCAGATAGTTTTCCCGGTAAGGCTGGAGAGTTTGAATTTTGATCTCAAGGCCTTCCTTTGGAAAACCTTCAGACAGGCTGGGGCTGTGGCGCAGCTGGGAGCGCGCTTGAATGGCATTCAAGAGGTCAGGGGTTCGATCCCCCTCAGCTCCATTTTGATTTCAAAGGGGTTAGCTCTTACGAGCTAATCCCTTTTTTGTTAAATTGTTTGGCAATTGTGTGATTGAGGGTTTACTCGAAATGGGAGCAGGTAAAAATATCGGGAAGTGACAATTATAAAACGGGTACCTCTATCAAGAGGCAGGTCCGTTTTTGCAATATGGACATTCATGCTGGAGGAGTCAGCTTTTCTCCTGGTATTTAAACCATTCCCTGTTTTTCAGGAACTCTTTCCATTCTTTTGATTTTTTGTATTTCTTGCCATGTTTCTTTTTAAATGGTTTTCGGTCCTTATTCCAAACCTTGTTGTAGGGTCTTGTTGATTTTTTCAGATACAGTTTCGGCCCTTTTTTCTTTTGTTTGATTTTCCAGTCTTCAATGATCAAGGGAGTTTCTTCGGTTTTGCCCTTCTCTTTTTTTCGATCTTTTAAATTTTCAAGTTTCTGGTCTATGTTGTCTTCAGTCCAATAGTCTTTAATCTTATGGACATTCTTTACCCGTTCATCAAAATTGAATTCATATTTAGGATCCACAGAAGGTTTAAATGGTGATTTGGGGTGCAGGTGACAGCGTTTGCAAACATTCTTGTAATCCCAGCGTTGACCATGCTTTTCAGTATCCGCTTTTGCAAAATCCCCCCGTGTATTTTTCATCACTTTGCGAATTTCCGAGCCACCAGCAACGGTGTGACACATTTCGCACCCTACCTGTTCCTTGTTGGGCTCACTGGGGTCGATGAAACTTGCTTTTTTTGAAGAGGCCGGACGGAACCCGCCGCGTTGACGGTATCCTGTCGTGTGGCACCGAAGGCAATTAGGATCATTGGTGTAGTCCTTATCAGCGTCCAGCCCGGCTTTTTTCTTGGCTTCGGTACGTTTCCCTGGCTTTAAAAGGTCGAAGGATTTCCCATGACCTGTATTTTTCCAGGCTTGATAATACGCATCATGACAACTTCCGTCGCATTTGAGAGAGCCTACGTATTTTGTTTTGTAATTATCGGGATTCTTTTTGCGGGCCTCCGACGCTGAGGAGAAGGCAATACAAACGAAGGCGGATAGAATAATCAGGATAGGCCGGTTTCTCAAAATTCTTTGAAACATTGAAATTCCTTTTCTAAATGAACGGAAGGGAAGTTTTCATTCAAATAAATAAAACTTCAGCTTTCTTTGTTCTTTTCCTCAATCATTAAATTCACAGGTTTCCTTGATTCCAATTCTGATTCCAGCTTTGAATTCGTAAGTACCTGCCTCTATAGTCGCCACCGTTTATTTTTGAAATAATTTAATTCATACAAGATCATCAATTCTTTTTGTGGAGCCAGTTGATTGAGTACGTTCGCACTATATTAAAAAACATATATAATTAAAATTTAATATTTATTTAACTAAAGATAAAAATAAATTTATCTATAAGCGCGGAGGGGCCTCATTGCCGCAAGAACAATGTCAGGGTTTGGATATAAATTTATTAATTGTTTTCTTTACGACGTTTATTTTGGTTGAATCTGAGCGTGCGAGGGCCCACATATCCGATTTTACATTCTTCAATTCCCCCAGCTTGCAAAGGAGACCCTGACTGATGGCTTCGTTTACCGTATTTTCAGGAAGAACGGCAACCCCATTTCCACGGATAGCTCCCAGTCGCAGGAGGGTGACGTCATCGGCCTCTCCAATCACCTTGGGGCGAATATTCTGCTCATTGAGGAAGTGATCGATTTCTCGGCGAATCTGACTGTGGCCTGTCAATTGAATCATGGGTAAATTGTCGAGTGATTTGGGGAACCCTTTTCGGGCATACGCATAGCTCTCATTTCCTACAGCGATGATTTTTCGAGGCCGCAATCGATAACTGAAGATTCCCTTCTTTTTATGGACCTCACGATCACTTAAAACAATTTCCAGAGTCCGGTTTTCAAGCTGATACAGTAATTCGCTTAAATTATTTTCGACAACACTTACCAGAACAGACTTGTCTTTCCATAGCGGTACGACAAAATCGTGTATATGAGTGGAGGACAGGGAAGGCAGAACACCAATTCGGATCAATGTTTGTTTTCTAGGCTTGATCTGGTTGACCGCAAATTCCATCTCCTCTGCAAGTCCAAATATATTGTTACAGTATTCCAGTGCTATTTTGCCTACATCATTCAATATTAGTTTTCGGACTTTTCTGTCGAACAGTTTTTTCCCAAAGTAATCTTCCAGGTTTTTCAATTGGCCGCTCAATCCGGGTTGAGTGAGGTTCAATTTCTGACTTGCCTTTTTTATAGACCCCTCCTGGGCAATCGTCCAGAAGTAATAAAGATGATTGAAATTAGGCAGACGCTTCATTCTTCTCTCCTTATAGATAAGAAAAACATTAATCCAATGTAATGATATTTCAATTTTACTTTATTTGTCCTGGGTGCGACACTCTTTAATCTGAGTTTTGGAAATGGAAGCTGTGGTCTACTTTTTAAATTTTCAAGCGAGCAGGAATTTATATGTGCGGAATTTGTGGAGAAATCAGGTTCGATGGTCAACCTGCAAACGTGAACCGTGTGGCCCGGATGGTGGAGAAACTGGCTCCACGAGGCCCGGATGCTTCCGGTCAATTTTCCCAGAACAATGTGGCCCTGGGGCACCGTCGCCTGAAAGTCATCGACTTGAGCGATGCCTCGCAGCAACCCATGGTGGACCCCCATTTGGGGCTGGCCCTGGTGTTTAATGGAATTATTTACAATTACGCCGAACTACGCGAGGAGTTGGAAACTATCGGATATAGGTTTTTCAGCCGGGGCGACAGCGAGGTCATTATCAAGGCCTATCATGCCTGGGGTGAACGTTTTGCAGAACGGCTGCAAGGTATGTTTGCCATCGCATTATGGGAGCGCAAATCTGGTCGAATGATTTTGGCCCGGGATCGTTTGGGAATCAAACCACTCTATCTGAATTCCGGAAAAAATCTCCTGCGTTTTGCTTCCAGTCTTCCCGCCTTACTGGAAGGGGGGGGAGTTGATACAGCCATCGACCCCATTGCACTTCACCATTACATGACCCTTCACGCTGTGGTCCCGGCCCCTTTTACGTTATTGAAAGGTGTCAGAAAGCTTCCTCCTGCATCCATCCTGGTGATTGAGCCCGATGGCAAGGAAAGACTTACTAATTACTGGAGCCTTGAATTCGGTATGAGACCGCAGGATGAGGAACTGAGGGTGGAAGACTGGAAAGAGCTTCTCCTCAATTCTTTGCGCCTGGCTGTGAGAAGGCGGCTTGTTGCCGACGTTCCCGTGGGAGTCCTGTTGTCCGGTGGTCTGGATTCCAGCCTCATTGTTGGCCTGCTTGCAGAGGCTGGGCAAACCCATCTCAATACATTTTCTATCGGGTTTGAGGATGTAAATAATGAAAAGGGAAATGAATTTTCGTATTCCGACTTGATTGCCAGGCATTTCAACACGGAACACCATAAAATTTTTATTCAATCCGAATCTGTCCTGAATGAAATGACCGATTGCGTTCAGGCCATGTCCGAACCTATGGTGAGCCACGATAATATTGGTTTTTATCTGCTTTCAAGGGAAGTCTCCCGGCATATGAAAGTGGTCCAAAGTGGTCAGGGGGCGGATGAAGTATTCGGAGGTTATTTCTGGTATCAGGAAATGGATTGCAACATGTCCCCAACCAAAGCCTACTCCAGGGCATTTTTTGATCGAACTCATGAGGAATATTGTCAGATCGTGCACCCCGATTTGACAGGAGATGATTACAGCACACGGCTGGTTGAGATGTTTTTCCAGCAACCGGATATCAGAAACCCTGTGGATAAAGCCCTTAAACTCGACACCCAGGTAATGCTGGTGGATGATCCTGTCAAAAGAGTAGACAACATGACCATGGCCTGGGGACTGGAAGCGCGGGTCCCTTTCCTGGACCACGAACTTGTCGAACTGGCCGCACGAATGCCCCCCGATTTAAAGATCAAGGGAGATGGAAAATGGATTCTTAAGGAGGTGGCCAGGGAGATCATTCCTTCCGCAGTGATTGACCGTCCAAAAGGTTATTTCCCGGTTCCAGGCTTGAAATATATCCGGGGAGAATACCTGAGTTTTATGCGGGAATTGATGGAAAGTCCTCAGGCCAGGCAACGGGGGATTTTTAATCAGGATTATGTGGCAACGTTGTTAAAAAATCCTGAAGAACATATTACCCCTCTTCAGGGATCCAAGCTCTGGCAGGTGGCTCTGCTTGAGTTCTGGCTCCAGACCCACAACATCAAGTAATTGCAGACCTAATTCACTGGACACATTGAATGCTTTCAATTCCAAATTTGATTGAGAAGGAGCCTGTTGCAGGAAGTTTTACCGACCCGTTGTCGAAAGATGTGGTCGTCGACTGTGGTTGGGGTCGTTTAATTTTCGCAAACACCTTCGAAAGCCAAAAGGATATCGCCGAAATTCTTTGCAATGAAGAACCGGGGAAAAGAGACATTGCAATTTACTCAAAAGATCCTCATGTCATCTTATCGATGGCCCCGCAGGAATTGTTTCTGGATCCTTCTCACCACTACCGCCTTTTAAAGAAGGATTACAAACCCAGCCCCCATATGGCCCGGGGATTCACCATTCGTCCATGCGATCCAAAACGTGATGTCGAAAGGATTAACGAAATAAATCTGTCCAGAGATATGGTCCGGATTTCCAGTTCTTATTTTGAAAAGAATCATAATCCGGAACAGGTCCTTCTTTTTGTTGCCGAAGAAAATTTATCCGGAAAACTTCTAGGAGTCATAACCTGTGTGGATCACAGGAAAATATTTCAAGATCCGCAAAATGGAATCAGTCTCTGGTCATTAGCCGTGGACCCTCAGGCATCACAACCTGGTATCGGTGAGATGCTGGTCCGCCACAGTGTCGAGCAGTTTTTAGAACAAGGAGCGGAATACATTGACCTGTCGGTCTTGCATGATAACGACCAGGCGATTTCCCTTTATGAAAAACTTGGGTTCTTAAGGTTGCCGCAATTTTTCCTGAAACATAAAAGCGCTATTAATGAAGTGTTGTTTACCGGACCGATTCCTGAAAACAGGTTAAACCCCTATGCCATGATCATCATCAATGAAGCCCGCCGCAGGGGAATCGGGGTGGAAATCCTGGACGACAAAAGTAATTTATTCAGTCTTTCCTTTGGCGGAAGAACCATTCATTGTCGTGAATCATTGACTGAGCTGACCAGTTCAGTGGCTCTCCAGATTTGTTCAGACAAAGCATTAACTCACAGAATCCTCAAAAGAAACGATCTCAAAGTACCAGGGCAAATCCTGGCATCGAACCCTGCGGTCAATGCTGAATTCCTAAATCGCTATGGTCGCATAGTGGTAAAACCGTTGCAGGGAGAACAGGGAACCGGAATCACGATTGATCTGACCGATCCCCAGGAAATGGAACACGCCATCCGAAGGGCACATGAAGTTTGTGAAGATGTCCTCCTTGAGGAATATATTCAGGGCCAGGATTTACGTGTGCTGGTGATTAAAAACGAAGTGATTGCTGCCGCAATTCGTCGACCAGCACAAATTGCAGGGAATAGCCGCCACACTATCCGGGAATTGATCGCAAAACAAAGTAGGCGGCGGGAAAACGCCACTGGTGGAGAAAGCACCATCCCTCAAGATGAAGAGACAAAACGTTGCGTCGAAATTGCGGGTTATAGTTTCGACACCATATTGCAGGCTGGCGAGTCCCTTTTCGTGAGGAAAACGGCAAACCTGCACACCGGCGGAACCATCCATGATGTTACCAGTAAACTCCATCCTGAACTTATCAGGGTCTGTCTGCAGGCGGCCAAGGCGATCAATATTCCAGTGGTTGGCTTTGACCTGATGATTAAGGATATTCAAGAGCCCCAATATCATTTCATAGAGGCCAACGAGCGACCCGGCCTGGCAAACCACGAACCCCACCAGACTGCGGAACGGTTTATGGACCTGTTGTTTCCTCAAACAACCATTCAAAGCAGAGTCTGACCCTGAACAGAAAGTGCTGAAACCCATGTCAAATTACCCTATCGATAGAGGATATCTGCAGGATACCCTGGTCAACCTGTTGAATATTCCAAGCCCCACCGGAAGAACCGATGAAATTGTCAGTTACGTGTGCGATGAACTCACCCAAATCGGAATTCGTTTTGAACTGACCCGCAGAGGCGCAATTCGAGCGGAATTAAAAGGTGAACAGGAAAGCCCGGATCGGGCCGTTGTGGCTCACTTGGATACTCTGGGAGCGATGGTAAAATTCCTTAAAAATAATGGCCGCCTTGAAACCGTACCCATTGGCACCTGGTCTTCCCGGTTTGCTGAGGGGGCCCGGGTTACCATGTTTTGCGATGATGATCGACAATTGCGAGGAACCCTTCTTCCAAAGAAGTCTTCCGGCCACACTTTTAATGAAGAAATCGACACCCAGCAGATTTCGTGGGAAAACCTCGAAGTCCGCATCGATAAACTGTGTAACAGCAAAAGCGAACTTGAATGTCTCGGAATCAATGTTGGCGATTTTATTGCCCTTGATCCTGGTGCAGAAATTATTGAGAATAATTTTATCGTTTCACGCTATTTGGACGACAAGGCGGGGGTTGCGGCAATTTTATCCGCTGCAAAGTCGATCCAGGAAACCGGCTTGACTCTGCCTGTTGATTGTCACTTGTTGTTTACCATTTCAGAAGAGGTCGGAGTGGGAGCGTCCCACGTTCTTCACGGAGATGTTGCAGAACTGGTATCGGTTGACAATGCAACCGTGGCCGAAGGCCAGAACAGCTGTGAATCAGGTGTCACAATCGCCATGCAGGATTCCAGTGGACCGTTCGATTATCATCTGACCCACAAACTAATTCAGCTATGCGGAGAACATGGAATAGAACACAGCCGGGATGTTTTTAAATACTATCGGAGCGACGCCGCTTCTGCCATGGAAGCTGGAAACGATATACGGACTGCGTTGCTTGGATTCGGGCTTGATGCGTCTCATGGTTATGAACGTGTTCACTTCGATTCTCTTGAAGCCCTGGCAAAATTGCTCATCCTGTATATTCAAAGCCCTCCTACATTTAAAAGCGATAAACATCTGATCGCCCCTCCGGGCAAGTAGCCCAAACCGTTCTTTTTTCCCTTTATCAAGTATTGAAATGTGGATCATCCTGGGTCATTGGCTTACCAATTGCGCAATGCGTTTGCTTTGTTTACGCCAGGTGGTGAAAACCTGGATAGAGACATGTTTGTGCTGAGACCCGGATTTTTCCTGCATCCAGGACCCCTCCTTTTTGAACAAAAGCTTAAAGAGTTGTTTAAATCAGCCAAAAGTGTGACCTTTCAGGGAAAATATCAAGTTATACTAAGAGTAAAATTACTTCTTGAAGAATGTCCGCTTTCAGCCGACTTATGACGACCCAGGGTGGGCATTCAAGCAATACCTGCTCTACTCCTGATCAGGTTTGATGATCTACAATAATTGGAAATAAATTTTTGAAAGTGGGAGATTGAACTCCTGAAACCATATATGAAGAATATTTTTAACTACCAGAGGGCAGGTCAATAGAAAGAAAATTTTATTCGTGTGAGGGCAACTTTTTAATTAACCTATAACAATCTGAATAATCATGAATCCAATAAAAAGCATCGTAATATTTACTGTCTTTTCCATGCTGGCCGGGATCATGCTGGCTGTTGAAACCGCGCATGCGGAAGCAGTTTCAATTACAGAGTGGAAAGTGCCTTGGGATAATTCCCGGCCGCGCGATCCTCATGTCGACCAGAAAGGTCGTGTATGGTTTTGCGGGCAAAAAGGCGGTTTCATCGCGTATCTGGAACCCGTTTCCGGAAAATTCAAAAAATTCGATTTGGGCCAGGGCGCAGGGCCGCACAATCTGATTGTTGATACAGCTGGATTCATCTGGTTTGCAGGAAACCGTAACGGCTATATTGGCAAGCTTGATCCTGATACTGGCAATATCACTAAATTCGAAATGCCCCATAAAGAGGCCCAGGACCCACACACGCTGGTTTTCGATCGCGCAGGCGATATCTGGTTCACAGTCCAGAAAGGCAATTTCATCGGCAAGCTGTTTACTCAGTCGGGTGAGGTACGTCTTGTAGAGGTTCCGACTCGGAATTCCCGCCCTTATGGAATCTGGATGGATTCCCGGAATCGACCCTGGGTTGCACTTTTTGGAAGTAATAAAATCGCCAGCGTGGACCCGGAAACGATGAAACTAAAAGAATACGAACTTCCCCGAAAAGACGCTTTACCCAGGAGACTTGTGGTCACATCTGATGGGATGATCTGGTATGGAGATTACGCCCAGGGAATACTTGGAAGATTTGATCCCAAAAACGAGGAATTCAGTGAATGGCCTTTGCCCGGTGGTGAAGGTTCAGGGCCTTATGCCATGGCCATTGACCATGAAGACAAGGTATGGTTGGTCGAAACCGGGAGCATGCCAAACCGGTTGGTGGGATTTAATACTTCTGCTAAGAAATTCGTCAGCATCACGGAGATCCCGGAAAGCGGGGGATCGGTGCGTCATATGATGTTCGATGCAAATAAAAGAGCCCTGTGGTTCGGAGAGGACACGAATTTTATAGGTCGCGCCTTTATAGAAAAACAGGAATAGGGTATCACCGCAAATTTAAGATACAGTTATTTTGGGTTCTGAACCTTTCCACCTTTGTCAGTTTTCGGCCAGCTTCCAACGATTTTTAATTACAATAAGGATGTTGTTTTTGAAATCCAAGGATTAGAAAATAACCTTCTTCACTCCTTAGGTTTGGTCCCACTTAATTTTTCTGTCAGGGATTGAATCATACTGTAAAAAGAGGGGACAAGTAATGTGCCGATAATGGCAGAAGCCAGCATTCCCCCGAACACGATGGTTCCCAGAGATTGACGACTATTGGCCCCCGCCCCGGTAGCAATAACCAAAGGCAGGACCCCCAGGATAAATGAGATCGCTGTCATCATCACGGCCCTGAAGCGAAGTCGGGCTGATGTAAAAGCCGCATCGAAAATGGATTTTCCTTCTTCCCTGAGAGTTTTGGCGAACTCCACAATCAGGATGGCATTCTTTGATGCCATCCCTACCAGCATGATCAAACCAATTTGTGCATAGATGTCCAGGTTATGCCCGAACTCACGAGAAGCCAGAAGCGCGCCTCCCAGGGCCAGGGGAACAGAGAAGATAACACCCCACGGAATCGACCAGCTTTCGTACTGGGCAACAAGAAATAAATATACCAGGATTAAGGCAAGTGCGAAAATCAAGGGACCCTGATCCCCGGCTTTGATTTCCTGGAAGGTCATGCCAGACCATTCGAATCCCATTCCCTCGGGAAGAACCCGCCCGGCCAACTTCTGGACAGATTCAATCGCTTGTCCTGTACTGAATCCGGGACCAGGTGATCCATTAACCTTTGCGGACCGGTACATATTAAAACGTGTGAGGGATTCCGGTCCCAGGATGGATGAGGTCTTGGTCAGGGTGTTTAGAGGAACCATGGTGCCGTCGGCACTTCGGACATAAATTCGTCCGATATCGTCAGGATCATCCCTGTAGTTGGATTCAGCTTGTATCATGACCCGGTAGACGCGTCCGAATTTATTAAAATCGTTTACATAGAAGGAACCAAGCTGAGCTTGTAAACTTGAAAAAATGTCCGCGACCGGGATACCCAGTGCTTTGGCCTGAAGACGGTCAATATCCAGGGTGATTTGCGGAACTTCCGCAGTGAAGGTGCTGAAAACGTTCTGCAATTCCGGAGTTTGGTTGGCCTCGAACACAAACCCCCGCATGGCAGAGGAAAGATCTTGAGGATCACCTCCACGCATGTCCTGAAGCTGCATCTCAAAACCACTGGCATTTCCCAGGCTGCGAATTGGCGGAGGGGTGAATGCGATGGCACGTGCTCCCGGTATCTGGCTTGTCATTTGCCAGATTCTTCCGAGTAAAGCATCACTTGAAAGTTCCGGAGTGTTTCGTTCTGCCCAGGGTTTTAGTACGGCGATAACAGTTCCCGAATTTGGCTTGGTACCACTGATTAATCCCCTTCCAACAAGGGCCACAATATTCTGAACCCCGGGAAGAGTCGCCACCATATCCTCAACCTGCTGGGTGATTCCATCGGTTCTGTTTAAGGAAGCACCATCTGGTAATTGAAGGTCAACAAACAGGACTCCCTGGTCTTCCTTCGGAATAAAACCCGTTGGTGAATTATTAAAAACCCAATAGGTTCCGCCGCCAACAATCAAAAATAATAAAAAGCTCACGACCAGGCCCTTTAAAAGCAGCCTGACAAAAAACAGATAGGCAGAAGAAATTTTCACAAAAACAGCTTCAAACCAACGCAACGCGAACCAGGGCCTGGTTTCCCTCTTTCTTAAAAAAATCGAACATAACGCCGGGCTAAGCGTCAGCGCATTTAGCGAGGAGAAGGATACGGCAATGGCAATGGTTACTGAAAACTGGCGGTAGAGTTGGCCCGGAATGCCTGCCATGAAGGCAATCGGCACAAATACAGCCAGCAAAACCAGCGTGGTGGCAACCACTGGGCCGAACACCTCATCCATGGCTTTGCGGGTGGCTTCTTTTGGAGGTAGCCCTTCTTCAAGGTGTCTTTGGACGTTTTCCACGACGACAATGGCATCGTCCACCACGACACCGATGGCCAGCACAAGAGCAAAGAGCGTCAAAGAGTTTATGGAATAACCTAACGCAAGTAACAGGGCAAAGGTCCCAATTAATGATACCGGGATCGCTAATGCAGGAATCAGGGTGGCGCGCCAATCCTGGATAAAGACATAGACCACCAGAATAACCAGCAAAAGTGCTACAAAAAGTGTTTCGATCAGTTCCTGAAGAGAGCTTTCTATAAAAGCGGTGGAGTCATAACCAATCGTGTAGTCAATATCATCAGGAAAGTTCTTCGATAACTCAGCTAACTTGTCTCGGATTCTCTGGGCTACATCCAGGGCGTTTGCATCAGGTAATTGAAAAACTGCAAAACTGACTGCAGGGGAATGATTTAAACGTGTAAACGTTTCATAAGTTTGCGAGCTAAGCTCAACCCGGGCAACATCCTTTATCCTCACCGCAGACCCATCCGATTTGGCGAGGATAATTATATTTTCAAATTCTGAAACATCAGACAACCGGCCTTTGGCTTGTATGGTGTATTGAAATTGCTGGTTGGGAGATGCCGGTGCCTGTCCCACCTTTCCCGCTGCCGCTTGAAGGTTCTGGTCACGGATGGCTGAAATAACATCATTGGTGGTGATGCCTCGATCCACCATCTTCGCCGGGTCCAACCACATCCGCAATGAGTAATCCAGGGCGCCAAAAATGACCACCTGGCTCACTCCCGGAACGCGGGATAGAACATCCTTGATATTTATCGATATGAAATTACTTAAAAATAACTGGTCGTATGTTTTATCAGGTGAATTAAATCCAATGATCTGAAGCATCTCCGGTGACATTTTCCTGACCGAAACTCCGGATCGATTCACCTCTTCTGGCAAAGAGGGTGTTGCCAAAGACACCCGGTTCTGAACATTGACCGCTGCCATATCGGGATCAGTTCCGACCTCAAAAGTGATGTCCAGCGTGTAGGTACCACTATCAGTACTATTTGAGGACATATAGAGCATGTCCTCCACGCCATTGACCTGGGTTTCAATGGGAACTGCAACGGTGTTTTCGAGTACAGCAGCACTGGCTCCGGGATAACTTGCAGAAACCTGGACTACGGGAGGTGCGATTCGCGGATAAAGGGATACCGGCAGTTGAGGGAGAGCTACCAGTCCGGCAATGACAATGACGATCGATATGACAAAAGCAAAGCGGGGTCGGTTGATAAAGAAATGACTGAACATTCTTTATTTATTTCCAGGCTTGAGCGCGGATGATGAAGTGTCGACGGTTACCCCGGGTCTCACTTTCTGGAGCCCTTCCGAAATGACCCGTTCTCCGACTTCCAGTCCTTCCTTAACGATCCACTTCACCCCATGTTTTTCTCCGACCTTGATGGGCCGCTTGTGAACACGGTTCTCGCTGTCGACTATCAGGACGAACTTACCTTGCTGGTCTTCCTGAATCGCGATCTGGGGAATGACTTTCTCGGAGCGAACTTCATCGCGCTGTACAATCACTTTGACGAACTGCCCTGGCATTAGCAGACGAATAGTGTGGGGTATATTGGCTTTGCCAGGTATTACATTCTTACTGGGGTTTGAAAATACAGCGCGGATTGTGATTGTCCCCGTTTTTTCATCCACAATATGGCTGACAAAATCCTCCAGGCCCTCAAAGGGATAGAAAGTTCCATTGGGCAACATGATCTTGGGAGTGAAGGTTGTGGCCTTTCCTTTCTTTATCTGGTTTTGAAATTCAGTGAGTACAGCAGCGGAACTCACGGTAAAAAGGACATACATCGGGTCCATTTGAACCAGGGTGGCGAGGGCGCCGGTTTCCGGCGAGACCAGATTGCCTTCATTGACTGTTACAAGACCTATGCGACCATTGAAGGGGGACCGGATTTCGGTGTAGCTCAGGTTCAACTCCGCTTTTTCCAGATTGGCCTGGGCTTCCAGCATACTGGCTTCAGCTGTAAGAACATCACTCTGTGCCTTGTCCAGATCGGATTGGGACACAGCCCCTCTTCGAACGGAACGAACGCGCTTTAAATAGGTTTTGGCATTTTCCAACGTGGCCTGGGCTTTCACTACATTGGCCTCTGCCGCTCTTACCGCGATTCGATACGGCTCCTGTTCTATAATGAAAAGAAGATCGCCTTTGGCGATATCCTCCCCTTCCTTAAAATTTCTCTTTTCAAGGTACCCCGTCACACGGGCTACCAGCTTCACCGTTTTGACTGGTGTTGTGCGCCCAACCAGCTCATGGGTGCGAATGACCTTTTCGAGAACAACGGGAGCCACCGTTACAGCAGGTGGGGGCCGTTTGGGTTCCGGAGTGGCTGCACTTTTTTCCTGTTGGCATCCCATTAAAGTGGTCGTCAGTAAAATGCCTAAATATATAAAGAACTGATTTTTTTTATTCAGCAAAATTGAATTCCGTTTTTGAATCATTATGAGTTTAGGTTTTCCTCAGGAGCGTCCGCCATCAGAGGTTTCCAACCACCCCCCAGCGCTTTGTAAAGTCGAATCAGATTGGAAACCACTTTCCCCTCGCTCTGCGCAAGCCTGTCCTGAAAAGTAAAAAGAGATCGTTCTGCCTCAAGAACCCCGAGGAAATCAGATAGTCCGGCTGTATACAACTCGCGTGCAAGCTCTGCCGCTTCCTGAGCGGATTTTATGGATTTCAATAAAGACTGCCGTCGGACCTGCTCTTCCGCGTAATCGATGAGGGCGTTTTCAACTTCCTGGACTGACTTCAAGACAGTGGATTCGTAGCGAATCAACGCCTGTTCCTGGATTTCGTCTTCGACTTTGATGTTTTGTCTGATCCGGCCTGCACTGAAAATATTCCAACTCACCTGTGGACCAATTTGGTAAGCTGCGGCAGGCCCTGCAAAAAAGCTTGCCGCCGAAATGGTCTCCAACCCCACTGAACCCAGCAAGCGGAGTTTTGGGTAAAGTTCAGCAGTGGCGACTCCGACCCGCGCGGTTTGCGATGCCAATTCTCTTTCTGCCTGACGAACATCCGGTCTTCTTCGCAAAAGATCGGCTGGAACACCTACAACCACCTCTATCGGGGTTAAAGGAATTTTGGAATCATCATCGAGACTCTGTTTGAGCGCTCCGGGAAATTCGCCCAGTAAAACTGAAAGACCATTCTTTCCCTGCTCAATTCCTATTTTCAATGTGGGAATTTCGGACCGGGTACTTTCCAGATTGTATCGTGCCTGTGCGCGGGTCAGTGTTGTGGTTAAACCTGCCTTCAGCCTGTCTTCTACGATTTGTAATGAGTTTTCCTGGGATTTCCGGTTTTTTTCTGCTGCTTGAAGCCTGGCCTGAAAAGTACGAATTTCGAGATAATTCAAAGCCACCTCAGCAACCAGCGTGACAAGGGTGTCATTGAGTTGTTCCTGACTTGCCTGAAGCGTTGCATCCGCCGCTTCAACGGAACGTTGGATGCCGCCAAACAAATCAATTTCCCAACTGGCATCAAATCCGGATGAAACCAGAGTGTTTGTTGAGCTACCACCCCCGACCTGGTTTAATCCTCGTTGATTGGTTGTACTTCCACCCAAATTGACATTGGGTTTGTTGCCGGCACTTGCAATTTCCCGGCGGGCACGTTCTTCCCTGACACGGGACTGCGCCAGTTTTAAATCCAGATTGTTTTCAACCGCTTTCTTTACCAATTGACTCAACAAGGGATCTTCAAGAGTCTTCCACCAATCAGCCAGCATTTCCGGAGTGACGCGTTTGACGGGAATCTCTGGAAGGTTCTGATTGTTATCCTCGTTCGAATGACTGTTTTTGGGTTTGAATGTTTGATCTTCCACCTTGGTATTAAAACTTTCCGGCACTTTGGGGTCCGGAGGAATATAATCCGGCCCTACTGTTGTGCAGCCTCCAAAAAGCAAAATAAAGGACAACGCAATGCAATGTGGGGAATAAGTTTTGGTATTCATCATTTATTCAATGGTTTTCCCTGTATTAGCGGAGATTTTAAGACAATCCATGAGTGGAATTCCAGTACAGTTCCGGAAAACCGGCTTTACCTGGGGCCATTTGTGGGATGATAAGGATGCCAAAGGTACGTTATTTGGACTTCTACAATTATTTGAAAATTACTGCCTGAGAAAATTGACCCGCCTTCCTGCATGCTTTCCAAATAAAACAATCCCGGCAATTAAATTACCGGGATTGTTGACTTCCTGGATAAAAATATTAATTTTTACAATGAAGACCCCATCAAGGCCATGATCATGACTATGAGCGCTGATAGGATTGCAAACCCAAAGCCAATATGGATGAAGACGTTGACCCAATGAGGGGCATTGTCATAGCTGAAATAGTCCCAGAAACTTTTCTTATCAGAATGTGTGTTCATGACTCACCTCCATTAAGAAATGTCTAATTCTTATTATAGACAGAAATTGCGATTTGTCAAGGGTGGTATGCCAATGAAACAAAGTTCTTCCTTGCCCAAAAAAAGTCGGTGCTACTCATTTAATAAGATTTTTCTTTCTCTTTGCAAGCTGGGTTTGTCTTTATTGATTGTCTTGAAAATCCATTTTTTTGTCTCCATATCCACGGTTTGCACCTAACCTGTATGTTGGACTAATCATTCAGTGGAAATGTAATGAGAAAGATTTTAAAAAATATCCTGTTCTGTTTAATGCCTCTGATTATTTTATTTGCTTTGGTTGAAGGAGGTTTGCACCTGAGTGGTTTCCAGGGCAACCGGTTTTACTCCATCCTGTTTGGTGATGATCGAAACTCTCCCATGTTGTTCCAGGAATCGCCTCGTTTGTGGTGGAAACTGTTTCCCAACACCCAGGTGTCTTTTTTGGGAATTGAGACCAGGACAGATGAATATGGAATGCGCATCCATCCTTCCACTCCGGTAGTTGCGAATAAAGGTCCCAGAATTTTATGTTTAGGGGACTCCAGCACCTTTGGTTGGAGAATGGATTACGAGGACACGTATCCCTATCTTCTCGAAAAAGCTTTGCAGGATTCGCTACCCGGTGTGCAGGTTTTTAATGGCGGGGTGCCTGGTTACACCTCCCACCAAAACCTGCATCAATTTATGCAATTGGTCGACCAGGTCGAGCCCGACTACGTGATCCTGTATACAGGAAATAATGATGTTTCCCTGGCGGGCTCAAATGACCTTCAAAAGTTTAAAGAGGCGGAATCCTTGATAGGGGTTCAGGAGTTTTTTAATCATTTCCTTTCCTATCAGTATTTAAAACAGAAACTGGTCCCGGTTAAGCCATTTAAAATGCTTGGGGTGTTGTCGCTTGAGGAAGTGCTGAAAAAGCCCGTCAGAGTTGGTTTGCCGGAGTTCACTGACAACCTGAATCAATTTCTCGAGGTTGCAAATAAAAAAGGAATTCCCGCATTCATCATAATCGCACCCAGTAATCCAGGCGCTCCCTATTTACTGGAAATCCCGAATGGCACAGGCAAAGTAAACGAACTGGTAAGCTCTGCGGGGAAGTTTTTAAAGGAGAGCAATTATAATGAGGTGAAAAAAGTTATCGTCAGGCTTAAAGAGCTGGCACCTGATTACTACCGGACCAAATTTATAGAAGGGCAGTTGTTGAAGCGACAGGGCCAAAAGGGTTGGCTCCCTTTGTTTGAAGAGGCATTGGAACTACATCCATTCCCTTCACGGTTGAAGAAAGCCTATATTCAATCGATGATCGACTTGGGAAAAAAGATGCAGGCCCCCGTTATCAATGCGAACGAAGCCTTTAAAAAATCTCCTATAGGCCTCGATAAGCTGATGATCGATGGCATCCACCCTTCCAAAGAAGGAAATCGAATCATTTCAAGAAATGTTGTTAAAGCGATGGAGAAGAATTTATGAAATCTTTTTGTTGGAAAATTATCTGAATGGAGGCAGAAAAATTTGGAATTTAAATAGTTGGAATCAATAAAACCTAAAAGATGTCAAATAAAGATTTGACACCTTTATTAAAATAATTAGCGACCACTTAGGTTCTCCAAGATTGGTTGTCAACACGACTTCAGGCGCAATAATCCAGGAACTAAGCTATGATGAATGGGGAAATATATTGAGTGATACTAATTCTGGCTTTCAACCCTTCGGTTTTGCTGGTGGGCTGTATGATCCTGATACAAAACTGGTCCGTCATGGTGCACGCGATTATGACCCTGCAATTGGACGCTGGACAAGTAAAGACCCCATTCGTTTGACAGGAAACGATCCTAATTTTTACAACTATGTCGTCAATGATCCCATCAATTTGATTGATCCTACTGGACTTATTACTTATAAATGCACTAAGCCGTTAGACGCTTTAACAAATAAATTTGGAATTGGCATCAGTCAGTGGGCCCACGATGAGGTTGTGTACGCTTATCATCAATATTCCTGTATTGTCAATTCTGATGGAGTTCAATGTGGTGGACAAGATCATGAGGGAAGCCCCGTAAGAAGTGATGGAAAAGCAAGTGATGATCAACTTAGATTTCCAGGTTGTCAAATTTCCGAAGAAAACAACGAATGTTTTGAATCTTGTCTGATTGAAGAGTGGGCGAAACCTCGCCCGAAATATGGCATACCTTTTGGGCAAGATTGCCAAGAATACGATGATGCAGTAAATGAAAGATGCAGCTTAAAATGTATTTTGAAAAATCGACCTGGGCTTTGATATCAAATGAAATGGACTTTCAATATTCTTCGAACTATTTGGGTATTGGCCGCAGTGGTTATACTTTTGGTTTCAATTGCGGGAATTGAAGATAGTCATACGGGAGCATTTTTTTCTTGGAGTATGATTCTCCTAGGGTTTCCAATAAATTATTTGTTATTTGGACTAGTAGGAATTTTGATTGAAATTTTTGAGGAGGGTTTTTCTATTCCAGATCCTTTTTTGTATAACTCACATCCCTATTTTCACTACATTTTACTTTGGACCCTTTCATCAATTGCAGGTTATTTGCAATGGTTCAAGTTAGTTCCATTTTTATACAAAAAGATTCGCCAATTAATAAACCAAAAATTCAGAAAAATTAAAGAAAACCCATCTTAATGTACAAGTATCGTAATTGGCTAACAGAGGCCCTTGTTGGGTTTGGGATTTAGGCGGCTATTTTAGCCGTCTTTTTTTATTTTTGTGATTCTTTTTGTGAAATTTAATATTTTTTGAGTCAGTCGCCCGTCTGGTGTGGACCGTCTGAACAACGGTGCGGTTTATGATGTGCAGGACCGGCTGACGGCAAACTCCACCGCCACATACACCTACAACGACAACGGTGAGCTTGCAACGAAGGTCGATGCGTCCGGCACCACGACCTACACCTACGATGTGCTGGGCAACCTCCGGCAGGTCGACCCGCCTTTAACAAACGATGTAATCGACTACATCATCGACGGTAGCAATCGGAGGATCGCGAAGAAGGTCAACGGGACTATCACAAAGAAGTGGCTGTATGGCGACCCGCTCAACCCGATTGCGGAACTCGACTTAAACGACAACATCACCAAGCGGTTCATTTACGGCACCCGTTCCAATGTGCCGGACGTTATGGTGGATGTGTCGGGGGCAAACCCGGTCGTCTACCGCATCATCTCGGATCATCTTGGAAGTCCGCGTTTCGTTATCGACATCAGCAACGGAACCACCGCGCTTGAGCTGAGTTACGACGAATGGGGTGTCGAGACCATCGTTAGCGGCAACCGTGACCTCATCCCGTTCGGTTTTGCAGGAGGTCTCTACGACAAAGACACCAAGCTAGTTCGTTTCGGTGCTCGCGATTATGACCCGGAGATTGGACGCTGGACCTCCAAAGACCCGATCGAATTCGAAGGCGGTGACACAAACCTCTTCGGCTACGTCCTCAACGACCCCGTCAACTATATTGATCCTACCGGCAACTGCCCATGGTGCGTCAAAATCGGGATTGAAATTTTAATCGAAATTGCCATTCAAATGACCCAAAATGGAGGTAAAATTGAGTGCATTGATTGGGAAGCCGTAGGTAAGGCTGCCGTTGGGGCGGTTTTACCCCCTGGTGTTGCCAGAGCAGGGAATGGAAGTAAGTTTTTACCTAAAGGAGGTACTTATAAATTAAAAACTCCTGATGGTGGTGTAAAAAGAACAGGACGATCTAAGGATCTTGAGCGACGTAAAAAAGAGCACAAAAGGGATCCTCAAACAAAGGACCTTGAGTTTGAAGTTGACAAAAGAACTGATTCTTATGATGCCCAACGTGGTCGAGAACAAATTGTTCATGATCAGCACCCGGAAGCGCGAGTGGAAAATGGGGGTTTAAATAAGAAGAACCCTATTGGTGACAGGAATCGCAATCGCAAAAAGTATATGGATTCTGGAGGGAAACTTTAGATGCCTAAGAAAACTTTGAACTATTCTGAAGGAGATTGTTTTTCTGTACCTCTATCAGAAGGGGGGTATGCGCGTGGAGTTGTAGCCAGGATGGATGGAAGTGGTGGTATTTTTGGTTATTTTTTTGGCCCTAAAGTTGAACAATTTAAAAAATTAGTTATCGACGAAAACATATTTCCTGAAAATGCGGTTCTTTTAGGTCAATTTGGTGATTTAGGTTTTTTAGAGAAAAAATGGGAGGTAATAGGTAGAGTTTCTGAGTGGTCTAGGGAAAAGTGGCCAATGCCATTGTTTTTAAGGTTTGAGGAGGGTAGTTCAGTTGGTTATTTGAGCCAATATGATGAAAACACTCTAAAAATTATTGGTGAACAAGAAGTAGAAATTAAAAAAATTGATAAAAAAAAATATCCTAAAGATTCCCTTATGGGTTACGGTTTTGTAGAAAAAAAAATTGAGATGATTTTATCCTCATAAATTAAAAAAAGGGTGTACAAGAATCGTAATTAGCTAACATTGGCCCTTGTTAGATGTTGGAATTAGGCGGCTATTTTAGCCGTCTTTTTTGTTTTTTCCTCTGTATTTTTTTTCTGGCTTTTATGTCTACCGCATTATTTCGGATCATTTAGGAAGTCCGCGTTTTGTCATCGATATCAGTAATGGAACCACCGCGCTTGAGCTGAGTTACGACGAATGGGGTGTCGAGACCATCGTTAGCGGCAACCGTGACCTCATCCCGTTCGGTTTTGCAGGAGGTCTCTACGACAAAGACACCAAGCTAGTTCGTTTCGGTGCTCGCGATTATGACCCGGAGATTGGACGCTGGACCAGCAAAGACCCGATCGAGTTCGAAGGCGGCGACACTAACCTCTTTGGATACGTCGATAGTGTCGGAAAACCCCTGGTTGAGACAAACCTGTATGGGTACACGCCCCAAGACCCCGTAAACTTTATCGATTTAAATGGTTTATGGTACATAGATGTTGGTGCATCAGGGTCTGCTACTGGTACTACAGGTCCTGGGGGAACTGTTTCAATTCAAATAGGGCCCAAAGGGATATTTTTTACTTATGGGTTTGGATTAGGAATCGGAAAAGGAGTGTCAGCAACCATTAATACAGGTGATCCTTGTGAAGGAATTGGTTTGGGTATAATTGCAAGAGGTGGTTTTCCTGTTAGAGGCGTTCCCGTTGGTGCTCAAGGATCGGTGACTGTTGATGATAAAGGGAAATTAAATCTTGGAGCTGGAGCTGGAGTGGGCTTGGGATTCGGTGTATCGATTGGAGCAACTCAAACTATTAAAATTATTGATTTTGATTAATGGAAACAATAAATAGCATAATATTTATTCTTTTGGGTCTGATTGGATTATTCAAGAGGAAGAGAATTTCTTCTGCCGTCTTGTCTCACCACTTAAATATTTGGGGGAAAGAGGCTTTTAATAAAAAGACTAATTATCGTAACTTCTTATTAGCTCAGACTATTATGGTGATTATTGGAGGGGCTTTTATTATGGGTGGCCTATATCTTTTTTTTCGAGACGCGATAGAATAGCTTTGCAACCTAAGTTTTAAAAGTCGTTTTAGAAGTTCCCTTCCCCCTCTTTCCCTGGAGGTTTTATGTTGAAGCCTTCTGCCTCTTCCCCGCATTCCGGTCAGGGCAGTTTTTTTGATCCGGAGTATGTGTGTGACCGGATTATTCCTGAAGACAGTTTCTACCGGCGGTTCAAAGAGAAGATCAATCCGCTCATCAAGGATAAGATGTTCGCTTCGATGTATTGTCTGGACAACGGTCGTCCGCCGATCTCCCCGGCCTTGCTGGCAAAGGCCACCATCCTCCAGTTTCACCGGAATCTTTCGGACCGCGAGATGGAGCGTGCCTGTGCGTTCGATATCGAGATCAAGTTTGCATTAGGGTTACGGCTGGACGAACGCCCGTTCGATCACTCTTCTCTCGGCGACTTCAGAAAACGCCTTTTAGAACATGAGAAGGAGAAGGAAGTCTTCGACAAACTCCTCGATAAACTGGTCAAGGAGGGATTGATCGGCCGGAATGAAATCCAGCGCATCGATGCGACGCACGTGATCGCGGATATCGCGCTTCCCACCATGACGGTGCTGGTGAAGAAGGGGGTGCGGAACGTGCTGATCCCGCTGAAGAAGAAACATCCGAAACTATACCAATCACTTGGCAAAAAGATCACGGTGGAGGAGTACGATCACCGCAAGGTGGACCATGAAGTGGATGGTCGTCTGGATTTTGCGGCCAAGGAGAAGAAACTGGTGGAGGTGGTGACTGATGCCCGGACAGTGCTTCGCAAGGCCGAGTCCGTTAAAGGTGACAAGAACCTTTCGAAATCCGTCGAAATGCTGAAACGTATATTGAGGGAACACATCACCGAAGATGAGAACAACCAGCCTAAAGAGAAAGTGCGCAAGGAGAAGCCCGCCGACTTGCTGGTGTCACCGGTCGATCCCGATGCACGCTTCGGCGCGAAGTCGAAGACGAAGAAGTTCCACGGTTACAAGGCCAATATCACCGAGACCGTCAACAGCCGCTTCATCACCAGTGTGCAGGCAACACCGGGAAACAAGCGCGACGGATCGGTGACGGTGCAGTCAATAGAAGAACAAAAGCCGCACCGTCTCAAGCCGGAGAAACTGATCGGCGACACGGCATACAGCGACGGAGGATATAGAAAAGCGCTCAAGGAACACGGCACGGAACTGGTCGCGCCCCTGCGGATCATGAACAACATCACGCGAGCCGTGTATCCGAAGTCGATGTTCGATTATGACGCGAAGAAGAACACGCTGACGTGTCCTGCCGGTGTGACGATCAAGCAGAGTTTTCACGATTACCAGAAGGACGTACGGATGTTTCACTTTCCCCTGACAAAGTGCGGCCCATGCGAGCACCTGTCAAAATGCACAAAAGCAAAAGAGAAACGGCGTGTGGTGGGGATCGGTCCTGCGCACCAGGAACTGAGAGACGCGGAAGTTTATAACAAGACTGATCAGTTCAAGGAAGACATGAAACTCCGGCAGGCGATCGAGGGAAAACTGTCCGAGATGAAGCGGTATCACGGGCTGACGCGGGCCAGGTATCGGGGACTAAACAAGATGAAGCTTCAATGTTACTTCACGGCGGTTGCGGTGAATATCAAACGATGGATCAAGTTGGAGATGGAGAAACTGAAAGTCCAGTCCGATCCCGCACCGACGTGATCCCTATAATATAAAACTGGAGTCAGCTTATTAATATAAGAAGCAAACGAAGCAAAGGAGGTGAAACCGAGGGACTCAGGGAGAACAGGACAGGCCGAGGCTGAAATCATGTGCCCCGGCACACCCAAAACTCCCGATCACTCCACGCCAGGACTGCACTATCCGGGGTTTTCAGACGGTATCACGTCCTCAACGATCCGATCAATTTCATTGACCCCACTGGGAATTGTCCAAATTGTTTCTGCCCGTGGTGCGCTGCTGCGGGTGCCGCTGGAGGCTTAGTATTTGAAATTGGCCTTCAGTTTATGGAGCATGGTTTAAATTTTGACTGCTATGACGGATGGGAAATAGTACAATCTACTGTCATGGGGGCCACCGGCGGCGTTTCCCTTGGTGCTATAGTTAAATTTGCAAAAGGAGCAAAAGCCGCAAAAGCGGCTAAAAATAATCGAAATAGATTTCCGGAAAACCCGGATGATTTACTTCCGGATTTACCTCGTGACGCAAAAGGGAGAATTTATCCAAGCGACAAGGTTCGTATTCGCCCAGAAAAACATCCCGTAAAGCCAGGCGAAACTTACTCTCCAAGGCACCATGGCCAACACTACCATGTTGAAACACGGACAGATCCGACGAAAAGCTGGAACAATAAAAATAATACAACTAAGGTAAAGCCTCCCGAGTACCAACGAGGGGAAGGGACCGGCTTTTTACCGGGTGAAAAATTTCCAGGGGCGCAATAATGGAAAAAATTGATGTTAAAACTCAAATTGGTTTTAATGATTCTGAGTTTGTCTCTTATTTGAAAAAACATAGTTTATTTGTTGTGAAAATTAGGGCATGGAACGAGTCCCAAGTTACGATAAACTTTAACGATGTGATTCGGGTAGTTGATAACGACGTGAATGGTATTTCAGGTTTTTTTGAAATCATTGGAGATAGCGAAGTATTACAACATGCTTTGAGTAGGTTGTATGAAAACGTCATTCCCAGCAATCATCCATATAAATGTTATCAATTCATTGATATTGATGATAATGCTGCCCTAGAAATTGTATGTTCTTCCATCGAAATTTTTTATTCGTAATAGTTTTTGTGAATAATATTTAGGTTTCGTTTGTCCAGTTAGCACCTAACACAAAAAACATGGAAAAAAGGGAAACCAGTTCCTGGCCGTCCCGATTTAGGAGAACATAATTTTAATGCGCGGATTCATACAATAAGTGCAATTCCTTTGGTAAAAAAGGAGGTAGGATTGATTTGCGGAAAAATCTTACCCTCACCCAAAGGAATCGCACCTATGAGACATTACCAGCAGTTAAGCAAAGAAGAAAGATTTTATATATGTGTACAAAGCTAGTATTTGCCGAACAGTGGCCCTTGTTGGGTATGTGATTTATGCGGCTATTTTAGCCGTCTTTTTTTGTTTTTGCTCCTGTATTTTATCTGGTTTTGGAAGACCTTCCTTGAAAACGGTTTCCGGTGTCCTTAAAGGGGTCAAGTCTTTAATTGACTACATGTTGATATTTGAGCTTTCTAAACATCAAAAGAGTTGAAGCGGTTTTCTCAGGATTTATTTCCTCATTAATTGGAATTTACTTCAGGGGGATATTCGAAAACGAGCTCCCTAAACCGAAGATGTGGTTATTAATATGGGTTGTTTATTTTAAGGTCTTAACAGAAGCGATTTCTTCTTTGGGCAAGGTCAAGGTTTTTGCCCCTTTCATTAAGGTAACCGTGTCATTGAGTTCCTTGTACACTTTGGACACAATGGTCTTGCCGGATTTCAGTTTAACAAGAAACAAGGATCCTTTTCTGGATGAGGCGCTCCTGGGTTTGGATGCCGCTGAGGCGGTTTCCCCAGAACTTGATTTGGGCTGATACCCGGGTTTGCCCGTTTTAGATCCCAGATAATCTTCGTAAACCCACCCCTCCTTGCCGACGGCCTCGCCAGTTAAAACTTTTACCCTGTACATGGTCAAATTGTGTTCGGGAATATCATCGGGAAGTTGTACATAACCCACGCCACCTTCTTCGTAATAATTGTTTGCCGTGCCTCTTTTTTGGGTGAAGGATTCCTTTTTAATCAACTCAACCGTTTCGACATCTTTAAGATAAGTGTAACTTTCCCGTGCATAGTTGGAAACTGATAGTGGGATTTTTTTGTATTGTTTCCACATGGCTCCTTTCAGCCAGTTTTCCTGCTTCTCGCGGTCGTAGTGAAACAGGCCCGTCCCTTTCTTCAATTTGAAATATTTTGATTTGGAATACTGTTGGCCGAAGGCCGTGGTGTGCCAGGTTAAAGCTGCAAAAAGGACACAAAAGGTAATTATCCAACCGTTTATTTTCTTTTGGCAAAGTGAGTCAGGCATTTCAGCTCAACCTTTGGTTGGGAATTAAACAGGGCGTGTATTTAGTGTAATGCGTTATTTGTATATTTCAACAAAAGGGTTCTATTGAAATAAGAGCCCAAGAGAAATTTCATCTAAAATGATAGAGGTGGGGTTTCTATGTCTGGCAATTGCTAGTCTTTGGCCACTTTATAAATATAGTACTGCTGGGCGATGGTCCGGGTGTTAAATAAGAGGAGAAATTATTTCAGTCGCTCTTTAAGGCGGATCAGCATATCCATTCGCTCATGAAGGACAGCTAATATGACAGGTTTCCCGCTTTCGGAATAAAAATAGAAAATAAAATGATGTTCACAGCGGACAACCTGCACCTCTGGAAACTTTTCTGAAAAGGTCCGTGAAGATACTTTTCTGGCCGCGATATTTTTTAAACCCTGACTGATTTTCCCAAGATACTTTTTCGCCTGGGCCTCCCCCCACTCTTGGATCGTGTAGCGGGAAATACCTTCCAGGTCGGCTTCCGCACCTTTGGTCAATTCATATGGAAGCACTATTAGGATTCCTGCCGAACGTCCTCAAAAATTTGTTCAACTGACCGTGTGGCAAACTCCCCTCTGCGTGCCCCTTCAATGCGTGGCTTTAAAAACTCTTCCAGTCTGCTGATCGCTTCTTCTTCCGACATGGAGTCCATTTCCGGCAGAGGAGGCAATACCCGTTCCAGAACATATTCCTTGATAGACTTGCCCTGTAAAGCGGCGACGGCCTTTAGCCGTTTATGTTGCTCCGGGGTAACTTCTATTGATAAGCGTTGCATTCTGTTTGCTCCTGTCCTTATTTCTAACTTTCAGTATGGCGGGAAGCCGTGTAATTGTAAACAATGAACATTTGTTCATTTGTGTTCTGGCGGTCAGGGAGCGGGGTAAAGCATCTTTTTTGAATGAATTAGCAGGGGAATGTGATCGCTAGTCCTTCGCCACTTTATAAATATAGTACTGCTGGGCGATAGTGAGGATATTGTTGATTGTCCAGTAGATGACGAGTCCCGCTGGAAAGGTGATGAACAGGAAGGTGAACACGATCGGCATCATCATCATGATCTTGGCCTGCATCGGGTCCATGGCAGTGGGTGTCATTTTCTGCTGGAGGATCATGGTGGCACCCATGATAACCGGAGTCACAAAAAACGGATCTTTTTCAGACAGGTCGGTGATCCACAACATGAATGGAGCGCCACGCAGTTCTATCGAAAAGAATAATGCGTGATACAGCGCGATGAACACGGGAATCTGCAACAACATTGGCAAACACCCGCCCATCGGGCTGACATTGTGTTTGCGGTACAGTTCCATCATCTCTTCTGTCATTTTCTGCCGGTCGCCCTTGTGCCGCTCCTGGATAATCTTGACGTAAGGCTGGACCTTCTGCATGCCCTTCATCGATTTGAAACTCTTGTGCGTCAGGGGGAAGAACAGCAGTTTGATGACGAACGTCAGGAAGATGATCGACCAGCCGTAATTACCCGTGAGCCCGTAGAAAAAGTTGAGGGCTTTTAAAATGGGTTTCACCAGAAATGCAAACTTGTTTCCAAACCAGCCGTAGTCGATCAGACGAACCAGGTGGTCGCCAGCATTTTCCAGCACTTCCAGCTCTTTAGTGCCGACGTACACTTTTGCAATCGAGGATGCACTGGACTGCGCCGAATCCATCTGCAATCCGACATAAATTTCCTTGTCGCCGTGTTTCTCCACAACTCCGGAATCGATTCCATCAACCGGTAGCAGGGCCGCAGCGAAGTATTTATTTTGAAACCCGGTCCATTTCAGATCACCCTTATGCTCCACCCGATCCTTTGTCATGTCAGCAGGATTCGTCTCAACCCGTTCATTGTTGAGGAAAGTGGTCGGTCCGGAAAATATGATGTAATCGGCCTGCGATTCTTTAGAACCCCCAAGTCCCGGGCCCCAAAGGATCCTGTATTGCAGGTTCTCCCCAGCAAATACCCGGCCATCTATTTTGTTCTCAACCTTGAACACCGGGTTGCCGTGCTCAAAGGTATAGGTACGGTCGACGGTGAGCCCAGTGGGATGCTTAAGATGAAAACTAATTATTACTTTTGAATTGTTTGAATCGAGCATCTGGCTGGGGGGCGCGTCGGTCTGGTAAATCGATTGCGCCAGTGCCTTGTTCATGCCGGTGTGGTCGGTCACCAGTGTCATCGGGTGAATTGTGCCTTCTTCGTGTGGCACCAGTTCCGCTGCCTCACCTTTCAGGCTTTTCATGTGGCGACTGCCAACAGACGTGATCACCCCGCCACGATTAGACAGAGTATAGGTGAGCGCTCCACTGACCACTTCGATTGTGCGTTCCGGAATTGCAGGAGCTGCGGGTTTGGGGGGAGCTGAGATCTGCTCTTCTCTTTTACCTTCGGTTTCCAGCATCGCTTCACCAGACAGGCTTTCTCCATTTTCACTCAGCGTATTACTTTTAGCTGGCGGGAGTAGAGACTCCAGAGTTGCGTCTTCATCAGGTTCCTCGATTTTAGAGGGAACCGGTAAAGCATCGTCTGCTGGTTTAACTTTATTTCGTGATGAGTTCCCGGGAGCTTCAGCTGTTTGTTCGCTTGCCGTCGAATCCGCATTCCCTTTGGGGGGTTGCGGTTGGACGACGGACATCAGCCATCCCCAGAGCACAAAGACTCCCAGCGACAGGACGCAGGCAATGAGCAGTCGGTTTTCCAAGCAGGTGTCTCCCTCGTCAGTTCACAGGATCGTAACCACCCTTATGGAAGGGATGGCATTTGGAAATACGGAGGAAGATCTTTGGGATCGCGCGCCAGAACGGGAACCGGTCCAGCGCCTCCAGGGCAAAGTGCGAACACGTGGGGTTGAATCGGCAACACGGTCCCATCAGCGGAGAAACAAGATAGCGGTAACCACGTACACCAGTTTTCAGGATGGAATTGATCATTAGGATTTTTGTTCAGGACCTGGGTAAATGGGAAAGAATACGACCTTCAATTTCCCCGTACAGGGTTTTCACCATGGGTTTTCCGGATACCACGACGACGTCCGTGCCGGGCTTGAACCGGTCCATATTCAGTCGAAACACTTCCCGGATCTTCCTCTTTGCCCGGTTGCGTTCGACGGCATTCCCTACCTTTTTGGAAGCAATGATGCCGAGCCGTTTTAGACCCGTGTCATTTGGGAGGAAAAACAGGAGGCAAAGCTTATCGACGCGCCGTTTTCGCCCAAGATCCATCACCCGTTTAAAATCGGGACGGGACAAAAGCCGGTTTTCCTTGGGAAACAATTGCTGCCCCATGGTCAAACCGTGAGGCTTTTGCGTCCTTTACGGCGGCGGTTGGAGAGTACCCGGCGACCCGCTACAGTGGCCATTCTGGCGCGAAACCCGTGGGTGCGCTTGCGTTTCAGGTTGTTCGGTTGAAAAGTTCGTTTCATGTCTAATTGATATCGAATTGGGTGGGTTAGCACTATTTCCGGGCATGACGAACCATTTCCGGGAGCAAACCACGTTGAAAGTTGAACAGGGATTATTTCATTGCCTCAGGCACCTGTCAAGGGAGAAAACCTGTAAATTTAGGAGGTTACATCCAGCCTTTCCAAAAGCCGTTATTTTGAATAAAATCCCATTATCTCTCTGAATTATTTTGACTTGAGGATCTTTTTCAGGTTTACAAACAGGAATAATCTGGTACCATCTAATTTACCCAAAAATAATGTAAATTTGGTTAAATTCTGCCCAAGAGGCGGGATATTCCATTTGCAGGAGAACGCGACCATGCGGCACAAAACGCGAAAGTGTTTGGTCTTCAACTATTTGATTGTTATGGGGCTTATGGCTCTTGTGGCTACCGGCCCGGCTCTGGCGGAACCTGAGGTTATGGCAGAACTGACCTCGGGTTCTGATATGTTGCCCCTTTATCGTGGCGATCTGGAAGAAACGGAAACGCCAGCATCCCAGGCACAATCCGACAACCCTATGCAGGTTGCGTCTCGGTTACCGGCCCCGGAGGTGATTTCCAAGCAAGTCACCGCAGCCAGCCCGCCGACCCAGTTCTTCAATGAAAACTTGTCCCTCATCACTCTTGGAGAATACATCCGTTCCGGATATCTGGTGGATGAACACACTCCATTTGGTTCCATTATTCGTAACGAAGGGTTTTGGAGCAATGCGATCAACTATGAGATTGTTGACCTCGACATTGGAACGAACAAGGGCTTGAAGCCCGGCGACAAACTGCTGGCCTATCTCATCAATGATAATTTTAACCAGGGGTTTGATCTGGAAGTTCCCGTGCGCCATCCGGTTCAATCCGACCATCCTTATCTGAAAACCAGAGATGGTGGTGTCGCCAATGATTTGTGGGACATGAAAATCGGCACTGGAGAAACAGGGATCTGGAAGAAAAAACTGGAATGGTTTGATGAGTTGATGATCGCAAGAGGTGAAGACCGCGGAGACATGGTTCGCGTGGTGGGTATCCTGGAAGTGAAGCAGGTTGAAGCTGAAAAAGCGCGGGCGCAGGTTACTGAAATGATCGAGCTCATTCCACGCGGATCTTTTGTTGCTCCTTATCCAAAGAACCTTCCGGCCATGATGACCGAAGATTTTCGAGGTCCCCGTAAAAATCTGTCCGGTTTTGTTATGGAAAACCGGGAAGGCTATCTGTTAAGCAGTGAACGGGATATTGTGTTCATCGACCTTGGAAAGACGCATAACGTGGCACCGGGAGACCGCTTCGATATTCTGGCCGCAGCCAGGGAAGAAAAGGAAGTGATCCGCAGCCTGATCAACCACGTAGAGAAAATTGTCGATCCGGAGCCGCGTTTGTCCATTGACCGGGTTATTGGTGAGCTGGTTGTGGTCAAGGTGGGCGGTAAGTCTTCGACTGCAATGATTGTCGATGGGTCTGAACCGATATTACCCGGCCACCGCATTCGCAGTAAACGCTAAAGGAATCCAAATTGTATTCGGCTACGAGCGGGCCTTTATTTTAAAGGCCTGTGAGTTGCCGGAGCAGATCCAATCATATTTCCCAGGATCTTTGAAACTATCAGCCTGCCTTTATTTTTAGAAACCGCTTCTTGCCAACTTTGATCAGGCAGTCGCGGTCTCCTGAAAGTTCCTGGTTCTCATCCGCGACTTTCTCTCCGTCGATTGAGACTGCACCCTGCTTAATCATGCGCCTTGCATCCGATGTACTGGGGCAGAGCGAACTTTCCTTCAGCACTTTCCAGACTGGCCATTTCTCACTACCCCAGCCGGAATACTCGGGTATCTCATCCGGTAACTGGTGCTTCTTGAACACATTTTCAAATTCCTGAACAGCTTTGTCGGCGATTGCCTCTGAATGGTATCGGGCCACCAGCTCGCGTCCGAGCCGCACCTTCGCCACTTTTGGATTGAGCGTCCCGGAGCTGGCATCCTTTTTCAACTCCTCCAGCTCCTCAGTGGAAATATCACTGAGCAGTTCATAGTAGCGCCACATCAATTCATCTGAAATGGACATGATTTTCCCGAACATCTCGGTGCCGGAATCGAGCACGCCGATGCTGTTATTCAGGCTCTTGCTCATTTTCTGAACACCGTCGGTGCCTTCCAGCAGCGGCATGGTCAGGATGTTTTGCGGTGGCTGTCCATGCGCTCGTTGCAGATCACGCCCCACCAGCAAATTGAATTTCTGGTCCGTACCACCGAGTTCAACATCCGATTGCATCGCGACTGAATCGTAGCCCTGAATCAGCGGATACAATAACTCATGCAGGGAGATCGGCAGGTTGGCCGCCAGGCGTTTCTGGAAATCGTCGCGCTCGATCATCCGCGCTACCGTATACTTGGCGGCAAGATTGATGAAGTCGACCGGGGTCAGCTTGTTCATCCATTCGCTGTTAAACATTACCGTCGTTTTTTCACGGTCCAGAATTTTGTAAACCTGCTCCAGATAGGTCTTCGCATTTTCACTGACCTCTTCCGGAGTGAGGCTCTTGCGGGTCTCGGATTTTCCCGTCGGGTCTCCGATGATCCCGGTGAAATCTCCGACCAGAAACACCACCTCATGACCCATTTCCTGAAAATGCCGCATCTTATGTAGAAGAACCGTATGGCCGAGATGGAGATCGGGCGCTGTCGGATCAAACCCGGCTTTGACGCGCAGGGGTTTCCCTGTTTTGATAGACTTCTCCAAACGTTCGGTAAAGTCTTTCTCGTCGATGATCTCGACGGTTCCACGCTTGATGATCTGAAGTTGTTCGTTTAAAGGTCGCATAAGTTTGTTTGGTTGAACAGGAATTGAACGCTATCATACCCCCCGGCAAACTGCAATTGAAGGCTTATCCCAAAACCTGATTTTAGTAGAGCAAAAATAAATGACTGATGTCCCATCAATAGAAAATGGCAGGATGAAAAAATACAAACAAGCCGCCTGGATGTTCACCGGGATGAATCTGCTGTACCTGGTGATCACTTTTTTTGTGATGCCACCCGTGGGGCTTGATCCCTTCTACGGTGTCATGTTTTGCCTGGTTGCCGTTGTCCTGAGTGGGGGATTGTCCTTACTGATTGCACGCCAGGGTCGTAAGCTTGCGATGTCTCTCGCGCTTATTTACGCCGGGCGGATAGGTGTCTCGGTGTATACACTCATCGCTGGAACTGCATTTCCTATAGTGCCCTGGGTCTTGTCAACGGTCGTCATTGCCTTTTATTACCTGGGCCGTGCCGCCTGGGACTGGCCGTGATGCTGGTAGAAATCTTGTGTGTATAATGGCGGCCTTTCTTTTGTTAGAAAATGAATCTTCGGAGTGAGTGTTCTTCGTCATAGCGAGTGACAAAAAGGGGCGTGGCGATCCATAGTCATAGCTGAAAATGGATTTTAGGGGTGGCCCGCTGGATAGCTTCGTCACCACATTTCCTCGCAATGACAATAGGAAACATTTTCAGAGATTAATATAAGTAAAAAAACATGAACACATCTGCTGGAATATTTATTGAAGACCCCAACCGCCTGCCACTGTTAACCGAACGGGGCAGGGCGTTCAAGGGACTCGATAGGTCCAACGCGCCAGACCTCAACGAACGCGTGCGCGACTTTTTTGAAACGTTGAATGGCCGGCTCGGTTTTCGCGATTCTCCCGAAGGTCAGGTTCAGCAGGAAGCGTTCAACGAACTCCTGCGTTACAGCTATCCCGAGATCATGATTGATCTTGCCGACCTGTTGTACGTCCAGCATGAGCGGCCCATGGTGTTTCTCAACCTCGATCACCTGCACCTCAACCGCGAAGCCGATGCAGCAAAGCTGGAACTCGACCCACTATTGCTCAATACGCGCATGGAAGCGGTGTTCTACGCTCTGGCCAATACTCTACGTGCCGACAACCGGTTTTTAAACGATCCAACTCTGGTCAAGCTGCTGGCGGAGAGCTACAGTTTTTATCTCTGGCTCACCAAAAATTTTCCCTGGGAAGATCCGCTTCCGCAAGGAGTAGGGCCCAAGGATGGCCCGGTGCTGGACGTCGCCACCGGTCTTACCGGGTTCAGCCTGATCCACGACTGGCCCGAATCGCATCCTCCCCTGACCCTGTCCGACACCATGCCGTTTATTGTGGAAGGGCTCAACCACTTCCGCCAGTTGATGGGAAAACAGCAGGTCACGATTCAGTCATGGAGTTTCCCGCTTGAAAAAGACATGCAGGGGAAAATGAAGAAAACCTTCGGCAGGATTCACGTCAGTAAATTTTTACATCACCTGCAACGTGAACAGAGGCGCGCATTTCTCGCCTGGGCACAGACGGCGTTGAAGCCGGACGGACAACTCATCATCATCGACACCGACCTGGAGTACCGCATCCTGAAAGACGCAGAAGACCCCCTGTATCGAGAAAAACTCATGCCTGGTTATCTGGAAACCCTGGTTCCTATAGAAGACAAGTTCTGCCACCATATGATAGAAGACGTGCGCGCAGCCAATTTTGCCGTCGAGCATTTTGATGCGAACGAATATTATGATGAGACCGATGCCTACAGCCACTTCCCCGGCCAGAACCTCCCCCTCAAATTCATGGGCATCGAAATCGTCGCCCAACCAAAGACTTAGCCAGGCGGGCAACGGTGCTTGGCGCACGGCCAGCGTACAACCTTTGGCAATACAATTGGGACATTGAAGAGTTTTTCTATGTGTCCTTCTGCGGTCGGCAAATAGCAAAAACACCGCATGTCATTCTGAGGAGCCCAAAGGGTGACGAAGAATCTCGCCTTGGATTTTTCAAAATTCCCCCTTCTCCGAAGAGGGACGCGAAGGTGCTGGCGCACAGCCAGTAAAGAGCAGGGGGCTTTGACCAATTCCGTGCCGCTGTATCCTGCCTTACTTCTAAAAGATTATTGATAAAAGATTTTACGGAAGAAGCCTCCCAGCCCCCTTCGGAGAAGGGGGAGCAAGCCCACCTCGGGTCTACTTAAACACTTCCTGCAGAATGTCGGTTACGCGGGCCTGCGGATTGGTGCGGATTTTCTTCTCTTCTTCTCCCACCATGTGGAACACACCGTCCATGGCCTTCTCGGTCACATAAGGTTCGAGGTCCATTGAATCGGCTTTCATAAAGGGAATCGTGTTGAACTTGTCGACGAGGGCCTGATAACTCCGTGTCACGCCGACTTCATTCATGCTGTTGGAAATGATCGGACGAAACGCTTCGGCGATCTTGCCTGAAGTTTTTTCGCGGAGGTATTCCGTCGCGGCAGTGTCGCTGCCATCGAGAATCTTTTTGGCATCTTCAAACGTCATCTCCTTAACCGCATCCATGAAAATCGGTTTGGCTTTATCGACTGCCGCTTCTGCGGCCTTGTTCATGCTCAATTCAAATTCATCCACCGGTCCATCAAAACCAACCTCCCGCAGCATGTTGGTCATGCTTCTGATTTTTTCAGGCAGTAGAATTTTCACTGCTTCGTTTTTGAAATAGCCACCCGGGTTCGACAGCACCGAAACCGCATTGCCTGTCCCGACAGACAACGCTTCTTTTAATCCTGAAACAATTTTCTCCAGAGATAGGTCTCCGGATGTGACAGCCGGAGCTTTTTCTGTTATGCCACCAAGTAATTCATCAAAAAAACCGGCCTGAGCCGGTGCAGTAAAAATAAATCCAACGAGTAAAAGGCAGGCAATGGACAAGCGTTTCATATAAATCTCCGATTTAAATTTTTTATCTTCCAGCCACTTTAAAAGTGTCCCATGATCCTGGGGCCAAATCAAAGGTGATATTTCTGTCACTGAAATGACGACCACCTGAAATGCAAAAAGGGACCCCCAATGCCGTGTAAAATACGGAAATAAAAAGCGTCAAATTTTCCCTTCCCAACCCCCGGTTAGACCGTGCTATTATGCTTTTTCAGGCGTTTGCGATAGCGTCACCACCCACACCTCCAGCATCCGGAAACACAAGACTTTATGGCCAAAATACAAGATCCTGAAATGTACCTTACTTTTGACGATGTTCTTCTTCTGCCGGCATATTCCACCATGTTGCCTTCGGATGTGGATATCTCTACGCAACTGACCAAATCCCTCGAGTTGAAATGTCCGTTGATCTCGGCACCGATGGATACAGTCACGGAATCCGAGTTGGCGATCACTCTGGCGCAGGAAGGTGGAATCGGCATCATTCACCGCAATCTCCAGCCAGAAGTGCAACGCAAGATGGTGGAAAGGGTCAAACGCGCGGTAAGCATCATCATTCCAGACCCGATTACCCTTGATCCGGACAAAACACTCGGCGAAGCGCTGGAGATCATGGACAAATACAAAATCACCGGTATCCCAATCACCCGAGATCGCAAGCTGGTCGGTATTCTCACTAACCGGGACATCCGGTTTGAAACGAAGATGCTCAAGAAAATTTCGGAATTGATGACGAGTGAAAACCTGGTGACGATTCCGGACGGCACTTCACTTGAAAAATCAAAACGCATCCTGCACGACAACCGGATCGAAAAACTGCCAGTGGTCGATGATCGAGGCAACCTCAAAGGATTGCTCACCCTGAAAGATATTCTGAAGGCAACCGAATATCCGGGCGCGACCAAGGATGACCACGGCAGACTGCGCGTGGGAGCTGCACTTGGCGTTTCCACCAACACCCTGCAGCACATTCAGGACATGGTCACGGTTGGACTCGATGTTCTCGTTATTGACAGTGCCCACGGGCATTCGGAAAAAGTATTGAACACCATTCGCGAGATCAAAGGAACATTCCCGGAACTGCAGGTCATTGGTGGGAACGTGGCCACTGCAGAAGGTACAGAAGCACTCATCAAGGTAGGGGCAGACGCGGTCAAGATCGGGATTGGGCCCGGGTCTATCTGCACCACCCGCGTGGTTTCCGGAGTGGGTGTGCCACAGATCACCGCTGTCATGAAGTGTAATGAGGTCGCTGAAAAGAAAGGAGTGCCCATTATTTCAGATGGGGGTATTCGCCACTCCGGAGACATCACCAAAGCCATCGCGGCCGGTGCCCGTGCCGTCATGATCGGTTCGCTGTTTGCCGGTACCGAGGAAAGTCCGGGAGAGAAAATCCTGTATCAGGGGCGGTCCTACAAAGAGTATCGCGGCATGGGGTCCATCGGCGCCATGCAGAAGGGCAGTTCCGACCGATATTTCCAGGAGCTGGGTCTTAACGAAAGCAAACTGGTGCCGGAAGGTGTCGAGGCACGAATACCTTACCGCGGTGGCATGCGTATCACCGTCCACCAGTTGCTTGGCGGACTGAGGGCGGGTATGGGATATTGCGGAAGCACTTGTATCGAAGATCTTCGAAAAAAATCGAAATTCATCCGGACCACTCCGTCCGGTTTGCGCGAAAGTCACGTCCACGATGTTATCGTGACCAAAGAAGCACCGAACTACCATATCGAATAACAGGGAACGGGCAAAGACTGGCCACCCTTGCTCACCCAACCGCATCCTGCAAAATTCAAAACTACATTGAGGTCTCCCGGAAACCCGGGAGCCTGGGGGGAAATCATTGAGCCTGCACGATCATAAAATCCTCATTCTTGACTTTGGATCCCAGTACACACAAAACATTGCCCGGAAAGTTCGCGAATGCGAGGTGTATTGCGAAATCCACCCTTGCACCTGGGAATTGGAAAAAATCAAAAAGTTTAATCCGAAAGGAATTATCCTTTCCGGCGGTCCGGCCAGTGTTCTGGAAAAAGGTGCGCCCCAAATAGACCGCAACGTTCTCGAACTGAATATACCCGTGCTGGGAATTTGTTACGGAATGCAGGTGTTGACCCACCTGCTGAACGGTCGTGTCGATCCGTCTACGGAACGCGAGTTTGGCCGCGCCGAGCTCATGGTAAAGGAATTTTCTCACCTGTTCGATGGCGTGAAAAACAAGTCGATTGTCTGGATGAGTCACGGTGACCGTATCTCGCGTATGCCTGAAGGTTTCCGTACCACCGCGTTCACAGACAACTCACCCATCGCAGCGATGGAGCATCCGTTACTGAAACTTTATGGTCTGCAGTTTCACCCCGAAGTGGTGCACACCCAGGAGGGGCTGCACATACTGAAGAATTTTCTCTATAAAATCTGTGCTGTGGAATCCGAGTGGAAAATGGATTCTTTGGCCGAGTTTTCCATCAACAACATCCGCAAACAGGTTGGCAATGGAAAAGTGCTGTGCGGTTTGAGTGGCGGGGTCGATTCTTCGGTGGTGGCAATCCTGCTGCACAAGGCCATCGGCGACAGGTTGACCTGTATCTTTGTGGATAACGGAGTTTTAAGAACCGGCGAACGTCAGAAAGTTGCGGAAACCTTTCGTGAGCATTTCAAAATCAATCTCATCGTGGTCGATGCGGTTGATCGTTTTCTCGACAAGCTGGAGGGAGTGGAAGATCCCGAACAGAAACGCAAGATCATCGGCAATGTGTTCATTGAGGTTTTTGAAGAAGAAGCCAACCGCCTTGGAGATTTTGAATACCTGGCGCAGGGAACGTTATACCCGGATGTAATCGAATCGGTTTCCTTCAAAGGCGGGCCATCGGCAGTCATCAAATCCCATCACAACGTGGGCGGTTTGCCGGAAAAGATGCATCTCAAGCTGGTCGAACCGCTGCGTGAACTGTTCAAAGACGAAGCACGCGCGCTGGGCAGCGAATTGGGATTGCCCGATGAAATGATTTCCCGTCAGCCCTTCCCCGGTCCAGGGCTCGCCATCCGCGTTATCGGCAAGGTCACCCGTGAGCGGTTGGATATCCTCCGCCTGGCCGACAAGATCATACTCGAAGAAATCAAAGCCGCCGGACTTTACAAATCCATCTGGCAATCGTTCGCTGTTCTGTTGCCGGTGAAAACGGTGGGTGTGATGGGCGATGCGCGCACTTACGAAAACGTGATCGCCATGCGCGCCGTCAACAGCACCGACGGCATGACAGCCGACTGGGTCCACCTTCCTTATGAACTTCTCGGTAAAATCTCCAACCGGATCATCAACGAAGTGCAGGGCGTCAACCGCGTCTGCTACGACATCAGTTCCAAACCCCCGGGCACCATCGAATGGGAGTGACCTTCTTGTTCCCGAAGAAAGCCTTGTCTCTACAGACAGGTAGTTGTCGCTAGTTTGAAATGAAATATATTGGAGTGTCATCGTACGTATTTTCCATTATCAAATGTCTTCCACATTTGAGTGAACCTCAATGAAAAATAAACGCTGTGCCTGGGCGACTAACGAAAACAGTATTCCCTATCACGATGAGGAGTGGGGGGTGCCAGCGCATGACGACCGTCTGCTGTTTGAGTTTTTGATTCTCGAAGGGGCGCAGGCGGGTTTGAGCTGGGACACAATATTAAAGAAAAGGGATCATTATCGAAAAGTATTCTCTGATTTTGATCCAAAAAAGGTGGCGCGGTTTAAGCAGGAAAAGATTGAGAGACTGCTTCAGGATACCGGCATTATCCGCAACCGGCTCAAGGTAGAGTCCGCCGTTTCCAACGCGAAGGCCTATTTGAAAACTCAAAAAGAGTTTGGCAGTTTCGATGCCTACATTTGGGGATTTGTGGATGGAAAACCAATTTGCAACAAATGGAAATCGTTAAAGCAAGTTCCCGCCACTACTCCCATTTCCGATGCCTTGAGCAAAGATCTCAAGAAGCGTGGTTTTCGTTTTGTGGGGTCAACCATAATGTATGCCTTCATGCAGGCGGTGGGGATGGTCAACGACCACGAAACGTCCTGCTTCCGTTACAGGCAAATCAAATAATAGATTGACCCGGAATACGATTTCGATATTCCCTCTTCCCGAATGGAGCTTTTCAATAATGGATAATCAAAGTCCAGGGCGAGATGCTTCGTTTCACTCAGCATGACAATACGATATTTTATGTCATTCTGAGAAGCCGTAGGCGACCCTTCGACAAGCTCAGGACAGGCTCCAAATCTCGCCTTGGATTATTTCTTTTTTACTTTAGTCTTTGGTTTGTTAAATATATTTATGGGCAAAATCGGAGTACACAGTAGTTCATCATCAACTCTTCAATTGTTTTTTGATTGCGATCCATTCCTTGTCGGTCGCTTTCTGGGATTTTTTTTCCATATCGCGGTATAGCAAAATAATTTCCCGACCCAGCTCTGTAAGGCTGGCCCCGCCTCCTCCTGCACCCCCTTTTTCACGCGACACCAGTGGATTTTTAAAACACTGGTTCATTGTTGCCACCATATCCCACGCCCGTTTGTAGCTGAGTCCCCGTTCGCGGGCGGCGCCTGAAATGGACCCTGCGCTGTCGATCGCTTCCAGTAGATCAATTTTTCCAGGACCCAGGGCGATCTCCCCCTGCACGGTGATACGGAAACGCGCTTTGCATTTCACGGTTTCCTGGCTACCTGGGGTTTTGGATTTCGGCATCATTTAACGGGTTTGCGGACGACGCCGATGACATTCGGGATGGGCCAGGCGATGGTGTTGCCTGTGCTTTCCGGTCGGCTGTTTTTAAATGTACCGACGAACTCCTGTTTCGATTCTCCGGCGTTCACGAACAGTTGTGCTTCCGGGCCGCCCTCTACATACATGGCTCGCTTCAACTGGATTGTTTTCAGTTTGAGCAGGTGTTCGATGAGATCGTGAACCGAAGTGGGAACGCGGGAATGGATGAACAGAATGCGGCCTTGCAGGTCCTCGCCGATTGCGGCGACGCTCCATTTTTTTCGCTTTTGTTGTTCCCATACATTTTTGCGGTCACAGGACACCATCCGGATACTTTGCACCAGGGACTGGTATTGTTTTCGCAATTGTTTTACGTCCTGGCAATCACGGTCCAGAATCTGCACGGGCGGCAGGGCAGGGGATTGCGGATCGAATGCCAGTAAGGCCTTGTCTTTTGAGAACCAGGTGTTGTTGACGTGCTTTCCTGATTTCATATAAGACACGCTGGTCATGTGGTCGCGTTGGTACATACTGGCGTTGATGGCGGCGACCAGTTCATGACGACGGGACCACTGTCGGGCCGAAAGGGGTTTGCCTCCCTTTTTGCGGGAAGCATTGAGCAAGCGGAATTCGAAGCGGCTGGGATCAATCCTGAGGACTCGGATGGAGGCTGCCGTTGCGGGCCGTACTATACCGGGGGCTGGGAAGGAGGCCATTTCAAGTCCGGGTTCTATATTTTCCCAGTTCTGGGGCAAGCTTCCACCCAGGGCAAACTGTGGAAGGAAATTAAAAAGAAAAGCGATAACGACAAAACTTATAGAGGGATAGCTGTGTTTCCCCAACAATCTCCGAAAAACTGATCTAAGGGATCCTTCATCTCTGGAAAGAAGCCGATTGACTTTTCCCTGGGAAGCAAATAATGAAGTATCGGAGGTCACCATAGGAGATTTATTTACCCGCTTTGGTTGATTTTGGCTCTTTTTCCATTATAATTTATCCCGATAACCGATTACAAAACAATAAAATTGATACAAGGGTGGGGGAACGGCTACCAATTCGGTTACAAATAAAAAGTAAGCCCCCAGTGCATCCGGGAATTAATTGTAAGAAAGGGACGTTAAATGAAAATATTCACACGCATTTTTATGGTTGCAATGGCAGTATTGCTGGTAGGTTGTGAGACCATGCACCACGGATCAGGAGGGGGTTCTTCTGCAGGTTCATCAGGCACTTCCACGAGTGATTCATCAGGAAGTACTCGCGATAGTGGTACCGGGGTGACTATTGTGAGCCCGGAAACTGCAAGCAAGCATCATGTGGGTCCGGTTGAAATCTGCATGGAAACCAATGGGTATACTGTCGAGCCAGCAAAAAATGGAGTGAACGCGGGTAAAGGTCACCATCATCTGATCATAGATGCAGACCTCCCCGATCTGGGATCACCTATTCCCAAGGATGCCCAGCATATTCACATGGGTGACGGTTCCAAATGTAAAACTATCGAATTCAGTGCAGGTGTGCATACTATTCGGGCGCTTTTTGCCAAGGGGAATCACATCCCTTACAATCCGTCGGTAACGGACACCGTGTTTATCTATGTGACACACTCTAACTAATTTAGAGGGTCTCTGAGGTTCCATATAGGAGATGCTTAAGGGGAACATGGATGTTTTCCCTGGCCCTCAGGAGGAAATGATTATTCACTTGTTCTTTTGACTAACATGAAGGAGCGTTAAACATGAACATGATGATTCGCACAGGCCTGGTACTTCTTGTTGTATTGAGCCTTGGTTGCGCTACGCAAGGTCAGGGAAGTTCCGGCGGAGCCTCCTCCGGGGGTAAATCCTCTGCAAGTGCTGCTCCCTCCTCAAGCGGAAGCAGTGGGCACAAAATGTTGACGGAAGAGGATTACAAGCGCATCGGTATTTCAGAAACGGGAAGTAGATAAGAACATCCCGTCTAAAACGGTTCTTATAGCGGGGAGCTTCGGCTCCCCGTTTTTTTTATGTTTTTTGTTCCAGATGCGTTACGAGATGGTCGAGGTCCGGGATGACCAAATCGGTTTCAGAAAAATCAATTTTCATATTGAGCTTATTGCGTACGATCAGGCAGGGCATGCCCGCCTCCCGTGCTGCGTTTAAACCTTTCAAGGCATCTTCAATCACCAGGCACTTTTCAGGAGGTAGGTTGAGGATAGAGGCGGCCTCGATAAAAATATCCGGCGCGGGTTTTTCCCTGCGTTTGTCGGGGGCCTTGCCGAGTATGGTGGTGACAAGTCCATCTGCGTCTGCATGTTTGAGTATTGCACGGATGTCGTGTTCCCAAGAGCCGGATGCGATGGCGAGGGTGAATCGTTTTTTTGCCAACTCAATGAACCGTTGGGCTGCAGGAAAGAGTGGAATCGCCCCGTTGTTACAAAAATCGGAATATTCTTTGAATTTTTCCTGACGGATTGTGTTGACACTTGCTGGCAGCTCAAGGTTATGGCGGTCAATCTCTCCCTGAATACCGGTTCCCTTTGAAGTGAATTCAACCCAGTATTCATCCGGGTCCAGCGAGTGTCCGTAACGTTCGAACACAGTGTTGTAGGCTTTGAAATGGAAGGGTTCAGAGTCTGCCAGCAACCCGTCAAAGTCCAGAACAAGTGCTTCAACAGGCTTGAGCAGTGTTCCCAGCCGCGAACAGATTACCTGAGGATCTTTTGGCTCGTTTTCAGGGGTCATTCGATAGCATTGAATAGCCGGTCCCAGCGCACCCTGCCGCAGAGAAAGCAGTCGCCTGTCGTTTCCCAGGACCAGTAAATCCGACGGGCTTTACCTCTGATTTTTTTAACGTCGAGCACACCCCAGAACCGGCTGTCCCGGCTGTTTTCGCGGTTGTCTCCCATCATGAAGACATGACCTTCAGGGATGCGAATCGGACCATAATTGTCCCGAGCCCCATCCAGGTCAACAGGCATTGTATGGTGGGCATGAGGGTCTTCCAGTTTTTTCCCATTGATGTATATTTCCTGCCTTCTGATTTCCAATGTCTCTCCCGGAAGTGCAATGACACGCTTGATGTAATCCACACTTTCGTTTTTCGGGAATTTAAAAACGATGACATCGAAACGTTCCGGGATATCCTGGAAAAACACAATATCGGAAAACAGCCGAATGTCGGTGAAAAGGATTTCGTTGGGAATATGGATTCCGTAGCTGTATTTGGTTACCAGAATATGGTCGCCCACCAGGAGGGTGTCTTTCATCGAGCCAGACGGAATTTTGAAAGCCTGAACGAAAAACGTGCGAATAAAAATTGCCAGTAAAAATGCAACGAGCAGGGCTTCTAACAGTTCCCTGGCGCTTCCTTTTTGCGGCTTTTCTTTTTCTCCGGTGATTTCCTCACTGGTGGAATTATTTGACATCGGTCCTCAGCACTGCCAGGAAAGCTTCCTGTGGGATTTCAACTTTGCCGATTTGTTTCATTTTTTTCTTTCCGGCTTTTTGTTTTTCTAAAAGTTTCCGTTTCCGGGTGATGTCGCCACCATAACATTTGGCCAGAACATTTTTACGCAGAGCCTTGATGCTTTCGCGAGCAATGATTTTCCCCCCGATGGCAGCCTGGACGGCCAGTTCGAACATTTGTCGGGGAACTTGTTCCTTGAGTTTTTTGGTCAGATCCCGCCCTCTGAAGTAAGCCTTGTCCTTATGGACTATGGTAGACAAGGCATCCACCAGCTCCCCATTGAACAGGATATCCAACTTTACCAGATCAGCCGACCGAAAATCTATAAATTCATAATCAAAAGAAGCATAACCTTTGGTGCGGGACTTCAGCACATCATAGAAATCAAGTACGATTTCATTGAAAGGGAATTCATACTCGAGCCGTACCGTTTTGGGAGTGAGGTATTCCATCTTCGTTTGGATACCGCGGCGTTCAATGGCAATCTGAATCAGGCTGCCCACAAACTCCTCTGGTGTGATGATGGTTCCGTGGATATAGGGTTCTTCCAGATGATCGAGATTGGAAATTTCCCTGAGTTTTACCGGATTGTCCAACATCACCGTTTCACCATCGGTGGTGTGTACTTTGTAAATAACCGTGGGGGCTGTGGTGAGCAATGCCAGGTTATATTCCCGTTCCAGCCGTTCGCGTACAATTTCCATGTGCAACAGCCCGAGGAATCCGCAGCGGAAACCGAAACCGAGTGCTGCTGACGTTTCGGGTTCATAGCTGAACGAAGCATCGTTCAGCCTGAGTTTTTTCAGTGCGTCGCGCAGGTTTTCATAATCCACACCATCGATCGGGTACAACCCTGAAAACACCATGGGCTTGACTTCCTTGTACCCGGGCAGCGGTTCTTTTGTCGGTTCTTCGGGCAGGGTTACTGTGTCCCCAATACGAGTCTGGTCGAGTTGTTTGATCCCGGCGACGATGAACCCGACTTCTCCCGGTTCCAGTTGCTTGACTACTTTTGGAGCTGGAGTGAAGACTCCAATCTCTTCCACATCGTAGGTTTGGCCGGTGGCCATCATGAGGACTTTCGACCCCGCTTTGAGCACCCCTTCCATGATACGGACCAGAATGATTGCGCCCCGATACATGTCATACCAGGCATCACACAACAGGGCTTTTAACGGTTTGGAGGCGTCTCCCACCGGTGAAGGTATTCGTTCGACCACAGCCTGTTTGATGTCTTCAATACCGATCCCTTCTTTAGCGCTGGCAAGGATTGCTTCTGAGGCTTCTATTTGCAGAACGTCTTCGATTTCCTCTTTGACACGATCCGGATCTGCTGAGGGCAGATCAATTTTATTGATGACAGGAATGATGAAAAGATCGTGTTGCATGGCAAGGTTTACGTTAGCGATGGTCTGAGCCTGGATCCCCTGGGTGGCGTCGATCACCAGCAGCACGCCTTCGCAGGCGGCAAGGCTGCGTGATACTTCATAGGTGAAGTCTACATGGCCGGGAGTGTCGATCAGGTTGAAGATATACTGTTTTTTATCTTCAGCCTGGTAATCGATGCGAACCGTCTGGGCTTTGATGGTGATTCCCCGTTCACGTTCTATGTCCATGTTGTCAAGCAACTGGTCGCGCATTTCCCGATTGGTCACAGCGCCGCTGGATAACATCAGTTTGTCAGCCAAAGTCGATTTGCCGTGGTCGATATGGGCGATGATCGAAAAGTTACGAATCTGGTTCTGGTCCATAAAAATAGATGTCCTGACTAAGAAAAATTCCTGAAGGTTTACCGGGGAAGCCTGAGTCACTTTTCTTGTGAAAAGATACGACCTCAGGTTTTAGTGAGCTGGGGAAATGCCAGGGAGGGCTTTTGCTTGACCTCAGGCTGGGATCCATCTTCCGGTACAGGATCCCCTTCCATTTGTTTTAACAGAGTCCGCCATTCCTGATACCGACACTTCATAGCTTCAAAGTCCGGTCCATTGTCTATGTCCAGAGCTGCTCCGGGATAGGGAACAGCCAGGCTTTTAAATCGGGTCGCGAGTCCTTTGGATATCCATTCTTCCAACTCATTGCGCGGAACCCAGGATTTAAAGAACCGGACAAGCTGCGGACAGTTCAGTTTGGAGAATAACAGGCTCAGGATCAAACCAAGGTAATAATGATACCCTTTATGCTGGTCTTTCCAAAACAATTTGAAGGCAAAAGGGATCACATTTCTGATATTGCGTTGGTGGCGGTACTGGTACATCTGCTGGATGTATTCCCTATGACCGATTCGGAGGGGTTTTACCAGGTGAAGATTGTTGATCCGGTAATTGTCTTCCTTCAAATGCAGGTATGCCATGCGAATTCCAGGCTTTCCCTGGCATGGATAAAAAGGCTTCAATCGGGATTCGGGTGTAATTCCCAGAATGTGGTCATAACGGCTGATGTCGCTATGCCGAATGAAGTGATCAATCTCATGTGGAGTGATCAGGGGAGCATCACAGGGGACGATTAAGACGGCTCGGTCGCGGTAAGGCCCGCTTTCCAACGGTTGTTTGTTGTGGTCCTCAGGAAGGGTAGCGAGAAAGGTGTGCCATATGTTTTGATACAAATTTTCCTTTTGTTCAAGCAGGGTGATCGGTCTGGGGGTTTCCAGATCAATGCCGTCGTTCATCAAAGTCTTTTTGAGATCATCTTTTTGGCCCACGACATAAACTGATCGAACAGAAGGCACTTGCCTTAAAGAATCAATAACATGGGTGACAAGGCATCGGCCTTCAAGGCGCAGGAAAGCCTTGTGCTGGTTCAAGACCTTATAGCTTGATTCGCCCTGGCCAGCCAGCAGGATGGCATCAAATTGCTGTGAATCGTTCAAGGGGTCCATAGTTCAATTGGTTAGCTCCATTATATGAAACTGGGAGCCATTTGTCGCCTCACAATGCACCCGGGAAAGGAGATTGTCTCTTGATCTCCTTATTGTTTTTGATTATACAGGGAGCTCACTTGCATGGGGTGATGAAATACATTTAAGGGCGTTCCCCAACTTGTGAGTAAATAAGATATAGCCTTCGACCCTTGGGTGCCACCCTAAGGCTGATGTTGGTAAAAAGCTGATTTTTATAAACTGGAAAAACTTCTCGTGGGCATTACAGGAAAACGCCTTTTTGCTGCCCGCAAAGGACAAAAGACCGAATTGAAAACTCCTCTCAAAACCACCCCGCTTCTCGACCTGCACCGGGAGCTTGGAGGTAAAATTGTCCCCTTCGCAGGCTGGAGCATGCCTATCCAGTTTGCAGGAGTGATGGAAGAGCACCGTTGTGTAAGGGAGAAGGTGGGTCTATTCGATGTCAGCCACATGGGGGAAATTGAAGTCACGGGGCCGGGGTCGCTGGACTATCTGCAGTATTTAGTTACTAACGACGTTTCGACCCTGGTTGATGGCAGCATCCTCTATTCCGTGATGTGCTATGAAAATGGTGGGGTGGTCGATGATTTACTGGTGCATCGCCATTCTCAGGATCATTATTTCCTTTGTGTAAATGCTTCGAATACAGACAAGGATTTTGAATGGGCCACCGGCCAGTCGAACGGGTTTGACGTTGAGGTAAAGAATATCAGTCAACAAACCTCTCAATTGGCCTTGCAGGGGCCCAGAGCTCTCGAGGTTTTAAAGTCCTTAACGGATGAAAAAATTGAAACGATTGCTTACTATCATTTTTTGCGAGGCCAGGTTGGAGGAATTGACTGTATTATTTCCCGCACAGGGTATACGGGGGAAGACGGGTTTGAGTTGTACCTGCCTGCAGAATCCGCGACCGCTCTGGCGCGTCATTTGCTTGAAGCTGGGGCGCCGCATGGTATTCAACCTATTGGGCTGGGTGCGCGTGATACTCTCAGGCTGGAAATGGGGTATGCTTTGTACGGTCAGGAAATAAACTCCGACATTCACCCCTTGGAAGCCCGTCTGGGCTGGGTGGTGAAGCTGGATAAGGAAAACGAATTTTGCGGGAAAACTGCTTTGGTGAAGGCCAGGGCAGAGGGTATTCAACGCAGATTGGTTGGACTGAAAATGAGTGCACGAGGGGTTCCCCGCTCCCACTATAAAATTTTAAAAGAGGGTGTTCCAGTGGGTGAGGTGACCTCAGGTACGTTTTCCCCCACACTCAATACGGGGATTGCGATGGGGTTTGTTCCTGCGGGGCAATCAAAATCCGGTGAGAAATTTGAGATAGAAATCCGAGGGCAGGGGGTTTCGGCGGAAGTTGTTCCCTTGCCTTTTGTTCCAAGTCACGTGAAAAAATAAAGGAGGTAGTTCATGGAGGTCCCAAACGATCTTTTATACACCCGGGAACATGAATGGGTCCGAGTAAAAGATTCCAAAGGTATAGTTGGTATCACCGATTTTGCCCAGGATCAGTTAGGAGATGTTGTTTTTGTAGAACAACCCCAGGCAGGCACGGAATTGACCAAGGATGCGACTTTTGGTGTAGTCGAATCAGTTAAAACCGTTTCTGACTTATTCGCTCCTGTGAGCGGCAAGGTGACGGTAGCCAATACCGAGCTTGAAGCCAAGCCGGAACTCGTGAATTCTGCCCCTTATGGGGACGGGTGGATCGTTGAAATTGAAATCACCGACACCAAGGAACTTGATGATCTTTTGACTCCTGAAGCTTACACAGCATTTATCCAGGAACAGGAGCAGGACTGATTGTTACTAAAGAGTTGCTTTTCAAAATATGAAAATTGAATGGCCTCCATTTTTTTTATGAGTTAATACACTATGCGTTATATCCCACACACTGAAAACGATATTCGGGCAATGCTTGACCGGATAGGAATTGACGGGGTCGGCGACCTGTTCACCAGCATTCCGGAACCGTTGCGATTGACCGAGCCATTGAGGTTGCCCGAGGCACTGGCGGAATCTGATTTGACTGCGGCGATGAAGGATCTGGCCCGTCAAAATATGAGTGCCGAGGATTGTGCATCTTTCCTCGGTGCGGGTTCTTATCGGCACTTCACACCCTCGTTAGTCAACCATATGATCCTGCGTGGTGAGTTTGCCACCTGCTACACTCCCTATCAACCGGAAGTCAGCCAGGGAACATTGCAGGCGGTTTTTGAGTTTCAGACCTTTATCAGCCTGCTAACGGGAATGGGGATTGCGAATGCTTCCATGTATGACGGAGCGACGGCACTTGCAGAAGCTGTTTTGATGGCGCATCGAGTGGCTGGCGGAAATGAAGTGGTGATGTCTGATGCGGTCCATCCCGAATACCGGCAAGTGGTCGAAACCTATTTGCACGGGTCGGATGTCAATATCATTCGCGTTCCCTGGAACTCGAACGGGCAGAGCGACCTTGTCGCCATGCAGAACAAAGTGACCGATAGCACCTGTGCCGTAGTAGTGCAAAGTCCCAACTTTTTCGGTGTGGTTGAGGAATTTGAGGGGCTCGGAGAGTTTTTGAACGAAAAGAAAACCCTGCTTGTCGCGGCCGTTGCAGAACCTACTTCACTGGGGATCCTCAAACCCCCCGGTGAAAGAGGAGCCGATATCGTTGCCGGTGAAGGCCAGGGTTTTGGATTACCCGTGTCATTTGGCGGACCCTACGTCGGTTTTTTCTCAACGCATGATAGATATCTCAGGCAGATTCCCGGTCGTATTGTCGGTGAGACCGTGGACAGAGAAGGCAGGCGCGCATTTTCTTTGACCATAAAAACGCGAGAACAGGACATCCGGCGCGAAAAAGCCACATCCAACATCTGCACCAACCAGGGGTTGTGCGCGTTGGCAGTGACGATATGGCTGTCCGCCATGGGAAAGAAAGGATTACGCGAAATCGCTGTAGAAAACGTGAAGCGGTCGGATTTACTCAAGAGAAAGCTGGCAGGACTCAAAAATTTCAAATTGAAATTTGACGCACCCACTTATAACGAATTTGTTCTGGAATGCCCGGGACCGGCCGAAGAAATCCAGGCGAGGTTGCTTGAAGAGAAAATTATTGCCGGTCTGCCCCTAGGCACTCACCACGAAGAGCTGGGCAACTGCCTCCTCCTCTGCACCACCGAACTTACATCGGAAGATGATATGGAACGGTTGGTGAACGCTTTGAATGTGATTTAGCGTTGCTCTAAGTTCTATTTATTATCCTGGTAGCTTCAATTTGGGCCACCCGTTAAAACATTCATGATGTTCTCGGATGATGAATTTCCGTTTGTACTTTCCACTGAACTCCCCACCCTGTCATTTACATTGCTTTCTGTACCGCCGTTTCCAGAGGCAGGTTTAGTTAATGCCTTTGCTGCTTTCCCTGTTGCAAAATGGTTGTGGATAAAAACATTTGATCCTGAAAAAAATCCCTCATTTTTTTTATAGTTCACCCCAAAGGTCGACAGGATTGATACAGCTTCTTCGGAGTCATCATTTTGGTCATTATTTGAACTTCGACTGCCAGCGCTATTTTCCGTAGACTCATCTCCTTCATTTTTTGATGGGACCACCGCTAGCAGGTTTCTGTTGTAAGCCATGTTGAGGTTTACAGGTGTGCTTAATTCGGGGCGGGCCTCCAGGTTCAGGCCAAATTGGGTTCGCTCATGGAAGACGACTGAGTTTTCTGCACAGGCAGATAGTGACAGGCAAAGAGCAAGCAATGATAAATACTGGAGGCGCAAAAATGTTTTCATCACAATCCTCTGGGATGGTTTAGGAAAAAAAATATTCCATTAAAGCAACGGTTATTCCTCGTTGTTTGAATATTGTCCTTTTGTGCAATTAGGAATGGCCCTTTCGGCTGACTGGTCGGAGTTTGTCGAGGAACCAGAATTATTGTTTGTTGTGGCTCCTTGGAGAAAACCATGCAATTTGCCCTTGTTTTCTGCAAGGTTTACGGCAGCATCTCCTGTGGCAAATGCCTCGTAAATACAATTTGCCTCAAGAAAGCCGATCTGCACATGTGAAATGGATACAGCTGACATCGCCTCCTGTCCTGCAGTTTCACCACCACTTTTCATTTTTTTCGGAACGACAGCATTGGTCTCACGGTCGTAGCCCAGTACGGCTTTGCCGCTGGTGCCCTCAGGATTGGCGGATACCTCCAGACCGATTACAGTGTTTTGACGATATACCAGATTCTTAGAATTCCCGCACCCCGAGAGGGTAACAAGCATCGCTAGCAGACACAGGCCACTACCGACATAAACTGATTTGGGGCTCATCCAGTTTCTCCTTCAGAAAAACGTGAGTTTTTTCCGGGTATTCCCGGTCAAAAAAGACTCTGGCCAGAATCGAATCACCTGGTTCGGGCCCGATGGTTTCAATCTGGTCTGAATACCCCAGAGCAACCCGCCTTTGATAAGGAGTTGTTTCCATTTCCAGGCCATAAGAGGAAACCGCTCTGGTCAGGGGTGTCCCATCTGGAAGAGGGGCATGGAACCAATGCCACCCGGCTCCATTTTCCCGAAGCTCTTCTACGGAACAGGGAAAAATATAAACGGCCTGCCTGTGTCCGATAGAGGCACCGCCATCGAATCCCCCTGGTCGCAAATGGACACCCAGGGAATACACCTCCACCACCATTGCTGATTCAGTGTAGGTAACCTTACTGGCGAGACTCCCGTATGGCCCAACGGAACAGCCCGTAAGGAGCACCAAGGACCCGATACAAAATCCTTTTTTAATCCAATCCGAAAGATTTGGTTTCGCCACGTCAGCTAGAAATAGTGTGAGATGTCGAAAATATAGTATAAGAAATTTTGGAAAACAAGATTTACTTTTATAGCTATATGTAAATCAAAGGAATGGAATTAAATTACAACCAAGAGTTGATTGAAATCGTTGGGGTTTTATGAATCAAGGTGATTTTTATTTTCTATAAAATCAACTCATCCGCCGGGTAGGTCAGGATTTCCGATAAGGTGGGATGGTAATACGGCATGTTGAGCATATCCTGCATGGTGCCGTTGAAATACATGATGGCGACGAGTTGATGAATCAGTTCTCCGGCTTCGGGCCCGACAATATGTCCGCCGAGGAGTTTCCCCGATTCGGGATCGGACAGCAGTTTTACATGGCCATGCGTTTCTCCAAGGCACATTGATTTACCATGGTCGTTGAATGGATACGAGGCGGCACGATAATCGATGCCCTGAGCTTTACATTCTTTTTCGCTTAAACCCACACTGGCCACCTGCGGATCGGTGAACACAACGGATGTTTTCAAACGGTCATCGTAGCGACGAGGGTTATCCGCATTGAGTGCATTGTGGCCGGCGATCTCACCCTGCTCAATGGCAATGTGAACTATCTCGTGTTTACCGTTAACATCACCAATCGAAAAAATATTTTTCTGGCTGGTTCGCATTTCGGCATCCACTCTGACCCGGCCTCCTTCCGTTTGTACTCCAGCGACTTCAAGATTGAGTCCATCAATATTGGGTCGGCGACCCAACGCCTGCAAAATGGTTGCTGCCTCGACAGTCTGCTCTTTCCCCTCGTGCTCAAAAGCAATTTGTTTTTGACCGGCAGTCTCTTTAACGTTTAAAAGTTTTGTGTCGGTGAACACCTGCATGCCTTCCTCACGCAGCCTCTCCTCAACCGGTCGCGCCAGGTCTTCATCGCCTGTAGACAGGATGTGAGCACTACGCTGGATTAAAGTCACCTGAGTGCCAATGCGCTGGTAAAACTGGGCTAGTTCTAGCGCGACAGGCCCGCCACCCAGCACGATCATGGATTCAGGTTGTTCGCGTAAGGTCAGGACATCATCGCTGGTCAGGCAATTAGCATTGTCCAGTCCGGGGACAGAAAAATCATGGTTCACCACAGATCCGGTTGCTATGATGATCGAATCCGCGCTGAGGGTTTTGCTTCCTGCCTGGATTTCGTTGGGGGAGATGAATTCTCCTCGTTCCTGAATCAAAGAGAACCGAGGATTATGCAGTTGTTCTATGCGGTAGCTGGCAAACTCGTCGATCAGTTTATTCTTGCGGTCGATAATTGCAGAAAGATCCGCACGCGCATCGACTGGCAACAGTCCAAATTCCCGTGCACGCTTCATTAGAGAGATTACGTCGGATGAACGCAGGAGGGTTTTGGTGGGCATGCACCCACGCAAGATACAGAGCCCGCCCAGGGGCCCGGGGTCGACAATTGCGACCCGTGCTCCCTGGCGTTCCGCAGTATCGGCAGCGGAATAGCCTGCCGATCCACCGCCTAAAATAATGACATCATAATCCATGAGGTGTCCCTGCCGGACGGTAGCGGAAAGTGTTGTGCGACGCGCTCTAAAATTCCCCTTGGCTCAAAAAAGGTCAACTATTGGCCCTGCGCCGAGTAACCCACCGCAAGGTGGTTAAAGAAATGGGCTTCAAGGTTCCAGTTTTGTTGCCTACAGGTTGTACATCGCCCACCGCAAGGTGGAGCGGTGATTAACCCTCAGGAAAGTCTTCCCGCTTCATATTAAACTCATTGTATAAATCCTGGAGCAGGCTTTGTGCGGTGGCGACCATCTGTCGGTTACCCTGCTCATCAAACAGTTTTTGCGCGATCAACAGATTTTCAATCGCATCCTTACCCTGCTTGAACTGGTAATAGACTGTCGCAAGATTACTGTAGGCCTCTGCATAGGTGGGTTTAATTCTGACCGCTTCTTTATAATGCTTGATGGAATCATCGGTAAGGCCACACAAGTTTGCAGTCAGAGCCAGACTGTAATGCGCAATAGGATCGTCCGGTTTGATGTCGATAGCTTTTTTGAAGGAATCCAGCGCTTTGACATTCATCAGCAACTTACCGTAGCGCAGGCCCATGTTCATATAAGCTTTAAAATGATTGGGGTCCTGCTCAACAGCTTCCTGATAAGCTTCGATTGCGCCTTGATGATCGCCTGCCCGGCCGCGGTCCAGGCCAATTTTAAACCAGTCCTCTGCACTGTGTGAGGATTCGGTATCGGAGGTCATTAACCTTTCCTTTCTAAAAAAATAAACCCGGTTAATACCGGATTATTTGATCTTGGATTGGGCCTATGCTACCTTATGTTCCGCTCAAAATCCACCCACGATCAAGCTGCCGGGGACACTGTTATATTTTGAGTTGTTCTATCAATTTCAATTTTCTGGAGTTTTTTGTTTATGGCCATCGAGCCCGGTTCCGACGAGGAACGCCTGTTACTTGGTAAATGGATTCGCAAGGGAGCGGAGCTTATCGTTGCTACCTCAGCACTCGGGGAATCTTATCTGGATCCTAATATCAAGCGCTCGGAAGAGTTGCAGGAAAAATCGGAGGACTATGTGGCCTTCGATCACGATGTGGCTGAAAAACTGCCCCATTTAAAAGGCAAGTTCCGTTGGGATCTTGAAAAGTATTTCCGGGACCACTGGGGTCCGTATCTGCCAAAGGAAGAAGGGTGAATCGGGATGTCTGAAGTCAAATTGCTCGACTCAAATGATCTTCCGGTGGAAGGTGAAGCCAAGTATGTCGAACTTATTCACCCTCTGACCGAATACCCGTACCCACTGTCAATCTATTTTGCAAAAAACAGGTATTTTGTTGTCACCGACACCTGCAAGGAATGCGGTGCCAGCCTGGCTGCAGGCAAGATCAACGGTTTATTTGTGACCTGTTCGGGGCAGGAGCACCCGTGGAATTTTAAAACAGGTTTGCTCAAGTATGACCGGACCAATTCAATGCCTGTTTACCGGGTCCTGTTGAGGGACGACGGTATCTATATCGAAATCTGACTCCTGCCTGGACGTGAAATTCCTGACAACACTCACCTGCGCCAGTTGAAAAACTTTTGTGCTAATTTCAACAACCCCTGTGGTGCATGGTTTTTCTTCCAGATGCCTGCCGCATACTTGTTGGCCTCTGCCAGCGTCGGATAAATGTGGATGGTTCCGAGGATTCCATTCAGGCCAATCCCGTGTTTCATCGCCAGCACATACTCTGCAATCAGGTCTCCTGCATGGTGACCCATGATGGTCACGCCCAGGATTTTATCCTTGCCCGGTACTGTGAGCACTTTCACAAAACCATGGTCTTCACTGTCAGCGATAGCCCGATCCAGGTCGTCGATCCCGTAGGTGGAAACTTCGTACGGAATGTTCTGGGCCTTCGCTTCAGTTTCGCTTAAGCCTGCCCGTGCGACTTCAGGGTCGGTGAACGTGCACCACGGAATGACGCTGTAGTCCACCTTGAATTTTTTAACAGGACTTAGAAGCGAGTTGACCGCGCAATACCAGGCCTGATGTGCAGCAGTGTGTGTGAACTGGTAGGGACCTGCAACATCTCCACACGCATAGATATTCGAATGGGAAGTGCTGCGAAGGAAATCATCAACTTCAATATTTCCTCGTTTGGTCAAGTTGACTCCCAACTCCTCCAGTCCAAAACCCTTCGTGTTGGGTGCGCGCCCGACGGCCACCAGAATTTTATCGAACTCGATGCGTTCTTCTTGACCGCTCTTTTCCACTACCGCGTATTGCCGTCCATCCTCTACCTCAATGGATTTGCAGGTGGTGTCTGTGCGAACGTCGACCCCTTCTTTCACAAACTGTTTCTTGATAAAGTCGCCACACTCCGGGTCTTCGCGGTTCAGGGGGCGGGGCGCCTTTTCAATCTGGGTGACTTTGCATCCGAGCCGCGAAAAAGTCTGGGTCAGTTCGCTGCCGATGGGGCCGCCACCGAGCACTACCAACCGCTCTGGTTTCTCACGCAGGTTCCAGACGTTGTCCGAAGTCAGAAAGTCGACCTGATCCAGCCCCGGTATCGGTGGAACAAAAGGACGCGCGCCGGTGGCTATGACGAGGTTGTTCGTGGTCAGGGTCTTTCCGTTTACTTCGATTTCGTTCGGTGATTTGATAAATGCCGAGCCGGTGATGCAGTCCACTCCAAGACCTGTATAACGCTCAATGCTGTCGTGCGGCTCGACCTTTTTGATGACCGTTTGGACACGCTCCATGACCTCGGCAAATTCGACATCCGCCGTGGCGTTCCGGATACCGTACTCTTTATGGCGTTTTATATGGGAAAGGACAGATGCTGATTTAATCAGCGCCTTGGACGGCACGCAGCCCGTGTTGAGGCAATCACCTCCCATCTTGTGTTTTTCGATGAGTGCGACTTTGGCTTTCACCGCCGCGCCGATGTAAGTCGTCACCAGACCTGCTGAGCCGGCTCCTATAGCAATAAGGTTGTAGTCGCGTTTGGCCATACGGCCTCCTTGGTCAATGAATCATATGCTGACGACAGCTTAGTCGAATGAAAAAGTAGACCATTACATAAAAATTTTGTTTTAAAGTTGGGAAGGATTCAATGAATATTTTGAAAAATCCCAGGGAATGTAGTGAAGAACTAATCTTCCATCAGTTTTTCTGTTTTTAATTCTTCCCGAAGCGGGGTGAGTTTGCCTTCGCCAAATCCCTGTTGCGCGGCCAGTGCTTTGAGATTGGCGACGCGTTCCTCACTTACCGGGTGTGAAACAAAAAACTTCTGTACATTTCCGATATGGTGCTTTTTTGACATCGTATCAAAAAACTGGGTTGAGCCGGAAACGTGACCGTACCGGCACTGCAGGGCTTTCAGTCCGAAAGCATCGGCTTTGGATTCCTGCCCTCTTGAATAGGCCAGTTGTGATAGCGTCAGGGAAGTGCTCATCCAGTCATTGAGCATATTATTGGGTCCCATCAGCATGGAGGACAGGACCATCAATACGAGGGACCGACCAATTCCTTTAAGATGGTCGCGATTGTTGAAGTGGCCGAGTTCGTGGCCCAGCACCATCATCAACGCATTTTCCGAGTCCATGATATCGAGCAGACCGCCAAAAACCAGGATGGTTCCGCCGGGTAATGCCATGGCGTTGATCATTTCATCAGGAATTGCATAGACCTTGAACTTTACGGGAAGCCGGGTGCAGTCTCGATTCAGTTCATCCACCATGCGTTGGAGGATGGCGGATTTTCGGACATCGTGGTCTTCGTCAAGTCCCAGGTCAAACGAGATGGTTTTGAATACTTTCGCTTCTGTTCTGGGATCCATTTTCTCCACAGCCCAATCAATCGCAAAGCCCAGAGCCATGTAAACGACAACGATGATTCCGATCAGTCCCGAAAGCAGGATAGTAAAATCTTTAACCGGGGAGGAAGAGGAAACGTTGTCGTTTTCTTCAGGTAATTTGGGTGTGTATTGCACAGACTAGTGGGCTTTGGTCAACGCGGTCCCATACGCCAGGACCTCAACGCTGCCGACAGCGCCCCGACCTGCATTTTTCGAGATAGAGGTGGTCTCAATACGGACATTGAATATCTGGATGGCGTTCGGTTTTTGTTCCTTCATCCTCAATATGGCTTCGCGGCGCGCCCGGTCAATAAGAGGTTCGTAGGCGGTGACATGACCGCCAAAAATATTCTGGAGACCGGCCAGCATCATTTTGAAATAGTCGACCGAAATTACCACGGACCCCGAAACCAGCTCCATGCGTACATTTCCGGGCTCTACGCCCAGCGGTTTCCTGGTATTGGTCGTGGGCAGTTTCATAGTGGCTTTTTCACGCTCCTTGATAGAGGTGTAGTGCCTCTTTTCGGCAACCTTACCTGTGATGAAGCCGATCAGGGTTAGGACGATAATGGCAATCAGGTTATCCATAAAAGGTCTCCCTAAGCCAGGGTGACGGCGGTGCCGTAAACATAGAGTTCAGCAGCACCTGAGGCAACCGATGAAGTTGAAAACCGGACGTTGATGATTGCGTTTGCTCCCATTTGCCTGGCCTGCGCGGTCATCCGTTCCACAGCTTCCTTGCGGGATTCGCTCAGCAATTCGGTGTACCCCTTTAATTCACCACCAAAAATATTCTTAAAACTTGCCATCAAGTCACGCCCGACGTGCTTTGCTCTTACCGTCGATCCGGAAACCATGCCGTGAAATTGCGTAATGGTTTTACCGGGAATGATCTCGGTGTTGGTGATCAGCATTAACACCTCCTGAAGTTTCGGGTCGCCGTCCATCGGAGACCTGTTGGGTTGTGTGCCGGGATATTTATTATAAGGGGAGTATTGTCAGAGGGCTATCGAAAATAAACCGTCTCTTCGGCAGGTTTATGCAAGGGATCAGGGCCCTTTAAATTCTAAAGCCTTCTTTACTGGATATTTCCTTTTGGCAACTTGTGTTTCCTGTTGTCACCCTGTTAATCTTGTCTCATGAAAAAAACAGCATTACTGATTTTGGTTTTGTTAATTCTGGTCGCAGGTCTTCCTGCACTGGCAGCGTCCCCTCTGGCTGTTCAGGAACGGGATGAATGGTCTGGGACCTATTTCAAAGGTCACAAGCTGGGATTCACGCACAGTCAGGTAAAACATAAGGGCAAGGATCTTGAGGTCCATACTCGTGTGTTTTTTCGTCTACATGCGGGTGGAGAAGACCAGACTACTATTATCAGCCAGATCACCACTCTGGATGAAAATCTACAGTTAAAAAAATTCTCTTTGCTGCAGGAAATTATGGGGAGTCGGCAGCGGGTCCTCGGACAACGGGTGAATGACAAGCTGGAATACGAGGTGACTACCAGTGGTTATCAGAAAACTAAATCGATGGATTTCCCGGTGGATGTTGTGCCATCTTCCACGGCCTGGTTGAATATTCTCGACCGAGGTCTTGATATAGGCAAAAAGGGAACGCTCAAACTTTTTATTGAACCATTCCAGATGATCGTTCCGATGACGTACGCCATTCTCCGTCATGAAAAAGTGGACATTAAAGGACAAAGTCACGATGCGATTGTTGTGGTGCAGGAATACGGAGGAATGAAAACGACCTTGTGGGTCACGCCCGATGGATCAGTTTTGCGCGAAAGTACCCAGCAGGGTTTTGAGTCTTTGCAGGAAGACAAAAACCTTGCACAGAAACTCGATAAAAAAGCCATCTCTGTATCCAATTTCATCACGCTGAGTCTGGTCACACCGAATCGTGCAATAAAAAACCCCGGTAACTTGTCAACCCTGAAGCTGAAAATGTCGGCGCTGCAAAAAGCGGACTCGGTGCCGCAGGATCAACGTCAGAAGATATTGAAAGCTGAGCCGGATGGGCAAGGTGGATTTATGGCAACGGTATTGATCCAGCGTGAAAGGGCGATGCAAAACCCCGGACCGAAACGACCGGTGACGGATGTTCCAGACCCAAAATACCTGGAAGAAGCAGCGGAAATCCAGTCACGCAATGGCCTGATTCGTGGTCAGGCCCGGTTGATTGTTGGCCGGGAAACAGATGCATGGAAATCCGCTCTTCTCATCAATGGCTGGGTTCATGAACAACTTGAAAAAGTCATGGTCGACGCTTTTACGGCCCTCGATGCCCTGAACAGTAAACGAGGTGAATGCCAGTCTCATACCAACCTGTTCACAGCGTTGGCGCGGGCAGAGGGGATTCCCACCCGGGTGGTGAACGGTCTGGTGTATTCAAAAAAATATAAAGGATTTCTGTATCACGCATGGCCGGAGGTGTATGTGGGGGAATGGCGTGCGCTGGACCCGACTTTTGGGCAGGACGCAGTGGATGCGACCCATATCAAATTATCGGTGGGCAATTACCAGGGAGCGATCAAGCTGATGGAATTCCTGGGCAAGGTACAAGTCGAGATTCTGGATAATTGAGAACACAGGAATCCTGTTTTAGTTTCAATTATTGTGAGCGACCGCAAATTTTCTCGTTTTTGTTTTTCGAATTTTGCAAAAGTCTTTTTCTAGAGGAGGCCTAATGGTTGGGAGTCAAATAAAACAGGTGCCGTTTTGCATCTTTCAAAGGCATTTGGTCGACTATATTAAATCGCTCACTCGCTTCCCGTATAAATGTTTCAAGTTCATAGTCTGGATTAAATCCGCTTTTATTAGACAATAACTTTTGAACCATTTCATCTTCCGGGGTAACAAACTCGATGATAACCTCGCAGTTTAACTCTCGCAGCCAATCCAGGAAGAATGCTATCGGGATATTTTTGGATATTACGATGTGGTGGATGAGAGCCAGACAAATCACGAGGCTTGGTTGTTCGCGGTTATCAAAAGCCTTTCTTTCAGCTCCTCTCCACCCCTGACCTGGCGATAGATTGGATAGGTCCATGAACAGAGGCAAGATTTTTGATTGCTTCTCTCTCTTCATTTTCCGATAAAGCTTTTCCACTGCATCATGATCTGCATCGACCGCGACGACATAGTCCGAATGCCGGGCACTGATTTCTGAAAAGGTTCCTGTGTTGGATCCCAGGTCCCAGGTTAACCGTCTTGTGTGAAGCGACACATATTTTTCAACAAACAGCTTTTTATTATTGAAGGCATCTTCCATATAGGAATGGGTCTTGTCGTACTGTGACCAAACGGTATCTTCCATTTTTATCTCGAGATTTTGAACCAGTCTTTGTAGTCCCTGGACCAGACCCAAAACCATGGCCCGGGTATGCTGAATTCTTTTTTGGGCGCTGGCAATTTGTTTGTTTTTGACGATCCGAGTCTCCACTGTTGCTGGAAATATGATGTGCGTCAAGACTCCTTTCTTAAAACGATTGAGACCCTTGAAGTAGTTTGCGGCTTCGATAGGGCTAACACCGTCAAGTTGGGATCGCAGCAGAGGATTGAACTGAATTCCTGTATATGCTTTGAGCATTAAGGGGATCAAGTACAGCATGCAGAATTGACGATACCCGACCCATTGCTCGCCCTTGGTTCGTTGGACGAGGGAAGGAGTGTCGATAAAAATAGGGAGAATGCCATTCCACTGGATGTTGTAGGATGTTGCGTCTTTCAAGGTCCAGTCGTGCTCAAGAGAGGATTCAATGAGGTGTAACTGGAGCAACGCCGCGTCCTTGAGCATGGAAAAAGTCCATTCATAGGGATAAGAGATAAAGGGAATCAAATCATGCTCGAGGACTCCTGCCCAGCCGTATTTTAAAATCTCTGTTGCATATTTATTTTCTGGGGATTGCGGAACTGCGGAGACGATAAAATTGTTTTTCAGGAACTCCTGGTAAAAGTTTTCTTTGTTCAATCGGTTGAAACATTCCATTGATGCCGGGTCCATTCCACGCAATACACTGTTCCCTATGCGGTAGACCTTGTTGCCCGGGTCCCGGAATGAACCTGCATCTGCCTGAATTGTCATGTCCAAAAAAGCCGGTTCGAGTTAATCGGATTTTTCCTCAGTATCACTTTCTGGTTTTTTCCCCTGTGACCAGTTCTTCAAGGCCGCATAGTATTTTCGTGCTGTATAACTGATAGCACCGAGAAACCCCAGAATGGCTGTAATAATCATCCCGCCTGTTCCTGGGTCAATATAGGCTGAAGCATTTTTTGTCCCGGCGATAAAAAGAAAAAATGTCAGGAAAAAGATGTCCAGGTATCGGCCCCCGGTTTTTTTTAAGGACATTTCTGAATATTGACTCTGACCACGAACCCTTTTTAGCATTGAAGTGAGAACGGGTTGTCGGGTCAAAAATGTGCAGATTTTTTGAAGCGTTTTTAAATTATTCATACTGGTACCCTAAAAAAGGTTTAACTGCTTCTGCGCCCATTTTTTTTGGGGACATTAGTGGCTCCTGGCCGTTGGCAAGGCAGCGAATCATCATCAGGCCAATTTGTGAGATCGTGACCACTTCCTGTGAATATGGGTTGTCAAAGGACTGGGCGCAGACCTGAGGAGGATAAAATGCTGCCATTACTCCATGCCGATCTTGTTGGATAAAAGTCATATTCTCAGCATGATTTAGCCTGCGTGACATGTAAGCGCCATGATCCCCAAAGATAAACAATAAGGCACCTGGGTCCTTCTGTCTTACAAAATTAATTAATGCTTCTATTTGCAATGCAACACTCTTGCTGTTGGTGTCGAATCGTTTTTTATAGCTCTCCAGGTCAGATGCCTTTTGGTAAACAAAGTTTTTTGGCGTGTGTTTTGGTGATATCAAATAAGCCAGGTTAAAGTTGGGCGAGCCATTCTTAATTTGGGACGAAAATTTTGATAGGCAGAAATCGAGCAGATCCTGAGCCAGTTCCGAAGAGGTCTTTTTTTTGAGACTTCCCTTTAAGAAGTGGCAGACTCCAAAGAAGCCAAATTCCTGCGTCAGTTTAGTTAGAAAACGGCAATGGGGGTAATTGCTCATAGTAAAATAGTTGTCCAGATAAGGCCCTTTTTCTGTACCAAAATAATGATCGGTATAAAAAAAGTTTAGCGAATAACCATTAGCTTTTAAGATTTGATAAAGAGCCCCATTGGAATGGCCTAATAGATACTTTAAAGGATGCTGTTGGTTTTTTTTCCATTCCCCGATATCAAGTGCAATCAGGCTGTTTAAGGATGATTGGGTGGGGACGGCATCGGCAAATGCATTTTTGAAGATGCGGGCTTTGTATTGCCTCAAGATATCCGGGTATGCAATGGACTTAAGTCCTAAATATTTGTTCGCGACCGCTTCTGGAATAAGAGAATCAAAGGACACAAAATAAATATTTGGTGTTTTATTAAACGAGACCTTGTGGATGTTTTTCGGGGCTTCCTGTAAAGGCGGTGAATTTTTTAAATCAGGGAAAAAGCCTCCATAAAGTGCCAGCAATATAGCCGCTATCGGTGTGATCACCCGGGTGCCGGGGTCGTGTGCTATTTGTTGATACATCGCATGGAAAATAAATACAGCCAGCAATAAAACAGCCAATTGATACCCGGACTCCAACTGAATAAAGTTTGTTTCAAAAGTAATGTATAGAGAGAAAATATTAAGGGTCGAAAATATCGGGAACAAGCTGCGTGAAATCTTTTTCAGGGAAGCTGCCCTTAAAGAGAAAATAATAATAAACTGGGTTAATAGAATTAACGCCACATAAGATTTTAAAACACTGGCAGCTTCGTGAGAAAATTCGTCGCGTGAAGAATTGAATGTGAAAAAAAACCAAAAAATGGATAGCGAAAGGAGAGTAATAACTTTGGCTGCAAATACAGAATCCAAGCGCTTGATGTAATTCATCCAGTTTTCCTTACAAGGTGCGCCGGTAGATTTGTTCTGGCAGGAGGGGAGGTGGAAAAATGGCACCCTCGCGCCAGTTCATGAATAAATAAATAGCGTACAATGCTGAAGATTATTGGATATTCGATAAGCAGGTCTATAAAAAATTATAAATGTGAAATGGTATGGATTGCAAGCGAAGTGAATTCAAGTCGATTAACTAAGAGACCTTGGCATAATCCCGGTATCAAAGCAGTGTTGTTCTGAAACAACCGAGTCAAAAAAAAGTGATCGCGAGCGACCAGAGGGAGCGCAGTCGTGGTATTTTCCCTGAACTTTCGTGTCTCGAAGGGGTAGACCCAGAGGGGGGTTGTCCATTTCTTCCGGGCGTTGCCCGGCTCTATTGCTTCGTCGCAGTGGCCCCGCAATGGTGCGCACCTTGTTTCAAATTGTGCAAAGCTCTCGTTAATTAAGGGGGATACTCAGGTCACACTAACCCGAAATCAGATAAAAATACTGTTTTTACAGAATCGGAGACACTATATTTTGTTCTTGTTCAGTTCTGGTCTACCGGCGCCACATTTTAGCCTCGTAAGGTCTGAATCTCCTGACCATTCACCAAAAAATCCTGCATAAATTCAGGGGTTTCCCGAAGTCCACAGGGTTCCAAGGCTTATTTTAAATAATTTCCCGCCTTGCCATCGAATTAAAGCCAAAATATCAGGCTTTTAGAAGGTCTCCACCCTTGTTAAGGCTTAAATCAGGGGTGAAAAGCCTATACCCTATTTTGTACCCCGTTATTAGCTGTGAGAAACATTTTGAGAAGCAGGAACCGGAAATAAAGACATTTGATTATTAAAGACTTATTTTGAAAAGGTTTCCGAATCCTTAAAATTTGGTATGCTGTTCCTGCCGAAAATTATCATTGACAATACAACATGTTGTGGCCATAATTTTGACCGGTACAAAATATGGCGTATGGAGGGTCGTTATCCTGTTTGGCAACATGACAGATTATAAAAGGCCTTTAAACACAATAGTTAGAAACTTTTTCCCGCCGGAGCTCTAAATGCAAATCCCCCGCTACTTCACAGATACTACAGAAAAATCCCACGGAAGTCCTCGTTTCGAAGAACGTTCTTCCAAAATCACCAATGCAGATGGCTCTGTAGTCTCCGAAATGGACAAGGTGGTTGTGCCCGAGGGCTGGTCCCAGGTAGCGGTCGACATCATGGCTCAAAAATACTTCCGCAAAGCGGGAGTTCCTGCCAAAACCCGGCGCAAGGTTGAAGAAGGGGTTCCGGAATGGTTGTGCCCTTCCGAACCCGATAACCAAGCGATGGCCTCCTTGTCCGAATCGGAGCGATTTAAAGGAGAAGATGATTCCCGGCAGGTGTTCCACCGTATGGCCGGTTGCTGGGCTTATTGGGGCTGGAAAGAAGGTATTTTCTCTTCCGAGGCGGACGCCAAAAACTACTATGACGAAATGTTCTGGCTTTTGGCCACACAGAGTGGAGCCCCCAACTCTCCGCAATGGTTCAACACCGGGCTGAACTGGGCCTATGGTATCGAAGGACCCCCACAAGGCCATTACTACACCGATTCAGAAACTGGTGTCACTCAGAAATCTAAAACAGCCTACGAGCGCCCGCAACCGCATGCATGTTTCATTCAGGCGATTAATGATGACCTTGTAGGCGAGGGCGGCATCATGGATCTTTGGACCCATGAAGCGCGTCTTTTCAAATACGGATCCGGAACGGGCACCAATTTCTCTAAATTGCGGGGAGCAGGTGAACCCTTGTCGGGTGGAGGACAATCGTCCGGTCTGATGAGTTTTCTTAAAATCGGAGATCGCGCTGCCGGTGCGATTAAATCCGGAGGCACAACCCGTCGGGCAGCCAAAATGGTGACTCTGGATGTTGACCACCCGGACATCGAGGAATACGTCGAATGGAAGGTGAAAGAGGAGCGCAAGGTAGCTGCTCTGGCTGTGGGCAGCAAGATCTGCCGTAAACATTTAAAGGCTGTTCTTGCCGCATGCTGGGCCTGGGACAACGACGCCGAGCGGTTCGACATCAAAAAGAACAAGAAACTGAAGAAAGCTTTACGGGATGCCTGCCGTGATTATGTTCCGGAAAACTACCTGTTTCGTATCATTCAACTGGGCCAACAGGACGTCAAGGATATCGAATTTGAAGAGTTCGACACCAACTGGACATCCGAAGCTTATCAAACTGTCGCGGGGCAGAACTCCAATAACTCGGTTCGTCTGACCAACGATTTCCTGCTGGCAGTGGAGCGGGATGGAGATTGGAACCTTATAGGACGGACCACCGGAAAACCGACCAAATCACTTAAGGCCCGTGACCTGTGGCGTAGTATCAATGAAGCTTCGTGGATGTGTGCTGATCCGGGTGTCCAGTTCGATACCACCATTAATGAATGGCACACCTGCCCCGAAGGCGGCCGCATCAACGCGTCGAATCCATGCTCGGAGTATATGTTCCTGGACGATACCGCCTGCAACCTGGCGTCTATCAACCTGATGCGCTTTTTCGATGCCGAAGCCTGCCGGTTCGACATTCCCGCTTTTGAAACCGCTTGCCGGTTGTGGACCATCACTCTCGAAATTTCAGTAATGATGGCTCAGTTCCCGAGCCGATCTATTGCGCAGAAAAGTTTTGAATATCGCACTCTGGGTCTGGGGTATGCCAACCTTGGTACGGTGTTGATGGTATCTGGCACTCCTTACGATTCTGATGAATCGCAGGCTATCACCGGCGCAATTTCTTCAATTCTCACCGGGGTTGCCTATACCACTTCCGCAGAAATAGCAAAGGAACTGGGAGCATTTCCTCGTTATGAGGAAAACAGCCAGCACATGTTACGTGTAATGCGCAACCACCGTCGTGCCACCTACAATTCTGGTTCCCATGATTACGAAGGCGTGACCACACTGCCACAAGCTATTGATCCTGATTTCTGCCCGGAATATATGCGGGAAGCCGCCTGCAAGGCGTGGGATAAGGCTTTGGAGATGGGAGAAAAGTATGGTTACCGAAACGCCCAGACCACCTGTATCGCTCCGACCGGCACGATTGGCCTGGTCATGGACTGCGATACAACGGGGATCGAACCTGACTTTGCGCTGGTCAAATACAAGAAGCTGGCGGGGGGTGGCTATTTCAAAATCATCAACCAGTCCGTGCCTCTTGCGCTTCGCAATTTGCGCTACACCCACAATCAGGTGCAGGACATCGTCGCTTACTGCGTGGGCGCCGGCAGCTTTGAAAACGCGCCGGGTATCAATCGTGAATCGCTCAAGGAAAAAGGTTTCACCGATACATTGATCGAGGCTATTGAGTGCGAACTGCCCAAAGCGTTTGACATCACGTTTGCGTTCAACAAATTTGTGCTGGGTGAAGACTTCTGCAAGAACACGCTGGGCCTGAGCGAGGACCGCCTGAATGCTCTGGACTTCAACCTGCTCAAGGAAATCGGTTTCTCAGAAGACGCGATCCAGAAAGCGAATGATCATGTTTGCGGCACCATGACGATTGAAGGGGCACCGCACTTGAAAGTCGAGCATTACCCGGTATTCGATTGCGCAAACAAATGCGGTAAATACGGCAAACGCTTTATCCGGCACGAAGCGCACATCTACAAGATGGCCGCTGCCCAGCCGTTTATATCCGGAGCGATTTCCAAAACCATCAACATGCCGAATGAAGCTACCATTGAGGAAGTTGAAAAGGCTCACATGTTGTCCTGGAAACTGATGCTGAAGGGCACCGCCGTCTACCGCGATGGGTCGAAGCTCAGTCAGCCGCTCAACTCTGTGGCCCGCGAAGATTTTGCTTTCGACGATCTGGACGAAGAAGAAGTCCGGCAGGATCCGGTCAAGGCAGCTCGAACGATTGTTAAATACATCGAACGGGATGTTAAAAAGGGTTTGCGCGAAAAACTGCCGATGCGCCGCCGGGGGTATACCCAGAAATCGGTGGTGGGCGGACACAAAATTTATCTTCGCACGGGTGATTATGACAACGGAGATCTCGGCGAGATATTCATCGACATGCATAAGGAAGGCGCCGCCTTCCGTAGTCTGATGAACTGCTTCGCGATTGCTATTTCCCTCGGGTTGCAGCACGGTGTCCCGCTGGAAGAATTCGTCGATGCGTTTGTCTTCACCCGCTTCGAGCCAAACGGAATCGTCACCGGCAATGACAAAATTACGATGGCAACTTCGATCATTGATTATATCTTCCGCGAGCTGGCGATTACCTATCTAGGTCGAAATGATCTGGCGCAGGTGACACAGGAAGACTTGCGAGCCGATGCCCTGCAGCGTGGGGGAGAACTCCTCGATGATGACACGGATTATCCGGATGGTGGAGGAGAACAGCTTGATGGATCTGATCCGAAACTGGAATCAACATCTCCTGAACCTGCAACTCCGGGTAATGGCAATGGCCATGGTAACGGAAATGGAAATGGAAATGGTCACGGGAATGGCAATGGGCACGCCAAGGGCGAATCGTCTGCGACTGCTGTGATGAAAGCCGATACCGCAGTGGTGCTGGCAAAATTAAAAGGATACGAAGGCGATCCTTGCGGAGAATGCGGACAGATGACACTGGTCCGCAACGGGACCTGCCTGAAATGCGTTTCTTGCGGTGCGACCTCGGGTTGTTCCTAAGCGTTCGCCCTCATCAAAACCTGAGCCACCGCGGTTCAAAGGCCGTAACTTGACTTTACCCCTGCCAAAGCCAAGTTACGGCCTTCTCAAATTGTGTGCGCTTATATGATTTTTCTAAAGATAAACTTCTTTGGCCCTGGCATTTCAGAAATACTGGAATAAAGACCTCTTTTGGGGTGGTGGCCGCCTTCCTTTCTATATCCAAAGGGAATGCCTGATGATGGTGGGCAATTCTGTTCGGAGAGCGTCGGGCCTTAACCCGAAAGTAGAAGAAGTTTTGCCATGGATTGCAAACGCGTAACTCGCAAGGTTCGGACTACGCCTAAGCCAGTCCAAAATAATCACCCTCTTTACAAGAGGGAACATTGTATAAAACCAAAAGCAAAGGTGAGTTTCAGAGTTTTTTAAGAGTCCAGAAGTCAGTTCCCAAGATGCGGTTTGACGCAGCGGAAGCCGAAGGTGGGGTTGCGCATGTCGGCCGGGACTCGATGCCGAGTTGATAGAATCGCAACCATCGGCGTGGTCCGATAGCCTCCTCCCTTGACCAGTCCCATCCGTTTGGGCCGTGAAGGAACTGATGTGGATCGGGTTTCCTCCAGTTTATCGGAAAGCGTTTTTCCCAGCATAGGCTTGAACGCTACCGTAGATTCTCCGCTATTGACCCACTCCCACACGTTGCCGATCATGTCCATTGATCCGAAAGCACTCGCTCCCGTAGGAAACGACCCCACATTGGCGGGTCCTTTGGAACCATCCTTGTCGCCGCTGAGGTTGGCACGATCTGATTCGAACCGTTTGCCCCAGGGATAGGGTTGGTTTCGGGTGCCGCGTCCTGCGGCTTCCCATTGTGCTTCAGATGGCAGCCGCTTGCCCGTTCGGGCGCAATAGGATTCCGCTTCTTCCAGAGTGATGCCCATTGCCGGGCAGTTTGGGCAGGGGGTACCCCCGGTAAAAGCGGTTTCATCGTATTCCGAATATAAACGTTTAAACTGCGACACGGTGATTTCGTGTTGGTCGATGTAAAACGCTGGCATCGGCACGGGGTAGAGTGCCTCTTTGTTGCCGAAGGGTCCACCCGAAACCCGCCTGGCGTTAGTAACAAGATACGATCCTTTCGGTACCAGTACCATGGTAGAGCGATCCGTCCGGTTGATTGTTGTCGGTAACTGCGACAGGTCTGAAGGATGGTAAGGCGAACCGGTAGGAAGTGATGTGGGTTGGAATACGGGTCGCGATGGGGGCGCTAGGGATTGCGCTATGATTTTTTCTTCAACATCCTCTTCAGGAAAGGATTCGTTGTTTTCTTCAACTGCGTTCTGGGGGAGGTCGCTTGTTTTTTGTTGGGGAAAGTGTTCACCGGCTACAGGCGGTTTGGTCTTCTTGGAAAACCCACCACCGCAGCCAGCCAAAAGACCGATGACCAACACGGCTGCGATCCACCTGACAGGTTTCCGGTTATTCATCCTGTTTGCTGCCGTTTATTTTCCAGTTTTTTGGACATTTTCCTGAGGCGTCTGAAGATAGCGTATTCTTTTTCAGCTTCGGTTTTTTTTCCAAGTTGTTCAAGAGCATACCCGAGGCTGTAGTGGGCGTCGAAATGGGTGGGGTCGATACGGATGGCAATGGTGAACTGTTCTACTGCATTTTCATATTCTTTCTGGACATTAAAGACGCTGCCCAGATGGTAATAGCCTTCGGCGTGTTTTGGATCAGCATCGATCGCCTGCATGAAAGCGACTTTTGCATCCTGTACGTGATTGGCTTCGATGGAGACCAATCCTTCCTGGATATATTCATCCCGTGTTTTTGAACCGCATGCCGGAAGAACTAAAAGCAGGGCAAGAAGAAAAATGGAGATGCGTATTAGAGCGAAGGGTTTCATAGGATTCCTGTATAGGGTGGCGGTATAAAAACTTCCGACCATACTAGAAACTATATCATATTAATAACATGCCCATTTTAATAAGCCTGTTGCCCCTGAATTTTGATATCAATTGGTTTTTCTCTAAGTGCGTATTCGATAGACTCTTCCATTCCCATGGGGTGGATATTGGGAAAGACCGAACTTGCGAGCCGGTCCTGCACGATTGTCGGGCTTTTAATACTTTCAATTAATTTCCTACCCACCCGTGCATAGAGCGGAGTTATCAAAGCCAGCCATAAACTGGATAGCCCGGGAGTGAGGACTGGAACAGGAATCAACAGTCTTTTTAAACCGCGTTTTATTGAATAGGTAGAGATCAAATCTTTATAGGTCACCCTATCGCGCCCGCCTATCTGAAACACTTCGTTGTTTTTTGTTTCCAGATAAATGGATTGCACCAGATACTCCAGGACATCGCGTATGCAAATGGGTTGGGCCAGAACGCTGACCCATTTTGGCATGATCATGACCGGCAGTCTTTCGGACAGGGCTCGCACCATTTCAAACGAAAGGCTCCCGGAACCAATAATAATGGAAGCCTGGAATTCGATGACCTGGATTCCCGATCCCCTTAAGATTTCGCCCACCTCTTTTCTGCTTTTTAAATGTGGGGACAAGTCTTTCTCTTCCGGGTTACCAAGAGCGCCTAGATATATGATCCGTTTTACACCCGCTTTTTTTGCAGCAGTAACGAAATTGATTGCAGCCTTTTTTTCTAGTTGTTCGAAGTTGTCTTTTTTGTCCAGGTTGTGGACCAGATAATAAACAATGTCGATTCCCTTAAAAACGGAGGAAAGGCTCTCGGCATCGAGAAGGTCTCCAATACGAATATTGGTTTTGTCTTTGGGATCGAGCTTTTCAACACTTTCTTCGCGAACCAGACAGTGGACGGGAAAATTGGTTTCGGTCAGGCGCTGTACCAGGCTGTGTCCTATGTAGCCCGTTGCTCCAGTTATCAGAATATTTTCCTTCCTCATTATGTTCTCCCTTTGATCAAATTTTTATAAAAATGGTGAACGTTTGTAATTGATTTCGCTTTTAGAGGTTCTTAATCCAGAGAAAATAATTTCCCCAATTGTTAAAGGTGAAAATATTTTCTGGAAGAACAGGCTTGCCTTCTCCTCCCACAACGAGTTTTGTTGTGGGAGGAAGATCTTCCATTAAGGCGGTCAGGAACTGCAATGATCTGTCTTTTGGGTAATGACTCGAGATACTGATTCCTAGGGCAACCGCCTGGCTACGCTTAACGGTGTTCACTATTTCTTTTGTGGGCGTGTTGACGCCGAGTGAAATAACCCGTTTGCCCGCGAAGGCTGAAACCACTGCGCACATCAGTAGACCGCAGCGGTGGGGCTCGCCGGGGAGCGTTGTCAGGATTATTGGTTGCCCTTTGTTTTCTTTGTTTAATTCTCTCCATTTACTGGAGAGGAAATCGTTCACGCAGTCGGAGGCAAAATGTTCCTGGGAAATTGCTAACTCTCCCTTTTCCCAGCGAAGTCCTACCGCCGATAGAAACGGTGTTAAACATTCTTCAATAAATAACAGGGGGCCGCGCTCCCTCCATTCCCTGCTTAATAGTTTAGTTAGGGTCACTTCATCGTAGTAATCGGTGGCGGTTAACCATTCCTGGGTTAATGGCTCTTCAGGGAGGTATTCCAGGAAATCTTGTTCCAGAAACGAAGCTGTTATTTGTGTGGGATGGACATCAAGCAGCTGATTGAGTTCCTCCAAGCTGCTGGAGGAAACTTTTGCCGGTTTATGACCCTGTTTCAAAACCTGTGAAACGGCCCGTAATCGACAAACCTCAGACCGGGGATAACGCCGGTGACCCGATGGCAGCCGGAGAACGTCGAGGGCTCCGTACCTTTTTTCCCAGACCCTGAGGGTGTGGGTGGTGAATCCTGTCATTTGAGCGAGTTCGCCTATGGTTAATGTGGATTGCATTTTAATTTCCAGTTAACGAGGGGTTAGTAAGTTGTTCAAAACTTCAGTTCTTTTGGGCCTGGTTTTTGGACCAGGCTTCCGAAAAGAAGCCGGTCCCGGGATCTGCCTGACCACTGGGAAAAGGAGGTTCCCCGGGACCGAACTCCCGCTCAGTAGGACCCACTGCCAGCACCCGGAGCAGAGGCCACTGTGCGACCATCAACTTCATTCATGATCCGTAAACCCATTGAGGTGCGTTTAGCCGTAAACGTTTTTCCATCCACATAGGTGTAAAAGGAGTTCCCGATTTTGATTTCGTATCGTTCCAGAACCCGTTGCTCGCCTGAAGTTAATCCGATGGCTCTATGTGCACGTTCGGTCACGAGGGCGTCATGTATTTTCTCTTCAATGGCAGGATTGAAAACCCAGGACATCTTCAGGTGGCTATGGTCGTGACCGGTGTGGTTTTGGGAGAAGGAAGACCTTGCAACCTCTGCATTCTCACGAATCGGAAGATTTTCCTGAAGACCATCGGCATACATTTTGATCTGGCCTTCAACACGGATTCCAGAATCGGTTCGGGTGACCTTCAAAGTCTGACCATCCACACGGGTGTTGAAGGAGTTTCCGATCCCTATTCCATATTGGCCGAGAATTTTTTGTTCCTGAGAGGAAAGCCCGGTCTTTTTATGACCCTGTTCCAGGTTCTTCTGTATTTTGTTTGTGACCTGTTTATCGAAAGTCCAGCCAACCGGCAGGTGACTGTGGTCGTGAGCTGAGTGCGCTGAGGCCGTTCCGGCGACGAGCAGGGATGCGAATGCGATTGCTGAGATGGCTGATGCTATTTTTTGGGTTTTCATTTTGGGTGCCTCCTGGTGGCCTGAATAGAACTTGATGGTCATGTTGTTTGTTGTTCTTTAGTTGGTGTCTAGGATTTATATTAGACAAATTTAAAAATATGTCAATATTATTTTCTAGACAAAATGAAATAAAATTTTAAATGGTTGAAAATAAAAGGGGTTAAGTCTTAAAAAAATCAGATATTTTTTGGATTGAGGGGTTTTTTGTCCTGAAAGGCAGTTGAAACTTTGACAAAATTAATGGTTTCCGGGCTGTCAAATGGGTTTCAGGGCTTGATTCACCTGAATGCCGCCTAAATGATGGTACTCTGAGACCTGATCGATTGAAAACATGGGGGGGGATATGGATTCCAGTTTTTCATACGAAGATATTATCAAGTCTGCCAATGATATTGTGATCGTAACTGAAGCATTTCCCCTTGACGATCCGGGGCCGAGGATTGTCTATGTAAACGAGGCCTTCACTCAACTCACTGGCTACCTGCTTGATGAGGTGGTAGGTAAAACTCCCCGGATACTGCAGGGTAAGGACTCCTCTCCAGAAGCCCGGGCAGAGATCAGGAAGGCCCTGGAGAGGCAGGAACCTTTCAGAACCACCATCGTAAATTTTTCAAAGTCCGGGGAAAAATACTGGCTTGATATAAATATCATCCCCCTCCGGGATGAGCAGGGTAAAGTGACTCATTTCGCTGCCATTGAAAGAGACCTTACGGAAATCAAGCAGGTGGAGGAGGAAATCCGGGAAAAGAACCGCCAGCTGCAGGAGTTGAACGAAACGAAAAACAAGTTTCTTGGTATCGCCTCGCACGATTTAAGAAACCCTCTATATCTGATTCGATCGTTCAGTGAAATTATTAAAGAGGAGACGGTAGGACCGGTCACCGACAAACAAAAAGAGCTGTTGGAAAAAATTTTCAATTCCAGCGACTACATGAAAAGTCTTCTGGAAAACCTGCTAGACATTTCCAAAATTGAAAGTGGAAAAATTGATCTTGATATGAAACTGCAGGATTTGAACAGGGTTGTTCAAACCCAGTTTGAATTGAACCAGCTTCTGGCAGAGAAGAAACAAATCCGCCTGGAAACGTCTCTCGGTGGAATCCCGCAGGTGAAATTTGATGAAAGCGCCATTGTCCAGGTCATTGGTAATTTTATTGGAAACGCGATCAAATTTTCACCACCCGACACCCGAGTCCAAATAGTGACTGAAGCCAGGGAAGGTTTTGTCAGGTTTTCTGTACGTGATGAAGGGCCGGGATTGTCGCCCGAAGACCAAAAACTGTTGTTCGGTGAATTTCAGACACTGACTTCCAGACCTACAGGCGGAGAAAAATCCACGGGCCTGGGTCTCGCCATTGTGAAAAAAATAATTTCCCTTCATGGCGGGAAAGTGGGTGTCGAGAGTCGCCTGGGTGAGGGCAGTGAATTTTATTTTGATCTATCCTGCAACTAGTTTTCTGTTCAACATGCTTCATGTTATCTGAATCCAATCCAGCTATTTTTTTATGTCAGCCATCCAACTTTTTTAATACCATCGGGACCCAACAACATGTTTTTTTCTGAAGGAATGGATCTGAGCTGGCTTGAGGCCTGGTGGATTTGGAGTGCGGTCGCGATTGCTCTGGGAACGGTGCTTTGGGCGCGTCGACAGAAAAAGGTCTACCGTCGACTTGCCAAAAGTGACGATGCCAAACTCGCCCACCTGCGTGCCCGTTGGGAAACAGCACCGACTCCAGGAGAAAGACGCGCCATTGAAATCCTGCTGGCGCATGTGGATTCCCTGCAGGCGCGCTGGTTTCTTGATGCCGGGCAACTCAACGCGTGGGAGGTGTCCCGCACCATGGTATCGGGGATGGCGGCGGCGTATCATCCCGATTCAGAAGATCCTCTGACCCGTGCCCGTATCGGGCCGATGCTCACCGGTTTTCTGAGATTAAAGGATGCGTTGCTGGAACTGACCCGCATGCCGGGGATGGGCGGTTTGTTGCAACTTCGGTTGCGTCACATCGAAACCCTGCAAAACGCCTGGCAGAAAAAGAAAGCGTGGGATAACTCTACCCTCGGAAAGTTTGCCCGGCGCTGGAATGTCTATTTCATCATGAAGTGGGCGACGAATATTGCGCGCTGTGGCGATGCCCTGTTCTGGCTGTTCAAATCCGGTGGGTTCGTTTTATATGACATTGCGTTTAAACGGATGCTGGTGCGCTGGTACCTTGCGCTTGGGGAAGTGGCATTGGAGGTCTATGGCGGACCGGACCGCCGCCCCCAGCTTCCCGATGACGAAGTGCTCGAAGATCTGGATGATCTGGAGGAGCCAAAGGTCGAGTTAGCGGATTTTCCTCCAGAAGTCCGGGCCATTGTCGAAAAGTCGCGCAGGGAATTATTGCTCGCCACCAAAACACTGACGTGGAAGGAGATCGAACAGATCGACCGGCAGTTGGTGAAGGACATCGCTGCAAACTACCATCCGGAGGCCGAGCAGCCGTTGAAAGAAGCGACCCTGTTGGATTGTCTGCTCAGTTTGTCGCGAATGTGCGAGAGTCTATCGTCACTGAAAGACCGCAAGGTCATATCAAAAGTGCTCGACCTGCGCCTGTCTCATCTTTTGAAAATCAAAAGAGTGGCGGATACTGTGCTGGACAGTCAGTGGTTTGATTATTTGAAAAAGTACAAGGTCGGGGAAGCGGTGAAGTATTCCACGCTGGCCTACAAGACTTTTAAGAGAGGTAACCCCGGAGTGTTGTTCAAGGACATCGCCTACACCGTGGCCCGCGAGGGTGGCAAACGCTGGCTGGCCCTGTACATCCACGGCAAGGTGGCAAGAGAAGCAGACCGGGTTTACAGTTTGGCACCGCTCAACACTGAAAATTGATTATTTAAAATCGAAGTTTAGAAAAGACCTGCTCCTTTCGTTTTATCTTTATTTTTGCCAGTTTTGTGAAGTTCAAGAGGTTGATAACATAATGTACTCATAAAGAGCCAGCCCTCCGTAACCACTAAATGGGACTAATAGGTTACGGATGACGGGTTGTTGAGAAAAAGGACGGAAGGTGCCCTCGTTAATAGTTTCAATTTCTGTAGCAAATTTTTTCAATTGTCGAATTATTTTTCTGGATTCGGGGAAGTTTTGCTCTTTTAATTTGATTATATTCTGGGACAAGTTTTCAAGGCATTTTTCTTTAATTTTCTTGGCATCAATTTGAAGGCGATATGCGAAAAAAATAGGGAATGCGGCGCAGAGAAAAAAGATAATAGAAAGGCTGATAGGGGCATCCCATCTGTCAAACAGGGTGCTACGAGAAACGATTACCAGGAACTCAATATAAAATGGGTAAATGATAATTTTTTGGATAGTTTCAGATTGTTTGGCGACAATTTTAATATCAGCCCAATCTCTATAGTACTGAATGTGTGTATCATTCTCTATTTTATGAGATAGGAGCTTTTCAAGCGTATGTTTTTTCCAGCCAGTTGGCCTGCTACGGAGTTCATGCAAAAACCGAGAACAAAGGGAGGTCGCATCGACAACAAAAAACACCAGAATTAAAAATGATGGTATCAGGAGGCAATAAAGAATAATCCAATCAAACGTCAGATTAAATACTCCGCGGTAAGGTATGTAAGGGGGCCATTGTCTGGCCATGAGGATGCCAAATGCCGTAAAGAGGATAGATAATACACATGTCCTGTACATTCGGAATCCAAACGAATCCAGTAGCCTGAATAATTTCCAGAAACTAACCGGATTGATACAGCCATTTTTTGGTTTTTTGGGGATTAAACTCCATTCATAGGCCCGAAGAAATTTTTTTGGCGATTTTATGAATCTCCATAATTTTGATGGGCCTCCAGGGAACCCGGTTACCATTTTAAAACGATGGGAATTTTTATTAAGATTTTTGTCCTCGGTCAAAAAATATGTTTTCAAGTTATCAGAGCTCTCCCTGATAGTTTTTCTGGCATTTAAAAACAAAAGGATCGCAATGAATATTGCAAGAACTCTGATTATTTCAGTGGGCCAAATGCTGACACCGTGTGAAAATGAAAATATCTCACCAGTGGAACTCACAGTATCGAAGTAGATAATTAAAATGAGTGCTATAAAAATAACAGCAATTTTGGGAGACCACCTTTTAAATCCCTTCCTCCAATCGGGAAATATCAGGTAAAAAATTAATGCTGCAAGTAAAATTGACCCAATTGGGAAAATAAAAAACCAACTGTCTTTGTTTTGTAAGAAGGGGGTTTTTTCAGGGTGCAGGGTTTCGTTAATATTATTTTTGTCAAGCCGGAACGCTTTTGTCCTCCCGATTTCATAAACCAGTGGACCGCTGGACCTAATAAGTTCAATCCAATTTGCTGTTTTCCCCGGCATAGCAGGAGTTTTTTCAAAATTATCCAGGGCTATTAGCGTTGCAAGAAAGTTTGCTGTCTGGTAACTGCTTCTGAAAGGAGGAGCAACCTGTTGCCATTTTTTGTTGAGTTGGAAATCGTATCCTGATGAAACTATGAGGTTCCTGGTCCAGGTAAAATGATCTTTATGAAGAAAAATGTAATCGAGGTCTGTCGTAAAAAAGACAGCTTTTGGAAAGTCCTTTTTTAATGCCTCTAAGACCAGTAGCTTGTCGTAAATATCTGAACCCAATACGCCTATAGCGTTAATTTTTTCTCTTTTTTTCTGAAATAATTCCTTGTCACGTTTTTTTAAATTTTGGCCAATTCTCCTTAGGTAATCATATTGGTTGTTACCTTCGGCTTTTTCGAGTTGGCCTAAATTAATTAAAGTCTCTTTTTCAGAATTCGAAGTTTCTTTCTTGGCTTCAGGAGAAGATGGGTTTTGTGTTTTACCATCCAAACCTCTCATGTAATGATAAACGATATCTTCCCCATTAAAGCCTTTTTCCGCCTTTGTGATTTTAAAGGCTTCGGGTAGCTTCCGCCCGTAAAAAGTATCCCATTCTGAGATATAGGCGACATTGTATTTTTCCTGGTCGCAATTCATGTCAAGATTTGAAATACACCTTAGGGCTAGTTCGTCCCAGACGGCTCTTGCCAATTCCTTGTCACTGGGTGTTGCCTTGATGAACGAAATGTCATTTGCGCCTTTTTCAAAGAGACTTGCAATAGAATTTTCCTTGCTGTTTATTGTTTTTAGCAGTTCTGTTTCATCTGCAGTTGTATTGGGTGAAATGATTTCCAGCTTTCGTGGATGTTTAATCTTGCCTTTCGGAAAATTTTTTTCAATCTGGGTCAATTCCTTTAGGATATTTTTTAGACTGTCTGAGCTTGTGGGGCCAATGATTTTAAAAACAACCTTTGTGTTCTCGGGATCGTTTGCAAGGAAATCCATGAAATCAATGATGCTCCTCAATGGTTTTGGCTCCGCACTATCAGGAAATTTAATCGAATTAAAAAAACTTTCATTCAGCCAAAAAATGAGAACTTGATCGTTTCCTTTTTTTAGTCCTTCAAAAGGAATGAGTTCAGATCGTGTGTTGTTATTGGTTTTGTATGGAAGTATCCCGATTTTTTTGGGGTTGTTTGGGGTGTAGCCCTCTTCGCCCATCGCGGAAAGAATGGCGTATCTTCGCCGTCGGCGGGTTTCTGTGTCTTCAAAGTATTTGCCTTCCGGAAACAAAACCCCCAAGACTAAAAGACGGTCAAAATTATCATCGAAGATTGTGCCATTTAATAATTTCACCCTTAGCATTTCATCTGTTTTATAGAAGAAGTCTTTTGCTGTTTCTTTAAGAGTCGCATTGACTTCGATTTCGTGGTCACCCGTTTCTGTGATGAGGAATTTTTCGGAAGCCAATACCTTTAAATCGTCTTTATTTCTTTTTTTTAATCTTTCTATTGCAGCAAAAGGATCTTCCCATAGACGAGAATCTATTTCCTCTAGTTGGGAGTAATTATTTTTTATCTCAAAATTATTTGAAGGGCGGGAGGCTTTAAGTGGGGAAGAAGTTTGAAATGCGATTATTCCGGAAAATACCAATAAAAAAGAAATAGCCCAGGGTGTCTGTCCATTATTGTTTTCTGACATCTTTGTCACACAAATGTAAATCTGACTAATTTTCTTTTAAAACAGCAAAACGGATTATTTTAAAAGAGTGGGTGGTACTGTTTTTAGAAAAGGAGGTGACATTTCGATTGTCGATTATTAGGCATGCGCTAAAAATATGTCAATGATAATTTGGCTGCCCAAATAGGTTTTAGTGTTTATAGAATAAATCCTTGTTGATTTCCAGACTTTCACATTGTTGAAATAATTAGTTTAAGGGCCAGGTTGAAAGGCAGTGCCTTCTAAACCCATTTTCTCGTTGCTAAAACTAAAACAAAGAAGTGTCTACGGTTTCCCGCCGTGGTACGACCAGCCCGACCCAACGCCGAGGTTGAGCACGGGTGTGTAGGTGGTGACAGTCGCGCCATCCTGAACGGCGGTTAACAAGTCGCCTGTGTTGGTGTCGTGAATCAGGAAGTCGGCTTTCTTGTCGCTGTTGTAGTGGCCGACGTTTACCAGTTCCCAACCGGGCGACAGACCACCGGGCACGTAAAAACTCTGGAACGTCAGCCCATCCATAACCAGTACGCCTAGCGCACCGGACGTGTGCAGTATGAGAACATCCGACTTTTTGTCACCGTTGAAGTCGCCAGTGTCGATTACTGTCCATCCAGAGCTTGGATCGAAGGTGAAGATAGAGGTTGGAGGCGTTGCGGTGGAACCATCCATTTCGATGACAGCCGATTCCCCTGTGACCGTGTTGGTAATGAGGAGGTCGGTTTTGTTGTCGCTGTTGAAATGCCCTGTGTTTTTTAAAGTCCAGTTGTTCGCGATATCAATCGTTGTTGCTTCTTCAAAAGAGGAGAACGTTCCGCTTGCAAGATAGACCAACCCTATGAAACCACTCGGCGGATGGTAGATGATGATTTCGTCTTCACCGTCGCCGTCGAAATCGCCAACACCGCGAGGTTCGACACCGATAACCGGATCGATTGTGAACACGACAGTGTCACTCAATACCGAATTGCCATCGAGCAGAACGGTGCGGTATTCACCGGTGGTTGTGTTGTACAAAAGAAGGTCGGAATTTTTATCGTTGTTGAAGTCCCCCGTAGCGTTGACCGTCCAGCCTGCCGCCGGGTCGGCTTGCAGGAGGAACCCGAAATCCTGGAACACCGAGTTTTCCAATCGCACCGAAACCAGCACCCCGCTGGAATGGACAGCCAGAACATCGGAATCATCATCCCCATCGAAATCATTGAGCACCTGATATTTTGGAAGGGAAAAGGCCCAGAGTTCCCGACCCGTGAGGCCATCATTCGCAGAAAAAAATAAGGTATTACCTACCTGGGTCAATTCATGTGCATTGCTGGAAAAAGAACCCGGCGCAATATCTGGAAGCTTGACGGTGCCCGAAGAGGTGCCGTCTGATTTCCAAACCTCTTCTCCATTTATCCCATCAGAAGCGGTGAAAAATAGTATCCCATTTATATCAACAAGACCTCGTGGAGAACTGGTTCCAAGCCCTGGATTAATGTCTTTAACCATCACGGTACCAGCAGTCGTGCCGTCTGATTTCCAAAGCTCCCGGCCACTTATTCCACCACTAGCCGTAAAAAACAGGGTTCCGTCCACATTTATGAGTTCCTCCGGATTGCTACCGTCTGTCCCCAGATTGATATCTTTTACCATGACTGTGCCAGTTGTTGTGCCATCTGATTTCCAAATCTCACGTCCATTTGTTCCGTCATCAGCAGTAAAAAACAGTGTCCCATTTATATTTACTAGGTCCTTCGGGTCGCTTTTCGCATACCCGGGGTTAATGTCTTTTACCAATAAAGTACCAGAAGCGGTACCGTCTGATTTCCAAAGCTCCTGTTTGATTCCAACGCTATTTGTAGCAGTGAAAAAAAGTGTTCCATTCACATCAAGTAGTTCCGTTGGGTTGCTACTTGCAAACCCCGGAAAGATATCTTTTACTAACACTGTTCCAGTAGTGGTGCCGTCTGATTTCCAAAGCTCCCAACCATTCGTCCCATTAGAAGCTCTAAAAAAAAGAACTCCTCCTAAATCTACTAGTTCTTGAGGTGCCCCATTCCCAAACCCTGGAAAAATATTTTTAACCATTACCGTTCCCGCAGCCGTGCCGTCCGACTTCCAAAGCTCGTGTCCATTTGTTCCATCATTTGCCTGAAAAAACAGCGTTCCACCAACTTCCGTGAGCAATCTCGGAATGCCGCTCCCAGCCCCTGGAACAATATCTTTTACTAGCACCGTTCCTGAAGGGGTACCATCTGATTTCCAAAGTTCTTGTCCATTTACGCCATCACTGGCTGTAATAAACAGGGTTCCGCTAACATTTTCAATTTCAGCCAGAAAATTACCCGCAAGCCCTGGAAAGATATCTTTCACTAACACCGTACCCGAAGGGGTTCCATTAGATTTCCAAAGCTCATGCCCATTTGTTCCGTCATTAGCCATAAAAAACAGTGTTGAGCCTGTGTTAACGAATTCCGTTGGAAAACTACCCCCTTCATCGATTCCAATATTATTTACGAGTAATGTGCCAACAGCCGTACCGTCAGATTTCCAAAGTTCTAATCCATTTGCATCATCATAGGCAGTAAAAAATAATGTCTCGCCTACATTAACGAGTCCAATCGGGCCGCTGCCCATAGTCCCCGGATTGATATCTTTTACTAACACTGTACCGGCAGTCGTGCCATCTGATTTCCAAAGCTCCTCCCCATTTGCACCATCATTGGCATTAAAAAAAAGAGTCCCCTCTACATCAACCAGTTCCTGAGGGAAACTGGTTTCAGTTCCTGGATAGATATCTTTCACTAGTACCGTACCAGAAGCCGTTCCATCTGATGTCCAAAGTTCACCTCCATTGATCCCGTCACTTGCACTAAAAAATAGCGTACCGCCTACACTAACTAGTTCCCCAGGTCCACTGCCTCCACTCCCTGGATTGATATCTTTTACTAATACTGTGCCAGAAGGCGTCCCATCAGATTTCCATAGCTCCAGTCCATTGGTTTCATCAAAAGCTGAAAAAAACAGTATTCCTCCCATATTTAAGAAGGAACCAGGGGGACTACCCCCAGTCCCCCCAGTCCCTGGATTGATATCTTTTACAAAAACGGTACCTGAAGATGTCCCATCAGACTTCCATAGTTCACGACCATTGATCCCGTCATCTGCCTGAAAAAAAAGTGTTCCGGCCACATTGACCAAGCTGCCTGGGGAACTGTTTGCAGAACCTAGATTGATATCTTTAACCAATACTGTGCCCGTAGTCGTTCCATCAGATTTCCAAAGCTCTTGTCCATTTGTTCCATTGAGAGCCCTGAAAAATAGCGTCCCCCCGACATTTACCATTTCCCAAGGCGAACTAGCCCCCAGTCCGGGCCGGATATCTTTCACCAGTACTGTACCGGAAGTGGTGCCATCAGATTTCCAAAGCTCCGTTCCATTAGTCCCGTCATTGGCCTGAAAAAAAAGCGTCCCATCTACATTAACCAGTTCCCTTGGCGAACTGTTGCCAGTTCCCGGATTGATATCTTTGGCCATCACCGTGCCTGCAGTGGTGCCGTCTGACTTCCAAAGCTCCTGTCCATTTGTTCCATTTGAAGCCATAAAAAATAGAGTTCCGCCAATATTTACGAGCTCTGAGGGTGAACTATCGTCAGGGCCTGGGAATATATCTTTTACCAGGGTCGCTCCACCTAGTGTGCCGTCAGATTTCCAAAGTTCCACACCTTCAGCGAGTGTACGCGCGGTAAAGAAGGTAGTGGAACCCACCTGTACAAAATTTCTCGGACCGCTGCTAACCGGGTTAGGTTGAGTATTAATATTTTTTACAAGATAGGGTGTCTGGGCAATGGCGGTTTTTGCAAAAAAACTGAGTAGCAGAAATGAAAGAACCAGATGAAGGCTCTTTCCCAAAAAATGATTTTTCGCAGGCAACATTTTCCCTCTCCTTAAATTAATCCGGTAGCCGTATAAAATTGTCATCAGAATTAAAAGCCCAATGGTTTTCGGAGTTTTGGGAATTTCTATTGGAAATCCATCAATCCGTCTGCCTTGTCATTCCTAAACCGATAATATGCCTATGTTTTTAGCACGAGAGGGTTTCTGTGTAAACGTATATCCAGGGAACAGAAACTTCCCTTAAGAAGATGAAATTAGGGGTTTATTTAAGGTGGAGGGGGTAAATCGAGAACATGTGTCCTTTAATAATCGCCATCTTTTGAATTGTAGTAGTTTTACTATGCGAAAAATCAATGAAGGGCCCGAAATTATTGTCCTTCTGTCGATATTTAATATCTATGGAATTCTCTATTCTTGGTTTAAGAATTTGGGAAGCCTGTACCAGGTTTTCTTGAAAAAAAACTGAATTTATTTTCCAACTCTTAAAATTTTATCTTTGAAAAGGGAACATCATGAACAAGAAACGAAACCTCAACTTACCCTTAATAACGCTGTCCTTATTGGTTGGTCTGCTGGTTTTATCTGGAAGTTCCAATCCGGCTTTTGCTTCAAGCGATCCCGCAAAAGAACTGGAGTCGATTAAAAAGGAATTTGGACCTGTCCTGAAATTAAAAGGAACGGCGAAGAAAGAAATCAACGCCATCGCGAATCTGTTTGCTCCGGGTTCCAAGATTAAAGCGATCGATATCACAAACGCCAGCGGTGAATACTGCATGCTGGAAACGGTGACCAAGCACAACATGACGCATTTTTCATCTAACCCGGAAAACACCCAGGAAGACATTGTGTATTACCTGAACCCAAAAACGTTTATCGAAAACGGACTGGATGTAAGCAAACTTCCCAGACAACCAAAAGAACTTGGGAAGATGGTTCCCCTGCAATGGTATTACTACGATGGAACCTATGTTGAGCCGCATCAGGGAACCCAGATGAATAAAGAGTTCGTCATCATGACGGTCAATGTAAAATAAGTTTTTTTAGAGGGGAACCTTTGGCCCTATTTTCCGGGTCTATTTATAGGTGACCACTGCAATACCCATAATTTCTAATTCAACAGAACCTTTTGGGTAACCATTTATTACCCTCCCCTGGAAAGGGGAGGGTGCGGGAGGGGTCATTAAAACAACCTCCCCTGTATCCCCTCCTTTTTTAAGGAGGGGATTTAAGGAGGCAAATAGCAGTTCTAGAAGAGGTAAATAATTGTGAGTAAGTCAGTCCTTCTTCTGGGCTTATTGCAAAGGTCTCTATTTAATGAAGGAGGTGGTAGCCAACGGTTATTTTTTGGTCAGCTGATGGAATGAGAATGGTGAAGGCGTTGCCTGGGGGGTAGGATTGCTATTTTGCTTTTTTAATGTATGGTTTTACCAGGGAATTTTCAGATTCCATCCCCGCTTGTTCCCCCACCCCTCCAGAGGTTTTCCATGCTATCAGCAGCTCAAGCCATCAACAAGCTCAAGACCACACCCGGTACTTTCTTACGTTACAACCAGGTTTCTATTGCCGGAGATCCTGGCGCCTCGGGGGTGAGTCAGTATGTCGCCTCTATGCTTGACGACATTAAAGTTGTAAAAGGAAAAATTGTGCCGAGATATGATAATTATCGTCCAGGAAAGATTTTGGGGAACTTACGCAAACACGGCACCCGCAAAGTTTCGATCGGTCGGCATGGGGGTGGTGCTGTTGCGGTCGGTGCGACAACGTTTAATGCGCATTCAGTCCAGATGGTGGGCGAAGGGGCGACTGCTATTCCCGCCATTGCCGGTTATCTGTTGCCGGTGCCGTCTGCGCATATCCTGATGGTCACAGGGATGCTGACCGGATGTTCATTTGTCGTGTTGGATACGGGGAATGGAATTTTGGCAGCGCATATCCAGCCCAATCCGGGCAATGCCGTTGGTCTCAGAACCAGCATTCTCGCAAACGGCCATTTCGCCGGTCACCCGGGAGCCGCGGTCTCTGTCTATGGTGATTATGGGACTGGGGGAGGTGGAGGCGCAATGGGTTACGACCACATGAGTGAGCGGATTACTGTGACCGGAGCTTTCCTCGGCGGGGCCTGGTCGATTTACGCACAGGCGTTCAATAATAATGGAACGATAACACGGGTCGACCGAATTCTTTGAACCAGAGTCCGCCTAGCTTTTAAGATCCAGTCGATACGCAACCCTTACACCCGCCGTATAAACATCCGCCCAATGCGATGATTTTTTCTGATCGGGTGTCATGAGGTCCCGCCAGGAACAATCGCGTGTTTTATAAGCCGACCAGTCCAGCTTCCGATAAGTCCCCCCAAGCGAATCAAACCATAATTCCAGCAGAGATTCAGTCGGGAAAGCGGTGAGTGAAACGGGGTTGTCTTTATAAGGAAATGATTCCGGCAGGGTGTAATCTTTTTTGGCTGATTGGGTTAGCGTGGTGATGAGGGTCGGCAGTTGCCAGGTTTCGTCCGTTACATTTGGGAGAATATGGGCCGCGTCTTTTCCTGTCAGCGCGGCGTATTTGGCAGTGAAGGTGTCGATTAAAACACAGTTACGCGCTGCTCGACACATCAGCTTGAGCAGCCGGTAGGGTTCCGCTGTGTAATACAACATGCCAAAACACAGGACCGTATCGAAAGCGTTGGGTCCCGCCTCCTCCAGAAATTCCAGAACATCCCCCACCTCAAAACGGTAACGGTCCTTTGTGATTCCGTGGTGTTCGAATAATTCATTTGCGGTGGTAATCGTTCGAGCTTCAGAGTCCACTCCCCTCACATGATTCGCTCCCAGTTGTAGGGCAGCATAGGATAGGGTTCCAATATGTGAGGCGGCATCGAAAACAGATTTTCCATCAAGCGAATCCCCATTCTGACCCAGTAAAACATGGGTTCGGGCGTTCAGGCATTCTGAATGATAAGGGATGGCCCAACGGGTCTTTCGAGTGTCCCGCTTGATAAATTCTGATGAATCTGGAAAAAGAGAGGAGGTCATGGGTCGTTATTCTAACCGAGTTTTACTTTATTAACAGGACGGAAAATATCCGGATGCCAATGTAAATTTGTTCCAAAATACTGAAAAATATAATTATAAGCTTGCCACATCCTAAAGACCCCTTGATAATAATTATCTGGTTAAAGATGAATAAAGTTTTTTCAGTATCGTTTTGTGGAGTGAAATATGAGCACAGTAACAGAAACCGCTACCCTGGATCGGGCAGAATTGGTGCGTCGTCAGGCGGAACTGAAAGCACTCCAGCAATCACTTACGGAACAGGAGTTGGAGCTGTCGACTTTACATAACGAGCTCCAAATTTTTGAAAATGTCTATAACAGGATCATGGGGGAGCGTCAAAACGAGCTGGAACGTCTAAAAAAACGTGTTCTCGATTTTGCCGCAGGTTTTGATTCCTCAGGATCGCAGACCGTCAGTGACCAACAGAAAAACTTTGAAAAAGACTGGGAAAATTTTTCATTTGATGAATCCGAAGAAACAGATGATACGGGTTCAGCGGATATTTTTGGTGAAGGGGATCCATTCACCCCCGATGAAACTTTAAAAAAGCTGTTTCGCGAAGCCGCAAGAAAATTTCATCCAGATCTTACAACCGATACTGAAGAAAGGGAAAAACGTCACGATTTAATGGCGCGTCTCAATGCAGCCTACCTTGAAATGGATTCCGAAAAAATTCGTGCATTGATAGATGAAGGTGAGGCGAATTTTCCTGAAGAAGATAAATCCCATTCAGTAAGGCAGCAATTATCCCGCGTGTTGAAGCAGACGGGGCAGGTTCGCCACCGGTTATTGCAAATAGAAAAAAAAATTGAACAACTGCGAAACTCTGACATGGCGCGTTTAAAAACCTATTGCAATAAAGGTGAAACGGAAGGTCGCGATGTTCTTCAGGAAATGGCAGATGAAGCCCAGGAAAAGATTGATTCCCTGAAAATGCGTGTTGCCCGGTTGGCATCGGATTGTTCTATTTTGTGAATGACAATGAAATCAAATTCCAGATCACAAAAAAAAGAAGTCTCCTGGAGTAAATCCTCTGAAACCCGGTTTCTTGTTCGTGCCTGTACAGGTTCTTCAGAAGGGCAGTCCAGGTCAATGGACTCACGTCTGATGGGAGCCTTGACCCCGCGCCGGGTTCGCTCGTGGTACAGGCAGGCCAAACAGGGTAACCCGGTGGCACAGTTCAACCTGGGTGTGATGCGCACCACAGGATATGGCGAGGGTACTGATTACCGGGAAGCTTTTCGCTGGTTCAGGAAGTCTGCAGCCCAGGATTACGCCCCGGCACAAACTTATCTTGGAATTTTATATGAGCAGGGGTTTGGCGTTTCCCGCGATCAGGAAAAAGCATTGCACTGGTATCGGAGGGCTGCCCAGAAAAACCACCTTGAAGCGCGATTCAACCTGGCGCTCATGTATTTGAATAAAGGATGCGGAAATTTAAGCCAGCGCAATATTTTTGAATTGTTTCAGGAGTTAGCGGAAGAAGGATTGGCTGATGCTCAAAACCAGCTGGGTCTTTTATATGAAACTGGGCAGGGAACTGAAATAAATATGGAGCAAGCCGCTCACTGGTATGGGGAGGCTGCAGAGCAACAACATGCTGAGGGGCTGTACAATCTTGCAGAACTATATGAAACCGGCAGCGGTGTGACCCGGAATGCGGAAGAAGCGGCACGGTTGTACCATCTTTCCTGTGAAGCGGGTTGCGAGTTGGCCGAATTCAAACTGGGCACACTTTATTATTCCGGAGAAGGAGTCGCGCAGGATCCCCAAAAGGCGCTTTACTGGATGTGTGAAGCTGTGAGTCAGGAAGATTCAAGAGCGCGCGAATTCCTGGAGTTCATTGACCTTGCACAATCTCCTAAACCGGAAGATTTGTTCGCACGGGGTCAGGCGATGTTTGACCAGCAGGAATTCAGCCAGGCCGTCTTGTGGTGGAGAAGGGCAGCGATGCTGGGTCATCCTGAAGCTCAATTGCAACTGGGACGCTTGTTGGAACAGGGAATAGGGACTTCACTTGATCTGGAAGAAGCTGTCCACTGGTTTGAGGAGGCATCTCGCCAGGGAATAAATGATGCTGATTTTCACCTGGGTGTTTTGACATTCCTGGGTGTGGGGATTCCCCAGAATTTTGAAGGGGCAAGAGACCATCTGGAACGTGCTGTCAATTGCGGTTATTCGCATGCGGGAGTTCTGTTGGGCATCATCCAGGAAAATGGTCTTGCAGGTCCGGTGTCTCTTGAAAATGCTTTTTCACGATACCGTTTTGCCGCAGAAGCTGGAGATCCCTTTGGGCAATATCATCTTGGCCGGGCACTTTACCATGGTATCGGGACCACACCGGATTTTGGTGCAGCCCGTTACTGGTATGAACAAGCGGCCGAGCAAAATAACTCTTTGGGACAATACAATCTGGGCCGGATGCTTAAAAATGGGCAAGGTGGAAGTGGAGATAATGGAAAAGCCATCGCGCTGTTCCACGAAGCGGCAGAGCAAGGCCATGACTACGGGCAATTTCAGCTCGGAGAAATTTATCGTATAGGAAAAGGTTCGACCCGGGACAGGGTTCAGGGATTTTTCTGGATGAAAAGGGCCGCACTGCAAGGGAACCCGCATGCTCAATGCATGTTGGGTGAAATGTATCTTGAGGGGGATGGTTGTCATCCCAATGCCCGCGAGGCTGCCCGCTGGCTCCGGAAGGCCGCAGTGCAGGGAATGAAGAGAGCGCAAAGCCGTTTAGGCACACTCCTTTTTTCCGGACGGGGTATGGATAAAGATTTTGATGAGGCGGCCTACTGGTTTCGCCGGGGAACCGGGAGCGAAACAAATAGTAGTGAAAACTTTTCGGGCAACGGTCTCAATGTGGATGTCGAATGGCTGGCAAAAGTGGCTGCCAATGGGTCGCGAAAAGCTCAGACCCAACTTGGTCTCAGATATGAAAAAAATGGTGTGAAGGGTGAAGCTCATTATTCCAGAGCCATGGAGTGGTATCGTCGGGCATCTGAAGCTGGATGCGATGAAGCGATGTATCGGTTGGGTCGACTTTATTATCTGGGGCTTGGTTCCAGAAAAGATACAAATACAGCGTTCCAACTATTTTCACAAGCGGCTGAGCGTGGTCTTGCCGATGCCCAATTTTCTCTGGCCCGGTTATATCTTGAAGGGGCGGGAACTGAGGCTGACCCACGACAAGCATTCACCTGGTTCCAGCAGGCAGCCGAACAGGGGCACCCGGAAGCCCAACACCGATTGGGATTCCTCTACCGCACAGGCAGGGGGATTGCTCCGAATCCCAAGCTGTCACAACGATGGTTTTACCGTGCCGCTGATCGTGGCTTCCTACCCGCCTGGGCCAGTCTAAACCAGACTATTTTCACCTGAATTTTCTTTTTTCCCAATAATAATTTCAATGTTTGTAAGGAGTTAGTCAGGGGTCCGACTTAATACTGGTTTGTTGTATGTATTTATCTATATAATTAGATGTTTGCTTCATTTTTGAGGACTCATGCCAAAACAGCCTGCTCATTTCCTGTTTTCAAACACTTTCCCTGGCGCACTCACGGGGGTTATCGCCCTTTCTTTCTTATTCCTGGTGACTTCATCTTTTGCCGGAACTCTGATTCGATCTGGTGGTTCAACCACGGTTCTGCCTGTCGTTTCCAAGGCGGCAGCCCGCTATAACGGGTTAAATCCTGAAGTTCAGGTTACAGTCAGTGGCGGTGGTTCGGGGGTGGGTATTCAAGGGGCAGGGAGTGGCCTGTTGGATATCGGACTGGCGTCGCGTGAAATGACTCCTGAAGAAGTTAAGAAATTTAAACAACAGGGCCTTAAAGTGCATGTGATCGGACGCGATGCAGTGGCATGCGTTGTATCCTCCGAGATTTATAAAGCAGGTGTAACGGCATTGACTCGTGAACAGATCCGGGCGATCTATGAAGGACGCATCCGCAACTGGCAGGATGTAGGAGGGCCGGACAGCCGTATTGTGGTTATCGATAAGGAGCGACATCGCGGGACGCGGCATGTCTTCATGAATTATATTTTTGGCAACCCTAAAGCACGTGCCCGGGGAGTCCGGCTGGTTACCGGCTCCAATAACGAAGAGCAGGCGAAAATCGCGCAAAGCAACGCCGCTATTGGAATGTTGTCTTTTGCCTGGATGAACGAAGAGGTTCGTGGACTTGATCTGATTGAAGGGGACCGAATCATCCAGCCTACTCAGGACAATGTGGAAAATGGGACCTATCCCATTGTCCGCAACCTGAATATGTTACTTTCTGAAAAAGCTAACCTTGAATCCCGAAAGTTTCTGGAATTTGTTTTGAGCGAGAGCGGCCAGTCGATAGTGGCTGATCTCCACTATATTCCTGCCCGTAAAACCGAAGGTTCCCATCTGGCGGGAAAAGTCCCCGGTTTGTAATTTACTCATCATGCAATTTTTGGTCGATCCGGAAGTCAATTGGAAACACCCCGTCGTTTGGGTGACCGGATTGGCAGCCACGCTGGCTTCGGGTTCTGTAATCCTCCTGTTTCTTTTTCTGGTCGTTCAAGGTTTCCCTGTGTTCGCTGAATTCGGTTTTGGATTTTTTTCCGGTGGAGATTGGTTGCCCGGTGAGAGTTACAGTGTATTGCCACTGGTTTACGGATCTCTCATTGTTACAGCCCTGGCGCTGGTATGGGTGATGCCTCCTGCTTTGGGTTGTGCTCTTTACTCCTCTGAGTATCTTCCTCCCAGTTGGCGCCGTGTGGTCAAGGCTATGATGGAACTTCTTTCCGGGGTTCCAGGCATTTTGTTTGGGCTTCTGGGCGTTTCATTTTTGGCCGTCTGGGTCAAAGATATTTTTGGACTGATTGATGGCAATACATTGTTAACGGCTTCTTTCCTTTTAGCGGCGATGATTCTGCCAACGATCATGACCCTGGCCGAAGATGCCTTACGTGCTGTTCCTTCTGAATATCGCGAAACCGCGCGGGCTCTTGGTCTGACTTCCTCGGAAATTACTTTTGGCGTGGTGTTGCCTCAAGCCCTGCCCGGTGTGGCAGGGGCTGTATTGTTAGGACTCGGCCGGGCTATGGGAGAGACGGTGGCCGTTATGCTTGTTATAGGGGGGCTGGACTTAATCCCAGAACCCTGGTTTGACATCACCCAACCGGGTCAGAGTATTCCCTCCAAACTTGGTCGTGAAGCCGCTGAAGCGTTGGGTTCAGGCATGCACTGGAATGCTCTGATTGCTTCCGGCTTGGTATTGTTTTTAATGGTAATTGTGATCAGCCTGATAGGGACACGATTGCTAAAAAGGAAAACAGCATGAATCGGCAAACGAAAGATAAATTTGTTCGCTGGTTTCTTGGAGTTTGTGCCGGTGTGGGCTGCAGTCTGTTGGTTTTGGTTCTTGCGGCGGTATTGTGGCGTGGTCATTCCGCTCTCAGTATTGAATTTTTATTTTCGAAACCGGGTGAGTTTGGAGAAGGTGGTATTTTCTATCAGGTATTGGGAACGCTTTTGCTGATGGCAGGTGCGGGCATTTTGAGTTTTCCCATCGCATTGGGGGCTGCCTTGTTCCAGACTGAAATCCTGAGACCGGGCAAAGTTTCTGAATTATTCCAGTTGTTGATGTATTCACTGAATGCAGTGCCTACGGTTTTATTTGGTTTAATCGGATTCATGGTATTCGGTGTCTGGTTGAACACCGGCGTCTCATGGGTTACAGGTGTTTTGATTCTGGCAGTGATGATTTTGCCCACAATACAAACGGCAATGCGCCAATCTATTGAGGCAATTCCTGAGCATTACCAGGAGGCAGCAAGGGCTCTGGGTTTATCGACCTGGCAGCGGATAATGGCCGTGGTTTTTCCACAAAGCGCATATGGTCTTGTTACCGGGGTTTTGCTTGGGTTGGCTCGGGCAACGGGTGAAACGGCTGCCATCATGTTCACGGCAACGGTCTTTTCCGGGATCCTGATTCCTGAATCCTTTAACGACCCGGTGCTCACACTGCAAACCCATATCCTTACCCTGGCACAGGAAGCGGTTGACCCAAACACACTGGCCAATGCATGGGGTGCAGGGTTTGCGCTGATTTGTATCGTGTTTTTTCTGATCGGATTGTCTCTAATATTGCGTTCGCGATATGTTGTGGAGGCCGACTCATGATTTCCGGTTCCTCTCAAATAAGTGTGAATTCCCTCTGTGTTCGATTTGGAAACAACCTGGTACTCGAGGATATAAAACTGAATCTTCCTGCCAACAGTATCACCACTTTTCTCGGACCTTCCGGGGCAGGCAAATCGACTTTGCTTAGAACGTTGTGTCGAATGAACGACAGGTTGTCAGGATTTTCTCAAACGGGATCGGTTGAAATTTTTGGTGAGAATATTTATGGTGAAAACACTGACCTTTGCGAACTTCGTCGACGGGTAGGGTTGTTATTCCAGAAACCCTGTGTGTTTCCGAAGAACATCTATCAAAATGTGATTTTCGGATTAAATTATCATCGGCCGAAGGACCGGATCCTGTTTCCAGACCTTGTAGAGCAGGCGCTCGTTCAAGCTGGATTGTGGCAGGAAGTCAAAGACAGGCTGGAGGCACCTGCCCAGGCTTTATCTCAGGGACAACAGCAACGGCTGTCACTGGCGCGAACCCTGGCCCTTGATCCGGATGTTTTGCTGTTAGATGAACCCACAGCTTCACTTGATCAGAAATCCGCAGCCGTTATTGAAGAAATGGCCTTGTCGCTAAAATCATCCCGCACGCTGGTATGGGTGACTCACGATCCGTTACAGGCCCAGCGGATTAGTGACACTCAAATAATATTGGATCAGGGAAAGGTTTTGCCTGAGGACCATCGGATTAGAAAAATTTCATGAGAATCAGGCTCTTCTGCTTTTTGTTATATTCCCGGCTGCTTTTATTGTCTTGATTGAAATACTATAATAGCAGTTCAACCATTTGAAACTCATTATGAAACCCACCATCATTTAATACCGATTATGAAACCCACTATAGCTCAAAAAGCAAGAACCGTATTTGCGGGTCCGGAGGATACCTGGACAGCGCTCGGCGACCAGTTGCGGCAGAAATATCCTGAACTCGTTGAACAAGTGGCGAAACAGAAATCTGACCAGGTGGTAGGTCGACTGGTTGATCAGGTGTGCGATCTGTTCCCTTATAACTGGGAGGACCGCAACGCGTTTTATGAAGGTATGATTTTAATGATCCGGGGGCATAATGTGACAGCCTTGGGAGTGTTTACGGAAATTTGCGAGCAGGATCCCAAAGCATACGCCGCACAGTATTTTCTGGGTTACGTGTGTGGAAGCATGGGGAAATATAAGCAGGAAGTGGAATGTTATCGAAAGGCTTTACGCCTGCGTCCTGATATCTGTCAGTTTTATTTTGATCTCGCCTGCTCTTATGAAGCCCTCAATAACTTGCCCAAAGCCTATGAGGCGATGAAGCGTGCGGTAAATCTGGAGCCCGATTTTGATGTACTGGATCACTGGTTGACATTTGCATCGGATAACCTGGGTCGGTTTCTGGACATCTATGGCAACGAAGAAAAAGCGCTGGCTGAAAAAGCCCGGTGTGTTTCCATGGGTTATTACCTGGTGGGTAATGCCTTGCTGGAGGTCGGATTGAATGCTTCGGCACGGCAGGCGTTTAAAAATGCTGTGCGGATTGAACCTGAATTTTCTTCTGCTTATTTTCAGCTCGGAGTCCTCCATCTCAAAAAATTACGAAACAAAAAACGCGCGTCCCAATATCTTGGAAAAGCCGAGACCCTGTTTAAGAAAAAAGGTGACGTAAAAAGAGCCCGTTTTACTCAACAGCTGTTAAAGGGCAACGAATCAAATGAAATTGATGAGTCGTCGGCGGATGCCTGGCTTCAGGAGGGGCTGCGTCTTCACAAGCAGGGGCGCTATCAGGCTGCAGTGGATGTTTACAAGATGGCGATCAAATTTCGCCCTGATTTCCTGGACGCTTATTACAACATGGGGATCGCCTATGGTAGCCTGGAAGATCAGGGACTTGACACACTGGACAATGCAATAGGTGCATTTAAGCATTCTATACGGTTGGGCCCGGAGTTCATCCACGCCTACATTGCCCTGGGAGCGGCCTATCTCAGAAAAGGGCAAGCGGGAGAGGCAGTCGACCTTTTGGAAAAAGCAACAGAGTTTGCCCCTGAAAACCCTAATCTGTTTTTTTATCTGGGAAACGCTTATCGATCCACTCAACGTTATGATGATGCGGTACGGGTGCTCGAACATTCGGCGCGACTGGCTCCAGACTCTGTCCATGCCCGGTTCACCCTTGGTTTGGTGCTGATGGATTCCCGGCTGTATGAAAAGGCTGCGACCGCACTTAAGGAAACCCTGAGGATTAAGCCGGATCTGGCGGATGCTTACCTTTTACTAGGGCAGTTAAACGCAACTCATTTGAAAAATCCCGAACAGGCCCGGTTGTTTTTGGAAAAAGGCGAAAAGCTCTGTGTCAAACTAAAAGACTTTCAAAAAGCAGACAAGATTCGGGAAATTCTTTCTCAGCTTGACAACTGAATACGGTATACAAACAATGGCTACAAAAAGAGTCAAACCCGTTGCGGGTTTCAAGCGTTTGTTGTTTGTTGTCATTCTTTTATTGAGTCTGGTTTTATTGACCGGTATCGGAGGGGTCGTTAAAGACAAGAGGCCGGCACAGGTTTTTTCTGAAAACCTGGATCAACTTGATGCGGATGAGATGATTTCCAGGGCTATTGTGGGCACTCTGTATTACGACTTTGACCGATGGTTTCCTCAATTTCGCAAACGTATTTCCACCCTCGAAAACAAAACCCCTGCCATTGCAAACCGACTGGAGCTGATGAAGTTCCATTTTTACCTTGCCGGTTTGTTGGCGGAACTGTCTCATGTGTTGTCTTTTACCAGCAAGTACAAGATAGATTCTATTCGTGATGATTTTGACCGCAACAGCAAGCGAGCGAAAGAACTGGCTGAGGATATTCTGGAAATGCCGGGAATTTCCAAAGATCAGCAGGCGGAGGCCTATTTTTATCTTGGAGCCTCCGAAGGGTATGTGGGAATTGTTGAATATGGGGCGGGTCATATTTTGTCTGCCTTGATGAATGGATTGAATGCCGATAACCATCTGGAAGACGCACTTGATCTGGACCCGCGTTACAACGATGCCTATGTTGGGCTCGGTGTTTATGAATATGGCAATACCAGGATCGGAGGCATCTCCAATTTTTTAATGCAGGGAGGGAGAGACCTTCGGCTGCAAGGATTGAAGCACATTGAGCATGCTTTAAAAGGACCGATCCTGTCGCGTCCTCTGGCGCTCAAAACCCTCATCTGGTTTTATATTTCAGAACAGATCAACCCGGACAACGCTTCTGCTGAACAGGGTCAACCTCTGTCCCCTGGGGTTTGCCGCAAGCGTGCATTGGAGTTGCTGATGGAATACGAGTCGCGGTATTTCAAAGAAACGGCACCCGACCAGTTTATTGGCAATAAGGGGTTATCCATGATGAAGGCCATACAGTTTGTTCTTGACCGGAATTATGACAATGCACGGAAACAATTTCAGAAAGTTCTCACCATATCCAGTTACCTGGAAAAAACCAAAGGGTACAATATCAACCCGGCATTGGCTAAAACCGTGAAAGAGGGGATAAGGTTTTGTGATCTGATGATCGCTTCCGGAAAAAATGCGGGAAATGTAGACTCTGCCGTATGCCCGAAAATCGAAAAACAAATCGACTTTATCGAAAATGGCGGCAGTATGGTGGAATATGAATCCTCGAAAATCAGAGGTGAAATCCAGAATGTGTTTCATCAACGCCTGAAAGAAATGCACGATCATCGCGACTGTTGACCCCTTAAATGTATCAACCCCGCCCAAGCTGTTCAATGAAACTTGTAAGGAAAGGACACGGATAGCGACTTCCTATCATGTTATTGGAGGAAGTTTCAATGCGAGGAACGGTTGTCGATTGTATCTTGTTTGGGACGCTGCTATCCGGGTTGGATTTATCCAGTCACAGTATTCCTCTTGCTGAAATAAAGTCCTGTGGACCTCCCGGGGATGGTATCCCTGCTTTAACTGATCCTGCATTTGTTTCTGGAAAAACTGCAGAGGAGGAGTTTTCGAATGGCGCCGACAGGGTGTTGGGTCTTCACTTTAAAGGAAAGGCCAAGGCTTATCCTGTAAAAACCCTGAATTGGGGTGAAGTGGTTGACGATAAACTGACGGGTAAAAACATGCATATCCATCGCTCCACTATCAGGCGGTGCTATAATTCCGGAAACCTGCGAGTGAAAACTTGCAATACAGGTATAAGCCATGAATAAGAAATTAATACTGCTTGGTATTTTTGCGCTGGGTGTTGCGGCGTTTTTCATTTTCGACCTCGGTCGATTCCTTTCATTGGAAAGTCTGAAAACCCACCGCGATGATCTTCAGGCTTATTACGAATTGAATCCAGTGTTAATGATTCTTGGATTTATCGGTGTTTATATAGCGACCACTGCCTTGTCATTGCCAGGTGCAACCTTGCTGACATTGCTCGGTGGCGCTTTGTTTGGCGCGGTCAAGGGAACTTTCATCGTAAATGTGGGAGCTACGTGCGGTGCAACGCTGGCATTTTTTGCGGCAAGGTTTTTGTTAAAGGATTGGGTCCAATCGAAGTTTAGTAAACGACTCAATGCGTTTCAGGCGGGTTTCGAACAAAATGCCTTCAACTATATGTTGTTCCTGAGACTGGTCCCGTTATTTCCTTTTTTCCTCGTCAACCTTGCATCCGGGATAACCCGTATCCCTGCGCGTACTTTTTTCCTTGGAACCATGATTGGCACGCTTCCGGGGACATTTGTTTATGCCAATGCAGGTAGCAACCTGGCTTCCATCAACTCACTGAAAGATATTGCATCGCCTCAGGTTCTGGGGGCTTTCATTCTTCTTGGGTTGTTTGCCCTGGTGCCGACTCTTTATCAAAAACTCAAGCAGCGAAAAAGACAATCTTTTCCTGCCTGAAGGTTTTTCTGAAAAAAAAATTCGAAAAGGTCCACAAAGCGTAAGTCTTTCCGGGACAAAGGACTCAGGGTTTAGTGGGCCGGCGGGTCACCTGATACCACCACAAAACCGAAAAGAACAATTCTCAAATTTTTACTATTTGTATTTAAAGAGCTCTTTTTTTTTGGATGTTATCAAGGAAACTTTCGCCTGAAATTCTGAGAAACTATTCAAAAAAAGACAGGAGTGTGGGTTGCCCAGCCCATCCCATAATCAGCTCCTGTTTGTTTTTCCCTCCTATTTCCTCAATGTAGAATCGTTTGATTTTTTTTCATCTGCAATCAAAACTCTAAATCGAAAATAAATTAAGCAGAAATTCCCTCCCGATCTGGTTTGGGTAAAGGCTCAAAAAAAACACTAATGGCCTTAGTGGGAGGGTTGGAGAAATATTCAGAAAGAGACCAAGGCACTTGCAAGGAATTTTTTAAAAATGATTTTCATTACTATAATTGTGTGGTAAAAAGTACTAATATTTTTTAAATTCATTGAATTTTGTGACTTTAAAGTTCTTTTTTCTGGTAATCTGTTTAAAAATTTGACAATAAAATTTTATTTCGATAACTTTTTAATGTTAATTTTACTTGTAAAATTTTTGGGAGAAACTGTATGATTCTTAATTCCAGGCCATTGGTTTTTGTATTAGCGGTATTGCTAAGTTGTCAGGCGGGGTTTGAGACAGAAGCCTTTGCTCAATTAACCGACATTACTCAAACACCGAACACCGCAGGCAGGGGAATTGCTTTGTCGCTGGAACAACAGATTAGTGTTGGTTCTGGCAATATTACCACCCCAGACTCCTCCCACTATCAAATCAAACGCGATCCTGCCCGGGCCATCCGGCGAGGGCGCCAGTTGTTTCAGCGAAAGTTTACTCGTGCGCAGGGGCAGGGTCCACGAACTTCAACAGATGGAATAGGAGATATTGAAACAATAGGTGCTCTCGGCGCTGGGTTATCTGATTCCTGTGCCGCTTGTCACGGATTGCCTCGTGGGTCAGCAGGTTTTGGTGGTGATGTTGTGACGCGACCGGATGGGCGCAATGCCCCCCATCTTTTTGGTCTGGGCTTAAAAGAACAATTGGCTGATGAAATAACTCGCGACTTGCGTGCGCTTCGTGAGCAGGCTCTCATCGACGCAGCCGCTTCCGGCACTCCGGAGCAGATCAGGCTTAAAAGCAAGGGTATCCATTACGGAAAGCTTACCGCGAATCCGGATGGCACTGTGGATACAAGCCAGGTGAAGGGGATTAATCCTGACCTTCGAGTTCGGCCTTTCTTTGCCGAGGGAGGGACTGTCTCTATTCGCGAATTTGTTGTTGGAGCATTAAGTGCCGAAATGGGTTTGCAGTCTGCCGACCCCTGTCTGAAAGCCGCCTCAGCAGGTGGGATGTGTGTTACTCCTTCCGGGATGGTTCTTGATGGAGCTCTGGACGCAATTGAAGCGCCGCCAATTGCAGACTCCTCAGTGGACGGCGACCTGGATGGGGTCACCCATGAAGTGGATCCTGCGGTGGTGGATTATCTTGAATTTTATCTATTGAATTATTTCAAGCCAGGTACGGGTGAAACCGATTTTGACACGCAGGCAGGATTTGAACTGATTAAAAAGATCGGTTGCACCCGCTGCCACCAACAAAACCTGAAGGTCGAATCTGACCGGCGAGTGGCCGATGTTGAAACCCGATTCAACCCGAAAAAAGGCCAATGGAATCGACTGTTCGCGAAAGCTGAAACGCGGTTCTACAAGGAAGATGATGGACAACCGCTTCCATTAATTTTACCTGACGGCGATGCTTTCCGCGTTAATAAAATTTTCACCGATTTCAAACGACACGACCTGGGACCAAATTTTCATGAATTGAATTATGACGGGACCATCCAGAAAGAATTTATGACAGCCCCACTTTGGGGAGTAGGGTCTACCGCTCCCTATGGCCACGATGGACGCAGTATATCTTTGAAAGAGGTGATTTTGCGTCATGGCGGTGAAGCTGAAAAATCCCAGAAAAATTTTCGACACCTCCCAAGGCATCAACAGGATCAGATTCTTAAAGCTCTCCGTAGTCTTATTCTGTTCCCACCGGATAACACCGCGTCGAATCTAAACGAGGGTGATCCCACCACCCCCGGGTTTCCCCAGTTTGGTCAGGGGAAAATCGACCTGAGCGTGTTGTTTTCCACCCCGGGTCCGGAGTAGGCCACCCCGGATCCGATGCTGCCCTCCTGGGGGAGGCGCAGCGCGGTATACCGTTGAGACCGGTCCTTGTGGACCGGTCCCACGGTGTGCCTGCTTGTTGTAAAGGTTTTAGAAAACCTTGAATTCAATCCGGTGGAAACCGTTTACGCCTGCAGGGAAGGGGTCACGTTTGTACCCGCTCTGGATTCCACTGTAAAGATCGGCAGCACGAACCATCACGGAATAATGTCCGGGACCCAGCGGGACCGACGCATTCCAGAATACCCAGGAATAGTTTGAAAGGGGTTTCCCCAGGGTTGCAAGTTGCCAGGTTTTGCCTTCATCAAACGAAATTTCGACCCGGATGATTCCACGATCTCCAGCAAAAGCAACACCACGAATGTTATGGTTACCCCGTAACAGATTCTCGCCCTGGTGCGGCCAATCGATACGGGAAAAAATCTGGACACGGGCATCGCGCGTCCACCCCTTTTTATTCCAGTATCCAGGTTGTCTTCCTGCTGAGAATTCCAGTTCCTGTATCCACTTGACCTGTTTGATTCCGTAAAGTCCAGGAATGAGTAGCCGCAACGGATAACCGTGGTCCTTCGTCAGCCTCTCGCCATTCATATGCGTGGCCAGCAAAGCAGCCGGGTGGCGTGCTTTCTTTATTGGAATTGATTCATGGTAACCATCGGCCCCTCTCACAATCATCCAGTCAGCATCACTACTTGGACTAACTTCTTCCAGCAGTTTGCGTAACGAGATACCCTGCCATTTGGCGTTGCCTATTGCGTGGCCCCCTACCGGGTTACCAATACAGGAGAGCGTGATGATTTTTTGAACCTGTGGTTTAGCAGCGATCGCTTTCAGATTCAGAGAAAGAGGCCGTTCGACTTCACCATGGATCTGGAGCATCCAATCTGGAGCTCCTGCTTTTACATAGTCGGGAACACCGGAGATGTCTTCAACATAAAAACGTGAGGTGGGAGTTATTGGCGAAGTATCGCCTGTTGGAACGGTGAATCGCGGGGCCATGTTGGCCACCGGTTTTAATTTTAAAGCAGCCAGAGCACGGAAGGGCAGGGCAGCAAATAAAAACGCCCATCCCGCAATAATCTGCAGGAACCGGGCGCGAGTCATATTTTAAAGGGGGGTTGTGTCAGCCGCAGCAGGAGTCGCCAGCTTCCGGCTCAAAATTTTCGTTGTCCGGGTCGATGATGCTGAAATGGTCCCGGTAGGGAGGTTGACTCAAAAGGTGTCCTGTTGAGTCGTCGACTTCAGTGGGAACACCTACCTGGTATTCCTGTCCGGCGACTTCTATCTTGTTGAATGGGCCACCGTAAACCGCGAAAAATTCTTTGCAGCATGAAGGGTCGGCGAGTGGATCTGGTTTGAAGCCTTCCAGAATATAGGAGTAAAACTTGATGCCTTCGACCTCTTTCCAGAGATAGTCCTTCACCACGCGGAATCCGTGGAATTCTGCCTTGCGTGCATAGTCCAGAAATTCTTCTAGTGTCAGTGCTCCCGAGATACATTCGCCCCAGAGTTCCTTATTGGTGCGCATGGTTTCTGGCACAGGTTGGTCGGAAATGATGTCTGAAATGACGAAACGACCGCCGGGTTTGAGAATCCTCTTGATTTCGCGAAAGACCTCTTGTTTTTCAGTCGACAGGTTGACCACGCAGTTGGAGGTCACGACATTGGCAGTGGTATCATCTACAGGGATGGCTTCCAGAAACCCTTGATGAAATTCAACGTTTGAATACCCCAGGTTGGAAGCGACCTCTTTTGAATGGTGACGCGCTTTGTCCAGCATTTCATCGGTCATATCAATACCGATCACGCGGCCCTCTGCACCCACAACTTTTGCTGCGATGAAACAGTCGATGCCTCCACCGGAACCAAGGTCGACCAGTGTTTCCCCGGATGTAATGGACGCACGGCTGACCGGGCTGCCACAGCCATAGGAAATAGACAAAACCTCTTCCGGAATATGGGATAAATCGCCCGTGTCATATTTGACCGGACAGCACAGGCTTTCCTGGCTGGCGACAGCCGCTTTTGCATAAAAATCCCGAACTTCATTGCGAGAAACACCTTGTTGGGTTGCGGCCTGGTTTGCAGATGACCGGTCGTTCATGCTGATATCCTTTCGTTAATTGGGAGCCTGTCAGGGGTTAAGAGATTTTTTCAGTCGCTCTTTAAACTCCGGACTGAGCTGTTCATTCTTTAGCACTGGAGAATCTTCCTGTCCCAGGCATTGGGCAAGACCTCCAAGAGTCTGGAGTTGTTGCAGATAACATTTACAAACCCCGCACAGGACCAAGTGCATTCTAAGTCTCATTTTCTGGCAGAAAGTGAGAGGATGATCCAGGCTTTCCGAAATGAGAGGAGAAGTCTGTTCGCAGGATAGTCTCATCCATTTAACCACGCGAGTATTCAGTTTTTCAACCAGGGAGCCACTCATTTCTGATCCAGATTGTGGTGATTCTCAAGACATTTCTTTAGTTGGTTTCTTGCACGATGCAGTATTACCCATAAATTTGTCGGTTGTATATCAAATTCCTTACAAATTTCAGCAGAATCCAACCCTTCGACCTCTTTCATAACAAAAATAGCCCTAAATTTCTCATTCAATCTATTCATACATTTGGCCAACGCTTGCGCCAATTCCGTGTTCTCTGCTGCTTTTTCAGGTTCGAGTGCCCATTTCCGTGGAGGGTGAATCCAGTGTCCGGTTTCATCATAGGCATCTTCGTATGGGTCCGAATCGTCGTCGGATGTTAATTCAAAAGTCCTTTGTTTTTTGACGTGCCGGAAATGGTCCAGGATTTTATGTTTCAGGATGCCAAAGAGCCAGCTTTTCTCGGTCGATCGGCCCTGAAAGGATTTGCTTGATTGAAGCGCTGCCATCAGGGCTGTCTGGACCAGTTCTTCAGCGACATCCTGATCTTTGACCCGGACCAGTGCGAACCGGTACAACATGTCGCCGTAGCGATCAACCCATTCCTCACTGTTCAGGGATTCGCTCATTAATTGTTCCGATATCCTGTTGTCCCTTGTTGACGGGTCCCGGTTGAGTTCCTATACTGCACTCATGACCAAACAACCTGACACAGGTGAATGCGCCCGTATTTTGAAAGCACTTGGCGACGAATCCCGACTCCACATAGTTCGTCACTTGTTGCAGGGTGAAAAAAATGTTTCCGAGTTGGTTGATCTCCTGGCCATGCCTCAACCTCAAGTGTCCCACCACTTGTCTATTTTAAGGGCCAGCGGTCTCACAGGGTCTCGCCGCGAAGGCACCAGAATCATTAATTTCATTGAACCCGAAGTACGATCCCTCCTTACAAAAGAATCCCTCGGTCTTGATTTTGGCTGCTGTTCGATTCAGTTCGATGAACGCGGACCCGCTTCCTAGCGATTGTTCACAAACATAAAATCCGTTGCCTATTCTAACCTTGAATCGGAACTATCTGATTCATTTTTTTAAGATGCGTTTGAGGTTAGAAAACCCTGTTGTTTTCCTGACGGGATGCGGCATCTGAATATAAACGTCTATAAATTCCGTAGTTGCGCATGACCCGTTTGACATAACCTCGAGTCTCAGGGTAGGGAATAGATTCTATAAAAACATCTTCGTCCCGGATGTGAGCAAATCGCTTGAGCCATTTTTCCAAAACATGCGGTCCGGCATTATATGAAATGAGAAGGTACATACCCTTATTTCCAAACCGTTCTGTGAGCTGCCCGAGAAACTTGATACCCAGACTCACATTGACCCGTGCGTCAAACAGGGTTTCCGGGTCGTAAGAAGTATCGCCCTTTCCTGCAGAATACAGGCGCCTACCGGTTTCAGGCATGATCTGCATCAACCCGCGTGCTCCGGCAGGCGAGACAATGTCGTCGTCAAAAAGGCTTTCCTGCCGGATAAGCCCATCGACAAAAAACGGATCAACCGAGTAGGCGGCTGCAGGTTTTTTGATCAGATCGAAATAGGCCAGGGGGAAAAAGTTTTTCCAAAATGCGACGGGTAAATCTTTTTCCCCAGCCGGTTGTTTGTAATCGCGGTACATATAAAGAACCCGCATGGCTTCCGGGTAGGCCCGGCTTTTAATATACAAGTCGGAGGCCCACAAAACCCCGGACAGGTTTTTACGCAGGGTGGAAACAGCTTTCCGCGCTTCCAGTCGGGCTTCATCGTAGAGACCCATTTCCGATAAGGTAATGGCCCGAGTGTAATGGAAATTTTCCTGTTCGGTCAAGGAACGGTTTAGTCCTTTGGGGCTTTCCCCTGGAGAGGTGAACCCGGTTTTGATCATGCGAGGCACAGTATTTGCCGGTAGTTCCTGTTTGAGCAATATCACCTTCTCCTCAGCGCGTACCCCATAATAAGTATATGGAAATTGTTCAAGCAGGGTGGCAAAAGTCTTTAGAGCTTCGAGTTTTTTTCCGGATAACTCGTTGAGTTTTGCAAGCCAGAAAAGATTTTTTGCAGTCCAGATAGTGCCCGGCCAGCGTTCGATGTTTTTCTGAAACTGTTTGATTCCTTCACCAAAATTTTTTGTCCTGAAAGCGATCCACCCGAGCCGCCATGCGGCTTTTTCAAGGTATGAACTGCTTCCACCCATGGCCAACAGTTCACTGTAGTATTTTTTTGCGGGATCATATTGTTTGCTGTTTTCGTGCAATCGACCTAGATAAAAACGCGACGTGGCTTTCCAGGAATTTTTTGAAGTAGTCTCGAGGACTTTTCTGAAATACTTTTTTGCTTCCCCGTCGTGTCCCAGGTTCCATAGCGTACGACCAATTTTGAATCTGGCCTGCTGGAGTTTTCCATGGTTGGGGTAGATTTTGATAAATTCTTTTAAGATAGAAACTACCAACTGGCGCTTTCGGACTCCGTTATAGGCTTTCGCCATATTGAAGTACCATTCAACGGGAAGTTTCCTGTTGCCCATTTCATTTTTGTAGGCATTCAGTTCACGCAAAGCCTCTTTGTATCGTGCGGACTTGAAAAGGCGTGAGACCCTTTTGTTTAGCTCTCGCTCTGTAAGGGAGGGTGGCTTGAGAGCCTGGCTCCTGACAATCCTCTTGAGAGCTTTCTCTGCAACTTTTGCTGATTCGTGATTGGGGTGTTCCACAAAAATTTTGCGATAGTTGAGATAGGCACGACTGGGTAGTTTTTCTGTTTCCTGGAGTCTGCCCGCCTGCAGGATGAGCTCTGGAATAAACTGGGCAAAATCTGACTCTGCCTTTTTGCCAGTCAAACGGGCTATGGCCTCTTCCAGAAAAAATATAGCCTGCTCAGTCTGGCCAAGTCCATGCAGGGCACGGGCACGCAATTGTTCGGCTTGAGGGATGATCCGCGACTGTGGAAAATTTTGTAACAGATAAGAGGTTTCTTCAAAGGCGCTTTTCGCGGAACCCAAAGCAAGGTTGATCTTTGCCAGCTCAAGCCGTGTGTAATCCTCCAGTTCTGGCAAAGCAGTTAGTGATTTTTGAAAATAGGTCGTGGCTTCTTTGTATTTTTTTTGTTTGGAAAGGCAGCGCCCCATTAAAAATCCAGCGCGGATACCCTGAGGGGTGTTTGCTTCATTAGAAACCAGGGGCTTCAAAGCTTCGCAAGCAGCTTTGGGTTTTTTGTACTTAAGATAACGGGCCGCGTCCTGCATTTGCCCTGCCCAGGATTTCGCAACTGGAAATACCAGAAAAAGGGCAAGGACTGACAGTGCAGCCACTGCACTGATGGTCCCTGACAGTTTTGCAAGGATCTGGGTTTTTAAGGTTCGGGGAGTTTCTTTTGGGCCGACTTCAATCGTTTGTGCTCCCGGGCTTTTTTTAAACCAGGTGATTTGTCGTTTTGCGTAGCGTCGGGTTTCACGTTTTATATCTTCTACTGCATCCTCAAGGTCCATTTGATGCTTGATGACCTTGTTCAATTGGGCATAACCGATTCCCTGAAACGGTTTGCATGTTTCGGGGATTCCCTGATCCTGCAAATCGCGCACTTCGCCTAACCACCCCTTTTTGATCATCTGGTCCACGCGTTTGTTGACTGCTTCATAAAGTCGGGTGCGGTCCATGGTCAGGACAAAGAGATGGACATCGTAGTTTCTGAAGGTGTGGGAGTCTTTCTCATGATATTGAGACAATGGGTTCCCGGTTTGATAAAAAACGGTCAACGCTCGTTCGATTCGAGAAGGGTCGGTGGGTTTAATTCTTTCAGCGCCGACGGGATCTACCTTCACCAACTCGGCGTGCATCGCCTCCGGACCTTTCAATTTAATTTCTTTTCGAATCCGGTTCCGGAGTTCCGGGTCAGCCGCTTCACCACACTCAAAATTCTCCATGAGTACCTTTAAGTAAAGGCCGGTTCCTCCGGCGAGAACAGGAATACGGCTCTTTTGATGCAGGCCATGAATTATGGTTTCTGCACGTTGTTTAAAATCGTGGGCTGTGAACTCCTCGTGGGGTTCCAGGCTGTCGATCAGGTGGTGTTTCACACGTGCGCGCAGTTCGGCTGATGGTTTGGCGGTGCCAATATCAAAATGCTTGTAGACCTGCATCGAATCCGCGCTGATGATTTCCGTATTCAGAGTTTCTGCCAGTTCAACGGCAGTTTCACTCTTCCCGGTAGCGGTGGGACCGGCCAGGATAATTAAAGGATTCATAGATTGATTTCATTGCTGAGGTGTAAGAACCGTTTTTCTCATAGATAAAAAACCGGTCTTCCTCGCAGTTTGCCTCCTCAAGGTTCCGTTCAGCTAGTATCAGAAAAAACCGTGCGGGCAAAGATTCGTTGCCAAAAACTTTCCTTACCTTAACGGGTTGGAGTCCATTCGAAACCAGTACCTGTTTGACTTCTTCCAGCCGTTCAGTGGGATACGCCAGACACAGTTTTCCGCCAGGGTTTAAGTGTTTCTCTGCGCGGGAGACTAGAGACTCAAGAGTCAGGGTAATTTCATGTCGTGCCAGTGCTTTTTCCCGATCCGGGTTGATACGTCCGCTGTTAAGTTTTCGATAGGGTGGATTACTGATAACCCAATCAAAGGTTTCATTTAAATGTGCCAGGGACCATTCCAGGAAATCTGCGTGCACCAGTTGGACGCGGTCCAGTGCATTGTTGTCTGCTAAATTGGATTGCGCTTTTTGGATCAGGGATTCCTGGATTTCAATAGCACGGAACAAAAGTTTCGGCTGCCGGGTGAGCAGTAATAACGGAATAATGGAACAGCCCGTCCCCACTTCAAGGCACCGGCTGCCAGCTTCCGGTCTGACAAAGTCTGCCAGAAGAAAAGGCTCCATTGAAAACCGATAGCCTGTCCCATTTTGATCGAGAACCAAACTCACGGAAGCTCCTGAAAAACGATAACCCATTAATAATATGGGTCATCGGCCTCTTAAGCGCACAGTCTAGCCCAAACATGCCCTGTGCACAAGGTTTGACGGGGGAGAGGGGTTGTGAAAGTAATTGATTTTAAAGAAGGTTTGTCCTTATAATCGTACAGCCGTAACGATTTTGGTTCTCTTTAGGACTGATCAGATGGGGGAGCGATATGGATTTTATCAAGAATTTGATGAACGAGGGGCAAATGATGGGTGTTGGATTTTTCCTCCTCGGAGTATTTTTATTGAACTGGTGTGCCAAAATGGAGCGGCGTGACTACCAGATTTTACGTGACCCCAAACTCAAATGGGAGATGATCGACAAAGATAAAAAACGCACCCGTGACCTGAAGAGACAATCGATGCGCGGCACAATTATGACACTTACAGGGCTGGGCTGCGCGATATATGGAGCGGTCACTTTCTTTATGAATGTAGAGTGAAAGCTGGGGAAAAATAGAAAACGCAGTCCACCTATCCCAGGAATCTGGACCAGCGTGAATATTTTTTAGTAAGAAGCCGGATCACTGGCTCGCCGGAACACACTAAAGGGTGATGACGGCAAGCGAAGACAAGACCTTTTTCTGGTGCCTTTATTTCTTCCAGGACTTTTCCATCATACAATCCTTGAATCTCACCCAGTTTTTGACCTGCTTCAACGGTTATCTTTGTTCCAACTTCGCTGATAAAAAAGCCTGCGCGTTCACAGGTTATTTCCCTCTCCCCATTGGCTGCATAGAGGCTGGTATCTTGTTTCGCTTCTTTCATTTCAGGGTGCGTTAGTAATCCGGTGGCAAGAAGATAATTCAACATCCCCTTGAATAACTTTTCTCCACTATTTCTGTCCATAACAGAGGCCTCACCTGTTCCGATGGCCAGGGCTTTTAAATGGCAGTCCTGCCATTGTTTGAGGACCTGCAAATTTTCCAGAGGGTTTTTTTCTTCCAGCAAAGCCACTTCGAGCCCTAAGGAGCCGGCAAGTTTTTTCATTTTGCCATCTGCTTTTAACAGATTGACGTGAGGCATTTCCTGCCACCATCTTTTTGGTCCTTTCAGTACGATTGCGAAGTCGGAGCGGACGGTATGTTGCAGAAGAATATTGCACAGTTTTTCCGTGAGTTCCCCTTCAATGGTTCCGGGGAATGCGACGTTTGTATCCAGGTGGTCAAAGTTCCAGACAGAGGCACCGGCTTCCATGGCTCTTAAATGAACCACAGGAAACAGTTGAATGTTTCCTGTGATCTGGTAACCATTTCCCAATCCATCCGAAATCTGATCGAGAAAAGCAGCGAGACGCATGACACTGTAAAGTCCGGTAAGACTATGACCGTGCAGGCCCGTCACAATTGAAACGGTCTCGGGAATCTCTTCTTTTCCAAACCAGGACCGTTTGTACAGGGTGACGGGTTCTCCTAATGGTGATGTGGTTTCGTAAAGGATTTCCATCACGGTGGAGGCTCCTTTTCCAGTGCGACCCGCGCCAAAAGTGACCCGGCATATGTGATGGGATGTTCCCGAAGAGTGAACAGCAATCCGGATGCCGGGGCTTTTATTTCTTCCAGCACTTTTCCCCGGACCGGATCCAGGATGTTTCCAATGTGCTGGCCTTCTCCAACAAATTCGCCCAAATGGCAATCCGAAACAAACAGCCCTGGTTTTTCAGCACTGACCGATATCACCTGATTGGCCCTGATCGGCAAAGGGTTTTTCATTCGTCCTGCCACCGAGACTGATTGATCCAGAATACCGGTTTCTTTCATAAGGTGAACAATCCCAGCAAATACCTGGTCGCCATACTCGGGTGTGATGCGGTGGCAGATTCCGGCTTCGATGACAAGGGTGCGGACTTTGGATTTGTTCAGGTTGTAGCCTAGAGTCGCCGCGAACAGGTCTGCCATGGGATGGGACCATACCAGATCTGTATTGGTGAGCATGGCAAGCGGTAACAGCGAGGAAGACCACTCATCAATCATACGGACTTGTGGTAATTCCTGGAGGTGCAGGTTGCTGGCATGAAAATCCACCGCAATATCGGCATGGGTTTTGATATCTTCAATCAGTTTTGATGAAAATTGCGCCGTGAGCTCTTTTGGTTTGGGAAGACCCATGGTCCGGTTCATGTCAGTGCCGTGACCAGGCCACAACCGTGAAGCGTGATTAAGCGCCGGAGGATTGACCGCGGGATATACGTGTACCTCACCCAAAAGTGATGACGGGTTATTCGTTTCTATTTGTTCAAGAAAATTGAGAAGCCGGTGTCCGACGTACAAGCCTTCGAGTTCGTCCCCATGCAGGCCCGTGATAAAGGCCAGGCGAGGAGTGTTGACTTGTTTTTTCTCGGGCAGGAAGGATTGGCGGAGGAGTTCCACCCGGGTTAAAAACGGGGTTTCAAATGAAGCGATGACCTCGGTTTTCATTTGATCCCGTCTTCGGGGGTTCCTTCCTTTTGGTTGAGATGGCGACCTTTTTTAGGCTCGATATTCAGCGCATCAATTTTTCTCTTCAACGTGTTGCGATTGATCCCAAGAGCCTTGGCCGTGGCGACCTGGTTTCCATTGAGTCTGCGCAACAGGTGTTCAAACAGGTTTTTCTCAAGTGCGTCCACCAGCTTGTCATACAGGTTCCCGTGGTCACTTTCTGCATGGCTTTGCAGAAAGCCCCGAACCAACGGATCAAGGTGTTGTTCCCAGAATTCATTGACCGCAGATTTTCCGATGACACCTTCTTGCAGTCCGGGTGGAAGGTGTTCGGGAAGGATGGCACCACCTGAGGCCAGTACCGCACCGCGCTTGATTACGTTTTCCAGTTCTCTAATATTGCCCGGCCACTGATAGTTTTTAAAAAGACGATCCACCTCCGGCGAAAGAAAAACCGATTCGTGCGCGAGTTCCTCTGAAATCCTGCGTAAGAAAAAATTCGCAAGATGCGGGACATCTTCCAGCCGTTCGCGTAATGGTGGCAGTGGAATCTGTATTACATTGAGGCGGTGAAACAGGTCTTCACGAAACAATTTCTGTTTCATCAACTCATGCAGGTTTTGGTTGGTCGCCGCAATAATGCGGACATCAACTTTGACAGGCTCCCGACCGCCGACTCTATAAAACTCGTTGTTCTGCAATACACGCAGAATTTTTGCCTGTAGTGAAATTTCCATGTCACCAATTTCATCGAGGAACAAGGTGCCTCGGTTGGCGAGTTCGAATTTACCCTTTTTAGATTCGACGGCCCCGGTGAAGGCCCCTTTCTCGTGGCCGAACAATTCGGATTCCAAAAGTTCTCGGGCGATGGCGGCACAGTTGATGGCGATGAATTTTTCTTCCACCCGGTGCGAATAATAGTGCAGCGCTCTCGCCACCATTTCTTTCCCGGTGCCGCTTTCACCTGTGATCAGAACGGCGAGATCGGTGACGGATGCTTTTCCGATTGTTTTGAAAATATCCTGCATGTGCTTGCTGCGCCCAATGATGGCATCGACAGAAAAAGCTTCTTCAGGGGGAGTTGGTTCTTTTTCAGGAGGTTTGATATTACTGGTTTCCACCACACGGTCGACAAGGTCGTAGATGTCTTCGAGGTCAAAGGGTTTACTCACGTAATCAAAGGCTCCCTGCCGCATGGCCTCAATCGTGTTATTCATCGTGTCCTGTGCGGTCATCACCACAACGGGCGGGGAGGGCTTGCGGGATTTTATTGCTGTTAGCAAATCCAGTCCGCTCATGCCTTCCATGAAAATGTCGGTGAAGATGAGGAGGTAGTCGTTGCGCTGGATTTTATCTAATGCCTGCTGGGCAGACTCTGCGGTGTGCACGGTGATGTTTCTTTTTTCGAGGGCCTTTTTGAAAACCCAGAGGATACTCTCTTCGTCATCGACCACAAGGATTTTATTGGAAACCGTCATAGGTGTTAGACCTGTTGAATGGGGAGAAAGACTTGAACCTGCGTGCCCTCGCCCTTACTGGAGATGACCTTGATATTTCCGTGGTGATTTTCCACTATCTTCAAGGAAATGGGGAGTCCCAGCCCGCTGCCTTTTGATTTTGTAGTTTGAAATGGCACAAACAAGGTCTTGAGATGTTCCTCTGGAATGCCAACTCCATCATCGGCAATTTCGACGACAATATCCTGGTGCGGGCTGGGATTATTTTTGGTTTTTACGGTGTAATCCGAGCGGAACCGGGTAGTCAGTTTTATTTTCCCTCCATCTTGAAGGGCCTCGCGAGCGTTGCGGATTAAATTAAGGAACACCTGTTTTAACTGATCTTCATCACCTGGAATCTGCGGCAGACTGGGATCATAACACTGGATGAACTCGATTTTGTTTTTGGCCTGGTCTTTTTCCAATATCAATATTTCTTCCAGGATACGATGGATGTTGATTGGCTCAAGGTTTGGAGGATTCCGTTCGGCAAGACTCAGCATGCGACTCATCATCCGGTTGATACGATCCACTTCCTTGATGACAATGTCCAGGTATTCCTTGTGCTCTTCATCCTCCAATCTGGATTTCAGTAATTGCGCCGAGCCACTGATGGCGACCAGTGGATTTTTTATTTCGTGCGCCATGCCCAGAGAAAGAACTCCCATGCGCGAAATCTGGTCGATCTGTCGTGAAGTTTCTTCCAGTTCCTGGACCAGACTACGATCACGGATGTGCAGGACTGCCCACTGAATGCCCTGTTCTCCAGGAAGGTACGGTGCGATGGTCAGGCTTGCGGGAAAGGGGACGTGCTCGTTTTTTCTGCGACCAAAACATTCGATATCGCGGAAGGAGGTTCCATCCTGGCAGGTCTCCTTAATCTTCATTTCTATTTCGGGATGATTGGGGAAAAATTCGGTGATCGATTTACCACAAAAGGCATCCTGAGACTGGCGAAACATTTCCTCGGTGGCAAAATTTCCCTGCTTGATTATGCCTTCAGGAGAAACCAGCAGAATAGAATCTATCAGAGAAGCCAGAATGTTCGGGGCAAACGTGGAGTTCCCTGTCATGACAGTCTGGCTTGAAGGGTCAAGCTTTGGTCGCTTTCTTTTTCTTTTTGCTCCGGGTGGAGTACGGATTTTTTTCTTTAGGCTTCTTAATCGGTTCGGTCAACGCTTTGGGCGGGGGAGCCGATTCATCCGTTGGTCCTCCATCGCCTTTTACACCATGGCTGCAAGTGGAGCCACAGGTGTGGCCTGCACCCGGGTTGGCGTCTTTGGCTTCATTGTCTATTCCCTGTCTGCGGGATTCCGATGGGTAATCAGTCGCATACCAGCCGCTGCCTTTCAGAATAAAGCCAGCTGCGGATACCATGCGCTTGGGCTTGCTGCGGCATCCGTCTATAATGCAGGTCTTGGGGTCGGGACCACTGATCGAGACCATTAACTCGAACTGGTGCCCCTTTCCACATTCGTATTCATAAATCGGCATTGAAACTTTCCTCCATATTTTTTAGAACCCCGGGGGGTGGCTGACGTCAGATTTTTCCAATGGGACAGGGTAAATTTGGATTTGCCCTGTCTCTCAATAATACCTAAAAACTGACGTGGCAAGGCCTTGAATCATTTTTTGCCATGGCCACTTGCCCGATCAGGATCATTCAAGATTATATCCTAAAAACCCAATGTCTGCTGAAAAATTAGGCAGAAATGGAGATGGCGGACTTATAAAGGGGTCAGCCAATCCGGATAGAGATCAATTTTCCCGCGCAGGATATCGAAAAAGGTCTTCTGGATACGGTCAGTGATCTCCCCTTTGTGACCCGACCCGATTACTCGTGAGTCGACCTCGCGAACGGGGGTGATTTCCGCAGCGGTACCGGTCAGAAAAATTTCCTCTGCTGTGTATAACTCATCCCGTGTCATTTGGCGCTCGACTAACGGGATATCGAGGTGTCCACAGATTTTGATGACGGCATCGCGCGTGATGCCATCCAGACAACCGCTGGCCAGCGGTGGTGTCTGTAGTGTTCCATTTTTCCACAGGAATAAGTTTTCGCCGGAACCTTCTGAGACAAAACCGTTGGGATCGAGCAGGATCGCTTCGTCATAACCATCGCGGACCGCTTCCATTTTGGCCAGGATGGAATTGATATAGTAACCGCAGGCCTTCGCTTTCGTCATGGTGGCGTTGATGTGATGCCGGGTGTATGAAGACAGGCGGACGTTGATGCCCTTGTTGAGCGCTTCGTCGCCAAGATAGGTGCCCCAGGGCCATGCGGCGATGGCAACGCGCACGTCGACCCCGGCAGGATTCAACCCCATCTTGTTATCGCCCAGGAAAATGATCGGGCGGATGTAGCATTCTTCCAGTTTGTTGACTTTTACCGTTTCAACGATGGCGTTGAAAATTGTTTCATTGCTGAAAGGAACGTCCATACCCAGGATGCGGGCCGAGCCGAACAGACGGTCGACGTGTTCCTGGAGACGGAAGATAGCAGAGGTTTTATCGCTTTTCTGGTAACAGCGGATGCCTTCGAAGACTCCGTAACCATAATGCAATGTGTGGGTGAGGACATGGACATTGGCCTCGTGCCATGGGACGAGCTTGCCGTCCATCCAGATTTGTTCAGATTTTTCCATACCGCTTGGCATCCTGCTTGAAGTTAATTTTGGGTGTTTGGGGTCCGCATGTGCTTTGATTTTCTACCAACGCCAAAGGGAAATACCCGGTGTTTAGTAGATCCTCCTCGATCACTCTTTAGCCTGTAAAGAGGAAGCGTCAGGATATCATAAACGTTGGGGCTCCAAATACCGGGGGGCGTTCTGTTACCGTTTGCCACTATTCGGGTTGCGCCGGATTTTGATCATTGTAGAGAGGGCATCGGGGGAAAATCAAGTTAAATGAGTAGATTTTCGAAAAAGTGGGGGAAGGGGGCGGAAGGGCAAGCAGTGCGGGTGGATTCGGGTGGAGAGCATCGCAAAACCCTGTAAATCAGGAAGGGGTTTCTTCCAGGTGATTTCCAGGCAGAAAACAGATTCCTCCCCCTTCACCGATGAAACCTTTGCATAACTCCAAGATCAAAAACAAAGGCGAGATTCTTCGTCACCCTTCGGGTTCCTCAAAATGACATTCCCTTGATTTTATTTGTCACACTGCGCCTGGAGCTTGTCCTGGGCTGGTCGAAGGGAGGTGGGGCTTCCTTGCTTGCCCCCTAAAAAATACAGTTACGCAAAACTCTCATCACCTGTTGTTTTATCAATAAGTAATCAGAATCAGTTGTAAATTTCCCTCCCCTTGCGAGGGAAGGATGCGGGAGGGGTCATGGAATCAACCTTCCCCATACCCCCTCCTTTTTAATTCAAAATCGCGAATAGCGCTTCTTGAACAAGGGAATCTGGAATTTTGTTTTAGTTTCGCAAATCTATCATTACCGGAGGGGGGGAAGGCGAAGCCATGGGGTTTTGGGGCAGGGTCGGGACCCCTATATATGGCTGATTTGGTGGGGACCCCCATAAAATAAATTGACATGCTACAATGGGTTTGATATTCAGTACGTTCGGTATTTGCGGGCCGCTAGCTCAGTTGGTAGAGCAACGCCCTTTTAAGGCGTGGGTCGAAGGTTCGAGCCCTTCGCGGCTCACTACTCGCAAGAGAGTTACGGGTCAAGCCGGAACGAGGCTTGTCCCGTTTTTTCCGGTTTTAATCGCAGAGGAAATGGAGTACCGTTTTCTTCTGTGAGCAGAAAAGGTGACCAGCAAGAGAGTCCGGCTCCCCGCCGGATTTTTCATGCGAGTTTTGTCATCAAAAAGTTACAGGGCGTCCCCATCGTCTAGCCAGGCCCAGGACACCGGCCTTTCACGCCGGCGACGCGGGTTCGAATCCCGCTGGGGACGCCAGTTTATTCTCTCTTTTTGGGGAGAAAAGGTATGAAGAAAGACCACAGGCTGTTTTCAAAAAATATTTCCCCTGAAGAATTAAATGTGATTGTTGAGATTGATGACGAAGGATTTTATGTCGCTTCGGTAGTAGAACTTCCAGGGTGCCATACTCTAGCCAAGTCTTTCGAAGGATTGATGAACAGGCTAAAAGAAGCTGTAAGTCTTTATATAGATGTTGAAGGCCCTCCAGAGATGCCATCCCGTTTTGTTGGGGCATTTCGAATTCCAATTTAGTAATAAAACATGCCTCCCCTTCCCAGGATAACGGGCAGGAAACTGCTCAATTGTCTACAGAAATTTGGCTTCAAAATTATTCGTAGTAAGGGGAGTCATTTTTTTATGAAATATGATGATGGGCGAAGAAGACGGAAAAAAATAGACGTTACCGTGACGAGGGATGCCGCTTCAGGTAATTAACCGAAAACCATAAAGGGAAAGAGGCAAGTCTTTTCCTGACTACAACTGGAAGGCTTGAAAATTTTCCCTTCCTTTACCTCACTGAGGCCGGGCAGGTGTCGGGTGGGTTAGTAGAAAAAATATCAAGGTGAAATAAAAAGCTGTAGTTCGAATACTGGTGTTACCTGAACTGGCGGGTCAGGATGTCCACAGCTCAATTTGACGCCAGGGTTCTGGTACCAACAATTTTCCTTCATAATTTGGTTCTGAATTGCACAGGCGGATGGACTGCCAGGCGCCATGCCAATCAGTTGGTAATGGATAAGGTGTTTTGACTTTGTCCTCTGCTTTAAATCCAAAGTGACAATAATAAGCCGGGTCACCAAGAACAAATACAGAACCGGTTTTACAATTTTCCAGATGTTTTAAACCCCTGTGAACCAGCGCACTTCCAACTCCCTGCCTATGCAAAGCAGGTGTTACTGCAAGCGGACCTAATAGCGCCACCTTATTTTTGCTTCCTTCAATGTGGCAAAAAGTAAAACAAATATGTCCTGCGATTTCCTTTTCATTTTTTCCAACGAGTGATTTCACTCCTGGCCCAAAACCCTGGAGTGTTCTCACAAGCGGTAATAAGTCCTCGTCAGGGAAGGCGTCTTTATATAGTTGTTCAATCCCGGAAAGGTCACTGGGGCGGCTTTGGCGAATTTCCAGTTTGCTTGTCATTTTATTATTATAGTCATGATTTATGTTTATGGATGATACAAGTCTGCACTCTAAGCCTCTCTTTTGATAATTTTCATTTACTTATTGTAAATCGCTCAACGCTTGATTAAGAGCAGGGTTCCAGAGATTCGAAAATATCATTATTAGTTGATCCCATCGGTATTTGGTCATACCCTTATGAGCTTATAAATTATTCATTAAATTAGCTCGTTATCAAGTGCAGGTAAGTGAAACATGACGACTTTGGTTGTAGGAGCCAGCGGGGCAACTGGACGTTTGCTCCTGAATCATTTATTGGACCGTGGGCAACAGGTGCGAATCATTGTCCGATCCACTGATAGCCTGTCCGATGTAGTCGCCAACCACAATAATTTAACTGTCATCCAGGCAAATGTCGTGGACCTGAGTGATGCGGAGCTTGCCCAACATGTTAGGGGATGTAACGCATTGGCATCTTGTCTTGGGCATAATCTGAGTTTTAAGGGGATTTTCGGTCCGCCGCGCAGGCTTGTATCGGATGCTACTCGGCGACTCTGCAATGCCTTAAAGGCAAACAATCCAGAAAGACCCGTCAAGTTTGTGCTCATGAACACGGCTGGAAATAGTAACCGGGACCTTAAGGAAAAGGTTTCTTTCAGGAATAAATGTGTCGTTGGTCTCCTTCGCCTCATGTTGCCACCTCACGTGGATAACGAAAAAGCTGCAGATTACCTGCGCACCCAGATCGGCCAGAATGATGGACTCATTGAATGGGTGGTGGTGCGTCCTGACAGTTTGCTCGATGAAGATGAAGTAAGTGAATTTACAGTCCATCCCTCGCCGACTCGATGTGCAATTTTCAATGCTGGAACAACCAGCCGAATAAATGTGAGTTACTTCATGGCGGATTTGATTTGCAACGAGGACACGTGGCACAAGTGGAAAGGCAGAATGCCAGTGGTCTACAATAAGGAAGAGGGGTAGCGATCTGGGAAAACAGGTTCGAACCTGGTGCCATTGCGTGAAGTCAAATAAACGCGGATTCAAATAATAAGTCCAATTCCACTCATAAAAGAGGCACGAATCGATTGTTAAACATTTGGTTGGGTGTCAGATACTGACAGGTTTTCCTGGGGCGATTATTCAGGTTGTCGACAAACTTTTTTAAAGCCAGCTATTTCGAGAACGCCATAAAAACCTAAACCTTTAATAATCGGCTTAAAGTTTGATGGACTGTGGGGTTCCAGAGGTTCGAAAAATTTCGTTTCGAATGCCAAGGTAGAAGCATTGCTCGGATTAATTTATCGGCTAGCTATGGACATATGATAAAGCTTATAGTTTAAAAGCAGATGTTCAAATCTATGGGAAGATCATCTAAACCCAACCCAAAGCGGACATTCATCTAATGAGCATGTTTAGGTTAAGGTGAAAGTAGTCAACTTTAGAAATCTTAAAAGAGAAAAACCTGACCCCGAAGGACCAGGCTTTCTTCCAAATTTTTCCTAAATTAGGTTCCTTGGTGGGCATCAAAATAGCCCATAAAAATTATTTTTTATTTGGTCTCCACGGAAATGGCCCCATCCATTCATCGAGGAGAATCCGCCAAGCGTTCATCGGCAACCATTCCTTATACATAGCCCAATCCTTATATTTGGGAAGCTGAACTACATTCGGAACCATCATAGGGTTCGTTCCTTTTTTAAATTCTGCAAAAATGGCGGCGCGTAAGTCGCGAATGAATTGCAAACTATCAGCGACATCTTGTTTCGACCCTCCTTGTAAAGGATGTTGTCTTTCATTGTGCGATGCTACAAATTTTTTAAAATCCAGTTTCAAAACTTCTTCCAAAGATCGTTCCCACTCCTTGATATTAAAATCTGGAACAATATTAAACATCACTCTTTTAGGTGTAACTATATCCGCTATATAAGCAATTTTTTGCTTTGGCAAAAGAAAGACCGTCATGCCCAAACCGTGATTCATCCCAAAATAGTGCAACTCAACCGTCGTGCCACCAAGCGAAAGATCCTTCCGGGTTCCACTCCAGCTTTCATCCGGTACCACCATATCTGCCCCTGGGTTAGCTTGCATCCATTCGTAGGCTTCGATATGAGCCAAGGTTTTCGCTCCGGCATTTTTGAACACCTGACCACCACTCGAATGGTCCCAATGATTGTGGCTGTGTAACAGATAATGAATTGGTTTGTCTGTAATTTTTTTGATTGCTTCTACGAATCCTGCTGCATGTTTGGAATTAACGGATTCAATAGCAATCACACCCTCGTTAGTTACAACAAACATTGAAAAATAACCATTCGCTGGGTTCCCATAGCTATAAACACCATCATCTATCTTGGCAGTATGAGGAGGGAGGTTTTCAGCAAATGCGACACCAAATGAAAAAAAGACTGTGATCAACACCACACCAATAAACTTATTCATTTTTTATATTCCTTTAGTCAAAAGATTGCTCATATTTCAAAAATTTCAAAAAAGAGTGTTACGTATATGACGAAGGTTTTTTAAAATTTATGAGATCATAACTCCTCGCATTGATATTCCTTTGGAAACCATTCCCTCAATCGGAAAAGTGACTCTCTCTTCTTCATTCTGCAGGGCAATAATGTAGATCAATGGCAAGAAGTGTTCCGGTGTTGGCGCTGAAAGGTGCGCAATCTCACCCAGGGATTCAAACTCCAGGATTCCCTGATGATCTCCTTTTAGTAAAAGGTGTTTGATCTTTTCATCAAACTCGATGGCCCAATCCGCAGGTTCGTCATCCGGATTAGAACTAAAAAACTGAAGGTTGTGGACGATATTTCCGCTACCTAAAACCAACACCCCTTCGTCTCTCAGAGGTTTTAATTCTTGAGCCAGGTCATAATGTTCTTGAGGAGACAAACTTCTATCCAGGCTCAATTGCAGAACTGGAATATTTGCTTCAGGATACATTTTTATCAGAAGTCCCCAGGTCCCATGATCCAACCCCCAACTGGAATCCAGTTCAACATGGACTTTGGTTATTAGGGATTGAATTCTTTTTGCAAGGTCTAAACTGCCTTTTGCCGGGTACTGAATATCAAACAAAGCCTGAGGAAAATTTCCAAAGTCGTGAATGGTTCTCGGGTTCTCCATTGCGGTCACGAAAGCGCCTCGTGTTACCCAATGAGCGGAAATAGACAAGATGGCTTTAGGTTTGTTAAGGCATTTCCCCAAAATTTCCCAGTTATTTGAATACTTGTTCTTTTCGATGATATTCATCGGGCTGCCATGGCCTAAAAACAAAGCTGGCATTTTTTGATTTTGAATTGTATTCATCTCTTTACCTTCTTCCCCTAAAAAGTGAGGACAAAATCATAATTCCCCACCAACCCATCGGTTATTTTGTTAGCACGGTCTTTCTTGTATTCTATGATTATGTTTTCCTGCTCATCCTGAGTCAGTCGCTCGCTTCTTAAAATTGCATCTTTGGCGTTCAACTTCTGAATGAAATCATTGTGCTCGATTTGATTTCCCTTGAAATAAAGTTGAGTCACCAACTGAGGGATGCCCGGTGCGGTAACCATGAAATGCAGATGCGGAGGTCGATACCAGCTATTCCCCAGACTCGGTTTATCCGATTCGTTATCTTTCCCGATCCGCACGGGGTAGAAACCCGGAACGACGGTCTTGAACCAGTAATTTCCCTCTGCATCGGTGATGCAACGGCCCCAATGCTGGAAATTTTCATCGAGTTTTCTTTCGATCCATTCCCCGGTTATCGGGTGCTGGAAACGGTGTGCATCCGTGTCTCCCCGGTGGTTGTAGCGTCCGGAGGCCGAAGCGTTCCACATAATGAGGACGGCTCCGGGTAGGGGGCTCTTTGTGTTGTCCGAATCTTTGAATAAAACCTTGCCCTTGATATATACCACCTGACCCCGGGCAGTTTCCTGATGGCCATTGATGAGGGTAAGGTCGTTGTCGTTGGCTTCACTTATGGGAAGCCGAAAGTCAAGATTTTCACGAACCTCATGAACCGGATCCCCATCATCAGGGAAAAAGGGCCCCAGCGTCTGTCTTGGAGTTTTAAGGTTTAACATCTGGCCAAAAGCCGAATTTGTGATCAGGGTTCCAGCGGCGGCCCCCACCGTTCCCAGACCGGTCCTTAAGAAGTTTCTTCGGGAAAACATGTTTGTTTTATTTTTCATGGCAACACCTCTCTAAAAATTTATTGAGTAAACAAGGAAAGCTTTCTTGAAACGAAAGGAGTTTTTGAAAATTTCAAAAACTTTTCTGAAATCCATTGATCGACAGAAAACTTTCCGCCTCCGGTGATAATCAAGGCAACAGCGATCCCGATTGCTAAAATATGGAACTCAAAACCTTCACCAGCTTGTTTGCCAGACCAGTTCATAAAAAATCCATTGCCCCAGTGAGCGGTGGCAGCAGCACCCGTCATGATTGCCGCAATTCCGGCGGCACTAAATCGAGTGAGAAAACCGGTAAGCAGCCCCAAACTTCCCAAAAATTCTCCAGCAAAAATCAACAAGACCAGTCCCGTGGGCAGTCCCATTTTTTGGGTAAAAAATCCCAGAGTCCCTTCAAACCCGAACCCTCCAAACCATCCTAAAACCTTTTGCGCTCCATGAGGAAAGATAACCAATGCCAAGGTAATACGCAGTACAAGAGGGGTAATGGAATCTTCCGTTTTAAAAAATTGTTTTAAATAATCCATGGCTTTTTCTCCAGATATAAACAGTTATAAATTAGTTGGGTTGCTTTCAACTTAAGATGGCGAGGCAGGAGTGGTTCCAGAAACACTCCTGCCTTACCAGGGGGGTTAATGAACCACTGGGTGGCCATCTTGGTCTTTGACGTTATCCTGCAAGTTGTTGATGATTAAATAACCAGATGCTGTCATGTTTTTTCCATAAGATGAATCTGAGTCTTGCTGTGAATCCTGTTTGATAAGATCCACACGAACCTTAATTGCGCCTCCGCCTTGAATTCCTTCTAAATTACCCGTTCCAGATGTGAAGGTTAATTTGCCTTGACAGTTTTCCTTGGGACCTTCACAGGAAATTTTAGCGTTGGCCTTATATCCTATTTGATCGGTTAACTGACAGGTGCCTTGTAAAACATCATTTCCTGACTGATTAATATGAACTGCAAAAGGACAATCCATTCTGGCGGCATGCATGTAATGGGTTTTATTTGTATGATCTTTTACAAAAAATGTTCCTTTCATTACACCCGAGTAAAACTCCTGCCCTTTACCTACAGGATAGACATTCCCTTCTGCCCGCCAACTGGCTATGGCTCTTTTGTCATCAGCATCATCTGCCTGGGCTGGCCCTGAAAAGTTTAGGATCAGGAAACCGGTGAGCAACGTCATCCAAAAACTTTGTTTGCAAAAATAAGCCCAGTTTTTTTCACTTAAAGAATGTTTTAAATCGTTCATTTTTTTTCTCCACATATAAGGGTTAAAAAAACAGAACTGAGGTTTTCATTGACTTTAAATAGCAGTTTTGATGCCAAACAGTCCTGTCCTCTTAACCTATTGTTTTTATTATATTTTTATATTTGTTTGGTTCGTGCTTTGAAAATATTAATCCGTTTTATAACGGTAAAACATTGCTAGGCAACGTAATTACGTTATGATAGGGCCATGAATGAGTCAGACTATTTCCCTACTGCGATCAGCAAACTTAGAGAATTGCTTTTAGCCTTACCCCAGGCTCGAAATGTGGATTCTTTACTTCAAATGATGATTCAAAAATACGCTGAGGACCCATCACTTGCGCTCTGCCGGATCTGGCTTATTCGTCCGGGAGATCAATGTGAAACCTGCAGGCTTAGAAAAGAGTGCCTTGACCAGACCCAGTGTTTGCATCTGGTTGCTCAAAGTTATGGGGTGGGAGCTGACCCAAAAAAAGTAGATACAGAGGACGATTACACCAGGATTCCATTGGGCGTTGGAAAAGTCGGACGTTCCGCAGTCACCGCAGAGGTGGAGGATGCTCTATCGCAAAAAGAAGATTTGGAATACATGGTTTCCAGACATTGGGCTCAGCGGGTAAATGTCCTGGGGCTTGCGGTTATACCTGTTGTGTTTCGGGGGAAAGTGCTTGGAGTAAACAGCTTTGTTCCCTTTAAAGATGCGGATATGAAAGGTGAAGGGCTTTTTTGGGGAAGATTGGTAGCTGATCATCTGGCAGTTTCCATCACTAACGCTGAAGCGTTCGAAAAAATTGAAGTGCTCAATAAACAACTGGCAGAAGAAAACGAATACCTGAACCAGGAGCTTGAGGAGACTGCGGCTTTTGGGGAAATACTGGGCCAGAGTCCTCCCATGAAATCCCTGGTGCAGCAGATTGAAATGGTAGCCGGCACGGATGCCAATGTTTTGATAACCGGAGAATCCGGGACCGGAAAAGAACTGGTGGCTCGGGAGATTCACCAAAGGAGCCAACGTTCGAACCGGCCATTGATAAAAGTTAACTGCGCCTCCATTCCACGAGACCTTTATGAAAGCGAATTTTTTGGTCATGTAAAGGGTTCTTTCACCGGGGCCATTCAGGACAGGCGGGGACGTTTTGAACTTGCCAACGGAGGAACTTTGTTCTTGGATGAAGTAGGGGAGATACCACTGGAGATGCAAAGCAAACTGTTGCGGGTGATCCAGGAGGGAGAGTTCGAGCGAATTGGTGACGAGCGCACTCAAAAAACCGAGGTGCGAATTCTGGCGGCGACTAATCGAAACCTAAAAAAGGAAGTGCAGGCGGGAGCCTTTCGGGGAGACCTGTTTTATCGTCTGAATGTATTTCCTGTCGAACTTCCACCCTTGAAAGAACGCAAAGGTGACATCCCTTTACTGGCGAATCATTTTGTCAGCCTGGCTTCCCGAAAATTTAATAAACCAGTAAAACCCTTGTCCGCAAATTTAATGTCCCAACTGCAAAAATATGACTGGCCAGGAAATATCCGGGAGCTTCAATATTTGATCGAACGTGCGGTAATCATTTCTCAAGGAGGAAGGATTAAATTAGAACTGCCTGATGTTAAAACGGAACAAACAGTAAAGGAAAAAACCACCTCACAAGTGGATGTCACTGAGGTGATACCTGAAAAAGAAATGAAGCGTCGGGAAAAGGAAAATATTATTCACGCTCTCAATCAATGTGCAGGAAAAATATACGGGGAAGACGGTGCCGCAAAACTTTTAGGTATCAAACCAACAACTCTTACTACTCGTATTAAAGCAATGGGAATAAAAAAGACCTTCCTTGTAAAATGATTATTGTCTTAGTACTGTCTAACCTCTTCTCCAAAGGGGATTTGGAGCCTGCCAACCTTAATTCCCTGTCGTTAAATAGCTTGTAGAAATTTCGATCAGGATGTTTAGGATCGATTGCGGCCTTTCACGCCCAAATCGAGTATATTTTGTTTTTTTATGTCGCAAGAATTTAGCATTCGATTAAGAGAGGCGCGATCAAAATGAGGTACTTTGGAGGCCTTGGCTAAGGAGGTTGGGATTACATGTAACACTTTGCAGGCGTGGGAAACAAAAAAAAGGACAAAAGATCAAATTTTTGATAATATCGACATGCCAAAACCCCAATCACCGGATTCCCAAGAGGAACTCTCAAAAGAGGAAAATGCCTTGCTATTAAAGGTGCTAATGGAAGATCGAGAAGATCACAGAGAGAGACTCAAAATATTGGAAAACTATATCAAATATTTGAGGGGCCTTCTGGAGAAAAACCTGTTTAAACATTACCCTTTAAGCTATCGAAGCGGGACCGAGGGATAGACCTTCCACCCAGGAAGGTTGTCAAGCTTCGAGCAAGAAAGCAAAAGGCATAAAAATGATTTATGAGCGTGCTACAAGAATCCTTAAAATCAGAACTGCCTTCAATATTCACAAAACTTGCTCTGCTTCTAGGTTTAGCGTTAACAGCAAAATGGATAATTACTACGATATTAAAAACATTATTCTCCAAGGCAAAAAATATAGTCGTCACCAAAATTAAAAAAGAAAACTTCACTGAACAAAAAAGCCAGAATGAAAGTCAGCAGTTTGATAGAAGAATCAGCACTTCATACTTTTATTCAAAAAGACCCGTCACATCGGCTGAACAAAAACTATACTTTGCACTCGTTAGAGCAGTTCCGGATTTGCTGATACTGCCACAAGTGGCTTTCTCCCAATTCATTGGAACAAGAGGAGGAGACAGCAAGGAAAACTTCGCTCTCTTTGGAACTGCCAGGCAGAAAGTCGTAGATTTTCTAATTTGCGATAAAGCATTCAATATCATTTGCGCAATCGAACTAGACGATAAATCTCATGAAAACAAAGGAGAAGAAGATTTCAAAAGAGATGAAATCCTTCGGGAATCGGGAATCAACTGCCTTAGGTTTAAGGTCGGACATTTACCAGCTATAGCAGAAATTAAAGAAACAATTCTTACAAACTCGTAATCAAAAAAAATTTCTCATGGTTGAGACATTTTTAAAATTTCACAACGAAATTAGAGCTATTGTAATTGCACTGGCCGGCTTAATTGGGATCCCACAACTAATCTGGAGAGGAATTACACAAGAGAGATCATCCTAGGCAGCAAAAATTCAGGCGAAAAATGCGACGAGGTCATTGGTTGAAAATGCCCATGGTCGAGCAATTGAGTAACTCTCAACAGTTTGAAACTCACGAGATAGGTTGACAGGTTTTGGTAGTATTGAACCTTTTTAACCGGAGGTCGTGATGACACCAGAAGAACAAGATATTCATCGTAAGCTTCGAGCCTTAGATCACGCAAAAGCAATCAGAAACGTTTCCAAAACCTGCCGCTATTTCGGGATTTCAAGAACCACTTTCTATGAATGGAGGCGGGCCTACGAGGAAAAAGGAGAGCCTGGCCTGATCAATCGAAGCCCAGGACCTTCCTATGGAAATGTGCCGCACCTATACCCGGATGAGGTTTATGAAAAAATCCTTTACCTTCGTAAGACCTATCACATGGGTCCGCAAAGAATCGCGTGGTACCTTGAACGCTATCACAAAATTCGTATCTCATCCGGTGCGGCTCCCCGGACCTTGGTTCGACACGGATTGAACCGCCTTCCCAGAAACCAAAAAAGAAAGCCCTGAAAACGGTTCGTTATGAAAAACAGGTGCCGGGTCATCACATTCAAGTCGATGTGAAGTTTCTTATATTTCCCCAACCAGACGGATCGAAGATCAAACGGTACCAATACACGGCGATTGACGATGCCACTCGAATCAGGGCTTTAAAGGTCTACAAAAAACACACGCAAAAGAATGCGATCAATTTCATCGATTATGTGATCGACAAGTTTCCCTTTCGAATCCAAACTGTCCGGACCGACAACGGGCACGAGTTCCAATCAAAATTCCACAGGCACGTAGAGGATAGAGGCATTCGCCATCATTACATCAAACCGGGTACTCCGCGCCTCAACGGTAAGGTCGAACGTTCCCACAAAACTGATAAGCAGGAGTTCTATCAGCTACTGGAATATACGGATGACGTGGACTTGAATAAAAAACTGCAAGAATGGGAAAACTTCTACAACTGCCATAGACCTCACGGAGCGTTTAAAGGGAAAACCCCGTATGAAATCCTGAAAGAAAAAATGGCCAGTTGAAGAGCTGTGGGCCCTGTGCGAAAACGCTAAGCATTTTCCACAAGTCCACAGCCTAAACTGTTAACCGATTTCCGGACTCTCACACCAAGATAAAAAGGTTTGTCACTGCCATTGCAAGTCGAACACTTTGAACCAACGAAAAAAAAACCTCCCTAGACTCTCTGGAGAGGGGAGCCTGGAAGAGTTTTTTGGGAATTAAGTATTTTCTCCTATCTGTTTCAGAGTTTTCAGAAAATTTCCCCTTACCCAAACATATGGTTGTAAAGTTAATTTTTCCAATAAAATAAAGGTAAGAGATCCTTTCTTAGCAAGAAATTTTCTCAGGAATTTGATAGTATCCATTTAGAATATTTTTAATAACCGGATTCCCAAGAGGAACTCTTAAAAGAGGAAAAGAACTTGCTTCTGAAATTACTCCTCAATAACTGTGAGGACCAATGGGACCGGATCAATATTTTGGGAAAGTACCTCGAGCAACTGAAGAACCTGCCCGAACAATCCAATTTAAATTCGTCCCTTAAATAATTCGAAGTTGGCCCGAAGGATAGACCTTCCTCCTAAGAAGGTTGTCCAGTTTCGAAAAAAAACCGCCTAAATCAGGGGACAAAAGTATGCCCGATAATACTAAGCCAGAATATGGCTCTCAAAAACTGACCGAAATTGGAAAAAGGGTTTGGGAAAAACCGTTCTCTTCATCAGGAATTACTTATGGGGAATGGTTAATTGGACAAACCGCCCACTCGGAAAACGATCCAAAATGGTCTATTCGTTCTGCCATAGAAACTTGTAATTTACTGGGGAGTTTTTCAGAGGATCTGGGTCAGGAGTTCTAACTCCAAAACTATTTCAACTTTAAAATTCCTGAAATTATGACGTTAGCTTTATTTTGTATTGCCTTTCACGGCTCTGGGAATAATTCTAGCCTGTTGACTGGTTTATAAGCAGGAAGCAGCAGCGTTGGAAAAAACTGGAAACTCCCTGATTGACCATGCAGGGTGGTACAGTCAGAGTATCAAGTTGTCAGATTTAATACTTAATGAGGCACGTACTATAAACCTCAAAGAAAACCGTCCATTCCACCCCGTAATCAGAACAAACGGGACGGGCGCCCCAGCCTTGGCTGCTTGGTGGTTCAATTTAAGAGATGGATAAAAAGCCTTTCTTTTTTTTTCACAAACTCAAAACATTGTTGTTGCCAGCAAGGAAAAATTCTTTAATGGTAAGTCTTAAAGATCCGGAAAGGTTATGCAAGAACACCTAATGGGTAATTGAGGTTTAAGAAGGAATTTATTTTGAGTTTAAAAATTCAATGACCGCGCCAAAAAAATAAAATTGTCGCGGCCATTGATAGTCGAACACTTTGAACCAACAAAAAAAACCTCCCAAGACTCTCTGGAGAGGAGAGGCTGGGAGGTTTCTTAATTAGAAAACTGCGTTTTAAGTTATGAGTGGGTCCTGAATTTAAATACAACTAAGGCAATTGATAGAAGAAAGAAAATAAGAATGTTCATGGTTCAGGTTCCTTCCATCTAAGCTAGGGTTAGAAGACCAAAATGGAAATGATTTCCTGTAAAGCCCCTCCACAATACATTTCGTTTTTTCATTCAATTTGAGTAATGGTGAGATCACTCAAGAACCAACTCTATTATTGGGCCATTAAACCCAAATAATGTCAAATCCGGTACCAGAAGGCCGTGCATTCAACCCAAACCGGCAAATGATCTGAGCCAAATGTATTTTGCCCCTTTTCCGCATTAGTGAACGGGTTTCTTCGTTCTCCTGCAACATATACATTTTTTAATTTGGCCGGTTATTAAAAATGCACGAGATTGGTTGCCAGGCTTTGGTAGTATTGAACCTTTTCAACCTTAGATCGTGAGGTGACACCTGAAGAACGAGATATCAGTCCAAAACTGAGAGTTCTGGACCACGCCAAGGAAACCGAAAACGTTTCTAAAACCTGCCGTTATTTTGAGGTTTCTGTAATTACTTTTTACTGTTGGGTGCGGGCTTAAGACGAAAAGGGAGAGTCTGACTTGACCAATAGGGTCATATCCCGCCGGAAATAACAATGGAATAGGGGTAGGTAAAAAGTGAAATTTAATCTTATTTTGAATTGTGCCTTCTAAATTCATAAATAATATTTCTTTCAATTCCTTTTTTAAGTATTAAATTTAAATAACTTAGGGCCATTGTCCCAGCAGACCATGATTTTTCCCTTTACTTTTTTCTATAATTCTATAAATTTAGAAATATGAAATCATCTATTGCGGTTGCAGCCCTATCTGCCCTGGCACAGGAACACCGGTTGGAAATTTTTCGTCTTCTTGTACGTAAAGGGATTCAAGGTATTCCGGCAGGTGAAATTGGAAAAAAACTGGGTATACCACCATCGACGCTTTCTTTTCATTTAAGCCAACTCAAAAATGCAGGCCTGATTCAATGTCGTCGGGAAAGCCGGACCTTATTTTATTCTGCAAATTATCTGTCGATGAATGAGCTCATGGCTTACCTGACTGAAAATTGCTGCAAGGGAGATGCAGAAACTTGTGAAAACTCTGTCGTAAGTATTTCTGAGGCATCAGGCAAATAACAATGTCCGGCAAGGTAATAAATGTTCTTTTCCTTTGTACTGGCAATTCAGCCCGGAGCATCATGGCGGAGGCTATTCTAAATAATATAGCTGAAGGCCGTTTTCAGGCCTACAGCGCTGGCAGCCATCCTGTATGTGCAGTGAATCCACTTGCCATTGCTCTCTTGGGCGACCGGGGAGTCTGGGAACCCTATTTAAGAAGCAAAAGCTGGGATGAGTTTACAAAATCAAATTCTCCAAACTTCGACATAGTCATTACCGTTTGTGACAACGCCGCTGGAGAAACCTGTCCAGTCTGGATAGGCAATCCCATCAAACTTCATTGGGGATTGGAAGACCCTGCTGCCGCTGGAGGATCGTATGCAGAACGTATGAAGGCCTTTGAACAAACTTTTGAGCAGCTTGAAAAACGAATCAAGACTCTGGTGGGTTTTCTGAAAGATGATATTGATGCAAAAAATTTAAAGAATCATTTTGAGGGGATGGAGTTGTTATGACATCTGAAGAAACATCACCTTTGGGTTTGTTTGAACGGTACCTCTCCGTATGGGTAGGGTTATGTATATTAGCTGGAGTTGGCCTGGGTTTTGTTTTGCCTGGTTTATTTCAGGCAGTAGCCCAGATAGAATACGCCAGCGTGAATCTTATTGTAGCGGTTTTTATTTGGATAATGATTTATCCAATGATGGTCAATGTAGACTTCGCTTCAATTAAGGATGTTGGGAAAAAACCAAAGGGTTTATGCATAACGCTCGTTGTGAACTGGCTTATTAAACCCTTCACGATGGCTGCCTTAGGTATTTTGTTTTTTGAGAACTTGTTTCTTGGCCTTGTAGAACCACAAACGGCAAAGGAATATATTGCTGGAATGATTTTACTGGGTGTTGCTCCTTGTACAGCGATGGTATTTGTCTGGAGTCAATTGGTTCGGGGTGACGCGAATTATACTCTGGTGCAAGTATCAATAAATGACATTATCATGGTTTTTGCGTTTGCGCCGATAACTGCTTTTCTTTTAGGCGTAACAAATATTGTTGTGCCGTGGGAAACGCTATTTCTTTCTGTCGTCCTCTACGTGGTAGTTCCCCTGGTGGCTGGGTATTTCACTCGCAAGGTTCTGGACAGTTCCAGCAAACATGAACGCATTGACAGTTTTACAGCAAAAATAAAACCATTTTCAATCATGGGACTTTTAGCAACTGTAGTGCTGTTGTTTGGATTTCAGGCGCAAACCATTATTGAAAAGCCACTTGTCATTGCCTTAATTGCGACACCACTTTTGATACAAAGTTATGGTATTTTTGCGATAGCCTACGGTTGGGCCTATATATGGAAGGTTCCATTTAACACTGCCGCTCCAGCTGCATTGATTGGCACATCCAACTTTTTTGAACTGGCGGTTGCAGCAGCGATTGGCCTCTTTGGGTTGAATTCAGGGGCGGCATTAGCAACTGTTGTCGGTGTCCTTGTTGAAGTACCTGTAATGTTATCACTCGTTCGAATAGCAAATAGTACACGTAGATTTTATATCTAACCAACCCTCCTGTTTTAGAAAAATCCAGGAACATATCCAATACAGAGTTCAAGAGTCTTTTTAATGACCTTTAGAGCAAAGCTTCCGACTTAAACCTACCCGCAGGACCTGCGTTGTAAGTCCACCGTTTGATGTTCACCGCCACCGCCGTAAAATAAATATGTAGCCGGAATTTGTTGAATCCTCTGAACCGCGCCCGCCTCAAGCCGTGATACCGTTTCATCTTGGATAACTTGTTTTCCATCCCTGACCGCAGCCTCATAACTTTCTTTAAGTGACGCGGGAACGTTAAATTTTTGCCTTTTTATTCCTCAAAAATACAATAAATATGTCCGTTCAAGGTTTTCTTTTTCGAAAAATCCTGATCTTCTCGCGCATCTTTAAATCGGCAAAAACTTTGATGGACAATTGGGTTCCGTGGCTCGAAAAAATTTTGTTAAAAAACTGGGCAGAATCTGCTCGGACCATTCGATCCCGCAGTTGGTTGTATGTAATAATGTTTTTAGTAATAAAGCTGGTGTCCTGGTTTTTTGAATGACCGTCTCTATTCGACTCAAAGCCGACAGGAAGTTTATTTTAATTTAAAATTGAAATCAGTCATAACTCGATCTCTTGTTATTTAAAAAGGAATACCTCAATGTCCAAATTGGAAATTGTTGAAATGCTGCTCAACGATCAGTCTTACCATATAGAGTTCAATGGTTTCTTAACCAACCATGCCAAACAAGGGGTTGTCGCCCTTATGGGGCTTGGTGCATCCGCTCAAAGGATTAAGGAGTATTACGAGCACTATGCGAAGCAAACTACTTATGGGTTTGGATTGGAGACCCCGAAAATCTCTGAGCGCGAAATCACTCAAAACAACTGGCAGGTATATTTTGGGAAGCATTGCAGTTTCACTTCCTATTGCGAGGTTTTTGATCAAAAGGAAAAAGAACTTGGAATGGATCGGCTGCTGGAAGAGTATGTTCCCATTCTGTTACCGGGATGTGTTGGCTCCCTCATGCACGGCACGATACACCTTGGGTGGGGGTTAGACTCTGGCAATCGCTGGATGATCATTGAAGGCCTGGCCTATATGGCATTTTCTTATGTTTCGTGTCAGCCTGAAAAAATTTTTTCATCGACTTTCGATTCAGAAGCGGACAAGTCCATCCTGGGCTCGTTACTTCATATGGCCGAAGAGTGGGAAACAAATGGCGAAGCTCTAGACAAGTGGCGTCAAGCAACTCTCGCCAGTGATAAGTACATTGCTTCTTCTGGATTTCATCCCGAACTCTCGATGACGGGGTTTCAATACGATATCGCCAAGGTATTAACAGAAGGACATCCACTAATCCACACAACCCCCGCTTGGATTGAGAGTCTCGATATGGAAACAATATGGAGAGAGCTTTATGAGGGGACCACTCTTTTATATTTGGCCAAGCCGGGAGACTTCATCGTGCTCCATCTAATTACCTCTTTGCATGGGATGGAACAAATTGTAAACCGAATCCCCGCCCATCATCAGAAACGCGCTATCAAATGTTATTGGACAGCCATGCTAGGAATTGTTTTTTCTGATGATGACATTCCAACTCGGGCAACACTGGAAGCTCTCCATTCAAAATACCAGAATACTGTCGATCAGGTTGAGGCTGTGGAGGTAGGGCAAACTTGGGATGAAATTATCGCCCGGGCAATTATTGAGGAAGAGGAACACAATCCAAAATTAGTATACGTGCAACGCCTGCTGTGGAAGAGGTTTGGTCATCGCTCTCTTTTTCGCGACGCGGCCAGTAAGTTCACCACAACACCGAAAGTAAGTAAAATAGAAACTGGGCTAGGCGCAGGTGTTGATCGCCCGTGTTAATCAACACATCAATCAGTTGTTTTATTGAATACTTAAGGGAAAGTTGCAAATGATAAAAGGGATTAAAAACGTTTTAATTTCTATGTTTTTATTTCTTCCACGACAAAGTTTCGCTGATTAAATAATTACTAAAAAAATTTAAAACCCTCATTTAGCGACAGGGAACCTCCTGACTTAGGTTTGGAAAATATAAATTTTGTTGAAATAGATGTCTCTCCCTTCCGAGATGTGATTTTTTCTTGTATTTAATACCTTAATAATCCATTTCCCAATTGAGCCCTAATTTTGAATCAGATGTCCCGGTCATTTCTCCTTCTATTTTTAAGTTTGGAGTCACTTCGACCTGAACTTTGGCACCTGTCGACCCGGGTTTGCTTCCCTGGGTGACGCCAACAAAAACTTTGTCTGAAATATATTTTCCAGCTTCCACCTTAGCCCCCCCATCGCCGTCTCCACCAATATCAACAGAATCTAAACCAAGATTTGAGCTGAGTTTATCGGTTATGGAAGGGCCTGACCCCGTAAGACCCGCCAACTCAGCTGCGGAACTAGCTAGTTTGATTGCTTCAAAAGGCGTAATATTTCCCGCGTCTTTGTTAAACAGAAAACGCGAAAGTATTTCATCCTGTGGCATTTGAGGGATGGACCGGTATGAAATAGAAGGCTGAGTGGCGGGGCCGGTTAAAGAAAAAATAATTTTCCATTTTGGATCATCGACCTCAGCCTCAAAATCAATTTCGGGATCTTTTTTGGGAGCGTTTTCCAGGGAGATTATCCCACGTTTGAATTTTAAATTTTTCCCCAGAATCTTCCATAATCCCTGCCGTACTTTGAGTTTCCCATTTGCGTTGGGGGTATTTGTAGTTCCTGTCACGTGAATGTTACCTTGCATTTCTGCTTCCAGCCCGCGGCCTTTCAGATATATCTGGTTAGGTGCGTGAATTTTTACATCCAGTCTGGATTGGATGGGTGGAGTCGAGGTATTCGAATCCTTAGCAGAAGGTTTTTCCGAATGGCCTGATTTTGGTTTTCTCTCTACTTCGACGACAACCAGGTTCGACGGCAGTTTGTCGGGAATTCTTATCTCGGCCTTGTTGATTTCAACGTTTCCTGAAAGAACACTGTTTGAAAGCGGGCCTTTTAAAGTCAGGTCGCTACTCACCTGAGTTTTGAGCATGTCTATAGCTGCAAGGATAGCCTGGTTCATTTTGACGGTGAAGTTGGCGGTGTAATCAATTTCTTTTGTTTTATGCAAGGTGCCTTTGGCTAAAATCACACCTTGCTCAGGTGTATTTGCTGAAAGTCGCTTCAGATGGATGGAGCCCGGGGTGGCTGACAGGTCTAGCGTAATATTCTTTAAGTGTGTCCCAAACTGGACGATTTGATATTCCCCTTCTTTTAAATTTACAGAGCCTGTTAACTGGGGAAATCCGACTGTTCCCTGGGCGGAGCCATTTAAATTTAGATGACCACGAATCCAGTTTCCAGCGCCGACAAGGAAAGGGTTTAACCCAGTGAGATCAATATCTCCGTTTAATTTCCCATTCAAAGCTGCCGAGTTTGAAATGAGTTTGTCCCAATGTGAGGCTTTTAAAATTGGGATAGAACCGTTAAAAGAAAGGTGTCCAATCCTGGGTTGTTTGAAGGCCGCCTGGGCACTTATCAAGTCATTTTTCAAATTAATATCTATATTCCCTGTTCCCATGTATTGTTTTGAATCTTCCACATTAAGAGAATGAACATTGGAAACATTTAGATGGGTTGTTCCATCCGGGTTTGCCGGACTACCGCTGAGATTGACTTGTCCATTCAGTTGCCCTCGTATTTTTAACTCTGGCAAGGCGTGGTCGAGAAGAGCTAGAGGTATTTGATTAAAATTTGCACTCAAGGTTTGTCTGGGAGAACCGAGAAAAAGATCAGCTTGAATTTGACCACCCAGAACACGTAAATCTAAATTGGAAACTTTTGTCACATCATCAGAAAACTCCAGTTTTATAGGATTGACACTTTCGATAGGTGTTTTTCCAAAGGATCCTTCTAATCGAGAAATTGTAAATTCACTTCCTGCACCACTTTGCGACCATTGTCCATTTAAGTTAGCTCTTACAGTTTCCTTGAAATGCCCGGTAGATTGAAACGCCCAGGTTAGATCGTTCATCTTCCCTTTCACCTTACCATTCAGTGTGTCGAGAATTCCTTTGCCGGTTTTCATGCCCTTAAGGATCAGCTTGGAATTGATCTCCGGACTATCAAGAAGGTGATGAATCCGTCCTGTCAAGTTTGCTTTTGATAGAGTGATGGGTGTGTTTTTTCCTACGGATAAATCTGACCCGTTCAGAGAGAATCTCAGGGATTGTTTATACTCTTCAAACGCCGTTACTTTAACTTGGAGCTTGCCGGAAATCTGCTGATCAAACGTGTTTGCAATCATGGAAAGTTCCGAAAACCCACCTTCAATCGAACCTTTAGACAAACCTGACAAGATCGAGTGTGACAAGTTGCCTCTCAACTCCAGGCCAGGGAGAGTGATGCCGAGACCTGAAACATGAACCACTTTTTGTGGAGTTAGGCGGTAGTGGGCTTTCAATTGGGTTTCGAGTCCCTGAACATGTCCCAAAAGCTGAATTGAACCGTTGGGTTGTTTGGCAAGATTCTGGCCAGTTAAGCTGGCCTTTAGGTGTTTCATGCTGATATCGTTGAACTTGATTTGTGGACTTTCCAGTTGAGCTTTTACCTGAATATGTTGAATATTTCCGGTGGCCTGTCCTGTGATTTTGAGTTTCCCAGACACATGTTGGCCGATGGTTTTTTCAATAAAGTTGATTTGGGGGAGGTTGGCATTCCAGTTTGCGAAAAGGTGATTTCTGGAATCGAGCGAGGCGTTTGCTGTGATGGTAACGGGTCGGGCAGAAATGACAAGTTTGGAAACATCTATTTGCCCTTCAGGGTTTCTGGATAGTTTTCCATTTATGAAAACATCCTCTTTGAGGATATTATCCAATTCTGTGATTCCCGATGAAAATCGATTTGTCTTTGCTGCAAACAATGAATTGATCTGTTTTCCTGAATTTGAAACTTTACTCTCTGCAGTCAAGGAAAGGGAGCCGCCGAGCTTGCTGGTTGTGAGATGGTTGAATTGGCTTAAATCTGGAATCTCAACCTGATTGTTCAAGAGAAGGGTTTCTCCCCAGTTAACCAGCCGACCCCTTGTCTGAAGGTTCATATTGGGCACAGTTAGCAGGGCTCTATGAATCAGCACCTCACGGTTTTCCAGGTTGGCTGTCAATTGGATATCAAAATTCGGTTGGGGGCCTAGCAGGTCCAATACTTTTGGGTCCAGTCTCTGCGGATTGACTGCTTTCATATTTGCCTGGACATCCCACGCGGATGAAGAAGCGTTCAGGTGGGTTGCGGGTCTGGCTGTTAAAGACAAGTCAAATGAATCGAGGGTGATGAGCCTGGACTGGGGATGTGTGATTTTCAGAGTTGAGGTAATAACAGGGGATTTAATAGGGCCTTTTGCATTCCCGGACAGGGCAAGCGATTTCCAGTGTACTCCCTGAACCAGTGAATCTCCTACTGTAGATACTTTTAGAAAATAATCGAGGTTCATCTTCGAACCTGGCAGGTCGATTTTTCCTTTTGTGGTTATTTCTCCAAATTTTCCGGATAAATTAAAGGAGCGTAACTGAAGGGCACCGGAAGTTTCTTTGGATACTGCAGAAGAAAAAATGATTTCTTTTCCTTGTAAGGGATGAAGTCGTTTTGGAAGAATCGATTTCAGGCTTCCCTTTAGATTGGTTTTCAAAGTCGAAATATTTTGACTATCGGTTTGGATGGTTGCGTCTCCTTTTAGCCATAAACCTGTTCCTGCCTTCACGTCGATCAGGCACTTCCATTCCTTAATGAGACCGCTACCTTTTATCGTTGCCGAAACAGGTTCATTTCCTCTCAGGTCAAGGAGTTTGCCAAAAAGGCCGCCTGCGGGTTCACCTGCATCCATTGATAGGCGAAGAGAATGGTTAAAGGGATTGAATACGATATCTGCATTTAAAAATGCGGGAGTTCTGTCTATTCGTTTCAGAGCAACTTTTGCAAAAATTCCTTTTTCCAAATCCCCTAAATCGGCTGACCCTGCCAGAGTGAATTGTGCTGATTCGCCCAGAATATTTTTCCCAAGTGATATCTTGCCTATTGCAAATCGATTGAGTGTGATTCCGACAGGTAATTCAAGGTTGAAAGGTTTTGAAGTCTCTAATCTGGTTGCGTTCTCTTCTTGTTCAGCATTGGGCATGCGAGCCAGTGTCAACTGATCTAGAGTAAATTGGTTTATAAACAGCTCTCCTGAAAACAGAGACCAGGGGTTCCAGTTTAATTTGAAACCGATCAAATCCAGCCAAACCCCGTTTTCATCCATTATTTTGAGAGATTGAAACTGAAGAGAGAAGGGGAGGTTGGTTTCTAACTGTTCTAATTCAAATTTCTGTCCCGATTGCGCGGCAATGTTTCTTGCCTGAGTGATGATGATTTCCTTTCCGGAATCGGTTTGTATGCCAACCAGTAGAACGGCCAGAGTCATCAGGAGTGTCAGGCTTCCCCAAAGAAGTGTACGAAACAGAAACCGGGTTACCTTGGAAAAGGAAACTTGCTTTGGCTTTCCCTTGTCTGTTAAGGAACCAGAATTTTTCTTGTCAGAAAGTTCTGGGGGTTCGAATGATTGGGATCGTTTCGATGTCATTTTAAAATGATTGTCCGATGCTAATATAGAAGGCCCAGTCGTCATCAATCGGCCGTTTGTTGACTGGAAAACCAACGTCAAGCCGGAGTGGGCCGAAACTGGTGTAATAACGAAACCCGACTCCTGCCCCCCATTGAAATCCTTCGTCCAGGTCTGGGAGCTCAGAGTCGAATGCATTTCCTCCATCTATAAAAGGAACAACTCCTATGTCACCGATTCGAAGACGAAGTTCAAGGCTGAGTTCCATAAGGCTTTCCGCCCCAAGAGGGTCATTTTGATTATCCAAGGGGCCGACCTGTTGGAATTCATAGCCACGAATAGAGCCTCCTCCTCCGGCATAAAACCGTTTGTCTGAAGGGATGGTCGATTCCATATCAGCAAGAATGCTGCCGACGGTAAAACGCCCTGCGAGAATGGCTCGCCCGTTGTTAAGAACATCCCAATACCCACGGCTTGTCAGAGAAAGGATAGTGAAGCCGGTGCCGGGTCCCACCAGGGTCAGATAAGGAGCAAGTCCGATTTCGTGGCTCATGCCGGACCTGGGGTCAAAATAATCATCGCGTGTGTCGTGGGTCATGGCTAATGGAAGCCCGAGCACACCAAAGGTTTCCAGGCCATTATTGTTTTCAATTTCAGAAAGTTCCGCTGTGACACTTGCTGTACCGCTTAAGGCAGGAGTGAATTGACGTTTCAAACCAAGCGAGCCAAAAACTGCTTCACGTTCGTAGGAATCGAACTTTTCACTGGCAATTGATCCATTGATCAAAAAATCCTGTTTCCGAGTCAAAAACTCCGGTTTCAAAAATTCACCATGAAGTGTTTTGTTTATTTCTTCGAATTCATTGATGCCAATACGGCTAAGGGTTCCAGTGATTTTTAGGCGCTCCCCTTGTCCAAATAAATTCCGGTGGCCCCAGTAGGTTTTTATTTCTCCACCAATGTTATTTGAGTAATTCACTCCAGCTCCGATGAACTTTCTTTTGCGTTCTTTTAAATGGAGAATGACCGGTAGAGTGATCGTTTTGGAAGCATGTTTAGGGGCATTGTCTCGGAATTTCAGTTTAATGGAGGAAAAAACCTCCAATGAAAGCAGGTTGGATTTATAATCTGAAAACTTTTTTGGATTATAAAATTCTCCCCTTTTCCAGGGAGCCAGTTTGGCGATGAAAGCGGGGGACACTGTTTGGGTTCCTTTGATAATCAGTTTTCCCAGCCGAACCCTGGGTCCTATCGAAACTTTAAGAAACACATCCATTGTGTTTTTTTCAGTGTCGATGGTTAGCGTTCGTTTTTTGACAGCCCCGTAAGGGAAACCATTTTTATTTAACCTGGTTAAAATCAGCTTCTCCAAGTCCAGCACTTTTGATGGAATGGAGGGTTCTCCCCTTGAAATAGGAAGCGTGAGTTTTTTAATGAAAGAGGGATGTAGTCCCTTGATCCTAATTTTGTTGAAGCGATATTGGGGACCGGGGGTGACCTTTATTTTTACCTTGTGTTTTATGTTGGAAGGAATCGAATTGGAATTTATTTTTTCCAGAGAAAGCGATCCAATAAAAACTTCAATGGTTCCGGAATAATATCCAAATGATTCGAGAACCTTTTGTAATCGGACCTGATCCTGTTTTGCCCGATGAATCAGACCGGCCGATGTGGCTAGAGGGAGGATTCTTAATTGGGTCAGGTTTGAAGAGTTTTGAAGCATTTCCAGTAAATCTTCTTGTTGCGATCCTTCAAAATCCACTTCATAGTCTATCTCGGTACTTAAAGAAGGGGTGGTGATGAAAAATAGAATGAATAATATCAGGGAAAGTGCAGGTTTGTATTCCCCAGGAAACTTCCAAATGAAATTAAATACTGACATCAAAAACTAAGAAAAAGTTCATAAGGTTCCATTCCATTAGCAAGTTAAGGGAGAGGAACTTTTAGGCTGAAGAACGTTTATAAGTTATAAAATATTAAAAATCGTTGGGTTAATTCTTGGGTTTGAGGCTGTTTTAAAAAGTTATTTTCAGCTTTAACGCACCCAACCCTCTTGGTATGTGAAGATTTTTGAGTAAAGAGAAAGTCTCACTTTAGAGGTACTCTTATACCAATAGCGGTTAAAACGGAAAATGACATGAGGTATTTACTATGATCTCATAGAAATAACTGGAAATCCGGGTGGAAATATCTGAAAGCTCGTGTTGTTTTGTTCCCTGGAGAAAAAGGGGAGTCTTTTTAGCTTGGGGAAGGTAAGGAAAGAACCATCTGGATTGGATATCCAATACTGTTTGGGGGATGAGTGCCAGAGTGGGGAAAATTCCTGTGATGCTTCTTTTCAATCCTCGTGTTTCTATCTCAAAAAACCATATCGATCAAGGTCTGTCTGACGACATGGACTGACAGGAAACAGTAAAACCTTTTTTCAAATCTTTCCAGTTGAAACACGGTCCCATTTTGGTGCCTGGAGAGAAAGCTGTATCCTCAAATTGGGATCATTGTCTCTACGCAAAAACGTTTTGCCTGTTTAAATAAATCAGCTGATTGAGTTTAAGGCGATCAGTCTCAATGCGTAACCTTGCAAAGAAATGGAAAGGGCGCAAAGACTGACTGGGAAAAAGGAATTTGGCCGGTTTAAAGAAATTCCCAGCACAATGAAGTTGGCAATCATTGAGGTGACTAGAACATAAAAGGCCGGGTTTTCCATCTTGTTTTCTCCTGGAAAGTTTTCTTTTGAAGAGTTTGTATTGCTGGTGCTGATTGTTGCCTTGATTTAAAGAAGTGGTTTCCCAGGCAACCGTCGTTACTATGAAATTTAATATCTATTCTTTGGGGATAGAAGGTTTTGTTGGTGGTCTTCCTATGTGTTCATTGTTTTTCATGAATAGATGAGAGGATTCCGATTGTTGAATTGTGTGGACTTTCAACACCTTTATTGGAATCACATTTTTAAAAGTTCCTGGACCCTCGTAGACACGGGTTTCATATAGAGTACTCCTTTTATTATGAAAAGACTGATTTGAATTTCCTTGATCGGTTGCTCAAATCTTCCCCTCCCCTGAAAAACTAGACAGACCGGCCTGTTTTAAGGTCTGGGGAAATTATTGAGGAGGTGCCATGCTGCAAACACAAAAGTTTGATAAAAAGGCATCGGATCAGTTATCTGAAAGTTTAGTTGCAACGTTAAGCCGGGGCGCATTATCCCTTAAGCTTTCTTTGGGCCATAGAACATGGTTACCGGTGGAGTTATAAAGTATGACGCGGAGGATAAATCATATTTTCTGCTTCCTGAACATGCAGCATGGTTGTCGCGGAAGTCTGTGGAAGGCAATATTGCGGTTTTGGGCAATATATTTCGCAGCTGTGTAGCGTCGAGGATCAAATATTAGACTGCTTTAAAATTGGTGGAGGTGTTCCCTATCCATCATTCAAGCGATTCCATGAAATTATGGAAGAGGATAGTGGTCAATCGTTTTTCCCTGTAATTGTAGATCAGGTTATTCCTTTGATGGAATGAAGGAAGCTTTGGTTGAGGGTGTAAATGTTCTGGATGTGGGTTGCGGTAGGCGAAGGGCACTGTTGGAACTGGCAATAGCGTTTCCGGAAAGCCGCTTCACCGGCTACGATCTTTCTCATGAAGCAATCGCCTATGCCAATCAGGAAGTGAAAAGAAGAGGTTTGGCGAGTTTGGATTTCCTGGTCCGGGATGTTTCAAGTTTCAATGAAAAGGAACAGTTTTTTCTGATTCTAGCCTTGGACTCTATCCATGATCAGGCTGATCCGAGACAGGTCCTTGCAAATATTTATCAATCATTAAATCCCAAGGGAAGTTTTATGATGCAGGATATTTCAGGATCCACACATGTTCACAAAAGTATAAGTCATCCCTTGGGGACACTGCTCTATACCATTTCCTGTATGCATTGTATGATCGTATCTCTGGAACAAGGAGGCGAAGGTCTTGGAGCAATGTGGGGCATTGAAAAAGCTCAAGACATGCTTCGGGAAACAGGTTTTAAAAAAGTGAATATCAACCGCCTGGACCATGATTTCCAAAATTGCTATTTCGTGGCACAAAAGTAAAAAAAGAGCTTAGGGGAAAACAAAGTCTGGTTTTCAATTTATTCCTTATTCGATCGAAAAGCTAATAACTCTAACAGGGTTTACTAAGGTGACAAGGGATATTAAAAACGGATTAGTAACTGCATTGGCTACTAAGGATTAGATAAGATTTCTTAAATTGAGGGCGGGAAGTGTTCCGGGAGACGCTGTGATGCCATGCCTTCGTTTCCTTTTAAACTGGTTTGTCATTCACAGCTTTAATACTAATTTTATTACACAGAACGCTTCCCTTAGAAAAACCCTCCTCTGACGAACCTTTGAATTTCAGGTAAAAAGAATCTTTAGCCGTCAAGAATGCATCTGAATCTTGAACGATGTGAATTGAAATTGAACTGATTTTTAAAATTAGTTTTTAATGATAAGGAAAGCTGTAAAAAGAATGGAAACACTCGACTCTAAACAATCCCAGTTCAATTTCGATAACAGCTTCGCCCGTACCTTTGAGGGCTTTTTCGCTCCTTGCGAGGCGGCCCCGGCAATTGCTCCGAAAATATTGCAATTCAACCATGCACTTGCTGAAGAGCTTGGGCTGGACCCGGTTGCACTCGATTCGGAAGCAGGCCAGGCGATATTCTCCGGCAATGAAGTACCCGTTGGCGCCGAACCCATAGCCCAGGTTTATGCCGGGCACCAGTTTGGCGGGTACGCATCTCAACTGGGGGATGGACGCGCGCTGCTTCTTGGTGAAGTGATTGATACAAATCAAAAACGCCGCGATATCCAGTTGAAAGGGTCGGGCCCCACTCCATTTTCGCGGGGCGGAGATGGAAAGGCACCGCTTGGGCCGGTGTTACGCGAGTACCTGATTGGAGAGAGCATGCATGCTCTCGGGATCCCGACGACAAGGGCCCTGGCTGCCGTCGCCACCGGTGAAGATGTTTATCGGGAAAAGGTTTTGCCCGGTGCTGTGCTCACCCGTATAGCCGCCAGCCACATTCGTGTTGGAACCTTCGAATTTTTTGCAAGGAAAGGTGGAGTCGAAAAAGTTCGCGAGCTCGCCGATTATTCAATTGCACGGCATTACCCGGATATAGCCGATGCGGAAAATCCATACCTGGCATTCTTCAAAGCTGTTTCCGACGCCCAGGCTTCTCTGGTGGCCCGCTGGATGAATATCGGTTTCATTCACGGGGTGATGAACACCGACAACATGACGATCTCCGGCGAGACTATCGATTACGGGCCTTGTGCATTTATGGACACCTATCGACCGGGCACCGTGTTCAGTTCGATTGATCGTCACGGCCGATATGCTTATGCGAACCAGCCAGTGATCCTGGGCTGGAACCTGACTCGATTGGCTGAAACGCTGATTCCCCTGGTTGATCCTGTCAAGGACCGATCCATCGAACTGTTGAATGAATGCATCCAGAATATTCCATCACTTTATGAAACACACTGGCTGGCCGGGATGCGATCGAAGATTGGTTTGACGACGGAAGATCCGCAGGATCTGGATTTGATGAACGATCTTTTATGGGTGATGAAAGATGCCGAGGCAGATTTCACTCTTTTTTTCCGCCGTCTCTCTCAGGTCTTGCGGGGTGATTCCGACCCAGTGCAAGAAGTGCTTGATCAGTCCGGTGCCTTTAATGTCTGGGCTCGGCGGTGGGAGAAGCGCCTGGAGAAGGAAGGAACTGATCCGGAGTCTGGTGCACAAACCATGGACCAGGTAAATCCGATCTATATTCCACGCAACCATAAAGTTGAAGAAGCTCTTGCCGCCGCAACCGATAAGGAAGACATGACACCTTTCACGGAATTGCTATCTGTTATAAGTCATCCATTCGATGAAGTTCCAGGAAAAGAAGCTTATGCCGGGCCGCCACCTGTACCCGACCCATCCTATAAAACCTTCTGCGGAACCTGAGTTATCTATTCGTTTTGTCTGTCCAAAAAATGACATCCTGCCAAAAGAAGTTCGATTCCCAGCGTTTCTCTAGTAAAAAGTATGAAGTCTAGTAATGGAGTAAACCTCTATGAAAGGTCTTTTCCTGTTTTCGAGTTCAGTTAAACGAGACCCAGCCATCGACCGTTGGATGAATGAGAGGCCCGATGAGCTTGGCGCTATCGCCCGGCATTGGTTTACGGTGATGAGGGCTTCGGGAGACGATGTCCGGGAGCTATTGCACGATGGCCATCCAACGGCTTGTGTTGGTGAAGCCGCGTTTGCTTATGTCAATGCCTTTAAGGCCCACGTCAATGTTGGTTTCTTCCGCGGAGCAGAGCTCGCCGACCCGGATGGTTTGCTTGAGGGCACTGGTAAATTCATGCGTCATGTAAAGTTGAGGCCCCAAAGTGACGTCGATACCCAGGCTCTGAAGAGGCTGATCGAATCGGCTTACACCGATATGAAGGGACGTCTTAAGGAAGGGTAACTGGTATTGTATGAAATGATTTACCTTATGAATTTGATCATTACAAAAAACTGAAAATAAAAAACCGGAGTTTTATAATGGGATTTTCTCGATACCGGTTTCAGAGAGATCCACAGGTGTGATTCGCTCTGAAAAAGGCGCTGCTGATCCCAGTAAGACACAGGCCGCCAAATCACCAGTGAGGTTGACGACTGTTCTGCTCATGTCCAGAATGCGGTCTACCCCCATGATCAAAACAAGTCCTTCTGTTGGGATGCCAAAGTCACCTGCAATATTTCCAAGGATGACCAATCCCACCCCCGGTGTTCCGGGTGAACCGATGGATGAGGCCACCAGGGTAACGATAATCAGTGATAATTCTCCAACTGAAAGTTCAATATGTGCCATCTGGGCTAAAAATATAATGGCAACGGCCTGATAAAGGGCGGTTCCGGCCATGTTAACAGTGGCTCCCAGTGGTACGACCAGGCTGGCAATACTTTCCGGAACTTTCAACTTTTCGACCGCGGTTTTAATCGACAATGGCATCACAGCAGCAGAACTGGATGTTGAAAACGCCAGTAGCTGGGCTTCCGCGATGTTTGAGGCGAAGGTTAGAGGATTTTGTCGACCAATGATTGTAACTAAAATGAAATAGGAAGCCAGGAGGAGAAACAATCCTGACAACACGGTTAAAACATAGACTCCCATACCAACAATTGTGTCAAACCCCACATTTGAAATCAGTTGCGCCATAAGACCAAAAACCGCCCAGGGTGCCAGAAGCATGGCCCATTTGACAACGGTCATGGAAACTTCCATTATGGACTCCATCCAGTCCAGAAAAGGTTTTACTTTTTCTCTGTCGGCTGTCGTGCAGGCAATCCCCAGCAAAATAGAAAAAATCACGATCCCTAACATTTCGCCTTCCGCAAGTGCGGCTAAGGGTTTTCTGGGAATCAGCCCCGCGATCAGTTCTGGGACACTGGAATTAAGTGGTTCTTTTTTTTCAAGAGAAGGGGCTGGAATACTGGGTTGGGTACTGGTGCTTTTAAGTTCAACGTAAGAACCCGGTTGGATGGTCAACCCTAATGCGATTCCCAAGGCCGCTGCAAGAGCAGTGGTTGCAACCACAAAAACCGTGAATTTCGCCCCAATGGTTTTTAATTGTTCCCCACTGGAGGACTGGCTCAGGCCAATTATGATGGAAGCCAGAACCAGAATACTGACCACCATTCCAATCAGCCCTAAAAATAATTTACCGGGAAGGGCCAACCAACCACCTATCTGATGGGCTTTTTCAGGAGGCATCCATCCCAGATCCGGTCCTAATATGGCCCCAACAATAACCCCGGCAATCAACCCAATTATTACTTTAAGCCACAATCGGTTTTTAACCAGACTTTCGAGGCGTTCGGCTAAACCTCCCAAAAACTCTGTTGTGGTATCGACTACAAAAAAATTTTTCCCTTTAAATGTTGGAACAATATTGAAACCAATCATGGATTATGTCCCAGGAAAAAAGAAGCGGAAAAAGGGTGGGGGCTTTTCAGTCTTCATGCTTTTCCATCGTAAAGGGGGCTGAGGAATGCATTTGGGTAATTAACCAGTTGTTTTTTTCTTTTACAAATACTCCAGTTAACCGCAGCATCAAGTTAATTTCCTGGTCTTCCCAGGCAAGCCTGGCCTCAAGGTCAGAAGAAATCCAGGCCACTGTATCCTTTTCGGAGACCATCAAATTATGGTATTTCAAAGAAGTTATCTTCTCTTTCTGGTTTAGACTTTGTTCGATCCTGGATCGGATATTTTCCCGGCCGATTTGTTTTTCCTCCAGGCCGGAATTTATCAATGTCGTGTCCGGTTCTGGTGAATAATGGGTGATCACGTCATCCAACTGACCTTTAAGATACGACTCAAAATATTTGTCCAAAACATTTTTAATTTCATCTCTGGTCTCTGGGCTAGCTTTCATATTCTGTCCTGCTTAAATGGATATAATTAATACTCTATTATAACGCAGATCAAAAAACGTAGATGCCTGCTGGAAAAAAGGATTTTTTTTCAAGATGGATATGCGGACGAATATGTCCGGTCGTTTTTATAGAAAATCTGGCGTCTGATTAATTAGGATATTTCTATTGCCTGGCTCCAGCGGGTTTTCTTCCAAAATCAGATAGTATGGAATACAAGCAGGGCACGACGATCAAAACAAGTCCGGTGGAGGCGATGAGCCCGAAAACAAGACTGGTCACCAGGGGAGTGAGCACCTGTGCCTGCAAACTTTTTTCAGCCAATAGAGGCAATAGGCCAGCAATGGTGGTGAGGGAAGTCAGTAACACCGCCCGAAATCGTTGACGACTGGCCTGCTTGGCTGCTTCGACGACTTCTTTTCCTTCCTCGACTCCCATACGAATAAATTCAACAAGTAATATGGAGTCGTTGATAACGACACCGGCCAGCGATACAAATCCCATCATGCTGACCGTTGAAAGATCGAGCCCCATCAACACGTGTCCCCAGATGACGCCGATCAATGAAAAGGGTATGGCCACCATAACGATCAAGGCCTCCACGTAACTTTTCAGCTGGAAGCTTAAAAGGATGAACACGCCAAATATTCCGAACATGAACGCCTTCATCATGGATTTTCCAGTTTTACCGGTTTCTTTTTGCTGACCCTCCAGCGAATAAGTGACGCCGGGATACTTTTGGATCAATCCCTTTAAAAAACGCTTTTCTGTATCTTTGATGACTTCCTGTGCATTGGTGACCTGAGGATTGATGTCGCCTTGAACCGAAACCGTGCGTTGTGAATTTACCCGCTGAATCCGGGCAATGCCCCTGCCTTGCTCCAGATAAGCCACCTCACCCAGAGGGTAAAGATTGCCTTCCGCATCGGTAACGTAAAAATTTTCCAGATCTGACAAGCTGTTCTGATCCTGTCTGCTCACCTGAACATCAATTTCATACGATTCTGAACCGACCTGGATTTCATTTGCGGTTCGCCCAAACAAGGCAGCGCGTAGTTGGCCGGCGATCATGGAAGAATTGAGCCCGCGGGCTAAGGCCCCAGGTTTCATTCGAACCTGAATTTCCGGTTTCCCCGGTCGCAAATCATCCTGAAGATCAAAAACGCCTTCGTATTGTTTCAACCAGGCAAGCAACTCAAGCGATGCACGTTTCATCTGAGTCAAATCTTCCCCTTGCAAACGGATATCGATGGGCAATCCTCCCGGTCCAATAGCCGGTTCTTTGTAAGTGATATTGATAACCCTGGGGATGGATCCGACTTCCTGTCTCCATTGCCCTGTAACTGTTTCCAGATCCGAGGTGCGGATTTCTGCTGCTAACAGATCGACGGATACAGTGGCGACGTGAGGGCCGGTTTCGTGAGCATCCAGATTTTGACTGTAATGAACCACTACATTTTGAATGAGGTCCTGGTTTCCGGGTTGCCTGGGTTTCAGGTTTGTATTCACCTGCATAATGGAATTCACAACATGTTTCACAATGGATTCCATTTCCTCAAGTGGAGTTCCCTGTGGGGCAAGAATCCGGGCCTGGAGGACGTCACCATCTATTTCTGGGAAACCCACGATCTTGACTCGACCTCCACCGATCATTCCCATGGAAAAAAGCATCACTGCAATCAAAAGTCCAATAAACAAATAGCGCCATTTCACAGCAGAGTCGACCAATCTTCCGAGAACTTTGTGCCGCACCTTTTCAAACAAGGATTCAAATTTCACTCTGAACAAGTTGCGTTTGTTGTGGTCGTAGTTTTTTAAGGAATGGACCAGATGATTTGGAAGAATGAAAAAGGCTTCTATAAGACTGACACTGAGTGTGAGGAGAAGTACCACAGGCAACACCCATAAAACCTTTCCCATTTCTCCTTCAAGCATGAGGGGGATGCTGCCAAAAACCACCATGGTTGTTATATAGGAAGAGAACACACCCAACGTCACCTGGCCGGTTCCTTCAACCGCGGCATCCAGTGAATTTTTACCCTTGGTTAATTGGGTCATCACATTTTCCGAGATGACGATCGCATCATCCATCAATAGTCCAAGGGCAAGCAACAGGCCGACCATGGTCAGCATGTTGATAGAAAGGCCGAAGCTTTTCATGAAAAAGAAAGTTGCCATAAAGGACACGGGTAATCCCATGGCAACCCAGAAGGAAAGACGAAAAGTGAAAAACAACCATAATGTAATGAAAACCAGTATTAATCCCTGAATCGCATTGCGGCTCAACATGGTTAATCGGTCCTTAATAATGTCGGTTCGATTCTGGGTCAGGGAAAAACTGACTCCGGGAGGTGATGCCTGTCTTTCCTGTTCAATAAAATCCCGGATCACCTTGATGATGCGCAATGAATCTTCAGTGGTGAGTTTCTGGATCTTGAGTAACCCGGCACGTTTTCCATTAAAAAGGATTTTCTCCTCCTCATTTTCAAACAGGTCGGTAATAGTCGCTATCTCTCCCAGACGCACTTCTTCGCCGGTGGTTCGCGAAATGATCAGCAGGTCTTCGTACTCTTTCAAGGTCCGGCGTTCATCTTTAAAACGGACGGAAATATCCGAGCCAGGGGTTTCAAGTGTGCCAGCAGGCAAATCAATATTCTGCCGTGCGATGGCATCGCTGATTTCCACAACACTCAAACCGTATTGCATTAATGTGGCCGCAGGTATTTCCACGCGGAATTGATGTTCGGAGAAACCAGAAATTTCCACCAGCGAAACCTCTGGCAAAAGTAAGAGGCGGTCTTTAAGGGCTTCGCAATACAGTTTGAGATCTGAAACCGACATGGGACCCGACACCGCGATCGATACAACCGAATCCGTTCGTCCCAACTCCCGGATCACGGGGACTTCTGTCTGGTCAGGAAAGTCATCGATGGCTTCAACTTCCGTTTTGATTTCGTCCAGGAAGCGGCCGATATCGGCATCTTCATACATCTCCACTTCAACCCGACCCAGGTTTTCCCGCGATTCACTTTTTATTTCGAGGACATTGTTGACGTCGCGGACCGCGTTTTCTATCCGCTGGCTGACAGCTTCTTCGACCTCTTCTGCAGTGGCGCCAGGGTAGGGAACGGAGATCTCGACTTTGGTTGCAGCAAAATGGGGGAAGGTTTCGCGTTGAAGTTCACCGATACTGATGAAGCCAAAGAACAGAGCGATGATCATCAGAAGATTGGCCGCCGTTGGGTGACCGGCGAAGAAACGCATGAATTGGAGGTGGCGACCCATAGCGTCAGCGTTTCCCGGATAGTATATTTTTAATTTTGGTATCTTCTTCAGGTTTTAATAGCATGCCGTCAATCGCAGGAACGATATCGTGGGTGATCACTTTTTCTCCCCGTTTAACACCGGAATCAATTACAGCCAGGTTGCCCTGGAAGAATTCGATTATTACGGGGCGTCGCTCCAGCCTGTTTTTTGAATTGACCACATACAATTTGTTCTCATGGATAGCGGTGCGGGGAACCACTTTCTTTTTTGCCAGGGGTTTACCTGAAAGCTGAACTTCAACGTACATGTTCCTTTCAAGGGGAGGGCGCCGTTTTTTACTGTTTTGCGAATAAGGATTGTCAACGGCAATAACGACACCCATCGTTCCGGTTCGCGGATCGGTTTCGCTGAATCGTATAAACCTTCCCTTCCACTTGATGATATGGTCGCCTTCTTTCCGTAAGATGATGGCCTGCAAGTCAATATCATCCTGATAGTTTTTCGAGCGAGAGGTAGAGTTTGTATTGGGGGCGAACATCCAGCGTGGCACAAAGTTTCGCAACTGGAATCCAGGGATCTGCGCTTCGATTTCTACTAAATCAATACTGCCCAGTTTGGTCAACACCTTGCCCGCGGAAACGGCCTGACCCACTTCGGCGCTGACTTCTGTAACTCGGGCGGGAAACGGTGCGAAGATGGTTGTTTTATCCAGAACGATTTCGGCATCTTCCTTGCGCATAGTTTGGCTTTTTAATGTGGCTTCCAGTGCCTTACGCTGACTGGGCAGGCGGTCGAGTGAGCCGATATAATTTTCTACCGTATTCATCCTTGCCAGGAGGTTCAGCTTTTCCTTGTCCAACTGCGATTGAGCGATGATCCCTTCGTCAGCGAGCTTTTGCTGGCGTTGCAATTCGTCACGGTTGATCTCGAGAGCCTTTTTTTCAGTTTCCAGTTTTCGGAGTGTTTCCTTTTCAACTTGGTTGAGTTCCGCCAATTGCGCCTGGGTGTTCAGGATATCCGCTTCGTATTGCTGGACCAGAAGTCGACTGGAGTCTGGTTCAATCTGAAAGAGGAGATCATCGGCAGAAACAAAATCTCCTTTTTTTAAAGGTTCGCGCATCTGGGTGATGCGCCCGGAGACTTCCGCCACCGCTTCCCAGGTTTTTCCCGGTTGAACGTAGCCGTAACCTGACGCCCGTGGAATGAGATCTATTTGTGGAACCTGGATGTATTTAACAGTGGTTGCACGTTCCGCAACCGTCACCTGCCTGGGTTGCTGGCGTGTTCCTACCAGATACATCATGGCGAATACACCCAGGGCGATACCGGGAATAATGAGGAGTTTTTTGAACATCAAGACTCATAGCCGGGTTGGTCCGGCGACCTCTAATTTATTGATTCTTTATGGTTTAGCGTGTTTGTAATTGTACCACAAAGCGCTTGTTGAGCAGTAGGGTAGGTGGGGAATAATTAACCGGCTAAAAGGGGTTGTGTATAATCCAGACAGCCTTTCAAGTTTGAAGATAAAATTAGAAATCTTTTTGGGATTGAAAATGATTCAGAAAAGCATGTTTGTTCTCGCGGTGCGGGACCTCGAAGCGTCTATCACTTTTTATCGCGATATTCTCGGGTTTGAAGTAAAAGAAATCGGGGACGATGGATGGCGAATTTTTGAAAAAGATGCGTGTCAGATCATGGCAGGGCATTGTCCCGATTCTATCCCGGCTCACGATTTGGGGGATCATTCCTATTTTGCATATTTGATTGTAAATAATATCGATGAATATTTCGCAGAGGTTAAAGGAAAGGGCGTGGAGTTAATAAAAGACATCAGGAACGAGCCATGGAATATGAGGGAGTTTGGCTTGCGAACAAATGATGGGCACCGGATCATGATCGGGCAGGAGTTAGGGAAATGATGGAATTTTTACCCCAATGATATAAAAATTTACCTTGGAGATTAAAACAATTCAAGGGTGATGGGATGAGTTTTCTATCGTTAAAAGTATTAATACATCTGCTACTGATTTTGAAACTGTTACCACAGGAAAAAGTTTAAAAAAATATATTTTTATCAGTTCGATTTTTATTCGGTTCTCACTTTTCAGGCCAATCGGCAAGAACGATCTTACCGATAGTCGCTCCCTGTTCGATCAGAGCATGTGCTTTGCGCAGATTGCTTGCATTGATAGGACGTATGACGTTATTGGTTGTGGTGACGAGCTCCCCCTTTTCCACAAGGTCCGAAATTCTGTTGAGCAATTTCTGTTGTTCAATCATATCCTCCGTCTGGAACATGGATCGGGTGAACATGAACTCCCAGGTAAAGGAAGCGCTTTTGCTCTTCAGTAAACCGAGTTCAACCGGTTCAGATGTTTCGACAATGGAGCAGATACTGCCTTGCGGGGCAATCGCTTTTGCCATAGCCCCCCAGTGCTGGCCTGTGTTGTTGAGGCAAAGAATAAAATCAACTTGGGGCGTTTCAATGGCAACTAACTCTGCATCAAGAGGGTTCCGGTGGTTGACTATTAGATCGGCACCCAGCTTTTTGGACCAGGCGGAAGACTCCGGACGGGAAGCGGTAGCGATCACTTTAAGTTTTGCCAGTTTTTTTGCCAGCTGGATTGCAATGGACCCAACCCCGCCAGCACCGCCGATGATGAGAATCGATCGCCCCGCATCTTTCCCTTCTGATGAAATACCGAGTCGTTCGAACAAGGCTTCCCAGGCCGTAATGCCCGTGAGTGGCAATGCTGCGGCCTCTTCAAATGAGAGTGATTGAGGCATTCTTCCAACAATGCGCTCATCGACCAACTGAAACTCGCTATTACTGCCGGGCCGTGTGATATCGCCTGCATAGAAGACCTTGTCTCCAACGGAAAAGTGGGCCACATCTGGACCAACCTCAATCACTTCACCGGCGGCATCCCAACCCAATACCTGCGGCGTGGTTGCAATGTCTTTTCCGGGCGCCCTCACTTTGGTGTCGACCGGATTCACTGAAATGGCCTGGACCTTTACCAGCAGATCCTTCCCGGCAGGTTCCGGACAATCCATTTCGACATCGACCAGTGATTGTTCGTTTTCAATAGGTAAGTACTGGTATAACCCGACAGCTTTCATGGCTGGATCCCCTGAGTTAAGATAAGGAAAAGTTTGTTTTTTCCTTAATTCCTTATTAAAAGAATAGTGTCGCTATGGCTAGTATTAATCCGCCCAATGCTCATGATAAATCAGATTGGCTGAAGTTGTGGCAAGGTTATCTTGAATTTTATAAATCCGATTTGCCAGAAAAAATTTCCGACCTCACCTGGGAACGTTTTTTTGATCCAAATGAACCTGTATTCAGTTTGGGGGCTTATGAGGGCGAAACCATGGTTGGATTTGTGAATTACATTTTGCATCGATCAACCTGGTCCGAAAGTCACTATTGTTATCTGGAAGATATTTTTGTTTCCCCTTCCAAGCGGGGCAGGGGTATCGGGGGGCAACTAATCAGTGCAGTGCAAGACTGTGCACAAGAGGCGGGATGTGCACGTCTTTATTGGATGACACATGAGGACAATATAACAGCTCAGATGCTTTACGACAAAGTTGCCAGGAAGTCGGGTTTTATCCAATACCGTTTACCACTTGAGTGAAAAAATTTCCGTCTTTAAAAAGTGGTGCCGGCGGACAGGGAATAAATATGTTCTGCGAAGTCGTTTGCGGATAGGTTGGAATCGCTGTTGATATGCTGGAATTGAAAGGTGATATCGAGGAAACCTGGAATCGGTTGGACGATTTTAAATGAGACCTGGTTGACGATGTCCTGGTGTTCCATTCCAATCAGTGGTGTGATGGACTGGAAATCCTGATAAATATATTGGTAGTTGGCTCGGACTTTGATTTCCAGGTTTTCGAGCTAAGGTATCAAGTGGTCCCCGCCAATTGAAAGGTTTTGAGCGACTTAGGTGGATTGCTGGTCGCGTGTGATTTTACCTTCAGGTGAGATAAGAGAACCAGATCATCCCTTCGCCTTCATCCAGCGTTATTTAGTTGGATATCCGCAGGGTGTGGTTTTGGCCATCACGCTGTGGAATCGCAAAGGAATCCTTTATGGTTAAAGCGTATTAAAGATCAAGTAGCCAGTTTTACATAACTGAGAAAAAAAGGCCGGATGACAGCGTGTGGGTCTTTTCGAAGTCGAGTTCTCCGAGTTTTATATAACTGAAGGAATAGCCAATATTAGTTTCAATTTTTTCAAATTCCTTTGTCAGAGTGAGGGACCCTGTGTGAATCTGCATGTCGAATGAATGCAGGGTATCGTAAATACTCTGAAAGAAACCGTAGTCAGCCTGTAGGTTGAATGACTCTGCAGGAGACCAGTTGTAAAACCAGGAAAACTGGAAAAAGTGAGAAGGTTTTCCTCGCCGGTTGGCAGGTTAATGTCGCTGAGTATGACATTGTCATTTATTAAAGCCCCTGCCCGAAATCCCGCCTGCCAGGTTTTGCCTTGATCCTGACGGGCGATTGTTCCCAGGAAATCCTTCTTATGAGGTAAGTGGTTATTATTTAATCCTTACCCTGCCAATTCAATTGCCAATGCCAATTCCGTTACCAATACCATTAACAATGCCGTTACCAAGTCCATTTCCAACCCCATTCACGATTCCGTTGCCATTCAGGGCCGGGGAGTTTGAAGTGGTGGAAATGGCCTGCATTGTGGTTTCCTTTACAGCGTTTTTTGCCATCTGTGTTGCGGAAGCTTTGGCTGCATTTTTGGCTACCGTTTGAGCAGCCTCTTTTGCTGCTGATTGGGCTGCATTTTTCGCTGCGTTCTTGGCTACCGTTTGAGCCGCTACTTTTGCTGCGCTCTTGGCAGCCATTTTTGCAGCATCCTTGGCCGCCATTTTGGCAGCGCTTTTAGCCGCTAGTTTGGCAACCCCTTTTGCTGCGTTTTTTGCTGCAGACTGGGCTGCTGATTTAGCAACAATCTTGGCTGCATTTTTGGCTAAGTCTCCAACCATTTCATTTCCAATTATCCCATTCGCAAGGATTTTGCTCTCAATATTTTTGAGCTTGGCGAGTTTATTTTCCAGACTTTTTCCTTTTACGTTAAGCCCTTTGGCCAGTTTTTTCTGAAGCCCCTTTGCTTTGCCAATCCCGTTATTTACTTTTGCCTTGTTGTTGCCTTTGTTGATGGATTTTCCAAAAGCCTTTCTATTTCTAAAGTCAGCTTTTGCAGCTTTCATAATTTTGGCCATTGTCATTTTCGGCCGGTTTTTCATTTTTTTATTCGGATTGGTCTTCTGGAAAACCCTGTTCATCAAAGCCGCATCAGCTTGCTGTAACCCTATGGAAGAACCATCTTTTGAAACTTCGTGCATGGTGCCGGCAATTACAAACTCATGCTTACCTTCTTTGCCATTGGGCAGGCGGGGGAAGGTTTCGACCTTGCCTTCGAGCCCCACAATCCTTGTTTTTCCTCCCGGTTCTACAATGGTCACAAACTCAGTGCCTCTAACCCCTGCAACGGCCACTGGAGTGATGACCCGAAACATGGAACCTTCAGCTTTCCCTTTGGTGACTTTGAAACGGACAGCTCCAAGTGCAACATTCACGATAGTCTTCCGGAAGTCGCGCTCAGGATCATAAACATGTTCGGTGATATTGACGACTGCATCCTCACCCAGGGACATGGTGCTGCCATCATCAAAAGTGAAGGTGATCATTGAGTTCAGGTCTGTTTCCACCCGGTCCTGCATAAATACGGGTGCCGCTATTTCGGATTGATTATAGGATTCTTCTTCACCCCGGAACTGAACTGCACGGCCCTGGAGCCCTGTGGTGAGGCCGACATCGGCTGTGCTGATGATCTCTGCTTCTTTCAAGTATTGCTTTTGTTCAAAAATGGATTTCCCCGCGGGTTGATCGGAAAAGGCATAGGTGATGCGCACGAATTCCTGCTGCGATAGAGGCTGGTCCGGATTTTTGCTGGCCAATACGTTAAAACCTTTCTCTTTCAAATTATGCGCGATCTGTCCATACAAATCCTCATCAGACAGTGCGGATGCATTGGAAGGAATAACCGAACTCTGTTTCTGGTTTTTTACCATGAGTTTAATGAATTCCATGCGAGTGACTTCATCTTCTTCACGGGCAAACGAAAAACCAGGGGCCGCCAGAAAAGAGGCGATGAGAATTGCGCTTAAGATCTTTCGGGACAGTCTCCCGATTTTTTTATTTGAAGTATTTATTAATAACCAACTCATTTTTTCCTTGCCTCCACCTACGTAGGGAAAAATTTGATTAATATTTGAAATTGGCCCATCTGGCCTGTGCATCATTACTAGAGCAAGGTTGGTGCCATATTGATTTACATTGAACTTATTTTCTAACTTATTGAAAATAAAGGGGAGTTCTTTTTTCTTTGAAATTCGATGATAGTGCCTGTAGATCATTTATTTATTAAAGGTGGTACATTTTTTATAAACATTTACACCCTGGAATGTATTCCAGGAGGGGTATTAAAATGCATTTAAACGTAAGAATTATTTTTATAGGGAGGATAAAAACAGAGTAGCCCTGCTGGTTTGAAAAAAGTATGGCGAAAACAGGGATGTTTAGAAAGAGGCGCCGGCGGAGAGGCTGAAGACATTCTGGACGTAATCGTTCGCCAGGAAATTGGAAGCGCTATTCATGTACTGATACTGGAATATGATATCAAAGTAGTCCATAACGGGTTGGATGATTTCAAACGAAACAGAATTTCTGAAATCTATGCGCTCCTCTCCAATAAAAGGAGTGATAAACAGATAGTCCTGATAGGTGAAATTATAGCTGGCCCGGATTTTGGTTTTTAGCTTTTCCAGGCAGGGGACAGGGTGTACTGCACCGACAGAAATATTTTGAGCGACATAAGTGACCTGGGGATCCCGGGTCACATCCGCTTCTGGTGCATAGGAAATCCAGGCCAATCCACCGTCATCATTCAGCGTGAAATAGTTGGATATGCGCAACGAATGGTTATGACCATCGCGCGCCGGAGCACTGACAAATATCTTGGAACTCAGGAAATAACTGAGGTCCACATACCACCAATCTTTCAGGGTAAAGCTGACACCGGAATTGAATGTGTGGATGTATTCAAAATCGATTTCATCCAGTTTTATGTAGTTGAAGGTGTAGCCCATTTTCAAGTCGACATCTTCAAAACTTTTGGTGGCATTCACAAAACCTGAATGGATTTGCATATCAAACTGGTGCAGGTTGTCATAAATGCTTGTGAAAAAATCATATCCAGTGTCCAACGTGAATGTTTCAATGGGTTCGAACTGATAAGACCCGGAAAATGAATAGAACGTCAAAAGGTCGCCAACCCCGGTCGTTAGATTTAAGTCTGTTAAGGTGACGTTGTCGTCTATGGACGCACCAGCACGTAAAGCGACTCGCCAGGGCTTGGGTGGTTTCTGGCTTTCTATCAGGGACAGGAATTCGCGTGCAGAATTGGCTGTATTGGATTCGGGGTTGGTCTGTATACAAGCTTCAAATTGTGCTTTTGCTTCTTCATACTGTTTGGCTTTGTATCTCAATAAACCTATATTGAATTTGGCCAGTTGTTCAAAGTCGGGATCCATAGACCCCGCCATATTAAAACTGTTGATGGCCTGATCCACTTTTTTCAGACCCTGTAAAGCCAGTCCTTGAAAAAACAGGGCCGCGCCATTTCCCGGGTCCGCGTAAATAACTTTATTAAAACTGGAAAGGGCCTCGGAATAATTTTTCCTGTTGTGGTGGGCAATCCCAAGATCCATATAGACCTGGGAATAGTCTGGATTGATCTCCAGTGCTTTTTTAAAAGCTTCAATCGCCTCGCCAAATTTACCGACCTTGTTCAGGCTTGCTCCCAGATAATAATAAGCTTCTGCCGGAGGAGAGGCCGATTCGAGCAAACCGGATTGAAGATCTCTAATGGCTTTGGAGAACAGCCCCTTTTTATAATTTTCGATCCCGGATTTAATGGGGGTGGTTACGGTTACCGATGCGGATGACGGAAGGGGGGCTCCAATGAAAATAACCGCAAAAAATAAAAGGCAGGAAAACAAAAAAACGCCTGCCAGATTATGTCGGGCCGACATAATACCCCTCCACCAAAAAAATAGAATTAGCCGTTAGATTTTAACAGCTTAGCGATTATAGACCATTTTTCAAGCCAAATATGCCGAATTAATTCCTGTAAACCATTGAAATATTTTGATTTTTTCCAGGCAGGGCAAGTTGGGTTAGCGGAGCATTAAATTTTTCAATAGTTTATAGGTTTAAGTGGATTGACTCTATCAAGCTAATATAAAAATAAAAAAAACAACTATTTGGGTAATGAGAGACGGTATAGTTAAAAAAAAACGGGATCCCCTTTTGACTGGGTCCCGGTGCTTGTATGAAGATTAAGAAAGCTTTACGGTCCTAAACCAATTTCTATACCTTTCCCCTTCCCTTGTCCTTTGACGTTAACAGGGCGGGATTAAACAACCCCCACCGCCAATTCCACCGCCACCGCCAATTCCCGGTAGGGAAATTCCACCACCACCGCCAATTCCCGGCAGGGAAATTCCACCGCCACCTCCAATTCCCGGTAGGGAAACTCCACCTCCAGCACCAATCCCTCCACCGATTCCGCCGCTAACAACACCGGCGCTGGATTGACTCAAGCCTCCTACAACCTCCCCAATTGATTGGCCTGTTGCACTCACAGTGCTCGGGTTGCCACCAGGATCGGCGATTCCTCCAAAAGTGTTTGCGGTTGTTTTGATCACATCTTTTGTAGAAGCTTTTATTGAATCTTTTGCGGCCTGTATGGCGGCCTCTTTAGCTGCCTCTATTGCAGCAATCTGGGCAGCACCTATTGCAGCAATCTGTGCAGCATCTTTTGCGGCCATCTGTGCAGCATCTTTTGCGGCCTCGGTCGCTGCGGATTGCGTTGCAGCATCGCTCGCTGCTGATTGCACTACATCATTGGCTAGGATGTTTGCCGCTTTAAGGTCTGCTCCTGTTGCTTGCATGGCTTTTGCCAGGGTCATTCCGGGTTGTTCAGTCAATGTTTGATCGGGACTTGTTTGCTGGATTACATTGTTTAACGTGGCGGCATCTGCTTTCTGCACCCCCGAAGAAGCACCGTTTTCAGAAATACTGTTCATGGTTCCTGCAGAAACCATTTCGTGTTTGCCTTCCTTGCCATTGGGAAGTCGGGAAAATGTTTCGATCAGGCCTTCAATCCCGATAAACTTTGTGTTGCCACCGGGTTCAACGATAGTCACAAACTCGGTACCCCTGACACCCGCAGTGGCGACCGGGGTCAGCACCTTGAATATGGATCCCTCGGCTTTACCTTTGGTGACTTTAAAGCGAACCGCACCTAAAGCCACATTCACGATGGTCTTGCGAAAATCTTTATCTGGATCGTAAATGTGCTCTGTAATGTTGACCACCGCATCTTCACCCAGTGACATGGTGCTGCCATCGTCAAAGGTAAAGGTGATCATGGAATCGAGATCCGTTTCCACCCGGTCCTGCATAAAAACCGGTCCGGCCAGTTCGGATGAAGAATAGCCCTCTACCTCATCGCGGTATTGAACGGCACGTCCTTGCAATCCGGTGGTGAGGCCCACATCAGCAGTGCTGATGATGTGAGCATCTTTTAAATATTGTTTTTGGTCGAAAAGGGACTTCCCTGCGGGTTGACCCGAAAATGCATAGGTGAGGCGGACAAATTCCTGTCGGCTTAAAGGCTGGTCCGGCTTCTTACTGTCGAGAATATTAAATCCATTCTTCTTAAGGTTTTGCGTCACCTGTTTGTACAATTCGTCATCTGAGAGCCTGGCCGCATTTTGGGGGACCATTTTACTGGTGCTTTGCTCCTTGGCCATGAGCCGGATAAACTCCATGCGAGTCACTTCTTCTTTTTGCCCCAGGGAGTAAACGGGAAATGCGAGAAACGCGGCAACAAAAAAAGTCCCAAGCAATTTACCTAAGGGAAGTCGCTGTCTTTTCAACGAGTTTTTTATGGGTAATTCATACATGTTGTTTTGACTCCAAAACATCGCAGGTAAAATACAATTTTAGTTTAACCTTTTGACCTTATTAAGCCAGCCAAGAATTATTAGCCAAGGGTTGTGCCAGTTTGGTTTGCATGAAAACTGTCTACTTAAAGCCTTTGATTATGATGCTTTTTAAAAGTATTGTTTTGGTCCATTAATTATTAGGGCATATTTTAAGCTCTTGATATTTTATTATATATAAATGAAACAGGGTATTCAGGTTTTTATATTCCTGTTTTTAATCCAATATTTTATTTATTTGTTTTTCGAGCATTTCTTCAATGGCTTCCGGGGAAACGGGTTTTGAGTACAGATACCCCTGGATCAAATCACAGCCCAGCATTTCCATTATCTGGTCTTCTTCCTTTGTTTCTACACCTTCTACAACCGTTTTTAAGTCAAGCATTTTAGCCAGATTCACTATGGTTTTTACAATGGCCTGATTGGACTTGATTTCAATTCCCCGGACAAAACACTGGTCGATTTTCAAGCAGTGCAAAGGCATGTCTTTAAGGTATTTCATAGAGGAGTACCCTGTTCCAAAATCATCAATAGTGAGAAGAAGTCCGAGGTCTTTGAGATCTTGCAACTTTATAAGAGCTTCTTCAGTGTCTTCCATGATTATGCTCTCGGTCAATTCCAATTCAATGCCATGGTCTGCAGATTCCGGAGATTCCACAATTTCCTTTACCAGATCAATCGCTCCATCATGGCTGAATTGGATTCCAGAGAAGTTGATTGAAAGCGTAAAATCGGTGAAGCCCATGTTGTGCCATTTTTTAAGCTGTGAGCATCCTTTTCTTAAAATCCATTCTCCCATGGGGATGATTAATCCGCTTTCTTCGGCGATTGGAATGAATTTGCCTGGTGAAATGCTTCCCATTTGGGGGTGATCCCACCTGACAAGCGCCTCTGCGCCCACAACCTGCTTTGTCCTGGCATCAACTTTAGGTTGGTAGAGTAAATAGAAATGACTTTTTCCCAGGGCATTTTTGATACCGCTGACAAGAGCCAGTTTATTGAGTGCCAGGGGTTCTAAAGAAGATTCATAAAAACTGTATCGGTTTTTCCCTAATTGTTTTGATCGTGTCAGGGCCAGATCTGCATTTTCAACAAGGGTGGTTGCACTGTTTCCGTGAAAAGGGAACAGGGCAATACCAATGCTGCAAGTCAAGTGGATATCAAAAGAATGGATGCTGAACATTTTATCGATCAGCTTCATGATCACTTCTGCAAAACGTATCGCACTTTCGGTGGTATCTACACATGGCATGAGAAGGGCAAATTCGTCACCGCGGAGTCGGTATATATTGGCAACAGGACTGAACTCATCTTTAAGTCGTTTGGAGACTTCTTTCAGAAGAATGTCCCCCCCTTGATGGCCGAGTGAATCGTTTACTCTCTTGAACTCATCCATATCTATGTGAAACAGGCCCAGCCTGATTTTATCCAGGCCACTATTTTCCTCAAGATTTTGAATGTCTTCCAGCAGACTGTTTCGGTTTGGCAGTGAGGTGAGGTGATCGAAATACGCGAGTTGCCGGATTTTTCTCTCCATTTTGACTCGCTCAGAAATATCATGAACAATAGCCACCAATTGGATTCTGGGTTCGGCTTCCATTAACTGAAAACGGATTTCGACCGGGTAGGTGGTGCCGTCTTTCCTGGTCTGTCTTCCTTCAAATGCTGCCTGGGTTTGCGATTCAGCCACCAGGGGGTTTAGAAGTTTACGTATACTTTCTTCATTAGTTTCTGCCAGAATATCCAAAGGAGTTAACTGTTTGACTTCATCCAGTGTGTACCCCAGATTGTTCAGCGAACGCTTGTTCATCTGGGAAATTTTCAAGCTGGAATAGTCGAAAATATAGATCTCATTGGTGGTGTCATCCAGGATTCGATTGAGACTGGATGTTTTTTTCTTTTGGACTTTTAGTTTTCTGTATCCCTGGTTGAGCTCCCCAAGGTCATCCCGGGTTCTGGAAACGAGGGTTTGCAGGAGGTTTTTCGAAAATTCCGGGTTCGTTGCAATCAATAAATCGAGACTATCCTGCCCGATTTTAAGCAGTGTAGATTGGGTCAATGCTTTTGCTCCTGCTGCCCTTGGCTGATTGTCGATCAGGGCCATCTCCCCAAAATATTCTCCGGCCTTTCTGACGGCCAGTTCTTTTTCCTGCTTGAATATCAGAATTTCGCCTTCAAGAACAAAATAGAAAAAAGGATCTGTTTCATTTTCCTGAAACAAAAATTCCCCTCCTTCGACCACTATGGTTTCTGAATTGGCGAGGATTTCTTCGGCTTGAGTACGGGGGATTTTCTGGAAAAACTCAAAACCCAATATTTGGTTTGCTTGCATACAGAAACTCAATACAGTTGGACTTTTTAGTGATGGGGTTATAATAATACCACCCATCATAGTGTAAGCGGTACGAGGTTTTGTACAAGAAAATCCTTTTATCCAAGCGGTAGTTTCCCAACATAAATAGGATCAGCCAGTTTGAAACTTTGATTCGGCGATATTTTTATGACCTTTAAAAAGAAAAATGAGTACTTTTTAGGGTTTGCGGCCACTATATTCACTCTCATCATCTATAGTTTGTCGCCTGGATTTATAAAAGATCTGGAATTGCTTTACCAGAACGCGCAGTTTCACTGGCGTGGACCCGATACCCCGGGAAAGGATATTGTCATCGCCTCGGTTGATGAAAAAAGCCTGGACAAACTTGGTCGATGGCCCTGGTCCAGGGATGTTTTTGCCCGTATTGTCGATAATTTGACCGCTATGGGTGCCAGGGTAATTGCTTTTGATATGGTATTTTCGGGCGAAGATAATAGTGGAGGGCTTCCAGGGTTCCTCAAGCTAAAGGATAAACTGGGTCAAAAAGGGATTAAGGATTCTTCTGTTTTATCCATTTTGGATGAATCCATAGAATCCGCAGATCGGGACAACCTATTTGCTACCGCCATTAAAAATTCGAGACGAGTTGTCCTTGGATATTTTTTTCATTTTGATCCCTCCACTTTAAGCCATCTTTCGCGTAAGGAACTGGACCAGAATTTTAAAAATATTAAATCCACCCGCTTCAGGGGATTTATTAAATCAGACCAATCCATCGATCCCTCCGACTTTAATATTTTGCAGGCGTATGCTGTGGAATCCAACCTGGATGAGTTATCAAAAAACACACGCCATGCAGGGTTTTTCAGTTTCGATGTTGAAACAGATGGCACTCTGCGTCGTCAACCGTTACTTGTCCAATATCATGATGCAGATTCCGGTCGCGATTTTTTCTTCCCTTCGCTTGCTGTCAAATCCGTTGAGAAATTTTTTAAGGGAACCATGTTATTCAAGGTTGGGCCTGCTGGTGTTGAAAAGGTTTTGATTGATGCAAAAGAACCCATTGTGATTCCCACCAATTCCAAGGGGGAAATCATGATCAATTTTCTCGGGCCTCAAGGGAGTTTTCCTTACATTTCTTTGGCAGATATCTATGCCCCCAGGGAGGGGGGACTGGATTCTGGAATTTTCAAAGACAAAATCGTTTTGGTGGGTGCCACGGCGACTGCTTTAAAGGATATCCGGCTAACCCCCTTCGATCCTGTTTTTCCCGGAGTCGAAATTCATGGCACTATTATTGATAATATTCTGAATGGCAAATCCTTGTATCGCCCCGCCTGGCTGGATTTGGCAGAACCCGGGTTCCTGTTTGTTTGGGGAGTTTTTCTGACGATCCTGTTTTCTCTGGCAAAACCTGTTTGGGGGCTGGGGTTGTGGATGGCCTTGAATTTCGGATATTTTTGTATAGTTCAATGGTTTTTTGTCAGCGAGCGATTTTTTCTTTTCGGCACACTTCCCATGCTGCAAAGCCTGGTGATTTTGTCTTTAATGGTTGCCTACCAATATCTGGTGGAACAAAACCAGAAACGATTCATCCGGGGTGTATTCGACCAGTATGTTTCTCCAGAGGTCATCGATCGGCTTATTTCGAATCCGGACAATATGAAACTGGGAGGCGAAGAAAAAGAGCTCACTTCTTATTTTACAGATCTTGCAGGTTTCACATCCTTTTCAGAAAAAATGACGGCCGAAGCACAGGTCAAATTTTTAAATGAATACCTGGGCGAGATGTCCGATATTTTGCTGAAACATGAGGGGACACTGGACAAGTATGACGGTGATGCTATCAAGGCTTTCTTTGGAGCTCCCGTTTATTTCAGTAATCATGCAGAAAAAGCCTGCATGGTGGCGATAGCTATGCAAAAACGTCTAGAAGAGCTCAATCATGAATGGAAAGAAAAAGAGCTTCCCGAACTAAAGATGCGTATAGGAATCAATACTGGAATGATTGTTGTTGGAAATCTGGGTTCCAAAACGCGAATGAGCTATGGAATGAATGGAGATGCGGTAAACCTGGCGGCACGACTGGAAGGAGCAAACAAATTCTACGGTACCTGGACCATGATCGCGGAATCGACTTACCTGCAGGCAAAGGATGCGATTGAGGCTAGGGAAATGGATTATATCCAGGTTGTTGGTAGAAAGAAGCCAGTAAAAATATTTGAGTTGATCGGGGTAAAGGGATGCCTTGAGGAAGACAAAAAGGAAATGATCAAATTTTACGAAAAGGGTCTGGCTCTTTATAAAGAGGGGGAGTGGGAAAAAGCGATTATTTTATTTAAAAAGGCGCTGGAGATTGACCCGGATGATGGCCCATCTAAAATCTTAATTGCCCGGTGCCACGAACTGGAACAATCACCCCCTGAGGAACAGTGGCAGGGGGTTTATACCCTTTCCTCAAAATAATCATTGAAGTAGTGGTCGAACTGTCTCCCCGGGTTTGAAACTGTGGATAGGGGAGAATCAAACAACGCCATATGCCAGCATGGCATCAGCGACTTTTTTGAACCCCGCAATGTTGGCTCCCTTCACATAATTCACGTAACCGTTTTCCATTCCATAATCAACGCATTGCTGATGGATTTTTTTCATGATTCCCTGAAGGTGATTGTCCAGTTCTTCATGGGACCAGGACATACGGATGCTGTTTTGAGTCATCTCAAGTCCGGAAATAGCCACACCGCCTGCATTAGAAGCTTTGCCAGGGGCATACAGTTTTTTGGCATTATTAAAAACTGTAATGGCCTCACCGGTCACCGGCATATTGGCTCCTTCTGCGATTCCATCGCATCCATTTTTTATTAAATCTTCCGCGTCTGACTTCTCGATTTCGTTTTGTGTCGCGCAGGGAAATGCGTAGTCGCAGGGGATTTTCCAGGGACGCTTTTCTTTATGAAATTTCAACTTAAACTCTTTGGCAAAAATGGAAAGTGACTCGTGTCTTTTCGTTTTCGATTCGATGATGTAGTCAATCTTGTCCTGACTAAGTCCGTCCGGGTCATGCACAAATCCGGTTGAATCGGACAAGGTAACGACCTTTGCTCCCAACTGGATAAGCTTAATGGCCGCATACTGGGCTACATTCCCTGAACCTGAGATCACACATACTTTGTCCTCCAGTGTTTTTCCCTCGTGTCTCAGCATTTCCTGCATGAAATAGATACAGCCAAACCCGGTGGCCTCCTTCCGTATCTGGCTTCCCCCAAACTCCAGGCCTTTCCCCGTCATTGATCCGGTAAATTCATTTTTGATCCGTTTGTATTGGCCGAATAAAAAACTGATTTCCCTGGAACCCACTCCGATATCTCCAGCGGGAACATCTATGTTTTCCCCGATGTGTTTGGATAGCTCAGTCATAAAAGACTGGCAAAACCGCATCACTTCAGCATCCGATTTACCCTTGGGGTTGAAGTTGGACCCCCCTTTGCCAGCACCAATAGGCAGGGTGGTCAGGCTGTTTTTGAAAATCTGCTCAAACCCCAGAAACTTTAAGATGCTGAGGTTCACTGATGGGTGGAACCTTAACCCTCCCTTGTAAGGGCCGATCGAATTATTAAATTGAACCCGGTATCCCCGACTGGTGCGGACATTCCCTTCGTCATCAACCCACGATACGCGGAAAATGAGAATGCGGTCAGGCTCGGTAAGTCTTTCTAGTATTCTTGATTCAAAATAGATAGGGTGTTCTTTTATATAAGGGATCAGATAACCTGCGACTTCCTCGACAGCCTGGTGAAACTCGGCTTCGCCAGGGTTTCGTCTCACCAGGCCGTGCATGAAATTTTCCAGCGACAAGTTTTCAATATTGGTTACCAATTTAGGGGAGGAAGAACTGTTCATTGCAATGCTCTCCAATTTGGACGGGGAAATTGTTCAGGACCCTTCATTGGCAAACTCTACTACCATAAAAGTTAAGTCATCCTGGACCGGCATTTCTCCCCGGTGAGTTTCAAGTGCCTGGACCATACTTTCTTTGAGTTCGCTTAATTCCAAATCAGGTCCATCGTTTAGCGTTTCAAGTAACTGTATGCTTCCAAAACTTTCTTTTTCCTTATTCGAGGCTTCAAATAACCCGTCGGTATAAATAAAAAACCGGTCACCGGAACGGATTTCAAGTGATTCTTCATCAAAATGGGTTCCTGGCAGTGTGCCCAGGGGTATGTTCCCTTTGGTTTTTGGGTTGGTGAAGGAGATGGGTTTCCAGAAGGTTTCGTTACATTTTTTGTAAAGAAAAGGGAAATGACCTGCGTTGGAAAACGATAACTTTGAACTCATCGCGTTGACCGTGAATACCGAGGCGGTTGTGATGCCTTTGATCCCTTCTTCAAGAGCTGTCTGATTCATTTTGTTCAGTACCTTTTGTCCCTCGGCCTGGTTCATGTTGTCCGAAAGAGCTTCATACAGCCAGGAGCTGATTTCACTGACACTGGAACCGTGACCTGCGACATCCGCAATGGCGATCCGGGTAATCAAATCTTTTCCACAAACGCTGAAGTAATAGATGTCCCCACCTGAATCATTATCATGGGCTCTGGAATAAAGGCTGGCATTGACTCTTCTGGTCGTTACATCATTATTTGTAGAATTGATTCCTCCCCAGATTTCAGAACAATTGATTTCAATCATGTAGGAATTTCCTTTAAAACCTTCACACCGGGTTTTTATAAAGCCTGAGAACGTATGACCATCATTTTTTCTTCTGTTAATTCCTGCATTGCAGGGAGAATGCCTCCGACACCGAGACCTGAAACTTTGCGTCCTGCGAAAGGCATCCAGTCTACACGAAATGCCGAATGGTCGTTAACCATCACTGCGCTTGCGTTCAATCTCTTGACACAACCCAGGGCAACGTCCAGATTTTCAGTGAACACTGCTGCTTGAAAAGAAAACGGGATTTGATTCGCCCGGTCTATCGCTTCTGAAAGGTCTTTATAAGAATAAATATTGATAACCGGGCCAAATATTTCTTCTGTAGAAACTTTGGCCGTATCCGGTGGATTGAGGATTAACGTAGGAGCGTAGCCAGTGCTGTTTATAGAAGAACCTCCCGCTAAAATTTTCCCTCCAGCCGCTTTGGCCTCGTTGACCCATGATTCGACCCGTTCTACTTCCTGTTCCAGGATCAACGGGCCAACCTCTGTAGCTTCATGCGTTGGGTCTCCGACAACCAATTCATTTGCCAGTTTTGTTAACCGGTTAGAAACTTCATCCAGTAAACTTTCATGAACAAATAACCGTTGCACCGAAACACAAACCTGACCGGCATGATAAAAACCCCCCTTTGCGATAAGGGGTAAAGCCTCGTCAATGTCTACACTCTTGTCAATGATCACGGGAGCTGCCCCACCATGCTCCAGGGCGCAGCGTGTACCGGGTGACAGCTTTGAACGTAAAGTCCAACCCACTTTTGCAGATCCCACAAAGGAAAAGAAATCCACCCGGGAATCCGTAACCAGTTTTTCGGATACCTCGTTTTCACACACTAGAACCTGGCACCAGTTTTTGGGCAACCCGGCCTTGTAAAGGCTGTTCACCAGATTCATGCAGGAAAGGGGGGTGGTCAGCGAAGGTTTTATGATCACCGGGCATCCCACCGCAATGGCGGGAATAGTCTGATGAACAATCAGGTTGAAAGGATGGTTGAATGCACTCACGGCGGCCACCACTCCGATGGGTTCTCGGAAGGTATACGCCATCCTGTTTTCAGAGGATGGGGACAGGCGCATGGGAACTTCACGACCTGTCAATTGACTGATGCCATTAATGGCGGCCCGGATCCCCTGGACCGCCCGGTCCAGCTCAACCCGGGAATCGATTAAAGGTTTGCCACCTTCCCGTGCCGCTTCCAGGGCAAATGCTTCCAAATTTTCTTCCACGATGAGAGCTGTTGCTTCCAGTATCTCGATTCTTTTTGCTGTGGCTAGGACGTTGTCGCTTTTGCTGGCCAGGCCATGGGCTATGGAAAGAGCGTTTTCAACATCATCGAAGCCCTGCAAAGGAAGTTCTCCAACCATCTTTCCATCAAAGGGCGAAGTAATTTGTAATGAGTCGGGCATTGTTAGAATCTCTTTCTCGTTATTTTATAAAACGCAGGTTCTCTTTTTGAGCTCTTCGATCAGGACTTTTTCATTTTCAGAATAATCCACCTTTACTTCGACTAAATGCACTCCTTTGGAGTCCAGACAGTTTGTTAATACCTCTGCCAGTTGGTCGGATTCTTTCAGACGATGACCCTGCGCTCCATAAGACTCAGCGTATTTTACAAAGTCAGGATTGCCAAAATCCAATCCGAAATTCTGGAACCCCATTCCCGTTTGTTTCCATTTGATCATGCCGTAAGCGTCATCGCGCAGGATGAGGATGACGAGATCCAGCCCGATTCTCACGGCTGTTTCCAACTCCTGCGAATTCATCATAAATCCTCCATCGCCACAAACCGCCATCACCTTTCTTTCCGGATAGACGATTTTTGCTGCCATGGCTGATGGGAATCCTGCTCCCATCGAGGCCAGCGCGTTATCCAGGAGGACGGTGTTTTGTCTGTAAGCCGGATAGTTGCGGGCAAACCAGATTTTATAAATCCCGTTATCGAGTGCGATGATGCCATCGTCCGGCATGGCCTTTCTTACCTGCGAAACCAGATACTGCGGGATTACAGGAAACCTCGCATCATCTGATTTTACCCCGGTAAACTCTTTGACATCACGCTTGACTCGTTTAAAAAATTCGAAATCCCATCCGGGGCTGTTTTGGATCTGGGAGGTCAGGTTTTCAATGCTGCTGGCAATGTCGCCCACAATATTGAGTTGCGGAAAATACACTTCATCAATCTGGGCGGTGAAATTATTGATGTGGATGACTTTTGCTCCATAGTTATCCATGAAAAAAGGCGGCTTCTCGATCACATCGTGTCCCACATTAATGATCAGGTCCGCCCGATCAATGGCGCAATGCAGATAGTCGTCGCTGGAAAGGGCAGCGGTTCCGAGGAACAAGGGGTGGCGTTCGTCGATCACCCCCTTACCCATCTGGGTGTTGAAGAAAAAGATTCCCGTTTTCCCGACGAAACCAGCCAAAGCTTTGCACACTCGGTTGCGGTTCCCCGCAGCGCCAATCAGCAGTAACGGCATTTTGGCATTGGAGATCAGGTCAACCGCCTGGTTGATTGACGATTCGTTGGAAAGCGGTCTTTTGTTTTCCACAATTTGGAGAGGGGAGGCATCGCACTCTTCCGCAGCAATATCTTCAGGAAGTTCAATGTGGACAGCTCCCGGCCGTTCTTCCTCAGCTACCCGGACGGCCTCACGAACGATGGTGGGGATGCTATTCCCATGGACCACCTGTTTGGTGGACTTGGTCAGTGGCTTCATCATCTCCACAATGTCGACGATCTGGAAACGTCCCTGTTTGCTTTTCTTGATGGGTTTTTGACCGGTGATCATCAACATGGGCATCGCACCCAATTGGGCATAAGCACTGGACGTGACGAAATTGGTCGCGCCCGGACCCAGAGTCGACAGGCACACACCCACCTTACCCGTGAGCCTCCCATAAGTTGCCGCCATAAAACCCGCTGCCTGTTCATGACGCGTCAGGATCAATTTGATTTTTGAATCTCTAAGAGATTCCAGAAAATCCAGGTTTTCTTCCCCCGGAATTCCAAATATATATTCAATCCCTTCATTCTCAAGAGACCGAACAAACAGGTCGGATGCCTTCATGATGGTTCCTTTTTAAAATTTTTAATCAAGCAAAAGTATAATGTTAGTAACCTCTCACCTAAAAGCATTACATAAAAATCGGAGATAAGCGAGATTATGGGGTTTGCCAGGTTTTCCTGGAATCTAAACTTTTGAACCTCACCTGTTTTGAAGGGCCAGAAGACCAGATGGTTTAGTCGTTGAATCAATAAAATAGTGGCAATGTTTTGTTAAAATAGGGTGGTTTAGAAGGCAGGCCGTTTTCCCAGCTCCAAAGGGAAATCAAAAGTTCACAAAAGGTTTTTGATCAATATCGGGGGGCAAACTTATGGGAAGGTTTGGGAAAAAGGATAAGGGAAAAGAGAAGGTAAGAGAAAAGGGGAAAGAGAAAGTTGCGGGTCCAAAAAAGGTCGAGATAATTTCTTCAAAGGAATTTAGGGAATCTGTGGTTAAGGTTGCAGCTAAAACTGAAAAAGAGCTTTGGGATCAAATGAAAAAACATGTGAATGAAATTTTAACCCTGATAGATCGATACCATAATACGTCCAGATATTTAGTGAAGCCACGTCAGGAGAGTTTAAAAAATATTATTATAAAATGTGCGTGTTTAGGGGCCGCAGATGATTTAAACAAGAAGGACATAAAAATTGTCAAAATATGCAAAATGCTTTATATGTCCTGCCTTTCCCGCCTCACGTATGAAAATTCGAAAGTTCATTTGTTGAGTGGAAAGCTCGCAACTCCCCCTGGGCAAAGAGGGTTGAGCCGAAAATACAGGGTTGAACAATTGAATAGACCAGGACAGCCAGCCATTCATACTGACAACTTTCCCCGTCCCGGTGATCCCAGTGACCCTTTTAGCGATGGGCCAGAATTTGTTTTTACCGGAAACGAGGAAATGGATTTTTATGCCCTGAAAAAATGGATCAAATTAAACGAAACCAAAGCGAATTTGGTGTACCTGGATGAAGAGCAGCGGAAACCTTATAAGCTCTCTTTTCATGAAAAAGATATTTATCGAAACGGGGGTCGTTTTACTACGCCAGACGCATCCAGTGGGCCGGAATACCTGAGGCAGAGTTTGATTGCGGCCTATGCGGTTTCTCCTCTTGGAATATTTTATTGTATGTGGCAGGCGGAAATTAAAAAGGGAATGCGTTTAAATCATTCATCCTTCATGTCTGGAAGGCCTGTGATGTGCGCTGGTGTCCTGGAAGTGAGAAATGGCACGCTTCTGACCATCAGCAATAACAGTGGGCATTACAAGCCCAGTATTGAAGATTTGCAGGCGGCCTGCCAGGCCATTCTGATGTCCGGTTATATTGTGGATGATGAACATTGTATGGCCCTGGTTTATGACGGAAAGGGTAAACGCTTTCCGGGGTTTGAGGGAACCGAATTTTATAATGAGATACTGGGTGGTCCTGTTTTCCCCGTACCATTCAAGAAATTTGCAAAACATGGCATAGCGGCTGTCAAAAGTAGGTATGGTGCCAGACCTTCCGGCCGTGCCAGACGAGGAAATTTCCTGGGGAGCGCCAGGGGCACCCGCGTCCACCGGTTAAAGGGCGGTAAATGAGGGAATTATTTTAAGGTGGAGGATTCAAATAATAAGTACAATTCCTTTGGTAGAAAAAAGAGGTGGCCTAGAGTCGCCTTTTTACTTTCCCTTTAAAACATCGAGGTTAATTGTTTTTTTTGTTCAGCAACTCTCCCGAACGGGTTAAGGCAACTCTGGTCAAAATTGGGCCCGTCAATTCAAAAAAAACCGTTGTCCCAATAATCAGGGGAAAAATATATACCCCGTATTTGGGGAATTCCTGATTTGCAACCAGAGCCATCCCGAGCGCGACACCCGCTTGTGGCATCAAAGCAAGTCCCATCCAGTTTTTTATTTCAGTGGGGGAATCACATAGCGTTCCACCAATCCAGGCCCCTGATATCCGGCCCAACACCCGAAAAATAATATAAACAAGTCCTATTGTTCCAACCTGCCCCAGAGATTCCAGTTGCAAAGAAGCACCGGCAAGAAGGAAAAAAAGGATCAAAAACGGTGATTCGATTTCTTTGATGGCATGGAAAGGGTATTTATGGTGCTGAGCCATATTTGCAACTACCGCTCCCATAACAATGGAGGCTAATAAAAAGGAAACCTCCATCCAAAGAGCAATTCCTGTGCAGAGAAATAAAAAACCCAGGGCTTCTATAAGCATGGGTTCCCCAAAACGTAGGCGGCCCGTTAAAAAGGCCATAGGGATTCCAAGCGCAATACCAAGTAACAAGGCTCCGCCCAGTTCCCAACTTCCAGAAAGGAGAATAGCTGCACCTCCAGCATTTGTATGAAGAGAATGCGCCATAGCTAAAAGAAAACTAAATACAATTAATCCCCAGGCGTCATCAATGGCAACAATTTCAAGAAGTATGGTTGTAAACGGCCCCTGAGCACCTGTTTCCTGGACAACGTCCATAGTGGCAGCGGGGGCCGTGGCAGTCGCAATACCGGCAAGAATCAGGCTCATCTCAACTGAAACCCCAATCAAAAACAATCCAGTAAAAACTAAAACAGAAGTGACTAAAACTTCTCCGATGGAGATGGCAAGGACCGTTTTCGCATTTTCTTTTAAAATAGAAAAAAGAAGTTTTTCTCCCAATAAAAAGCCAACCATGCCTAGCGCTATATCTGTAATAAAAGTAAACCATTCCTCATAAATCAGCCGCGGCAGAACATCCAAAGCCGAGGGCCCTATCAGGATTCCTAATACCAGTAACAAAGTTACTCGTGGAAGCCGGGTTTTTCGGCCAATATACTCAACCGCTAATCCCAGGAGGAAAATTGCACCCAGGGTTATCAAAGTTTTGCTAATTGTTTCCAAAGAACCAGCACCTTAAAAATATAGTGAAAATGCACCACTTGAACTGGCGTTGCTAACCTCCAGATTTTTTAAAAACTAAATGTCTGGGTAATTGGCTTGCCTTTTAAAATCAGATCTCGGTTTCACGAGGTTTTATCTGATTACATTTATAGTTTTTAGAATAAATTCTTTCGCATTCATCAAAACCCCAAAAACATGATCAAGGCTCCTACTAAAATCCCGATCAAAAAATTTATTGCCTTGATTACCAAAAAGATTTTTGGGGAATAGGCCAGCATAGGCAACATACCATGGCCATCCTGAACAATGGAACTGGCCAATAGGATGCTGAATGGGATCAGGTCCTGAGAATACAAAGTGACAAATATATAATGAGGCCCCGATTCGGGAATGAGCCCGACCAAAGAAGCGGTTAACAAAACTGCCCATTGATTCTCCTGAAGAATGTCCTGCAATGGAAGGTTTTGCGTCAACCAGAACATCACGGATAAAGCCCCTAAAGTCCAAAAAAAGACTTTCGGAACGTGACGGCGGACGACATGCTGCCAAAGATGCAAATCAAGAAAATGGTCTGGAACCACAATGACAATAAATAAGGCAAACAAGGAAAGAATAAGAATCGTTATTTTTATCCAGTTCCAGTCCACGGGCCCTACCTGATTGGAAACGATTCCGAAAAACATTAAAACCAAGACCGCCCCGAGAACACCTCTGTGAATTGAGCAATGTGTCCATTGGTAAAAAATAGTTTTTAGTGGTGGGAGGCAATAGCAGTGTTCACTGGGATGGGTTTGATACCCCTGACAAATGATTTTCGGGAAAATAACCTGATTCTTTAATGCCCAGTCAGTCAAGGCTCCCACTGCAATCCCTACCAAAAACAAAAGAAAGCTTATCGTTAACCCCACTTTGGGAATCATCGCCAACATTATGAAAGACTCATCACCGCTGGTCGCGATCATGGCCGCCACTACAGCCCCAAAGCTAATCATGCGATGAGAGAAAAGAGAAACAATGGCAAATGGCCCCAGGCAACCCGGTAAAGCCCCTACAAACGAGGCAAAAATGTATTGCCCCCATCGATTTTGAATCAGGCGGGTTTGCCATTCACCTTCGGTCAGGACATTCACATACTCAATTACCAGCATCATCACGAAAATAAAACCCGTGATCATAAGAGTGTGTTGGAAAACCTGAATCATTTCTACTAGATCCTATAAATATTAATATATTTGAAATGACATATTACAAAACTACAAGGTAACCCTATAATTATTTCTGGTTTACCTCTTTTATTTTTCTGGGTCAGGCATATATTTTATTAATCAGGGAAAATTCCTTCCTTATCCCTAACTGATCAAAATCTATATCGATACAGTTACAATTCGGGAATAAAGTAACCGTTTGAATCCTCTTATATATTATTACCACTTGAATAACCGTGTCAGCGAAGTTTCAGGTGAACTACAGTTTAATGCGAGTAACTTCGCTCACAATATTATTTGGCCTGTTTAGGAGATTTGCCATGTACCGGTTGCCACGAAGTGTGATTCTAGCAATCTTTGTCTGTTGTTCGATCACAGCCCCTTTCAACCTATTTGCAGCTTCCCATTCTTCCTCGAACCAATCTAATCAAGTTAAAGAATCTAAAGTGTCCGACGGTTCTTTTGGAGATATTCTGGCCTCAAACTTAGCAGCCGACGTCTCAACAGTCGAGATGAAGACGATAGATCAAAAGGGATTGTGCCCGCAAACACGCGGTACAATACAAGCTCCTGCACCTTTTGCAAAAATGAGCAATCCCATCCCACCAACCACCGAAAACATAAAAACCGGGAAACGATTGTTTCATAAAGATGTGAAACCCTTTCCCTGCGAGATCTGTCATGGGTTTAAGGGTGATGGTTTTGGCGTAATTTTTCAGAGGATGAAACCTTATCCAAGAGACTTCACTTGTTACCAAACCATGAATGATGTTCCTGATGGTCAGTTATTCTGGATAATCAAGAATGGTTCTCACGGTACTCGCATGAAAGCCTTTGAAAAACTGGAGGATCTGCAGGTTTGGCAAATAATCCATTATCTCAGGAAATTTGCCGATTAAATTTCATTTGATCCAGTTTTTTTTATTGAAAGAAAACGAACAGAAAGCTTCCAATTTAATTGTGTTAGGGTTGTTAGAGAATAAATGGCAAGGTTCCTTTATTTGGTGGGGTAGTTTTTGATTTAAGATTGATTGCGAACCTCTTTAAAAATTAATTTCCAATCTATGCCTAAATCTATAGTTCTCATACAGGGGCATCCCGATCCGGAGGGAAACAGATTTTGTCACGCCCTTGGTACTTCTTATCTAAATGGGGCCAGAGGAAACAAGCATGAAACTCAAGTCATTGACGTTGCCCAAATCGACTTTCCCATTATCAGGACTAAAGAAGATTTTGAAACAGGAAATGTTCCCTCTGAAATCATTGAGTGTCAAAAAATAATTCAATGGGCTAACCACCTGGTCGTTATTTATCCTCTTTGGCTGGGGACCATGCCTGCCTTATTAAAGGCTTTTTTTGAGCAGGTATTTCGTTATGAATTTGCACTTTCATCCAAGGTAGGAAATGGCTTCCCCAAGGGTTTATTGCAAGGCAAGTCAGCTCGAATCGCAATCACTATGGGAATGCCAGCATTTATTTATCGTTGGTTTTTTGGGGCCCACAGCCTAAAAAGTCTGGAGCGAAATGTTTTAAAATTGTCAGGCATCAAACCCATTCGTGATTCCTTGATTGGCAATATTGATTCACCGGACAATCGAGATCGGGAAAAATGGCTGCACGAATTATATGATTTGGGTCGGGAAGGAAATTAGATCCGAATGAGACAAGGGGTTGTGGGAAAATTAATGGAAACTGTCCATATCTTTAGAAACCCGATTCAATTTACTGGGTTAACCGACAAGTTTGAAAGGAATATTAAAATGGTTCATATTTATGCTTTATAAAAATATACCCGTCGCCACTTTACTAATTGTTTTCACATTGTCATTGATATTCGCTTCAGGATGCGCTGACCATCCGCATCATAGAAGCCATAAGTCAATGTCCAGCCCACCTGTTCAGGCAGGAGGACAATCTGCAGGCGAGGGACGGATCTCGCTTGGATTGAGTTTAGATGCGCGCAAGGCTCATAATGCGATAATGCTTGATCACCTGGAAGCGATTCACGACATTGTGACCGCACTGTCCCAGGAGGAATTTACCCGGGCGCAACAAATCACAGAAAACAGGTTGGGGTTTGCAATGCATCGGGGAGCCATGCAACGACAGAATCCTGAGGACTTTCCTCCGGAGTATCACGACCTCGCAATGGCTCATCATCATGCGGCAGAGAGTCTGGCCAAAGTCATCCCATCAAAAAACCTAAAACAGATCCTTCCCTCATTAGAAAAAACAATAAAGGCCTGTGTGGATTGTCATCGAGTTTATAAGCATTGAATAATGGATTTAAGTTAGTTCAGCAAATCGGAGAAACCTGGAAATCGTTTAGGAGACGATTCATATTTCTATCAGTGTTTACATTGGCGCACAGCTCCATATCGGAGAAAACATTAAATGAAAAATCCGAGGCCCAGGAATCCCCCCCCTGGTTAGTGAAGAAAAATGAATAACCCATTAAAAAACACAATAAAGTGAACGTGGGGTTTTTCATGTTTTTCGAGCTCTGATTTTTAAGTGGAATCTTTTCTCTGGTAATTCCTCTGCGATAATTTTTGTATCAGCAAAGGCGCAATTCATCAAGCTGGCCACTTCAACGCCCTTCCACTCAAATCATATCCAAAAAAATAATTTTAAATGGATGCTTTTGAACGTTATTTCTTTTTTTCCCTTCCAAAATTTTTCACCATAATAACCTCTTGGCTGTAGTAAAAGTACCACAAGAAGTTCACAAATCCTGTACTTGGTATTAGCGTGTTTTTTGGTCAATATAGATATGACAGATAAAGAATTTAAATTGACCTGTCAGTCTACGGGCGAATACAGATGCGATGAATTGTGTCTTTTGAGAGATTTTAGAAAAGCCTGTGGAGTATAAAAATTAGTCGAAATGGGCAAAGTACCCGTGGCGGATGTGAGGAAAACAACCTATCTTAATTAGATAGACATTATTTAAATAAATTTTATCTTTTGGGAGGGGAAAATGAGAAATCATTATTTTTACTGTCTGATTCTGTTGGCAATGGTGGGCTTGATTATTGTGCAGCCCGGAAACAGTCAAGCGGGTTCGGCACCGAAGGATGGGGCACTCAGTTTTCCGAAAAATTATGACAGCTTCCCCACTTTTCTTAAAGCAATTCAAAAACCCAAACATGTTCGTGAGTTGTTTGTGAACCCAACGGGATCGAAAACCCAAAAAGGAGAAAAATTCCCAAATGGTTCGATTCTGGTCATGGAGATTTATAACGCTAAAAAAGGAGCTGACGGTAGCGCCGCTAAACGGCCGGATGGAAGAAATGCTAAAGACAATCTGGCAAAAGTTTATGTCATGCAAAAAGGAGACGGTTGGGGCAAGAACGCTCCCAAGGGATTAGAGAACGGTGACTGGGTCTACACAGCATTTTCCCCTGAGGGAAATCCTATAAAGGCGGATTACACCAAATGTCGTGGTTGCCACCTGCCTTTGAATGAGCATGATTTCGTACATCGCTACAATGAGTATTTCGAAAAACGAAAACATTAAGGTGTTTTCCTTCAACTTGAAGGGATGGCCGACCTGGTTTTTTTTAGTCGGCCATCCTTTTTGAATGATTCGTGAGGACTTTCATGGATTTATTGAAGTTGTTTTGTAGATCTTGTTCGGTTTTGTGGTTTTTGACTATAGGCTTGTTACAATTTCAACCGTGCCTTTCCTGGGCTGATTCTTTTCCCGAAGAGCAGAGGGTTGATGCGGAATTATTGGCAGATGCGGTTCGGGTGGCTGAGGAAATTGATGCCCTTCGCTCTACCCTGGCTGCAAGCCTGGACCCAGAAGAAATGGAAGTCAACAAGGAGACGTTTGCCCTGGTTTGTAAACCGGTTGGAATGCGTGCAAAAAGAATCGCTAATCAAAAAGATTGGGAATTTCTTCAGCTTGCGATAAAATACCGTAATCCAAAGAATAAGGCCGACCCGCAAGCCGTAAAGGCAACAAATTTATTTAAAAGATATCCTGAATTGCGGGGGTTCTGGGCAAATGACACAAGGCCGGGAAAAATGGCATTTCGGTATTTTCGAAGAATAACCATTGAGCCAGCTTGTCTGGCTTGTCATGGGGAAAAAGAAAAGCGGCCCGAATTTATCAAGAAAAAATATCTTGAGGACCGGGCGTTTGGGTTTTCACCCGACGACTTGAGAGGGGTCTATTCGATTTCATTTAAAGTGAAGAAATAAATTTCCATACAAGAAATACGATTTCCACATTAAGGAGTTTCTAATCGGTTCTTAAAAAATGGAGGGGGAAAGGAAATGATATTCAAACAATATTATCTGGGGTGCCTGGCCCATGCCTCCTATCTGATTGGAGATTTAAAAACTAAAACGGCGATTATCGTCGATCCTCAACGTGATATCGAAATCTATCTAGAAGATGCCCGAAAGAACCATCTCGATATCAAGCATGTCTTTTTAACCCACTTTCACGCCGATTTTGTTGCAGGGCATTTGGAACTTCGTGACCAAACCCAAGCCAGCATCCATCTTGGGTCCAAGGCGGATGCCGAGTTTCCTTTTGTTTCTCATAAAAACGGAGACCAGCTTGAAATTGGAGACCTCCGACTGGAAATATTGGAAACCCCCGGTCACACCCCCGAAGGCATTTCCATCCTTGTATTTGATTTATCAAACGACCCACACAATCCCAAAATGGTACTCACGGGGGATACCCTGTTCATTGGGGATGTCGGACGTCCCGATCTCATGGCATCGGTTGGTGTTACAGCGCAGGAACTGGCCGAAATGCTTTATGACTCCCTAAGAGAAAAGCTGATGCCCCTTCCTGACAACACCCTGGTTTACCCAGCTCATGGGGCCGGGTCCTTATGTGGAAAAAACTTGAGCGACGATACCGTGTCAACCATTGGAGATCAGAAGACAATGAATTATGCCCTGCAGCCCATGTCGCGGGAAGAGTTTGTTGCCCTTGTCACAGAGAATCAACCGCAGGCTCCAAAGTATTTTTCTTTTGATGCTCAATTAAATAAAAAAGAACGTCAAACTCTGGATCAATCCCTTCAATCGGGATTGAAACCCCTGGACCTGAAAGAGGTTCTTAAATATCAAACCGAGGGTTATCAGGTCCTGGATACCCGCCCTGAACAGGATTTCAATGCCTCCCATTTGAAGGGGGCAATCGGGATTGGTCTGGGAGGCAAGTTCGCCACATGGGGTGGAGTCGTGTTAAAGCCGGATACCCCCATTATTATTATTGCGGAGCCGGGAGCTGAATATGAATCTGAAATGCGCCTGGGCCGAATAGGGTTCGATAATGTTTACGGTTACCTTGAAAGAGGAATGAAAACCCTGGAGGAACGTACCGATTTGACCGAGTCGGTTCCATGTTGGACACCTCAGGAATTTGTTGTCAAAGCGGAAGGCTCAAAGGATCCCCTCTTTATACTGGATGTACGAGCACCGGGTGAATTTTCCAACAGCCACCTGAAGGGTGCCGTCAATATCCCTCTGAATAATTTAACCGATAGATTAAACGAAATTCCGAAAGAAATGACCGTTCTCGTGCATTGTGCAGGGGGATACCGTTCCACAATCGCATGCGGTCTTTTGCAAAAAGGCGGCTTTTCAAAATTAGCCAACTTGTTAGGCGGGTTGGCCGCAATTGAAAAAATTGTCCCTGATCAAATGATAATCTCCAAGAAATAAAAACAGATAAAACTTATCGAATTGATTGATAAGTTCCTTCAATAACTCAGGAGAGCGCAAATGATAAATATTGCCAGGCTAATCCTCATTAATTTATTTTTGGTCTTTATTCCGATCAGTGCTGATGCCGGCGATTTTGAAGAACTGAAAGAATTTTATGAACCGTTACCGGAAATGAAGCACCCTGCAGATAATCCCTGGTCAAAGGAAAAAGAAGACCTGGGAAGAATGCTCTATTTTGATCCAAGACTATCCCAAAGCAACTGGATCAGCTGCATGACCTGTCATCACCCGGGTTTAGGCTGGGGAGACGGGCTTCCCCGCCCGAATGGTCACGGCCAAAAAGAGCTGGACCGGCATTCTCCTACCATCATCAATAGTGGTTATTTTGAAGCCCAGTTCTGGGACGGTCGCGCCAAATCCCTTGAAGAGCAGGCTTTGGGGCCAATCAGCTCGCAAGTTGAAATGAGACAGGACCTGGGAGAACTGGTTAAAGAGCTGAATGCTATTCCAGGGTATGTTCGCTTGTTTAAAAAAGTGTTCCCAAAAGAAGGAATAAACAAAATAACCATAGCCAAAGCCATTGGAACCTTTGAACGGTCGGTCGTTTCAAAGAATGCTCCCTACGATAAATACTTTGCTGGTGATAAATCGGCTATGTCATCCTCTGCTCTCAATGGCATGAGGCTGTTTTTTGGAAAGGCCAAATGCTCTATTTGCCATAATGGACCCGCATTTACAGACAGCCAATTCCACAATATCGGGGTCAAACAGCATGGCCCCTTAAAGGAGGATCTGGGACGGTACAATGTTACCAAGGACGACTTTGACAAGGGTGCCTTCAAGACTCCCGGGCTGAGGCATATTACCCGGAGTGGTCCCTATATGCACGACGGCAGTGAATCCACATTGGAGGAAGTTGTGGAGTTTTATGACCGGGGCGGAGACGTGGCAGAAAACCGCAGCCCTTTCATTACCCCGCTGGGGTTGACGGGCTCAGAGAAGAAAGACCTCGTGGAATTCATGAAGGCGCTGGAGGGGGAGCCCATCATTATTCCCCTGCCGGAACTTCCTCCGTCTCACGAGTAATGCTTGGATTCTCAAAGCTACCGCAAACTGGAATCCTTCAATTTGCCACAAGGAGGTTGCAATGCTCTGTTTAATAACGACCCATACGATAGGGATAAACCTTCCCGAAAGGTCACTCCAATGAACACGATGCCCTTTTATTTTCTTTTTACATCTATGATTCTAAATTTGGTTGTCGTGGGTTACCAGATAAACAAAAAACACTCGGCATTGGTGGTTTCCTTTTCAGGAACATCCATTGTGCTGCAGGGGATGGCTTTACGTTATTTCGCCATTTCATATACTTGAGAAAGGTTTGAATCACTTCTCATGAAATTTATTAACAAAAAATAAAATTTTTTCTAACGAGAGAAAACTCATGCACTCCTATCCAATAAAATTTCGAAATATCATAGTTCTTGTTTCCATTTTGGCTTTTTCTTTGCCTGGCTTCGTTTGGGCAAACGATGAGGAAAAAGTAAAATTGTTTATTGAAGAACAATGTACTTCTTGTCATCGAATTACTGGAGAAGCCAAATCCCGGTTTGAATTGATTGCCCCGGATCTAATGTGGGCCGGGTCTAAATTTAAACGCCCCTGGCTTGTTGATCGCCTCACAGGAAATGAAGACATTATTTACCAGAAGAATTATAGATGGGATCAATCTCTTAATCCTGAAAAGCATCCGACAATATCCAAAAAGGATGCTGAAAAGGTGGCTGATTATATAAAGAAACATCTTATTGATTCCCGGGTTAAAAAAGATTCCATAGACCTGTCTCACTTCACGGAATTACAGGCTTCTTTCGGTCGGGAATTATTTATTGAGCATTCTTGCACAGGGTGTCATCAAATTATGCAGGATGGAGAAAAATCAGGCGGCCCTCAGAGCACCTCAATGTTCAATTCCGGAAAACGTTTGACTAAGGACTGGATCCTTCGTTTCAATATGATGCCCCCTGACTTTGTCCCTCATAGCGGCGAATTCGTAGCGGATGTCAGTGAATTGGGATTGCATTACGTTACAGGATTCCTGGCCACTGAAGGGGATGAAGCCTTCAAATTTTATGAACCCTGGAAAAGTGAATTTTTCAAAAATGCAAATTCAAAACGGGGAAAAACTATTTACAGGGAATACTGCATGCAGTGTCATGGTGCCACCGGAGGTGGGGATGGTCCAGCAGCATCGGGTCTGGAACCAAAACCGGCTGTCCATTCCAAAATGGCGCTAGACCAGTTTCCAATGGATTATCTTTATAATGTTGTTTACTACGGCGGTAAAGCGGTAGGCAAATCTCCCTATATGCCTTACTGGGGACTAACCCTGGGTGATCAAGGGGTTGCAGATGTCATCACTTATATGAGAGAGACTTTTAAGGGCGGGGAGGAAATGGCGGCCGCACCTGGGAAAAAGGGTCGAGGAGACTGCCCGCAAAAGCGAAATACTAAAGCTGTTTCGTTTAAATATAAAAACAAGAAAAATCCTCTAAAACCCACTCCGGCCAATCTTAAGGCAGGAGAAGAATTGTTTCAGAAAAAGGCCAAGCCCATGGCCTGTCAGCTTTGCCATGGGAAACATGGTGACGGTAAAGGCCCAGGAGGCGCAGGTATCAATCCGTCACCACGGAACTTTACCTGCGGAGAAACCATGAAGGACATATCCGACGGGCAACTTTTTGGAATCACCCGGGAAGGCTCACCGGGAACAGCCATGCCCGCATTCAAAAATCTTAAAGATAAGGAAGTATGGCAATTGATTCTCTATATCAGGCAATTTTCCAATTAAGAGTGACGTTTATAATAACTTTAATGGGCCTATTCAGGAATAAACCAAAGGCAAGGCTTTCCTGATGGAACTATAAAGAAAAAGCTCTTTCTTTAGGAGGACAATAGTGAAAACCTGGAGATTTATTCTATCCTTAAGCCTTGTGACAGCATTTTACGGAATTATGGGAACCGCCTGGGCAGAGCCCACAAACATCACGGTCCGGGTGATCAGCAAAGACGCAAAATTCATTGGTACCAGCATGGGGGGAGCGCTGATTACTCTTCGTGACGCTCAAACGGGAGAGGTCCTGGCGAAGGGAACCACTCTGGGAACCACTGGAAACGTCAATCTAATCATGAAAAAGGATCGAAAGAGAGGTGTCCCCGTTTCATCAGAAGGTTCGGCGAAATTCTCAACCACGCTTGACTTAATGGAACCCCGTTTGATTGAGGTCACAGCCATTGGTCCCCAGGCACAAAGGCAATCGGCCAACCGGGTTTCTGCCACACAATGGGTCGTACCCGGGAAACACATTACAGATGGTGATGGTTGGCTTCTCGAAATGCCGGGCTTTGCGGTTGATGTTCTAGCTCCCCCTGTTTCCTTAAAGTTGAAGGGCGCACCGAAGACTGTGGAGGTGAAAGCGAGTGTCAGGATGATGTGCGGTTGCCCCATTAAGCCGGATGGACTATGGGACGCCAATCATTATGAAGTCACTGCCATGATTAAGAAGGATGGAAAGCTTCTCAATAAAAGGCTTCTATCCTTTGCAGGGAAAACCAGTCTGTTTGCGGGAACGATACAGTTGGAGAAGCCGGGGACATATGAAATTATGGTCTATGCATATGACCCACGAAATGGAAACACCGGACTGGACTCAACAACATTGATGGTCGTGAAGTAGATATTTTTAATCCTTTTTCCTGTAAATGAAAATGAAAAAATTCCTTTTCTTTTCCCTGTTGTCCGCCGCTTTGGTATTTATCCTGTTAACATCCACAATCCCGGCGATAGCAGACGATTTGGGGAAACGGCTAGTTCAGAAAAAATGCGCCGCCTGCCACAAATTTGAGGGAAAGGCTGAATCCCGGTTCAAACTCAAAGCCCCGGATTTGATGTGGGGTGGGAGCAAGTTACAACGCAAATGGTTGATTCGTTACCTTACAGGAAAGGAAGGTCGGGTATATAAGCAGGGGTACCGGTGGGATAATTCCCGCAAACCTGCTAAACACATGGTGGTAAAGCAGAAGGAAGCCGAAGCCATTGCAGATTACTTTAAAAAGGCTTTGAAAGATCCGCGGGTGAAAGCCAATGTCCTGGACTTATCCCGGTTTTCAGAAATGGAAGCCGCGCTCGGTGAAAAAATCTTCAAGGAGCATTCCTGTATCGCCTGCCATCAGATAGAAGAGGATGGCAAGGCCTTGGGAGGATCGCAGAGTACCTCTTTTCTGGACGCGGGCAAACGTCTCAATGTAGATTGGGTTTATCGTTTTAATATGAAACCTCCGGATTTTGTCCCGCACAGCGGTGAATTCGAAGCAGATGTCAGTGAGTTGGGGCTCCGTTATGTGACCGGGTTTATCATGACTCTGGGTGTAAAGGATTTTAAGTTTTACGAGCCGTGGAATGATAAGTACTTTAAGAAAGCCAGCACAAAACGCGGGGCGCAGTTTTATAAGGAATATTGTGCTCAATGCCATGGCTTTTCCGGCAAAGGCGATGGTCCGGCAGCTTTGGACCTTAAACCCAAACCTGCTATCCATGCCCAAATGGCTATAGATAAAGAGCCCATCGACTACCTGTTCAATGTCATATATTACGGCGGGAAAAATGTAGGCAAGTCAGCCTTGATGCCTTATTGGGGGATTACACTGGGCCATCAGGGGGTTGCAGATGTCATTGCTTATATGAGGGAGACGTTTAAGGGGCAAAAAGCGACTGCATTGGCTAAATCACCTAATGATGACCCAAGTGTATTAGGAGCTTGTCCCCAGGTTCGCAAAACCCACCAGGCACCCAGCGATATTCTTGGATTGAAAAACCCGCTTGAGCCCACGGAAAAAAACCTGAAGAAAGGAAAAATACTTTACCTCAGAAAAGCCAGGCCGCTGGCCTGCAAACATTGCCATGGGTTGGAAGGGGACGGGAAAGGATATAAGGCTGTCAATATGATCCCGCCTCCCAGGAACTTTACCTGCGCAAAAACCATGAAGGAAATCACCGACGGACAAATGTTCTGGATTATCAAAAATGGATCCAAAAATACGGAAATGCAGGCCTATGATAAATTAAAAGACACTCAGGTCTGGCAATTGGTGCTCTATCTCAGAAAATTTTCGAAGTAAGGGTTTCTCCAGGTATTTGACTTTTATTTTTTTGGGCCGGAGAAAAACGGAAGATTCGAATTTATGAAACAAGATAATGAAATCCACGGAATCCAAAAAAGCTTCGCCCAAACTATTTGGGAAAAATTGAGGTCTATGCGCTTCATTTTATTGATTCTGTTTTGGATGATCGGATGGACAACCTTTTCGCTTGAATTGCCTGTCGCTGTAGCGGACCACTCTTCTCCTCCGAAAGTTCCATTTCGCGTTCACGACTTTGACATACCCGAAAACCCGCTGGGGGAGTCCATTCAGTTTGGTGAAAACCTCGTGATGGAAACGCCCACGTTTGCCAAACCTTATGTAGGCAATGGATTGAAATGCCGAAACTGCCACTTGGAAGGGGGTATAGTGCCCAATGCCATGCCTTATATCGGCCTTTCGGGTTTATTTCCAACATACAGACCACGTGCCGCACAAGTGATCACACTTCAGGAGCGAATCAACGGGTGTTTCATGCGATCCCTGAATGGCAAACCGCTCCCTCTGGATAGTCCAGAAATGACAGGAATCGTTGCCTACATAACCTGGTTGTCACAGGAAATACCAGTTGGAGCTGAAGTGGAAGGTCGGGGAACAAAAAAACTGGCCTCTCCTAAGCACAAACCTGACCCAGAGCGAGGTCGCAAACTATTTTCCGAAAAATGTTCTTATTGTCATGGGGCAGAGGGCGAGGGCAGTAAAAACCCGGATGGGTCCTATTTGTTCCCACCCCTTTGGGGAGATGATTCGTTTAATATTGCCGCCGGCATGGCCAGGCTCAATACCGCGACCGCATTCATCAAACACAACATGCCTTTTGGTCAGGGAGGAAGCCTCACCGATCAGGAAGCTTATGATATCGCTTCATTTTTTACCACCCAACCGCGCCCCGACTTCCCCGAAAAGTCTCAAGACTGGCCAAAGGGCGGTAAGCCCGCAGATGCTCGCTATTGATGACCTCGTAAAGGGAGCCATCCTGATCAATATTCCTGGCAGTGACCGAATTACCAGCTACTCGCTGGCAGACAAACTTTAGTATGCAGTTATCCCTCTAGTAGTAAAGCAAAGGGGGCACCCACCCATTAGCAGGCTCCGTGTCAAAGGACGAGCGTGTCCCTTAGCTTTCAGCAGACCATTCTACTGCAAGATATTTTCTTTTAAACAGGGCAGAGTTGTTTGTTACGCTTTCTGGTTTTCGTTTTCTTTGATGTCGTTCCTTGACGGATACGCATCAGTCACCCATCTGGTTCAAGGCTCAAGGCAAAGAGCCTTCTACAACTCTTTGCCCCCTGGCTTGTTCGCCCCAGAAAACCTTTGGTTCCCTGCCATGCTCAGATCTTGAGCGTTACACTCTTTCGACAATTCTGTGGCTTGCCATTAAATGGCATCCAGACCCTTGTTGATTCATGACACGGGCGTAACCATGTTACTGGCAACAGCCAGCTCAAGAGACTCATCGTCAAACTTTTCACTCAATATCTCCGGAGTCAAACGCTAGAACTCTTTTAACTGGATCCCGTCCCCCGTGTTCCGTGTGAACAGGTTCTGGATAGACAATACATTCGCTGTCTTCTGCCGCACCAGTTGACTCCGTTTCCTGAGAAGGTCTCGAACCGAACGTTGTTCTTTTGGACAAATGTAACCCTCCTGCAACAATCCTAACCGAAATACGTGAGCCAGAAAACGGGCGTCCGATTTATCATCCGTGTGTTTCAATCCCTCGTGCTGCTTGATCGCAGAAGGATTGGCCAGATGCATCTTGAATCCTGCATCCATCAAACAATCGACCAGCCAATACCAGTTGTAGGTCGACTCAACCACAATACCCTTTAACTGGTTTCGAAACGGAAGAAGAACCGGGAGGATCTCCTGTAAATCATTGCAATGCTTCATTTTGTAAACCACCTCATCGTCTTCATTAATGATAACGATCACACTGTTGTTTGAATGAAGGTCAATTCCGCAATATAATTCCATAAAGGCCTCCTCTTTGATCGGGTAGTTTGCATTCTTAAGACAAATACAAATTACTCGTTCTCTGAGGAGCCTGCTAGATGATTATCAAGTCTTTAATTGACTATATTTGTGAAAGCTCACATTATATTTAGAGCGGGGTCCATGCAAGTCTCGTCCTATTAGGTCGGAAATTGCTGAAGACTGGTAAAGGATTTAAATCTTTCATATGGTATTTAATGGAAGCTTACCACTATCAAGTGATAGGGATTGAGACAAATTCAAATTTTAATAAGTAGTCAAATAAAGATTTGACCCCTTTATAATTCCAACCGACGTAGTGTGGACGGAGGTCTGACCAAAAATGCAACTTACGACTTGCAAGATCGTCTGGAAACATTCAAAGATTCAAGTGGAACCGATTGGACCTTCAAATACACCGCTAATGGTGAATTGCTGGAGAAGTTTGAAACTAATACACCTGCCAATAATGTTATTTATTCATACGATGCTTTAGGAAACTTAACTCATGTGGATTTTCCTGGAACTGCCAATGATATCGAATACATCATTGATGGATTAAATCGAAGAGTGGGAAAGAAAGTAGATGGATCATTGATTAAGCAGTGGCTATACAAAGACCAGTTAAATATTATTGCTGAACTTGATGGGGCTGGCGCAATAACAAAGCGTTTCGTATACGCAAGCAAAGTCAATGTACCTGATTACTATATCGACTATACTGGCCCCGCTCCTGTTACGTATCGTATCATTTCAGACCATTTGGGAAGTCCGCGAACTATAATAAACTCCACCAGTGGAGTATCGGCACTAGATTTAGAGTACGATGCGTGGGGTAAGGAACTGTTCACTCCAGTGAATCGAGATTTGGTACCTTTTGGATACGCAGGAGGAATTTATGACCCAGACACTAAACTTGTAAGGTTCGGGGCAAGAGATTATGACCCAGAGGTTGGTCGATGGACCAGTAAAGACCCGATTCGTTTTGATGGTGATGGGGAAAACTTGTACGGGTATGTCTTGAACGATCCCATTAACTTTACCGACCCTTTTGGATTAGTTGTATTGGAGGATGAAGTTTCTATCAATTGTGAATTGCGAGAATCTGAGAGGTTTATTCCAACCGAATGTATTTGTAAGGCTTCTGGAATTACCCCGAATACTTCAAAATCGAAATCCCCAAGAATAACGGCTAGCGCAAGTGCTACTATTGCAAATGCATCTGGGTCGATAGATCAAAATCTTGATCGCAGTGGGTCCATGGCGGCAGCACCTGACCTAGCCATAAATGCAAATATTGCTATTGACCCGCCCCTTAAATTTGAATATAAAGGAACATTTGAGTGCGGAACTCCTCTAATAGGTTTTGGCACCTTCCCTGTTGATAAGGGGTTGGGTTTTCAAGGATTTTATTTGTCCTTAGGGGCATCAGCCCGAACAAAGTTTATTAATAGATTTGACAAAAAGAAAAGGGATATTATCCCCTTTTGCAATAGAACGACTCCATTAGATTAAGGTAGACTAGGGAATGGAGTGTATAACCAATACAGATGTGTTTGTTGTTCTTCTTTTTGCATGTTACGGCTTTTTTTTGCTGTGCTTTACGAAGCAAATATCTGCCCATTTCGTTGATCAATTAGGAAAAAAAAATTCAAAAATATATTTCAAATTCTTGGGTATTTTTTGTTTAGTAGCAGCAATACTTGGGTTTTGCAAAATTGTATTATGGGATTGTAGGATTATTTAAAGGAAAGGATCAAATTTGAAAAGAGAGCTGTTTTCCAGGAGTTTGAATCTACAAAGAAATGGTCCTTTTTGGGCATCCTTTTTTATTTTGTATTTTGTGGCCTGGAGTAACCCATGCCAAGCGGTAGATGGTGATATTTTCAGGCTGAGTTATCCTGATTTTGCCGTTACCAAACCACATGACTGGCGTTTCCATAGTCCTGAAGAAAGTCTATTGGATGTCGGGACGGTCTATAAGAATAAAACCTTGAATGAGATTCATCTAAAACGACTTGAAGATAAAGTTGAAAAAATAAAGAATAACAGCACAATATGGATTCCAAAGATTGGAAAATTTCAAGAATCCTATAGTGGTGTGAATTCTACGTTTAATGTAAATTTTAATGAAAAGGGTGCATTGAAAAGCCCCGTAAAAATATTGCAGAGTTATTTATTGTTGCACCGCGAGGAATTGATCGATTTTGAATTTCATGGAAATAATTTAATTGAATTTGAGATTTTTGGCCAACCTGCCATATTCGGTAAATTTTCAAATATTTATCAATTAAATTCGGGAGAACGCTTTAAGGAAACTCATACGTACTGGATTATTAATTATGATGAACAGCACTATTTTACATTTTTAACAACGTGTCCGGCTGAAAGTTGTTCTCAATACACCGAGCAGTTCTCAGATATTCTTGCCTCGATTTCTATTAGAGGGGTGAAAATTAATCAGGAAAAATTGGAAAAACTAAAGAAACTCTGGTGAAGAAAAGTTAGAGGTTCTAACCCGACCGGGTCGTCCGGATCACAATTTCCAATTTGAATCCAGAGATCTTGAGGATTTGTACAGCCCTCCGGATCTTGATGAAAATGACCCTAATCAGTATGTGACATCTTTCCAATACAACGCCGACAAGGAACCAACCTTGATCACCCGTCCGGATGGAAAAACAATAGGGTTTGATTATGACTCTGGAGGCCGTTTAGAGTTTCTCACCATTCCGTTTGGAGCAGGCTCCGGAGATTACGAATATAGGTATTATCCAACATCTGGAAACCTTGAGAAGATAATCGCCCCTGATGGCGGAACCTTGACCTTTACATACGACGGGAAGCTACCCCTCACCACAACCTGGGCAGGGGATGTAGCCGGAAGCATTTCACAGGTCCTGGACGACAACTTACGTGTAACCTCCAGAAGTGTTAACGGAGGCAACACGATCGCATTCGGCTACGATGATGACGATGTGATTGATATGGCCGGTTCTGAGACGTTGAATTACTATCCCTCTAGCGGTTTACTGAAAGACACCACCTTGGACAATGTCATAGACGATCGCACCTACAACGGTTTCGGGGAACTGGATACATACACCGCATCAACCGATATTTCAAATGTAGTGACAGAGGTTTTTAAAGAAGAATTTATCTTGCGAGATAAACTCGGTCGAATAAAACAAAAAAAGGAAACGGTTAACGGTGCCTCGCATACCTATGACTACACGTACGACCTGGCCGGTCATTTGAATAAAGGGGTCAAGTCTTTACTTGACTACAAGTTGAAAAAACACACTCCTCCAGAAAACTATTCTCCACTATTCCTTTTCTATCATTAAAAGTAAGTCATCGGCACTTTAAATTTCAAAGCTACTCTCATAAGGGATTGGTTCACGTGAAAATCATGTTCGGCTGATAACCGTTCAAATGTCTTCCAATGCATTCCCTTCGGCTTTAACCCATTTCCATTCAGAAAACCCGGTTCCCATCCCAGCCGATCCCGTATCTTATCCGCCCTCCTTGAGGTTCGATCCATTTCATTTTCCAATTGGCTTTGATAAGGGAGCTGGTGGCATTGCCTGCAGGCAAATAATCCCATACTGTACAATTTAGCTACCCGTCTTCCACACCCCTTGGTCGGGCAGAGAAACCAAGGGCGCTTTCCTCCATAGTTGCACTTGGTCCAATCCAGATAAACCGGATAATGTTTTTCCTGCCAGTCCTCACCTGATCGCCTATGTTTATAATTCAAAATCACATGATCGTTTTCGACGTTCACCTGAATGTTTGATGTCACTTCTCCATTACGCAACCAATTCCAACCAAAATAACCTGGCGGTTTGAGCAACCCTTCCCGTTGCCAACGTCTGACATCAATTGCTATGCAATCGGATGTGGTGGTTTTGCTTAAAGAGAATCCGTACCTGCTACTTCCATAACCTCCCATTGAAACACCTTCAGATTTTTACCGAAATCATTAGGGAAATCGATCCAAATAAGTGGAAAGGGCATTTATGGCTAATAATGTATTATTTTTTCAAGTTTTTCATTTTTCGGCACAATAGGATTGAAAAATTTTATGCTGGAACTTATTTTCTTTTAAACAGGGCGGAGTTGATGTTACGCATCCTGTTTTCTTTTAGGTTGATGTAGTTCTTTTAAGGACACGCATCAGTGATTTTATCGTACTCGCGTCTGTATCCTCCTGTTGTATTAAGATACCCGGGATGTTTATATTGTTCGAATCGCCTTGACAGGTTCATGGGAGCGATTTATACTCCTTTGCTTTTCGTGGTATATTGCTTGTCTATGTCGGGTTGATAGCTCAGCTGGGAGAGCACCGGCCTTACAAGCCGGGGGTCACAGGTTCGAGCCCTGTTCAGCCCACTTGTTGTTTCATTTTTGATAGACTGATATCACCATTTGCCGGGTGTTTTCTCCAAACGGAAATACCCGCAAACCGGGGTCGTAGTTCAGTTGGTTAGAACGCTGGCCTGTCACGCCAGAGGTCGCGAGTTCGAGTCTCGTCGGCCCCGCTTTTTTTCTTCAATTCACCGCCTGACAAGCGGTTTTTCCCCTCCAATTGCGCCGCAACCCGGGATTATCGGATGCCCGCCTTTGGCCTGAGGTCCCCATGATTGCAGACGGTAAGGTGGTCACCCTTCATTACACCCTCAAAGATGAGGGGGGCGAAGTGATCGACCAAAGCTCAAAAGAACACCCATTTGCCTATATCCACGGTGCAGGACAAATTGTACCCGGTCTTGAAAAAGAGCTGGTTGGTGCAGGGACGGGTGATAAAAAAGAGGTCAAAGTGACCCCCGATGAGGGCTACGGTGAGGTCAATCCTGAACTTGAATTCAAGGTCGAGCGCTCAAATTTTCCGGCAGATAAGGAATTGGAAGAGGGGATGCAGTTCTCAGCCGAGATGAAAGATGGTCGCCAGGTTCCTTTTATTATCACCAAGCTGGATGGGGACGATGTGCATATTAACGGCAACCATCCGCTGGCTGGCAAGACTCTCCATTTCTCAGTTGAAGTGGGTAATATTCGCGACGCGACTGATGAGGAGAAAAGCCACGGCCATGTCCACGGTGAGGGCGGTGTTCAGCACTAGCCTTTTGGGCTTACAGAGGAATCTTATTTAAAGGTTCAGGTTCATCACGAAGAAATATTCAGGCTACCAAGGCTATCTGGCAATCTACTTGCCGGGTGGCCTTTTTTATTTTGTCTTCAATATAGTGATCCCTTAAATTATCAATTCCACACCCTCCCTTTAAAAGAGAGATCTTTGCATAACCCAAAATTCCGGGTTTTCTTGATTTGGAAGCGGTTTTTATAAAAAACCTTCATAGCGAGCGACCAGAGGGAGAACGGCCACGGTATTTTTCCAACGCACTAGTGCCCAGGAGGGGTAGATCCAGAGGTTTTTTCCAGTTTCCTCCGGGCGTTGCCCGGCTGGATTGCTTCGTCATACTGCTACTCGCAATGACGAACATTTTATTTGAAAATTTTCCACTTATGCAAGGGTCTCCCAGTAAAAATATTTTTTGCCAGTTTCCTTGAAAAGAACCTCTATTTCGAACGACACTGCACAGGCTTCATTCTAGAAGTCGATTCCGGATATTGAAAATATATTTAAAAACAATAAGTTATGCAATATTTTGAACAAATTCAATTCATGGCATTGACAAACCTTGGGGTGGAATCTATATTTTGAATATGTTCAAAATATAGATTCGTGAAAAAACTACATAGAAAGAATCCTGATGATCGTCCCAATTGCAATGAAAACACCGAAAGCGCAAAAAAGCAGAGAGCAGATCCTTCAGGCGGCTTTCACTCTGTTTCGGCAAAAGGGCTATGAGGAAACCTCTATGCGGGAAATAGCCAGGGAAGCTGGAATGGCAGTCGGGGCGGCTTATTACTATTTCCGGACCAAGGACGAAATGATCCTGGAAATTTACAGCCGCACCCAGCGGGAAGCGGAAATCAAGAACCGGGAAATGTGCTCCGAAACTCGCAGCTTCCGCAGGCGGTTTTCGGGCCTTTTGTTCTACCGGCTCGGGTTGATTGAAGAGCACCGCAAATTATTTGTAGTCCTGACCCAAAAAGGAATCAATCCCTCCAATTCCCTTTCTCCCTTTTCAGCGGAGACCGCGAGTTTGCGAAAAGCGGCGGTCCGATTGATGGAGGACACCATTGAAGGCAGCGATTTGAAAATATCTTCAACCCTGCGTCCGATCCTTCCGCAGCTACTCTGGTTTTTTCAGATGGCAGTGATTCTTTTCTGGGCTCTGGACACCTCCAGGGAGCAGACCCGGACTCGAAGGCTGGTGGAAGTGGCTTTAAATTTGATGGTCCCTCTTTTTGGTATGTCACTTCTACCATTGGCGGGAATTTTTAACCGATCGGTGGTGGAGATTCACGGACTACTCAACACCCTGATTCAGGAAGAAAATGTGGCCCCTTCTCCCAAAAAAGCACAGGGGGAATGATTCAGCCAGATGTGGATATGGCAATAGGGGTTTTGGAAAAATAAAAACGGCTCTTAACTTATAAGTTGCGTTGAAAGGCTTCGAATAAAACTGCAAAGCGCAGTTGGAGGCAAATCATGAAAGATAAAGAACGTATCATCATTGCAGGAGGGAGCGGGTTTCTCGGTTCAGCCCTCGCTGGAAAACTGGTTGAAGAAAACTATGACGTCGTGGTTCTCACCCGGTCACCTCAAAACAGCGATCCGGATATACGGCAAGTGTTATGGGATGGCAGGACTCTGGGTGACTGGCAATTTTATCTGGAAGGCGCCTACGGTCTGATCAATTTCACCGGGCGTTCCATCAACTGTGTGCCCGATAAAAATAATCGGGAAGAACTTTTAAACTCCCGCGTGGATTCAGTCAATGTCCTTGCAGAAGCAGTCCGGTTATGCGTAAGCCCGCCCATCGTCTGGGTACAATCCAGCGCCATTGGTGCCTATGGTGATTGCGGTGACACCCCGATTGATGAATCGGCTCCCCTTGCTGACAATTATCTGGGGCAGCTTTCAAGAACCTGGGAATCGGCTTTTGAACAAGCCGAATTACCGCGGACGCGCAAAGTGACTTTGCGGATCGGATTCGTATTGGGACCGGATGGTGGCGGCCTCAAAACACTTGCCGGTTTAACGCGCTGGTTTCTTGGGGGTGCGGCGGGGTCGGGGGAGCAATACATCAGTTGGATTCATATTGAAGATTTAAACGAAATGATGTTGTGGGCTCTCAGGCGCAAAATGGTATCAGGTGTCTTAAATGCAACCGGTCCCACACCCGCGACCAACGCGGAGTTTATGCAAAAACTCAGGACAACACTGGGGCGGCCCTGGTGTCCACCGGCACCAGCATTTGTTGTGCGTTTATTCGCGAGGTGGATATTGAAGTCGAATGCCGATCTGGCGCTGGATGGCAGACGTTGCCGCCCGACAAAATTTCGAAAGCTGGGGTTCCGTTTTCGTTTCACCAGTCTGGATTATGCGTTGCAAAAAATATTAAAACCGGACGATGTTCACCTTGGGCCAGCATGATTGTGTAAACTTCCTGTCTGGAAACAAGGTTTTATTATTCCAAACCTGTTTATTCTTTTTGAGTGCTGGCGAAGAATCTCGCCTTTGAATTAAATATTTCCCTATATAATAAAGGTCCGTTTGTTTTAATAGATTATAAAAAGTTTATCTAATGGGATTTTACTCCGACGTTATTCTGCCTTTCGGCATCGACTTTTGCATGCGAGGCGAGGAGTTTTCCGAGTATCGCAAAAAGTATCTGGCCGATGTCAAAGGCGACACCCTGGAGGTGGGGTTCGGCTCCGGTCTCAACCTGCCGCACTATCCGGACACGATCACCAGACTGTGGGCACTCGATCCTGCAAAGATGGGTCGAAAACTGGCAAAGAAAAGACTGGAAGCCATAAGTTTCCCCATCGAATTTATAGATCTCGAAGATGAACGCATTCCGCTGGAGGATGCGTCTGTTGATACGGTTGTCACCACCTGGACCCTTTGCACCATTCCACCCGTAGCCGATGCCCTGCAGGAATTCAAACGTGTGCTGAAACCCGGAGGCCGTTATGTTTTTCTGGAACATGGATTGTCACCGGACGACAATATTGCACGTTGGCAGAACCGGTTGAACCCGATTCAAAAAGCTTTTGCCGGCGGGTGTCACCTCAACCGCAGGATCGACGACCTCATTGCAGCTTCGGGACTCAAGATAGAAAAACTGGAAAACTTCTACTTTCCCTGTCCCAAAATTGCCGGGTATATGTATGCGGGATATGCAGTGAAGGAAGGTTAAAACCAATCAAGTAAACAAATTTAACAACTGGCCGGATTCAGGGGCGGGACCGCCGCTCAAGAGTGTTCTGCGCGGGTTATCAGGAGTAGGGCCAGAGTTTTCGGAACTGATTGGGCCAGTTGGCGCAACGCCACTGGTTTCCTGACCGGTTGCTTCTGCACCGTTGGTATTTCTACCTGAGGTTTCGGAAACGGTTCCCTCTTCATCTGTCTTTTCTGTTTTTTCCTGATTTTCTTCCCGTCGTTCTTCCTGGATCTGCTGGCGAGCCCTCGTTTCCAGCTGCGTTGCCTTGGCCGCTACCTGCCGGTCCTGTGCCGAAGGCTCGGCCGGAGCTAATGCCGCCCGCTTGATGGTTTGGGCTTTCCTTATGGTAGCTTCCGGATTGTCCGGTACCGGAGCCGTGTCGATTTTCACCTCGCCTCCAGTGGCATAGCGCTTGCCATCGGGGCCAGTCGTGTATTCATAAGTGGGCCCACCCACAGCATAGGGCCCGGCGGCGGCTTTATGGGCCTGTTCGTGAGCGCGGACTTCCCGGTCGGTGGTCTGCAATTGCTGGATTATCCGGGCCTCTTCCTCAGTAACAGGCTGACCATCAGCCCCTCTTGGCCTGGTCGCTGCTGCACTCCCTTCCTCAGAGCTTTCTTCTTCTTTTTCAAGGGCTTCCTGGGATTCTGCGCTGAGGGTCACCTGGTCTTCCCCGGCAGCCCTGGCAAACGCTTCCTTCTTTTCGGTCTCTTCACACTCTACACAGGGTTTGTTGATGGTAATCCGCGCAATAGGGACCGGATTGATTTGTAACTCAGTTCGCATAGCCTGAAAGTCTAATTTGAATAAAATGGAGCCCTATCAGACCTTTTCGGCAGTAACTGTAGAAACTTTAGTGGGCAGCCTCAAATTATGAATAGAAAACTTTATTTCCCCTACATTGTTATAATGTCGCGAGGCGTTGATTTGACCCTAAACCGGATCCTCACAGAAACCTCATCCTATTCAAACGAGTTACGCGGAAAAATAGAATGATGAAACGGAATTTTCTAATAATTCAAACGCGAAGAGGATGATATGCCCGGTGAAAAAGTACTGGTCGTAGAAGACGAAGAAGACATTCAGGAACTGATCCGCTACAATCTGGCCCGCGAAGCGTATAGCGTCACTTGTGTGACCTGTGGCGAGGAAGGGTTGAAGTCTGCGCAGAGCACATCTCCAGACCTGATCGTTCTGGATTTAATGCTTCCGGGGGTGGATGGGCTTGAAGTTTGTAAAACCCTTAAATCTGATAAGAACACAGCGTCAATCCCGGTGGTGATGGTGACGGCCAAAGGGGAGGAGAGCGATGTGGTAACGGGACTCGAACTGGGTGCTGATGACTATGTTACCAAGCCGTTCAGTCCCAAGGTTTTGTTGTCTCGCATCAAAGCGGTTCTGCGTCGTAAAACGGAAGGCCCCATCGATACAAATGGGGTTATCAATATCAAAAACCTGACGATCCATCCCGGTCGTCATGAAGTCCTGGTGGAGAATGAAACGGTAGATCTTACGTTCACCGAGTTTAAGATTTTACAAACCCTGGCCTCACGCCCCGGCTGGGTGTTCACCCGTTCCCAGATCGTGGATGCCGTCCGCGGTGAAAACTATGCTGTGACGGACCGGTCTGTGGATTTTCAAGTGGTCGGCCTGCGTCGCAAACTCGGGCCTTGTGCGGAATTTATTCAGACCGTTCGGGGTGTCGGTTACAGGTTTCAGGAGTGATATGATTTCAAAATCCCTGGTGCGCCGACAATTCATACCGGTTGCTCTGGTTTTGCTCCTGGCATTGGGAATTGTCGGTTGGTTTTCACTGGGGTCCCTTCGCGAATTTATTTTTAAGCAAGCCCAGGATGACCTTCAGGTCCGCGCCGAATTGCTCAGACCTCAGATGGCATCTTTATTGAAAACTTCTTCCCCCAAAGAACTGCAAAAGGCTTGTCTGGGTTTTGGAAGCAGTGCCCGTGCGCGTGTAACTCTGGTCGGGTACGACGGTTCCGTTTTGTGCGATTCGGAAGAAGACCCTTCGAGACTTGCCCACCACGGCAGTTGGTCTGAAATCCTTCAGGCCGTAAAGGGTAAGCCGGGTTATGAAGTTCGTGTGGACCCTTATAATAATGAGCGCACACTTTTTGTGGCAGTTCCCATTATGGAAGGGGGAAAGGTAGCGGCGGTTATTCGCACTTCCTTGCCGCTCAGCTTTTTAGGAAAGACGGTCGATAATCTGGCTTGGCCGCTTTCCTTTGCCGTGTTGTTGTTTGCGCTGTTTGCCGGGTTCATGTTGTTCTATTTTTCAAAAGGGGTGGTCCGCCACGTGGGTCAGGTGAAATCCGGTGCCGAACGGTTTGCTGAAGGGGATTTCAGTTTTCGCCTGCCCCTTACAGAAATTCGTGAATTTGACGGGTTGTCACAGGCGTTAAACAATATGGCGGCCCAATTGGATGACCGGATCCGGACCATCACTGAACAGCGCAATGAACAGGAGGCGATCCTCACCAGTATGGTGGAAGGCGTATTTGCTATCGACCCGGATGAAATCGTTATCCACCTCAACCAGGCAGCCGGCCGGTTGTTCGGAATCAATCCACAACAGGCACAGGGCAAGCCCTTACAGGCGGTGGTTCGTAATACCCAGTTGCTGGATTTTGTAAAAAAAGCGCTTAGCAGCGGAGACCTGTTGGAGCGGGATATCGAGCTGATCTGGGAAGGGCAGGTTCGTTTTCTCCAGACCCGGGGGACGATCCTCAGAAATACCAGAAATGAAAGTATCGGCGCAGTGTTTGTTTTGTACGACATCACACGGCTTCGAAAACTGGAGACGATGCGCCGTGATTTTGTAGCCAACGTATCCCATGAGCTGAAAACTCCCATTACATCTATAAAAGGATTTGTCGAAACCCTGCTGGATGGTGCACTGGAATCTCCAGAAGACACAAGGAGGTTCCTGGGTATCGTGTCCAAACAGGCGGAGCGGTTGAACGCCATTATTGAAGACCTGCTCAGCCTGTCTCGGATTGAACAGGATTCCGAAACTCGCGAAATCGTGAAGCAGGACTGCCAACTCCGTGAAGTTCTGGAAAACGCGATTGGAGACTGTTCCCCCAAAGCCAATGCGAAGGATATATTTTTAAACCTGGAATGTGATACCAAACTTCGCGCGAAGGTCAATCCTCCTTTACTGGAAGAAGCCGTTGTCAATCTGGTAGACAATGCCATTAAATATAGCGATTCTCAAAAACGGGTGGAGATCGCGGCCATTCGAGACAACGGTGAAGTCGTGATCCAGGTGAAAGATCAGGGGCGTGGTATCGACACCCAGCATCTGCCTCGATTATTCGAGCGATTTTACCGGGTCGACAAGGCGAGGAGTCGGCAAATGGGGGGCACCGGTCTGGGGCTGGCCATCGTCAAACACATCACCCAGGCTCACGGTGGATCGGTCGATGTCGAAAGTAACCCCGGGTCCGGAAGTATTTTCTCGATCCACCTCCCTGATAAAAATTAAAGATTAATTGTCTGCGAATAACAGCTCAAGCACCCTCCCTCATTGCAAATATAACTCTCATCAAGCCCTCATATTGGAAAGCTAATCTCGATTCTGGAAGATGAATCTGGTTCGGGCGAGCCAGGAAGTATTAGGTCCGAAAACCAGCGGCAAATGAAGGGCGTTTTGCTAACCCAATATAAACAAAGAGTTATGATTGGGTTGGCTGGAGTCTGGGGTGGGTTGAAGTGAGGAAGATCTGATTGTTAGCTGTCCTCATAAAACTCTAACAAAAGGAGGGCAGACTAACAGTGAGGATTCCAGTAACCCTCTCATCTTTTGCTGAGAAATTTCGGCTTCTGGTGATAGCAAGCACCTAAGTGCGACCAGAAAATTTGATGGAAAACCTTCCATTCAGCTCCCAGAGTTTACGGAGACCTTCCGCAACCCGATTGATCTTCCTGGGGCGGTTGTTGAAACATTAGAAAAGCCGCCCTGTTAAAAGCGTTCCTGGTAAAAAAATCATTGGACCGTAAACCAGAATAAAAGAATACATAACACCGTTTCGTTTTTTGAGGCGGAAGGCAAAAATGAAAAAGGAGCAAAAAATGAAAAGCAAGATGTTAATCGGTACCCTTTCCATTGTGATGACCTGTGCAATGGTGGCCTCTGTTATGGCGGCCCCGGCAGGTGTTGATCCAACTGTTCCCGATTACAAGAAGACCAGCGGTGTCAGCGGTAACTTGAACAGCATTGGTTCCGATACATTGAATAACCTGATGACGTTCTGGGCGGAAAAATTTCGTGAAACCTATCCTAATATCAATGTTCAGATTGAAGGTAAGGGTTCCTCCACAGCGCCTCCTGCCCTGATCGAAGCGACCTCCCAACTCGGGCCCATGTCTCGCCAGATGAAATCCAAGGAACTGGATGCGTTTGAAGCCAAGTTCGGTTACAAGCCAACGCCCATCCGGGTGGCGATTGATGCTCTCGCAGTCTTTGTTCATAAAGACAATCCGATCAAGGGAATGAGTCTTGCCCAGGTTGATGCGGCTTTCTCCAAAACCCAGAAGCGCGGTAAGCCCAATGCCAAAACCTGGGGCGATCTTGGTCTCTCAGGGGACTGGGCCAAGCGCCCGATCAGCCTGTTCGGTCGTAACTCCGCTTCCGGAACCTATGGGTACTTTAAAAAAGTGGCCATGAAAAAAGGCGACTACAAAAATGAAGTCAAGGAACAGCCAGGGTCTGCATCTGTTGTTCTGGGGGTCAGCGTTGACCGTTATGGAATGGGTTACAGTGGAATTGGCTACCGCACCGCTGGTGTCCGGGCGCTTCCATTGTCTGAGTCGGGTAACGACTTTGTGGGTCCAACGGTAGAAAACGCAATTGCTGGTGACTACCCTCTGGCACGTTTCCTTTATGTCTACGTCAACAAGGCACCAGGTAAACCTCTTGATCCGCTGACGCTTGAGTTTCTCAAGTTTGTTCTCTCTAAAGGTGGGCAGGAAATCGTGGTCAAAGGGGGATACTTCCCAATGCCAGGTGTTGTGGTAAAAGAAGAGCTTTCCAAATTGCAGGACGGAGCCCTGACCAACTAATGTCAGTATTTCGTTCTTCAGCACTAATTGAAAAAACGGTGGCCTGCCTCGATTCGGGGCGGGCCCTCTGTGTTGTCTCCTGTCCGGTGAACTACGATGAGTGATCTGGTGACCCAGCAAGGAGAGGTCCCTGAAAAAGTGTCCTCCATGGCAACCGAAAAAGGCCTTCAATCCCGGTTAGCGAAAGATCGCATGGCCACTCGTGTGGTGGTAATAAGCGGATTTGCGGTGATCTTTTTTATTCTCGCCATTTTCTTTGTCATCGCTGCAGAAGTTTTTCCATTGTTTCAATCTCCGGAAATTACCCTTGAAGAGGTGATCGAGACGAAAAGTGAGGGAACTGTTTTTGCTCTGGGAACTGAGGAGCATAAAACAGTGGCCTATACCATCACCAGCCAGGGTATCTATTTTCAGTCTTTAAAAGGTGGACAAAGCTGGCCACCGGTTAAGTTGCCGGATCTTGAAGGTGCAACGATCACCTCAGCCTCCTCTCCCCAGAAACATACGGTCATCCTCGGTCTTTCAGACGGGAGGGCTTTGGGAGTAAAAATAAATTTTGATATCACCTTCAATGAGAATAATGAACGGAGCGTAAATCCGGCTGCTGAGATTCTGGACTTTATCCCAATGAACGATACCGGCAAGCCTGTTGAATTGATCCAGCACTATGTAGGTGAGTCCGGTTATCTGGTCACCAGCGTCACCGGTGAGAATGAGGTGATTGCGGTTAAGGTGAAGCGCAAAAAAAATATGATGGGTGTTGTCCGTACTAAAACCAAATCCTACAATTTTGTTCTGCCCAACAAAGGGGAGATCACGGCCCTTGCCGTCGATCAGGAGCTGGGGGCTGTGTATGCCGGAACAGGGACAGGGCAGGTCATCAGGTTGGCTCTTCCTGTTGATGAGGGGGAATCCACAGCTGAAATAATCGGGGCGACACCAGATAAAGCGACCAAAATCACTCTGTTAAAATTCCTGAATGGAGGGATGACCCTTGTTGTGGGTGATGATGAGGGTCGTGTCATGTCGACTCAAATCGTGAAGGGAGAAGCCGGGCGTAATCATCTGAGCTACGTGCACCTGTTTGATCAGCATCAAGGCCCAGTTTTGAAAATGGGGTATTCACAACGGGACAAGGGGTTTGTCACTGCCGGTGCAGATGGCGTGGTGATGTATCACTACGGAACATCCGGACAAACCGAGTACAGTATCAATACTGGATGGACCCGGAAAATCGCAGGTCTGGTGTTGGCTCCCAAGGGTAACGGGGTAATGGTTCTTGATGAAAAGGGAAGTCTTGGAAACTGGAAAGTTCAGAATCCGCATCCTGGAATAACCTTAAAATCCCTGTTTGGCAAGGTTCGTTATGAAGGTTATGAGAAAGAAGAATACTCCTGGCAGTCCACTGGCGGTACCGATGAGTTTGAGCCCAAGTTCAGCCTGACCCCCTTGATATTTGGAACGCTCAAAGGGACGTTGTACGCGATGCTGTTTGCGGCACCGTTGGCATTATTTGCTGCATTTTATTCTTCACAGTTCATGCATTCATCCCTCATGCACCTTGTGAAGCCAACAGTTGAGTTCATGGCGGCCCTGCCAAGCGTTGTATTGGGTTTTTTCGCGGCCTTATGGCTTGCGCCGCGGGTTGAAGAATTATTACCATCTCTATTGATGATGCCTGTGGTGATAGGTCTCCTTGTCTTCGTTGTCCAATACATTGCTGAGCACACGAACCTCCGTTATTACTTTAAGGAAAAGCCCGCCGCCGAGTTTTACTTTCTCCTTGTTCTGGTTCTTCTGGGTACCGGCCTCGCATTTGGGTCTGGCATCTGGTTCGAATCCATTTTCCTGAAAGGGGACTTTCGGGTCTGGTTGCTCGACGTTGCAGGTCTTGGTTACGACCAGAGAAATTCGCTGGTCGTGGGCATGGCCATGGGGTTTGCTGTAATTCCGATTATTTTCACTATTGCCGAGGATTCTCTGTCCAGTGTGCCGAAGCTGTTATCTGCGGGATCACTTGCGCTGGGGGCTACCCGCTGGCAAACAGCCGTCCGTGTTGTTCTGCCCACGGCGAGTCCTGGAATATTTTCTGCCTTGATGATCGGGTTTGGGCGCGCCGTTGGCGAAACCATGATTGTTCTAATGGCAACCGGAAATACACCTGTGATGGACTGGAGTGCTTTTTCAGGTTTTCGGGCGTTGTCCGCCAATATAGCGGTGGAACTTCCAGAGGCTCCTGAGGGCGGCACCTTATTCCGCATTTTATTTTTAGCGGCTCTGCTACTGTTTATGTTTACTTTTGTGGTCAATACCATTGCCGAATGGGTAAGGTTAAAACTTAGGGAAAGGTACCGGGTGCTATAAGCATTGCGGAGGTTTGAGACTGAATGAATAAAATCCAAAAAATCTGGGCTCGCGGGGATTCCTTTATCTGGTTAACAGGTGCAACCCTGGCCGCTTGCATGATCCTGATCTCAGGGTTATTGCTGGCGATTCTGATCAATGGGGTGGTCTATTTCTGGCCTTCTGAGGTTCACCGGTTCGAATTAAAAAATGGTTCGAATTTGATCGGGGAGATTACAGACCGGGAGGATATCACCCGGATTGAGGATGGGAAGACAACCATACTGGGTAAGCGGATCCAGGTTAAACGCGGTAATCGTGACCTGTATGGCGATGATTTTATCTGGGTTGACGAAGCAGATATTGTTTCGAGAGGGACCCCTCATTCCATTTCTGTTTTTGAACGTCGCGAGTGGGGGCATTTTTATGGAGTGATTCAGGAGTTTCGGGAGTCAGGGAAAACGGTTGCAACGGGCCAGGACAGGGCTTATGAGGCTTTCCTTGATAAAGTTCCGAAGGTAGAGGACATACTGGATGAAATCAAGGAGATCGAAAAATATCGCATTGGAAAAATCAACCATGATATTTCTGATCACCGATTGAACATTAAACAACTTGAACTCGATGGGGTTAAGTCTGGACCGGATGTTCTTGCTGAAGAGAATGAAATAAAAAAACTGCAGGAAAAGTATGAAGCTCATGTAAAGACACTTGCAGAGCTGAGAAAACAACTGACCTCAAGCCTGATTGTTCTTACCGGTGATGGCCAGGAAAAAGAGATTCCTTTAAAACAAATCGTGCGAGCTTATCAGCCCAATAATTTCGGTTTCTTTGATCGTGTTGGTTTTTTCGTCAGTGGCATGTGGGAGTTTGTCTCAGGAGACCCGCGGGAATCCAATACGGAAGGTGGTGTTTTCCCCGCGATTTTTGGAACGGTGATGATGGTCATGATCATGAGCATCGTGGCGACTCCCCTGGGTGTGCTGGCTGCGTTTTATCTTCGGGAATATGCCAAGCAGGGTAAGGTTGTGAGTATGGTTCGGATTGCCGTCAACAATCTTGCCGGGGTGCCGTCCATCGTTTTTGGAGTTTTCGGTGTTGGTTTCTTCATCTATTTTGTAGGGGGAACTATCGACAGGTTGTTTTTTGAGGAAGCACTTCCTACTCCAACCTTCGGTACCGGAGGAATTCTCTGGGCTTCGCTGACCCTGGCGCTGTTGACAGTGCCGGTAGTGATTGTGGCTACGGAAGAAGGACTGGCGGCAGTTCCGCGGGGAATTCGCGAGGCGGCTCTCGCATTGGGTTCGACCCAGTTTGAAACAATTTTCCGGGTTGTTCTTCCGGCGGTGATGCCATCAATTTTAACCGGACTGATTCTCGCTATGGCCCGTGCTGCCGGAGAAGTTGCTCCCCTGATGATTACCGGGGTTGTCAAATTGGCACCGGCACTAGCGGTTGACTCTTTTTCTCCATTTCTCCATCTTGACCGGAAGTTCATGCATTTAGGTTTTCACATTTATGATGTCGGGTTTCAATCACCAAACGTCGATGCGGCCCGTCCCATGGTATACACAACTACATTTTTACTCTTGCTCATTGTATTACTCTTGAATAGCCTGGCGATTTCACTCCGTAATCGACTCAGGAAAAAATTGACCATCTCGGGCTTGTAAAGGCGAAATTATGGAACCGGCAAAAGCTATGAAAGGCGAAATTCGATCCTTCCTTTCCAAAAAAGGGAAAAATGACGGTAAACTACCGGACATGAGCCAAACAGATCATTTGGGCGAGAAATCGGAATCGAGTCGTGTCATGGTCAATATCGACCACGTAGATTTTTATTACGGCGAGAAACAGGCGTTGATGGATGTCTGCATGCAGATTCCTGAAGGTATGATTACCGCTTATATCGGGCCTTCGGGTTGCGGGAAATCAACCCTGCTGCGCTGTCTGAACCGAATGAACGATCTGGTTGATGGCGCCCGGCTTGAAGGCAAAGTGGAAATTGCTGGAGAGGACATCTACAATTCAAAACTGGAAGTCAGCGACCTGAGAAAACGGGTGGGAATGGTATTTCAGAAATCGAATCCTTTCCCAAAAAGTATTTATGAGAATATCGCTTACGGACCTCGTATTCATGGTGTCAAAAGAAAAGACGAGTTGGATGCGATAGTCGAAAAAAGTTTGAAGTCTGCGGCGTTGTGGGATGAAGTGAAGGATCGCCTGCCGGAAAGTGCATTGGGTATGTCTGGCGGCCAGCAGCAACGGCTTTGTATTGCTCGTGCAATAGCGGTTGAGCCGGAAGTGTTGCTGATGGATGAGCCCTGTTCAGCACTCGATCCTATTGCGACTGCAAAAATTGAAGATTTGATGGTAGGCTTGAAAGAACATTATACGATTGTCCTGGTGACCCATAACATGCAGCAGGCCGCAAGGGTTTCAGACCACACGGGCTTTCTGTTGATGGGCCGCCTGGTTGAGTTCGATCACACGCAATCCCTGTTCACCAATCCTGGACAGCAGGAAACGGAAGACTATATCACCGGCCGGTTTGGCTGAACCTGGAGCATAAAACCATGCCTCGTCATACCATACATATTGAAAATGCAATTCTGCAGCTCAAGAAGATGACGCATTCTCTCGGTGCCCATGTCGAGGAAAATGTGGGCCGCGCCGTTCGCTCGATCATCAATCGGGATGCAAAACTCGCAACCGAGGTTATGCATTCTGATTCCCGAATTGATGAAATGGAAGTAGAGCTGGAAGAGGAATGCCTGAAGGTGCTGGCGCTTTATCAACCGGTGGCAAACGATCTGAGACTGGTGGTCGCCTACCTTAAAATTAATAATGACCTCGAGCGGATTGGTGACCTCGCCGTCAATATTGCAGAGCGCTCTGTTTTTCTGGCAGATCAGGTTAAACTCGCCATTCCCGATGAGTTTCCATTGATGGCGGAAAAAACACAATGGATGCTGCAACACGCGCTCGATTCCCTGGTGGACCTCGATTCTGTGATGGCTCGCCGGGTGTGTGCCGTTGACGATGAAGTCGATGATCTCAATCGAAAAATGTTTTATACGTTTGAAAGCCAGTTGGGGACAGGGCCGGAAAAATTGCGTCCCTTACTCGAGTTACTCTCCGCTTCACGCTATCTGGAACGCGTGGCAGATCATGCGACTAATATTTGTGAAGATGTGATTTATCTGATTGGTGGGGAGATTGTTCGCCACCGAAAGGAAGCACTCATTATCCCAATGGATCAGGTAAAGAAAAGCGGCAGCAAAAGCTAAAGAAAATTTTTGGATCAATTGATCTTTTCGAACGACTTACTTTTTTTGAGATTTCCCCCGCACTGGCCGCACGCCCCCATTGTTGCACAGTTTAAACTGGCGGATAAAAGTAATCCCGGTAACAAAATAGAAAGTTTTTGCACAACAGTCGGTGAGCTTTGTGAACTCCGCGTCTGAAGTCCAGTACCAATAGGCTGCCCCTTTTGCAAACTGAGGATCGGTCCGCATCGTGTATTCAGTACTGCCGTCGTGCCCCATGACAACTTCGCGTGTGTCATCATAAATTCCGACCAGCTCCATCAGTGAAGGCATTCGCCAATCGGAGTGTCCCGCAAATTTATTTTGATTGAGAGTCGATACGTAATCATTAGATTGATGCCAGTTCAGGCATTTCCCAAGGTCGGCATAACTGTCCTTTTGAGTCCACACCAAACCATTCCCGTCGGTCAGAGTGCCATCACCGTTGTCAATCAGGTGTATCTTGGGTTCAGGAGGAGGTGGGGGGATATATTTCGGCGCGACATAAGGCTTGTCCCGGGGCAAATAGCCACTATTGACTGCCCAGGCGGAAGTAACCGTGAAAACCTGGACAACCAAAGAAAGAGCCACTGCAAATTTTATTGAACGGAGAGAATTTTCAGTGCCCAATCGATGAAAATAATTCATAATCATTGAGTTCCTGACGGGTGTATTGCAATCACCGGGTAACAAAGTTTAAATGCCTTCTTTTAAATACCACGAATTAGTGTATTCGACAAATAGTGTTCCTGGGTTTTTTCCGGCAAAAAGGGAAAGATTGTAAAGGATAAGCTATAAACCATGCCTCAATACAGAATCGGAAAACCCGAAGCACCTGGCCCCGGTGAGTGCAAGACCCTTGAAATCGATGGGCATGACATCGCGCTTTACAATGTTAATGGGGTGTTTTACGCAACAGATGATTTTTGTAAGCACCGGGGTGGACATTTAGGGGAGGGACATTTGTCTGGTACAACCGTCACCTGCCCCTTGCACTTCTGGCGTTACGATATCACCAATGGAAGTTGTGCCTCTCACCCCAATGGTGACATTCGGGCATACCCTATTGAGATGAAAGGTGAGGAACTGATTCTGACAGCCGACCCACCCTTTGAGCGGTTGTTTTAGGAACTGAATCAGTGAACGTTGATTTTTAATATAGTGAACAAGGAACCGGGACCGCCACGCAGGGTGACGGCCCCGGCAAACCCTTTACTCGTCAGCGCCTCCATTGCTTTGTGGAAAAGGCCAATACCTTCTGATGGGAAGATAAGCATCGATGTCTTCGTCTGAAGGTGAAACCTCAATTCCAAACCCTTCTCCGCATTCCGGAGCCAGAGGATTATTTTCCTGGTCGCGCACAACAATCAAATGTGGCCAGAAATTTGGAGGACTTTGGGATACTACCGCCGGGTCATTGAACAGCTCAGTTAAATGCCCAATCCAGATGTCGGCACGATTCTCAGCAGTGCGGGATCGGGTGCAATAGTTGGCAATCGCGATATTCACTTTTAAACTGGTTGCGCAGGACCCTTCCTTGAATTTTGGGAAGTTCGAGTTCCACGGCACAAGACCAACGTGATGGGCATCCAACTTTCCGTTGGTGTAATGGATGGCGCGTACATTTTCGCCGAAGGGACCATTTGCCTCAACTTCCGCAATATGGCGAAAAATATTTTTATCCTGAACGGCACCAATATCACTGACCGGGCTTCCTTCAATGTGGTCGACCAGATCAACAGATTCATTGTTGTCGGTTGCAACTGCCGTGGTGTTGCCATTTGGGAAAACAAGACTCATCGCTCTGATATCAGTTCCGTTACAACCATGAGGAATGCGGACATGGTTGATAACGCTACTGGTTCCTTCCAATTCTTCGCGAACCGCATATTTGCTCGGTGTATTTTTCTTTAAAATTGTTGTATGTGGGTTGGCAAAAGCTAAATTTACTGCGCCAGATCCGAGGACCATCGCTCCTGTAACGAGAAGCGATACCCAGCCGAATTTAAAATCATTTTTGGCAGAATAATTTTTCATGATTGATTCCTTATTGGTTGAACACAAATGGTTTCATTTTTAGAAACCGATGTCGCCTGAAATACCAACACCCCCAAAACGGTTTCCAGTAATTGGAATGGTCACCTCATCCCCGGTTGGTTGCCGGATTAATCTACTGATGATTGAGGTGCCCATGAAAATAAATTTGGCCCTGTCCGGTTGGCAAACCGAAAACAACACACACAGCTATTTTTATAACCGTGAAAATTGGGACAGGTGGCCATTAGTCTGGAAAAAACCGGTATCCCAAACTCCATGTGTGGCGGTGGAAGTTACATAGGAATTACCGGGAGAAATTAAATTTCCCCGACAAAAAACCTCAATTTAGATCCAGTTTTTTCTAGATTTGGAAGGAGATTGTATCTGGAGGGCGTTCCGCCGGAGGGGAGAAAAGGGAATCCCAGCGGAAAGTGGGGAGTGAAATCAACTGGCTTTTGAAAGCCGCTATATGTGGCTGTATTTTTGAATATTGAGCCCAGCGGGAATTGTTCTTTTCCGGGAGAGGGTCATGTGAGTCGCCTCCGCATTCTATCGAAATTTTAATTCCAGAAACGTTAACCTTGTGTATCAAGTGCGGACAAAGCCCTCCGGCATGCTGATGTTTTAAGGGACAGTTGTGCTTCAGATGATCCGCTTCAACTTGAAACGGGTTGTGAACATGCCGGTGGTGCTGGGCGGCCAGGCTGTTACCTGCAAACTGGATCAACAAAAGGGCGTTGATAAAAATAGTAAAAAATATTGTTCTCTGAAAACGATTCATTCGCGGAGAAAATCCATTTTAACCAAAAGAATGAAAAAGACGATTAGATATCAGAAGAACGAAAGTTATCACAAATTAATTGAGCCGGCAAATTTTTCAAGAAATGCTAATGAATAATGAAAGTTGCGAACACTATGCTAATAAAAAAAGAGTATTAGCTGGATATAATGTTGGCAGGCTCTAGCTTTGTAGTGCCAGTGGGGATATTGGGATTGGATATTTCCTACGCCTTACCTGGCTGGGAGAAGAAAAGCTTTCATAATGAAAAACGGGACTTAGTTCTCAGCTATCCAGTTTGCGGAAAGTGAGGCTGGGTTTGTTGCGGAGCACATCAAGGCTGGACAGCACTCCGGTGATGGTGGTTAGAATAATAGAAATAATAAGTGCCAGGCTGATGGGGCCTGGTCGAAAATGCCAGGGAGATTTCACAGCGTATTCCATCACGGCCCATGACAATCCAACCGAAAGGATGACGCCTACTACGGCAGCGACTATTCCCAGGGTCGCGTATTCATAAGCGAGAATTCTTGCCACTATATTTTGTTTGGCGCCAAGGGTTTTTAGGATGGCGGCTTCTTTTAAACGTCGAAACTTTGTGGAAGCTATGGCGCCAGACAAAATGATCAGGCCTGACAGGATTGCAAAAGTCGACATGAAGTCAACCAGGGTGAGCAGTTTGCCAACAACTGTTTCGACGGTTTCAATAATGTCACGGGTGCCTAGAGCGGTTATATTGGGCAAGGCTTTTACCACCGCTGTTTGCACTTCAAGTTCTTTCGCCTTATCAACCGTGACTGACGCAACGAATGTCAGTGGCGCGCCTTCCAGTGCCCCGGGTGAAAATATCATGTAAAAATTGGTGCGCATGTTGCGCCAGTTGACTTTCCTGATGCTGGTAACCGGAGCCTCGATAGGTATCCCCTGAATTTCCATAATCAGCGTGGAACCGATTTCGGCACCCAACCGACGGGCGGCGTCTTCTTCCAGGGAAACCTGGGGTATCGAGGCTTCCTCGGGTTTCCACCATTTACCATCGACTACCTCATTGCCCGGTGGTGGAACCCCTTTGGAATAGGTCAACACGAATTCACGGTTAATGAACCATTCTTCACGTGCACGGTCCGTGTATTCCCATTCTGCAATTTTCTTGTCATCAATCTGTGATATGCGAGCCCGCACCAGCGGGGTGATATCCACCTTCGCCTCGGGTGCAGTCGAAGCCATTACGGTTTTAAATGTCTCCTCCTGATCTTTCTGGATATCGATAAAAAAGTAGTTAGGCGGTGCCCCCTTGGTGTTTTCTTTTAGCATGGAAACAAGATCCATCTGCACAAGGCGGATAGTCAATACCAGCATGATTCCCATGCCCAGAGCGGTGATGATGGACCGCGCCTGATTGTTGGGGCGGAATAAATTAGCCAGGCCATATCGCCTTGTCATCAAAGGCGAAGGCGGCAGGCGTTTGATGAGTTTTAATACAAGGGTGGAAATTGTGAACAGAAGCAATGCAGCGACACAGAGTGCAACAAGAAACACCAGGCCTCGTTTCACAGATTCCGCCTGCCAGAAAATACTGCCTGCCAGCCCTGCGGCAAAAATAATGCTGACCACCCACCGTTGCCGACGTGACCCTTTCCCAAGCTCTTCTTCTTCCGCGATATGCCGAAACAGACGCAAAGGTTTGGTGCGCACGGCCCGAACGAGAGGCCATAATGCAAACAACAGCGTTGTTCCCATACCAAGTAGAAGTGCCTGCGCTGCCGGACGCCAATCGAATTCAGGTGTCAGGGTTATTCGCAGTAAACCTTCTATTTTAGGAGGTAGCAGATATTGAAGACCATAACCTGCGGCGATCCCCAGCAGGCTTCCTGCAAGTCCAAGAAACAAGGCCTGGAACAGGTAAATCCTGAAAATCGTTTTGGGCCGTGCTCCAATGCAGGTCAGAATGGCGATAGTGTCCAGCTTTTGTGACATAAAAGTGCGAACGATCATGGCAACCCCAATTCCCCCCATTAAAAGTGCTATGACACCGAGGGTGCCGAGATAATTGCTGATGCGCTTTATGGATTGAGTGAGCGACGATTGCATGTCCTCAAAGGTCCGCAACGTTGCTGCCTTGTCCGTCAGTCCGCCTTGCAGGGTGAAGAGGGCGCGGTCAAGATTCTCTCCCTGGGGCAATCCGATCAGTGTACGGTGTTTCACCCGGCTGCCGGGAGCAATCAGTTGGGCTTCCTTCAATGTTTCAAGCGATACCATGACACGCGGCCCGATACTGAAGGCACGTGATATTCGATCCGGTTCTGCTTCCAGTATTCCAGATACCCGGGCACGAATTTTACCCAAGCCAAAGGTATCCCCTATCTTCAACCCGGTTTTTATGAGGAAATTAGTCTCTACCAGGGCGCCGTTGTCTTTAAAATGTTCGGGCAGACCGAGCGTTGGTTGAGTTTTGATTTCACCATACAGGGGGTAGAGCGGGGGAACGGATGGAACGGCTTTCAGCTCAACCAGTAGAGATGATCCTTTTCCTTCCCTGACCTGGCCTGAAAGCTGCACCATTGCGTGCAGTTCTTTTACAAAAACAAAACGGGTTTCAGGGGGTAGCGCTTGTTGCTGGTAGGCGAGGTCCTCTTTTTTCTGAGCCCAGGAACTTTTAATTTCGATGTCGGCGGCCAACAAGCCTTTCGATTCCCGTTTGATCGATGTCTCCAGCAGAGCCGAAAAACTTTTGATCATCATCACCGCACCGACGCCGATGGCGAGGCACAGAACGAAAAACAGGAACCGTTTGCCTGCACCCCGACTTTCCGAATTTACCAGCCTAATTTGTTGGCCAAGTGAAAGTTGGCTTGTGGTCATGGACTGGGCCGTGAAGGCTGGTCGGCGATGATTTTTCCATCGGCCATCGTGAGGATCCGTTGCGAGCGCTGGGCTACCGGGGGTTCATGGGTTACCAGAAGGATGGTTGCCTGCTTGACCCGGTGCAGTTCACCGATTAAATCCAGGATACGGTCGGAGTTGGTTGAATCAAGATTCCCGGTGGGTTCGTCAGCAAGAACATATTCAGGTTCGTTGACGAATGCCCGTGCCAGGGACAGGCGTTGTTGCTCGCCGCCTGAAAGCTGGGACGGGTAATGATGCAACCGCTCCCCCAGTCCCACAATCCCGAGGAGGTCGTTGGATTTTTTGTGCGCCCCTTCTGTGTGGTTGAGTTCTGCCGATAAAATGACATTTTCAAGTGCGGTGAGTGTCGGGATCAAATGGAAATTCTGGAAAACAAAACCAAAGCGTTTTCCCCGCAGTTCCGCGAGTGCATCTTCATCAAGTTTCGTGATATCCTGACCGTCAATAACAATTCGTCCACTGGTGGGTGCGTCGAGTCCGGCAATAAGACTGAGCAGTGTGGTTTTGCCGCTTCCCGAGGCTCCGGTTATGGCAACAAATTCACCCCGCGGGACGGTGAGGTTGATTCCATTGAGGATATCGACCCGGTGCCCGCCACCATGCAGGGATTTATTGAGTTGTTCGATTTCAATCATTTTCTTCTTTCCGGCTTAACTTACTGTGCAAAGCTTCCTGGGATTTCCCCATGCAGATCGTAAAAAGGTATCCCTTTATTGTTACAAAGTCTGGATGCCGACTCCAGCGGTTTTTTTATTTGCCTGGTTGTTTTTTTTCGTTGCCCCGGCAATGGGGGCACCGGTGATTCTTGCTTTTGGTGACAGCCTCACTGCCGGGTTTGGTGTGAACCAGCAGGAGAGCTATCCGGCGCGGTTACAGTCCTTGCTAAAGGAGGAAGGATACTCGTACAAGGTGGTCAATGCCGGTGTCAGTGGAGACACAACTGCAGGTGGGCTTCGCCGCATTGACTGGCTTCTGAAGCACAAACCTTCCATTGTTATTCTGGAACTTGGTGCGAACGATGGACTACGTGGTTTGCCACTTGAGGAGATGGAGAGCAATCTGGAAACCATTATCCTGACGTGTCAAAAACAGGGGGCCAGGGTTTTGCTGGCGGGTATGAAAATTCCACCAAACTATGGTGAAGATTACACGAAAGGGTTTGAAACAGTATTTTCAAAGCTTGCGGAAAAACACGGAACCGGGTTTATACCCTTTTTTCTGGAAAACGTGGCTGCGGTGCAAGAGTTGACCCGGCCAGACGGAATCCACCCCGTGGGCGAGGGATATGCGGTTGTGGTCCAGACTGTTTGGGAATATTTGAAGCCGATGTTAGAGCGACAGGAAGCTTCCCGTTAGGTATTTTTTCTCAATTCATCAAGATAAGACATAAATGTGTCATAAACCTTTCCAGTTTGCAAAAGAGCCCGCGCTTCATTTAAGGCATGTAATGGTTCTTTTACCTGATCCAGCAACCAGAGTAATGTGGCTGCCTGGCAGGCGATTAATTCGAGAGCTGGATGCGATTCACCTTTCAGTGCCCGTTCACCGGCCTCTGCGATGGTCCCCCGTTCTGCTGAAGTTTCTTTCATTGCAGAATGTGCCTCGAGTATACGTTCGCCAGCAATTTTTCCAAACAATTTGACACAGTCAAATACTTTTTCTTCCTGTGGTCTGTTTTTTATATACAGGAAGACTTTTGCCTTTTTGTGCACACCGTATAGAGTGCTTCCTTCTATTCCGTTTCCTATGATGACACGGTCAAAGTTACTGGCTTCGGCGACGGAGAGCATGGAGACCTCGTAACCAGGGTGAAAATAATTTGTTGCCAGATAATTTTTTGATGCAGCAAGAGGCATCAGCATTTTTTCGAGAGTTGCCAGCATAGGGCGCTTGACGATTTCGCGACGGAGCTCGCGTAAGGCTTCAAGCTCTGGATGGGATTCTCCTGTGCCAAGATAACCAAAACGGTACTTAACCAGAGCCTGGATCCGGTTGGCATAATCGGCATTCTTAATGCCGTAATGGTTTTGTAGAATGTCTTCAAATGTAAAACCAAATTTGGGAGGGTGGGGAAGGGCGGAATGGCCGTAAGCTGGGAACCCCATCTGGCCTAAAAGCGGTATCACATAGAAACCAAAGTAGGGCTGTCGCTCGAAACCGTCGAAGGCATCAGCAACCTGGCATAATGTTTCGAGTGGAACCGTGCGTTTTTCGGTTGTTTTGTCGAGTGCCTGCCAGAAGCCGAGATTTTCATCTATGGTTTCGAGTTTCATACGTGTGGTGATCAAAAACAGCGCAGCGCGTATCGGGGAAACAGCCCCTTCCAATATCAGAGTCAGCCCGTCTTCAGCTTCTTCACACGTCAGGTCTTTGCTCATTTTAGGGCCGGTCGCAACCTTGCTCAAATAGCCTTCCATTCTTTTTTCAGGATTTTGTTCCTCTACCATGGCAGCTTCTATGGTCCCTCGTTCAAATTTACAGTAAGATGGTACTTTCTAATCAAACCCTAGGCGCATGCAAACCTCTGAAAGTATAACAGCCCAGTCACCAAATACAGATACCCTTCGCCCCATGAGTGTGTTGCTGGTGTATCCCAGCACCTCGGATGTGGCCGTAGCCAATCTTGGGTTTCAAAGGGTGCACGATTTATTGAATCGAATTTCAGGCATATCCTGTGATCGATACAGTCTGCCAACCGGCTGGACCCCTGAGTCCTCGCCACTGACTGCCGCGCAGATGCGCTCTATGGATACCAACCGTCCGGTTCATGATTTCGACATGATCGCGTTTTCTATTTCGTTTGAACCGGACTATTTGAATGCGGTTACCCTGCTCCATTATTTCGATATCCCATTGGAGCGAAAATCCAGAGGAAAAGACTTTCCATTGGTGGTGGCGGGAGGATCTGCGTTGTTCATCAACCCGGAGCCCATAGCAGATATTGTTGATATTTGTTTCATCGGTGAAGCCGAAGGAATGATAGAGCAATTCTTTAAAAAATTGACTGAAACAGAGTGGGAGGATCCACGCAATCTTTATAAAACTGTTTGCAATATACCCGGAATTTATGTCCCGGAGTTTTATGAACCGGTTTATGAAGACGACCGTCAGGTTGGTTTAAAGGCAAGTGATGGAATCCCCGAAAAGGTTGTACGTCATTGGGTAGAAGAGGGGTCTCCTGAGTTATGCACCCATTCCGTAACTCATGGAGAAGAGTCTACTTTCAAAGATATGGCCTTAATGGAGGTGACGCGAGGTTGTATCTGGGCCTGCCGGTTTTGCACGGCTGGTTTTATTTATCGGCCTCCACGAGAGCCAGACATTGAAGCGACCTACAACTCGTTGGCAAAAGTTTTGACAGAACAAGATAAAGAAGCGTCGACCATAGGTCTGGTTGGCCCCTCGGTTACTGATCATCCGGATCTGGTCCGGTTGGTAAAAAGGCTGGTCGAAGAAGGTAAAACCTTGTCCTTTTCTTCTCTTCGCATGGAGACTTTAACCGGCGAGCTTGTAGATCTTATTTTGCAAAGCGGACAAAAGACTCTAACGGTTGCAGTCGATGCCCCTTCCGAGCGAATGCGAAATGCGATCAATAAAGCCGCAAGTGATGATTACATTGTTGAGAAGTGTCGGTTTTTGACGGAAAAGGGTGTACTGCACCTGAAAATCTATTCGATTATTGGCCTACCCTGGGAAGAGGACGAAGACATTGACCGTTTCATCGAACTGGTGCAGCGGGTGCAAAAGGAGTACGTTGATGCGAGTCGTCCGCATGGGCGCATCGGCCAACTGACCATTGCGGTCAGTCCACTGGTGCCCAAGCCGGGAACTCCTTTTCAATACCACCCCATGGAATCGACAGTCCTTCTAAAAAAGAAATTCCTGAAGCTGAGGCAAGCACTGGGTCGGTTGCCAAATGTTCAGCTCAGTTTTGGGTCCCCACGGGAAGGTTATTTACAAACTTATCTTACCCGTGCTGACCGTCGGGCTTTGTCCTTTTTTAAAACTTATCTTTCAAATGGCCTGGATGCACCGCGCGCATTGAAGGAGGCAACCCCTTCTGCTGATGAAACCGTCTATCGACAATATGGTCCGGATGATTTTCTCCCCTGGGATTTAATTGATCACGGTTACCGTGATAACTTTTTATGGTGGGATTACCAGCGTGCTTTCAAAGAGAAGCACACCCCGGTTTGTGATACGGCAACCTGCAAGATTTGCGGAATATGTTAATCTTTCTGAAAAAACCTTTTTGATAGTCGATATTTTGGCTTAAACCACGTTTCAATCGTGCTTAAAAAATCTAATCGGGCTACATGTACAAACTGCCAAAAGAGAGTCAATTTATTGATCTAAGCGATTACGCCCGGCCCTGGGCGACCCGATTGGTGCAGTTTCTTCTCCCCTACACATTTATTACGGCAATTACCGTAACCTGGCTGTTCACGATCGTTGGTTTTGTTTCTGCAATTTTGATTTGGCAAGGCAAGTGGTTGTTCCTTGCAGCCTTGCTGTTGCCGGTCAAAAGTCTGCTTGATGCTGCCGATGGATCACTGGCACGGGCACGAAAACAGCCTTCACAGGTTGGGAGGTTTCTCGATTCTTTTTGTGATTTTTTTGTCAACCTTGCTCTGTTTCTGGCCATCGCCCATCAAACAGAACAACCTGGTGGGTATGCCCTTCTGGCTTTGATAGCAGCCACCTTCCAGGGGTCCGTTTACAATTATTATTATGTGATCAAACGCCATGATTCCGGAGGTGACCTGACCAGTGTGGTGAATCAACGGAAAATGCCCGAACCTTTTCCAGGCGATAGCCTGTGCATTTTAAAATTTCTACATTCATCCTATCTGTTCTTGTACTGGTGGCAGGATCGGTTGGCTTATTGGTTGGATCCAGATGCCATTCATTATGGTGAAAAGCTCACTGGTGGGTTTCTTACAGCGGTCAGCGCACTTGGTCTCGGGTTTCAGCTATTGATGATTTGTTTTTTGATGTTGAGTCATTCTATGGAACAGGTGTTTTTTTATTTCACAGTTGTTGCCATGGTATATGCGTTGATGCTAGTAGGTTACCGGAGAATCGCCCTGAGTTAGACCGGTAGTTCCTTTGATTTTGGTAAAATAATTGTAAAGGTTGATCCCTCCTCAACCTTGCTTTTTAAAAATATACATCCACCCATGAGCTGGATTAAATGTCTGGTGATAGCCAACCCAATACCTGTTCCATCTGTTTTTGCGCCTGAGGTTTTCAGTCGAACAAAAGGTTCAAATATTTTTGATCGTTGGTTTTGAGGAATCCCCTGTCCGGTGTCTGAGACTTCTATGGCAACTGTATCATTTTTGGAAGAATACGCTTTTAAATTCACCTTACCGGAAAAATTATTATATTTGATCGCATTGGAAATCAGGTTGATCAGTACCTGTTTTAACTTCATCAAATCTGCCCAGACAAAAATCGAAGGATCGTTTAGTTTAAACTCAAGAGAAATATTTTTTTGTGTGGCTATGGGTTTTAACATGGAGGATATTTCCGTAAATACTGTTTCTAACCTGACGGATTCCGGGGAGACTTTAACCTTTCCTGACTCTATTTCGGAAAGATTTAGAATATTGTTAATCAATTCCAAGAGGTGTTCCCCCGCTTTCATAATATGGTTTGTTTGTTGTTCTAAAACTTGATCATCCGAGATTTTTTCTTCCATCTTCAGTAGTTGCGTAAACCCCAAAATGGCGTTTAGAGGAGTCCGTAGTTCGTGGCTCATGCTTGAGAGAAATTCAGATTTAGCCTGATTTGCTTTTTCTGCTTTTTCTCGGGCCACCTGTAATGATTGGGTTCGTATTTTTACCTCCTGCTCCAGGTTTTCATGGTAGGCCGTAAACGCATCCTGTGTTTTTTTTCGTTCAATTGCCAAAGCTGCCCACTGGCCAGCTGTTTGCAGAAGGCTCAATTCCGAGTTTTCCGGTTTGCGGGGTTCCTGACAATAAATTGCAAATGTCCCCAGTAAGTTTCCTTCCGCATTTAAAATGGGTGTTGACCAGCAAGAGCGAAACCCTGATTGCAGTGCTTCCTCCTGAAATTTCCCACCCCAAAGCGAGCTTTCCTTAATATTGTCAACAATAATGGTTTCTTTACGGAAAGCCGCAGTTCCACAGGACCCATTTCGAGGAGAGATTTTCAATCCATCGACCATGGTCATAAAATCTTTCGGTATGTTTGGCGCAGCTCCGTGGGTGAGCCGGTTGCAGGTCGGATCCACTAATAAAATTGAACAATAGATACCCTGTATTTGTTGCTCAATTAAACCTGCCAAAGTTTCCAGAATAGATTTCACTGGTAACTTCTGATTCAACATTTCAAGAACCAGGTTTTGACCACGTAAACGAATTTGTTCCTGCTTATCAGTTGATATCCTGGTTTGGGAATCTGAATTTCCGAAATTATTTCTACTCAATAGGCATCTGGAACCAAACCAGCCAATACATATACCCATTCCCAGAAGGGAAAGAGCTTTTACGTTCGCATTTTTCAGAGAAACAGCAACCAGAAAAAACAATAGTGAACCGCAAACCAAGCACCACATATCCTGGTTCAGGAATTTTTTATTTGCAGCAAACTGCATGGAAGTGTTGAGAGAAAATAAGGTTAGTAATATTATTTGCTGTTTGGCAGAAATAGGGTGTCTTCAGGTTAATTTGGTTGAAAAAAAACGCAACCGAAAATATTACGATTTAAAAGGGAAGACAGAAAATTCAGATTTTATAAATAAACTCGGTAGTCAATATCAGGGAACAGGTTATCCAAGGTCTCAATTTTTTGAAGCTCATCTTCTTCGAAGTCATTATTGACAATTCCATGGTAGAGGTTGAGGAAACGGTCGAGGTGGGTTTTGGTTCGCTTTTCGGCATACTCTACCATGGTGTCTGCCTTGATAATAAACGCCCAGTCGCTGGATTGCGCCAGCAACAATTCGCGGGCAGCCTGGTTCAAGGCTCGCAAGGTGACTCCTTCAGCAACGGGAAAGCTTTTGGCCAACTTGTGCATCATTTCCGCAGCGGCGAGAAGATGAGGGTAAATCCAGTGTGTTTTATCATTCAGCCAGTACTCATTGTGCCCCTTGTATCCCCAACTGGAAGCGGAGGGGATGGTTTGCTGGCAGTTGGGAAACCGCTCTAGATATTCCGGTGGTGTGGTTAGTTCAAAAACATTCTGGTCGTAGGCTGATTTTCGAATTACAAAGTCAAGCCATTTTGGGCCTTCGTCCCACCAATGGCCGAACAGTTCCGCATCATACATGGAGAGAACCAACGGTTCCCTGCCCATAGAGCCGTGAAGGTGTTCGATCTGTTTTTCACGGTTAAACATAAAATTTCCAGCATGTTCTGCCGCTTTCTCCATAGCCCATTCGGGTTTGTAAGGCTCCTTATGATCGCCTTCCCCTGTGATGCGGAAATACTTAAAGCCAGTCATTTTCCGATCACCTGTGGATGCGATGTGTGGTTTCACGTAGTCGTAATCAAGGTCGAACCCAACATCGCGATAAAAATCGCGATAATCGACATCGCCGGGATATCCTTCGTTTGCGCTCCAAACCTGTTTGGACGTTTCGGGGTCGCGCGCGAAGACGGCAACATTGTTAGGGCAAACTACCGGTGCATAGTGGCCGAATTTGGGTCGCGGAGTGGCGTTGAGCACTCCGTGTGAGTCGAGAAAGAAAAAACTGATACCAGCATCTTTAAGAAAGTTTTCGATGCCCGGGGTGTATCCACATTCAGGGAGCCATATGCCCCGCGGTCGTCTTCCCAGCAAACGTTCGTGGGTGCGTGCTGCAACTTCAATTTGTGCCCGAATGGCATTGGGTTGTGTTTCCATCAGAGGAAGAAATCCGTGCGTTGCACCGCAGGTGACAATCTCAAGGTGCCCGGCTTCCATCACTTTGCGAAAGGCACTAATCAGGTTGCGCTGATAACGATCACAAAAAGTTGTATGAGCTTCTCGAAAGCGTTTCTGGTAATACAGGGCAAGGGGGTGAAATTGATCATCCCCTTGAGTTCGGTTCACTTCTTTTTCAGCCAGCTCAAGTGAACTTTCCAGATGCCGGATGTAACGCTCCTGTAATAGAGGGTCCTCCATCATGGAAAGGAGGGTTGGAGTGAGAGACATGGTGAGGCGGAACGGCACCTGATCACGCATTAACCCTTCAAACATATGGATTAAAGGAATGTAGGTTTCGGTGATGGCCTGGTAAAACCAGTCTTCTTCCAGAAACTCTTCGTGTTCCGGGTGGCGGACAAAAGGGAGGTGCGCATGAAGAACGAAAGCAAGAAATCCTTGTGGCATAGTACTATTTTTTTTCGAAAGGATTGGGGCGACTGACAGGTCGGCTTGCCTGCCATTGTTCGATCAGTTCCGGGTTCATGGTTTTGATCGACATCTGCTGAAGTGCCATCGGCAGACCGGCATAATGGGTTTCATGGTCGGCCTGGGTGATTGGCCATTGCTCATCCACAAAAGGAGATGGCCGATCTGGCGGTAGTGTGGCGATGTTGGAACAAGTTAAACCTACGAAACGACCGCTTTCATCGCACAATCCGATTTCACCCTGGAATGAAGTTCCGGGAGGCGACAGATGCAAATACCATCCAGGAGCAGAAGGATCAATTGCTGTATCCCAGGTTGCGTCAGGTGAGGCGTTGTCTTTATTTGGAGAGTGCATTCTAAGAACCCAATGGACCTGATCCCAGGATTTTCCCAATTTTGCTAATAGTTCATGTGCGTTATCAGGGGGGATCTCCCAGAATGCGAAAACCCAGTAAGGGTCACGGATTAGAAAAACCAGCCTGGGGGAACCATAGGCTGCCGGTAATATAATCGGACGCTCCTGGAATGTTTGATCCTGGGTTGTTTGACCGGAAACAATGAATTTGGCTTCTTCGGCCCAGTCTCCCTCATCCTCTAGTTGCACCAAGGGGGTGCCGGTATCTTCATTTTCTGTTTTCAGGGCCGATGCAGAATCAGATTCCAAATTCTTTGAATCAGTAGCGATTGGGTCAGATTTGAGAACAGGCGGGGGTTCCAATTTTTCTGTCTCAAAAGTTCTACTTTCCGAAGGAATGTCGTTTTTAGGACTACTTTTCGAATTGGCTTCGGGTTCTTTTTTGCTCATAGTTTTGGAAAACAGGTTGACCGGGTTCGCAGACAAAAAGCCAGGTTTTACCAGAAAATCAGTTATTGCAGTGCTCGATATGGGAGCTATGTAAGAGTATAAAACAAGAAGGAGGGTAAAGGTCGATTTTTAGATTTATTTTTTAAAACAGATTGAATCAATCAGAGAAAATCTTTTTATTTTTAAAGTTTTGGGTACAGAAATTTTCGTTTTTGATGGATGTTTGGAAATAGTAGTTTTGGTGGAATATGTTTCTATGTCTCAGAACGAAAAAATTCGTCTGGGAAACCGGATCTCTTGAGTGCGAAAACTAAATTCGCAAGACACGATGTAGTACATCCCATGACAGCGCATAAAAGTCCATCCTCTAGACCTGCTGCCTGATCTATGGTAGCGTATCGTATTTAATTGCAGATATTACGGCAAATCATTGTTATATTGGGATGAATTTTAAAAAGACCTAACAGAACAAGAGTTCGCGGAGAAGGTTTTTAACCTCCATGTATAAAATAAATCCAATTTGCGAAGACGGGAATCCTCTTTCACTTTCCACTGAAGGACAACTCCGGATTGTATTCATTGGAGTGGGGTCCGCCTTCTGCAAACGAAAACGACAATCGAATATCCTGATTATTCAAGGTGATCACCATGTACTGGTTGATTGCGGTACTCAGGGACCACTTGCGCTGAATGACATAGGATTGAGTGTGTTGGATGTCCGTTGTTATTTGCCAACCCACAGTCATGCGGACCACGTTGGCGGTTTCGAAGAGATCATGTTGATGAACCGTTATTCGCCGGACAGTAATGGACGGGAGCTGCCACAATTGATCATCCTTCGTGACTATCAGGATTTGTTGTGGAGCAAAAGCTTATCGGGTGGCGCAGAATTTTGTGAAGCCAATCAGGGCCGGACTTTACAGATCACGGATTTTTTCGATGTTTTACGACCCAAAACCCAGCAGATTCATGGGCGAAAAGTATGGGTTTATCAGCATGGTCCTATGGAAATTATGATCATGCGTACACGGCATTTCCCCGATACGGCCGTGAGTGTTGATGAATCCCAATGGTGTTCCGGAGTGTTCATTAACCGGCGTGTCTGGATTTCCGGAGATACCATGTTTGACCAGGAATACCCTCAGCGATTTGCTGAGGATGCCGAAGTCATGTTTCACGACTGCCAGTTGTTTAATGGAGGGGTCCATGCCTCCTATGAGGAGTTGATGACTCTTCCCGCGGATATTCGAAAAAAGATGTTTCTTTATCATTTTGGGGACAACTGGGATCAAATCAATACCTGGGTAAAACCAGACAATTCCTTTTCTGGTGACCCGCAGAAAGATGGTTTTCTCGGTTGGGCTCAGCAGCAAATAGCATATGATTTTCAATAATATCCTGTTTTAAAAGGTAGCAGATAAGTTCCCTGGCACCAACGTATAAGGCCATCCTGTAAATATAGTTCCCAAAGTTCTGGATTTCCCTTAGCCTGTGTTTGTCGATTAATCTCGAAAACCTATATTTTTTTGAGGCGATAAATGCAACAGTCCACCCGAATCATTCTCCTGCTGGTTCTCCCACTAACTATTTACGGCACGTTTTTCTTTTTAAAAGATTGTTGCGAACCAGAGGGTGACCCGGAATTACGTAAAGGAATCCAGTTAGTTCGTTACATGTCAGCCCCATGGCAGCTCAGAAGATCATCGTTTCTTGTGTTTTACCCGGACGGCAAACCTAGTGATTTCGTAAACTGGATGTTTTCTCCCTTTGGTACTGCAGAATGGCCGCCTACAGAGGGCATGGTGGAAATGGATGAAATGGTGGGGATGCAGGCACGGTCCATTGGAGCGCCAATACTTCCCAACTCTGTGAGAATGTCCTCTTTCCAACTTGTTTCGGAACCTGGCAAGCAGGTGGTGGTAAAAGCAGACGACACCAGGGGTATGATTCTGGTGGAAGGATTCCTCGACCCAGAGGGCCCCCCGGAAATAACCGACGGTTGGCCTCTAAAACTACCCGATAAAAAATGAGCTCTTTCCTCAAGACCATTGGCGTCCCCAAATTTTTACCTTGATTTTTTTGTTCAATTCGACAAAATAGGCTTTGAAACCAATACGTTAGGTGCTTGAGGAGGCATGAATGAGTTATCGCATTGGGCTGAACCGTTTTACGGGTGAGGATCTCGAAAGCGCTGCTGACCAGTTGGCAAAGATATTTCGGATGGATAAGGAAGAAGCTTCCCGTATCGTTGTGGGGCTTTCGGATGGGAACGCCTGGCAATTTCCCCAGGGAGTTTCTGGTAAACAATCCCAAATGGCCCAAAACTTTTTAACGGGACTTGGCTTTGAGGTTGACCTGCATCTTATTGAACAAGAATTAGATTCGGACGATGAAGAGCCGGAAGAGGAATCGGACAAAAAAGGACTCCTTGGCAAAATCTGGTTTGAACTCAATAAAAAGCGCTGAACAATATTATCAGGCCCACCCCCCTGAGCTCCGGGCTGATTGATTTCTCCCACCCTGACAGGAGAAGGTTCCCATCAGCGTTTATCTTCTTCTAAATCACTGGAATGGAAAAAATGTCGACGCTGCCTGCGATCGGCTGGCGAGAGTGTTTCGTCTGACACCTGATGAAGCCCGGCAAGTTCTTCGCCAGGTGGAAAACGGCCAGCAGTGGAAGTTTGGACATCCTGTTTCAAAAAAGCAGGCGGACACGGCTGTTTCCTATCTAAATTCGCTGGGTTTTCAGGTCAGGCGTGTCTCTGACGGTTCCCCTGTTAAACTGGCGGCACCTCAAAAACATTTTCCTGCCAGTGACGAAGAGTTGGAGGTAGAGGAAGAGGTCGAGGCAGAAGAAAGAAGGGTGTCCCGATTAACTGATACGTTGGAGTTTTTCTTTAAGGGAGACGCCCTTGACTTGATGGTACTTTATCTGAAGTTGTGGGTGTTCTCGTTGCTCACTCTAGGCCTCTATTCTTTCTGGGGGCGTACAGAATTGCGCCGCTATCTGTTAAGTCACTTGAGTTTGGGAGGGGAACCCTTCCATTACCGCGGAACACCGAAAGGTTTGGCAGCGACGAATGTAAAAGCCTTGCTTGTAATTATCCTGGCGTTCTTTTTTCTGGTCTGGTTACACCGAACCGATCCATTGTCATCTCCAGTGTTTGAAAAGCTGTTTTTTGGAGCGGGACTGTTTGGTCTGTTTTATCTTTTCTGGCGTGGAATAGGTTACCGTTTGTCGCAAACAGAGTGGCAAAATTTAAAATTTGATTTTAAAGGCACTTTTGGCCACTGGTTTGGTCTGCAAATTAAAGGTTGGCTGTTGTTTGTATTGAGCCTGGGGTTGACGGGGCCGGTGTTCTGGAGCCAGGCTTGGAAGTATAAAATGGAGCAAACCACATTTGGTGGAAGGGCCTTCCGCTATACTGGTAACTGGCGAAATCTTGCGCGTCCATGGTATATCGGATGGGGGGTGACAGCAGTCACTCTCGGATGGGGAGCTCCTGTTTGGTTCTGGTCGGTTTGTGAAATAAAAAAAGTTCTTTGGAACCGTACCCATTTCGACCCCGGCAGGTTCGAATTCAGCGCAGACGGAAAATCAAGCGTAAGGCTTCAAATTGAAAATTGGATGATCCTGATTTTGTCACTTGGGCTTGGGTACCCCTCTGTGAAAAAACGCAACCTGGATTTTACAACCCGGCATCTGGCACTTGTGGATATCAAAAAATGGAATCACCTGCTGGAAGAGATCAGGAAAGACGTAACCAGAAAAAGCCGGCAAACGTTCCAGAATTTTAAAACTCCTTAATAAAAACCCATTGGCCAAAAGTATTAGTAGTATGTAAGGATAAGTTTCAACTTTTAAATTTGAGGTTAAGAAGAGTTTATGATCGTTGTTACCGGAGGAGCGGGGTTCATTGGAAGTGCAATTGCGGCCGCTTTAAATAGTCGCGGTTATTCGGATTTATGGATCGTCGACGTAGATGATCACCTTGAAAAAAAGCGTAATCTTTCGGCACTCACCTACGAACGCTATCTCAGTCGTGAAACATTTCTGGATGAAGTTTTAAAAGGAAGTTTGCCGAGCACAGAGGCAATCTTTCATTTGGGAGCCTGTTCTTCTACAACCGAGATGGACGTCGATTTTTTAAACCGTAACAACGTCAATTACACCCGGGCTTTGGCGGAGTATTGCCTGAGTAACAACGTACGATTTATTTACGCTTCCAGCGCCGCGACCTATGGGAATGGGGATCAGGGATATCTGGATGATGAAGGGCGATTACAAGAATTCAAACCGCTCAATCCCTATGGTCAGAGTAAACATGATTTTGATCTTCTCGCCAGGCAGCAGGGATGGCTGGATAGAATAGTTGGGTTGAAATATTTTAACGTGTACGGACCGAACGAATATCATAAGGAAGACATGCGCAGTATGGTTTTAAAGGGATTTCAGCAGATCCGGGAAACCGGGCGGTTGAGATTGTTTAAATCGGACAGGCCGGAATACACCGATGGAGGGCAGGTACGGGATTTCCTTTACGTGAAAGACGCCGTGGCCATGACTCTGTTTTTTCTCGATCAAAAAGAGAAAGGTGGGGTTTTCAACATTGGGTCCGGACGAGCGCGTTCCTGGAACGATCTTGCCAAGGCCTTGTTTGATGCCATGGAACTTGAAAGTGATATCGAATATTTTGACATGCCAGACCATATCAAAAACCAGTATCAGTACCATACAGAAGCGGCAATGGAAAAACTCCACACAGCTGGCTTCCAGGAACCTTGCATGACCTTAGAGCAAGGCGTTGAAGATTACGTCCGCAATTTTCTCATGAAAAATTATCGGCGGCTGGGGGAAGAATAAGGAGTGGTTGAGAAAAAATATTCCGGTTTAGATATTAAGCATTTCCATGATCACCATGAGCTTGTCGAGGGAGTAGCCGGATGGGAATTGTCTGGTTTTATTTTGCCGGCAATGTCGAAACAAATTGGATCGCTTGTTCCATATAATCTTGAAGCTGGTCCTCCTCGGCAATCGCTTCCGGTGCAACCATAACCCAGCCCTTCATGACCTTGCCCGTCAGGTCCATCGGCTTTGTGTAGTCGTCCTTCAAAACCTCATCCGCACCTTCCAGCCCCAGCCTCAGTATCAAAAAATCTTTCCAAATGCCAAAGGTCATGTTGCCGTTCAGCATGTAACCAATACCGCCAAACATTTTCTTGTGCACGAGACCCTGCCGGGGATCGATCAAACCTTCCATCCGCTCGGCAAGTCCTTTGTCATAGGGCATGTGGGGGGCGAGTCAGCTTATTTATGGTTTTCCAAAATCTTTTCAACAGTTCCGGTGGTCGAATGGCCTTTGACGATTGGAATTAATTCCACGCGGGCACCGTAACCTTCAACGATCTCTCGACCAACAACTTCATCTATTTTATAATCGTTGCCCTTCACCAGAATATCTGGACGGATCTCCCGAATCAGGTTTTCGGGAGTGTCTTCTTCAAATAAGGCGATGTAATCAACATACTTGAGTGCCGCTAATATATTGGCTCGTTCTTGTTCGGATTTAATAGGCCGTTCGGGGCCCTTTAGTGATTTTACCGAACTGTCGCTGTTCAGGCCGACCACCAGGAGGTCGCCGAGGGCTTTGGCTTTTTGTAAAAACTCGATATGCCCGCCGTGGATAATATCGAAACAACCATTGGTGAATACAACCGATCGTCCGCAACTTTTAGCAAGACTCACCACCTTTTTGACTTCGTCCAACGGCATCAGGGAAGGCGCGTTACTGAATTGCTGGTCTTCGATAAACCTTCGAATTTCTTCCCGGGTGACCACCGCGGTGCCGACTTTTCCCACCACGATGCCTGCGGCGTTGTTGGCCAGCCAGGCCGCTTCTTCCATATCGTATCCCCCAGCCAACGCCATTCCAAAAACACTGATAACGGTATCGCCTGCACCAGTGACATCGAAAACTTCGCGAGCCATGGTTTGCACTTCGAAAGGTTTCTGTCCTTTCCGGTACAGCACCATGCCTTCTTTGCCACGGGTGATTAAAATAGCTTCCGCCTTGGTCAGGTTGATCAGATATTCGGCAGAGCGGTTGAGGTCTTCCCGGGAATTCAGTTTTATAGGAGCAACCCGTTCGACTTCGCGTTCATTGGGGGTGATTGCTGTCGCGCCACTGTACTTGGTGAAATCGGTTCCCTTGGGGTCTACGATAACCGGCTTCTTTGAGTTTTTTGCGCGATGCATGATGGCATTGATAATTTTTTCCGTCAGGATCCCTTTTTCATAATCGGAACAAATCACGGCATCGACTTTCGGCAGTGTCTTGTTGATGTGTTGAATGAATTTTGTTTCCGTTTTTTCGGTAATAGGCCGGTTGTCTTCCTTGTCTATACGCAACATCTGCTGGTTGTTTGCGATAAGCCGGATTTTTGAAGTGGTGGGTCTGTGGACAAACGGTCTGATTCCATCTGCGTTGATGCCTCGACTGCGAATGAGGTTGTATAGCCGTTCTCCTTTTTCATCCTGACCAATGCCTCCTACCAAAAGGACTTCACAACCGAGTGCAATGAGATTGTTGGCCACATTGGCAGCGCCTCCCAAAGCCAGGTTTTCGGACTTGGACTCAAGGATGGGTACCGGTGCTTCAGGGGAAATACGCGAGACGGCTCCCCAGATGTATTCGTCCAGGATGAGATCGCCGACTACCAGAATGACTGGTTTTTTCGTGTCATTAAAAAAAGATTGGGTTCGTTCCAGCATATTAAAGGAGCCCTTCATCGGCAAAACTGTAAAAGTCGTCGTGGCCGATGATGATGTGGTCGAGAAGTTTAATCCCGATGATCTCACCGGTTTTATTAACGCGATGCGTGATTTCAATATCCGCTGCACTCGGGACCGGGTCGCCGCTGGGGTGATTGTGCAGCAATACAATGGACGATGCAGATTCCTTGATCGCCGGGACCATCACCTCCCGGGGATGAACAATACTTTGATTGACACTGCCTTCAGAAATGGTGAGGTCTTTAATGACATGCAGTTTTGGATTCAGCAGCACAACCTTCACGACTTCTTTTTTGAGATTACGCATGAAAGGCCCGAATTGTTCAAAAAAGTCCCGGCTCGATTTCATTTTTTTTCGGCTGGCACTGCCTTTCTGGGACATCATGCGCTTGCCCATTTCCAGTGCTGCTTTTACCTGGGCCGCCTTGGCGTTGCCAAACCCTTTTACGGAGCTGATTTCCGGTACAGTTGCCGTGTCAATATTATAAAAGTTTCCGAATTTTTGCAGCAGGTCACGTCCCAGATCCACAGCGTTCTTTTTAGAACTCTGGTCGCCTGTGCTGATCACTACGCCGATCAATTGCGCGTCCGAAAGGCCGTTGCAGCCATATTTGATGAGACGCTCGCGCGGCCGTTCATCTTCCGGCCAGTTTTTGATCGATTTTGCTTTGGGATCGGCCATAGTGGTCAAGTGGCAGGAAACCCGAGTTGTTGCCTGAAGTAATCCAGGGTTTCCTTAAGTCCGGTTTCGAGTTCGACAGTGGGTTGCCAGTCGAGTTTTTCGCGGGCAAGGGAAATATCGGGCCGACGCTGTTTCGGATCATCCTCCGGCAACGGTTTGAACTCGATTGTACTCTTGCTCCCGGTGACTTGCAAAACTTTCTCCGCCATCGAGAGTAAGGTCATTTCCGCAGGGTTGCCGATGTTGACCGGGTAGTGATACCCGGACATCATCAGTCGATAGAGACCCTCGACCAGGTCGGATACAAAGCAGAAACTTCGAGTCTGGCTGCCGGTGCCAAACACGGTAATGGATTCGCCTCTTAACGCCTGGGACATGAACGCGGGAATGGCGCGTCCGTCATTCGTCCGCATGCGGGGCCCATAGGTGTTGAAGATGCGGACGATGCGTGTATCCACTCCATAGGTTCGATGATAGGCCATGGTGATGGCTTCAGAAAAACGTTTGGGTTCATCGTAAACGCTGCGTGGTCCAATAGGGTTTACATTGCCCCAGTAACTCTCGGTTTGCGGGTGTACAACAGGATCTCCATACACTTCTGAGGTCGACGCCATAAGAAACGCCGCGTTTTTATTGCGGGCGAGCTGCAGGCAGTTTTCGGTTCCGACCGAGCCGACCCGGATGGTCTCGATAGGCAGTTGTAAATAGTCGATCGGGCTGGCGGGGGATGCAAACTGGTACAGGTAATCCAGGTCGCCTTCCAATTCGATGGGTTCTGTGATGTCGTGGTTGATGAACTGGAATGTGTCGTTTTTTATATGAGCGATGTTGTCTTCGGTCCCGGTGATGAGGTTGTCCATGCAGATCACCTCATGCCCTTTATCGAGCAAATATTCGCACAGATGTGATCCTACAAAGCCCGCTCCTCCAGTGACTAATGATCTTGGCATTAAGATTTCCTTTTTAATTCAGGTTCATTCTCCGGGCTGGAGCCCAGTCGCGTTCCCGGTTGTACGGGATGGCCGGCAAGGAAACTTTTGACATCCATTCTTTTTTTACCTTCCGGCTGAATTTCTTTCAGTATCAAGCGCCCGCCTCCGGTGCCGACTTCAATTCCATAGTCTGTAACGCGGACAATTTCGCCGGGCGCATCCGATGTTGTGCCCGTTCCTGTTTCCGTTTTACCGAGACGCCATCGTTTATTTCCAAGAAAAGTGTAGCTGCCCGGCCAGGGTTCCAGTCCGCGTACCCTATTGTGTAGGACTTCAGCAGTTTGATTCCAGTCGATCAGACCATCTTCTTTCTTCATCTTTGGTGCCAGCGTAGCCAGACTATTGTCTTGCGGTTCCGGTACCAGCTCCCCCGCTTCAAGTCGGTCCAGAGTGGCCAGGGCCAGTTCACCGCCCATTTCAGACAAAGCATCGTGCAGATCTTTCGCCGTGTGGTGGGGTTCGATGGTCATGCTGGATTTTAACAGCATGTCTCCGGTATCCATCCCGGCATCCATTTTCATAGTGGTCACCCCGGTTTCAGCATCCCCGTTGATGATCGCCCAGTTGATGGGGGCAGCACCACGGTATTTGGGGAGCAATGAAGCGTGAATGTTCATGCAGAACTGTTTCGGAACATCCAGCAAAGCCTGCTTTAAAATCTGTCCGTAGGCGATCACGACCATAACATCCGGATTGAGTGTGGCGACCTGGTCGATGAACTCCGGGGAACTGGCTTTTGCAGGCTGCCATACAGTAAGTCCCTGGTCCAGAGCGTAAGCCTTGACAGGTGTCGGCACAACCGATCGTCCCCGGCCTTTGGGTTTGTCCGGCTGGGTGACCACTGCAGAAACCTGATGCCGGGACTCATGCAATCGCTTGAGAGTTGGCAGGGCAAAGTCGGGTGTCCCCATAAAGACCAGGTTCATTCGTTTTCTTTAAGCCATTTCTTGAATTTGCGTTTGAGAATATCGCGTTTGACCCGGCCCAGCATATCCCAGAACAATTTTCCATTGAGATGATCGAGCTCATGCTGGAAGGCGCGAGCGAGATACCCTTCGACTTCGAGCCTCACATCTTTACCGTCGAGATCCACGCCTTTGACTTCCACCCGCTGGGCCCTTTTGATGTTTGCAAAAATCTCGGGAATGCTGAGACATCCTTCCTGCCCAATCTGTTCTTCTTCCATGGAAGTGATGATCGGATTAACAATGATGCGGGGTTCGTGCTGTTCCGGTTCTTCTTGCGTTTTATAACCCAGGTCAACGGCAATCAGTCGTTCCGAAACCCCGACCTGGTTGGCGGCAAGCCCAACACCACGGGAGTCGTACATGGTCTCGATCATATCTTCGGAAAGATCGACCAGCCCCTGGTTAATATTCTGAATTTCGTCACACTTTTTCCTGAGAACAGGGTCTAAACAATGTCGTACGGGCAAAATGGCCATGATATTTTATAAGAAAATGTCTGTGGACAGGTGCCGGGTTTTTGAAAGGCACAGAATTGCAGACGTTGGTTTCACAAAGAGTTATAAGATACCATCGGTTGGCCTGTGTGGGTAGTCCAAACGGTGAAAAAATCTCCGCCCTACTTTCTTGTGACAGATGGGCATCTATTTATTGTATAGTGCTGTGCCCTGCGCCCGTTTCGGGTAGGATCATTACCGGATAAACAGGTCTCTAAATGAATTTAAAAGTAGAAGTGTCAGTCGGGGAGTTCCTCGATAAAATGACCATCCTGGAAATCAAGTCGGAGCGGATTCAGGACGAATCTAAGTTGGCCAATGTCCGTAAGGAACTGGAGTTACTCAGGAAAACCTGGGAAGGCTCACACCTGGCAGGTTCGGATATCAGCGTCAAGCTTGGTGAACTCAAAAAAGTGAACGAAGCCTTGTGGGAAATCGAAGATAAAATCCGCGTAAAGGAATCTGCCGGTGAATTCGATAAAGAGTTTGTTGAACTGGCCCGGTCTGTGTATATAGAGAATGACAAACGGGCCTCCGTCAAACGTGAATTAAACGTAGCGCTGGGATCGGATTTGATCGAAGAAAAATCCTACGCCGACTATACAAGGAAGAAAAACTGAGGGGGGGACATCAATCGGAGTAGGGGTAACGGCTGTTGAACGGGTCTCCCTTGCCGGTTTCGACGTAGTGTTTGAGACTGTTGCCGAGGAAGTGGTCCCAACCCGCGACACAGATTCCGTAGCATTCCAGGCCGGGGATCAAGCCGTCATGGCGGAAAGTCAGTTCGGTGCCGTTGTCGCCATCAGGTGCAAGCGAGAATTTGATGGAGGTGCCGACCCATTCGTCGGTTTTTTTCAGAAGACCCGGCAGGTGATGGTACTGTTCGGTGCACACCCAGACGACTTCCCGGTCCGGTGTTAAGGATTCGATACGGAAGGTTTTGTGGGTTTTGCCAAAACGGAACGTGGCCAGCCCGCCCGGGGTCGGGTCGATTTCGCAGTCTTCCGTCCACCAGCCGGTGAGGCCGGCATGCGTTGCCAGCGCGGCATAAACCGTGGATGGTCCGGCATTCAATTTTAGTGTGAAGGAGTAGCTGTCCATAAGGTCGGTAAGTGTATCACAGGACGCTCTTTTTCAGGCCATGGGATGTTGAAAAAGAGCAGATGGAATTTTTTTCCCGTTGATGTAAAATGCACGGGTATCAGGTAGGATGGAATATAGGCGGGCCGGGTTTTTTGATTTCAAGGCTCCCAGGTTGTTGAAACAGATGATTTTTGAATATTGGATGTTCAGATAAAAAATGCCGGTGTAGCTCAGTTGGTAGAGCAACTGATTTGTAATCAGTAGGTCGGGGGTTCGACTCCTCTCACCGGCTCCATTTATTTAAAATTGTTTTTAGGCAAGTAGTCAAATAAAGACCTGACCCTTTTATGCTTTTACTTTTATATTTAAAGGTGGCCTCATAAATGGTCCTAACACCCGATTCGATCAAGTCCTTGGTTCTTTGAATCTTGTCATCAAAATTTCCTTCCTCGAAACGGATTTCCTCGCCCCCCGGAAACAATTGCTGAGCTAGCAAACCTACAGCGGTGCCCGTGTCAAACAGGGCTTGTTGGGCGGCATCAGGCTCTTCAAGAAGGTCCTTGCGATTGCGGTACAGCCAAAGCTTCTTATGGCACTGAAGCCCTCTTAAATACTGGGATTTGGAGAGTTTAGATTCAATCATAGCGAACTATCTTTGAAAGATACTGAGAACATTTGGATTCCTGAATATAACATTAGGAGAGTTGCGGTCAAGTTTCCAAGCTGGGGCTGTATTCATCTGATTCCATATTGAATGTCCATGCCACACCCTCTTTAGCCGTACTGATACCTGGGGGCACCCAAAGAATATGTTTGGAATATTTTCCACTTTGATCGATGGTTTTATTCTCCACCACAAGCATTCCCATAGGGTAATTATAATTGTAGTCCCATTTATATAGTTTTCCAAAATCGTCTTTTTGTGAAATTTCAAACTGATTCTCTTTAATGTAACGATTGATCCCAAATCGTTCTATTAAAAGCATTTTCAGTCCCATATCCCTTTCAGTGCGAATATCTTTTAGGGTTATTTCTATAGTTCCTGTAAATAAATTTTTGGAAATCCGCCTTCCATGCCAGGCATAAATTCCCCATCCATCAGGGTAACGAATAGCCATTCCATCTGTGCAATGGAGCCGCCCCTGCTCATCCCGCTTCACAAACTCTGGAGGCCCGGACACAATCCCCAGTCCAAAAAAGAGCCACCAATAATCCACCGATTGAAATATAGATTTCAAATTCTTGACATATAAATGTTCAGCATGATTGACCCACTTTGAAAATAATTCCCCATAAATTGACTCTATAAAAGTATTTCCAATAACTAGATTGCCGTATGGGACCATTCGATGCGCAGAATTCAAATAAAATTGATTAGAAATTTGATCTATCCCTTCACGCAATGAAAAGGCTTCCTTTCCGGTAAGAAGTTTTGTCGCATTCCACAAATATGAAAATGTGTCCATTTCTAATTGTTGATGGAGGGCATATTGATTTAGGATGGCGGGCTCTGTTAAACATATATTTTCCCAATTCTGCCACGCTTCCACCTCAGCATATTCGGTCCAGGCTATCGTCTCTGATCCAAGCCTAAGTTTTTTAAATCTGTTAGTTACTTTATTTGTTAGACTGGGATGGCTTTTACCAACGGCCTTTAAAGTTTGAATCCTAATAATTTTTGAAATTTCTTTTAATGAACCATTTGCAACTAGAACTCTTGACAGGGGAATATTATGCAGAATAAATGCTGCAAGGGCTGCCTGATAAGGGGAATCTAACCAAACGACTTGTAAGTTTGACCAACCCAATTCAGAGTGAATTTTCCTCAGATTCCCTTTGACAGATTTCCTGTTGACAGGATCGGACTTTAAAGAACATTCAAACCACCCCTTTAAGGTGCCAATCAATCTTTCGCTAAACTCGGGAAAATTTTTCTGGCTAATCTGAAGCATAAGCATTCCCTCCGGGAATATAGAACCGCTGCTGGATCACCTCGTAGATTCCCGACTTGAGAGAAATGGCATCATGATCCCCTCCTTCCAGGGTTACCGGCTCCCCATGCTTAAGCACAGCAGAGGTTGGAACTTCAAGCCAAGTTCGCCCCTTGGAATTACGAAGCAGGCGGGCATCACCATCGTGCACAACAGCATGAACGTGCGCTCCGGTCTCTCCCATTCCCAGAATCAACCTGTTAATTCTTTTTATATTAGGGATCGGTTGCCCTTTTGGTTTCCGGTAAACCTTTCTTAAAAGAATATTTCCTTGTCTCAGGACCATGGTCTTTCTCCATATAAATTAGATTTCCAAATTAATCTATCGAATCTGTAGGCAGAAATAATGCCATTCTTGGAATTTACAGCCAAATGCCAAAGAATAATAACCGGCAGTATAAGTGCCGTTACTTTAGATATATTGATGTTCAATATATGAAAAAATCATGAGGTTTAAATACAATGCGAAGAAAACCCAAGGGGCATTTCTAGAAATTTCGACGGAAAAAAAGATGCTTTGATCTTCTCCTGGAATAGTGGACGCGAAGAAAGCAGGGAACCCTAAGCCCCGCTTGGGCATTGGATGCTCTCCTTCAAGAAGCAAGATTAAAGTTAACCAATAATCCAATAGGTTTTTCCTGTTAATTAATGTGTGATCCCAAATGAACAAAATTGCCATCATATCGTTTTACTTGGAAATGCTCCCTCGCCCAAAAACCAGCGGAAGGGATAGGTTTGCCAATTTCAAGTTATTCAGGAAGGAGCGGCACGAATTAATAGGGCACCTTCTTTCCGATGCTAACAAGGCGGGTTGCACTCACGCTTTATTTCCTGGGTGGACGTTCGTATATGGCGAGAATGAAAATGTTTCGCAACTCAAAGAGGACCTCCGGAAAATACAAAAGCTATCCAAGGCTCTGGAGATTTCAATCATCGGAGAGTTCACCATCTTACCTAATAGAAAGAATGTGGAATTCACACCCGCTCCAGCTCCCTACGGAATTTATGCCTTTGAAAAGGGGAAAATAATCAATACTGAAATAAGACAGCAGTTTGCGACAAGTCCTCAAGCTGGAGGAAATCCTAAATATGGAGGAAGACCATCAGAAGCCTATAAAAAGGTGGTTGGAGACATATTTTCAAAAAAGAGAATAATCACAATTGGTGGATTAAACTTCTTGATCCTAGTTTGTGGGGAAACCAATATCCTTTACAACTCAAAAGATATGAAACAGCCGAGGTTTCGTTTTAACTTGGAAATTGGGCTGGAGAAAAAGCTTCGTTCCCTGCCACACCACATAGTTTTTAATCCTGGCCACACTGAATTCAGCAATTTCACACTTGGATTATTTAAGAAACGCTGGCGGTTTTTAAGTAAAGGAAAACCTAATTATATCAGCAGGGTTGTTTTCTGCATTTACACTACGAATATTACAGAGAGTAATTGTTCCTTTGACAAGGGAACTTATATTTATAAGAATGGGGGTTCACAATCCGCCTCAGAATCAGAAGAACGAAAAATTTCAGAGGGTAATTACGTGCAAGCGGTTTGGTTGGGAATACTTGAATGTGCCTAAATGAAATTATTTTATCGGTCACGAAAGGACTTTTATGATCGACCCTTCCGGGAGTGAATCAATTAATTTTCTGAAAATTGACCAATATCTTGAGCTGATTAAAAAACAACAACCCTCTTTTAACATCTTTGAAATTTTAAAGGTAGAAACTAATGAAAACATCCATAGCAACTTTCTTGCATGGATTTTCAACCCTGAATTGCATAAAAATGAAGATGGAAGTAATATTTTTCTATTAGCATTAGTTAAAAAGCTGGAAATTAAAGTTGAAGTGCCGATGCAGGGGGCAGTTTGCCGAGAGTACTGTTTCCCAAACGGTAAACGAATAGACCTGATTATTTCCTTGGGAAAAATAATTATATTTATTGAAAATAAGATACAGGATTGGGAAAGACCAGATCAACTCGAAAGTTATAAAATTTCTGCCAAAACTGACTCTAAGTTTAAAAATGAAAACTTGACACATTATTTCCTTTTTTTAACGCCATGGGGTACTAAAGCTGGGGGTTGGGGTTGGAAGGAAATATCTTATTTTCAAATTTCTGAAATTATCAAATCGCAGATTAATTCACTAAACGATGAGTTCATTAGGGGAATTATTGAATCCTACATCCATACAATCGAGGTCAAAGTGTTAAGTGACCATGACATAAAAAGAAAATTCTTAAAACGCTACATTGCTGAACCGCAGGAACTAAATAAGTTTAAGGAAATCATTAAATACATACCACCCGAGTCAATATATAAGGATTTAAAAGACAGCCTGGGAAGTTACCTTTGGCAGCAAAATGAAGATTGGGGAAATAATCAATTTTACGTTGAGGCAGCATTTAAGGCACTCAATATTTATGGAGATTCAGGTTGGACAATACTTTATAATCGCCAAAAAGAACAAAAAATATACTGGTCATTTTCTTTTGACTGTGGAGGCGACGGCGATATTATGCTCACCTTTAAACTAATTACCCACCAAGATTGGTGTCCACCTATTAGTGCCGGAGATATGAAACATTTTGAAAACCTTGCCCAACAGCTAAAAAACGTTTTAGAAAACGATTTTGTTTTTAAGGCTCAAATTATGGATGGAAGCTATCCAGAAATTTCTTTTTCTAAGAAATTAGCCAAAGATGATGTGCTTAAAAAAGAATATCCTGTCCTTATCGAAGATTTAGGTAACTATATCTTAAAGTTTTTCATTCCCTCCTTAAAAGTAATTATCGATGAAGAATGGCTTGAAGAATGATGTTATGGCTTAAAGGTATTCTGAATTTTAACTGGGTTTAGCCAGTTCACATGGCCGTCTACTTAATTTGTCTATATACTGTCCCCCCTTTTGGACTGGACAGGTGATAAGTGGAGTTATGAATGTTGTTGAGAGAGTTAAGATTCTCATCGGAGCCGCCCCGTCACTTGAGACATGAGGCGAGATAATGTAACTCTCCCTTAAAATAGTCGGCGGATTCATACAATAAATAAAAATACCGGGATAACACATGCTTACTCCACGTCAGAAAATGGCCCAGGTGGTTTACCTGTTGTTGACTGACCCAGGCGGCTTTTCTTATTCTTTCCTCAAAGATAACCTGGAAGTAAATGACCGTGCTCTTCGAGTCTTTATCCAGGAGCTAAAGAACATTCCTGAATTGCATGACTCTCAAAACCAGACCAGAGTCCAAGTGACGGGTCGGGGGCCTGATCGAAGGGTTTTTCTTAAACCATTGGATATAGAGGATACGGACACCATAGGGCATGTGCTTTCACTTCAATTTGCCCACACCATGCTTCGCTTTCTCAAAGGCACTCAATTAGAAAATTATCTCACCAAGATGTCTGCTTCTTTTTTACAGGGACCCGACAAGCAACTGTTTGTAAATTTAGACAAGAAAATTTTTTCAATTAACGAATGGCCAAAGGATTACAGCAATAAATCAGAAATTATTAAGGATTGTCTCCACTCCCTGCTATATAGAAAGTCACTCAAGGTTCAATATAAATCCCCCGGTTCCAAACAAGGTAAGGCGCACGAGTTGAATATCTACACGCTCCTTCAATATAGGAATGGTCTGTACTTGATTGCCAAGAGTGATAAGGGACCGAAGGTAATGGTATTTGCCGCAGAGCGCATTATACAAACCCAGAAAACCCGTAAAGAGTTCAGATATCCGCCCAAATATTCACCTGAGGATTATGTTGATGGTGCTTTTGGTTTGATTAAATGGGAGGAAGAGAGCCATAAGGTGGTAATCAATTTTGATTCAGACTTGGAAACCGCTATCACCGCAAGGAAATGGCATAAGAGCCAATCGATAAAGAAGCTTAAAGACGGCACCATCCAACTCAGCATGACAGTCTCCGCGTTGGAGCAGGTGGTCCCCTGGGTCCTTAGCTTTGGTTCGTTGGCTAAAGTGCTAAAACCGAAATCCTTGAAGGAACAGGTTGTTACTGAAATAGGAGTCCTATTCAACCAATATAAAAAAAGGTAACGATTCCCATAGATACATTATTAACAGCACAATACTTTATGATAATTTCATTGTTTTAGTTTTCTTCCGAGAGAACGTCATTGGTAAAGGTGTCAAATCTTTAAAGGTGTCAAATCTTTATTTGACTAATTGCTATTGTTTTTTTTAATATTAGAGTATGTCTCGTCCCCTCAGAATAGAGTTCCCAGATGGCTGATACGATGTGATGAACCGGGGTTGGGTCAGCATGCCATTTTCAGTGACTCCAAAGACCATACTCTTTTCCTCATTTTTATGTTTTGTAATACCTTCTCCCTTTCCAGGTAAAATAAGGTCAACGCTTTTTCTGGTAATTATCGGAAAGCACTCTCTGATACTGGAACGCAACACATTGACTCGGGCGCGCGAATGCTCAATATATTGGTTGCTATTAAAAGTATCAGGTTTATGACCTTAATTTTTATTTGATAAAGATTCGATGATGGCGACAATTTTTTCGCAGGCCCCCAAGCTTTCCTCGGCCAGCGCTATACGGTTTTTTTTCAGCTTTTGGGCTCTCGGGCTTTTTTCTGATATTAACTCTTCCAAGCCCTCTTTTAATTTGTCGGTCGAGTTGAGTACCAAAGCTCCAACATCTTCCGAATAGTCCACGTACTTATCATATTGTGACATTTGTAAAATTATCACAGGTTTCCCCAAAAGCAGCGCTTCATAAGCCACTGTTGAAGTGCATGTCACCACAATATCGGCGGCGAGGAGAGCATTGATAAGAGGTTCTTCCCTCGGGCTTAACATGGCAGTTTCGGGTATGGGTTCCTTGGCAGGGTCAGTGCTGCTTGGATGCAAGCGTACTAACAAACTGCAATTTTTTATGGATAAACAAACTTCATTCAGTCGGGATCTAATCAGTCTTGGTAATTCAGGGTTCGCGGGCTCAGGCTGGTCTGCCCATAAAACAAGTTTGGATTGATCAGAAAGCCCCCGCGAACTTCTCACGGTCTCACGCAGGTTTTCAGGGGCACTGAACAGTTTTTCGAAAGACGGGTTGCCTGTCACAATGACACTTTCAGGAGAGCGTCCCGCATCGACCAGTTGCTCTTTAATGGTTGAGTTGCAAACACACATTATGGAGCCGTTGTCTTGCCGGGAAAGATAATGCATTCCAATATGAGGGAAAATTACAACGCTGCATACACTGGGTATTCCAAGATTGACTGCTGAGTTTAATGCCGCCCTTTCCATCCTGGGAGAGTCCGTAGCTAATACAACATCTGGCATCTCTGTTTCTAAAACAGAAGTCATGAACTCGACAGGCAAAAATGAAGCCAACCCATGTTCGTTATACATATCCCTGGCTTTTTGTTCTCCATGAGTCTTCACCGATTCAGCAAATGAAATTCCCAGATAGGCTATAGATTCCTCTTCCGTTATTCCGATTCCGTCTGTGTGGTGTTTCCCAAGTAACTCCCTTCCATATTTTTGAATATTGTCGTTTTTCATATCGACATAATCGATTACCCGTTTATGGACAATACCCTCTCTCTCCAATACGGGTCCGGCTGTTGTCAGACCTATCATTACGCATTCATGGTCCCTTGAGACCAGTTCCCTGTAAAGCGGAATCACCAATGCAACATGGGCGCCGCCATAGCAAACCATCAATATTTTCATTCATCCACCAGAAGTTCATTTAACATAAAATTAAATTTTTTATTGTAAGTAAATTTCAAGTTCGGAAATTAATTTTGCGCCACTTTTTTCCGGCTGATAAAACTCAAATTTATAATACCGGTTTATTTCAGAACTTTTGATGTAGAAGGCATCAAACTGTCTTAAGCCTGATGCGAGTTTTACACCCTTTCTGGAATCAACCAAAGTCCATGCTTTACCATCTTTGGATCCAAAAACCTTCCATTGTTTGGGGCTGGCTCCCTTGTGTATGTTTTCAACCCCCGAAATCCGGTAAAGTTTCATGGGTCTTTTAGCGTCAGGGCCTAGATCCACCAGTACCCCTCTTGAATCCCGGAAGTCAGCAACCTGGAAATATGACCCATGGTTGTGATCAAATATTTTGTAGACTGAACTGACGTTGCTTGAAACCCTTTGTTGGGGATAGAAATCGCTTGCAAGTTGAAGGAATGTATTTGCTGCAATGGAACCTGGCAATATAAACTTCATGCCAAAAACTTTTTGGGTTGGGAAATCTATTCCCATTATCGCAATATCATTTTCATATATTTTAAGATGCTCTTTTCCTTTTAGAGACTCGCCCTCACCAAAATCCAACTCGTACTCAATGGCGGTATCTTCAGCCTCTCTTTGAGTTGTCTTCAACTGAAACCCTGATAAAGAAATTCCATTTTTCAAATGCGGGGTAAAACTCATGACAATAAAATTATCTTTTTCCAGAGAGTTGTTTTCGATAGTAGTTCGCAAATGTTTGCGATTCCAGGTATCACCTCCCGAAACTTTTTGCCATTTTAAAAGGCCAGCATCAGCGGCATTAAAGAATTTCTTTTGGGCCCCTACTTTAATAAAGGACACCACGGGCTGAACATTTTTTACAACCATCCAGTTTCTGGGAAGGGTCATACTGGGCATCCTTTCCCAACCTCGATGGTGATTGTATTCCAGGCCTTCTCTCAAATTAGGGTATTTGGAATCCTGCATGGAGCTCCAAAGTACCCAGCTATCGTCAATATTGGTCAGAGAACCGACGTCGTCCTTTAGCAAAAAAGTGGATTCCGCCTCATCATTAAATTGGCATAGTCGTTTTACCAGAAACTTTATACGAGGAGAGTTGGTATAGACTTGTTCCCCCTGGTGATGTTTAAAGCAAAACTCCACTGACGGAAACGCAAAGCTGGGGCTGGTAGCAAAAGCCCAAATTATTGCCCCGCTCGAAATTAAAGCCAACGCGGGTTTGTAAGGCCGTGGTGGTTTTGGATTGGGCTCTTTTGTAGATGGAGTTTTTGTCACTGACAAGGAAACAATTAATCCTAATATGATGAATACAAATAAAATAGTCAGATTTCTTTCCTGAGGGAAGAAGAAGGAACTGGCGAGATAGGCGATTAGTCCGGAAAGCAGGGAAGATAAAGCCCAGGCTGTTGGGCTGGAAGGCTCACTTATAATTTTTTGTGCCGCCAGCTTTATAATGTAACAAACAAATGATATCAACATGAGCGCCGCCAGCCCTCCACCCATGATAAAAATGTCCGGTAGAAGAGCATGTGTGGAATAGGTGTTCTCGATGCCTCCGAAAGCGGTTCCATAGAGTTGGATTTTTGCCACGCCAACTCCCTGGCCCAATAGCAGGGTTTTGGTGAAAAGAGGAAGGCCGCTTAAAAATAACATCGACCTGGATTGATTGGCTGTCACCATGTCAACCGGTGCAGAGGCTACTTTTTCTTCAGTAAGTGGGGCGGGTCCTCCACTTAATGGGTCTACAACAATAGGGCTGAATGCGTTGGGATTGGTTTGTCCGGAAGCGACTACTGTGTCTGATGGGGCAGTCGGGACTGATGGAGTGGCTTGTTCTGACTGTGGCCCTTCTTTGGATATAGTTGCGTAGACACTTTTTATTGGATTTGTTTGTATCTTGTTTTTTTTCGCACTTTGTTTAGGCGCGGGAATATCTGTTACATAGTTGACAGGTTTTATGACAAAGACTTCCGACGTGAATAATAAAACCACAAGGGTTAGCAAGGCCAATACCGTTTTGTTTTTCTTTCGCATCAAAAACATTGACAGTAAGAAAGGGATACTGCCAATTATCATTGTTAAGCTGATTGATCTGGTTGTGTTTAGATAGATGGCACTGATCATCAGCAACTGAAACATGAACAAGCGTTTTGACTCACCAAACGCATAGAGGGATAAGGACACAAAAAACAAAAGCATCAGCACTTGGCAGGAAGATGCGTGGTAATAGTAAGTTCCTCGAACGCGATAAAAGTATTTGCTGAAATCTTCACTCTCCAGTACATATGAAAAATCGGAAAATAGCCATTGAAGATCGACTATTAAAGCCTGAAGAACTCCGGCTCCTAAACAGGTATAGAGGATTACTTTTATTCTGTGGGTATTGTCAGCAAAAAATACTGCTGCAAGAAATCCTCCAACCCAGATTCCCCAGGTAGAAAGTCCGTTTAAATGGGCAGCCAGGTTGTTTTGCGGAACATCCCCTTCACCAGATTGGGTCAATACGCCGAAAATCTCGACAAACAAACGTCCTTGAGAAAACAAATAAAAGAGAAGTAGAAACGTTACAACAAAACGGGGTTGTTTATCGCTCTTCGACCAAAGAAAACGTGCAATCGTAATGATAAGAAACCAATCAATCAAATAGACGCAAAAAGCGGCTTTGGTTCCAAATGGGTGACCAAAAATACTTTTTACCGACCTTATCAGGTAGGAGGCCGGAGAGCTTGAGTTTATGGCCGAATAGAGGTCTGCTGAAATGACTGATAGGAGAGTGAAGCCACCGGTAAATATCAGAAGAACCTTGAAGGGAGAAGGCGAATTTTGTTCTTTGGCAATGAGGGAAATGCATATCCCAACCAGGACAATTCTCAGGGATGCCGCCCAAACAGGGACAAGGGGAAGCAATAAAAATGCAAACAATACAATTCCTATAAGAAAAATATAGGTCTGGTTTCCTTGGTCAATCAGGGTTTCATCGTGGTTGTTTGACATGGTGAACGATATGACTTGCGATTGCTGGCACCATAATACGGTGGCAGGGCAGGCTGGTTCTCGATCTATAGGATTATTAATTCAAGATTGATGGTTGTAGTCAGTTAGATTGATTTTTTTTGAGCTTCGCCGTAAAAAAAATTGGGGAACTTAACCCCATCGACCTTGGTGCCCATAATAGTGGAATGCGAAGAAAAAAGTTTGTTGTGAGTCTTCTTAAATTTTTCCCTGAGCAGGGTAATCCAGGAAAAATGGGTTGGGAGAAATGAACTTGTTCATCCCGGATGCTTTTCAATGTGTTGTCAAATGTCAGCTTTCAGGTTCTTTATAAAAGTATGACCGTATTTGTTGTTTGCAGCGACTCCAACCACTTCCACATCGGTGTCCAATACCGAATCGGCATCAAAAACATAATGCCAACTGCGCTGGTCCAGGCCAAAGTCCAGGTTGTCGTGGATAAACCTTCCTGATTTCGTTTTGATGGCCAAATAGGGCTGAGGGCCAAACACTTCGCCGGACTTCGTTAGTATTTTCAACTTTAATGCACCCGCATCTCGATAAAGCGAGACGTCTAACTCCAAGGGGGCATAGTCCCCGGCATTAACAACCTGGTTGAAAGCGTGTTTAGCCTTGCAGAATTTAAACTTCACATCCTGATATTTTTCGGAAGACTTCTGGATCATTTCTCTTGCCATGTCGACTTCCGTTGATAGCTCCCGATAGTCATGTGATGCCAGTCCTAACATCACATCCATTCCATTCTGCGCGTTACGAAAGGCTTTGTCGGTTTCTTCCTGTGTGATATTGGCAAACCGGGTATTTACGTTGAGGAATCGGGCAATAGATCGTCTGCATTGACCGGGTTTCTGGTAATCATAAAAGTCCGGATGATACACAGACCAATCAGAAGGAGCCCGCCGCCAATCCCCAAAACGGCCGTTTCTTAAATCGTTTTGCATTTCCAGTTCTTCAAGGTTGTCTACAGCCAGATTGGTTCCATCAAATGGAATCCATTGCTCAAGAAACCAATGGCAATCGGGGCGTTCTACGTGAAATCCTGCGCGAAAAACAGAAGGGAAAAAATTCCGCTCTATAATTTTGCGGCAAAGTATTGGATGAAGGTGTGGAGAATTCTCATAGGAGGTGGCGCAGCGATGGGCTTCCCGGTAAGTGGAAAGGGGATGGAAATGCCAATCCATTTCGTCGATTTCATGAGAGTCGTATTTGTCTAAAAACTCCATGTAGCGATCATAGACATTATGATAGCCCAGATCCTTTCCCCTCGGGTTTACCTCAAACCCGACATGATCGAGACAAAACCAATTGTAAACCCAGCCACCGCCAAAGGAATCGGTTATTTGATTCCGGTAGTCTTTTGCCAGGATTCGGGCCAGCATCTTGTCGATGTGATCCCATGTTTCATTATAAGTTAACAGGGATGGGTCGAGGAATTTGGCAACAACACTTTCCCTTCCGTCCAGATCGATTTCCTGATTCCGGAGTTTTTGCAGATTTGCATAGCTGGGAGTGAGGTTGATATCAAAAGTGTCTTGCAGCCGCTCAAACGTGGCTGATAAGGATTCATGCAAGGGGCCTTCTGTGTCAATACCGTGAACAACGTATACGATCTTTTCCTTGGGCATTTAGTGGTAGACCTTTTAATAGATTAAAAAATTGAGGGATTATTTTTTGATGAGTCTCGATTCAAAAATGAAACCGTAGTAATTTAATTGTGAAATCAATCACACAAGTAGGCTAATCGACCTTTTATCGGGGTTGTTTTGCGTTCCAGGTCTACAGGGTGGACTTCATAAGTCCATGCGAGTGCAGTTTCATTAAACTAATGAAACTAAAGAGGGTTTTGCGTTTGTGTTATGACAATAAAACCTAATTTATATTAAGATTTAACGATAACTTTATCAAGGGAAAAGCGGGTTAGAAAACAATAAAACAAGCATCAAAATTCACAATAAAAACGAGGGTGCGTTAGCGAATCGAGGAGTTTTTTCAGGCTGGGATTCTAATTCAGAAAGGTGACTAAATATGGCATAATGCCAATAGTTTTAGAGATAAAACCGTACCTGGAAACCTCCGGCCAATTAAATCGTTTTCTGCGAAAAAAATCTCCGCTTTAGCCAGGTTTAACGTTAGATCCAAACCCATCCAAAATTTCTTCTTTTCAGACGATGAAAATACTCCCATGAAAAATTGCCAGTGTTTGACAACCACCCGAAATGAAACTTTTCAAAGTCTAATATGCTAGGGCTTATAATTGGAACCGGTTCTATCGGACAGCGGCATATCAGAAACATTAGGAAACTTGTCCCGGAAAGCCGGTTTATATTTTTACGAAAAGGGGGGCGCCAGGATGAATTGTCCGCTTCCATTAATGCAGAGGTGACAGATAACCTTGATCATGCCCTGGGTTCCAAGCCTGATTATGCTGTTATTGCTACCCCCTCGGCATTGCACACCGATGTCCTGATCCCACTTATCGATGCCCATCTTCCATTTTATATTGAAAAACCGGTGGCGACTCGAAGAGAGGATGTGAATGCCATCAGGTTCCGGTTAAAGAGTTCAAGTTTTAAAAGCCCCACTCTGGTTGGGTGCAACTTGAGGTTCCTTCCCGCGCTTCAAAAAGCGAGAGCACTCCTAAATGATGGGTCATTGGGAACCGTGCTACGAGCTGGATTTACAGCAGGACAATGGCTTCCCGACTGGCGTCCACAACAGGATTACAAAAATGGCTATAGCAGCAACCGTGAAATGGGGGGAGGGGTGGTGTTTGACCTCATCCATGAAATTGACATGGTCCGGTGGTGGTTTGGTGAATTTGAAAGAATTGGCTCTGTTTTGGGGAACTTCAGTTCCCTGGGTATTGAAACGGAAGACACGGCAGCTATTGTCATGGGTAAAAATGAAGGGCCTCCGGCAGTCACCATTCAACTGGATTACATTTCAAGAAAGCCGGTACGGCGGTACGAGGTGGTTGGTGAGTTGGGAAGCCTGGTATTCGATCTTCAGGAAAAAACATTGATGCAGATAACCAAGGATGGTTCCGAGGCAGTTAATTGCGGAGCAGATGGTTTTGATGTGTCCAAAACTTACGAATTGGCAATGCGGGAATTTTTTGAAGCGATTAAGGCGGGGGCCGCCACCTCCCAGAATATTCTGGATGGATTGGATTCTGTTGAGTTGGCGTTGAACGTTTATGAGAGGACTATTCAATGACCACGATTTGTACAGTATGTGCCAGGGGAGGGTCCACCGGTGTTCCGAGGAAGAACGTGCTGCCTTTGCTGGGTAAGCCGCTGATCGTTTACACTCTGGAGCAGGCTCTGGCTTGCCCGGAAATTGACCGGGTGTACGTTTCTACAGATGATGAGGAAATTGCCGAAGTGGCACGCAACGCGGGGGCTGAGGTTCCTTTTATGCGACCGGCTGAATTGGCCGGGAACAAGGCTCCCAAAATTCCTGTTATCGAGCATCTGGTCGATTGGGTGGTTGCATCGGGAGTGAAGGTTGAGCGTATTATTGACCTCGACCCCACCTCTCCCCTGAGAGAGATGTCTGATATACTGGCTTGCCTTTCCATGCTCGATGATAAAACAGATGTGGTCATTACCGGTTTTGAAGCTGAAAAAAACCCTTACTTCAATATGGTCGAAGAAAAACCGGATGGATATTTCTCTCTGTCAAAATCAATTCAGGGCGGGGTGACCGGTCGGCAATCGGCTCCCAAAGTCTATTCCATGAATGCTTCCATTTATGTGTGGCACCGGGAAACCCTGAGTAAAGGGTTGTGGGAGGGTAATGCCAGGCTGCACATCATGCCCCGAGAACGATCAATAGATATTGACGAATTCATAGATTTTAAAATAGTGGAGCTTCTTTTAAATGAAAAAACCGGATCCCGCTAAAACACAAATCGACTTGAAGGGAAAAGTGGCGTTGCTGACCGGCGGTGCCGGAATTCTCGGAGCCCGTTTTGCCTGGTCCCTGGCAGGCAAGGGTGCCCGTGTGGCCATTGTCGATCGCGACCTGGAAAAAACCCGCAGGGTGGCTGCTGACATTAATCAGGAACTGCCAGATTCCGCTTTTCCTTTTGAAGTGGACATTACCCTGAAACAAGACTGGGATGATTTAAAGCAAAAGATTAATTCAAACCTGGGCGATGTTGATATCCTGATTAACAACGCTGCGGCGAAAAGCCCGAACTTTTTCGAACCCTTTGAAACGTTTCCACTTGAAGATTGGAACTTCGTGATGAACGTGAACACTACCGGAGTGATGTTGGGTTGTCAGGCCTTTGGTTCGGAAATGGCGGAACGTGGGAAAGGGAGCATCATCAATACGCTTTCCATTTATGGGATCGTCGCTCCCGATCAGCGGGTTTACGAGGGTTCAGAGTATGAAGGGCGCGCTATCAACACACCGGCGATATATAGCACAAGCAAAGCCGCCGTCTGGGGCCTCACTCGTTATCTTGCCGCTTTTTGGGGGGGCAAAGGTGTGAGAGTGAATGCCATTACACCGGGTGGAGTCTACAGCGGGCAAAACGAAACGTTCACCGATCGCTACAGCGCACGGGTTCCTTTAGGTCGCATGGCGGATGGCGATGAACTCTGCGGGGCCGTCCTGTTTCTTGCATCCGACACCTCATCCTATATTACCGGCCAGAACATTGTTGTCGATGGAGGTCTGACCGTATGGTAGCCCCTGCTGAATGCTTTGTTATTGCAGAAGCCGGAGTCAATCACAACGGCTCCGATGACCTCGCCTTCAAGCTGGTTGATGTGGCTGCCGAAGCGGGTGCCGATGCGGTCAAGTTCCAATCCTTTCGCGCCGAATCGTTAACAAAACCGGGTGCCGAAAAAGCCGAATATCAGAAAGACAAGACCGGTGATGGCGATCAACTCAGCATGCTTAAAAAGCTAGAGCTGTCGACTGAAATGCATCACCGTTTGAAGGAACATTGCCACAAAGCGGGCATTGAATTCCTGTCCACCCCCTTTGATGAAGAGACGGCGGACTTTTTAGTTGGGATGGGAATCAAGAGGTTTAAAGTTCCATCTGGAGAACTGACCAACCTCGTGATGATGAAGCACCTTGCCCGAAAAAATCTTCCCATGATTTTGTCTACCGGAATGGGCACCATTGAAGAGATCCACGAGGCGGTTGAGACCATCCGCAATACCCGAGAGAATCTTGGTTTTAATGAACCTCTCGAGACTATGCTGACATTGCTCCATTGTACTTCGAACTATCCGGCTGCGTTGTCCGATATCAATCTCCGGGCAATGCAAACCATGCAGCAGGAATTCAATCTGCCTGTCGGATATTCCGATCATTCAGAAGGTTTGTTGGTCCCGGTGATGGCTGTAGCCATGGGGGCCGGCGTCATCGAAAAACATTTTACGCTGGATAGGTCGATGCCGGGTCCGGATCACGCGGCGTCTGTTGAACCGAATGAATTGAAAACAATGGTGGAGAATATCCGCGCTACTACTCAGGCTCTCGGTTCCTCGAAGAAAACCCCCACACCCTCGGAATTGCCGATCCGCGATCTGGTGCGAAAAAGTGTGACCCTCAAGCATTCGCTGTCTGCTGGCCAGTCTATTAAAGAAGGCGACCTGGTATTACTCAGGCCCGGTACCGGTATTCTTCCACGAGATATTGAAAAAGTACTCACCAAAAAAGCCGCACACGACCTCCCTCAATGGCACACCTTGCAGTGGTCCGACCTGGAGTGATCGTACGCATTGACAATCTGGTTTCCCCAAAGTTTGTTCTAGATTTAATTCAGGTTTCAGCAATAATCCATCGCGATTTTAATTTCTTTCAAGACTTCATCAGCCGGTATTTCCGGTAGAGTCTCCATTTGTTTCAATAGGGAACGCGCTTCAGGCCCTCCTATCATTCCGAGGGAACAAGCTAGACGTACCCACTCGTCTGTTGTCATATCTGTTTTGTCTATCAGTGGCTTTAACCATGAGAGACCTTCTGCCAAACCCAGTCCGCCGATGACTTCGATAATGCCGGGCCGTGCGGATGGGTTGGTTAGCTGAGGACCCAATACCTCCAGCCAGTGCTGCGGGTTTCGCAAGCAAATGGCAGTCAAGGCCTCCGTCACTTCAAATTCAAATTCCTGCCAGCTTGCCGGTTCGTAGTCGTCCGCCTGAGGTGGGTTTATCAGCAGGTCCAGCAGGGATGGTACTGTTTCTTCCTGAAGTGTTTTAAGCCAGCCTAACCATTGAGTCTCGCGTTCCTCGGCACTGACAAAGGGGCCCAAGGGAGCAAAAAAATTAGCAAGTGTCTGGACTAGTTCGGTTCTATTCATTCTAGTTTTTGAATCTGGCTGTCGTCTTCAACAGTAATCTCATAGACCCAGGCCGTGGTTTCTGATCCTACATAATACCCAATACCGCCCGCAACCAGGGTGCCCACGCCATGGATCGCCCAGGCGACCGGCCCTGCTGCGTCCGCCGGGGTCCACACTTCCGCAAAAATGGCGCCCGCAGCGAGAGCTCCGGCCCAACCACCGGCCACGTTGACCACTTCTTTTTGACGATCTTTGGCAGTGACGATTCGATACGTGTCATTTGCGATGGCGACTACAAGCAAAATTTTCCCGCCAACGCGGAATGCTCCCCGCACTCGGCCTGCCCACTTCTGTTTCTTGGCAAGTTCCTGGCCTGCAGCGGTGAGAGTGGGATCTGCTTTGATCCCGTTTGATTTCATGGTATCAAGAATTTGCTGCGCTCCACCCTTGACACGAATATGTTTCATATCTCGAACGATGGTATAGCGCCCGTTGCGAAACCCTCCGCCCTTGCTCTTCGGGTGTTGGGAAAAGCGACTATTTTCGAGAATCACTTCCCCCACTCCAGATTTGGATTTGTGAACAATCTCCGCGACTCGATCCCACATCGCGTTTTCAGTTGCCTTGCGCAGATGATGCGATATTTTTTTGCGTGCCGTATTTGATAGTGGGGTTTTTGAAGATATCCCGGCCTTTTTCCGGTATTGAGCTTCCAGTTTTTTTTCCATACCAGGCTCGACCTCAGAATAAATTCGCTCGAGATCAGCACTCGTAATCGTTATTCTCCCGGCCTTATCAGTCAACTCGACTTTAAACTTGATTCCTTTTTCCGCTTTCTGTCCCGCGTAAGGGTCACCTTCCGTGATAAACCAGGCAACATTACCTTTCCCGGACCCGTATGGGTTTTTGCCTTCAGCAATGTTTTCCAACATCTTGATAAAGACATCGGGAGTGAGTCCTGCATTGGCTGGTTGACCTGGCGTGAGGCCGCGCGGTATAGCAGTTCCAAACTTGGGGTGATCATCTGTGATACGGCGGAGGATTTCGTTTTCAACGGCATCTAATAATCGTTTATCCCCACGTTTTGCCAAGGCCAGCCCAAGCTTATATTCTTCTTGCAACTCAGCGTCCGTCATTTCTTCCAGAGGAACCTTGGGTGGCGGCTCAGATCGACCTTCTGACTTATCGAAATTGGTGGCGCGTTTGTATGCTTCATTGGCCTCTTCTTCCTCTGTTTGTTCTGGAGCAGGTGGAGGAGTATAAAGCACGAGTGGGTCTTCCGGATCCTGCGCAGGGCGGACTTCGCCCTCTGCTGTCGCAAGGGGATCCGTAAATTCGTCGGTCTTTTTCGAATCGGATTTTGACGGTGGGGTCATTGTTTCGTCTTCGAAAAGATCACGCACTGGCGCAGGTGGACCCGGGAAACGTTCTGCATGGTTTGCTGTGATGTTGGAGTCGCCAAATATGCCGGAGGGAGCTTTTAGTCCACAAAGAGGATCATTCTTGTCACAATTTCTTTCGCGGAGTTTAATATCCTTGCGATCCCAGGCATCTGCGAGGCGTCGCAGCATGGAAGCATTTTGCGGTCGGTAGGGGTTGTTCAGTTTGCGGGCGCGAGCTTCAATTTCCTGGATCGAAAGTGGGTCGAGCTCTGTATCTTCACCCTTATCACTCGGGCTAGAAAGAGCCCAGAACTTCCCAAGACTTGGAGCATCGGAATGTCCTCGGGTCTTGAATTTTTCAGCACTTTCCTGTGTCCCTTGATGAACTTTGATTTTCTTTTTAAGGCCTTTATAAGCCTCGGGACCCATTACAAAAAAATCTGCCGGTATGGCCCCTTTTAGTCCGAACACGCGTGCGATATATTTTTTCTTGCTCTCGTCTTCCATGGGTTGTAAATCAAGTGGTAAATATTCCTGCTCCATGAGGAAATCGAAAGCCTGCTCCGGTGTTTTTAGAAAACTTTTTCCAATGGGAAGGGTTTCGTAACCTTGGAAGCCCTCTGGAGCCCAGGCGCGAGGCTGGCCTCCGAAAAAGGCGCGTAAGGCATCCAAAGCTTCTTGCGACTGCCCAAATTCACAACCCCTAACGATTACACTGGTGTCTCGATCGATTAACTCGGCCACCACTTTTTTCCTGCGCTCCCGGAATCGCTTGTGCATATTGCCCCGGAACTCTTTTTGTAAATCAGCCAGGTCCCATATGTTAAAAAAACGTTTGCGTTTAGCGTCTCCGCGCGTCAGCGGAATCTTTAGCCCTCCTGCAGCGTTGGCATGCGTTACTATAATCAACTCGTGCAGATGAGCGTCGCGTCCTTTTCTCACTTTCAAAAGGTCTTGGTAAAGCCGGTCAAACATTTGCTCAAAGCTGGTGCCTTGAACGATCTTATGCTCCGGATAGTAAGTCTTGATGAATGCCTTGGCGGCTTTACCGTAGTCCCCCCCGGCAAAGAAGAAAGCGTAATCCAGTTCCTGCACTTCAGGGCGGCTGGCGACGGCAGGTTTTGGGGGTTCCTGAACGGCTTCTTCTTCATCAGCAACTTTTTCTTCAGCTTCTTTTACCTGTCGTTGCAAAGCGGGACGCCCCTCACTTTGTTGAACAACATGTGTTAGCTCGTGTGCCAGTAACCGGCGTCCGGGTGCACTGGATGGGGCGTATTGGTTTTTTCCAAAAACAATATTTCGACCATGTGTGAAAGCCTTTGCCTGAATAGAATCTGTTGCATTTTCAGCATTTTGATCGGTATGAACCCGCACCCTTGAGAAATCTCGTTTGAAGCGGGGTTCAAAATAGGAACGGGCCTGCGAATCGAGAGCTTGTCCTGGAGAATTCAAGGCGTTCTTCACCTCGGGTGGAGCTATTGTGGAGTCGCCTTTGCTTTGAGAGACTTTTCGTTGGATGGAAGGAGTTTCTAACGAGGGTTGGGAGGCTTTGTTCGGGGGGGCATCATGAGGGTCGGCCATTTGTGAAATCTGGTCAGCGACCAGATCAGCTTCCTGTTCAAGGGAGTCTCCCGGAGTATCAGTTTTTAATTTGGCCTGGATGCCTGAAGGTTTTAATGCCTGCAACGCGACTTGATTTGAACCCCACGTTGATTTTGCGTTCGACCTGGACAGGGATGCGAGAGAGTACGACAAATTACTTCCGTATGCATCTGCTGGAGGGTTTAGACTGAGAAAGTTGTTTGATGGAGCCAGGTCAACCTTTTGTTCGTTTTCTTTTGGCTGGGATACTGGTTTTTCAGATTGAAAGCAAGTTTTTGAGGCAGGACGTTGGACAGTGCTCTTGGTTTTACTCATTGCTCCTTCCCTTCAACCTGAATACCCGGGAATAAGACTACAGGTAGGCGTTTTTCTCAAAATTAAAAAACCTCGCGGTATTAACTGCCCCAAGGTAGAAGATTAGTCATTTCTTTTTTCGGGATGTTTTTCGCTGCGCGGACGGTTTTTTTACAGTTTTCTTTTTGATGGTTTTTTTTGCAGTTAGTTTGCTCGGTGCCTTTTTCAAGACCGGGCCTGTTTTTTTCGGTTTCGTGACAACCCGATCCCCGGGGCTTTTTTGGGGTTTCGTGAGATCCTTTAAACTGATTTCTTTTTCAATTCTGATGAGTTCCTTGTCCTGATCCGCAATGGCCTGATCGTAACGCTTGATGGCTTCTTCTTTCTGCCGTTTCAGGGTTGCTATTTTTTCCTTAATGTCATCTTTGCGCCTGAGTTTTAGTTTCTCAGAAAAGTCCAGATTTTTTTCTGTTACTTTTTTGATGTCGATATTTTTTGTGGCACTATTCAGCCAGTCTCTCTGTTCCTTCAATAATTTTGCAATGCTCATGAAACCTTCTCCTTTTTCATTATGCCAACATGTTGAAATTGTTTTCAGGTGCCGGGAATTGTGGGTGTTGACTCGAGCCACTGGTGGTCACGTTGCCGATAAAAGGTCCGGGCATACCATTAAAATTGACTGATGAAATAGATCGATTGGTGGCTTTAATATGGTTTCCCATTACGATGCCATGGCGGCCGACGAGGGAAACCGTAGCCCCTGTAAAATTTGCCCCCGTTTCACCTCCCACGTTTTCTGAGGCGACGTGCATGCAATAATTATGGTCAAACGATACCCGTTCAAATCGAATAAAAAGGGTTGTATTTCCAAAATTTTGGGAGGCTTGGGCTAGTTCGACCAAAGCACTGCGCCCTGTTCCTATAAACTTATTACTGATGATCTGGATCGGAAAACCCAGGGTGAGGTTGTCGTTTATAGCTGCTTCCGCGAGTCCCCGCATTCTGAGAGCCCTGTCTTCTCGTTCTGGATCCCTCGTAAATGCATTGGTGTATGTGACCAGATTGCTTTCTACTCTGGCCTCCATTATGAATTCGCCAAATATGCCAATTGATCGCGTGGATATCTCGTCCTGGTCAGCAATCAGTCCTGTATCAATAATTTCATTTGATTCAATGTGAAGTTCACCGGCATGTAAGGCTACACCGATTCCGATAGCGAAGTTATTGTCATATCCCGCTGACGTGATGCGGTTGGCTATGAAATCGCATCTACCAAATAATTGTGACCCCACTGCACCAAAATTTGAAGCGCGGTCAATCCGATTCTCTGTCACCGCTGGAGTCCATTCCTGTAGAAGGGAAATGCCTCCACCGGTTTCCGAAAGAGAGTTTCCAGAAAAACGATTGAGTCGGCCTCGGATGGTATAAATACCGGAGAACATAAATCGTATACGGTTGTCTTTTACTGATCCATTGAGAACCCGGTTTAATCCAATTCCAAAGTTTTGTGAAACGGAATCGGCTGAAATCAAATTGGAATGGATAGTGATGTCTTCTATGCCCGTTATAATGATCCCGTGTTGAAATCCATAGGCCACATTGTCATTCACCACGGCACCCATGACTTCGACATTTTGTCCATCAATAGTGTCACCTACCTGAATTCCGATAGGGCCGCTGGGGTTATCGTCCGCGACATTTGAAATCACCATGTTTGCCAGTATCTGACAGCGCGATCCCGTCACTTTGATTCCGTTGTTGGCCTGAAAGAAATAAAAAACACGGTTATTTGAGATGGTTGTGAAGTCAGAAGCAACATCGATAATACTGATTCTGTCATCTCCATCCTGGGATGGAATCGACTTAGCTCCAATAACAAAATTCCCCAGAATCTGGGAGCCGGCAGACAATGACTGAGGAGGTCCGTCTGTTGTAATATTGTCATTCAGTACGATTCCATAAAAGGCACCGGTTAAAATATTTTCCTCAATGTGGCAGGGTGAGGGAGAGTTTTGAACCAGGATGCAAGCCACACCAGAACCGCCAAGGGTGAATTGCTCAAGCCCATCACGCAATCCCTGTGAAAGTTTGACTTCATTGTTTTTAATAGAAAGCATCCTACAAAAGTCCGCGGCCCAGATACCGACTTGTACGGATTCAATTACGCAACGTTCAATGGAGACATCATCCGAACGTAAAATTCGTATACCGACGAAGCTGGTTGGGATCTCGGCCCTGACCTGGCAATCTTCAATGGCAACGTCTACTGCACCTGCAATTAAAATTACGGCCTGCGGAGGTTTGTCTGAATTTACAGCTTCAAATTGTACTGAACAGACCCGTATGTTGGCAGCATCAGGACCAATTTGCAGAACCGGTGCAGCCTGAACGGATCGGACAATTGTTCCAGGGCTTTCCCCATGAATCGAGATCAGGCTTCGTCTTATTTGGATCGTGGAGGTGATATCGTGGGTTCCGGCTTTTAAACAGACACAACCCCCTTCATCAGGGAGCGAATCAATTGCAGCCTGGATGTTTTCACCGGGATGCACGATCACTGTGCAACACCCTTCTCCATCTGTTTGAGGAGGTCGGCAATCGTCTATGTCGGCATTGTCATCGCCAAAGTTGGCGATTGCGCCGAGCTGGACATAATGATGTTCAATTCCCCGGGGTGGGGCATCTGTTAAAACTTCGATTGAAGCTGTTGCAGTACGTGCCCAGAAGGTCCAGTAATCTCCAATCCTGAAATTGCCTCCTACAGGATCGGCGCTGAAACTGATTTCAATTCCATCTTCAATTTCGATGGGCCCGGCGTCTACTGTAATCAACCCGTTAGCGTCAATGGAGTTGGTTGTTGCCGTTTGATCCCAGCGTTTGATCCGGGTGTGCCGTTCAGCAAGTTGGGTTGAATCGTTTCCAAAAGGTCGGCCATTCGCAGTCACGTCTGTTTCCAGAATAATTTTACGATTGGCATCGTCGATGTCAAAAATGCGCGCCATCTCTCCGGGTTCTCCCATGAGCTCCCGGTGATCGTCTGTGACCTCGACCCAGTCGTTTATTCGAAACCGCAAGACTTCATCACGACCGATCCGGTTGACTGTTAAGGTTGCTTGTGCGCCTGCAACGGATATTTCGGTAACTGCAGAGACAATGGAAGCATTATCCCGAGACCATTTAAAAGTGGCTGTTCCAAGCGGACCCCCTTCGTGGACTTCAATACGATACAATCGATTTTCCAAACCCCGATAACCTGCAATCGGTGGCAGAGGACAGGGATCATTTGGGACCGTTGGTGCTACAGCATCGGTTGTTAAACGACCGGCTGAAGGTTCTTCACCCACCGGCAGTCCGCATTCGGCATCTTCTACCGCATCTACCTTTAATTGCCACACAGTTTGGCAGCGGGTTGTGGTGTCCGCCCCGCCCAACGCGGCATCAAGCAGGTCGGGGTCTTCAATGTAAGTGACTTCCCGGTCCCAGATATCAAGATAAGCTACCGAATCTCCATTCGGGAGCGGGGGAGGGTCTGGATAGAACGGTTGATTGTTATAAGTTGCGTAGTCTTCTTCGAAGGCTTCCGCGACCAGCCCGTGCAGGTATAATCTGCCGGGTTCAATAGACAGGTCGTCAGCAGGAGGACCACCAATCAGCCCGAGAAGAAAGGAGTCGGGTAGGGATAAATAGGGAACGCCTATGAGACCCAGTGCATCGGTCGATAAGGTGCGGATCCTGCGTCTCAGGATGTCGATTTCCTCATTCCAGTCGGAATCGAGTTGGACCCGGCCTTGTTGCATCAAAACGCCTGAATAACGTTTTACCGGGTCATAAGTTAATCGTGAATAATCGCCGCTCATGGTCTGCTCCTATCCAATTTTGCCGAGGAAATCCTCAGGTCACGTAAATGATTCCATATTCAAGGCCGAAGGGGAGATATTCCCCAAGGCGGATTTTCAAGTTTGATTCACGCTGCGGTTGTTTGAGGTGGCAATAAACTCCCATTTCGGAACCGTCCTCAGCGCCGGTTGCAATTTCCGGAGGCCCTCCAAGCGATAGTTGAAGATAGGCTGGCAATCCATAATCTTCCGCTGTGAATTCCGGCTTTACCCGGCTGCGCACCCTGGCGCGAACATCCTTCTCCTCCAGAGGATCCAAAGCCCCCCCGGTGTTCTTTTCCTCTTCAGCAATAGCAATTTTTTCTGCAAGATCCGGCTGACAGCGGTAACGCCTGGGTGTTTTCGAACCTGGTTGAATATAAGAAAACCGGACACAACCGGTTTGAATTCTTTCAGCTCGAATCAGGCCGTCGACGATTAATTCCGTGGCGAGATTTATCTGACGCACGTGTACATTCCCTCTCGCCGTTACCCGTTCAAGGTTTACGGGAGGGCCGTGCTGATTTGCTCCGGTACCTGCAATCGCGTCCTGTCCAACTCCATCGATAATACTGTCCAGCGCATAGATGCCCTGGGAATGGACCGGAACACGTAATGGTCCTGTAATCGAAAAGGCGAGTTCCAGACTGAATTCCGTATTGGCAGGGCTGCCGTCCGCTTTCAACTCTGCCGCACTTATAGAAGGGCCGGGTATCGCAGCAGGTGGAGCCGGTGGAGCCGGAGGTTCGGGCGGAGGACTTTCTGCGATGGAAACTCCTGGAACGACCGTTGAATGTAAGAGTCGCAGTCGACCCAATGAGCCAGTGACTTCAATCTGTCCTTCAATGAGCAGGCCACCAAGAGTGAAAGAGAAATCCTGCCGGTCGCCTGCCAGGGTCATGGGTCCGTCAAGTTGGAGATGGGGGCGGGTTTCATCTGCAGCCTCAATTACGAGAAAGTTGCCGCCTGCCGGTTGGGTATCGATGGCAATGGTTTCCTCATAGGTACGATTGTCCGTAATGCGGATGATCGTATCTTCGCCGCCGTTGGCCACCCATTGATTGAGGGCATCGTTGATTGTTGGAAAAGTGTTCGCTTCCCCAGAGCCATTGACTATCAATACAGAATCTGAAAGCTCTGTTCTGGTAAGCCAGGCGCGTCGCGCGTAGGGGCCCCCGCCGAGGTTGGCTGGGAAACCGTAGTGGTAGAACACTTCTATTTTGTTGGAAGGCAGATAATCCTGTCCCAAAGCCAAACGACCCAGTTCTACGTCGATAGCTATTTTGTCATCCGGTGGTTGAGACCAGGTAGAAAGGTTTCGGCAAATTACGTTATCAGCCAGTATAGGATCATCATCCACCTTTACATGAAAACTGGGTGCAGGAGCAACATTGAACCCGGTCTCCTGATTGAACAATCCATAAAATTCGGTGAAACCTGGGCGGGGTACCTGTAAATCATTGTAGATTTGCAGGTCCTCATAGAAACGTACGGGCCGTATGGGTTGGGGAACATGCAGTTCGGTTGCCAGACCTGTTTCATCGCCCTCGCGACGGTGTCTGCTGAATAAAGGAGCAGAGTTACCCAATGGGCTGAAGTGGTATCTAAAATCTCCATCTCCACCAAGTCGGCGGGGTTGGACATATTCCATTCTGTACGCATGGAGTCTCCACAGGAAAAACCCGATATTTTTTATATTATGCCAGCCCTCATGCTGACTGATGTGGCGGACATCTACCGTGTGTGCAATTTCATCAAAAGCACGGTCAAGTCGATCCATTTTTTCTATGGAGCGTAAGTCAGGGGTGCCTGTGGAATGTGGGCGGAGGTGATTGCGAATCCATTGATTCCAAATCAGAAGTTCAAAAAACTCCACGGCATGTGCCGACCAGCCGGTGACATCCCGGGCGAGTTCTTCCAGCATCGGAAGGGTGCCCTTGCGCCTGCGGTAGTATATAGTTTTGGCAACATCCGCTCGATTACCCAGCCCTATAGAGGGGCGAAGACTTGGGCCGGTAAGGTCAGGAAATAGTTCTCCTGCCGTGTTGCCATCACGCACCTGGTTTTCATCGAAAAGTGGAGTGGTGCCAACGAGATCCCCAATGTAGGGGATGACCCAGTTTTCAGATGTTTCAATGAACGCATTTTCACCGAGCTTCTGGATGTCTGTTTCAATGGCATCTGCCTGCTTTTCAATAATGCCCAAAAGGGCGCGCAAGGGTTCTCCGTTTTCAACATCACGTTCTCGAAGATAGACGGGAAGCAGGCTGTAAAGTTTGTCAGCATTCAGGTTTGAATAAGCCATGTCAGTGAATCCTTATTAAATGTTTTGAGTCACAAGACTCTGGCATCAAAGCTGCTGCACTTGAAATCTTCGAATATTTAAAGTTCATCATCCAGGCTCTCCACAACAGAAATTATCAGATCATTTTCCGGGTCCTCCAGGTAGGCCTGTTCTGCAGGCAGGACTGGAGGGGGGGTGTTTCCTTCGAATCCGTTTTTGGCGTAACGATCGATTTGGTTTGAATCAGAAGGGGTTGGTCGGGCCGGGAAAATCAAAATATGATTTTGCAGAGAATCTGCACTAACTCCCCGCACTTTCATTTCAATGGGAGTCAGGTCCTCATAATCTTTTAAATGAAAGACATCGATATCGACTGCAGCGGCACCCTGTACCGATTGAAGGGAAGCATACATCTGACTCGCATGAATCGATTTCCCAAGCAGCATATTTTCAAAGGAAAATAAATCCAGCGCTTTCTGGCGCGCTGATTCCAGCACAGCATCATGTTCGAAATCCGGGTGCCGGAGGACCTTGGCATGGAGGACGATAGGCACCTTGTTGAAATTGGCCAGAAAAAGCTGACGGTTGGGATCCCGCGAAGCATCGAGTGAGGTGAATAAACTTTTTAATGATTCCGGAGAAAGAAGAGAGCCTTCTGTACCGGCAACCGTCAGGTGAACGGCGCGTTCCAACTCATACCAGACCCAGGTTACGGAGGCTTTTGACACCAGACCGGAGGTTGTTGCGATATCTTCAAAGTCCTGCAGAGAAATCACGCGACCAAAAGTACGGACGGTTGATGGAGCCGTATTGCGGGCATTGTCCCGGGTTTCAGGATCTGCCCCGCCATCCGCATCAAAGGGGTTGGTCACACCTCGCAGGCCGACAGGCCGTTCAAGGGGCAGCGATAACTGATCGGCTTTTACCTTGCCTTCAAGTCCCAGTCCTTTCCGAAAAGTTGCCATGACATTCATCGGACCGGTTGGAAGGCGTGAACCGATGATGCCATCCCCGAAGGTCAACTCGGTTTCCCCATCGTCATTTTGACGCGCCGTGTAAATCCGTTCAGTTGGTGCCCGATTATAAAGGCTTGGAGTTTCTTTCCAGAGTTCTCCGTTGATTCGGACTTCAAGCTCGGCCTTGCCACCGACCGCCAGAGGGTTGGGGAGATAGGTCATGGGTGAATGGGGTAAAGTGAATTTCTGGAATTTTTTTGACGCATCACCATGGCCCAGCCGGAGATCGGCGTGTGTTTCCCCGTGGCTGGCTTTGGCTACATTGCCGAGCATTTCCGTTTCAGCAAAGGTGTCGGGAAGTGCAGGGAAAAAGTCCACCATCATATGGTCAGCCAACTGCCCGGGGATTGCATTGGCCGGGAAGGCCGTTGTTATGGTTGCCACGTGCTGGTTGAAGCCTGATTTCAGGATGATACGGCGACCTTTGGTGAGTTGCTCCAGTTCACCCGGCAGAGTTTTTTGCTGTTCCTCAGTCAATCGCAACGCCACCCGTCCGCCGTTTATTTCAGCAGGGTAGTCAAACTTTCTAAAGTCGATGTCTTCGGATGAGATTTGATAGATGCGGGTATTGCGGCGGTTGGATATTGAACCCAGGCCGTTTCCAAGGCTACTCCAATTTCCCCAGTGGGTACCCGTTTTTCGAATATGAACGAGTGTTCCATCCTCTCCACGTGCATAAACATGTATGGAATTGCCCACCCTGAGTACCGAGGGTGAGGAGGATATTCCTCCTCCAAAGGAGGACCATTCGCTCCACGTATTACCCTTTCGACGTATTTGCCATAACTGGTTGTCCGCACCTCGTGTGAAAATGTACAGACGGTTCCCCGCTACTTTGATCAAAGCCGGTTTGTCCTGGGAGTTTCCCCCCAGATTGACCCAGTCTTTCCAGACTCCGGACTTGTTCTTCCTGTAAATCAGGGCCCCCGCGTCGTCCAGGGCAACAACTTCAATTTCAAATGGGTTAAAAGAAATTGAAACAGGAGCTGTTGCCAGGCTTCCACCAAGGGACTCCCATTCTCCCCAGTTGGCCCCATCAAAATGAATCCACCACAAGGCACGGTCCGCTCCCCGTGCAAATACATCCATTTTGACTCCGTTGGTGGAAACCGGAGATGGTTCGGATGTTAAGTTTCCGTCCAGAGACAGGAAAGTTTGGGGTGCACCGGAAGTCACATTTGCAGTTATAAGATTGGAATTAGGACCCAGGGAAAAAAGCTGGATATTGTCACCATTCAGGAGAACCGGTTTTGGTGAAAATGAGATGTCTGGATGAGTTTCAGGTCCTGATGAAGAAGGTGCAGGATGGTGTTCGATCCAGTTTTTCCATGTACCATTACCATTAGGAATAGGGCCGGCATTCCAGACACGTTGCAATATTTTTCCATTTTTATTAATTGCAAAGATATCACGTTGTTTTAAATTTTTACTTGGTATTCCTTCAATGGACGAAGCAAGGTGGGTTTGACCCAGGTAGGCCCACCGAAAACCAAATATTGCGACTAATGACTCAACCGCTGCTCCTGTTCCGGATCTGGCAAAAATAGAATGACTTAAATCCGGGTGGGGAATCACCGATGGTTTTCCCCAGATGGTCTGGCGCAACTGGAGATGAGTTACGGTGTCTTCCATGACCGTGTGGTTTTGTGGTAGTCCGTTTTTTGATGTGTTTATCTTTGATGGTTTGTCTTCTAATTCGACCACAACTGCTGTGCGCAACCGGGGCGACTCTCCCGCCCCACAATCGACCAGCATGTGCATTCCGGGTTTGATGTCTTCGTAACGTGAGTCCAAGGGGTATTGGGTATTTATAATGTTGAAACTGGATTCAACATTCTGTTGTTCCCACTTTGGCCAGGGGTTGGCGGGAGTTCCGGGAATATAGACATTGGTTTTACCAGGGGCGTTGTGACCGAAAAACCTTAGCCTTCGTTCTAATCGGGCGGCGCGTGCCACCCCATGCCACAGTTCTTTTCTCTGGATAGGGGGAGAAAAGGTCAGCATCTCACCCGCTGGTGAAAGCGTCAGGCTATCGACGGTTTTTTCTTCAATGGTGTTCAGTCCGAATACGACCATTCGGTCTGAAAGTGTCAGGTTTTCCGGGCGAGATAAGACTGGACCTTGGTTTTGGCCTTTGGCAAAAACATTGAAGGGCATGGGTGGAGCAAAGACCGGATTCTGGTTTATTGCGCTGTGTGCCAGAATCTTTTCTATCGTTTCGAAGGTTTGTGGTTTTTCATCCTGCCCGGGAACACTCATTACTTTCAGTCCCTGGTGGATTCGGGTTTGTGCGCCCTTGTCGAGAGTGAACGCCAGCAGGGTTGTTGCGGCGAGGCCAGGGTGAAGGCGATAGCCGATGAGACGTGTCAACCTGAGGACGGAATCCCTTTCTCGCGAGGTTCTTAGAAAAAGTTCGTTGGCGATGCGTTCGTTGTAAAAAGTGAGGACATCACCAACGGCAGCAAATAACTCAAGAACGGTGATGGCAAAGTCGTCGCTTTCCCGTGTGCTCAGGGCAGATAGCGCGGGTTCACTTGAAATGGAATCGAGCAGGGCCTGGCGGAAGGTTGCAAAGGTGCCGAGGCGATAGGAAATATCCGGTAATCCCGGCCTGTTATTGTGTATGGCTGGTGCAGGGGAAACCGGCGGCAGACAACAACTGCAAAACCTGGGATCGTGGAGTTTGTCCATGTTATTGGCCTCCCACGGCGGTCAGGCGTAGCACACCGTTTTCCGGGAAATTGGGATCGTTGTCGAGTTGAGGAATTTCGAAGGGCCCCATGGGGATCCGTCCTTTCTCCAATTCATCGTTGGCATCAAACCAGTAACGCTTGAATACCTCGACTCGTGCAGATTCCACGCCTGGAATTTCTTCAATGGCGGCGTACAGTTTTGACAGGTAAACAGGGTCGCCGAAATTAAATTCGAGAAGATGAAAAAATCCTCGGGCCCCATCTGCAAATTGCTTGTTTGACAGGCGTTCTGAAACCGCACGCAGAATGTCGCCACGGAAATTCCCCGGTGACACACACAGCCTGATGTCAATCTCTAGTGGGACATAAATTGCAGCTTTGACCTTGAGATCGTAGCCTGCCAGTTTGAATGGAACCAGGTGGCTCTTGATATTTTTTTCAAAATCTTTTGCAAGCGTAAGTCCTCCGCCGGGAAGCCGGACCAGGTTCGATTCTTTACGTGGGTGAATTGCCACAAATACCGTGTGCCAACTACCTGTCCATCTAAAGCGGGCCTTGGCACCAGCCACACCTTCGTGGCGCATGGCGGCTTCCTGCCAGTCTTCAACGGTGACTGCGCGATACATTATTGCTCGGAATGCTTCCGGAGCCTGTTGGCGAACCTCTTCAATCGATTCGGGTTGGGTCCCCAGGCTTGCAACAAGTGGTTGGTAGACATTTTCAATAGCCGCAAAATTTTGAACGACTCCAGGATTTTCTGGATCTTGAAGTTCTTCAGGGGTGGGTTGGACAACATGGACTAACGATTCGCGCCCAATGTTGCCAGATGTCCCATTGCCTATGCGGTAACGGGCCTGCACCTGGGTGATGCTTTTTGGTCGGCGCCCGTATTGATCATCGCCAAAGCGCAGGATGGCCTGACCATTGTTGTCGACTTCTGCAACAAAGTGTATGTCATAGGGACCACTATCGAGTAAATTCGGTACCGGAGTCCACCATTCCTCATCCCCATTTTCTTCTTTGAGCTTAATGGTTACGGCAGGTTCTGCTTTATAAGCGGGTTGGAATAAATCATGCCTGCCCTGGATCAATTTCCCTTCTGAAGTGAAGCGAGGCGCATTCGGCATTCCTCCCTGGTGGGTCAGGGGAGCATCGGGCAAAGGCAGTAAGGGCAAAATGCGACTGGACTCTCCACCGGGTAAACCCACTTCACCGTTTTGCGAATCCCGTCGTACTGTTCGTCCATGGTCGGCAGGCGCAATATTTCCCCGTGCTACTGCCACGGGGCCGATGGGATCCCCATCATCGGCCTGGGCTGACAGGCATAAGGGAAAGTTCAAACCATCCACCTCATCCCAGGTCACCAGTTGCAGGGGCAACGCGGGTGGAAAAGGATCCCCTGGATTCGGGGGATTAAGACGGGGAGTCAGTTCTCCATTCTGAATTTCATTGGTGAATGCTGCATCGACAGTTTCGTCATTCACCGAAGTAATTCGTACGACCTGTCGATGGTCCTTGTCGGCATCCGCTTTTACTCCTGTTGAGGGGCTTAAAATTTCTTCCAGCAGGAGGTAATCACCTTCTTTAAAATTTGGTCTTTCTGCCGTTTGAATTGGTCCGTTTCCTGTTAACGCATAGAGGTACACCTGGGTTGTTCCCTTCCCGAGGCAACACAGAGTGTCATTCCAGGTATGAATGCGCAGTTCGTTGTGCAACGAGTCCACTTCTATCGGAGTCGTCGTTTCGAACAAAGTGGCTCCTGTCAGCGCCGGATCAGAATCAAACTGGGCGGTAACCGGGATGACAGCGGCAGGAGGAGCTGTTTCCCCAATTAAAGGGTGGCTGATTTTCGTTGTGAGCAGGGTTCCGGCGGGAACAATCCCGTTTGTTCCGTTTTGAGCTTCAAAGTGTATATAGGTGACGGCATTGCGCCCATTGTGCATGCGATAGTCAATGAGCCTGGCATGCCGGCGGGCTGAAATGCGATGCAAGCAGGTGTCGAGATAACTTTCGGTACCAGGACCAGCATCCTGAAAATAACTCAGGTAATCACCGGCATATGCCAGCAACTCGACAAGTGCCATTCCCAAGTCAGCAGGCAACCGTTCCTGCCAGCCGGGATTGCGTAAATCAATTAAATCGATCATCAACCTGCGAAAACTCTGGTAATCCTTAGCCTGATAATCCAACGCAGGTTCATCGTAAATTTCGGGTGGACAATCGGAATTCACCCGGCAGTCGAACTCAGTTGGGCAACCTGTCCGGAACCCGAACCTTGCCTCGGAACGTTCAAGGTCCATTTCGGGATGACTGACCCGCAATATGTAGTTCGAAAAATCACCTTCTTCACTGACAAAGACCGTCAATCGTGCAGGTTCACCAGGAACCGTATCGATACCTTCCACCTTAATGCCGACAACGCGTACACCCCCTAAAATTTCGAAATCGCTATCAGTGAGAGCCGGGGCTGCCGGAAGTGGTTTAAGAAAAGTAACCTCCAGCCTGTATTTAGGTCCCACCGCGTGTTTTCTAAATTCGACAAAGTCGATGCCATTCAGTGGGTGATCCGGATTTCTAAGCACTCCAGATCGACGCTCATCTTTACAGCCCAGCATTTTGTCTCTTGATACGACCATTTCGATTCCTTATGGAATGGGGTGGCGGAAAACATCTTCCCGTTTTTCACCGGTGTCGCGTCTTGAATAACCCACGCGTACTTTTAACTCAGCATCATCAATTTCAACAGTTACTTCCTCAACAGCCACTACGGGATCCAACCAGCGAATGAGGGAACCATGAACGAGTTGTTCCGTGGCTGCCGCAAGGGCATCTGATCCGGGTGCAAACACCAACTGTTTGAGACCACAACCAAATTCAGGACGGTTGACCCGTTCACCAGGTGAGGTGAACAGCACCTGGAAAATCAGATCCCGCACATGATCGTCTTCATTGGTAGATGCACTGCGTCCCCGCTCATCAATCGTGAAAGGAAAATCCGTAAAAGGTTTTTCTGTAAACATCACAAGCCCGTGGTTTGAATATCGTTCGGCGTTATATTTTTAGGTAATTCAATCGCCTCAGGTAATGCGATTTTGATGGCGTCTTTGTTTTCTTTAAGATGCCGGACCACTCCCCGGGCAATCGCAACAAACAAACGTCGCCGATCGCGAATGGATTCGTCATTCGAGTCCATACTGAGTCCATCGATTCCATCCATGACCATTAATGAATTTAACTCCTGCTCTATTGTGCTGGCCATGGAGTTAACAAATTCCGAATAGTCTGTCTTATCGTTATTCAGATTTCCTGGTTTCCAGTTGTCTCCCATTAAAAACTCCTTTTACTCTAGAAAAACTTTGAGTGACAGCAAAGCAGGTGTTGGCGGCGTCATCGGTGCAACAGGCGGAGCCGGAGTCACCGGGATAAAACCCGCCGCAAGTTCACCCGGGTGAACGTGGGAGTTAAACATGGTGACGATCTGTGTGAGATACGTCATCAACTGGTCTCCCAGAACTGAGGGGTGCGCGGCCGTCTGGCTTCCTTCCTGAATGAGTGGGCCGTCCAGCACCACCCTCGCTGCTCCCTTTACGGTTACCGTTCCCAGTGCACTGACTTCAACCTGGTTGAGTCCGGTTGAATCCGTGATGGTGATGGTTTGCAAAACATCATCCATGACCGCCGTCATTCCCATTTCGCTTCGCCAAATTTTAGTAGTGGGAAGTGGAGGACTGGCCGGGGGTGCCATTGGGGGCTCCGCTGATCCCCAGAAACAACCTGCCCAAATGGGCCTCGAAACATCCCCCGCTTCAAACTCGATCCATACCCCGGCCCCAATGGGAGGGAGCGAGAAAAATCCTGAGGTGGTTCCTGCATAAGGAACGCAGGGCTTGGCCCAGCCTGTGGGAACTTCTCCCAGTACCTCAGGGACAAACGCCTGAAGTCTGCCCAGGCTCAGGGGATCAACATTGTTGACAACTGTTCCGGCAAACTTACCGAAAACCCGATCTCTGGAATCTGTTCCTTCTTCTGCCATAAAATCTTTCCTCCTAAATAGCTGCGGCCAGTGGGTCTATAAATACTTCCGCTCCGGTAAGACCGACGGCATTGCGGTAAGCGGAGAAGCTTTGCGTGTAATCGTCACGTGAAATCCTGTGATTTACTGATGTGACATAGTACAGACCACTGTTTTGTCGTCCCGCACCCCGAACCAGAACCGGTAAGCCGGCCATTAGCGGGCGATTGTATTTGAGTCCATCCACTTCTCCATTTGCTGTGATAGCACGGCTGCTTTCGGTGGCCCGAGCCATGACCTTTAGTTGCGCCTCCGCTGGGTTGGCTGCGTCCGTTCCCTTGGGGCGTTCAATCGGGGGTGGAACAATGCGGAGCAGAGTGGGTTCCAGGCCCATTGGCAAATCGGTAGATACAGGCCCCACTACCGGGATCGGTGCCCGTGTGTTTGGGTCAACCGAGGCGGAAACCAGGGAAGTTGGTTTCAGCATGTCGTTAGAAACCGAAAAGCTGTTGAGATTGGTTTGGGTTCCAAAGTCAATGGAAAGAACCCCCTGGGGCGGTACAGTGATGAACGGTGGATGAAAGTGCCCGATGTCTTTGCCGATAATCGGGTCGGGTTGAATGAATACTTCGTATCCATGGCATTCCGCCATATCAAAAAGAATTTTCGCATCGTGAGTGCGCTGTGTGGTCGTTGTGTCCAGTATGGTCCGTGTTGGCGGTGTTGGTATGACCATGGGAATCATGGTGTACTTCCCGAAAATTGCAGTGGCGATTACGCTGTCCGGGGAGTTTGGCCATGGAAAAGGTTGCTGGATATGGGTCATGATTGTTCCAAGAGCATCCATTCCTACTACTTCAAGTGTGGAAGATCCCGGAGTATTTGAAGCCGAAACTTTGGAATCTTTTATGAAACCGTTGATGATTGTTTGGGGAATGGGCAGTCCAGCAGCTACACGAATTGTGATCGGTACAAGAGGCCGGAAAATATCAATTGCCAGGGCATCCAGATCGCCAAAACTGTTACGGCTGAGATCAAAGTGAAGCCGGAATATGGAAGCTTGTCCGACGGTAGTTTCAACTTCGATTTGCCGCAACGCCTGCATCAGCGGAACGGGAAGCGGAGCGAAGCCGACCTGAATGACAAAAAATGAAGGAAACAAACTCATCCGCCAAAACCTCCATCTGGACCTGAAATCGAAATTCGACTGCCTGGACTATCGGTTAAATCAACGGGTCGCTGGGTTTTGTTGACATCGCACAATCGCCAGAAATGCTCAGGATCTCCAATTATGTTGAATGCAACCAGATCTGGTCGGTCCCCTTCTTTTACCTGGTAGGACAGGCTTCCATTAACATCCGGAATGAATCGCATGCGCTTGTACCGAATCAGTCGACCTTCTCCTGTCTCAATTTCGGCATCTTTGACGGGCTCGTAGCGGCTTCCTCTAAAAAACATAAGCGTCTCCTATAAAGGTCCACTCAGGCCAGTCGGGCCTGCTACTGTGTTGAGTGAGGCCATGACTTCCTTTTGTGTGAACGATGCCATATAAACCCAGTACCCCGGGTTGGTGATGTCCAGATCGCGATAGGTCAGAACCTGAAGTGAGAGGTCTGCCTTGGCGCGAATCGGGTTGAGTCTCTGGTCAAATGCCTCTTCTTTGATGGAAAGGCTGCTGAGCTTGACTGGTAAAACGCGTTTTTCTCCCCAGACAAGAAAGGCGAGAGGAGCCTGCTCACCGAGAATGAACGCGCTTCCCGCAAGTGCGAGTGCTTCGTTGGCTATGACCGCCGGATAAGACGGGTACACCAGTTGTTCCAAGGCAGCGATAGCCGGGTGCAATCCGTTGTCGACGGTTAAGGGATTATCCGATGGCTTTTCCAGTTGATCGGTGGCATCGATTTCTACTGAAAAACTCAGGGTTTCCTGAGGAGGACCGTTGACCCGGTTCGCATCGCCCTTTCCTCCACCCTGGCCACTGCCTGCCTGGATGCTGCGCGATACCTCATCGGGGTTGTATTGGAAAATGATTATCGTCGGGAGAAGCTCAGGTAGTGTGTAGGAAACAATCCCTCCCTTTAGAACTTTTGGACTTCGTTCCATGCTCAAATCTCCAGACCCTCGTTGATTCGATATTCTTTCAAGTTGTTAAAAAAGTATTTTTGTTTCATTAGTTTTTTAAACTTTAGTTATGGAATTTTCGGACAACGCACATCAAAGGGCGTAAATCCCATAGTGTCAGCCGTAAGGCTGGTGAAACATTCCGGATTACGATGCCTTTTCTTTACATTTTCAGGATGACCTTTTCTATTAAACCGTGCGTGCATGACTTCATGGATCAGAGCACCAGCGAGTTGATCGTCTGACATACCCCAGAAGCCAGGACACACAGCCATTTGGCTCATGCTGGTTCCGGCGCATACCCAGGCCACGTCGTTAGCTTCACATTTATCCCTGCAATTTTCTAAATTAATGGTTTTGGTCCCCGGGCAACGATAAACAATCGGCCTGGATAAACGATTGGCCACACCAATAAACAAGTCCGAGGTAGAATTCATTTCGGATAAGATCGCTTTATCCTGAGTGGGAAACGTTTTATTGTTAAACCGGTTTCTAAACCTCTTCCCTTTGGCCGGCGCTTTGCCAAACCGTTTTGTGAATTTTTTAACATCCTTTGAAAAAAGAACGGGGTCTACTGAAGTTAAGGCCATCCCCAACCCCATGACCTGTGCAAAGACCCGGGCTTTCGCATCAATTTTTTTTAACCTGTCCAGCGGTTTGGAGGGGGCACTGTTAACGCTGGGTTTGCATTTGGAATGTTTGGATACAGTACGTCGGACAGTTTTTTGGCCGCCCCCTTTTTGCTGGACAACATGCGCCAATTCGTGTGCCAGCAGGTGGCGACCTGATGCTGAGTTGGGGGAGAATTGTCCTGATCCAAATGCAATATTATTTCCGAGAGTAAAAGCCTTGGCGTTTATGCTTCCTGCAGCTTTCTCAGCCGAGGAGTGCGTGTGTACACGAACATCAGAAAAATCACGCCCGAACCGGGGTTCAAAATAAGACCGGTCGGACTCCGACAAAGGCCTTCCTCCAGATTTAACAGAAGATGCTGCAGAATCGCCCGGACCATTTGAACAAGCCGAACAGGTTCCTCCAGAACCAGCCTTGGCCTGCAATTCTTCTTCTTCCTCTTCTTCCTGTCGTTGGATCAATCCACCCTCAGCAGGTTTGGCCTGCATTTCTTCTTCCTCTTCTTCCTGCCGTTGGATCAATCCACTCTCAGCAGGTTTGGCCTGCATTTCTTCTTCCTCTTCTTCCTGCCGTTGGATCAATCCACTCTCAGCAGGTTTGGCCTGCATTTCTTCTTCCTCTTCTTCCTGCCGTTGGATAGCAGGAGAATCTTCTTCCGTGCATTGGGTGCACTTGCGTTGAACAGAATTCATTCCGGAATTTGATAATGAAGAAGCTTCTCCACCTTTGACCACGGCATCAGCTACCCGATCAGCTTCGGCCTCTTGTGGGTCGTTGGCGGAACCTACCCGGACTTTCCTTTGCAACACCTGATTGCTGGAAGAAAGGGGAATGGTATTCGATGTCAGGTTCCTCGGGGAGTTTGAAACTCTGGGCTGAGCATTTTCATTTACTTTTCTTGCAGAACCAAATCTACCCATGTCGACCTCCGTCAGTTTGCATGGAGTCCTCAAGGGCCTTCTCAAACAAACTGGATATTTGCTGATCATTGGCATCCTGGGGAATTCTGACTTTGACTTTTTCAAGGTGAAGGTTCCCCCGCAGTCCTTGGCCATGGAACATTTTCCGGACAGCGTGTTCTAAACCTTTTGAGACAGAATTTGCCTTTTGGTTCGCTATGGCAGAGGAGCCGTGTCCTTTTATTCGAACTTCTCCTGTTTTAACGGATACCTTCAGCGGTGTTTGTTTCTTCATTTTTTTATATCCAGGGAATTCGGGGTTCCTTGTCCAGTTTGCGCATTTCAGATTGTGCCGAGCGTGCAATATGGCTCATGTTTACGGGAGCCCCTTCTGCGGCAGCCAGGAATGCAGCGTTGACTGCAATGACGACAATGTTGCCTCCTGCCAGTTCCAGTCGACCCAGTGCTGAAAAATCGAGATTTTCTGTTTTGGTTTCTTCGGGAAACGCACGTTGCCAAATAGCTGTTCTAAGTGAAACACTTGGGAATGGAATGTCGATTACAAAACGCAACCGGCGTAGGAAAGCGACGTCGATATGGCTTTTCATGTTGGTGGCAAGGATAGACAGCCCTTTATAGGATTCCATTCGTTGCAAGAGATAGCTGACTTCGATGTTGGCATAACGGTCGTGACTGTCTTTTACTTCGCTGCGTTTACCAAAAAGGGCATCCGCTTCATCGAAGAACAGCACTGCCCCTCCGGCTTCAGCTGCATCGAATACCCGTTTCAGATTTTTTTCCGTCTCGCCAATGTATTTGGAAATCACACTGGACAAATCAATTTTGTAAAGACCCAGGTCCAGTTCATTTGCGATCACTTCCGCCGCCATTGTTTTGCCAACACCACTGGAACCCGCAAACAAGACAGAAACTCCCCTTCCTCTAATGAGTTTGCGTCCGAATCCGCCACGATTATAGACATCAGAACGATGACGGACCTGTGCTGCTATCGCTTTCAGATCATGCATCAGATCTTCAGGAAGTTGTAAGTCCTCCCATGTAAAGCCGGATTCAATTTTTTCTGCGAGATCATCTAATCCACGACTCGCGATCTTGCGACCTGAAGACCAGTATTCAGAGGGATCATCTGTCTGCATGGTTTTACAAAGCGAGGCGATTTCTCCAGGGCCCAAGGCAAAATGCTCTGACAAGGCTTCGATTTCATCATGGGTTATGGTAATACCCTCGGCTAATTCCCGGGACCAGATATCCATCCGATCCAATGCGGTCAGGGCATGTAAATTCAGTAGAGGTAACCAGTCCGGAAGTTCGGGGTGTTCATCAGAAATCACAATGACAAGTGATTCAAGATATCGCAATGCATCTTCCGCAGCAGACAATGCGGTTTGTTTTTTTTCGTCAGAGTCGAATTTGCCTTGGGCAGATAAGTTGATCACCACAGCGGCATTTCCCAGAATGGCTTCACGCGACAAAACATTAAACTGGGCGCGTCTGGTGGCAAAATTTGGAGATAATTTGTTTGGTTTCATTTCAACCAGATTCATCCCGAATGTTCCGGCAAGCCGGGCCGCAGCCATATATTTTCCACAACGTTTTGGGCCCAGGATCAATGCCGCATTGAGTCCTCTTTTCTCGAGAGTCTGCGCTAATTTGTTTACCGGGTCCTGATGGCGAGTTGGGCAATGGCCTGCCGGTACCGGCCCTAACAAAGGCTCCACCGCCGAATCGCAGTACTCTTCACCAAAAAAGAGCCTCCCGATTCGTTCTCCCAGTCGAAAAGGTGCCAGCATACCGGTAGATTCAGGATCTGTTTCGATAAGAGCATATCTGCGTAAAGGGGAGTTGGGAGAGAACCGTTCGCGTGCCAGTGCTTCGGATTCTTCATTTCCGTTTGTGAAAAGAGCCAGCGCCAGATGAGGAGTCCCCTGGCTCAGGTTGGATCTATCGTGAGCATAACCCAGTAAAGCGCTGAAACCGGCCTGGGCAAATGGTGCAAGGCCCATCACCATTACATCTTCATCAAATGGTGAGAGACCAAAGGCTTTTGATAGACGATCAAGGGTGCTGGGTTCCCCTGTTTGCTCCATGTTTTTGCGTGCATTGTCAAAATTATTGCGAGCAGTTTTTATTTTCTCCGGGGTGGGTAATTTTTCTTCCCTTCTGAGGGATCGAAGAAGCCAGTCAGCGGCAAGATCGGTGATCACAGGATTCTCTGAGGATCCGTTTGATGGGGGTATTTCGGACCGGCGGTTTTGGATGTACTCTTCCAACACCAGATGAAACCATTCCAGACCTAGGCGAATGACCTCATTATTTAGCCGAACCCAGTTTTCGATTGCCTGGGGGTTCTCGGCGGATATTTGATTTTGTGTCGTTTCAGTCATGGGTCAAGGGTCTAGGTGAAAAGTAAATCCTGCGTCTCGACTGCGGGCACCATCTACCTGCACCGCAACGGGATAGGGTGGATCCCCTGCTCCCTGCACAGTTAAAATCCCCGAAACATCCGACACCGGGATTTGAACCTCGGTTGGCGTGGGAGCCGCCCATGGGTCGCCAACTCCAGGTTGTCGAATAGTCACTGCGGCATTACCAATGATGACTTCTGCAGTCTGGGCCTGGTTGTGCCAAAGTCGTGTCCCCTGGACTATGAAAATTGTTGCAAGCGGACCATTTGCGGGGTTAACCCCCGTGATTTGAGGAGTCAATTGCATTAATGCAAAGTTTGAGGAATAGCGACGGTTTTCCTGAACGTTGGTTCCTCTGCTTAATAAATCTCCTTCCACGCCATCTGCGGGATGCTCAGTCAAAACCTGTATCTCTATAGTTCCCGGTTGCAGTTGCTGCCCGGCGGGAATCGGACGAGTCGCAGGATTGTCCAGGTCCACCGGGTACTGGTTATCCGGAATATTGATACGAATGCGTCCCTCTCCGGAAGGACTGACACGGATCGGGTCCAGATCACCCAGTTGGACGTAAACCCGTTCAGCCAGCACATTTTCGCAAAGGAGGGTGATTTCGTCTCCGATACGCACACGGCCTTCGCCCTCCGGACCATTAGGTGCAGGTGTGACAAAGGCTTCCAGAATCACGGGTCGCGGTCGGACAGTGGCCATGATGCGGCGGGTCTCGACTGGTTGTGGGCGTACGCGGGTTTGCGGTGTTTGAATCTGTATCACTGTTGCCTCGTAAATTACCGACCGACGAAAATTGGATTCGGACAAGGCAGACCATACCTTGGTAACATCATCCAGATTCGATGGATGCAAAACAATTTTCAAACGCTCAAACTCGTTTGTCAGCAATGGGTCGAGTATGGGGTCGCCTATCTGGCCTGCATTTGTATTGTTGATAGTCAGTGTGTCGATCTGATTTCCGAAATCGTGTAATACGCGCATAGCATCCCCAAGTAAAGTTTGTGAATTGAGGTCTGCGTCGGGTTGGGTTTCCAGCATGCTGTGGGTTGTGATTAAATATCGCAAGTTAAGCGATAACGGTGGTCTGCCGTATGCAGCCGGATGCCCTTCCCCCGGAATTTCCTGATTTTTCAGTCCAGCGTTTTCTAAAACCTGAAACAGATAAAGGTTAACCCGTCCACTGTTTATCCCCGTCACCGCCACGTCTGGAGGGGCAATCGTCACAGTAGGATTGCTCACGACCATTCGGTCCAGAAGGAGCGTCCTGATCGTTCTACTGACCGCAGCCATTGCCGCATGCGTAGCCATCGGGAATTACCGACTTGGGTATCCGCGCCGGACGCGTGAATACCCATCAAACCCTCTTGTTCTCTGTATCGTGGGTTTTGGTTGTTGATTGATCCCCGGTTCCGGTTGAACGAATTCCACCTGAATTTGTCCAATGGAAATATTCACTCCAGGAGAAATTGTTTTTTCCGGCGACTCTACTGGTTCTGTTTTGTTTTCTATTGGTTTCAGGGCTTTTGTTTCACTCATGAAATCTGGTGTTTGTCTGGGTGTTGTTCTGCCTTCCGGTTCTTCTTTTTTTCTGGCTGTTGATGTGTTTTCAACGGCTAAATTATTTTGATCGTTATCTTGCGCTGCAACCCTGGAGTTGTGCTCCTCGATTACTTTAAAAAGCTGTGTGACAGGGTTTTCCCTGATTGATCCGGGAGGCGATGGGTTTTCTGATTTCTTGTCTGCGATTGTTTTTTGTTCCAGTTTTTCCGGAAGAACGTTTCGCGTTCCCTGTCGATCCTCTGGCGTTGCTTTGAAAATTCCTTCCTTGATAGATTGAGTTTTACCTGTCTCGCTTTCAAACGTTTCGGAAACCGGTTGGTTTGAATTGGATGGTGTCGTATTGTCTGCTAAAGGTGAGTCCTCATTCCGGGAAAGTGGGAGGGGGGCCTCCTGGTTTTTCATTTCCTGGTCTCCTGCATGCAGACTTTCTGCCGTCGGGAGCGACGCTGTTTTTTTTGAAGTTGGTTTGGGTTTTGGCTGTCGATGTGTTGGAAAGGCTGAAGGAGTTTCTATTCTTGAAGATTCAGATTCTTCATTCCCACTTGTTTCATTTGGGGTTGGGTTATCAAAGAATGCTGCGGTTTTCTTGAGTTCGAACCGGGAGCGTGGTCGCGGTTGAAACGTGACTTGATTGGGTTGCGGGTTTTGTCCTGTCCCCCGTGAAAGAAGACGTTGTATGAAGCCTGTCATGATGGCCTCGCTTCTGAATCCACGATTTCCAGATAGCGCTGCCGGCGCTCGAAGGTCAGGCCTAAAACTTCTCTTTCGCTCCAATGGTAAACCCGGGCCAGGCGGTGAACCTGATCAAAAATATCGTCCCCGTTTTCCAGTCTGGTGGAAAAGAGAGAGAATGCATCAAGAACGGCTGTGTATTCACGGCCACATTCAGGGCAATGGACTTTAGAGAAAGGATCACTTGCCGGGTCTAAACCGGACCAGGCACTTTCCAGATGGGGTTTCAATTCCTTCAAAAGGGATTGGTGTGGAATAGTATTTCCCTTTTGGTCGGAGATCTCCAGAATGCAGGCCTTGACCAGTTCCAGTTCTAAGTTTTTATCAGGCTTTTTTAGAAAACGACGCCCGATTTTTTCCTGGTCAAAGCCGGTAGGCATTCGAAAACGTATGGTCAGGGAATGGTCTTGGGTTGAGTCAAAAAACTGGAATGAGTCTTTCCGGTTTTCGGTTTGTTCCGGATGAATAAGGTTGCTTAGAGGAAGGGTAATCTCAGACATGGTACCGCACTCCTCAAAGGGACAGCGCGCAATGAGGTCTACTTCCTCGGAGAACGTTATGGAGTAGAGGGTAAACAAGAGGCGTTCTCGATCACCCGTCGTCAACTGCCGCACATGTTCTTCGTTTATGGGTTTAAGGGAACCGATGCTGTCCAGCAGACGAGTTAACAGGAAGGTGGCTTTTTCAGCTGGCAGCAAATGGGTAGGCGTATCCAGAAGGGCGGCCTCGTCTTCGCCCGTAACAGGACGCAAACGGGCAACCGTTTGGCGTTGATTGTTATGTGGCAAACCTGCCCACAACTCCACGTTTATCAACGAAGCCATCCCTCAATCTCCAGTGCCGAAGAGCGGGTTAAAAATCAGGCAGGAACGTTAAAGCTTGGTTCTGCCGGTTCCGTAACCTCGACGTCTCTCTCCCAACCCTCATTTTCGAGTTTGATTGTCTGGATAGCGACGGCGTTTGCATTGGCATCCAGGTCAGGCATGGCCTGATATTCCGATACCCAACACCGGTAGATTTTGTATGAGATGACTTTTTGCCCGGCCTCGTTGAATACATCAAGGATGATGTCTTTACGAAAATCCTCGAGGGAAACTTCTGAACCGGCCCCTGCTCCAAAATTCCAGACTTTGTTTGCCCATCTTTCGAAGTCGAGGTCGTGGGTGACACCACGCTCGAGTGTGATTCCCTCATACTTGGTGCGCCCTGGCGATTTTCTGCCGGTAGAAGGGTCCCCGCCTTCGCGGTGTTCTACCACTTCTGTGCTTCTTTTCAGGGAGCCTACTTTACTGATTCCTGCAACATACCGACCGTCCCATTTCACCCTGAATTTGAAATTTTTGTAGGGATCAAACCGGCGTGGATTGGTTGTGAATTCAGCCATGACAGGATCTCCTTACGCCTCTGGTCGGCGAACAATTTGCTGGATTTTTAGAATGACGAATTCCGCCGGTTTCAGCGGCGCAAACCCGATTTCAATGTTAACGATGCCGTTGTCAATATCGGATTGCGTTGTCGTTTCAGAATCACATTTCACAAAATAAGCTTCCCGGGGAGTGGACCCCTGGAATGCTCCTTTGCGAAAAAGGTCTTGCATGAAAGTACCCAGGTTCAGACGAATCTGGGACCAAAGTGGTTCATCGTTTGGCTCGAAGACAACCCACTTTGTTCCCCGGAACAGACTTTCCTCAATGAACAAGGCAGTACGCCGTACCGGAATGTATTTCCAGTCCGAAGCTCTCAGGTCCGCACCGTCCAGAGTTCTGGCACCCCAGATGATGTTGCCGTAGACAGGGAAGTTTCTCAGGCAATTGGCACCCAGGGGATTGAGTACACCGTTCTGCTGGTCCGTTAAAGTGCCTGCCAGACTCTCAACATTGCGAAGCGTGGCTTCCGTACCTGCAGGTGCTTTCCAGACGCCACGATTGGTATCCGTACGCGCCCAGAGTCCGGCGGCTGCTCCACATGACGGAATAGATCTGGGTCGATTTTCATTCAGTGGATCGGCAACGTTGGTTCTCGGAAAGTAAACCGCTGTGTTGGGATGACGCAGCCCATTGTTTTCGTTAAGCCATGTCTGCATATCGCCCAGGTCGTTCACGTTTGCTGGTATGTCGATGATCAGCATGGAGCGCCGGTCCTCAACATAGGAGATAGCCTCTGAGTAAAGAGTCCGCATGGCGGTTGCCGCAAGGGTGGTGGCTTCCGGGATGCAAAGGATATTGAACAGGTCCACATCTTCCAATGCATACAATCCTGTTTTTGCTGCCTGCTGTCCCTGAAAAAAACCAACCGGGATCGGACGAAAGGTCGTGCCAACTGCAGGTGCTGGACCATCTCTTCCATCGGCAAGGGCCGTTTGTTGTGCATTTTCAGTGGCACCTTCTACCGCTGTTAAATTCATTTCCGTGGCCCCGGCACCCGAGAAGACAACCGTGGTTGCAGCGTCGTAAGGACGTGCGGCCCGTCCAAGTTGGATATGGAAATGCGATGGGTTCTCGGCGGTGTTATCTCCCAGCAGTTTTACCTGGGCTCCAGCCAACAGAGGCTTCAATCCGTCCGGGACAGTTGCGTCATCTGCTGCATCGCGAATGATCCCCTCAATAAATGGGAGAAGTGCCGGGTAGGTGGTAGGTGTGCTGCCATCATAATTCAGTGTCCCGTTGATTGTAGGAATGCCATTTCCAATGTTGATATTGAAAGCATCTCCGTCTGCGGGGATAGAAGGATACGTGGGAACTGCAACGCCATTTATGTCAAAGGGGGAGTCCAGAGCCCCGCTCAAGGTTCCATTGGATTCAGGTCGAGTGAAGGGCGCTACTGGAACAGGCGGATTAGTGGTTATCTGAACAAGCTTTGATCCCTGATTCACCACTTCAACTACGTTTAAAGGGGTGTCTGGCACCATGGAGAGATTCCGAAAGGATTCGGTCTGCAAGACCAGAGTGCGATCACCAACAGTTCTCACTTCCTGAATCGTCAGATTGAACTGGTTAACGGGGTCACTTGCATTATAGTCGACTTCAACGCGCAGGGAATTTCCCCATTCTCCCGGGTTCACTGCACTTTCACCACGTATACGGCGACCTGCAGTAAAAATTAAATTGTTTGCTCCTGCGGCAAGTGTGACTGTTGCAGCGTTGGCGTTCACCTGTACAACCGGAGGTCCTGGAAGGTCAGGAGCTGCAGTGTCGGCAACACGGACAACTACCGCCTGGGTCCCACCGTTTAGAAAGAACTGCTGGATCGCATAAGAAGTTTCACTGTTTCGGTCGAGACCTCCATACTCACGCTCGAAGTCTCCCCAACTAAAAATTCGGACTGCTTCATTGAGCAGGCCTTTACGGAAGCTCCCGATAAAAGCACCAATGGAAGTACTAACGCTTGGTACTGGCCGGACTCCACTAGGAATTTCTTCTACGTAAACACCGGGATAGGTAGGCTGGACAGGCATTTTATGCTCCTCGGCAACAGTCGATCAGACCTGCTTAAAAAGGAGGAGCCCATACCTTATGCCCCCCCAGGCAGGCTAAATTTGGTTAAACGCCAAGAGTTGGCGGTCACCGCGATATGTTGAAACTATACAGTGAAATTCAAAGTAGATTCAAATTGCTGATTCGTTTGGTCGATAGTAAGGATTGATTAATAGTGGCTTATGTCAAAATTTTTTTTTTTGTGTTAACTTTTTCAATTCCTTTAAAGTTCATACACTGTGGAAATTGTCTTCTAACCATTTGTTTTTATTTTTGTTTTTTGGTGGTGTTTTTTTTCGGTTTTACCCAGAAGTAATTTCTTCGATTGTCAGGTTTTTTTTTCAAAAAAATCAGAAAGGGCTAAACTGCTGAATCTGTTTGTGCTGGGATTTTGTTGTCATTGGTTCCCCGATATGGAGTAGCCGTTGTTCTAATTGAAGTTTTTATTGAAGAAAGGTGGCTTCCTGATAATGCGGTAGGCTAAAAAAACCATGGGCTAGTCTTTTCCAAATGGCAGAATCCAGTTGTTACTCAACCAAGGCGAATATTCCAATTTTGAAAGATTGGCTTCGGGGTCAATGAAAGGTCTGGGATCTCTAAAATTGTAGGAAAGAAAAGTTTCAGCTCGAACAATTGGATTCGCAACACCTTCTCCAATGTAACGGTCCCGCAACAGGTGAGCGTATTGAAGAATCATGTCGGGTCGTCCTGCCATTTTTTTTATTTGTCTTGGGGTTAGATCGTCTTCAAGGTCAGGTCGCCACTCTTTTCCGCTAACGGGATCTTCTACAACATACGAAATATCTCCCCGCTTGCTTCTTAGTTTCATGTGCCAGGCAAAGCGATGGCCTTCTTCGTTCCAGCTCACATTGCCTGGATAAAGCCAATGTCTAAAAGGAAGCAACAATTGAACTGCGCAATAAACCCCAAGAAAAAGACAGACCGGTAAAGAAGGATTGACCAGCAGATCCGCTTTTATTTTTTTATTTTTTCTTCCTTTGATGAAATCCCATTTTTGAAGCCAGGCGCGGACTTTCTCAGGGTTAAGAAACAGGACGGTGGTTCCAATCATCAGGAATGGAAAGACACCGATGGAAAATATAAAGGCGTTGCTTAAGTTGAAAATCAAAACCAGTAAAACCGAAATGACACGGGTTTTCGAATAGAGGAGGCCGAAGCCTATCAGAAGATCAAAAAAAAGCCCTCCATATGAAAGGAAGTACACCCACATTTCATGGGTCAGCCAACCCTCAATCAGAAAAAACATTTCTGGTTCCAGCCAGTGCCGGAGCGGTTCTCCCTGCAGCCAATCCGGATTCAGTTTGGCAATCCCTCCGTAAAAATAAACCACAACAATCTGGAACTGCAGGATATATAGTTGCCAATAGGGAACCCGGTTGGTATGGATTTCCGGTTTTAATTTTCCATCGACAGAAAAACAGGCATTGGCCTTGATGGTGCAAAGAATCAAACCGAGCAGGCAAATGAAATAGTAATGGTTATTGTACTGCGTGGAATCGATAAGAAAAATATAAGTGTAGGTCAGAAAAAATATGATGGTCGCTGGAAGATAGAAAAGGCCCAGTGCTATCAGAAACGAGGTGACACCCATCACCACAAACGGGAGAAACATCCAGTCTCCGGGAAGTGCTTTGACAAAACCGAATAATGGATAGGTGAAATGGACCGGGGGATCTATGTAATACCCTTCGATCCGATCATAAACCGCATAGCGCAGGGTTTCCCAGACCATGATGATGCCGAATACGATTCGAAATATGGCAACAGTGGAAGCATCTATCGCCTGAAATAAATAGGAAACAGTCCAGGAGGATGAGTGTGTTTTGAGTGCCATGGAGAAATAGAACTCTAATCCAGAAAACGATGTGCCATTTCCGGGGTGGGAATGCGGCAGGTTTCTTCCTTGCCGAACCAGCGATAACGGTTAGTAGAAACCCACCGGTAGCACCAGTCGCGGATGGGTTTTGGGACCAGCAGAAAAATTGAAAAGACGGGCCAGAGTCCACTCAGTTTCTTTGTTATGCGAAGAATGGATGTGGAATGGGTGAAAACCTGACCATCTTCAATCAGAACGATGGTTTCGAAATCATCTTTGGGTAAATTATATTGATCCAGAAAATGCTGACCTGCCTCAGATTGTAATGAAGCCATGCGGAATTGAAGGTCGGGGTCGCGGTCCACAATGAAATTGACGGTTCCATTGCAAAGGTTGCACACTCCGTCAAAGAGAATGATGGACCCTTCCGATTCCTTTTCATTTTTTGAAGATTTGTTGTGTGCGTCCATCGCCAGATATTTGATATTTGATTTATGCTATTGATTTTAACGCATGAACTCGTTTTCTGACAGCCCGTGGAGGTGGTTTAAGCAAAACATTTCAAAGTTCGATGTTTTTCTCTTTCCAAAAGGCGATGCTTTTCCCCAATAATTCGCGGACAGCTTTACCGATCAATTCTCCAAGCAAAGTGTGCATGCCGCAATAGTTTTCCATTATTTCTCCGGTTGAGCAAATGACGATGCAGTCCGTGCCAGTTCCGCTTGCAATTTGTCCAGATTTCTTGCTTCGGATTCCTGCTTCCATGAGGGCTGCGCTCTTGGCCATGGTTGCGGTGTGGACGGCTTCAAGGTTTCCAGTTAATTCTGGCAGGGCATTTGTGGCCACGATCAGGTTTATGGTTCCCGGTTGGTTTGTGGTTGGTGCGTCGGCTTCATCTCCAGCAGTCCGGGCATTGCTTAGGCCAAGAGTTGCGATTGCGTGCACCCATAAGGTTTTTGATTTGTAAAAAACCTCTTTGAAATGTTCTGTCGCTGCCCCGGTAATTAGGCCGACAGAGTTTTCGGGGATACCCCGGGTTTTAATCTGGTCTTCAAAAATTTTATCAAGGTCCCTTTCATCAAATTTATTCAAGTGGTGAATGAAAATACAGGACGACTTTCCCCAACCCCCGTTAAATGGTGCCCAACTGAGTGTTTGCCAGACATCAGGAAATTGAATGACCAGGGTTTTGTCTACAAGATAAATGCTTAAAGGGGAATCCGTGAGTTTGGGTTTCATAAAAATTTTTGGGCAGTATGAAAAAAGCTGACTGACTTGACGATTGATTCCGGCAGGTTACTATAAGCCGTGTGATATCAAACCGCAACGCCTGAGAAAAATGAATCTTCGTGAGACACAAAAATTTCTGAAGGAAAATGGCACGGCCCAGAACCGCAAGATTTTCATGCGCCATGGTGCTTCTGAACCCTTGTACGGAGTCAGTTTTGCCCAGCTTAATAAACTTCAAAAGAAAATAAAAATCGACCATGCGTTGGCGTTGAAACTCTGGAAGACGGGCAATATGGACTGCCGTACGCTGGCGCTTAAAGTCGCCGACCCGGATCAGTTGACCATCAGTCTGGTGGAGGGTTGGGTCAAGGCATCCGACTATAAAGTGCTGGCGGGGGAGTTGGCGGATCTGGTGTCCCGGTCGCCGTTGGCAGATTCGAGGATGAAAAAATGGATGAAGTCAAAAAAAGAATTCATTAGAAAAGCAGGCTATGATCTTTTGTCCTGCCGTCTGGTGGGAGGTGATGAATCGTTGCCAGATGATTTATCGCCTGTAATCACAGCAATCGAAAAAGAAATTCACGCTTCACCCGATTTAGCGCGCCATGCCATGGTAATGGCTCTGATTTCAATTGGCATTTACCGTCCCAAACTGGAATCGCGTGTGCTAAAGGCGGCCGACCGAATTGAACCGGTGAAAGTCGACCACGGAAAGACCGGTTGCAAAACCCCAGAGATCGCGCCTTATATTGTCCGTGCCAGAAAACATAGGAAAAAATAAAAACCTGAAGCCTCTCAATACCGATCTCACGGTTTTAACAGTTTTTCCAAAAACTGTTCAGTAAAATCAGCGTAGGTCACGTGTCCCATTTCGCTGAAATGATGGTCGCCGTGTTTTCGTACCAGGGTGGTGTCGATCATTTTTTCCTTGCTCAGTTTGGAATACAAGGGGAACGTGTCGAAATAGGGGATACCATTAGTTTTTAAAAACGCGTTCCATTCCTGATTTGGCACATCCGGATAGTCGTGAACCTGATTGTATTCGGGAAAATGAATCACGGCGAGACGTCCTCCTCCAGCCTCTACTTTCGATTTAAGCTTGAGCATCAGCTTTCGGGTCACTTCCCAACCCTTGGAATCCCAGAAAAACAGGTCGTCAAAATTTGAGGGCTGATCGACATCCAGTTTTGTTTTAGCTGTTGTTGCGGCGGGCGGTGTCTGTTTTCCGGCTGGAGCTGGTTTGGGTTGCGGAGCTGCCGGAGCGTTCGGTTCCGGCTTGATGGAGCCTGGACTCGTTGCCGGTGTTGCTTCCTTTGTTTTTGCAGCCTGTTCAATTCGCTTCTGTTGTTCCTGACGACCGGTGCGCAGCCAGATTTTAATGTTCACTTCAAGCAGGTTGTATTTTGTCCGAATCCACTGATACAACGCTAAATTATTCCACAGCCATTTGTTGAAATTTTTCCGTGTAATGAGAAGCCGACTCCATAATGAGTCGACCGGATACTCATCTTCCAGGGGATTGGGGGCTCCAGCTTCCAATTGATTAATGTTGTCATCGATATCATTGCCCCAGAAAAAATTCACGATTACCCAATCGGGTTTGTATTTCGCCGCTTTCAGGTGGAACATTTGTAGCTGTTCCCAGGTTCCGTAACCCCGCACACCAAAATTTAAAATTTCCAGTGATTTCCCCAGTTTTTCTGGTAGGCGCTCTTCCCAGATTTCGTGGAAACGTTTGCCCATTGCCATCTCTTCCCCGGCAGTGAAGGAGTCTCCGAGTATGGCCACCCTTATGGTATCTGGGACCCGTTCGACAGGATATTCCTTGTCGATCATCCCATCGTTATTGATATTCAGGACAGTGTTGTATTTGATCGCGCCGGTAACCCCGGGACAGTAATCGCGTTCCATGATGGGATGAAAGCAAAGCGCCCGAACATTCTGGAAGGGAACCGTAAATCGAATCACAACTTCCATAAGGCCCAGGAACAATACGATGGGTATGGCGAGGAAGAGTGCTTTTTTCCAAAGGGGCAGTCTGGGCGATTCCGAAGTTGGCATGAAAAAATTTAGATAAAAAGGATAGGGAAAGGGGGTGGGGAGAAACAGATCAGGAGGCTAAGGTATTTGGCTTAATGAAAAAGTAAAAAACTGGAGCGGGGACAAGCCCCGCTCTTTAAAACTTATTTGGCAGGAAAAGAGGAAAGCCTTATTTGACTTTTTCGTTACACTCTTTTTCCAGGTCCGCATCGATGATATTGCCACACATGCTTTTCTGGTTTCTGACCACGGCGTAACAAAATTTTTGTTTATCCGTATTTTTTACCAGGGTGCAATAGTAAAAACTGTGGTCCTTGTTCTGATACCTGTTTTGCTTTTGCTGATCAGAGTAATAACTGTCACGGGTGAATGCCCGACAGAGGTTGCGCTCATCGGCATCCGCGATCTTGTCACATTTCTGATCTTTGGTTTTGTCCCCGGTGTCTCCCGGAGCTTTGTTCATGTCTGCAGGTCGGGTGGAAACTTTTTCATCTGCGAAGGCCTGGCCCATTGGCGCTACCAGCAGACCGATTAGACAGATTCCAATGGCCACTGCCATTCCTTTTTTCATGGTCGGCTCCATAGGTTTTTTATTTGTGCGAAATCCCTGAAATAGGGGCAGCTGTGCGAACCGATTGTATTTCAATGGCGCACTGATTGCAAATTTACAAAAAACCTTTTTCATGCATTCCAGTCTGCCTAAGGAGAGGAGGTTTTGTAAAGTTAATATTTCTTAATGTTGTTTTAATTGGAGCTTAATTTGGCCGTCCTATTCTTAGGTCAGATTCAAGCTGCGGATTCACTCTGCAGCAGGATGGAAGAGACCCTCGCGTAAGCGGGAAAAAGTTCAAAGGAGGTAAATTATGAAGTCATCTGTCAAAAAGATCATGGGTTGGGCAGCCGTAGCCGCAATTGCTCTGCCAATGGCCCTGTCTGGAGGCATCAGCATCACTAGCGGAATCCCCGCCGCACATGCCGTATCTGTGGAAACCGATTCCCCTTTGGGAACAAACAAGATTGTGAACATCGCCAAGGCAACAAACCCGGCGGTGGTTAACGTTCGAACCAAGGCAAAAGTGAAACCTGCCAGCCGGGGTTTTGCCCCAGGAAATCCATTTGAACGGTTTATGCCACCTCAACAACGCAGGCAGCAACCCGCTCCTGAACGGGGTGGCTCCGGATCAGGTTTTATCATTGGTAAGGAAGGTTACATTTTGACCAATCACCACGTTGTCGACGGAGCCGATCAGGTTTTGGTAACGCTGGGGCAGGGCCATGAGGAACGTGAGGTCCCGGCAAAGCTGATCGGCTCCGATCCCAAGACTGACATTGCCTTGATTCAAATCGATCATAAGGCTGTTGTGGATTCCCTTCCCCATCTTGAGCTTGGCAATTCCGACAAGCTGGAGGTCGGCGAATGGGTGGTGGCGATCGGTAATCCATTTGGACTCAGCCATACGGTAACGACCGGGATCATCAGCGCCAAAGGTCGCAGTATGGGTGGACCTTATGACAACTTTATTCAGACCGATGCGTCCATCAACCCTGGTAACAGCGGTGGACCTTTGATCAACATGAAGGGTGATGTCATCGGCATTAACACCGCGATCATCTCCCAGAGCGGCGGCAACGTCGGTATCGGATTTGCCATCCCGAGTAACCTCGTGATGGAGATCGTGGAACAACTCAAGGAAAAAGGAAAAGTGACCCGCGGTTGGCTTGGTGTCATGATCCAGAAAATCACGCCAGATCTGGCCGATTCTTTTGGATTGAAAGAGGCTTCCGGGGCATTGGTAAACCAGGTCGCTCCCCGGGGTCCGGCGGAAAAAGGCGGCATACTCAGGGGTGACGTGATCGTCAAGTTCGAGAACCGGAAAATTTCTTCGATTGATGAATTGCCTCGACTCGTCGCCTCCGTTTCGCCGGGCACCCGGGTGGCTCTGGAAGTTGTAAGAGAAGGCCGGGTTCAAACGGTGCACGTGACCATTGAGGAACTGGCGCAACCAGATGCACGCGCATGAGTTTCTGTCACTGGATCCTTCAAAGGGGCTGTGGAAGTAACCTTCCACAGCTCTTTTTAATTTTATAGAAGGTAAGAACTGGCAAAGTTTGGGCTTTGGGAAGTGCTCCTCTGTAAGGCCCGGCTCTTGCCGTAAAGGGGCTGCAGCTTCCACCCATCTGCAGCCCCTTTTTTTATCTGGAATTTTGTTGCAGGAATTATCTATTGTGTCCTGATTTTCAATAGCTCTATCATTCGATCTTCGTAGCGATAATATTCCCTATCCATCTTTGTCAACACTTCCTCCAGTACTTCCGGTTTAGCCGCCCGACGTTTGACCATCGACTCATTAAAGGCTGCTATTTTATCCAGACGAGCGTATTCATAATTTCCATTAATCGCTAAGGTTCCAGAATATGTGGGTTTTTTTATATTTTTAAAAAATGGTAATAAAAAATGAATGAACTGATTGTAAGTAAACAGATTGCGGGGATCATTTTTTTAAATGGATTGCTCACTCTCCAATGGGTTATTAATGCCGATGCCATTAGGATTACAAGTCCCGAAGAACCTACCAAGTTAACGTGAAGGTTTGTACTGTGCAACATGAGAGCAAAGGAGAGTTTGAGAATGCCTACGAGGTCCCTCAGCCAATCCGGTAACTTGTAAAGTCTAAATTCTTCAATAATATTCTGGTACCTAACCACCCATACAAAAAATATGGAGCCGAAGACCAAAGCGTTTAAAACCAGGATGCTACTTTGGATGGAAACCATATGATCCCTCTACCTTTCTTCCAGTTGCAACCACAATTTATGGGCTAATTGACTGGCTTTTGTTAATTGTTCAGGCGTTAACTGTTTTTTAACCGCATTTATTTTTGGTCTGGCAGTTTGAATTCCGTTCGCCTCTGCCAGAGAAAGCCAGACATAGGACAGAACGAAATCCTGCTTTGCGCCATTGATTTTTGAGTACCACCGGCCCAGGTGATATTGGGCGTCGGGATAACCCTGCTTTGCCGCTTTCTTAAACCAGTAGCCTGCCTGATGGAGATCCCGTGGATATCCTTTGCCTGTTTCAAAGAATATTCCCAGCTGATACTGCGCGCCTACATCACCCTGATCAGCACTTTTTTGGAACCATTTTCCTGCTTCTTTGAAATTGACCGGAACACCTAGGCCCTTGGAGAAAAATATCCCCACAAAGTATTGGGCGTCAGGGTTACCTCTTTCAGCAAGTGGCAACCACGTTTTTAAAGCCAAATCAAAATTTTTATTCTCGTATTCCGACCAACCCTTCAAAAATGGATCTTGCAAGGATTCTCCATAAACTCTGGACGGCCCATGCCCAATTAAAATAATGAGAATTGCAACTATGTTTAATGTTCTAGAAAATCCTTTGATATTCATGGTGAATTTTCCTGTATTAGTTTGAACCTTCAATGGTCATGTCTGCAGAAGGAAGGTTTTTGCATTCGATGCTGGGGTTAAACCCGCATTCATGTTTTTTGAGTAGCGCAGAATCCAGAATTACTTTGTTTCCTCTGGCGTACTTTCTAGCTTCAGTGAAGTAAGGGGTAGCGGTCTCATGCCGCCCGGACTTGTGAAGGGATAAAGCAAGGTTGTAATTTAAAATACCAAGACTGGGATCTCTGAGTTGTCTGGCAAGGTTCAATCCTTTTCTGAAATTTCTTTCCGCTTCAATAAAACTTTCATTCTGGAAGTGCTTTATTCCCGCGTTATTAAATTGATCGATTTCCATATCAAAACTTTTTGAGCCTTCAACTTTAGGCAGATTTAAAGGGAACTCATTAGAACCCCAAGCCGTGGCCTGGGAAGAGATGACAATCATGAAGGAAATAACAACCAGGTATTGAATGCCTGTGTGAAAAACATTATTTGTTGTAAAGCATACGTTGGTTTTCATGGGTTTAGTCTCCATCCCTCTTTTTCCATACAACGGAGAAAGAGGCGTTGTTTTCTGTCCCGTAATTCTCCGGCACCTTCGCTGCCTTCGCTTGGTTTCATTAATTGACTGGTATAGGTCCTGCACGTCTTCCAATGCTTCGCAAAAAGAATTTCCCCCTTGTTGTCAGGATCGGCAAACGTTTCGTAGCCGTAATTTTCCACACAAGCTGGAAACAAAACTAAACTGAGACAGATGATCGTTAACGTATTCTTCATATCATTCTCTTTGTTGAAGCCGGATTGAACTACGGTTGTTTGTTTCAATAATTCCGGTTGTATGGGACTTCTCGACTCCATCCGCGGAAGCTTTCCCAGGGTTTGACATCATCCCGAATAATTGGAGATGAAGTGCTGTTTTCCCTTTTAACCGCTCCGTCGTTTTCCTGTTTTGAAGTCTTGGTTTCCTTTTCAGCTTTTAAATTTTCAGACTGGGTGGCTGTTGATCGGGATGGGTTTGAAGATGAACCATAGGGAACACGAGGGCTCCACCCTCTGAAACTTTCCCAGCTTTTAACATCGGTCCCAGTTGAAATTTCTACTTGCTCGCCAGCCCAGGCCAGATTTTCCGAAAAAGTAGAGGACACATTTATTGAGGGGGCTTGTGTAAGAGCTTCTCCAAACAGGAATAAAAATGCGGTTGTTGAAATTAGAAATGTTTTTGTTTTTTTCATTTTTCACCCGCTATGTTTGAAATTATTAACAAAGTTGGAAATTATGAATCTAATGCTGAAAGGGAACGAATGTAGTGAATGAGTTGCCAGATTTTTTCATCGGATAAGTAGGAATAAGAGGGCATTGCGGTCCCCTTTGATCCATTTTTAATGATCCAGTAAAGCTGGCCGTCTGAAATGGAATCCATTGTCTGGTTGCAAGTGAAATTTCTGGGTTTGGGGTTCATGTTAAATGCCATGGCCCCTTGTCCATCACCCTTCATGCCATGACATTGCTTGCAGGCAATGGGTTTTGCTTTTATATGTGCGAGAACCTTCCCCTTTTTTAAATGACCTGGTTCTTTCCTGAGAGGATTTGTTTTTTTCTGGAAAGAGCTGGGTGCAACCTGTGTTTTTCGCTGTTGTGGACATTCCCTGGCCCAGATATTGTTGGCAGAAAACAAAAATATTATTAAGAAAATGCAAAATAAGTTTTTGGAGTTACCTGTTGGCTTTAGTAGATTCATTTTTCCCTCATGGAGATTTGGTCGTTATTATTGAAACCCATAATTCCCTGGGAATGCCTTATGTGAATGTTTATTTGCCAAAATTCCAGCAGTACCGTTCCTGATGGTTTCAATATCTTCGCCTGACTTTGTTTTCACGATAATTCAAAGACCTTGTCGCTTTTCAATCATTTGCTTTAAATTCTGGTATTCATTGTTCTCAGGGCTGATTAGCAGCGCTTTGTTAATTGCAGTTAAAGCGTTTTTAAATTTTTCAGCACCTAACTTAATAAGGGCATCCATATAGAATGATCGTGCTTCCATCTCTGGATCTGTATTGCCATCCCGTGCGCAGCGAAATCCAAGTCCAACCCCGTAGGAATTGTTCATGGGATCATTCCAGAAACGGTGAGTGGTGGTGATGCTTTGTGCCGGTGCAAACCAGGAACCTCCCCGGATTACCTTTTTGTTTCCATGTGAAAAATTATTGAAATTGTTATCGGAAACTTTAAGGGGCAATGCCAATTGAGGGCCTTTCGGATTTCTTACTTCTTTTGAGGTTTTGTAATAATTTGGGTCATACCAGTCCTGCACCCATTCAAAAACGTTTCCCGCCATGTTAAAGAGACCGTAGTAGCTTTTCCCTTCAGGATGAGAGTCGACATTGGATGTAACGTGTTTTTTCCCAGAACTGCCTTTGCCAAAATTAGCCTTGCTGGAATCCAGTTTATTTCCCCAGGGGTACACATAGCCCCCCGGGCCACGTGCGGCTTTTTCCCATTCGGCTTCCGTTGGCAAACGTTTATTGGCCCAATGGCAATAGGCGTTGGCGTCGTACCAATTCACTCCGGTTACAGGCAGGTTGGGTTGATTAAGTTTGTGATGATCCCAATAGGCTGGAGCAGGATAATCGGTTGCTTTAATAAACTCTGTGTAGTGGGTATTCGATACCTCGTATATGTCTATATAATAAGCACCCAAATAAATTTGCCTTGCCGGGCTTTCATCTTTGAATGCTTGAGTTGAGTCTGATGGAGGGCCTGTGGTAGATTCCGGTTTATCCACCCCGCGGATAAATCCACCCGGGTTTATCAGAACCATGTTTTCAGGAGCAACTGGATTTCCTGCCCAGGCTGTTGACAACGTTGCTGAAAGAAAGCATCCCTGAAGAAACAGGCTGATCAATCTATTTTTTATTTTTGCTATGTCCTTAACATGTCTCATGGCTTGCTCCTGAAATTGAAAAAGTGACTTTAGAAAATTATTTTGCGCAGCGAAACCCAATGCCATCTGTCTTTAAGGCAAAACCTCCTTTTCCTCTTGATGCGGCACGGATATCAGCCTTGAAGCTGTGCCAGGAGCCTCCTTTAATTACTTTCAATATTCCCGTATTGGGGCCTTGAGGGTTATGATTTGGGGCGTTTGCAAAATATGTTGGTTCGTACCAATCTTTTACCCACTCCCGCGCATTACCTGCCAGATCATGAACTCCATAAGGAGAAGAGGTGTCCGGACGGGTCCCCACAGGAAAAAGTGTTTTGGTTCCATTCCAATTTCTTTCAAAATTCACAGGCCTGGTACGAGGAGAATCGGATCCCCAGGGGAAAATGGATCCATTTTCTCCGCGAGCTGCTTTCTCCCACTCAGCTTCAGTAGGCAAGCGCTTGCCCGCCCAGCGGCAGTAATCCACTGCGTCGTACCAGGTGACCTGAACCACCGGCATCAAAGCCACTTCCGTCTGCTGGGACAACAAACCCTCACCGTAGGGGTTTGGGGGTTCTTTTCTTCCCGTACGATGAATAAAATTCAGGTAGCGTTCGTTGGTTACTTCCTCAACATCAATTGAGAACTCATCAAGATAGACTTTCCGTTGCGGCCTTTCGTCTGCCCTGCCTTCTCCAGACAGACTCCCCATTAAAAAATTACCTGCGGGTATCTCAATCATTTCAACCGGGTCCTTTTCTTCCCCAAATGCTTTTTGCAGGTTTATAGGAGTCAGGCAAAAAAGAATTGCTGTAATTCCTGCGAGGATCTTTTTATGTTTTATTGTTTTGAAGAAGTTCATTTTTTAGGCTCCTGACTTCCCGCGATGACCGTGTTGGTAATTTTCATAATTCTGCGAATCAATGTTTCAGTTGTCTGTTGTTCACCGCGCTCCTCAGCCTCGTACGCTTCTGCAAGCAAGGCTCTTGATTTATGAAGTTTCGCCTCCATTTGAGACTGTACAGTTGGTGATGCGAGGGTTCCGCCCAGGGCAGCGTGGTGATAAACTTCCCACGCTTTTTCAACCGCCCGCCTGGCATCTGATGTTGTTTCTACCTGCGATACTTTAATGACCTCTCCAGTAAAGGCCGAAGAGGGCACCGCTAACAAAAGAATTGCTAAAATTCCCAGCAGACCTTTTCTTGTTGAGGTTTTTAATTGGAAGCCGGTTTTCATTGTTCAATCTCCTTATTTTCCTTTTGTATATTCCAGGTTTTAAGAGGAGGGGAAAATCCCCTCCTCTGTGAAAACCTGATACTGGAAATACCTTATCGAACCTGTTTCTGAATCATTTCTTTCAACTTCAGGTATTCCGCGTTACTGGAATCCAGTTTCAGTGCCTTCTCAATTGACTTCAAAGCCTGCTTATTTTTTTCCGCACCCATGTTGATCAGCGCGTCCATATAGAAAGTGCGAGCTTGAAGCATGGAGTCATTATCAACCGACCGGGCACATCGGAAGCCAAGACCAACGCCGTAACTGTTGTTCATTGGATCATTCCAGAAACGATGTGTGTTGGTTACACTTGCTTCCGGGGCGTACCAGGAACCCCCACGGATTACCCGCTTTTTGCCGGTTGCAATTCGATCCACAAAGGTTCCTGTGCTGCTAAGGAAAACCCCTTGTTTCGGGCCGGTCGGATTTACTGTGTCCTGGGTGTTTTTGTAATAGTTCGGGTCATACCAGTCATGAACCCACTCAAAAACATTCCCAGCCATGTTGTGGAGGCCGTAAGGACTCTTTCCTTCCGGATAGGAATCTACGTTTGCAGTGAATTCCTGCTTGCGACCATAATTGGCTTTACTGGAATCCAGGTCATTTCCCCAGGGATATTTAAAACCCTCGGGACCACGTGCTGCCTTTTCCCATTCCGCTTCGGTGGGCAGACGCTTGTTTGCCCAATGGCAATAAGCATTGGCATCGTGCCAGTTAACGCCACTGACCGGTTGCTCTGGTTTGTTGCGGCGATGGTCATCCCAGTAGGCCGGGGCCGGATGACCGGTGGCTTTGATAAAATCTGCGTACTGGCTGTTGGACACTTCCATCTTGTCCATGTAATAGGGATCAAGAATCACCATATGGGCGGGTCCTTCATCGTGAAACGCTTCACGGGAAACCGCATATTTAAGGCGCTCTCTCTGCGTCATCTTTTGCGTGTCCACAACCACGGATTTATCCACGCCCATCAGAAAGGAACCGCCGGGAATAAAGGACATATTTTCCGGGGATTCCTGTGCCAGCCCGGCTTGCGGGCTAATGAACATTGCCAATGCCAATCCACAAAAAGCTGTTTTCAGGTACTTTTTTGTTTTCATTTGGATAACCTCTCATTTTTTATTTTTTAAGGTTTGTCAAAGCTTATTTCAAAACTTTATCCAATGTTTAGCTGTTTGTCAAATGTTTTTTATAAAAATGTTTTGACAAACATGAAAACTCTTGATAATGTTTAGTTATGGATACTTATAAAATTGACCATGTAGCTAGAATGACGGGTTTAAGCAAACACGTAATCCGGTCCTGGGAAAGGCGATTTGATTTAATAAAGCCCGTCAGGGGAGGCAACCGGTACCGGATGTATTCCCAAGAGGATGTCGAACTCCTGATTTACTTAAAGGATCAATTGGAGGAAGGATTCGCCATTGGAGAGCTGGCAAGTCTGGGAAGGGATGAGTTAATCGCCCGAATCCAGAGGACAGACGATAATGAAGGTAAGGAAGCCGGAAACTCGCTTGATCGTATACTGGAGTCCTTGCTTTCTTCTATTTCACCTTTAGATCGAAACAAGTTTGTGCGTCTTTTTAATGAATACAGCGCATTACTGCCATTTGATGAAGTGTTTTACAAGATTTTCATTCCCCTTCAGCGAAAAATAGGCGACCTTTGGCATGAGGGTAAAATTGGTGTTGGTGAAGAGCATTTTGTGAGCAATCATATCCGTCAAAAATTTCTTTCAGTTTTAAATCAAATACCATCCTCCAGTCAGGGGCCAAAAGTGGTAATCGCCTGCCTGCCAGACGAGCAACATGAGCTGGCCATCTGGATAGCGGCCTACCAGTGTGCGAGGAATGGGTGTCAGGTGTTTTACCTGGGAGCCAGCATGCCTGTTAAAGAACTGGCTGCATTTTGTACATTGACCCGACCAAACCTGGTTTTACTTTCATGGACAACCTCATTAACTGAGCCCGAAGCCAAATCTCTGGTCGAGGACTATGTGCAAATGGTTTTGCCAATTTGTCCGATTTGGGCAGGGGGGGCAGGTGCGTATATGATGAGAGAGTATTTTAAAGAAAGTGGAATAGAGGTTTTGGAATCGTTGCACGTTTTGGAGGATAGGTTGAAACGCTTGTCTCAGTTTTTACCCAACAAATAAACCGGGAAGCTCACGGATATGAAAGAAAAAATAAAAATTGGGGTCAGCAGTTGTTTGATTGGAGAGAAAGTCCGTTGGAATGGAGACCATAAGCAGGACCGTTATGTACGTGAGGTTTTGGAACAGTACTTCCAATACCTTCCTGTTTGTCCAGAAATGGAAGTCGGGATGGGGGTTCCCAGAGAAACCGTTGCTCTTTATGGTGATCTTAAAAAGCCAAAAATGCTGGGTCGAAAAAGCCGGACCGACTGGACGGGTAAGATGAATCGATTTGTAAAAGGCAGGATCAAACAACTCAATCACGATGATCTGTGCGGCTTTATTTTTAAAAGTAAATCTCCTTCATGTGGTCTCGGTCGGATCCCGGTGTATTCTGAAACGGAGCAAGGTAAAGCGAGGCATGGAGCGGGGATGTTCGCCAAAGCATTCACAGAGACCTTTCCACTGACCCCGGTCGAGGATGAAGGGAGATTGAACGATCCAAGGATCCGGGAAAATTTTATTGTCCGGGTGTTCAGTTTTTCAAGGTTGAAAAATGAATTGCTCAGCAGCCGGGCCAGGCCGGGCACCCTGGTAAAATTTCATACGAAAAATAAATTCCTGCTTCTTTCCCACAGCCGGAAACATTACACAGCTCTGGGGAAAATTGTGGCGGAGGTAAAAAAGGATCCCTGGAATAAAGTGATTGCATCCTATGCGTTTATTTTTATGGAGGCGTTGGCGCTTAAATCAACCACCAAAAAACATACAGATGTTCTCATGCATATGATGGGGTTTTTTAAAAAGATGCTTTCAAAAGACGAAAAGGCGGACATACTGGAAGCAGTCGAAGATTACCGGAAGGAACTGCTCCCCTTGATTGTCCCGGTCACTTTAATCCGCAACTATGTAAAAAAACATCAGGTGGACTATTTGCAGGATCAGGTTTATCTGAACCCGCATCCAAAAGAACTCATGCTGAGAAACCACGTTTGATTTACTTTCAGTCCGAGCCGGATTTATCCTGCATCTAGCATAAAAAGATCAGTTCAAATTCAAAAGTTTCAGATTTGGCAGCTTGGCCTGTTTTATCAGCTCCTGTGACTGTTCAAAAGTCACTGAATTGAGTGTCAGGTCGAGATGTTCCAGGTTTTTGAGGTTGGGCGATTGCAACAATGCCTTGATTCCTTCCGGACCGATTTTATTTTTATAGAGGTCCATCCGTTTTACGTTGCCCAGATGGGGGGAAGCCGCCAATGCTTTTGCGCCGGCATCGGTCAAACCCGCCTGACTCAGGTCGAGAAATGTAACTTTTGAAAGTTTTTTTGATTTTGCCAGTGCTGCAGCCCCTGCATCACCTACCTGGTTTTTCATCAGGTTCAGTTCCGTCAGGTTGTTGAAGTTTTGAGAAGTAAGAAGCATGTCCACCCCATCACCGGTAATCCCGTTGTCCCACAACGAAAGTTTTTCGACATGGCGGAAGTTTTTAGAATCACACAATAGCTTGAGGCCTGCATCCCCGATTTTATTCGTTTTGAGAGCAAGACTACGGACCTGATTTAATTCAGGTGAGGATGCCAGCACTTCCGCGCCTTTTAGGCCGATTTGCGAGTTGTTCAGGTTGAGGCCGTGGCCATCCTCGCTCGTGCGTGATTTCACGTGTGCCGGGATATCTTTTGGGGGACCGCTCCGACGGTAGTAATGGGAATGTCCGCCCTTACCCGGTTTGCCACCTGGGTGACCGCCTTTTGCATGCGGGCTGTGTGGGTTCCCACCATGTGGGTTATGTGGATTGGCAGCATGTGGATTATCTCCACCACCGTGTGGATTGTCTCCAACGCCATGCGGACTTGCCGCATGGGGGTTTTCAGCTCCCGCATGCGGATTCCCACCATGTGGGTTCGCACTGTATTCGTCGTTTGCAAAAACCGGTTGCACGCTAAACAGCAGGGCGATCACGCCAATTCCCAAAGTCAATTTACCATTCATTTCGTCACTCCAAATGTTTCAATGTGTTCGTTACGAAGCCAGTAGTTTTAATTTTTAGCCGCCGCTTTTTCAGATAAAGACTGGGCGCACCGGAACCCGATGTAATTCATTTTTTGGGTAGGCAGGGCTTTGCCGCGGACGGTTATGCGTGCAAGGTCCAAATTGGAAAACCATGAGCCGCCTTTCATCACTTTAAATTTTTTTCCGTAGAAATCGTTTTCCGTTGTATTGCCTGGATGAGGCCCATACCAGGAATCGGTCCATTCCCAGACATTGCCAGCAAGGTCCAGGACTCCGTACGGACTTTTATTTTCCGGAAACGATCCGACTGGTGCGACATAGCGAAAGCCGTCTTTTTTACCGCGGAAATTCCCGCGCTTTTCTTCCGGTTTCTTGCCCCAGGGATACATTCGCGCATCCGTTCCACGCGCGGCCTTCTCCCATTCCGCTTCCGTCGGCAGGCGCTTACCGGCCCACTTGCAAAAACTGGCAGCCTGTTGCCAGGTGACCCCGACCACTGGTTGAGTGACGGCCTTGAAGTTTTCACTGTCGAAATATCGGGGCGGTTCCTGTCCCGTTTCCGCCATGAAGTCTTTAAAGTCGCCGACCGTCACCTCGGTCTTGTCGATAAAAAATGCATCCAGGTTGACCGGGTGCGCGGGGGTTTCATCCCGGTAATATTCGAGCGACTCAGAAAGGAACGTTTCTGCGGCCCACAAGATTTCTTCATCGGAGGACCCCATAATGAAAGTCCCCTCCGGGATCAACACCATTCCCTTGGGAGCCGTCTTGGCTTGCGAAAAACCGCGCAAACCGAACAACAACATCAGGCTGAGTAGAATAAATAAAATAGCCTGCATCCAGAATTGTTTGAATACGTTGTTGGTCATTGTGTTGTTTTCAGAAGTAACCGAAACAGGGGACTCCGGTTTTCTTACCGGGGGAGCGATGAGTCCTGCCTTGTAGAGAAAGGTCATGATGCCAAACACCAGAAGGGGTATCCCAAATAAAATTGCTATTACACCAAGGAGAATATCCTGCAGGCTTATGTTGTGAAGAAATTCTGCCATGTGAAAAGCCGGATCACGCCGGCATCAGGCCGGCTTTCTTGGCGTATTCGAAGATGTTTCCCGCCTCAATGATATCCTTCACATCCCCCAGCGGCTTTAGCTTATACGTTTTGTTCTGAGTCTTGTTGGTCAGCGTGTTTTCTTTCATATCAATTGCAAGCTCGTCCCCTGTGTTGATCTCGTCCGTCAACAGCTTTTCGCTTTCAAAGGGGGTGAAGAATCCGCCGTCGACTGAGTTGCGGTAGAAAATCCGCGCGTAGGATTCTGCGATGACCGCCTGCACACCTGCGATTTCCATACAGGCCGGTGCGTGTTCACGTGAAGAGCCGCAGCCGAAATTTTTGCCGCCAATGATGATACTGTATTTCGACTGCCATTCACCTTCCTCTACAAAAGGGGTGTTGCCCTTAGGCAGTCCTGCGCCTTCTGAAGGAACACCAGAAAGTGAATACTGACCGTATTTTTTACGTTCTTCCGGGTCGCTCAGGCTGTACACCAGATGTGCCGCCGGAATGATCTGATCGGTGTCGATATTATTGCCAAGCACATAAGCCCGGCCTTCAAACTGTTCTTTCATCAATAAACTCCTGATAACCGCAGACGCGTTGTCGGCATCGCGGGTGGTGTGTTCAGTTTAAACGTTTGCGGACATGACCTCGCGCGGATCCGTAACGTGCCCGGTAAGAGCAGAAGCCGCTGCGGTGTAGGGTGATGCGAGATACACAGCTGATTGCTTCGAACCCATACGTCCTGGAAAATTGCGGTTGGTGGTCGAGACCACCACTTCCGTCCCGTGGGTTCGACCAAACGTGTCTTTAGGTCCGCCGAGACAGGCCGCGCAGGAGGGCTCGCCGATGTGACAACCGGCTTCCTCGAATATCGTCTGCAGGGTCTTGCCCTCGATTTTGTATTCGCGGATGCCATTCTCGACTTCACGGGTCGCCGGTACGATGTAGGTCTCAATCTTAACCTTCTCACCGTTCAGGATTTCAGCCGCTGCGATGAAGTCAGTCAGCTTGCCACCGGTGCAGGATCCGATATACGAACGGTCCAGTTTGACGTCGGTACATTCCCGTGCCAGAGCGCGGTTGTCCGGTGAGTGCGGTTTCGCGACCACGGGTTCCATTTTGGAAGCGTCGTAACTTTTGCGGAAGAAGTATTTTGCATCCGCATCCGAACGTTCAATGGAGTACGATTTCCTGGTGCGTTGCTTGACGTATTCTTCGGTCACACTATCGGCTTCGATCACGGAGTTTTTACCGCCCGCTTCAATGGCCATGTTGCACAGGGTCATGCGCTCTTCCATAGAGAACTGCATGACCGCGTCGCCCGCCCATTCCATCGTGCGGTAGGTCGCGCCGTCACAGCCAATATCACCGATCACCTGTAAGAGAATATCCTTAGCCATGATGTAAGGCGGGAAGGTGCCGTGGAATTCGAAACGCATCGTTTCCGGAACCTTCACCCACAATTTGCCGGTCCCCATAATGAACGCTGCATCTGTGTTACCAATACCTGTCGAAAACATACCGAACGCACCGGAGGTGCAGGTGTGTGAGTCGGTACCGAACAACACTTCACCCGGACGATTGTGGCCTTCCTGCGCCAGAGCCACATGGCACACACCCTTGTAATCATCGGTGCCCGGATCGTAGTAGTAGGGCAGATTCTGTTCCTTGACGAAGTCACGCAGGATGTCGACATTGCGCAGGGCATGAGGGTCTTCGGTGAAAATATAGTGATCCGGAATGATGACCAGTTTTTCGGGATCCCACACCTTGGCGTTCTGTCCAAAGTGTTTTTTGAATATGGAAATGGCACCAGGTCCGCAAACGTCGTGCGTCATGAGAACATCGACATCGACCCAGATGTTATCGCCCGGCTGGGCGGAGGTTTTACCGGCGTGGGCCGCCAGGATTTTTTCAGTAATGGTCATGGCCATGAGGATTTTCCTATCTTATGAATTCAGTTGAGTTTATTCAGTATTATGCCGATCAATATTTCAACGGGGACAATCTTGTTAAGATACCATTTTAACCCCTCAACTGTAATAAAAACCATGATTTTAAGGGCCTTCACGGTTAAAATATTTTCATGTGACAACTGTGATGCCGGGTTTCATGTGAGGCGACTTGCACCCAAAATCGGGTGGCTCGCGGCCTGAGCCCTTTTTTCACTATTTTCTGACTGAATAACCACCGAACCCAATCATGCTCAATCTCATTCTTGATACCTTCAACCGCTTGAATTACCGGATTCCCGGACGGCCGAGACAGGTCCAGCTGGAGGTCACCAACCGGTGCAATCTCGATTGTCCGATGTGCCCGAGGGAAGTGATGGACATTGAGCTGGAGCATATGGAATGGGACACTTTCAGGCAGGTGGTCGACAAGCTGCACGGCGATGAGGACATCACGCTCACCGGTTGGGGCGAACCCTTCCTGCATCCCCGGATTTTTGACATGATTCGCTATTGCAAACAGCGTGGGCATACGGTGCGAATCACCTCCAATGGCCTGTTCGCAAGGACGGATATCGCTGAAGAAATTATCGAGTCCGGACTCGACGCGCTGACTTTCAGTATCGACAGTGTGGAAGGGGAGGTGGACTCCGGTCACGCCAGCCACAAGGCCCTGAAAAATATTGAACGGATACCCACTCTTCGTAAGCAGGGAAAACCCTGGCTGCGCCTGCAGGCCACCTTGCATGCGGGTGGTGGCGATGCTCTGTGCGCTGTGATCGAATATGGTGCGCGGCATGGCTATGATGCGGTCAATGTCGGTCGGGTGGACCGCAAGTACGATCCATCGCTGACCCGACCGGGTCCGTTGGAAGAAGAACGGATATTTGAAAAGGCCGACCGGGTGGCAAGTAAGAATGGAATCCAGCTCGACTGGCTGCAATATGGTGTTTCACGCGGGCTGGTCCGGTTTTTCTACCGACTTCTACGCAAAAAATTGCATCGTTCAGGTCGCTATTGCCTGAAAACCTTCGACTACACTTACGTGACCCGCGAGGGGAACGTCACTCCATGCTGTCTCCTGCCTGAGAAAAAAATAGGCAGCGCGTTGACCGGGGACCTCAACACCATCTGGAACAGCGGCGATTACAACCACTTCCGTGAAAATTACCGGGACACCTGTGGCAAATGCGACCTCTGGACCGTCGACATGGTCGACCAGCCTTCACCTGAAACACCGACACCCAGGCCCGAACCTGTTCTTTCCTAACCTGTAAGATCGGAGAACCTTGATGGCCCAGGCACTGGATTGCCGCTGCCGCCCTTCGACTGGTTCAGGGTGACAGCGGAAAGGCTCACTTCTCTTTATCTGGATTGCTTCGTCGCAAAGGCTTCTCGCCATGAGGTACAAACCGTCATCGCTAGCGACTGAAAGGAGCGTGGCGATCCAGAAGGTATGAGTTGTAAGGCCTTCCCTTTGCTGATGAGTTTAGGGTGACAGAAGAAAGAACGGACTCTGTTTTTCTAAAAGTCTCTTTCCGGAGTGGAAATTTACTCTAAGCTATTTAAAAACAGAGGCTTTTTAGCTTCAGGCCGTGGGAAAAACGGCCTTCATCTGGTATTATCGTGGCCATGATCGAACAACAAACTGCCATTCCGAAGATCGTCATCGATCGCCGTCCCATGTGGATTGTGGTGTTTGACCGTATGCGCCGCGGGATTTTCCTGGCGGTGATCTTCCTGTTGTTTTTCGTCGCCCTCGGGTTTGACGGTCCATCGGACCTCTCTCCGGAAGCGTATAAGGTCATTTGTCTGTTCGGACTCTGCGTCACCCTTTGGTCGACCAACCTGATTCCGCTTTCAGCAACCAGCCTGCTCGCTATCGGGATGGTGCCGCTGCTCGGCATCATGGAATCGGGGCAGGTGTACCAGTTTTTCGGCAACAAGGCGGTGTTCTTCATCCTCGGTGCCTTTATTTTGTCGGGAGCGATGATCGCCTGCGGACTGAGTGTGCGCCTGTCGATGTGGATCATGGAAAATTTTGGACAGAGTCCGTTACGACTCTGGGGTTCTATATATTTTTTTGGTGCGATCAGTTCCTGCTTCATGTCCGAGCATGCTGTGGCGGCGATGCTGTTTCCCATCGTTTCGGAAATCGTGCGGACGCTCAATCTGACTCCTGGCAAATCGGTATTCGCCAAAGGACTGTACTTCGCCATGGCCTGGGGCTGCATCATTGGCGGTGCGGCAACGGTTCTGGGTGGTGGACGCGTGCCACTTGCAGTCGAGATTCTTGAGAAGAGTACGCAAAAGGTGGCTACCCTCGGAGTCTGGGAGTATTCAGCCCTGTCGTTTCCTTTGTTTCTCATCATGTTGCCTGCGGGCTGGCTGGTGCTGACGACCCTGTTCAAGCCGGAGATCCAGGATGTGTCTCCGGCATTGAAAGTCCTGCACAAAAAGCGCGAGGCTCTGGGCAAAATAAGTTTTCACGAAATGGGGGTCGGTGGTGTGATGCTGATCACCCTGTTCTTCTGGTTTGTCTTTGGCGAACACTACGGAATCGCCAACATTGCGATCATTGCAATCGTGGTGTTGTTTCTGTTTCGGCTGATCACATGGGAAAAAGTTCAGGAGCACGTCAACTGGGCAGTGATCCTGATGTACGGCGGCGCTATCTGTCTCGGTGAAGTGATGGCCGATACCGGTGCGGCGTTGTGGCTGGCACAGAAAGTCTTCTCCGGAATTATTGAGATGCCGGTGATGTTTCTGATAACCGTGGCGGTGCTGTCGGCGGCATTCACCACAGTGATGAACAATTCAGCCGTGATCGCTGTTCTCCTGCCGCCGGTGCTGTCTCTCTGCGGGGATTACGGGATCAGTCCCCTGGTGGCGGCGATGACAGTTATTCTGCCATCCAACTTTGCCTTTATTTTGCCAATTGCAACACCTGCATCGGCGCTGGCGTACAGTTCCCGTTGTTTCCAGTTGCGCGAGATGGTGATTACAGGATTCATCCTGGCTGCGATTGGCTTTATCGCGTATCTATTGCTACTTAAAGTTTACTGGCCGCTGATCGGCCTGGTAGGTTAGGAGACCATGCCAACAATTGACAACATCGATCCGATCGAACTGAAGCGGCAACTGGATGCCGGTGAAGTGGAGTGTCTGCTCGACGTGCGCGATGAGTGGGAACACTCCCTTGTTGCACTGCCGGATTCGATACACATCCCGCTGAACGAGTTGGTCGATCGCATGATGGAACTGGCGTTCGAAGAAGAGATCGTTGTGTATTGCCACGTCGGGCAACGCTCGCGGCGGGCCGCCGATATATTGATTGAAGCCGGAGTGAAGACGGTGCACAACCTCGCCGGCGGCATCGATGCCTATTCCCAGGTCGCGGATGCTTCTGTTCCGCGTTACCGCGCGGCGATGTGATGTCGGAAACCATAATGTTTAACGGCGATGGAATGCCTGTGCCCGGTTCGCCGCTTGAAATCGAAAAAGAATTGTTGAACGGGACGGGGAACGTGATGGCGGATGGTGTGGCCATATACGTCGAGCACCTGAACGTCAGTGAAAATCAATATGTTGTTGTGAAGTCACCCGTTAAAGATGATCCACCCGAGATCAAGCGCTTCCCCTCCCACGCTTTTGACAGTGCATGGCGACAGTTTCTCGAGTGGATGGCTCCTGAGCGCAAGTCCTAGCCTGATGGGCGACTGGAACCTGAGAGTAGAATTGCCGAGAGAGTTCCTGGAGTTTTTATGTTAGCCGTGCGCCAGCACTTCCCCCTTGTAAAGGGGGTTGGGGGGATTATTTCTTGAATGTTATTTCAAAATAGTTTGATTGATTTTGTTGGCCGGGCACCGAGCACCCCTGGCTTTGCCTTCCTCTTTCGGAGAAGGGGGAATATTAAATCAAAAGCAAAGACAGGATAGGCAAGGCACTCAGCTGTTATTTTTTCTCGGGAGCTTTTGTCTCGGCGCCGATGCTTTTTAAACCGGCTTCAGCGCAGGCAGCATCGAGATGGCCACCAGGTGCTCCGCCGACTCCTATTCCCCCTACCACTTCGCCGTCAATCTTAATGGGCAGTCCGCCACCCAGAAGCAACATATGGTCGTTCATGTGTTGCAGGCCCTGGACCGCAGGCATTTTGACAACCAGGGCCGCCAGATCTGCGGTAGAACGTTTCATGCTGGCCGACGTGTAGGCTTTTTTGCTGCTGCTTTGAACCGTATGCGGACCCGCTCCATCCTGACGCAACAGGGCACGTACGTTTCCTCCCCTGTCGACGACAGCGGCGCTGACGGTGTAGCCATCGGCTTTGCATTGATCGACCGCTGCCTGCGCGGCCTTCGCTGCCAGGGCAAGAGGAAGTACACTTTCTTTTGGTAGTTCAGCGGCTGCAACGTTTGCAGTTAGCAAACTTGCGAAACACAGAGCTGTCATTATTGTTATCGATTTAATCCGAGACCGTTTTATTGAAATAATATTGGTATTGATCATCATGCCCCCTCGGGTTTGTTTTGGAGTTTATTTATTGAGAAAAAATTAACGTGTCTTCGCGGTTGCCAGAATCTTCACAATTTCGGTGAATCCTTTTTGCTGTGCGTGTTGCAATGGGGTGATTCCATCGTTGTCTGCAATCGTAATATCGGCTCCGGCATCGACCAGCATCTGGACAATCTGTTGATGCCTTGGGCCGCCATCGCTCAGGACAATGGCTTCCATCAAGGCAGTCCAACCCAGATAGTTCACATGGTTGATGTCTGTTTTGGTTTGGAGCAATGCTTTGACGACCTTGACATGACCACGCTCACAGGCGGGTATCAAGGCCGTGCCGCCGTAACGGTTATACAGGCCGAAATCGGGATTGGCCTGCAGGATCATGTTTAATATTTCAAGCGTTCCTTCGGCTCCCGCCAGCAAGAGCGGGCTGTCCTGAATGCGGTCCTGCAGGTTCACATCAGCACCCGCTTCAATTAACAGCCGCGCGGTTTCAATATGGTTTTTATCGACAGCTATCAGCAGAGCAGAGCGTCCACGTAAATCCTGACTGTCAACGTTGGCACCCTGCTGCAGAAGTTGTTTGATCTTGTCAGCTTCATTATTTTCTGCCGCATCGATTAGTTGCCTGTCTATTCGATTCACCGGAATTCCCTGGTTTGCGATACCCAGCACAATGGCGAAAGCAACCAGGGCAATCAAAAGTTTTTTAACGGCTTTCATGAGGACAGTGTATCAAACTGCCTCGGGGAAATATCCAGCGAAAACCATGCAGGGAAAAGGCTGGCGCGTGAATGGAGAGTCTGGGTTGCATCGTCGCGGAGTAGTTCAACGCGAACGACTGAAAGGAGCGGCGCGGCTCCGGAAGAGTTTGCTTTTACTCCCCCTTCTCCGAAGGGGGCTGGGGGGCTTCTTCCTTTTTACTTTTTTCAAAATAGCTTAAATGGTTTTGTTGGCCGTGCGCCAGCACCTCCCCCTTGTAAAGGGGTTTGGGGGGATCGTTTTTTAATTTCTTTTTTAATGTTTCTTTTTGTGGGTGAGGTTTTTTAGGTGGCAACAGCTTAAAAGCCCCCTGGCTTCGCCTTCCCCCTTCGGAGAAGGGGGAATATCATTACCTCCAAACTCCAAAGCAAAGCCGAGATTCTTCACTTCACGGCGTTTTGTTCGGAATGACAACTCGGAGCTTTATGTCTTTTTATCTGACAGGTAAAACTCACGTATGTCATTCTGAGGACCAAAGGGACCCTTCGATAAACTCAGAATCTCGCATTTGCTTTTATGGAGTTTGCGAAACTGAAAAGCGGCTTAGTTCTCTTTAAGCTTATCCAGTACCACTTGTCGCATGGCGTCGATGGGGGCGGTTGTGCCGGTCCATAGTTCGAATTGTTCCACGGCTTGATTGACAAACAGTTCAATGCCGGGGATGGCAGTGCAGCCGGCGGCTTTGGCTTCGGTGATCAGCCGGGTTTCCAGGGGATTGTACACGGAGTCGAATACGATCATGCCGGGTTTAAGGCAACTGGCAGGGCAGGGGGTCTGCTTCACATTCGGATTCATCCCGACCGGCGAACAGTTGATGAGGATGTCCGGTGTTTCATTGGCAACCGAGTCAATGTGGATCAGTCGCGCTCCGAGCTGGTTCGCTAACTCTTCTCCGCGTTCTTTGTTACGGTGATAGGTGAGAGTCAGTTTTGCACCGGCGTCTTTCAATGTGTGCCCGATGGCTTTGGCCGTTCCACCTGCACCGATGATGACCACGTTTTTTCCGGCGACCTCGCCTTTAGCCTTTAGCGCACGCAGGGCACCGGTACCGTCGGTGTTGTGTCCCGCCCAGGCCTTGTTTTCGTTCACCACCGTGTTGACCGCACCAATTTTTTTCGCTTGTGCGGAGATGGAACCGAGGTAACGTCCGATTTCCTCCTTGTGCGGCATGGTGACGCTGAGTCCACCGAGGTACGGTTCGAATGCGGAGAAAAATCGCTGTACGTTCTGAACAGGAAACGGGACGTATACGTGAGGCAGGTCGGTCAGTTGAAACGCCTTGTTGTGGATGAGGTAGCCCATGCTTTTGTTGACCGGATCACCGATGACACCGAAGATTTTTGCATCCGATGGAATTTCGTTAACGCGGTAAACTTCTTTGAGGATGCGGGCCGGTATTTGCCCGGGTGCGCTTTCCTTACCCGTTTCAAGAGAGCCAAAGGTTAGCCAGCTTCCAAAGTGGACTGACAGGATGCGGCTTACTTCTCCTTTTTCTCCCATGCAGAAGCCGATCATCTTTTTTTCATTCTTGCGCGCCCGGTAAAGCAGTTTGAACATTGCCAGGTTGTCGGTGATGTCCTGAGCATAGGTGATGAGCTTGATGATATCCGCTGGCATTTCGCACATGATTTCGTAAAACTTGTCGATGCGTTCATCGGTGCGGGTGAAATCGTGATGCGACAGAATGATCTGGCTTTCACCCTTGTTCTCCAACACGGATTTAAGCAGCGGGCCGGGAGTAGACGTTTCGATGTCGACATAAGGCGCGCCCAGATCGATGGCTTTTCGAATGGATGCCACGCGGTCTTCGTCCGAGCCACGGTATTGACCGCCGTCCATTTTCGACCGGTAGGTGACGATGACCTTGTTGTCAGCCGTCTGCATCAGGTCTTTGAGGTCCCCGTCCGGGATGAGGTCCATGCGCAGTTCAACGATGTCCGCCAGGTTGCGGCAGCGTTCGATGTCTTTTAATGCCTGTTGGTGCGATGGACCGACTATGGGAATACAGATCATGGGTTTCGGTATTTTACAGTTAGTAATAGGGAAGGGAGATTATGCACGTTTTCGATGGATGTGTGCAACCCACCTGGGGAGTTTGGTGTAGATTGCTTCACTTCGACAGGCTCGGTGTGACAATCTGGAGGGCTAGCAATAAATAAAAGGCGAGATATTTCACTTCATTCTGCTTTGTTCAAAATGACATTTTTATCCAATAGACAAGAACGTTAGCCATGCTCCGGCATCAATTCCAGCGGGAGTCAAGACCTTCGCGGGCGAAGCGGGAGGATTGCTGGACGATGCGGGTTTTGAGTTCGAGGGTTTCCAGCAGGGCGGCCACCCGTTTTTCGACATTGAGTTCTTCAAGGAAGAAACGTTGTTGGTCGAGAGTGAAATCCAGCAGGTGGGCCATACGATCGGTAGCATCACCCAGGCTTCGGCAATTGTCGAGATCCAGTTCCAGCTCCCCGCGTTTTTCTTCCGGCAGCAGTTCCCTGAAGTTCCAGAAACGGGAAGCAAGATTGTAAAAGGGAGAGCCTTCTGTTTTATTTATGGGAGAGTCCTCAATATTGGTGAGGAGTTCCACATTGGCTTGCCTGAATGGTCGGTCACCAAATTCGTCGAGCACGCGGAAACGGGTTTGCCCGGATATCACGATGTTGTATTTGCCATCTTCTTGTTGGGTATGTTTTTTGATGGGGCCTGCGCAACCGATGGAATCAATGGGAGGTGACTCGTAATACTGCTCTTCCCAGCCCGATTGCAGCAACACCATGCCAATCCATTGCCCGGTTTCGATGGAATGCGCGACCATCTCTCTGTATCTCATTTCGAAGATATGAAGAGGCAGCAGGGTATTTGGATAAAATACTGTTGAAGGTAATGGAAACAGGGAAATTTGACGTTTTTCAGTCATGAGGGCCTTTCAGTTCGGTGCATTACAATTTCGAAGGCTATTGTAGCATTTCTTTTCAAATACCCCTTTGTGGGGGTTTTGCCCCTTTATATTCAACGTTTTTTTCGATAATCTGCATCAAAGACACAAAATTGTGCATCTAATCTGGTAACGATGTATTTCCCCCTTTTAAGGACTGTGATTTAGTGAAAACTGCTATAGCCGACCCGATAGACCGTTGTGAACATATAAAACAGGAACTGACCGACTGGGGCCTATATGGCGAAATGGAGGAAGCGCCCGGAGAAGTCTGGCGTATTTCTCCTGAACCCTTCCCATTATCCCGAAAGGATGTCGAGTATCTGGAAAACCTGGGTTCCCACCTGCTGACTTTTTACCAGGGCCTGAACCAGCTTTATTTCGATAGCATCAAGGGCAGGGCTCCAGTCTGGATATCGGAGTACCTGGATGAGGGGAAACCTTCCGATTTATTGACATTATCACGGATGAAGCGTTTCAAAACGCATCTTCCCCGGATAATCCGGCCCGATATTATGGTAACGGAGTCCGGGTATTCCATTACGGAGTTGGACTCGGTTCCTGGAGGATTTGGGCGCACATCAGGATTGATGTCTCTGTATGGGGAGCAGCATGAACTGGTTGGTCAAAAGGAAGGTGGCATCCCCAGGCTGTTTTGGGAAATGATGGAAGCGTTATCTGGTAAGGAAAATTGCCGGGTTGCCATTGTGGTTTCTGATGAGGCCAAAGACTACCGGTCAGAAATGGATTATCTTTGCGGCATTTTACAGGAACAGGGGGCGCAGGTTACCGTTTGTCATCCAAAGGAAATTCTGTTTCAGGAAACTGGACTATATATAGATAATGGCAAAGGACCCCAGGAACTTGATGCGGTATATCGCTTTTTTGAGTTATTTGACCTCCTCAACATACCCAAAGCGGAATTGATCAGTTATTCGGTCAAAAAGGGCAAGGTTGCGGTCACCCCTCCCTATAAACCGCAGTTGGAAGAAAAGCTCAGTTTTGGCCTGTTTCATCACCCCTCATTGGCTGATTGGTGGGAAAAGTATCTCGGAAGTGAAACCTTTAGCCTGTTATCCCATCTAATTCCAAGAACCTGGATTCTCGATAACCGGCCATTACCGCCTCAGGCAGTAATTCCTGGATTGAAGATTCAGGGGCGGGCGGTGTCCGACTGGAGTGAACTTCTCCCACTGACCCAAAAGGAAAGAGAATTGGTGGTGAAAACCTCCGGTTTTTCTCCTTTATCCTGGGGAAGCCGGGGAGTGGTAGTCGGGCACGATGTTTCGTCTGAAGACTGGCAGGCGACGCTCCATGAGCGGCTGGACAGGTTCCCGAATGAGCCAAGCATTTTGCAGGAGTTTCACAAGGGCAAACGTTTTGTCATCTCCTACCTGGATGAAGAACGACAGGTTTTGCGTGAGATGCAAAGCCGGGTTCGGCTCACACCGTATTATTTTGTGGTGAAGGGCAAAACCCGTTTAGGTGGCATTCTGGCAACGCTTTGCCCGCAAGATAAAAAGAAGATTCACGGAATGACTGATGCGGTGATGGTTCCTTGTTGCATCGCGGATTGAAAACGAAACATAAGGAAGCAAGGGATATGGAACTGATTCGACTTTACAACATAGATGGCTGTGGTTATTGTGCGATGGTTCGGTCACATCTGGACCGGATGGGAATCGAATATGAAAAAATTGATGTTCCATGGCCGCATCACCTGCGTAAGCAAGTCATGGAGATATCTGGACAGACTACAGTTCCTGTCCTGGTGGATGACGATGTCGTGTTGAGCGATGAAAATGACATCATCGAATACCTCAATAAGACTTACGCCAACTCCTGATTTAACTCTCCCCGAAATTTAACAAGGCGAAATATGGAAACCTGGCAGCGGCAGTTGAGCGGCAGCATTACTAAAGTAGAACAGCTTCCTTTTATCCCCCAGGACCCATCCTACCGGGAAAAATTGAATAAGGTTGCGGAAGTCTTTCCTATAAGGATCAACTCTTATTTTGCTGACAAGATTAAATCTGCAAACGATCCTTTGTGGCGCCAGGTGGTGCCAACGGAAGAAGAGCTGGACGATTTTCTAAGTACGGAAGAGGCACTGGAGTCGGACCCTCTCAAGGAAGAGCGTGACATGCCGGTGCCGGAGTTGGTGCACCGATACCCGGACCGGGTTCTGTTGATGATCAACAACCATTGTCCGATTATCTGCCGCTTCTGCACACGCAAACGCAAGATCGGTTTTCCTGGACTGGTCACTCGAGAGACACTCAGCAAGGGAATTGATTATATTTCCCGACATCCTGAGGTGCGGGATGTGATCATGTCTGGTGGAGATCCGCTTCTGGTGCCCGATCGGGAATTAGAGCGCATTCTCACCGCGCTACGCGAAATCAAGCACCTTGAGATTATTCGTCTTGGTACCCGTGTTCCGGGGACCTTGCCGGATCGCATCACGCCTAAATTGTGCGAAATGTTGAAGAAGTTTCATCCCTTATACGCCAATCTCCACTTTAATCATCCGGATGAAATTACCCCGGAAGTAGAACGTGCCTGCAATATGCTGGCAGACACCGGGATTCCGCTGGGTAGCCAGACGGTGTTGCTCAAGGATGTGAATGACTCGGTTGAAGTGATGCGCGAGCTGGTTCACAAGCTTCTCAAGATTCGAGTCAAACCCTACTATATATATCAGGCTGATATGACCATGGGAACAGACCACTTTCGGACCACGGTTGAAACAGGATTGAATATCATCAAAGGCCTGATGGGGCACACCTCTGGAATGGGTGTCCCCTATTATGTGATCGACACACCTGGTGGCGGCGGCAAAGTGCGCTTGTTGCCCGACACGGTCGTCCGTTATTCCGAGGAAGAGGTTGTCGTTACCAACTTTGAAGGCAATACCTACCGCTATCCCCAGCCCACTGAACAATCCCGGAAAAAAGAAAATCCTGCCGATAAGACAGAAATCTCTGCTGAACAAAATCTCTGCGGCCTGACCTGACCACCATCTTGCGGTGGGGCAGATGGCCGAACATTTGTGAGCGCATCGCAATATCATTTGTGCTCGCCGTGCACTTAGCACCACCTTGCGGTGGGGCTGGCGTACTTCCCTTCTAATTCCCTAAAATTTTGAGTTCTAGAACCATTTTAAAATGTGTTCTTTTTTATTCGTTATATGTGGTAATATATATCGAAAATAAATAGAGATTAACTCCCTGTTACTGAGTAATCAGATTCAAGATGCGCTCTTTTTTTACGTTTGCCTTCAGTTTAATGATTTTGTCTTTGGCTCTCTGTTTTATGAATTCCAAAACAGCGGGAGCAGAAGAAGTGCGTGTTGCGGTGGCATCAAATTTTCACAATCCCCTGAAAGTCATTGCAGGAAAGTTTGAAAAACAGTCGGGGCATAAGATCCGTGCCATTACCGGATCGACTGGTAAGTTGTACGCGCAAATTCTCCATGGTGCCCCTTTCGATTTGTTCCTGGCGGCCGATAGCAAGCGACCTCTATTACTGGAAAAGAATGGGCAAGCAAAAATGGGTTCCCGGTTAACTTATGCCCAGGGCAGGCTTGCTTTGTGGAGTGTGAACCCCGATGCTTTTTCGGTGGATGGAATTTTATCCTTGGACAAGATGAATATTAAAAGGCTGGCCTTAGCCAACCCAAAAACGGCTCCTTATGGTTTGGCTGCAAGGCAGACCCTGGAAAAACTGGACCTTTGGAAAAAACTGGGAGCGCGTGCTGTGCGTGGAGAAAATATCGGACAAACATTTCAATTTGTACTCTCCGGAAATGTGCAACTGGGATTTGTGGCTTTATCACAGGTATTGGACCCAAAGAATAAATCGAAAGGAAAGTATTGGAAAGTTCCATCGGATTTCCATGACCCTCTTAACCAGGATGCCGTGTTGTTGGAAAGAGGGAATGGGAACCCTGCGGCAAAGGACTTTCTCGAATTTCTAAAAAGCGAGCTGGCCAGAAAAGTGATCATATCCTATGGTTATGACCTTCCTGAATAACCTGAAGCCGAAGGCTTTTCTTGTCCTTTGGTTGCCCCCTATGGCTTTGTTTTTCGTTCTCTTTTTTATTCCTACGGCATTTCCTGCATTTGCTCAGAATTCCTCTCCCTGGAAAATAGAGGACGCACTGCATTTGCCTGAATGGTTTTCTGTTTCGGGGGAGCATCGGGCACGATATGAAACTTTATCTGAGCAGTTCCGGCTGGGTAGCAACGGCAGCGACCAGATTTTATCTTTCAGGACACTGGCGCAAGCGAGAATTAAATTCAATGACGAGTTTCAATTGAAACTGGAATTGCAGGATGCGCGTGCCGAGCTTGCAGACAGTGGCTCGAGGATAAACAATTCCATTGTCAATGCAGCCGAACTTCTTGAAGCGAATCTTGTCTGGAAAACAGGAGACCTTTTCCTGGAGGGCAGTGAAAGTATTTTGAGAGCGGGCCGTTTCACTCTGGACCTGGGCAAGCGGAGGTTTGTTGCGCGTAACCGGTTTCGAAATGTGATACAGGGATATTCCGGTTTGGATTGGCTATGGACCGCACAACAGGGAGTTAAGGTCCGTACTTTGCTTACGTTGCCCGTGAACCGTCAACCGACTGTACCCACCCAGCTTTTAAATAACGATACTGAATTCGATGAAGAGTCTCTTCATCAAATTTTCTGGGGGATATTCATCAGTGCTCCAGATTTACCAGCTGGCCATGCAGGAGAGATATCGTTTTTTGCTTTGCATGAAGACGATGCCAATAAATTTCAGACGCGGAATCGGGAAATTTACACCCCGGGTTTTAGGTTTTATCGTCCCGAAAAAGCCGGCAATCTGGATTATGAACTCGAAACCATGCTGCAGTTCGGGAGTGTAAGGGCAACCCCCGCATTGCAGGACACCCGAGACCTCGATCACTTTGCACATTTTCATCATGCAGAAGTGGGGTATACCGTGAAGTCCTGTTGGCGCTGGCGGTTTTTTCTTGAATACGATTATGCCAGCGGTGACGCTGATCCTGCTGATGGAAAAAGCGGTCGGTTTGAAAGGTTGTTTGGTCCAAACATTACTGACTTCGGGCCTACCAGTATCCACACTGCATTTGTCCGTGCCAATATCAGCTCTCCGGGAGCACGACTACAGGTTCAGCCTCACAAAAAAGTATCCGGGTACATTTCCTACCGGGCCTTTTGGTTGGCATCCAACAAAGATGGTTGGCAGGGGGCATCCGGTTTACGGGATGTGACAGGTAACTCGGAACATTTCCTTGGGCACCAGTTGTTTCTTCGTGGGAAGTGGAAGGCGCACCCTAATTTAAAACTGGAAGGGGGAGTGGTCTATCGGATTGATGGGGATTTTCAGCAAGGCGCGCCCGGTGCGCCAGGGCAGGGGAATTCCCTCTATTCCTATATTTCGACCACGTTATCTTTTTAAATTTATTCTGGCTTTCGAATGGACAAGACTTTCATTTTGGAAGCCAGAGTGGTGGGGTTCATGTGAAGTATTTCAGCCGCACCTCCAGGTCCGGACACCTTCCCTTTGCAATGTTCAAGAGCTCTGCAGATATTCTGGCGTTCCAATTCCTTAAATTTTTCCGCGGTAAAAATTTCGGGATTAGATTCGTTGTTTTTATCAATGGGAAAACTTTCTTTTTCCCTCTCAGCCCTGCTGACAGGTGCTGGCAAATCCAGATTCAATTTTCCGTTTCTGGATAGTATAACCGCGCGTTCAATTACATTTTGAAGTTCCCGGACATTTCCAGGCCAGTCGTATTGTTTCAGTTTTACAACATGGGCACGCGTCAGTCGAGGGACAGGGCGATTCATTTTTCCAGCAACACTTTCAAGAAAACTCTCAGCCAGAATAGGGAGATCATCTTTTCGGTCGCGAAGGGGTGGAACTTCAACCGGAAACACGTTCAACCTGAAATAAAGGTCTTCCCGGAACTGTTTTTCCCGAACTGAGGTTTTCAAATCCCGGTTGGTTGCGGCAATGAGACGTACATCGACTTCGCGGGTTTTCTCATCACCAACACGTTCGTAAACCCCTTCCTGCAAAACCCGGAGCAGCTTGCTTTGAAGGTCGAGTGGTATTTCTCCCACCTCATCAAGGAACAGAGTGCCTCCATGCGCCAGCTCGAAACGTCCGGCCCGATCCCGCAGAGCCCCGGTGAAGCTGCCTTTGACATGCCCGAAGAATTCGCTTTCGTACAATTCTCTTGGAATGGAAGCGCAATTTACTTTAATGATGGGGCCGTTTTTTCTTGAACTGCGATTATGGATCTCCCTGGCCACCAGTTCCTTTCCGGTTCCGGATTCCCCGGTAATCAGCACACTGGCATCAGTGGGGGCGACCATTTCAATCTGGGTGATGATGTGGGCGAGGGCTGGGCTGTTGCCCAGGATGTCTCCATAAGAAGTGGTCTCTTGAAACTCTTCTCTCAGGTATTCGTTTTCCATTTCCAGTCGTTGTCGGAGATTCTGGATTTCCTCCTCCGCCCGTTTGCGTTCAGTGATGTCGCGGAATACCACCACGGCACCCAATAGTTTCATGTTCTCGAGGATGGGGGTGCTCACGTATTCCACTGGAAAAGGAGTTCCATCCTTTCTCCAGAAAACTTCGTCCGATACCTCATATTTTTTCCCCTCAGTAAAAGCTGCGTAGATTGGACACGTTTCTACGGGAAAAGGGGTACCGTCCGGGTGGGAGTGGTGGCAAAGTTCATGCTGGCATTTCCCAATCATCTCTTCCGCTGTATACCCCGTCATTTTTTCAGCAGCTCTATTCACGAAGGTGGTTTTCCCCTCGGCATCTAAACCGTAAATGCCCTCGCCAGCCGAGTTGAGGATGAGGTTGTTTAGATACTCGATCTCTTTGAGTGCTTTTTGAAAGGATTGTGCTGAAGCTTTTGGATCTTTGCGACTGGTCATGATTTTGCCTGTTAAGAAAAGCCTCTTGATAATGAAATTTCATGGTTTTCCGACTAATCTATCATGAAAAATCATGTTTTATGAAATTTAATAAAAATTGTTCGCTGGGTAAACTTGTTTAACTCGTTTTAAATTAAAGGTCTTTGTGCTTTTTTTGTGTTTGGCACAGATGCTGCTTTATAGGGGAGACATCTGGGTGAACCTGGAAAAAATATTTAACTTTATTTGAAAAGTTTCCTGTTAAGGAAAAGAAAGGGACCGAACATGAAAAACGCAATCATTGTGTTATCCGATCCAAAGAACGAATCCGAAGAATCCCTGGGGAGAGTTTTTAACGCATTGGCAACAGCCTATGATTTAAAAAATGCAGGAAAAGACGTGTCGATAATTTTTCAGGGCACTGGGACCCGGTGGCCCGAGGTACTTCAAAACGAAGACCACCCCGCACATGAATTGTTTGAGGCCGTTGCAGACAAGGTTGAAGGTATTTCGTGTGCCTGCGCTGATGTGTTCGGTGCAGATACATCCGGATACGACCTCATCAAGGACAATGCTGTTCCCAAAACAACCGGGCTTCCCAGTCTGAGTCGATTGCAGGATGAGGGATCGAATGTTTACACGTTCTAAAAATAAAAAGCCCCGGAATACCGGGGCTTGAATTTTTCCAACCGAAAGAGGGTAGAAAATGGCACATAACTTTATGGAGTTTGCTTTCACAGAGCCCGTACGAAAAGAGCAGGAAAGCTACGGCACTCGAGCTGCCTATGAGCGTATGGAAAAAAAAGAGGCGTTTCGAAATACACTTACATGGCAGGAGAAGTCCTATATTAAGGGAAGAGACAGCTTTTACGTCGCTTCAGTCGGGGAAAACGGCTGGCCTTATATGCAGTACCGTGGTGGCCCGAAAGGTTTCCTGAAGGTGCTTAATGAGAATCGACTGGCCTATGCAGACTTCAGGGGTAACGGACAGTACATCAGTGCAGGCAACTTAAAGGCCAGTAAAAAGGCCGTCCTCTTCCTTATGGACTATACCCGGCAACAGCGCTTGAAAATCTGGGTTGAGGCACAAGTGTTGGGGGGCAGGGAAGTGCCTGATCTGCTGGAGAAGGTTATTTCTCCAGATTATGATGCGATTGTTGAGCGCATCATTGTGTTTCAGGTTTTGGCTTTTGACTGGAATTGCCCACAGCACATCACTCCCCGTTTCACCCTTGAAGAAATGCAGGGCGCAGGTCCCCCATCAAAGGATCCAGTAAAGGGTTCCCTTCAGGAAATATGATGGAATGGAAAGATTAGCGGTTACAGGCTGTTCTTTTTTTCCTGAATTTCGGCGCGACGTGTTTTGCTCAGTTTCCCAAGCTCTCCAAGTGCCTTGCGGGCGCGGGCTGCTGCAGCTTTGATGTTTTTGGTTTCAAAACTTTCGTTCTCGGCGAGGTAGGCTTCGTAAGCGGCTACTATTTGATCGTGGGTTGACATGCGTTACTCCCATTTGAAGGATGGCTGAATGTACACTGAGTGCTCGTATAGAATACACAATGATTAACAAATTTTGTTCTATTTATCCTAAATATTTGGGGAATACCATAAAAATATGGGGTATCCGGTATATCTGGGTGATTCCTTCATTTACGGGTTGGCTTAAAACTCGTTTTCTCAACGGAAATTCTGGTGGATCAACTGCTTCTCGCGAGCTAGTATAGATCTTTTCAAAGGAGGACGACCTCCCCCATCTTGGGCAGTAATGACCAGGACGACCTGGTCCCGTTAGATTCCGGAGGGGTCAATGCCTTGGTTCTATCTTCTCGTTGCCGGTGTTCTTGAAGTTGTATGGGCTTATACAATGAAGCAATCTCATGGCTTCAGTCGGCTCATACCATCACTCATCACAATCTCTGCGATGGTGGCCAGCTTCTGGCTGTTAGCCGTTGCCATGCGAACTATTCCGCTCGGAACTGCCTATACGATCTGGACTGGAATAGGAGCTGTAGGGTCGTTTCTTGTCGGAATTGCCTTTTTGGCTGAGCCGGTCAGTGCATCGAGAATCGTTGCTATGATTCTCATTGTTTCAGGGTTGGTGTTGATGAAGCTATCAAGCGCCTGACACTGAGGTTTTTAACGATGGATCTCGCTTAAATTCGTATACCAAAAATATGATACCCGGCATTACTTTTTTCCATGTATCGAGTTGGTTGTTTCGGTAGGTAAGGAGCGCCAAAAGTGAAAAAGGCAGGATTCTGATTCTCCTTTACAAAATAAACAACACGCTCTGACTCTTTGGACTTTTGAATCCTGATTCTTTTTGGATTTGGAGTCTTTGGAGAAGGTAATCTCTGGTTTGTTTTTGAAGCTTACGGGATATTTTGAGGTCTTGGTTGTTTGCCCTACGGGTTGTTATCGGTAACCATTTGGTTTTTATTCATTTGACTATATGTAAACTTTTCAAGTCATTCCTTTTTGTTTGATAGGTAAATAGCCTGAACTACATTTGATGAATTGCAATGTAAAAAATGTAATTACCAACCTGGAAAATCTATGTAGGTAAATTACATGTTGTTTGATCAATGTGATTAAACAAAACTGAAATTTGTTGATTTCCCCCTTCAAGAAAACCTTCCCTCTGTAAATCACAAACTATGGCAAGCGGTTTGCTTGTTTATAGTATTGAATTTTTTGCATTAATCCAACATTTAGAAATGTTCGAACAGGCACCGGTGTGTTTCGGGGATATGCAATAGGGATAACAGGGACAAAATTTTCGAGTGTAAAAGTTTTTTTAACTCTTGTCAGGGGGGAGCATGGTATCGACGTTGGATAAAAATTGTTTTTCAAGGTTGTGGCCTTTCGGGCTCATTATTTGTAGCCTGATTTTTGTTTTGAGTGCTGCCGAGGCGTTGGCGCAGACCACAGTCAATTACGATATCGTTTACGTAAAAGCTCCCAGGTTTGGAGACGAGCAAAACACACGGGTCCCTGAAGTTTTTGATCCTATCAGAGTGGAGCCTGGTGCCGACCTTGTGTTGCTGCACCCCGATGGATCTGAGGAAGTGCTGGTTGCTGGCGGGAATGGAGTGGTGATGGACCCATATGTTTCCTTCGACGGTAAGTGGGTTTATTACGCAAAGATTCATGATCAGACGAACCTGAACTCCCAAAGAAGAAAAGCGGCACGCAGCGGTGCAGATATTTTTAAAATCAATCTTGAGACCAGAGAAATAGTTCAGCTCACTTTTCAGGAGTGGACTCCAAACACAGGTGTGGCGAACTGGTCGTCTTCCCCCATTAATGCCAACAGTGGTGAAAATTACCTGGGCTATGGAATTTACAATCTGGCTCCCTGCCCACTTCCAGGTGGGAAGATCATGTTCTCCTCCAGCCGCAACGGATTTTTACCGAACAAAAGTTTTACTTTCCCCAACCTTCAACTTTACGTAATGGATGAGGATGGAAAAAATGTTGAATTGATTGGACACCTGAACCTCGGCAGTGCCCTCCACCCGACCGTATTAAAAGACGGTCGTGTGATGTTTTCCAGTTATGAAGCTCAGGGAAATCGCAGTCGCCGCCTTTGGGGAATATGGGCAATTTGGCCTGACGGTCGGCATTGGGAACCATTGATGAGCGCTTTTAATTCTCCCGGAGGAGCGTTCCATTGGCAGACGCAATTGTCAGATGGTTCAATCGTTGTTACTGAATATTACAATTTGAACAACAACGGTTTCGGAAGTTTCTTTAAGTTCCCGGCTACGGTTCCTCCAGGTGAGATCCCGTTTGGTGATCCCATTCCTTCAAATAACGCCTCTGTCCAGGTGGGGTATTTCAGTAATGGAAAACCTCAAAATGCGCATTATTCCTTTCCACCATTTGGGGTGGATACGATCACAAAATTTGCAAATGTAGGCGATAGCGCTTCTCCCTATATTTTTGGCGACGAATCCCTGGGGCGAGCGGGCAAGGTGACCCAGCCCAGTGGCGCTCCCAACAATGATTTACTGCTGGTCTATTCTCCAGGACCTGCCAACAGTTTGAATCGTCCCACCAACAAACCGTTTTACGATATGGGGTTGTATATCCAGACCGGTGGACAGGCGATCAATGATCCACGCGATCTGGTTTTAATAAAAAATGATCCGAACTTTAACGAGCAGCAACCGCGTGCCGTAGTTCCTTACCGTGACATCTATGGCGTTGATGAGCCGGTTGAGCTTCCCTGGCTTCCAAACGATGGATCGTTGTCAACTGAATTACCTGCTGGAACGCCTTTTGGGCTTATCGGTACATCCTCTTTTTACAAGCGGGACACCAAGCCCGGCAAGGGGCAGACGGCTTTCGATGGGCTTGATCCCTTCAATACCTATCAGAACGGTGCCAGTTCCAATTGGGGGATACAGGGTTCTGATGCTGGTAAGTACAGCAACAGTGATATTCACGCGGTTCGAATTCTTTCTTTGGAACCGACCTCGCATTTGAGTTACGGCCCAAATAACATTGGCGGGGGAGGGCGCAATTTTAAAAATACAGCAGACGAACGCATGCGAATTCTTGGAGAGATTCCTCTCAGGAAATTTGATGCGCAGGGGAATCCTATTCTCGATCCGGAAGGAAACCCGGACACCAGTTTTCTCGCCAAGATTCCTGCAGACACCCCGTTTACTTTTCAGACTATTGATAAAAACGGAACCGCGTTAAATACAGCTCAAACCTGGCACCAGGTGAGACCCGGGGAAGTCCGGACCGACTGTGGAGGATGCCATGCGCATTCCCAGCAGCCTCTCGATTTTTCACAAACAGCCGCCGCACAGCCGGGATATGCGGTTCACGATCTTGCACACGCAACTCCTCTAATAGCGAAGGATTCAAATGGCGATCCCATAGTCTGGACCGTGGACAGTGGCGCAGTCGATGTCGAATATTATCGTGACATCAAACCTATTCTGCAGCGTTCCTGTGTGCAGTGCCATTCCATCAATGGTCCGGCAGAAGCGGGACTGGTTTTGGATGATGAATCCCTCGTTGGGGGATACGAAAATACTTACAACCGGTTGGCTGATGATTCCGGCGGGCAATACGGTATCCCTTCTTTGGTTACTCCATACGGTTGGAGACAGACCAATCAGTCCCGCTATATCCGTTCGTTGCAATCTCGGAGAAGTCTTCTCACCTGGAAGGTGTTTGGAGAACGGCTCGATGGTTGGACGAATGAAGATCATCCTTCGGCAGCGGTTCCGGGAGATGCCAGCACATTGCCGGGGGGGGGAAGCAACAGCGAAATCAACCGTTCAGACATCGACTTTACTGGAACAATCATGCCACCCCCTGGCTCGGGTGTGCCTCCTTTGAGTGAAGTTGAAAAAATGTTCATCGCAAGGTGGATCGATCTTGGAACCCCCATCACGAGACCGGAACCGGGACGGCAAAAATCGGGTTGGTTTGGCGATGACTTGAGGCCAACCCTGGTGTTGTCGAGCCCAAGGGCAGGAGTCAACCCTTCGGGGTTCGACACCATTCGTGTTTCTGCTTTTGATTACTATTCGGGAATCAATGGCGATTCAGTTGGCGTTTTTGCCACCTTTCCAATTCCGGAGTATGGGCGTGCCCCCGGAGACAACCTTGTGGATTTATTCCAGAACGTGGAGGGGCAGGTATGGGAAATAAAGTTACCAACACCGATTGATGATCTCCCTTACGGGGAGGTTATCGTTCAGATATCCGACATTGAGGGCAATGTGACGAAAGTCAGAAGGTCTTTTTCAGTCGCAGGGGGTTCTTAGATTTCAATAGAACGTTTCCAGCTAATTAAGAATTTGAGTGGAGGGTAAAGAAAAAACTATAAAGGGGTTATACATGAGAAACCTGATTTTCTTCAAACCAGCAACATTTTCCGGATGGGGTATCAAGATCCTCATCTTTTTAATTACTGCATTGATTGCCGGTGAATCTCTGGCATTGGCAGCTCCCCTTCCCGTTAATTACGACATTGTTTACGTGCGTGCCCCACGTGCAGGAAACCTTGTTCTCACGCGGATTCCCGAGGTGTTCAGTCCTATAGATGCAGAACCGGGAACCGACCTGATGCTTTTGCATCAGGACGGAACGGAAGAAGTCCTGGTGCCCGGAGGCAATGGCGCGGTCCTGGACCCATATGTTTCCTTTGATGGTCAATGGGTTTATTACGCAAAAATCCACGACCAGACCGACCTGAACACCGAACGGCGCGACGGGGCCCGGAGCGGGTCTGATATTTTTAAAATTAACCTTCAAACGCGGCAGATCGTCCAACTGACCTTTCAGGAGTTCACACCCAATACAGGCGTGGCCAACTGGTCGTCCAACCCGGTTTCGGGTGCAGGCAATGAGAATTACCTGGGATATGGTATTTACAATCTGGGACCGTGTCCACTGCCCGGGGGAAAAGTTATTTTCACTTCCAGTCGAAATGCTTTTATGCCAAACAAGCTCTTGTTGTTCCCCAACACGCAATTGTTTGTTATGGACGATGATGGAAAGAATGTGACGCAGGTCGGGCATCACAATCTGGGAGGGGCCTTACACCCTACGATCCTCAAGGATGGCAGGGTGATGTTTTCGAGTTATGAAGCCCAGGGGCTTCGGCATGTCAGGCTTTGGTCTTTGCTCAGTATCTACCCGGATGGACGCAACACCTCTCCCTTGATGAGTTCATTTCCAGGTCAAAGTAATACGGCCCTTCACTTTCAAACTCAATTGTCGGATGGTTCCATAGTTGTAACTGAATACTACAGTCAGTTTAATAATGGATTTGGGACTCTCCTGAAATTTCCTGTAGAGATTCCACAAGGGGCGGTTCGTTTTGGCAGTCCCAATTCTGAAGACAACCCCTATATTCAGATGGGTTGGTTTCCCACTGGAGATTTTGCCTACAACCGCTATCCGTTCATGCCTTATGGTCTGGAATCGTTGACCCGCTTTACCTGGCCGCATGACGAGGCTTCTCCTTTTATCGATGGAGTTTCTTCTGTAAGGGCGGGTAAAGTGACGCAACCGAGCGGTGCTTCCAACAACGATTTGCTTTTGGTCTGGACACCGGGGCCGGCGAATGAAAAAAACCGACCAATCAACACGCCTTATTACGACGCAGGTTTGTATGTGATTACCGGTGGTGGTCCGGTTAATTATCCCAATGAGATGTTACTGATTAAAAACGATCCTGCTTATAATGAGCAGCAACCCCGCGCGGTCCAGACTTACCAGGAGATTTATGGGGTCAATGAACCGACAGAGATTCCGTGGTTACCAAACGATGGCACCTTGTCCGCAGAATTACCCGAAGGCACTCCCTACGGTTTGGTGGGGACCTCTTCTCTCTACAAGCGTGATACCAAGCCGGGCAATGGCAATCCGAATTTTGACGGGCTGGATGCCTTTAATACTTTCTCTGACCAGACAACTCGTAACTGGATTCGACAGGGAGCCGATGCGGGTAAATACGACAATAGTGATATTTTTGCAGTGCGCCTGGTCACCATAGATCCCACCTCACACATCAGTTACGGTCCGAATCACGTTGGGCACTTCAGTCGGAACTACATCAGTGTGGGTGCGGAACGGATGCGGATTCTTGGAGAAATTGCGTTAAGAAAATTTGATGCCCAGGGTAATCTTATTTTTGATCCGGAAGGAAACCCGGATACCAGTTTTCTCGCTAAAGTTCCTGCCGACACTCCGTTTACTTTTCAAACGATAGACAAAAACGGAATGGTCTTAAACATGTCCCAGACCTGGCATCAGGTGAGGCCGGGAGAAATTCTCACAAGCTGCGGCGGATGCCACGCCCATTCGCAGGAGCCGTTGGATTTTTCGCAGACGGCGGCCGCAAAACCGGAATATGTGATACCCGATCTGGCTAACAACACACCTTTTATTTTCAGCGATGGCAACGGGAACAGTTTTGAGTTTCCCATTCCTGCCCCGGTGATTGATCTTGAATATTACCGAAATATAAAACCGATCCTGGAACGGTCCTGTGTGCAATGCCACTCAGTCAATGGTCCAGCGGAAGCGGGGTTAGTGCTTGATGATGTATTCCTGGTGAATGGTGTCGATAACACATACCACCGGTTAGCAAACGATTATCAGGGAATTTATGGATTTCCGCCTCTCACCTACCCCTTTGGATGGAACCAGGGTAATCAATCCAGGTACATTCGGTCCTTCCAGTCACGGCGCAGCCTGCTCATGTGGAAACTCTATGGGCAAAGATTGGATGGGTGGACAAACGCGGACCATCCATCAGCTTCGGCACCAGGCGATCCTTCGACGTTGCCTAATGGTGGAACGACAGTTGAGGAGATCGAACAGGCAGATATCGACTATCAGGGAACCATCATGCCGCCACCGGGTTCGGGTGTACCGCCTTTGACGGAAACTGAAAAGATGATCATCGCGCGCTGGATTGATCTGGGGTCACCCGTCACCATGGCAGATCCTTATTTTGCGCAATCCGGCTTTTTTGCGGATGAGCTCAGGCCAACCCTTTTTCTGTCAACTCCAAGGGGCCGGCAGAATTCTGGAGCGATGACCCGTATCCGGTTCTCTGCGTTCGATTACTATTCTCAACTCGATCCGAACTTTTCCGTCACCCTGAATTTTGTTGTTCCCGGATCGGGGCGTCCCGCAGGGGCTAACCTTGCAGATCTGTTTGTTGAGGTGGACGACCATATCTGGGAGTATCAATTCCCCTCTTCAATAGCTAATGTGCCGGATGGTGAAATAGTAATTGAGGTTCAGGACTTATATGGAAACAAGACTAAGATAAAAAGGAATTTCTCGTTTGGCGGTGGAGGGGGAGCAGACCTGGATAGGGTGCATGGCTGGAGGGATTTAAATCAAGATCCTTGAGTGTGTGCCTTAAAATATTCTTTGAACGGACGGGACTAGTCAGAAATATTGCATTCAGGGCAAATGCCAAAAAATTCAAGACTGTGTGTGATATTGGTGTAACCCTTGTCTTGTATCATTTTTTCAACTTCAGAAATCAGGCAATAATCCATTGGGGTTACATTCTTACAGTTCCGGCAGATAATATGATGATGGTGGTGAGATTCATCCCTGAATTCATAACGAAGCGTCTCATCTCCTAAAAAACGTTTTTCGACCAGCTCTTCCTTTTCAAATTGTCCCATACAGCGGTATACCGTCGCCAGGTCGCAGGCACTTTCGCCAATCCTCTGGTGAATCTCCTCAATAGAAAAAGGACCGTGGTTTTCCAGCAGAAACTCGAGAATAGTTTTTCGAGGCTGAGTTATGCTCAATCCCTTCTCTTTAAGAAGAGCTTTCGTTTTGTCTGTGAGAAGCGGTGAGGATGATTTTTTCATCTGGTTAAGCTGGATGGCCCGAATAAGTGGATAATTCTCAAATTCTTATGAAGGGAGGTTATCAAAAATAATATGAGAGTACAATCTGGAGCTTTTCGGCTTTTTAATGTTGGGTAATCGATGTACTGGCACCTCCCCCCTCCCCCGTATTTTAAATCACGTATTTTGCGATCATTCAATTTGAAATCAATAAGGCGTTGGAGAAGAGGTTCTAAGGTGGCTGCTCACTAGTTCGGCAGGGACTGTATTGTGAAAATTTTCAGGTTGGAACAAAATCAAACTGACGGAAAATAAAATCAGAACTATTATACGCGGCATTGCTGCCCCGCAGTTTCAAAATTTATTTTCAGTTAAAGGGATTTGGTTTATCCGAACAGACCCCTCGTCGTAAAATTGGATAAGCAAAACTAAGGTTTTGTTTAGAGAAAAACTATAGCATAAAGGATATGCAGGAAGGACGGATAGGAGGGGGTTTGAAGATTGAGGGAAGTGTAAATCTAAGTTTTTTATTTTTGTGGGTGACGCGTATATGGGTTATTAAAGTGCCTTTTGAAAGGGTTTTCATCCGATCGGAGTCCTTTTTAGTGAACTACTCCATTGTTTTTATTGGAGAACGGGCTCTCTAACCAGTAAAAAATGGTATAATTTTCCACATCCAAAACAAGGCAGATAGGGTCCGGGGATAAGTATCAATTATTGATTTTTATATCCAAATGGTCGATACCCGAGGAAGTGCGGTAGATTGCCTGATTAATGCCATTGATTCACTGCAGGATGATTGGGTCATTAACTGAATTATGACGATACCTTTGGGATTTGAATGTTTTCGTATCTTTTAGATGGAAAATTTAAGGGGGGCTTTTTTTTTCAAGCGCTTTTAATCACCTTGTTCCTCCAATCCATTGTTCATGCACAACAAAATATCATTCCTCCTGCGGGAGAATCCGGAATTATTCAAAAGTCTCTGGAAAATACCCGGCCCGAACGGGGTCGTCCTCCAACAGTAATTCCTGAAATAAAAATCCAAGATAGTCGAAAACTCAAGGACCCTGGTACAGGACCTTCCTTTTTTGTCAGACACATCCAGGTGGAGGGGAACCGTCTGGTTAAATATGAAGAACTGGCTCCTATCATTGCCCTCGATGAAGGGTTGGAAGTGACTCTGGGTATTCTTGACCTCATCGGTCAGGAAATCACTGCTCTATATTTTAGAAAAGGATACATTCTGGCCCGCACTTATATCCCTGCGCAAAAGATTCAGGATGGTGTTGTTACTTTCCAGGTAGTGGAAGGTCGACTTGGCCGGATAGAGGTAACAGGTAACCAGCGATTTTTAGCCAGTCTGATAAGGGAGCGATTTAAACCGTTGTTGGGTCGACCCGACTTAAAAGAAAAGGATCTCGAACGTCCTATTCTGGAATTAAACGATCTGATCGGTCTCAGAGTTTCTTCTGTTTTGCGACCGGGTAAAGAATTCGGTACATCAGATTTGGTAATTGAAGTTAAGGAATCTTTGCCCTTCAGGTTTTCCCTGGATGCAGATAACTTCGGTTCTGTTTTCACCGGCCAAAACCGTGTGGGAATTACAGCGGCAACTGGAAGTCTGTTTACATTTGGGGATATGTTCAAGTTGCGCGCTCTCCGTACAGGACTGGGACAGGATTTTGTCAGTCCCAGTTACATGATGCCGCTGAATGATAACGGTGCCAGCCTGGAGTTGTCTTATATATATTCTGACCATCAACTGGGCGGAGCCCTGTCTGTGCTGAATGCTGGAGGAAGCTCACACCTTTTCACTACAGACATTCTACAGACACTGTACCGCAGTCGAATGAGGACAATTTATGTGGGAGGAGGGCTGGACTTTCGTTTCTTTGAAAACTCCATTCAGAATATTATTACAACCAGTGACGACCTTTTTAATGTTCACCTGTTTGCGGGGTTGGAGTTTAGAGACTCGCTGAAGGCGCAAACTTTTGTGCAGGGCCGCATGCAATTTGGTTATACAGAGACAGATGCAACAGACCCTTTGAATTCCAGATTCCTTGGTCAGGGCAATGAAATCATCACCTCCCTTAGCGTTACCCGGTATCAATCAGCATTTTTTTTCGACAGTTATTTGACGATGAAATTCAGTGGTCAAATCACCCACGAGCGCGTTCTCTCGCCAGATCAGTTTGTATTAGGCGGAGTTGGAACGGTAAGGGGGTACCCACTTGCCGATGCTTCGGGTGACAAGGGTTACCTGGCCTCGGTTGAATATGTAATTCCACTCCCGATAAACATTCCCGTTACTACAAACCCCGTGTATACTTTTAAAGATCTGTTTTCACTATTCGCGTTTATCGACCACGGTCGTATATTTATAGAAGACCCTCAATCGGGGGAAAGAAACACTTCTCTTACCAGCGCAGGAGGCGGTATCCGGTTGTCGGTGCCCAAGGGAAAGGGTCATTTGCCGGGAGCAGATTTTTCACTGACTTATGGACTCCCGGTTCTGGGTGACCAAAATCCATCAGACGGGAGTCTGGGAATAATTCATATTGGAGGCAGGCTGAATTTTTAGCTTGAGCATGCGGGCATGAATTCAACAATTCAAAACTCATTTTTTCTTCGTTTTAAAAAGCCGGGTGTATTTTTTATCGCCCTAATAGGCACTTTATTTTTCGGCCAATGGGTTGAGGCCCAGGAAGATGTGTTGGGTCGTATTATTTCAATCCGGGGGACAGTCGAGTTTCAATCTCCTCAGGGCGGTTCGGCAGCTAACACAGCCGGGCAGGTAAAACCGGTTTCTTTTGGTCCCTGGCAAAAAGTTCAACCGAAACAGGAGATTCATGTCAACGATCGAATCCGCACCTCCCGAAAGAGCCGGTTGAAAATTCTATTTAAAGACAAAAGTTTGTTCGCTATGGGACCCAAAACAGAAATCACTCTGGAAAAATACCTGTTCCAGCCCGATAACAAATTGCGACAAAGTGTAGTCAATATCGCGCATGGGTTGTCTATGTACATTATCAATAAAGAGTCGATTAACCCTGACTCCAAGTTTGAGATCAAGACACCAACGGCGATTCTGGCAGCCCGGGGTACCAAAGGTTTTTTCAGTGCCACATCGGGTCGAACGCTTCTTGCTAATCAGGCAGGGGCAATGAATGCCAGGAACGTCGATCCACAAGTCGTTGGAAATGTAAATGTAGGAATAATGATGAAGAGTATTATTGAAGCCGGGAAGCCTCCCACCACACCGGCTCCGTTGCTCCCTGGAGAGCGCATACTTATTAATCGGATTGTCAACGGTTTTCCAGCCTCAAGTTTTTCAGGCGAAGCGAAGTCTGGAGATGTAGTCGTAGAACTTGGCTCTGATAGCTCGGGAACTCAGGAGGATTTTACTGAATTCTATGAATTCTTTGATGATTCCGATGCGGAATCCTGTAGTATGAACTAGTACATTTTGGGTAGATATAATTTTTGACTGGTACGAAAAGGTGGTTGGTCATGAAAACTAAATGCCTGTTGATCATAATGTGGACAGTATGGTTTGCAGTAGCCCCTGTTTGGGTTTCTGCGCTTCCATCTGGTGGAAATATTACCACTGGAAACGGATCCATCCAGACGTCTGGTGGAAACATGACCATCCAGCAGAATACGCAACAGATCATTACCAACTGGCAGAGTTTTTCTATTGGTGCAGCAGAGTCTGTAACCTTTCAACAACCCAACTCCTCATCAACCGCTCTTAATCGTGTCATAGGAACCGATCCCAGCAAAATCATGGGTCGACTTTCCGCAAACGGCCAGGTGTTCCTGAGTAATCCGTCAGGTGTGCTGTTTGGAGCAGGTGCGATTGTTGACGTGCATGGTCTGATCGCCACCACACTCTCTATCTCTGATCAGGATTTCCTGGATGGCAACTACCGGTTTTTTCAGGACCCGACACGGTCTCTTGCTTCTGTTATTAATGAAGGAAGGATTACAGCAGAAGGATTTGTCGGTCTGTTCGGCCCTGGTGTGGAAAACAGGGGAATGATTATGGCTAACCTGGGCTCGGTAGTAATGGCTTCCGGGGAAGCGGGGACTTTGGATTTTGTTGGTGATGACCTCATCCGGTTTGCCGTCACTCAGGCAGTTTCCGGGGACGTAAAAGACACCGAGGGAAGTTTATTGAATGACCGCGTGCGTAACTCAGGCACTATTAAAGCCGATGGCGGTATGGTCGCCATGTCAGCCTGGGATGCGGGTCAGGTGATCAATAATGTAATCAATAACGAAGGCCTGGTTCAGGCGCGTTCGGTTGAAAAGATAAATGGCGAAGTGTTTTTGCATGGCGGTCCTTCGGGTATTGTAATGAATACCGGCACCATTGATGTTACTGGGAATGATGATGGGGAAACCGGCGGTACTGCAATCATGCTTGGAGAATTTGTAGGGCTGGACCAGACAGCCGTTGTTGACGCATCCGGTAAGGCAGGAGGCGGTGGAATCCTGGTCGGTGGAATAATTCAAAACGAAAATCCTGATTTGCAAATTGCAAAAGGGACCTATATAGGTGATGAAGTAACGGTTAAAGCAGACGCTACAGACGATGGTGACGGGGGCGGAATTATTATTTCCTCGGAAGGGCAGGCTCGCGTTTACGGATTAATCAGTGCGCGCGGTGGCCAACAGGGAGGCGATGGCGGAGCAGTTCAAACTGCAGGTTTACAGTTCATGGAGCTGGGACAAGGACCTGACCTCTCGGCACCAAATGGTAATGGAGGGACCTGGTTGATTGGTCCTGCGAACATAGATCTGGTCGAGGGTGGCGGTGCGACAAATAACAGTTCCGGGCCTAATTTCCAATCAACTCGCCAAACTTCCAAGCTTGGGGTGGATCTGATTGCAGGTGCGTTGAGTGATGGCGTTGACGTTATTGTCCTTTCTCATAAAGAGAAAACAGTTCAGGCCCCTGCAAGTGGTGACGTCATTAGTGAAAACCCGCCATCGGAAGCACTAAATATAGATGGCGATATAGACTTTGATGGAGCCAATAACGGGTCTCTACTTCTGTATGCCAACAACGATATCAATGTCAATGCAGATATCTTTGATAGCGCAACAGGTGATGGCGACCTTTTGAACCTTACAATGACAGCCGATTCTGATACCAATGGCGTAGGCAATGTGAACATTGCATCGGGAGCCATTGTGAATGTAGGGGGAGGCGACCTGGGGATTGTTGCGGATGATGTCGATATTCAGGGACAGCTTCATTCTACAAACAGGGTTTATGTTACACCACGAGACAATGGAACCATCGGTGTGGATGGTGATGCCGGAACAGGGGAGGTATCCAACATCTGCGACGGTCCTTGTGGTTTGACCTTGAGTGGTACTGAACTTCAGAACGTTCACGCACCGAGCGGCCAATCAATGGTTATTGGAAACGGATTCAATGACGATGTTTATGTTTCAGGGTTGCAAGCACCCCACACATCCAATCAGGCAATAACCGATTTCCGCTCTGCCGGTGATTTGCGCTTTGTCAATGCGCCTTCAGTTTTTTCTTCGACTCTCCAGGCATTGCCCTTTGGCGGAATCTATGTGAACACAGCGGTTTCCGGAAATAATGTCAACTTCTCTTCACTTGGAAACGTGGTGGTAAATGCAAATGTCAGTGCGGTAAATGACTTTTACTCTTTCCTCCCTTCCGGGTTCTTTGATGTGAAGGATGGGAATACGATTACAGCCGGAAATGATATCTTACTAAGTGCAAATGATATCAATTTGTCAGGTGATCTGGTTGCGGGTGAGACCGTCCATATCAATAACAGTAAACAATCTAAGACTATTGGTCTTGGAAATGCCGCCGGGGACCTGACGGTGGACAACGATGAGCTTGCTAATATTTCCGCTAATGAACTGAGGATTGGCGATTCGACTTTGGATACACCAGAGGTAACTGTCGACGGTGCAGACGCAGAGCACATTGCCAATGTCGCCATTCAATCTGTGGCTCCTGAAGGTTTTAAAGGACAGATCACCTTTGTGGGTTCATCAAAGTTTAACAACCTCACTCTGAATGCCGGAGACAAGATCCTGGTGGATGGTAATATTTCCACTCTTGGTGATTTTCTGGCCAGCGTAGAACAGCCCGTCCTGTTGGGTGGCCAAAGCTTCTCTTTCACGCTTGATGGTGTGGGGACTTTTGAAGTGACTGCAGATTCCAATATCACCTCGGGTGGTTCAATCACAATATTTGCTAATGAGCTGATCCTGGATGGCAACCTGGATGGTAGCCCCGTAACTTGTAACGGCTCCACCAGTTGTGTGGTTCCTCTTGAAGTTTCAACTCCTGCTGAAGTGGAAGTTTCTCCGAAAAATAATCCTTTTGTTCAGCAAGGCACTCAAAGTACGTTCCTCAATTATTTTATAGAAGACTCCCAGACCAACTGCTAGACTGATTTCTGGTGATTGACCTGAGTCGGGCGGTATCATCATTCCCGGAAAATAAATGATGTTATGGGGGACCTCCCCGGGGTATCGGGGTGGCTATGAATTGTGAAACGTTTTTTGCTCAATAATTTCACTATTGCTTTTCTGCTCACTCTAGTATCCATTTCAATCTATTCGTTTGACCTCCCTTTTTTAAAGTTACTCGAACTCAAAGCCTATGATGTCAAGTTGACCGCCCGGGGTATCCGGAATGTGAGCGACCAGGTGGTCATTGTTGCTATTGATGAGAAAAGTCTTGAACAGGAAGGTCGTTGGCCCTGGCCCCGATCCAAACATGCAAAAATTATCGATCAGCTTTCAGCCTCCGGTGCTGCGGTAATCGGGGTAGATATCTTTTTCCCAGAACCAGATGTTTACGTTCCTTTCGAAACCCTCGACAAGGCTCTGGCGGAGCAGGAAATACAGGGTTGGGACAGTGCAAAAACAGCCGACTGGCTTCGACAAGTGGGGGATTCCGACCGGCTGTTTGCCCAGTCGATAATTAAATCAGATAGAACTGTATTGGGCTATCTGGTCATTCCAAAAAATAAACAGGGCAAAGCAAACGCCGAGCGGTTGAATCAAAAGCATCTAGATTTGTTGGATTTTTCCCAATATGGGCTGGTGCACCGCACAGACAAGCCTGAAGACAAGGTCAGAATTCCGGAAATTGACGAAGTGAGCATGAGTTTATCTGAATTTATGGAAGCTTCCAATAATGCCGGGTTTGTCCATTACCTGCCAGACAGGGATGGTGTTGTGCGGCGAATTCCTCTTGTTATGAGTTATGGTGGCGAGTACCTGTTTCCTCCTCTCAGTCTGCAGGTGTTGCAGGAGGCTCAAAAAACTCCATTGATGGTCAATATTGTTCCGTATGGAGTCGATAAGGTGACTTTTAACAAGGTCGAAATACCGACAACAGAATTTGGAGAATATTTTGTTAATTACTATGGTCCGTCTTATACTTTTCGCCATATTTCAGCGACTGATGTGCTTGCAGGGCGAGTGCCTGAAAAAGAATTAAAAGGGAAAATAATATTACTGGGTGCCACAGCTGCGGCTACTTATGACACCAAAATCACTCCTTTTGATCCACTGTATCCCGGTGTTGAAGCCCACGCGACAGTTATAGAAAACATACTTCAAAATGATTATATCCAGCGACCTCCCTGGATTGGCCTTCTGGATATATCTATAATGCTGGCCTCCGGAATCATTCTCGGTATTATTTCCCACTTTTTCAAAGCGATTGCGTCAGGTGTTTTAGCCCTGATGGGTATTGGTATGTTTCTGGGGCTGGACTTTTTCCTTTTAAAAGAAAAAGGACTGTTGATTCATACCGTTTACCCGGTGTTCACCCAGTTGTTTGTCTATACAGGAGTGACCATTTATCGGTTTGCATTCGAGGAACGAAAGAAACGTTTCGTTCAGGATGCCTTCAGCCAGTATCTTGCACCAGAAGTGGTTCAACAGGTGGTCGACAATCCAAATCTCCTGAAGCTTGGTGGAGACCGAAGGATACTCACAGCATTTTTCACCGACGTAAAAGGATTTTCTTCTATTGCCGAATCGCTGACCCCGAAGCAACTGGTGGAGTTGTTAAACGAATTTCTAACGGAAATGACCGATATTCTAATGACCCATAAAGGAACGGTTGATAAATTTGAGGGAGATTCAATTGTCGCCTTTTTTGGCGCACCCCTTCCTTACGAGGACCATGCGGCCAAAGCCTGCCTTGCGGCGTTGAGAATGCAAAACCGTCTTGCTGAGATGCGCGAAAAATGGAAGGAAGAGGAACGGCCTGAATTACATATGCGAATAGGGATCAATACGGGACCCATGGTTGTCGGAAATATGGGCAGTGCCCATCGGATGGATTACACCATCATGGGAGACAGTGTCAATTTGGCGTCCAGGCTGGAAGGGGTTAACAAGGTTTATGAGTCCACAATTTTGATCAGCGGGTTTACCTATGATTTTGTAAAAGGAATTCTGGAATGTCGCGAGCTGGATCGTATTCGTGTTTTCGGTAAAGATCAGCCTGTCGCGATTTACGAAGTCCTGTGCGAAAAGAGCAAGCTGGATTCTGTATTGCAGGATGCATTTACAGTTTATGCGGAGGCTTTAAGCCTGTACCGAAAAAAGCAGTGGCAGGAAGCCATCGGTAGGTTTGAGGAATGTATTGAGATCAAAAATGGGGATGGCCCATCCGCTACCTTTATTAAAAGATGCCAGTTATACCAGCAAATTCAAAAAAGAGGCCGGCGAGGAAGCGATAAAGGTAACATCCTTCCTGATGATTGGGATGGCGTGTATACGATGCAGTCTAAATAGATTCAGTAGAACTTGGTTGAATATTGATATGTTGATAGGGCGCGAAGTTTTATTCCTGATAAAAATATCCAAAGTGGTTGACGACAATTTTCCTTGAGGAATCCCATCAATTCGACCTCTTTGGGAATACATTAAACATCACTTGACCTGCCTGAAAATCTTGATATAAATAATAAAAGGTACTGTTTTTTTGTGGTTCAAAACCCGTTTTTTCTTCCTTTTATTTTCATTTAAAGGAAGTGGGTAAATAGTGGGTGGGATTCACTGTTTGACAAAAACAGTGCGGTGTTTGGCCGGTTCAGTTGGTAAAATCAACTCTGGCTCAAGCCGACCGTGTGGTTAACCATTTTATTGAAGATGTGGAGAGGCGACCGGCTTTTCTTTGTTTCTGAGAGAAGAATAGGTCGCTCTATTTATGAAGACGATTTCAGTGAAGCCGCTCGCACCGGAAGACCGTGATCAGGTTCGACAAACTGTATTAAACGCCAGTGAGCCCATTGCACCGTTTTGGCCCATGCGAACTATGGTTGCGCAGAATCCGATTCATGGATTGGAATATCTGCCGTTTGATGAGGCTGTTAGAAAAGGTAAAGATCTCCTTGGAGGAAATGGATATCTTGCAAATGAGGAATACCGTCAGTTCTATCAAAAGGGCCGTATCACAAAAGAAAGTTTTGAACGGGCTTTTTCCCGGGTTGGGCCTCAACAAGACAAACAAATTTCTATTGATGTTGGAAATCGAAAAATTACTCCCAAAGATGTCTGGCGATTGCATATTCTTTTTGGCTTCGAAGAATTACCCCTGCCCCTCCTGGAGTGGGAGTTTAGTGGTGGCGGAGCTTTACAGCAGTTCCGGCAGGACCTCCCACAGGAATCCCTGAAAAAAATAATTGATCGAACCATCAACGAGTTCCAACAGTATCGGGATCATCCAAAATGGGCTTACCTGACCCATTTGTGGAAAAATGTGGTGGCCGCCCTGGGTAAACCAGGTTTTATAACTTCTTCCGCAAAATCAAAAGGCTCACAAAAGGCTGCGATTATTTCTCTGCCGCTTCAGCGGACTCTCAGTGATTGGATTGATGAATTAACTGAGGGTGGGTTGGTTGAACAAGTCAATGATCAGCTCATTAAATGGTTGACTGCGTTTCTTGACGAAGGTTTGGCCGGCTGGAAAATGCCAGGCCGGGAAGAGGGTTTTTATCAGGCCTGGAGGGATCTGGCAGAGAAAGACTTTTCGGGACAGCTGCTTGGGATAACAGGTTTTTCCCAAAAAGTTCATAACCTTCCCTCAACACCAGAAGATGCCATCCATTCCAGTTTGCAACAACTCGAAATTCCCCGGGAACAATGGAAAGATTATCTTTCGCGGCAACTGTCATTGTTGCCAGGCTGGACGCGATACATTAGATGGCTTGGGGAACATCCTGCATACCATGCTCAACAAAAACATCCTATTGATGCAACACAATATCTGGCCGTGCGTCTGTTTTACGAGGTGGAGTTGGCGAAGGTTAAGTGCCAACAGGAATGGGGAATTGACGCAACGGTTCCCAGCCTGACAACCTATTGGAACGACCGATCTGAAGAATACGGTCAACGAATTGGGCATGTTAGGTTGTCTGGAGACCCAATCAAACAGATAAAGTGTAAACATGCCTGGCGATTATTCCATTTGGCACAGTTTCTTGAGTTGTCTCCGAAAGAAGTCTCAGAGCTTTCGCCTGACGATGCGCAGGTTCTACTGGAATGGCTGGATCAGTTTCCTGCTGATCAACATGGGCGGGTTTGGATTGAAGCGTACGAAGATTCTTTTCGAGATAATGTACTGAGAAAAATTTCCGAACATCGCGGAATGGCGCCAGAAAAGGAAACTCGTCCCAATGCACAACTGGTTTTTTGTATCGATGTGAGGTCTGAATCATTTCGTCGTCATATTGAGGCTCAAGGTCCTTATGAGACTTTTGGATTTGCCGGGTTTTTTGGCGTTCCCATTAACCATCAGCCTTTTGATAGTGCCCAACGCTCCTTATTATGCCCGGTGTTGTTGACCCCTGGCCATGCCGTGAGGGAAACCCCCCGGTCGGGAGAAGGAGCGGCGTTAGGGAAATATTCTTCAGGAACCCGCTGGAGCCAAATGGGGCATCATCTTTTTCACGACATGAAGCATCACCCTATTGGATCGATGATGGTGATTGATGTATTGGGGTTTTTCTTCAGTCTGGGATTGGTGGGCAAAACTTTATTCCAAAAAACTTTTCGTTCCATGATCTCTATTGTTCGGAGAGGGCTGACCTGTAAGGTTCCAACCCGGGTTTCGATTGCCAAACCTGCCGATCCGGAAAACCCTGGAATTGGAGAGGTGAATGGGGAAGAGATCCCTGATGGGCTTTCTCTTGGGTTTTCTCTTTCGGAAAGAGCGACATTTATCGAAAACGGTTTGCGTGCTATGGGGCTCACCAAAAACTTTGCGCGGTTGGTATGCCTCTGCGGACATGGGAGTGAGACAGATAACAACCCTTATTATGGTGCATTGGATTGCGGAGCTTGTGGTGGAAAACCGGGCGATGCCAATGCGCGGGTTTTTGCTGCGATGGCAAATGAACCCGAAGTTCGTAGCATTCTGAAGGAAAATGGATTGCCGATTCCCGATGACACCTGGTTTCTTCCAGGAAAACACAACACGACTACTGATCGGGTTGAATTTTATGATCTGGAGGAATTGCCGGAATCGCATAAGGAAGATTTGCAGGCGTTGAATAAGGATCTCGAACAAGCGGGTGCAGAGCAGGCCCTGGAACGGTGCCATCGTATTCCCGGTGCTCCAGCCGATATTTCTTCAGAGCAGGCTTTTGCTCATGTAGATGAACGCAGTTGTGATTGGGCGAATACCCGGCCAGAATGGGGGTTGGCGGGCAATGGAGCATTCCTGATTGCCAGACGAAGACTGACTAAAGGAATGGATCTGGGGGGCAGGGTTTTTCTGCACTCTTATGATCCTATTGCGGACCCGGAAGGGGCAATCCTCGAAAAAATCATGACCGCGCCATTAATTGTCGGCGAGTGGATTAATACCGGTTATTATTTCTCTGCAGTCGATCCATGGGCGTATGGAAGTGGGAGCAAGGTATTGCACAATGTCGTTGGTGGTGTTGGTATGATGCTGGGAACCCAAAGTGATTTGCAAATGGGGTTTCCCCTGCAAACTGTCAACAACGGGGACATTCACTATCATGAACCCATGCGTCTGCTGGCTGTTATTGAGCATACCCCCAGTGTTATTTCATCGATCATTCAAAAACACACGATCCTTCAGCAGTTGTTTCATAATCAATGGCTTAATCTTGTGGCCCTTGATCCTCATAAGTTTGAATTTCATCGGTATAATCCGAACGCAACATGGGAAATACTTCATGCTCCGTGAGCTGGTTTTTGATTGAGGATGAGGGTGCCGGGTTTTTAAAGGAATGCAGAAGTTTTATAAAAAATATCCGGTTGGTTTTCTTAGGTAAACACCAATAACACTGATACTCTGCCGTTAAACTCGTATCGGGCAATTTCATGGTAAATCGATCCAGGCCAATATCATCTGAGTTCCTGTTTTTTAAAGCAATGACCCTGTTCGTATTTTGGATTTTATTATCTGCCAGCTTTGAATGGGTTCATCTTGCTTTGGGGCTTTTCTTTTCCTTTGTTGTGGCATGGCTTAACTCTGGACACTCACCTTTTGTTCCAAAGTTTCGTTTGTGGCTTAGAATTTTCCTTTATGTTCCCTGGCTTTTTTATAAAATCGTCCAGAGCAGTGTTCATTTATCCAAGCTTATTTTGCATCCAGAACTCCCTATTTCTCCTCATTTGATTTCTGTGGAATCAAAACTGAATCACCACGCAGCGGTTGTTCTTCTTGGAAATTCCATAACGTTAACCCCGGGAACGATTACAGCCGAGGTCGATCGTAATAAGTTGATTGTTCACGCGATGGATAAGGTCTTAGGTGAAGACGTGGTGAATAAGGAGATTGAATTAAAAATCGCCGACATTTTTAAGGATGAAAAGCCTGATTTATGACAGCTTTCCTTTTCTTCGTTTTAGTGTTGCTGGCTTTCCTTATTGGTGCGTATTTGTACCGCGTCCTGCAGGGGCCTACAATTTTTGATCGCGTGTTGGGACTAAATGGTATTTCCACCAAGGCGATAATTTTGCTTATTGTCATTGGCGTTTATTTTGAACGGGAAGATATGTTTATTGATATTTCGACTGGATATGCTCTGCTAAATTTGGTTGGAGCACTTGCGGTGGCGAAATATCTGGAACAAAAGGGGCTCCCATAACATGGATACGCTTTCCGTAATATTCTTATCAGTGGGGTTGTTTTTTCTGGTTGTGGCTGCGATTGGCGTGATTCGATTGCCTGATGTTTTCAGTCGTGCCCATGCCGTATCACTGACAGACTCTTTGGGAGCCTTTTTGATGTTAGCTGGAATCGCCATGCACGAAGGATTGGATAAAAATACGTTAAAAATTCTAGTGGTGTTGGCCTTGCTCTATATTCAAAACCCGGTCATCGCACATGCCACGGTTCGCGCAGCCCTCCGGTCTGGTCTGAAACCCTGGAAAAAGGAGACCCCTTGATTTTTTCATTTGAAATTCTTTTGCTTCTTTTGCTGCTTGTTACCGCCGCAGGAGCAATCATGGTCAAGGATTTGATGAGTTCCGTCCTGCTCCTGGGATCTTATAGCTTTTTCCTTGCGTTGGTATGGGCATGGTTCGGGGCTGTTGATGTCGCCTTTGTGGAAGCAGTTGTAGGGGCTGGGTTGGGAACAGTTCTCTTCCTGTTAACCTTATTCGGCACCGCTCCCAAAGACACTCGGCTTAGACGTCCTCCTCCCACTTTGTCGACGTTAATTGTTTTCCCTTTATTGGGAGTTCTTTTGCTCTATGCCGCAAATGACCTTCCTGGATTTGGGGACCCGAATTCTCCTGCGAGTGTCCATATCTCGCCGACTTATCTGGAGCGGAGCTATCAGGATACCCACACCCCGAATGTTGTGACTTCGGTGCTGATGGACTACCGATCGCTTGATACGATGGTCGAAACCGTGGTGATTTTTACTGCGGGTATTGCGTGTGCTTTATTGCTCAGGAGGCATGTTTAATGATACGTCCACACGACAGCATTATCGTACAGACGTTAGGACGGTTCCTCGTTCCTGTCGTCCAGATATTTGGCTTGTATGTTCTGTTTTTTGGGCAATACGGACCAGGGGGAGGATTTGTGGGCGGGGTAATTCTGGGTACTGGGATGATCTTGTCGGTTTTGATATTTGGTCACGATGCTTCCCGGAGTCAAATTGCAAAAAAGATTTTACATGGTGATGGGGTCGGGATGCTGATCTATGCGGGAGTAGGCGGCCTGTGTATGATTGGAGGTGGAGAGTTTCTGAATTATGCGAATCTGGAAATTCCAGGGCTTGAAGAGGCTTCCAGAAGGTCTTTGGGGATCGTGCTCACGCAAGTTGGTGTGGCCGTGGATGTAGCGGTAACAGCCGTTTCCATTGTGTTCAGCTTGTCTGCTGAAGAGATTATGGAGGATTCCATAAATGGCTGATGCAATTCTCGCAGTTTTCCAGCGACCCAATTTTCTGGTTTTCGTCATCATATTTCTTTGGGGTTTTTATATCATGGTCACCCGATACAATCTCGTGAAGAAACTCATCGGGATGTATCTGGTGCAAACCAGCGTGATATTTTTTCTGGTATCTATTAGTGCGAAGAGGGGCGCTACGGTTCCTGTGCTCGTGTCAACCACTGAACCGGTGCAAGCCGCCAGTTACGCGAATCCGTTGCCTCATGTATTAACGCTGACAGCCATTGTGGTCGGTGTAGCGACTACAGGAGTGGGGTTAGCCTTGTGCGCGGCGATCTATAGAAGATATGGAAGCCTTGACGAACAAAAAATCCTCGAAAAACTAGAATGATTCACCAACTTCCCGTAGTCCTGTTCCTCCTCCCATTGTTTGCCGCTATCTCCATGCCGGTGGTTTGTCTGAAACACCGACATTGGAGTCAGCCAATTTCCATGGCAATTCTTTCTGCAATGGTGCTGGTCTCGATCTTAAATCTGTTATACGTCATTGAACATGGGGAGATGAGGTATGTGTTTGGCGGGTGGGCTGCGCCCTTTGGCATTGAATGGGTGGCTGATGGATTAGCAAGTGTGATCATGGTGGTATTGAGTGCCCTGGGCTTGTTGGGGGTGGTGTTTACGGTATCAACAGTCCCGAAGGATCTGGGTGGACGAATCGTCCACTATTATACGTTGGTGCTGCTATTGATTTCAGCCATGACGGGTATTGTGTTTGCCGGGGACTTATTCAATCTGTTCGTGTTTTTAGAGGTTGCTGCTATTTCGAGTTACGCTCTTATTGGTTTAGCAGGAGGAAGAGCCCTGTTTGCAGCTTTTCGATATCTTGTTTTGGGGACTCTGGGTGCCTCCCTTTATCTTTTAGGGGTGAGTTATCTTTATGCGGTGAGTGGCACACTGAATATGTCGGATTTGGCTGTCATAATTCCCTCCTTACTCAGTTCTAAAGCTTTGGTGGGTGGACTGCTTTTTATGTTTATTGGTCTGGGAATCAAAATGGCCCTGGTTCCATTCCATTCATGGATGCCGGAAGCCTACTCCTATGCACCCGAGTCCGTTTCTCCAATTCTGGCTTCACTCGTCACTAAAGTAGCGCTTTTGGCGTGGATCAGGGTGATTTACTGGGTCTTTAACGCTTCAATTGTTATTTATAATATTCCGATTTTGTTATTGGTAGAAGTTCTTGGCGCATTGGCGGCGATCATAGGGGCGAGTCTGGCTCTGGCTCAGAAGGATATTAAAATGATGTTTGCCTATGGAGGGATTTCCCACATCGGCATTATTCTTATTGGAATCGGCCAGGGCAACGCAACGGGTTTTGCGGGAGGTATTTTTTATTTACTGAATGATGCTGTTATGCAGGCTGCCTTGTTCTTTTTAGCAGGCGTGGCGTTTTGTCAATATGGGGTCAGAACTGTTGAAGACATTGGCCGTGTTGGGAAGCACGCTCCGTGGCTTACGGGATCGTTAATTGTTGTGGCTATGGGCATGATTGGCCTGCCTCCGACAGGTGGGTTTTTTGGAAAGTGGTACATCATTCTTGGGGCGTTGGATGCGGGCAATTATGTTTCGGTAGCTGCGGTTTTACTCTCTACGCTCTTGACACTTGCTTATTTCGTTAAACTGTTCGAGGGAATTTTCCGAAAAACCTCAACTCCATCAGACATTCCATCGAGTGAAATTCCCTTTTCCTTTAAACTGACCCTGGGTATCACATCTGCGGCAGTTGTGATTCTTGGATTATTGAGCGCTCCCATTGTTGAGCTCTTGCTGAGCCGGACTCTGCCACCAGGTCTCTAAGGGAAATCATGGCCATTTTCATCCTCATTCCTTTGCTTCCGCTCCTCGCTTCCATACTTCTTTTTACTGGTGGGCGACGCTGGGGTGAGAACGGTCACCGGATCGGGATTCCTGCAATCGGCCTTTCCTTTGCGCTATCCGTGGCCGCTTTTGTTGAGGTGTTGGGAAATGGTCCATTTTCTGTTTCTCTTTATCGTCTCTTTCAATCGGGCTCATTAACCATAGACATTTCGTTGTACGTCGACCAACTGACGGTTCTGCTTTTGCTCCTTGTCACAGGCGTCAGTGGAGTGGTGCATGTTTACTCTTCTCGTTACATGATAGGAGAGCCTCGCTACAATCGATTTTTCGCCGTCATAGCCCTGTTTACTTTTTCAATGATTTTGCTGGTCATGAGCGGTAACCTCCTGATGTTGTTGATCAGTTGGGAAGTCATGGGGATCTGTTCCTATTTGTTAATCTCTCATGCAGCCGAGCGGCCATCAGCAGGGAAGGCGGCCACCAAAGCTTTTCTGGTCAACGCTGTTGCAGATATCGGACTGAGCTTCGGCATCATACTTACCTTTTTTACCTTCGGCACACTCGATATCCAGACTATTCTGGCTCAGGCAGAGGGTATGCAGGACCATACCATCAATATCCTGGGATGGATGGGAATGGAGCTCTTTATCCATCCCGTCACCGTCATTCCCTTTTTCCTCTTTATGGGGGCTATGGGAAAATCAGCACAAATGCCATTTCATGTATGGTTGCCCTTCGCGATGGAAGCCCCGACTCCGGTTTCGGCACTCATTCATGCAGCCACTATGGTGAATGCAGGTCCCTTTTTGCTGGTGCGACTGAGTCCGTTGTTTGTCCTTTCTCCCTGCGCCATGACGTTTATTTTTATTGTCGGAGCTGCAACCGCAGTATTTGCCGGGATAGTTTCGCTGACTCAGTCGGACATCAAAAAGATTTTGGCCTATTCGACAATCAGTCAAATTGGATTCATGGTCATGGCATGTGGTTTAGGCGCGTTTGCAGTGGCAATTTTCCATCTTCTTGCACATGGATGTTACAAAGCCTTCTTTTTTCTATCCACCGGCAATTCGTTGAGGTCAGTGGAGCAGGATCTTGAACACGCTGACCATGAACATCACAATTCCGATGGCATGGGGGTTTTATATGGCGGGGCCTTGTTGCTGGCGCTGCTCCCTCCATTTGTGTTGTTCTCTGGGTCCTATGAAAATTTGTGGAAAGTCACAGGATTTGCTTCTGCTTCTCTCGGATTCAAAGTCATTGGCCTGATCACGGTATTTGTGGCGTCCCAGTATTTATTTAAGGGAGTGACATCGATTTTTGCTCACGGTCCAAAAACGTATTGGCCGGCTTCCGGTGAATATGGCCAGGAGGCCCAATTTGCCAGGCCGAAGCTTTTTAATAGCTCCATATTAACTGGTCTGGTTCTGGCATTGGTTCTGGTGGGTGGGTTAATGACTCTGTTTTGGAATTGGTTCGCAAACTTTCTTGCTCCGGTTTTTATTTTTCAAAAAGTCTTGTTGGGTGCCGGTGAAGTTGAACAGGGAGTTTCAGTATGGCTTGTGGTTTCCCTTGGTGTCGCTGCAGTTGGGTGGGCCTATGCTTACCTGAATCAGAACCGTTCTCAACATCAGCTTTCCAGATCCATTTGGAAAAGCAATCGTTTTTATGTTCTTTTTTGGAATAAGGGTTATTTTGATGAAATCTATGATGTATATCTGATAAAACCAACCATTCGATTTGCACACTGGATGTGGCAGAGGATTGACATAAAGGTAATAGATCGGTTCATTCATTCTATAGCTAACTATTCAGTGAATTTTGCCAGATGGCTGTGGCGAATAATGGATGTCAGCATTATTGACCGGTTCATTCATTTTATTGCGTCTTATTCTGTAAAGTTTGCCGGGCGGTTGTGGCGGATTGTGGATATTCGCTGGTTGGAGAAAAATGTGGGTGAAATGGCGGAGCAGGTAAATGATGCGGGACAAATTCTGCAAGAGATGGAATCCCGCACCATTCAACATCAACTACTAGTAATGATTTTCTGGTTGGTGGCAATGACCGGCCTCCTGTATTTCCTGGTTTAGGAGGTTTGCGGTTTGTATTGCTATAATTACGAATGGGTCTGATTGTAAAACGCCAAATGTCATTTTTTCCTGCGCCGTTGAGTCGTCGGGAATTTGCTTCATTTTGAGGTAGGGGGTATTTTTAATGGCTATGTTGATGGATCATCTGATTAGTTGGATGATTGCTGTTCCTTTTTTAGGAATCGTCATTCTGGCTTTTGTGCGTAAAGTTGAATCGATTCGAAGAATAGCTTTTATCATCACCTTGGTGGAGTTTTTTCTTTCGCTGATTCTCTGGGGAGGATTTGACCCCACCCAGCATGAAATGCAGTTCGTGGAACGCGTGATGTGGATGTCCACGTTCAATATTCAGTATGCAGTTGGTGTTGACGGCATCAGCATACTTCTGGTGCTTCTCACCGCTTTTCTTTGCCCGCTTTGCATTCTTTGTTCCTGGACCGGAATCACAACACGGGTAAGAGCCTACCTGTCGTTAATCCTGCTGGTTGAAGGCGCGATGATCGTGGTCTTCACTGCCCTCGACCTTTTCCTGTTTTTCATGCTTTGGGAAGTCACGATGATTCCCATGTATTTCATGATCATTCTATGGGGAGGTCCCAATCGTATTGCCGCCGGGCTTAAATTTGTGTTGTACAGCCTGACAGGAAGCCTGCTCCTGCTGGTGGGAATATTGGGTATTTATCTCAACGGTGGGCATACCTACGACCTGTTGGTGTTGTCTGAACAAACTTATTCTTCCAGCACTCAATTCTGGTTATTCCTGGCATTCTTCCTGGCCTTTGCCATAAAAATGCCAATGGTTCCTTTTCATACCTGGCTGCCGGACGCTCACTCTGAAGCCCCTACCGCTGGCAGTGTGATTCTGGCCGGGGTGTTATTGAAAATGGGAGGATACGGGTTCCTGCGGTTTTGTCTGCCGATGTTTCCGGAGGCTTCAGCGAATTTTGCTCCTTTTATTTTATGGTTGTCTGTCATTGCGATTATCTATGGCGGGTATCTCGCGCTGGCGCAATCGGATTTGAAAAAACTCGTAGCCTATTCCTCGGTCTCTCACATGGGGTTTGTTACCCTCGGGATTTTTGTATTCAATAGCCAGGGTATTCAGGGAGCAGTATTGCAAATGTTTAATCATGGGATCACAACTGCCGCCTTGTTTATTGCTGTGGGACAATTATACGACCGCACTCACAGTCGTGCGATATCGGACTACGGTGGTTTGCATAAGCCCATGCCAAGGTTTGTGGCGTTTTTCTTTTTGTTTTCCGTCGCCGCCTTTGGGTTGCCGGGCACCTGTAATTTTATTGGTGAGTTTTTAGTTCTGGTAGGAACATCCTATGTCAGTTTTGCCATGGTGCTTATTTCCATGGGCGGTATTCTATTGGCGGCCTCTTATATGTTGTGGATGCTCCAGAGGCTGGTGTTGGGAGAGCCAAAAACCGAAGCCGCTAAAGTTCTCCCGGATTTGTCGAACCGGGAACTGGCTACCCTGATTCCATTAGCCATTATGATATTGGGAATTGGTTTGTACCCAGGTCCTTTAATGGAGGCGATGGACACGAGTGTGCTTCAACTCATTGAAGAAACTACTGGATCCCAGTTAGATGAGGTGACTCAGCTTCCGGTTGTGAAGTAAAAACTTTTCTTTATGTTCGAGTAAGCCCTTCTCCAAGGATTTTATTGAGCATATTTTGGTATTTTATGACAAAGATGGTTTTGCACTAACAAAGAGCCAATTTGCGTCCATTTGTAAAGCCATGCAGGTGGTCGATGAAAACACATTCCTTTTTTCAATCACGGAGGGTTCTGATCCATCATACAAAATGATCCTGGAAAATTGTGGTTTTCCCATTGGCGATGATTTGTATAAAGAATATTTAGGCCTTAAAAATTATGCTTTGGAAAATGCTTTGTTTTCTACCAATTTATTTCTTTTGATGGTTGTTTCAGTTACGGAGGACGTGGCGATTACAATAAAACGATCCCTTGCATTGTCTGTTTTAAATACCCAAAGTATTTTGAGATCCTGACGATATTTAGTTTAATTAAGGTTGGTTTTTATGTGGCAATGGCTTCGCAATACTCAGCGAAAAAAAATACTGTCTGCTTCTTTTCCAGAAGAGTGGGAGAGGTGTATTCAAAGTAACATCCAAAACTACCATCACCTCAATGCTGAAGAAAAACAGCGCCTACGGAACCTTGTTCAGGTCTTTATTGCTGAAAAGGATTGGGTGGGATGCAATGGCCTGGAAATGACCGATGAGATTCGCGTGATTATCGCGGCCCATGCCTGCTTGTTGATCCTGGCGTTGCCAAATGACTATTACCGAAAAGTGGAATCTATATATGTTTATCCAACAACCGTTCTTTCTCCCGAAAATTCCATAGGATTTTTCGAAGTTCGTACGACACCTGTATCCGGTCCGATGCCAATTCTGGGGGAAGCCCATCGACGCGGTCCGGTGATTCTCGTCTGGGATGCAGTGAAAAGGGAAACCCGCCATCCGGAACACGGCCATAATGTTGTTTATCACGAATTCGCTCATAAACTGGATATGCTCGATGACAGTGCTGACGGTACTCCACCCCTGGCAACTCCTGAGGAATATCAGCGATGGGTTGAAGTCTGTTCCAAAGAATATCTGAAGTTATGTGACCAGGTGGAACAGGGCAGGCCTACTTTCCTGGACAGTTATGCGGCAACCAATGAAGCGGAGTTTTTCGCGGTGGCGACCGAATATTTTTTCAGTAAGCCTGAAACCATGAAAGACCATCATCCAATACTTTATCAGGTGTTACAGGGTTTTTATCGGCAGGATCCAGCAAATAGAGCCGTTGCCCACCGACTTTTTTAGAATAGAATGAGCATTCGCTATCCTGCCCTTGTTGTTAGCCAAAAAAGACTTGACGAAAATCCACCAGGTCTTTTTTACCATTTATTAATTTCACAATTGCAAACTATCTAACGTAAACCAAATTTCAATCTAACAGACCTGGTTTATCTTTCCAGAGATTGATTGATATACAAAAGTTTATTCAATCCGTGAAATGGGAAGAGTAAAAATTAAACAGTTGCCACCTCCCACCCGGCAAGTATTTAGAAGCCCTTCCCTGGAGCCAATGATGAAAATCGCAGAAGACAAATCCGAAATACAATACCTTCAAACAGAGGCATCAGCCGACCAAAATATTCGCGCCTTGGAGGTTCCCCAGATCCTTTCCGAAGAACTCACAGAATGGGATTATGAAACCTACCGTCGCATCACAACTGTTGAGCTGAATGAGATTCAGGAAGAGCGGATACGGATACCAAAAAACACCTTTCCAAGGCAAGACACAGTTGTAGCCATGCACTGGCATCCGGAATTTATTCCCATGGAGATGATTCGGGAAAGAGTGTGTACGATGTTTCCAAATAAATCGCAGGAATTGATAATCCCCACCAACCATAACATTCTGAATAGTTACGATGGGAAATACACCGGTGTAGAGGTTGATTGTTTTGCGCGGCCATTCAATCGAAAAGTTCAAATACTGCTTCATTTCGAGAATTCCAGGCTTGAAAAAGCCGATGTTCTCAAATCGATGCTCAAGCACACTCTTAAATATCGCTCCAGCCAGTTGTTTGAATTGATTCATTCCATTGTGGATCCCAATCTTGATCACCGGCTGCAGGCAGCTGGAAAAATGTATGGGGCCGATGATGACCTGTTGCGGTTTGTAAAAGTCTATACAAGGAAGCTGGAGCGGTTACTGGTTGAGCATGAATCGGAAACCCCTCAAGATCACATCAAGAATAAATTACTGGCAAATTACTTTGACCAGTTACGGGAAATTTATGATGACCGCTTGATTAAGAGGGCGCAGTTCCTGATCCAGAAGGTAAAGAAAATTGTCAAAAAACATTTTAGTCCGGATTATTTTTACGCAATAGAAGAGTTTATTGAGGAGACCAGAATGTTAGGGGGAGGAATAGTGATTCCCCATCCGGAGCAATTCTGGCCTATTCTTCTTGCAGAATACGATGTTGATGGGATTGAAGCGTGGAATCCTCAATCTCAGGAATACACTGAATTTTTAATCAATGTAGTGAATTTGAAAAACAAAACGCAATTGTCGGGCCAGCGTCCTATTTTGATTTTTATGGGTGATGATTGTCATCTAAGCGAAAAAATCAAGGAGCCTCAAAACCAGAATAAGGAAAAGGTAAAACGGGAAGTAGGTTTCCAACCGGCTTGGGACGATCTTGCCATTCGCAAAAGTCTGATTGTTGCAAACATGGACCGGCAAAAACTGATAGAAGAATATCTGGCGCGGCTCGGATAAGCCCGCTTGGGAAAAAGAAAAGTTCCGTAGATTCTTAATTTGTCAAATAGCTCCGGCTGGAGAAAGGGAGAAGTGTGTCTTTTCCCTTAAGGGTCGGGGTACGACTTCACAAAGAGGGTTTTATGGCTTCAATGGATGACGAATTTCGTCACGAATCTCTTCAAGATACAGAATCCATTCGTAACTACCTTCAAGCCCTCCTGGATGGTTTTGAAAATGGACGGATTTTGTTTGGTACCCGCAAAAAAAAATTAATCCTTGAGCCCAACGGGTTGTTAAACCTTGCCGTTAAGGCACGACGAAAAAATAAGGAAGTAAGGATTTCAGTGAAAATTAACTGGAAAGAAGAAAAAGACGGCAAAGATGCAGGAAAAGACCTGCTTGAAATCAAGCCCGGTAAAAAGAAGAACCGGTAAAAATTGAGATAACCTATGCAAAAAACTGAAATTGAAAAAAGCGGCATTTTATCCAATCAAGGAATTGACCGTAATTTTAAAACATTGATCTTGGAAGTTCAAAAACAGGTCCAAAATACACGCGAGGTTCTTGATCAGCCTGATGGCAAACGGAAAAATAAGATTCTTTCCCGCGATGACTATATCGATAATTTAAAAAGCCTGATTGAAAACAAGTGTTTCTACAGCAATCTCAAAGGTAATCTTGAAAAACGGGATGTTGATCTGATCCGGGCTATTAATATTATTACTTCAAACCTGGAGCATATTGCCGACTATTCGGTCAATATTATTTCACAACTGCATTATTTGGACGATCCACTTTTTTTGCATAATTTCGAATACAAGCCTTTGTTCGACGAAGTGACCGGGGCATTGAAGCTTGTTGAAAAATCTCTTCGAAAGCGCGACATAAACCAGGCCTTTAAAATCTGCAGGTCCGAGCAAACGATCGATAGTCTTTTTGCAATGCAATTTAAAAAAATAATGGATGATCTCCGCAAGGGGCGAAACATTGAAAACCTGGTCACAACCCTTTTTATACTGCGTTACCTGGAACGGATGGGAGACCAGATGTTGAATATTGGCGAAGCCATTATCTTCGCAGGTGTCGGTGAAAAACTCAAAATCAGCCACATAGAAGCCCTTGAGGATTCCATGGAAGGTATCGATATCCACGGGCCCATCACCAATCTCAGTATTGAATCATTTCTTGAGACCAAATCTGGTTGCAGAATAAACAGAATTCAGGGGCCGGAAACTGCGGACCAGGAAACAGGGGTTATATTCAAGGAAGGCCAGATCGACAAACTCGAACAGGAAAACAAAAATATCAGGCTGTGGGAAAAAATCAAACCCGGGTTGCCTCCCCGGGTGTTTGGGTTTAACAAAAATGGGAAATCAGCTTCCATACTTCTTGAATTTCTAAACGGGACAACACTTCAAAAAGCACTTTTGGAATCCAATCGTGGATTACTGGACAAAGCCATGAACCAGTTGACAGAGGATCTGGAAGACCTCTGGTTAAAATCTAAAAACCCCCAACCAGTGCAGGCAAATTTCATAAATCAAACAAGTCAACGAATAGAAGATATTTTCCATACGCACCCGGATTTTAAGCTGCTTGAAAAACAAATTGGAAGCCACCGCACATTGTCTCTTCCCGCTCTTCTTGAACAAACCCAAAAGATTGAGGAAGAAATTGGAGGGGCTCCATTTTCCGTATTGATCCACGGTGATTTTAATATAGACAATGTTTTGTTTAATGAGGCCGATAGCACAATTCATTTTATTGACCTTCATCGGTCCAAACCGCAGGATTACGTTCAGGATATCTCAGTATTCATTCTGTCAAACTTCAGGTTGCCTGTATTTGTTAACCGAATTCGTAAAAACATTAACAACATGACGTTAAGGATGTTTTGCTTTGGCAGGAATTTTGCCAAAAAACAGAAAGATCCAACCTATGAGGCCAGGTTGGCACTAGGTTTGATTCGTTCCTTTACAACTTCAACCCGGTTTGAATTCAATAAGGAATTTGCCTCCACCATGCTGTTAAGAGCAGTGTACTTGATGGAAAAATTAATGGGTTTTAGAGGAAAACCCTGGGCTCAGTTCCGGCTTCCTCAAGAGGTTCTTTCATATTGAAGGGAAACAGTATTATGCAAAAAAAATACTCACCCAAAATCGGGGTTATTGGAATTTCGGGGATGTGGTCTTCTGACCATCTGGCGGATGTAATCCAGGGAAAAACCGGGTTTCGAATGGTAATCAATATGGAAGAGGTTCTTTTCGATATGGAACAGGGCACCGTCACCTTCCAGGGGCAAAGCCTTCTCGATCTTGATGCTTTAATTATTAAAAAACTTGGAGCTGAATACACACCTGATTTACTTAGCAGGCTTGAAGTCCTGAGATATGTTGAAGACTGTGGTGTTCAAATTTTCTCCAGACCCGAAAGCATTAATAAGGTACTGGACCGACTCAGTTGCACCAACCAGTTGTTTCGCTCAGATATACCAATTCCATCTACAGTGGTAACAGAAAGCATGGAATTGGCCGAACAAACTGCCAGAAGCATGGGCAAATGTATTTTGAAGCCCCTTTACACCTCCAAAGCCAGGGGTATGGTTGTGCTGGATGAAAATAATAATATTCGTGAAAAGCTGGAAGCCTACCGTACTTCAGGAAACAGAACTTTTTATCTGCAAAAGTGGATTCAGATACCAGGGAAAGATCTGGGAATCGTTTTTCTGGGGGGAAACTATCTGGCAACTTATGCCCGCGTTGCTAATGCGGACTCCTGGAATACGACTACCCGATCTGGAGGTCACTATGAACCTTATACACCCAACCCTGAAATAATAGAATTGGCTAAAAAGGCTCAGGAACCGTTCGAACTGGATTTCACTTGTGTTGATCTGGTTGAAGCACCTGAAGGGCCCCGTATCTTCGAAGTTTCTGCCTTTGGAGGATTCAAGGGATTAAAAGATGCCCATGGAATTGATGCAGCAGAACTTTATGTTGACCATGTCCTGGAGGGTTTGCGTCATGGAAAAAATTGAGTACACCGCGATGGAAATTGCTGAAATTTACAAGAATATGCATAACTTTCCCCATGAATTGAACCTTAAATTCGGAGATTGCCGTATTCGGGTAAAAACCAACTCCGAGCCACTTTGCGACCACCTCATTCGCTATTTTCAGGATTTCCAGGCTGATGAGCTTTCAACTCCTGATATTGAAATTACTGCAGTAGAGACGGAAATTCAGGGTTTCAATGTTGATTTTGAGACCCGTCAACCCGAACCAGGGAAAAGAAAAATAAAAGAAGAATATTTTGATTTTATTGATGGACGGATTGTTCGCAAGCGACTGACGGGAATGTGCTTCATTTTTGGGAAAGAGTTGAATCTGGCGGTAGGTCCTTGCTTTAAAAACGACAATCAGGTGATAAATTTTATAAACAACCGATTTATTGAATGGATGCTCAAAAAGGAAATGCTTCTGGCTCATTGCGCCGGAGTTTCCAAAAATGGCAAAGGTATCGCAATGGCTGGGTTTTCCGGAATGGGGAAATCCACCCTGGCCCTTCATCTAATGAGCCGAGGATTTAATTTTATAAGCAACGACCGGCTCCTGTTGGAGCAAAAGGATGGACGGATTAACATGTGGGGGGTTCCCAAATTACCACGCATAAACCCAGGGACAGCCCTGAACAACCCAGACCTGCAAACCATTTTGTCACCCTCTGAAAAAAGCAAAGTGGAAAAAATGGATCCCAATAAACTTTGGCACCTGGAACAGAAATACGATGTTTATATCGATCAGTGCTATGGATCCAATCGTTTTGAATTACACGCGCCCATAAACCTGATTGTAATCCTGAACTGGGATCATGAATATAAGGATCCTGTTTTTAATCGTGTAGATCTTTGGAGTCGACGCGATCTACTACCAGCTTTAATGAAAAGTCCCGGGCTTTTCTTTTTGCCAGATTCTGGAAAAAAATCTGATTTTTCTGAAGACGCTTACTTAAAGTGTTTGCGCGGTTGCCCGGTATTGGAAATTACCGGAGGGGTTGATTTTAATCGGGCGGTGGACACCTGTATTGAACAATTAATAGGGCTTTAACTTAATTTTTGGAGGACAACATGGAAAAGCGTGAAGTATCTCTTAAGGCAAAAATCGAACAGGAAAAAGTCATCAGTTATCTGGAAGACCTGATTTCCAGCATGAAAGAAGGAACCATATGTGTCCAGCAAGGAACAGATATTGTAACTCTCAAACCTTCCAAGTTTGTGGAAATGGAATTAGAAGCTTCTATAAAAAAGAATAAAGAGCGATTCGCATTGGAACTGACCTGGCGGGTAGAAAAAGAAGAGGAAGAACCTGAATTCAGTATCTCTTCTTCGGAACCGGTTGCGGTTGGAGAAAATGAAAATGAAACCAGCGAAAAATGAACATCTGTAAAGTTAAATGAAGCATAAAGTCAATCCTGCAATATTCAGGGAATCAGATATCCGGGGTGTTGTCGATGTGGACCTCACCCCGGAATCCGTTGAATGGATCGGTCGCGCTGTCGGTACCTATCTTTGCCGAAACAATGGAAAGACGATTACATTGGCCTGGGATGTTCGTCCGAGTTCTGTCCGCTATCGGGATATTGTGACCAGGGCTCTCTTGTCAAGTGGATGCGACATCCTCGAGATGGGTTTAGCTCCATCCCCAGTTTCTTATTTTGCCCAGCATCATTTCAAGTCAGATGGTGGGATAATGATTACCGCCAGCCATAATCCCGCAACCTTTAATGGTTTCAAAGTCAGTATCAACCGGGAGTGTCTTGTAGGGGATGAAATTCAGTCGTTACGACAACTGGTCGAAAAGCAGGACTTTGATTCTGGCCAGGGTTCCCTGAAAAAGATTGACGCCATCCAGCCCTATAGAAAATTTCTTCAGGAATCCCTGAAATTTCCTCGACCAATCAAGGTAGTGGTGGATGGTGGAAATGGATGTTTTGGAGTTGTCGGTCCCAGTGTCCTCCGCAATCTTGGAGTGGATCTTGTTGAACTCCACACACAACCAGATGGAACTTTCCCAAACCATCATCCCGACCCAACCCTTCCGGAGAACCTAAAGGACCTTGTTGAAAAAGTAAGGCAGGAAGGAGCGGAGGTGGGAATAGGATTTGACGGCGATATGGATCGGATTGGGGTGGTGGATGAAAAGGGCAAAATTATCTGGGGTGATCAGCTCATGATACTTTTTGCAAGGGACCTGTTAAAACGATTCCCAGGTGCAAAAATATTAGGCGAAGTGAAGTGTTCCCAGAGTTTGTTTAAACAGATAGAAGAGTATGGTGGAATTCCCGAAATGACAGCTGTTGGCCATTCCCTGATAAAAAAAACAATGAAATCCACAGGGGCCCTTCTGGCAGGTGAAATGAGCGGTCATATTTTTTTTGCAGATGAATTTTTTGGATTTGATGACGCCCTGTACGCGGCTTGCCGCTTGCTTAGGATTCTCGGGGATTCACCTATACCCCTTTCCCAAATGTTGGCAGATATTCCGGAAACTTCGACCACTCCTGAAATTCGAAGGGACTGTCCTGATGAATTGAAGTTTGAAGTTGTGGAAAATATGAGAAAATATCTGGAAGAAAGATATGAAATTGTGAATATAGATGGTGTTCGAATCAACTTTGAAGATGGATGGGCTCTGGTCCGTGCCTCAAACACACAACCTGCACTGACTTTACGTTTTGAGGCTAAGACCCCTCATCGATTAAAGGAAATCCAGGAAATTATTGAAAAACCCTTGATGCAATTCTGTCCCAGCATTTGAATCGAAAAAAACCGGCAAAAGCTAAATAGTAAATATTTGAGAGAATTGTGATACTGAAATGAACCTTGGTTTTTTTTTCTCCATCGTTAAAAAAGAATTCAACTACAAGGTATTGCAAAAAATAAAGGACCTGGTGGATTTTCACCAGGTCTTTCTTTTATTTGGTCGGGGCGAGAGGATTTGAACCTCCGACCCCCTGCCCCCAAAGCAGGTGCGCTAATTGTCAGCTTTTATTTTAAATAACTTGCAGAGACGCTCGTTGCGAATTGTGTCAATAAGAATCAAGAAATTCCTATAGGTATGCCACAAACCTGACGCAGTAATTTAAAGGCCCTAAAGGGGAATTTCGCGGTCAGCCTGTGCGTTATACAGCGTCAGATTTTGGCGGTAAAACTATTCGCGGACCTCTTTCGCCAATTGTTTTGCCGTTGCTGGCACGTAACGCAAATTCGGCTACTCCTCCAATGATGAGGTTGTAATCTTTCCTGGAAGACCCGGTTGGGTTTTTAAGAGTCAATTCATAAGCTCCACTCCGGTTCATAACGCCTTCCCTCAATAGGAAAGGTTGGCAAAAGTGTCTCTCAGCTTTTTACCTTTTTGGGTCCAGATTTATCTGACAAGGAACACTCTTTTTTGATTTTCAAAATCAATTTTTTGCACGCTTTTATTTCAACCCATAACTAATTGTATTAATTGAGTTTATGGGGTTCTCTTCTGGGGCCAAATAAAATTTTGCTTGAATTTGATAATCGTTATCAGTAATATGGCCGTCAATCATATCTGAGGCAGGTTTTCTAGTACAGTTTTCGTATCCTGAAAAATTTTTGAGGTGAATGTGTCCCGTTCAGCAACCAATTTAAATGTCTTGAATAAGCTTGTTGAGCTTTACGACGATGTTTTTGCCCATGATGGTTATGGTGAAATCCGAGTGGAAATCAAGATTCAGCGTCGAGGCCAAAAAGAAGTCATTCTGCATTGTGGCAAGCAACACCGGTGGGTAGTTGATTTCGACAATAAAGGAGCCATAAAAGGGCGCGAGCGGCATCAGGTGGTTCCCCGAAAACCCTGGCATCAGGCCGATAAAAATTTTGTCGGGGTTTCAAGACGTGAAGCTGGGCGCCGTATGACCCGGGATCGGCGACTAAAATCCGCAAAGCGTGATTTTAAATTAGAAAGACGAATCATGGTTGACAGGCGAATTCATGGAGAAAGAAGATTGATAGAAGAAGCTTCTTCGGCAGAAAAATCTGGGGAAGATGGAATTAGGCAGCGGCGAGGGGCCGCGCTTTAGAACCCGTTAGGGACAATTATATAAAAAAATACTGGTAACCAGAGCCTCAGGGGTGAGGTCGGGTCCGACACAAACTTTGAGGGAGAGAAAAATGCTAAAAGCAATTTTTGCTCATTTGCGCAATCGCGCACAAAAAAATGCGGGCAATGAGTCCGGTTTTACCTTGCTTGAACTGCTGGTAGTTGTCGCTATTTTGGCTGCCATTGCAGGTACTGCCGTTGTGGCGCTTCAGGATACGGACGCTCGTGCTTCTGCTGCAGCTCACGTTGCAATGATGGATGAGCTTGACAAGGGTATCCGCGAATTCCGTGTACTCAACCGCAACCAGTACCCGAATCGTTTCGATTCAATCATGCAAACTGCAGCTGCCTTGGGGACTACGGGTACCGCCCAGCTCAACATTGCAGCCCATGAAGATCTGGCTTTATTGGACCTTGATACTGTCTTTCCTCAGGTAGCTGATGCTGCTGATGATGCAGGCACCCCTTACGATGAATCAGCTGCTGGCAGCCTGGCTGTTCAGCGGATGGATGACATTGGAATCAACACCCTGCGCGTTGCTTATGATACGACCACCGGTGGTTTGGACCCTGATGGTACGGGCGATTGCAATGATTATGCTGGTTTGATCGAAGATCGTGGAAACGCGGTTGTTGCAGGTAACATTTACCTGAGCCCGGCTGCAAACGGTTGCGGTGGAGATCATACCCTTCTCGAAACCTCCGTTGTAATGGGTTGGGCTGGTGGCTCCGAGCGTGTAACCGGTCAGCCAGTAGCGGGTACTGATATTTTCCAAACTGCAGGCGCTTTGGACCTGACTGGTACTGATGCTGATCTTCCTGTCATGATGGCGGTTGGTCTTGGACCGAGCTCTACCTTGTTCGACAAGCGCGCGCTTGGTGGAATGAGCACCGTTCCGGTTTACCGCCATGTTGGTCCGCTTGAGTACAATCGTTTCACCGCTTTGTTCCTGGTTGGTGAAACCGATGGTGCCGGTGGTGCTGCTCCTGTTGATCAGGTGTTATTGCTCGCGATTGTTGATGGCGCTGGCGACACCAAGGAAGAAGAACTGGGTGAATGGGATGGTACGCGTAACACCATCTAGTTCTCTGGTAAACGCTTTACCCTCCAATAGGACTGCCGTGCCATTTTATGGCACGGCAGTTCGCCTATTTCTAAAACAGATTGCCATTCTGGCTCATATTATTTTTTTCAAAACGAGAAAGGATCTTGCCCCGGCTAGGGGGGGCAAGATCCTTTCCTGGTTATTTTTTAACCAGGATGACAATAAATATACCCGGTCTTGGCCTGAACTTCATTGGCTTATTCTCAAACAAGAACAGAGGGTAAGCTTTGGAATAAAACTTTTGAAACCCACTTGATTTTAATAATCAAAAAAGTTTCTGTTTTGCGGATTAAAACGATACTGAAAATCAAAAATTAAATAAAACATTGTTTTACAATTAATTAAGGATTGACACCTGTTAGATTTACAGTCTATAATCTCAATAAAATCAATTGTATTTTTGAGATTGTAGGCGGAAAGTTGATAATTGACTTGGGGTGAGGAAGATTGTTTTCTCCTCCAGGTTGACGAATTGGCTTTTGAGTACCTGTTGAAATTGGAAATGGCTGCTTCGGAGCTTTGAAAATTTAAGGTTTTTTGAGCTTCAAATCATCGCGTTCAAATTTTTTTAGGTCTCTATTCATAACAGAGGGATCACCGGCGTTGGCTGGTACCAGGTGTCACGGGAATTCGAAAGGGTAGATTGCCAGATATTTGCGTCGGCCCTTTCAATAAAATATTCCTGTTAAAAAATCTGTTACCGAATCCCCGTCTGGTTTTTTCCTGCGGGGATTTTTCTTTTTTGAGGCCAGTCTCATGAAAAATCACATTGCAAACCCTGATCGTGCTCTAAGTTTAAGCCGACAGGAATCCGGATTTACCCTGATCGAGTTATTGCTCACTGTCACCGTGATGGTAGCGATTGCCTTCACCGTGACAGGTACTTTTATCGGGGTAGATCAGGATGCCCGCGCCCAATTGACCCGTGTTGAAATGCAGGAAGTCGCTGCCGCCATCCGGCAATTCCGTCAGGATACCGGCTACTACCCCAAGCAAGGCTTGTTCAATCATGTCGCTGATGGCGGCAGTATCGATCTGGATCCGGGAAACGACCCCGACCCCGCTGTCGATATTTCCCGGTTTGAATCCCCGGCAAATCTTGAACAACTTTACCAGGAGCCGACAACAGACAACGACATCCCCGCTACCACTACTGGCCCGTGCGCCAATTGCGTAATGCGGTGGGATCCGGATACCGGCCGCGGTTGGCGCGGACCTTATCTCAAGCGGGAAAGCCTGGTAGATGTCGGAGACGACCTTGAAGAAGACGGGCTCGGTAATCCCGATACAATCGCAACCGGCCCTCACTTGAATGTATTAGGAGTTGCCGACCCCCAGGAGCAAGCGCCGCAATTCGACGGGGGGGCAGATGATTGTACAGAGAATCTGGCCAATACGGCCTGCCTGCTCGACTGGAGACCGCGTGCAGGCGATCCGTCTTTTCTGACGCATGGTCGTCCTTTCTTATACTTCATCATGTCGAGTGCAGATGCCAATGTTACGGGATGCAATTCGCCATGCGTGACTGCTTTTGGTCTCAATGGCAGGTATGACCAGGGCAATGATGACGACATCGTGGTGAGTGTGAACTGATGAATAAAAAATATATCGAAACATTCGTTGCTGTTTTCTTTTTGCTGATCGCAAGTGCGGTTACGTCTTTCGCAGACTCTCCCAAAGCCTCACCCGCGCCGGACCGCACCCGATTCGCGACCATCAATCTGGAAAAGATCATTGCCGCCACCCGAAACCCGGCAGACAACAGAAAAATTATTTTGCGTCCCACTCGCCCTGTATTTTTCTCCTCCAAAGTAAAGCGTTTGCCGGAAAAAAGAAAAATTGAATACATCTATACCGCCTTAAGAGTCGCCGGAGGGTTGGACCCCATGCCGGAAGTCTCTCATCGGATGTTCGTTGAATCCAAAGGCGGCTCCATCATTCCTGTCTACGTCGAAGATATGGCCGCAAGGAAGATCAGCCGAAACCTGAGGGTGGACCAGGTTGTCCAGTTTTATGCCTATCACGTATACAACTATTCGAAAGGTCCGGCATTTCTGGTAGTGGATTATGAAGGGGAAGCCGGACGATGAACAATAATTCGATACGGTTTGACCAATCAGGATTTACCTTGCTGGAGCTTTTGCTCGTCGTCACACTTCTCTCCACAACCGCATTCATGACCTTGTCCGCCGTAGAAAACAACAGCGACCAAATACGTTTCGAAGACACCCGCAACCGGTTGAGTCTTTTTCGAACAGCCATTTTGGGAAGTAACAACCTTGCCCCTGCTCCAGGTGATCCCCTGACCGGATACGTTGTAGACAATGGCGTTCTACCGGGCAATATTGATGCATTAGTGAATTTGCCTGCAAACTTTGACCCTTATATTTTAATGGATCCAATTTTTGATCCTAATCCCGATAGCAATGGCTGGAATAACGGCCCTGCTTTGCCTGCCGTTGGCGGAGAAATTCCACTGAGCAACCCGGCCCAGCAGCTTCTTAAGGGACACCGCAACTTTTATTTACAGGGAGCTTCCAATGGGTTTTACCGGGACGGATGGGGAACCACTGGTGTGGGAGGAGGTGGGGGAGGCGGTGTTGATTGTCCGACCGACCCCTTGCCGGTAGGAGGAGGAGAAGGGAACCTTAATGATGCTCTCAATCACGGTTGGTGCGTGACCACCCAACTTGCCACCGTCGGCCCATTCACGGGACAACCGAACAATTTTTTTGCTGATAGTGCCGGTCGCGACAGTGTAGCAGGTGCATTGACTGGGGATTTTTACGAACAGGATATTGTGATGCAGGAACCGGTGCAGCAAACTGACTGGCAAACAACAATTCAGGCACTGACCACAGTGACTATCGTCAATGCCTCTGGAGTAGATATAAACCTAAGTGATGCCACATCACCTCCGGTTCTGAATACCAACCTAAGAGCTGCCCTTCTTTTCTATCGAAATGATTTCAATGCCGGAACTTCAGGACAATGGCGTCGGGTCTCGACTGATATTTCCTTAGCAGGGTGCCTTGATGGCACGGGAGATGGTTTATGCAATGGCAATGCCGCTGCCCCTGCCCCGCCAAAAACAACAGCTGCCTTTCCTGCAAATGTTCAGGGTGTTCCTGCGGGAGAGCATCTTTTAGTGCTTGTGGATGATGTGGATGGAACTATCAATACTAATGACGATACAACAACTTTAACAGCCGGGATTGGCACTGCGGGTTTCGTAAATGGAACCCGTGTCAGGTTTTACCCGCGAGGTGGAACTCCGACTCTTCAATTAACAATCAGGTAACGTGCATGCTCGGTTTCTTTAAAAAACTCGATAACATCAAAGTCGGCGCTCCCGGTGCGGTCTTCGCCTGCGAAACCGATGGGTTCAAGCTGCGTGGTGCGATCATCAAGTCCGGAGTCTCAGGTCTTGAAATCGGCGACGTGGTCGAATCGCGTGCTGTCGATTTTCGGGTCGCGGTCGGGGAACTGGTTGAGCAACTGGAGGAGAAAGGCAAAAAGCCTCCCAAAAAAGCCATACTCTCCACTCCCTCAGTTGTTGGCACTTTATTGGAGTTGCCGGTCAACCCTTCGAACCCTCGAACCGAAGATCAAATGCAGGAGTTGATCCGCTGGGAACTGGAACCTCTTTTTGGTCAGCAGAATGATATCTGGTCAGTGGGTGCTCTGTTGATGGGACGCGGCTATCTTTCCACAGAACAACGGGAGCAGGTGGCAAAGGAACAGAGTCTGGGGCAGGACCAATCAGGAAAACGTAAATCACTTCCCTTTGGTGAGGTTGCGCTGCAATTGGAACTGGTTACGCGGGAGCAGATAGACGAATCCCTGGCTATACAGGAACAGTTGATTCTGGTGAACGATGACCTCACCTGCGGCTGGGCACCTCAGGTTTCCGAGGAGGAGGCTCATTCGGGACAGGAAGAAATTTTCCCATGGTATGCAGTAGGAATTGGCAAAGCCATGTCCACAGCATGGGAGAAGGCGTTTCGAATTAACGGCCTGGTTCTGGAATGGATTTATCCTCAACTGGGGAACGTTTTCGCCGTGACGGACCAGGGTGCAGGAAAAAAAGGTGAGCAGTTGCTGCTTGAAGTTCGTCAGGAACAGATGGCGGTATTTCGGGGGCATGTGGGGCAAATGGCCGCTGTCCGGGTTTCGCCCGTCGAAAACGGCTCTCCCGACCCCCTGGATGTTTTTGTCATGTGCCAGGAACAATTGCGGCCAGACCTCCGGACACTTCATCTTTTCTCTCCACTTTCAAACTCGAAAGAACTTGCGGAGCAGTTGGCTGGGCATACTGGGCGCAAGGTCGAAGTAGTGCAGGTTGATGGAAAAACGGACTCTTCCGGACTTGGGTCTCTGGCGGGTGCAGCTTCCCATTACCTTGGGCGGGTTCCCGTAAATACACTGGCCAGGCTGAATGCCCAACCCCCAAAACAACCTGTATGGAAACGAAAGGAATTGTATCCCTATGCAACTGCGGTACTAATCCTGTTCGCAGTGGTTGCATTCGATGCAACCATACGTTTTGAAACCTGGCAAAACGTAAAAAAAGAAGAAGAGTTGACCGCAAAATTCAAGGAAAAACTTGGAATTAAAAAGAAGGTAGAAAGCGATGCCTCTAAAACTCAGGTCCTTGAAGAGAAAATTGAGGAAGGCAGAAGGGCAATCGAAAAACTTATTGAGAAAAACCGGCTATTTGAAAAAATTCTATTGGAGCGGCAGGAATCCGTGCCGGGCATCCTGCGTGGTTTAGCCAGTGCTATCAGCGATGAAATTATTTTAGACGGAATTTTTGAATCAAAAAATTCTTCCGGAATCAGGGTTACAGGTTGGGCATTGACCGATACGGGCGCTGAAATTTTCCTCAACCAGTTGGGAAGAAAATTGGATGAGTGGGGAATGTCAGTGTCTGGAGCCGAGGTGTCTTCCAGCCGTGGACGTCTGGGTCTGGACGGTTATGGATTCAGTCTTTGGTTGGTCCCTCAGCTTATCCAGGAGGTTCCTCAAGGATGAAAGAATTAAAAAAACGTTGGAGCATGCTTGCTTCCAAAGACCGGTACCGGCTAATGGTTATCGGATTGGCTGTCATCATCTCCGTCTATACCTTTGTTATTTATCCCCGCACTTCCAAGTCTCTTCTAGATTCTGAAAATATGATTAAAAGGAGGCTGGATCGAATTGAAAAAAGAACCCAAATAAAAAAGCAGGCTGATGGAGATCTGTTTGGTTTGACTCGGCAGTTGAGCCTGGTTGAAAAAGATTTGGAAGTCTTACGTGCGCGACTGGCACAAAATATGGAAGGATTCGCTCCTTTAGATTCATCTTCGGTTCAACAACGGTTGCGTCTTGAAATATCCACCCTTGCCAGGCGTTCAGGGTTGCACGTTAGACAAGCGGCAAGGGTGGGCTCCCAGGTTTCCGGTCAAAATGTTTCAGGGAAAACCTCTCGGCCACCCGATATATCCAACCGCAATACTTACGGGCGTCCTTTGTATGAAATCAATGCAGAAACGAACTATTGGAGCCTTGTTCGATTTCTTGAGGATTTAAAACAGCTCACTTATCACGTTTCAGTTGTGAATATTGAGGCAAAGGCCATGGAAGGGGCCGGTAACTCTGGAGGAAATGAACTTCCTCCCCTGCCTTCAGGGCGGCTGAATGTGAGAATGGTGCTAACCCTGTGAGTCAGCCAATAAAAGACAAGGAAAGCTTTGACAAGTTGCTGGCGGTTTGCGTCAAGCATGGTGCTTCGGATTTGCATCTCAGCTGCGGTCGGGCGCCGGTGTACCGGGTTCACGGAGAATTGAAATTACTGGATATTGCAAAGGTTGACCAGGACGCAATGGAAAAAGTTGCTCTTAGTCTAATGACTCAGGGGCAGCAAAACGAATTTCAAACCCATCAGTCTATAGACCTGGGTTACAGCTCCCCCGAAGGAGAGCGATTTCGGGTTAACTGCTACAGACAGTTAGGGCAGGTTGCCCTGGCCGTTCGTCATATTGATCAGGATATGTGTGATGTCGAACAACTTTCGCTGCCTCCACAACTAAAAAAGCTTGCGCACCTGCCTTCCGGGCTGGTTCTGGTTACCGGCGCAACGGGCAGTGGAAAAAGCACCACCCTGGCAGCACTGATTCATGAAATAAATGTAAACAGGAATTGTCACGTTTTGACTATTGAGGACCCTGTGGAATTTATCCACGAAGGAAAAGAAAGCCTGATTCACCATAGAGAATTATTTACAGATGTCCCGGATTTTCCTTCTGCGGTTCGATCGGCTTTACGCGAGGATCCGGATGTCATTATGGTCGGGGAAATGCGTGATCTTGAAACCATGCGGGCTGCACTGACAGCGGCTGAAACAGGCCATCTGGTTTTTTCTACCCTTCACACCAGTGATGCTGTTGGAACAGTTGAACGTTTTGTTGGAAGTTTTCCTGGAGATGAACAATCCGTTGCCCGTCACCGCATCGCGATGAGTTTGCGTGCTGTTGTCTCTCAACATTTAATGCCGACTCTGAATGGAGGCGGCCGCGTACCTGCAGTGGAAATTCTAATAGTCACTCTTGCCGTTGCCAATCTGATTGACGCCGCAAAAACCCGTCAGATTTATTCCGCCATGGAAAGCGGATCCGGAGAGGGGATGCAAACTCGCGACCAGTCCCTGGCCAAGTTAGTGGCAGGTCGGAGAATCAGCCGTGAGCAGGCCAGGTCCTTTTGTAATGATCCGGTAGCCTTTGACAAATTGCTTCAGATTTCTGTGTTGAGGGGAGCCTGATCATGGCAGTTAATGAAAACACATTGATAAATGCCGGTTTGCAGTCAGGACTTGTGGACAGTTCTACAATCAGTCGCCTGAAATTGCAGGCCAGGCGTGAACGAATCGGGTTACTTGAAGCCGTTGCAAGAGAGGGGCGTTTTCCAATCACAGCCCTTTATCAGGCGCTAGCTGATCTCCGGGGCATTCCTTTTCTAAATAGTCGAGAACTCCGGCCCGATTCTGAAATTATTGCCAAGCTCCCTCCCAATCTAATGCAGCGCCGATTGCTCTTCCCGATACAGGTTACGAATGGGGAACGATTACTGGCCATGGCAGACCCTGATGACCAGATTGGAATTGACAGCATTCAGCGTGCCAGTGGCCAGCATTTCCAAGCAGCTTTGGCTGATCCGGAAGCTCTTGAAGCCGCTATTTTTCGGGAGATGAAGGGAAACAATCCCCTTATAGAAACTCCCGACCTGACAACGGATGGGGATTCAGTAACGTTGTTCGATTCTATTATGAAGGAAGCTTATTTGAGGCGTGCTTCTGACGTTCATCTTGAACCCAACAAACAGGATTACCGGGTTCGGTTAAGGGTTGACGGGCATCTTCAGGAGTATCCACGGCCCCTGTCTCATGCGGATGGAGAAGCCTTGATGACGCGCCTTAAAGTATTGGCGGTCCTCGATATTGCCGAGCAAAGAATGGCGCAGGACGGTGGCATGACCTACCGGGTAAGTGACTGGGACATGGGAGAGATGGATATTCGTGTTGCAACCGTTCCGACACGTTGGGGAGAAAGGGCAACACTGCGTTTGCTGGGTCAGGAAACAGGCCGTCTGACCCTTGAAGGACTGGGGATGCCAGAGTCGACATTGATCCAGCTTCGTGAAGCCATTCATCGGCCTCATGGAATGATTCTGGTCACCGGGCCAACTGGAAGCGGAAAATCCACCACGTTGTACGCGGCGTTGAGGGAGTTGGATGCCAGCGAAATAAATATTCTCACAGTTGAAGATCCAGTAGAACAGATTATTGATGGAGTGTCCCAGATACAAGTCACAGGAAAACTGGATTTTGCGCAAGCCTTGCGCTCATTTCTAAGGCACGATCCCGATGTCATCCTGGTGGGGGAGATTCGCGATCTCGAAACCGCACAAACTGCTTTGAAAGCATCCATGACCGGTCACGTTGTCCTTTCGACTCTGCACACTAATGATGCGATCGGCGCTGTTTCAAGACTGGTAGATATTGGTGCGGAGCGTTTCCTGATCGGCTCAACCTTGATCGGTGTTATGGCTCAACGCCTGGTCAGGCGCCTTTGTCCACATTGCAGAAAATCCCACATTGCGGAAGAACATGAAAGGTTGGCCCTGGGAGGCAAACTTGATCCTGAAATAGAACTCTGGGCTCCGAGTGGGTGCCCGAATTGCCTTGGGACAGGTTATCTCGGACGAGTGGGATTGTACGAAACTTTTTGGGTTGATAATCAGATGCGTACATTAATTGCTGAGGGTGCTACGGAATCTGAGATACGAAAGGCCGCGAAGAATTACCACACACTGGCAATGGATGGGCGTGACAAGGTATTGAGCGGACTTACCAGCATAGATGAGGTTTCCTACTTGAATTTGCAGGGAGATGTTCACGGATGACATCATTCGCTTACACCGTTCTGGACAATACCGGCAAAGAGAAGCAAGGCACGATAAATGCTACCGATGCACGTGAAGCGGCGAACCAATTGCGTGCCCGATCACTCTTTGTAGTGGATATTAAAGAGGGTGAACAAAAGAAATCACGAACTTCCGGGGGAAAAGCAACCAAAGGGTTTTTGCGGTTTCTTTCACCGTCGCGATATTTGGCGCCAGGTATATATGACAGAAGTCTGTTTTTCAGGCAGATGGCTTTGATGTTGCGTTCAGGTTACACGGTTGTTCAGGCTCTTGACGCCTGTAGTGAATTAACAGGAAAGTTGCGATTGGAAAGAACTCTCGATCGAATGGCCGATTCCATTCGAAAGGGAGCAAATTTCTCTTCCGCCGTAGCGGAAGAAAAGAAAACATTTTCAAAACTGGAGGCTCAGCTGGTTGCAAGTGGCGAACATGGTGGTGATTTGTCACCGATACTCGAAAGGCTGTCGCAAGATTTATCCAGGAGGCGTGAAGTGCAAAGGCAGTTTATGGTTTCGATGATTTATCCTGCATTTCTGGTGATCATTGGAGGAGGTGTTCTTTATTTCCTTGTAACGACTGTCATCCCAAAATTTGCTGATTTTCTGACAGGTCGTGGAGAGGCGCTACCCCCAACGACTCAATTCCTGCTCGATGTTTCGGGGTGGTTTGTTACTTATGGACCTACATTACTGGGAAGTATCGGGATAGTGACATTTTCTCTTTTAGTAGCCTACACAACAGCAACCGGAAAACGGGCGATAGACAAAATTCTCATTCGGTTTCCAGTAATAGGAAAGACTACGCTCATTGCGGGAATGGCGCAAGCGGGCTGGACAATGGGTATGTTGCTTCGTAGCGGGGTGACTGTTCTGGATTCTTTAAGGATGACGGCCAGTGTCATGAATAATCAGGCCCTGGCAGATGTATTTGAATCGTCTGCCAACCAGATTTTGAGTGGGCGGAGTTTGGCTAATGCATTGAACCAATCGGTATTGCCTTTATTAATGCAGCATATGGCGGCTGTTGGCGAACGAAGCGGACAGCTGGAACAGGTTATGGAAGAGTCTGGCGAATTTTATCGTAAAGAACTGACTGCCAGAATCTCGACTCTGACTGAATGGATGGTGCCAGTTGCCGTCCTCATTATCGCCGTACCCGTCGGGTTGGTGTATTACGCATTTTTCTCAGCTCTTCTAGCCGTATCAGGTGCCGGGTAAAATCGAGAGGGAATTTTGAAAAACATATTAAAAAAATTAAAAATTAAGAAGATCACATTGGTGGTGATGGCAGTTTTAATCATTTTGGTTTCAAAGGCCTATGCGGATAATAATCAAGGCGCAAAAAAAGAAAAAATATCAGACAACCTCACCCCAAAAGAATCCATTTTGAAGAATATGGAAACTATTGGGGATTATTTTGACGAGATCAATGACCGATTGCCTATATTGAGTGGATCCAGTTTGGAAAAAAATAAAAATGGGAAAACATCCACGGAAGCTGAGAAAAAGCCCCAGAGGAAGAAAGTAGTTAACAGCAATCCGGTTGTTTTGGAGCGGCCATCTGGCCAGGGTTCGGGTGTGCAACGCACAGCAGGTTACTTTAATGGAAAGCGAGATCCATTTGCTGTCACAAACCGACTGCTAAAAGTCCGGCTTGGGCAGGGAGAGGGTGCCTTGTCCTTTCAGCCTGCGAAACCAGGAGCAAACTTTCCAGTTATGAAGCTTCGAGGAATTGTAAGGAGGCCGGGGAAAAAAATCGCTGCTTTGCTTGAGGTGGAAGGAGCCGGGACACACGTCGTTCGGGAAGAAGACACAGTTGGTCTAAACGAGTTGGGGAAGGATGCCGTGGTTCGAATTAAAAAAATCAATCGGCTGAACCTGGTGGTGGAGGTAGGATCACTGGGGCAGGTGATGATCGTAAGGTGAAACTATTATGAATCAGAATAATTCAGAACCAAGAATAAGCTTTTCAACAATCGTGTTGTCGATCCTTGCATTGGCTTTAACGTTGATACCAGTTTCCATTGTCCTGGCCGAAGATAATAAAGAGGATCTTCCCATCGCAGATCTGGAATTTAAAAAGGCTTTGGTGCAGGATGCATTTCGCATCATTTCGGAAACGACTGATGTCAATATTGTTGTTACCGCCGGTGCCGGAGAAAAACTGGTAACCGTTTATCTAAAGAACACTACTGTTAAGAAAGCGATCGATAGTATCTGCAGAACTTCTGGATTGTGGTACCGGTTTAATGAAAAAACTGGAACTTTTATTGTTATGACTACTGACGAATACCGTGAAGATATTATTGTGTTTCGCGAAGATATCATCAGAGTTTTCACTTTACGGTTTCAAAATGTGACCGCTGCGGCCCGCATTGTTCAGGATATTTATAACAACAGAATTCAATATTCCCAAACAATTGATATTGACCCCTTTCAGTTAAATACAGGCGCCGGAATTGGAGGTGCTGGGGCCGGTGGAGGGCAGGGGGGATTAGGTGGAGGGTTTGGAAGTCAGAGTGGAGGTTTTGGAAATAGTGGAGGACGGTTTGGAAGTAATCGGGGGTCAAGCGGCATCAACCGCAGTGGAACAAGAGGGGGGTCCAACCGTGGGTCTTTTCTATCAGGCGGATTTGGTGGAGGATCGGGAACTGGAATATCGCGGGATGAACGGGAATTAGGAACTTCGGTGGATTTAAGCCCAGAGCGGCTCCGTGCACTCGATCTGGCACGTAAGGGAGGTTCGCGAATTTCAGAGGAAGAAATATCTGCACTGGTGAGTCGCGACAAGGCAATTATTTATCTTAGCACCAATCATCTCCACAACCAGCTTCTGGTACGAACTACAGATAAAGAAGCAATGGAGCATATTGCAAAGCTGATCAAAGATCTGGATAAGCCGGTGCCGCAGGTGCTGCTTGAAATGAAAATTCTGGATGTCACCATAGGGGATGGATTCCGTTCTATTTTAGATCTCAGCTATTCTGGGGCTGGGACAGCTAATGGTCCACCCACCACAGCACCACGTAATCCTCTTTCTCCAGGAACAGCAGGAGCTGCGCCAAAAGTTAGTCTGGGGTTGGGGAATTTTTTGCTTGCTCCGGGAAATACGGGAGTTTTTCAAGTGATGAGCAACCAGATCCTGACGCGGCTTCAGTTATTGGAAACACAAAATAAAATCAATGTGCTGGCCACTCCAATGCTTCTTGCTTCAAACAACACACCGGCAAGATTGTTTATTGGAGAGGAACGGGTTCTGGTAACGGGTGTCAACAGTGATGTGTTGGCCACTCAAGGGGGTGGTGGTGTGGTGACAATTACTCCCGAAACAGAAACCAGGGATATAGGGAACACACTCCTAATTGTTCCCAGTGTTAATTCGGACCGAACGGTCACCCTTAGGATTCAGCAGGATTCATCTACAGTTTCTCCTAACGCTGCAAGGGTCCCGGTTTCCGGAGCTTCAGGGGTGCAAGAGGTTTCCGTTGATACCGTAGACACAGCCAATATCCAGGCCACCGTAATTGCACGTGACGGATTGACGGCAGCCGTTGGAGGGATGATCCGAACGACCTCTTCAGATTCTGAAGAACGGGTACCGATATTATCTTCAATTCCGGTGCTTGGCCAATTGTTTAGAAGAGATGTTCGTGATTATCGCCGCTCAGAACTGGTCCTTTTGATCACACCTCATGTTTTTAAGACACCCGAAGAAGCGCAGGAAAATACTATTGAACGAGTGGATGATCTTGTTCAAAAGCCAAACGCTTTGCAAAAATACCTGAAGTCAAAAAAAACTATTCCGGATCGCCCGGATTTAGAGCGCCCTCGATGGCCCGCAATGGAGTTTTTTAAGGGTTGGGGCGATCTACCAGAAACGGCGACCGATTCCACTCATGAGTTTATTGCTTTAACTCGCTTCGCAGTAAAAGCCATGGATAACCCTGATCTGGAATTGCCAGAAGGAATTTTGCCTGTGGATGATTTATCTATTGGTGAATCCTCAGGTCTATTTCAGGATAAATCGGTATCGACTAAAATTGTCCGCGCCTGGAAAGGGTTTGGGTATCGAATTTATGCTGTTCGATTAAAGAACATGACACGAGAAAAATACCAAATCGACCAGAAACAGTTTTCCGGGGATTGGCGTGCAGTCACTCTGGAATATAAAGTACTGGCTCCAAAAGGCGAAGAGGGAGATACGGCGTTGTCATACTTGATCGCTTCGGACACATTTGAAGTCGCGAGAAGGGAAAATTGAAAATGATTGTTCATAGAGTTTCCTCCAATTTTAAAGCCTTCACTTCCTTTCTATTGTTTGTTTTTTATGCCATGACATTGTCCGGATGCGAGACGGTACCCAAGACGAAACAAAAGGCCTCTAAACAAATTGTAAGATCCGAAAGTTTGGTTGACGAAAAAATTCTTGAAAAAAAGAAAAAACCGCCTTTCGATGCTGAAGGAAAGAGAATATTGTTAAAAGATATGCGCCATAAGGGCGATCGGTTTGAGATGTTTGTCCGCCCGGAAAAGCAACCTGAATCTAAACTTATCCCAAATGTTCCCAGAAAAGTGGATCCTTCTTCCCCTTTAAAATCTTTTGATACGGAAATAAGCCATTCAGCTAATAGGAAAAAACCGGTAGACAGAAAGAGACTTGAAAAGCTTTTCAATTCGCTCAAATTAGACAAACCCGTCCTTAAAAGGGGCAATAGATCGACCACAAAAAAAATTGGAATAAATTTGTCTGGAACGGAATACGACCTGGCTCAGGATTAAAACGAAAAATTTTGGAGAACAAAGTATGAAAAAATTTAAATCGCCATTGTTCCAAATATTTTTTGCCATAGGTATGGTTCTCATAAATATTGTTTCCTTAAGCTGGGCTACAGGCGTTATGACCAGTCAAGAGCCTGTAAGAATTGCCATGCAGTTGGGAAACAAAGACGGGGACTTGCGGTTTTCCCCGGACTCCCTTGAGCTTGAAACGGGGAGGCTTTATCTCCTGAACCTCACCAATCCCAGCGACAAAAAACATTACTTTTCATAGGATATGTTTTCCAGATTCGTGTTTATCCGAAAAGTCCAGATCAATCAAAAGGATGGTGCCGCCATGGTTGAAGTAAAAAGATCTATCCGGGAAATTGAGGTGTATCCAGGAAGCAGCGCTCAATGGTGGTTTGTTCCGGTTAAAACCGGTGAAATCTCGGACTTAATATGCACGATCAAGGGTCACGCAAAAAAAGGAATGAGGGGAAAGATTTTAATTTGATGGGTTGTGATTAGAAAGCCTGTGATTTTGTTTTTCGGTTAATCCCCCATGTTTCATTTACAAATAGCCTTTGAATTTGAAGAAAACATTCTCATTTCAAGGCCCTAAATGATTATCAAAAATGTGTTGGATTTATGGAAAAAATGATTAAAACTGCGTTTTTTAATGATTTATATGGCTTTTGATATTGACAATAGAGCCAAATTATAATAATAATTATCATTATCAAAATTTAGTAGTTTGATCCGGTTCAACTGGCATATTTTATTTTTTGCCAATTGGACCCGAGGCTCCTGAAGCCCTTACCAGAACTTAAACTAGTCGAAGGTGGGGCTTTTTCTTTTGAAAGTCAAGAACACAAAAAATCAAATCAGATGCCGCCGTTGTCAGCGACTGCTGATGGAAGGCAATGTCCGGTTGATTGAAATCAAGTGTCCTCGCTGCGGTTTCCTTCAGGTTTTTACCAAACCCAATAGAAAAGGCAAAAAAGGGATTCATTTTCCTCCCTCCGAAAATAATATCTCCAATTAATTATTTGATAGAAGAAAAGGAAGGGATTTAACAAAAACAAATTTTGGGAGAAATTTTATGTGGGGAGGTTTCTAAAAATTTGTTCCGTTAAAAACCAATTGTGAGCATGCCTGTCTGGATCAGGATGTGGTTTGGTTAAGAGTGTTGGGTAATTAATCTGTTTTTTTATGCTGGCGTGTATGCCTGATAAAGATTGAATTCCGGCTCTTAAATATTGACCTTGACTTAAGGTGAAAATTTGAACTTTTTTTCGGAGCGCATTTTTAAAGCAGTAACCTGTTTCTCGGTTGTAATGCTCATCGGTTTATCGTCTGCCTCCTCCTCTGTTTTTGCCGACAGCTATTCCCTTTTAAATCCGACACCGCGATCTGAAATGCGGGATATGTCTTCTGACCGACCTGATATTACCGAAAGCCCTATAACCGTTCCGACCGGGCGTTTCCAGGTAGAGCTCAGTTTTCTTGATTACAGTTTTGACGACGGAATGGGCGTTGAGACCGAAGGTCTCCAGGCTATGCAGACCAACTTCAAGGTGGGTCTGGATACAAGGGTTGATCTTCAATTTGTTTTTTCAGCTTATTCAACTGAAGACGTTCGGGATATTGCCAACCCCGACACGTTTTCTGAAGGGTTCGCCGATGTCCAGTTCCGGCTCAAATATAACCTCTGGGGAAATGATGGAGGCGATCATGCTTTCGGCATAATGCCTTATATAAAAATCCCAACCGGAGGAGAGCTCAGCAACAATGAAGTTGAGGGTGGAGTCATCATGCCTTTTATGATGGAGCTGGGTGGTGGGTGGGGTATGGGAGCCCAGGCCGAAATTGATGTCGTATTCGACGATTCTCAAATGGACCACGATGTTGAAATTCTTCATAGCATTGTCGTGGGCCGTGATATCTGTGGGCCTCTCGCCTTTTATCTCGAATATGTTGGTGTCGGGGGAGCCGAGACCGATTACCGCGCTTTAGCCAGCTACGGTCTCACCTATGGATATGATGCCGAAACCCAGTTCGACCTCGGGTTTCGGACCGGCATGAATGATGCCGCAGAAGATTTTGGCACTTTCTTTGGAATCACGCGTCGATTTTAACAGGATGACAAAATGTATTCTGGCTTAAATTTTTAAGACAGGTAATTCATTTTAAAGAAGGTGTCAAGTGATGGAAGAAAAAGTGAAACCGCTAAATGCAGTCCCTGAAAAAATAACAGGATTGTTGCCCCCTCTGTTTGACCAGTTGGATTCTGTAATCCTCGGTAAGTCTCGGCAGCTTCGTCTTGCCATGGCGTGCCTGCTGGCCAAGGGACACCTTCTGATCGAAGATGTTCCGGGCCTGGGTAAAACAGTCCTGGCCCATTCGCTGGGAAAAGCTCTGGGGCTTGAATACAAACGAGTCCAATTCACCAGTGATCTTTTGCCAGGAGACATCATTGGGGTTTCGATTTATGACCGTAATAGCTCCCGGTTTCAATTTAACGAAGGACCTATTTTTACCAATTTGTTACTGGCTGATGAAATCAACAGAGCAACTCCCAAAACCCAGAGTGCTTTACTGGAAGGTATGGAAGAAAAACAGGTGAGCGTCGAAGGAAACACGCGTACGTTATCCGATCCATTTTTTGTCATCGCAACCCAAAACCCTTCCGAACAGCAAGGAACCTTTCCACTTCCCGAATCCCAGTTAGATCGATTTTTGATGCGAATTGAAATGGGGTATCCCGACCGTGACGCAGAGATTGAACTGTTTCGCGGCGAAGACCGTCGTGAAATGCTTGAGGGGCTTTCTGCCATGGTCGATAAGTCGCAGTTGCTGGCGATGCAAAAACAGGTGGATGAAGTGCATGTAGCAGCCCCAATTTTTGACTACATCTACCGTATTTTATATTTCACCCGTCAATCCGGACTATTTCAAAACGGGCTGTCAACCCGGGCGGGATTGGGCCTTCTTCGTGCGTCCCGTGCCTGGGCATTAGTAAATGGTGAGAACAAATTACTGCCGGGCGACGTTCAGGCTGTACTTCCCTCAGTGGCAGGGCATCGATTGCAACCGGTAGGTGGAAATATGACGCCCGACCAGATTGGTGAAAGGATTATTGAGTCCATTTCAGTCGAATAATAGGCAATGCAAACAAAGAACGACCAAGAAAAGCGAAGCGAGAACCCCGGAAGTTTATTTTCGAGTAATCCCGGTTCAATCAGGACCAGGCTCACCGGCCCCGGATGGGGATTTTTCCTGATGATGGTGTGCGGTTTTTTAATGTCTGTCAACTTCAGCAACAACCTGATTTTTGCCATGACTTTTCTATTGTCTGGAATTGCCCTCGTTGGCTGCTGGCAAACCTACTGGAATGTCTCAGGTTTAAACCTGGAGCCCTGGAGGTGTGAACCGGTTTTCGCCGGCCACGATATCCGTTATCAATGCGGCATTGAAAACAAATCACAACGAGAACGCTTTGGCCTTTTTATCTGTGCCGACAGCACAAAAGAAATTCCTGAAATCGAAATCAGCAAACATGATCGGGCAGAGGTTAAACGATGCACCCAGAACCGCGGATTGAAACCACCCGTTCCTGTTGGATTGCAAAGCCGATTCCCTCTTGGGTTATTTCGCTCCCGACTTTCCTTAAATAACCTGCCGGGATGTCTGGTCTATCCTGCACCTCATGGTGAAGAACCATTGCCGCAGTCATTCGAAAAGGAACTGGCACATCTTGGTCGGGAGTCCGACAACTTTGCGGAAATGCGACGCTATGCACCCGGGGATCCACTTTCCAGAGTTTCATGGAAGGCCTGGGCTCGCACGGATGAGCTCTACACAAAAGAATTTGATGGGGCCGAAGGCCATCCTGCCCTTTGGCTTCGCCTGGATCAGGTCCGGGCTCCGGGTTTGGAAAACAAGATTTCGCAGTTGTGCCGATGGATTCTGGATGCGCATGGCCAGAACCGGGAATACGGATTGGAATTGCCTGGCGTTCGGATTTCTCCTGGAAACGACGAGAATCACAAACGGCTCTGCTTGAAAACCCTTGCTCTTTTTGGGGAAGAATAAAGCGAGGCCGCTTAAATGGGACATGAAAATAAATTCACTGAGCCTCTGGCATGCGAACGATGGGTCCTGCTGACACTCGTGTTGTCAGGGATGCCGTCACTGGTTCACCTGCCTGGGTGGGTAGCAATAATCGTCGTTATTGGCGGGGCGCTGCACTTCGCCGGGCATTGGCGAAACGGATGGCAAGGTCGAACAATCAATTCCCTGTTGCTAGTAGCAACAGCATTGGGAATTCATTTCAGTTTTGATAGCTGGTTCAGTGGAGATTCGATTCTGAGTTTTTACATTGCCGTCGTGTTTCTTAAATGGGGAGAATCCCGTTCAAACAGGGACTACCTGTTGCTTGTGTTCGCGTCGGTAATACTTGCAGCAGTCGGAGCGCTTTATTGGGAAACGCTGTTAAGCCTGTTGCACATGTTTGTTGTGATACTTGCTTTGACGGCCAGCCTTATTGCTATCAACGCGGGCAGGATGTCGTTGTCTTTACCAATTGTCCTGCGGCTTACCGGGCAACTTTATTTCAAGGCTTTACCGGTCATGGTGCTGCTGTTTCTTACGTTCCCCAGAATTCAGGGACCCTTGTGGGACATCGGGCTTGCTTTTGGTCTGCCAGTAAAAGCGATGCTGGAAAAAGGCCCGAATGATTTTGGCAAAGCAACAGTTCTGAAACCGGGTGGAATTCACAGGGTGAGTCAAGATAACGGCAATGTGCTGGTGGCTGAATTCAAGGGCGCTGTCCCATTTAAAAATCGGCTGTATTGGCGAGGGCCAGTGTTCTGGAACTACGACGGTGAAAGCTGGCATCTTCCGGAAAACTGGGACAACCGCAGTCGGTTACTTAAACGGGCTATCCGCAAGAAGGCAGATTTAGAACGGGAAATGCGGTGGTCTCGGAATCCGGTTCGATACACATTGCGGGTGATGCCCAATGGAGGAAGATGGCTGTATGGCCTGGAAGTACCAGCCGCACCTGCACCGGAATCATTTATTTCGGATGAATATCAACTATTGAGCATCCGAAAAATTGACGACCATGAACCAAAACTGGAAATGCGTTCCTTTTTGGATTACGGCATTGGAGAGCAGTTAACAGATGAACAACGCAAACTTGGCCTCGCATGGCCGAAGAAGACAAACCCACGGTTACTTCAAATGGGAAAGGACTTGCGAGACAAATTCAAGGAACCGGAGGAAGTCTTGCAGCAGGCACTCCAATATCTGGCGAAAGAAAAATTCAAGTTCGCCCCAGGACATCCAACAACTCCCGGTCCGGAATCTCTGGATCATTTCTTTTTTAAAGATAAGGCCGGAGGTGCGGAGACACTAGCCGGAAGTTTTGTATTGCTGATGCGTGCAGCTGGAATACCCGCACGGTTGGTGAGTGGCTATCGAGGTGGCACCATTATAGCCTTGACCAACTTCGTCATCGTCAAACAAGCAGATGCCCACGCCTGGGTAGAAGTCTGGCTGGATGATAAGGGGTGGCAGCGTGTAGAACCAAAAGACATTGTGCTGCCGCCAGAAAAAGATGATTCAAAAAAAGAAGAAGTCAAACCGGAAGTAACGCCGGCTGTCCAATTAAAAAAGGATGAGAGTTTTAACGAGGATTCATCCATTTCGAAATCGAGCAAAGGCTCAACAGAAAACAGGGAAAGCAGCGGTTGGAAACAACCCGACTGGACTCAGCTGATGGGTGGTCTGCAAAAGTGGGTCATTCAATACAACCCGGACAGACAGGTCGAATTGCTCAAGGGTGTCGGGGTAAAAAAGACAGACTGGCTTGGGCTGCTTTTAAGCACCCTCGCTGGTGTGCTGGTTTTATTTGGAATGTACCTTCTGGTCTGGTGGTGGAAAACAAAGAAGAACGTTGACCCCGTTCTGAAAGCTTATGCCGGGTTTTGCGATCAACTGGCTAAAAAAGGTTATGAAAGAAAAGCATTCGAATGTCCCCGTGATTTTTCCCTCCGACTTGGGTTGGAGTGTCCGGAATATGCAGCAGGGGCCACCGACATAACGGAACGTTATATCGAAATTCGTTACGGTCAGGAGAATTCAAAAGACGCCGTTCTCCTGCTTGAAAAACAAGTCAAAAGATTCACTTCAATGATTTGACTGGAGCCCTTGTGAATACTGCAATATTTAAATCAGTAGGTTTGTTGGGCCTTTTCATTTTGCTGGCTTCTATTCCAGCAAAAGCGGACCAGCCTGAACCGGGAAAAAACTACCGCATTGTAGTGGAGAAAATCATTAAGAGCGGAGATGCGTTGATGGAAAATTATTCCCCTCAAAATTCGGCGGTGACAGGTAATGGATATTCACGGCTATATTTCGATGTGTTTGAAAGCAGTGGAATGGAATTCAACCTGGGTTTACAGGACGATTCTTTGAAACAAAAAATCGAATTCAGCTTCAGCCAGATGATCAATCTCAGCATGAATGGAGAAGATCCGCAGGTGATCCGTAGCACTTGGGATCAGCTAAAGGAGGACCTGGATCTTGCGGTTAAACGCTACGCCGCAGACGATGAACCAAAAGGGTTCTGGGGGTTGGCTCTGCAGTCATTCTTGATACTGACTCGCGAAGGCATGGAAGCCATCCTTGTAGTTGCCGCTCTGGTAGCTTATTTGCGGCGCTCTGGAAACGGGGAAAAAGTTCCGGTGATCTGGAAAGGAGTGGGGCTTGCATTGGCGGCCAGCGTAGCCACGGCCTGGGCATTCAACAGCCTGATTGAAGTGAGCGGGAAAAATCGGGAATCTTTGGAAGGATTCACCCTCCTCCTTGCCGCTGCAATGCTTCTTTATGTCAGCTACTGGCTTTATTCAAAAAGCGGATCCGATCGCTGGCAGGTTTTTATTAAAGGGCAAATGGACAAAGCCTTAAGTGGTGGAAGCCTGTTCGCCCTGGGGGCTGTTTCGTTCCTTGCTGTTTACAGGGAGGGAGCGGAAACGATTCTTTTTTATCAGGCTTTAGTAAGTGGCACCACCAGTGATTTAAATGCCATCTGGGTCGGTGTTGGGTTAGCGGCTTTGACCCTGGCGGTTATTTATTATTTTGTCCGGGTGGCTTCCATTCGTCTTCCAATAAGTCTGTTTTTTTCTTTTACTGCATTCCTCCTGTTTCTCATGGCCCTGGTGTTCACGGGTCAGGGGTTGCTCGAGCTTCAGATCAGTGGTCTGGTTTCGTCTACACCCTTAACCGGTTGGCCTCAAGTGGATTCGCTGGGGCTGTATCCCACACTGGAAACTCTATCAGGGCAATTGGTTATGCTCGGGCTGTTTGTGGCTGGATTATGCTGGATGAAAGTGAATAAAAAATCTTCAATTGCCTTAATGAAAAAGTTGTTAGCAAATGAAAGCAAGTGATCATCAAAATAGTATTTCCTTCTTTTCGGAATATTTGGACGTGTTGAAATCACATGAAAATTGCGACGAGGTGAAGCCGTTCCCGTCTTTTTTCTGTGGGATATATTTCATACCCCTCTATCCGGGAAGTTTTGATGTGTCTTTTACGCACGGAAAACAGAGCGAGGGGAAATTGACCCCGCCCTTTTTCTGCAAGTCAACATCTTATAAGGAGCGAGTTCAATGAGTTTTTTTAAACTGACAATTGCCGAAGACCCGGTGGAGAAAAAAACCGAGGGGTACCAGAACCGCATCTCCATGTTGTACGGCTTTTCCATTGCCTTTGCCGTCACCCTGGTAAGCGGTTTCTGGTATTACCTTGTTCCTCGTGACATCAATTGGAACTCCTCCCAAACGGTACTGGTGCTTCACCTGGCAGGAGGAGTAATGACCTTGTTCCTATTTGTCGTTTTTTATTTTCTACACATGAAGGATCAGGCGCAGGGCTTGTTCACACTCTTCATGCCATGGAAATTGAAACGCAACAAAGATGAGGAAAATCAAAAATTTCGCCAGCGCCAATTGGGCTTTGCTTTGACCTGGGTTTTTCTGGTCATATTCGCTACGGGACTTGTCATCGCGATTCCGGGCCTGCTTTTTTACTCCGGTTTAGTCTGGATGAAGGGGTATTACAACAGCCAGATTCTTATTTCAGCCCATTTATTGGCAAGCGTCATTCTGATTCCTGTGATCTTCATCCATATGCTCTGGATTGTCAGGAAGGGAGGGCGACAATCATGAAACTGAATCTGACTATTACTCGCCCCGTCCTTAGAATCCTTTTGGTTTCTGCCGTCTCGGTTGGTGTCTTTACGGGGATGACAATGATTATTCCCTGGGAAAAAAATACCGGTATCGATGTGGCCCTGGACCTTACGGACTATTCCATGCCCTGGACCAATAACAGTCCATTCTACCCTTCCGAATGGAAAACCGAGGGAGACAAACTGATTGACTGGCGTGGTGTGCCTTCTGCTACTTTCTGTGCGGAGTGTCACGAGAAGGAATACAAGGAATGGGCCTCTTCAATACATGCCATCACAGGCCCGGATGTTCTCTATGAAAATACCATCACGAAGAATGAATTGGGAAGTGAGCATGGCGGTGACCTCGCTACAGAAAAAGTGCGTTGGTGCGACGGTTGTCACGAACCATTGGGTATTCTTGCAGGTGAAGGAACACCCTTGCCGATAGTGGGTCCTAACGAAGCTCTTGAAGAAGGAACGACTTGTATCGTCTGCCATACCGCCGTCGCTGCGCGCCCATTGATCGGAAACGGTGCCTTGACGGTCAAGTTTAACGAGATGCACCGATATCTGGACCCAGCCCTCATTATGGCAGCTCCGGAGGAACATGCAAAGGCCATGCAGGCGAAGTCACACAATCCACTGATGGGTAAATCTGATTTGTGCGGCAGTTGCCATACGGAAATTCGACCCACGAGAGTGAATGGAAATTTCCCCATGCATTTGCAGGAGACATTTGATGAATGGCGCCTTAGCGATTACGCAGAAGAAGGGATTCAATGCCAGGATTGTCATATGCATCCGGATCCTGGGGAATATGTGGAATCCCTTAAGCGCGGGGAAAGACCCAAGAGAGTAGTTTCTCATCGTTTTGTTGGTGTGAACTATGTGTTGACCGCAGCAGATAGGCTCCGGGAAAAACTGGCCGAATTGCGCGGCGGCTGGGTTCCGGGAAGGAACGTTTTTATAACCGGTGATGAATGGCTGGAAAGTCTTCAGAAACAGCAGGACTTGATTGTCAAGCTGCTCAAATCTGCAGGCGATATTAAAATCAATCCTAAATCCTCAATGAACGGTAACGCCCAACTCGATGTTGTCGTGACCAATACCGGAGCCGGACATTACCTGCCCACCGGGGTTTTGGATCAGCGTCATATGTGGATAGAAGTTATCGCCAAAAATGCTGATGACAAGGTGGTTTATAACAACGGCTGGTTCGATGACAAGAAAGGTGAAATCGACCCAGAGGCTGCCATTTATATCAAGAGACTGGTGAATGACGATGGCAGCGCCAACACCCGGCATGTTTTGTTCGATGCCAGGGGTGGAACCTATGAACGTCATCCTATACGGCCCAAAGAAAGCGATACGGTGCCGTACAACATTCCGTTACCTCCGGGATTCCGTGGGCCACTCAAAGTTGAGGCGAAACTTTGGTACCGAATGGCATTGCAGGACCTCCTGAAAAATACAAAAGAATATCAGGATCCTCCCTTGTCGTTTGATATTGAAGAATTTATTGTTCCCCGAATCCTTATGGTGGAAACAAGCACTGAAATGGAAGTGTTCACGAAAACCGCCAGCCTGAAAGGAGGAAAAGGTGATGAACAATACAACTAGGTTAAAAAGCTTTTCTGAAATCAGGGAAGCGGGATTTACTTTCGTAGAAATCATGGTGGTCCTGGTCTTGTTTCTGGTTTTAGGAGGGCTGACGGCCCGCTTTTTTAAACTGACCCCTTCCATTGAAGACATCAATCTTCAAAAAGCCCGGGAAGGTGTCATGTTTCTTAAAAGTGGACTGGGAGCCTATTCGTTTGACCTTAAAAAACCACCACCCTCAAAAAAGGACGGCGGTTTAGAAGTTTTAGTAAAGGCTGGTTATCTCTCCTCTGTTCCTACAGACCCCTGGGGAAACATCTATCAGTATGATAACCCTGGGAAAGTCAGTGGAAGAAGTTACGACCTGTATTCCTTAGGGCCAGACGGTAAGATCAGTGAAGATGACGTTGCTGATTGGAATCTTTACGGAAAAGTCTACCGCGGAACCAGTCGTATAGCGCGTAAGCGGGATCGTGCTCTGGCAAAATATGATCCCAAAGAAAAGTCCTGACCTTTTGCTATTTTCCCTCCTTGCCTTTGTGGGTAGGAAGGGGGATGTAAAAGTGAAAAATTTTTAACAACCAGGAAACAAGAAAAAAGGTAATGGATATTGTCGAATGAGTTTTCAGATTTACATCGATAAAGGAAAATCTTCTTTCAATGTGCTACATGAGGAATCCATTTTGGATGGGTCCATAAGAAATGGAGTTCATCTTCCACACGGTTGTAGCCACGGTGAATGCGGAAATTGCCGGGCAAAGGTGACAAAGGGGGAATGGAGTTATCTTCATGGTTATTCCCCGGGGATTTTATCAAAAAAGGAAATTGAGCAAGGGTGGATCATTGTATGTAAGGCCGAACCAAAAAGTGATTTGGAATTGCAAATTCCACGTTCAGGGGAAATTAATTTCCAGAGGCAAAAAATTAATTGTTGTATTGAAAAAATTGAAGCAGTGGCCGAAGACGTTTTTAAATTATTAATGAAGATACCGAAGGATAAAAAATTTTATTTCCACCCGGGGCAGTACGTCAATTTCATCCTTGCTGAAAACCGTAAAAGAGCATTTTCTCTAGCTTCATTGCCAGACGAAAGTGGAGTATTGGAGTTTCACATTAAACGGATCCGGGGTGGGTTCTTTTCTGAATTTCTATTGGATATTCTTAAAACAGGAGATGAAATATGCATTGAAGGTCCCTATGGGAAATTCCATTTGGACGAGGAATCAAATAGACCGACTTTATTTATTGCCGGTGAAACGGGATTTGCCCCAATTCGTCCAATGATAGAAAAAAGATTGGAAAAGGAGGACAGTGCCCCTGTGAGGCTTTATTGGGGGGTCCCGAGTAGCAGACATTTATATTTGAAAGATCAAATTAATAAATGGGAGCGAAGATATCAACATTTCAAATTTATTCCCGTTTCCTCCGATTTGAAAGAAACCTGGAATGGTAGAAGGGGGCAGGTCCATAAAGCCGTTGTAGAGGATAACAACGATTTGTCACCTTATGATGTCTACATGGCCGGACCATTGGAGATGTTTGAAATTGCGGGCAAAGTCTTGCCTGCCTTTGGTCTAAATGAGGATCGCTGTTTTTCTGAGAGGTTTTCCTTTGGTAACAATTCCTGTGAACAAAAGAGTGGGTTGATAAAATTGGGGCTGAAACGCCTTTTTGGTAAGCGATAAAAAAACTAATTTAATAGGAAAATTTAAACAAATAAGCCTGTTTATTTGACACAACTGAAAGGAAAAATAATGACAAAAAGCGAGTTGATTTTTGCCGTCACCAAAAAATGTAAAGGGGATCAGATTTCAAAACGTCTGGTCCGGGATTGCATCGATGCCACGTTTTCTATTATTGGAAAATCCATCAAGAAGGAAAAGAGATTTGTTTATCCATGTTTCGGAACGTTTTCGGTTCGGAGTCGAAAAGCCCGAATGGGTAAAAATCCCCAGACAGGCGATCCAATAAAAATAAAGGCAAGTAGAACTGTGGGGTTCAAACCGGCACCAACTTTAAAAGGAACTCTTTAGATTGTTTGAAATTCATGTGGAAACTTGATGAAAGAGCACAGAAAAGGATGTTGGCTTTTTATTGTTTTTAGACAGTAGAGATTGTTTTTCCTGTATTTGAGAAAACTTTATGGAGAACAAAATATTCTAATATTTTGAGGGTTAAAATTATGACAATTCTTGTTGGTGCGGTGGTTTTTGGGGTAATCGTTATTACCCTTTCAGCCCTATTGTAAGGTGCGTTTGTTTGAAATGTGTTCCCCGTCAGCCAAATCTGGTCCAAAAAAGGTAAAAAGTTAAGAGACACTTTTGCTGACCTTTCCTATAGTAGGGAGAGCGTTATGAAGAAGGAAGGTATGGTGAAGGAAATTCGTCGTCGGACGCGGAAGAAGTATTCGTCTGAAGAGAAGATACGGATCGTTCTGGATGGTCTTAAGAGGTGATGAGAGTATTTCGGAAATCTGTTGGCGTGAGGGGATTCCAGGCAACCTGTATTACCGCTGGAGCAAGGACTTCCTGGGAGGCCGGTAAGAAACGATTGATGGAAGATACGGCAAGAGAATCCAACTTAACTGAGGTTGTGGATTTAAAGAAGGAGAATGGGTATCTCAAGCAGTTGGTTGCCGAAATGCCTCTGAAGAACCGAGTCCGTAAAAGTCTGAATGGCACGGATTCAGAGGACATCGATATATGAGATACGGACCATCTTAGAAGCGAGAGATCATCCGGGTTGTTGAGGAGTCGGAGCTATCAGTCGCCGGAGTTTAAGGGGACTGGGAGTCCACGGCTAAAAACCTAACGCGACAAGTCCATTCTGATCCACATTCGGCTCACGGGAAAAAGATATTAATAATGTAATAAATTAAACACAAAAAGATGTTAAAAGTTGATTTTTATCTCGTTACTTCGAATTACATTTGGAACAAATCCCGAAAAACTCCAACGAATGAGTGATATCTGAATAGCCCTTATCTCGAATCAATTTTTCACTTTCAGATAGAAAACAAAAATTCATTTTAGCGATGCTTTTACAAATGCGGCAAATAATATGATGGTGGTGGTTTTCCATATCTCTGTATTCATACCGTTGCACCTCGTTACCCAGATAGTGCCTTTCCACAAGTTTCGCATTTTCGAATTGAACAATGCTCCGATAAACGGTCGCCAAATCGCAAGCCTTATTTCCTAATCCCTCATGAATCTCCTCAACTGAAAACGGACCATGGTTTTCAAGTAAGAAACCCAATATATTTTTTCTAGGTTCCGTAACGTTTAAATTATTTTTCTTTATCAACTGTTCCGCCTTTTTCACTATTTCTTTGTGGACGGTTGTCTTCATCAGGTATTCCTCCGAAGCTGCTTCTGTAAAAAGGTCATTCCGTATTCACCACTTCGTTCTTATCCAGCGCGCCGATCATGGTATGCCAGGAAAGGCTGGCACATTTGATACGTGAAGGAAACTTGCGCACTCCCAGAAATAAGGTCAGTTTCCCCAAATGGTGTTCGTTGTTTTCAGGCTCGAACTCACCCAGCACCATTTTGTGAAACTCCCCGAAAATCACCCGGGACTCATCGACTTTCTTCCCTTTCAGGCAGGTAGTCATGAGCGAGGCACTGGCCTTGGAGATGGCGCATCCAGCACCGGTAAAACTAAGGTCCTGGATGACGTTTTCTTCATCCACCTTTAAATAAATTTTATAGTCGTCGCCGCACAACCGGTTGTACCCGTGGCAGCAGTGGGTCGAGTCTTCCATTTCTCTGAAATTCCTAGGCTTTTTGTTATGCTCCAGAATCACCTGTTGGTACAACTCGTTGGAATAAGCCATTTTCCTCCTAAGGATTTCACTCAGTTCACCGGAAACCAGCTATCCGGTATCGCCACTGAACCTAGTAACAGGGAATCCCAGTTTCGATTTCCCATCAAAAATGAATAAGGTATTGTGGATTCTATTATCTTTGCTCAGTTGCTTTAATGGATACGTAATTGCTGGAATGAACTTTGATCCTTCGACTATTCCAAAGTTTCTTCCATCCTACGACCACCCCGGTTACGCTTAAGCTAAATCCAAGAATAAGAAAAGAGATTATGACGATATCCCAGACAGGGCGATGATTGCTGAATCCAGGGAAATCAAAACTATGCAAGCCGTTGTACAACCAACGGTAAGCTCGTCTACTCTGATCCATTACTGAAACGAGAGCTCCTGTTTCCATGTCTACATGGACCCATGTTTTTTCCGGGTCATTTATTTCAACCCGAAGAGTTTTCGGCGGTAAAGAGCCTTCTCTCAGGTTGGTGTATCTATCAAATTTATCCAATTTATAAACACCTTTTATCTCAAATCCTGACCAGCCTTTTTTCACAGCACTTACTAATTCTTTTTCAGAAAATTGAGAAGGAACCAAATTATATTTTTGACCAAGACTCAAAAGCTTTGATTTGTTTTCGGTTCTAATCAATACATAGACTTTCCCGTCTACAGAAAAAAATTGGGCTTCTTTGAATGATCCTAAACCGCGGAGCGTAGCGGAGGAAATGTTCGAGACTGCTTGATCTAATGATAATCCACGAAATTTTTCTAAATTAAACCTAGAAGGGGTAGGGCTTGAAAAGAGTCGTCCATGGTCCATTGATAACCACCCACTGAAGATCCATGTAAGGGTCACTACGCCGCCCAGGATTCCCAATGTTTGATGCCACTTTAGCCAGCCTTTGTATGGGTTCAGAAGTGAGTTGCTTTTTCTTCGTTGATTCCACAAAGATGAAAACCCGGTCCATAATCCCGAAAGAACCATTGCTATTCCAGCAAGTGAGAGCCACCAGACTAAGAAGCTCCAAAGATCGTGATGTTTGCGAAGAATTGTAGGGTATATCCAATGAATCACAGCGCCCAGATAACCCCAAAAACGCTCATCTTCAAATGTTTGTTGCATGGGCTCACCAGTCCTTTGTGAATAATAAATTTCTTCGGAGCCGGGATCGTTCAGTTTCAGTTTATAAAACGGTCTATATGAATTAAAACGGTGGTGCACAATCCATTGGTCGAATTCTATTGGGCCTTCAATCTCGGTGACAGGGGTGTTTGAAATGGAACTAAAAGAATTGACTATCAAATCCTTTTTTAAAAATTGAACGAGCTCACCATTGTCGGCCCAAACTGCTCGAACCGGCCCTGTATTCGGTTCCAACACATAAACCCCTCGTTCCCCCAAACCAATAATACGCAACCGGTTTAAAGTAGATAGTTTTCCACTCTCAATCGCTTCCGCAGGGGATATATGAATGCGTGACGAATCTATAAGTTGGCTATAATCCCACCGCTCAGTATCAGAGAGAGAAGGGAATGGAACGTATAAAAGGACCGCTCCACTTGCAAACCATCCCGCAAAAAACAGGCAAAGTATTACACCAAACCATCGGTGAATTCTCACAATACCTTTGGTTACCAAACTCATCAGCCTAAAACCTATAATGAGCATTTAATTGAAAACCACGAGGAGCACCCAGCAATACCTCAGAGGTATAGAACGGGTCCTGCCAATAGGCATATTTTTCGTCAAACAGGTTAGTTACTTTAGCGGTAAACTTAACTGGCCCCCAAGTGTATGACCCGAAAACATCAGCGACTGTATAGTCTTCCAAAGTAATTATGTTGGCATTGTCTCCGAATCGATCACCGACATAGCGAACCGCTGCCCCAACTTCAATAGGCAAATTCGCAATATTTTGATAGCTGGTGATGAAATTTGCCGTCCACTTCGCAACATTCGGTGGTGTATTCCCAGAGTTGGCTCCAAAAACTCCAAAGTTGGCATTTGTATAGGCGAAATTGCCCCCGATATTCCAATCCTTCGTAATTTCGAATGCGCCATCCACCTCTACTCCATCGGAAAACTGGCTTCCAATATTCTGAACGGCCCCACCTGGTCCTCCCGGAGATAATATGTTGGTCCGTTCAATGTCGAAATATGCCAATGTAATATGACCTCGATCCTCTAAAAATGAACCTTTTAATCCGATTTCCCACTGCCGGGCATTGGTCAAATCAAAGTTCTGATTACCATTCACTACAAAAATATTGGACCCTATCGGATCCGCACCGGTGCTCCACTGAAAATATCCAGACCAGGCAGGAGTCACATCGTAAACAATGCCAGCCCGCCAACTCAGAGGCTCAAAGTCTCGTTGAAAAGCATTTCTCGTATTGAAGCTTCCATCCAGATTGAAGCTATCTCGATCAAGGTCAATGTGATCGTAGCGAAAACCCGCGACAGCTCGAAATTTATCAGTTATCTTCAATGTTTCTTCCATGAATACGGCAATGGTCTCAATGACCGTAGGATTTCGGAATGACGCAGATAGATTGGGGAAACTTCCCGGTGTAGGATTGAATGGATTAACACTGTCAAAATTTCCGAAGAACCGGCTGTTTCTGACAAAATCAACGTGCTGGTAATCCACCCCCACAAGAGTGCGGTTAGAGCGACCTAGAATTCTATTATCGAGTTTGGCAGTAAAACGATTTCCCAGAGTAACCTGCTCATGGCCTACGAAAAATCGGTCACGATCAATCAATCCGGTTCCTGAATTGAACGAAAAAGTTTCGGAATTGGCCCAAGCTCGTTCGGCATCAAAGTAATAAAAGGTATTTTTTAATTGTATTTCATTCGTAGCTTTAAAACTGATATCACCTCGTGTGAAATGCTGGGTTGACTCCGCAAGATGATCGGCAACATTAAAATTGAGGAACCGCATACGCCGATCCAGAGTGCGACCATCCTTTGTTGAAATTACGCCCGACAGAGGCTGGGTCGCAAACGCCTGAGAAACCAGCGGGGTTCCCCAATAATTTGCAAGGTCATCGTCAAGAAAATCGTATTGGAATTTCACATCAAATCGATCATTGGGCCGCCAAAGGATAGAACCTGTGCTATTGAGAGATCGTGTTCCACCATCGTCTACATAACCGCTGGTGCCGGTTTGACTGATATCTGTTCTGAACCAGATGTTATTTCCAATCGGACCCCCAAAGCCACCAGCTGCCATGTAGTTATCAAAACGCCCATAAGAAGCTAAAACCTCACCAGTGTACGCTTCATTTTTGACAGGAGATTTTGTAACCATATTTATAACACCGCCGATCACTCCCTGACCCTGAAGGACAGATGCAGGCCCCTTTAACACTTCTATTCTGTCTAAATTAAATGAATTAGAGGGTCGGCCCACCATCCCTGCGGGTCCCAACCAGATTCCGTCACGTAAAATATGAATCTGATTTGCAGAGAAACCTCGCATCGAAAATGACATTTGAGCCGCCGGTGGATTTCCCGCAATAATTCCTGGCATTCGTTCTATTGCTTCGGACGGGGTAAAGTATCCTCGGTTCATCATTACCGAATTTTTTTCAATATGGACACTTGCAGGGGTTTCCCGAATGCTAAGACCAAGTCGGCTTGATGTTTCTGATGGAGTTTCAAGAAGTGTTTCCTTGGCAAAAATAGGAATCTCATCGAGTACTAATTTCGACGAGGTTTTTGAGGAATTTGAATAATCGGTTTTTGAATCGTCAGACATTGCTAAAACAGGGAGTATCATAATTATGAAAACGGCAAATGTACTGACAACAATTTTATTCATCCTTTTTAGATCCTTATGAATTTATTTAGTGACGTTTTTTGCCTTTACCCTTTGAGTCAGGGCAAAAAAATAGAGTTGATTCTCTCCAATGGCTCAGGTTGAATCCTTAGCTGAACTGCGCTTCTTCACTGCATAAAAATATGAGCGTTTCTATGAAAGTTGTTTGCCTGCGATGTACAGAGGTATTAGCTTTACTGGAAACCGACCTTTTTTGATGCCCTCAAAACCCGAGACCGGAAGCAGAATCCCCATGGAGGAGGTAATGTTCTGAAGAAAACCTTCCGGCCCCGAGAGGCCTGAGAACTTTTAACTCTTGATATTTTTTTTGCAAACTATTTGCAAAATTTAAGCGACAAACTATCTCACGAAGGCCATAATTGCAAGTCATTTGCAAAATTTATTGCAAATAGTTTGCATTTTTTATAGAATGTTCGTGCTTTGGGAGAATAATTTGAGGATTTAAAAGGTTTCATCTCTGGTAAAACGTCTACTCCCTGTAGAAAGGGAGGTGAATGAAGAAAAAATTGAAGGAAAGTATTGAAAAATAAAATCTTACCCGGTTCCGAAAAATTCTTATTCCAAGTCAAGCATCGGAAACAAAAAATAGATATCCAGGAGAACAAATAAGTGGATTACCGATTTATTCCCATCCGTAGGGGAACTTGGTGGAAGCATATAAGCACTCAAACGGTTTCAGGCCAATCGCTGGAAGACGCATCGGAAGGTGAGCTTGGCACTGTATTGTCGGTTCTCAGAGATACATTACTTTTTAATTGGCAGAAGGTTATGTTCGGCCCCTGGATGCAGGGAGTGATTTTCGAAATGGCATTTGACGAAAAGCCAATAATGAATTTGAAGAACGGATATTTAACGGTAGGGGCATCATCCAGTTTGTCTCATTTTCATTTCTGTGTAATAAACCCACAGGAATTCCATCGACAAGAAAAGACTAAGGAGATTGATAATAATAAAGTCTGTAGCAAGATTGGGTTTTTCTCAAAAGAACCGAAACATGAGAACACAATCCTCGAGTATGGAATTCGTTTTTGGAATAAAAAAGATGAGGAAATGCTGACGATATTTTTTCCATTTCCAAAACTAAACTCTGATAAAAAACTTATCCGGTTTCAAGACTGGACTAACATTCAGTTGTGGAATGATCTGATAATAAAATACTCTGGAAGTTCCTCAAATACCATTAGAGCAAGCCAAATTGAACGGTTCAGCTTACTTAAATTTTAAAAATTAGCCCGATGGATCAAGGGGCGCTCTTTGTATTTGTATTGTATGACTGCCAAGAAATAGCGCCTGATGATAGTACATTTCATTTTTAACTCTCCATTATTCGCCTCCAGAACAACTCGCTTTCTATCTCCTTTTCAGATTAAACATTAAATGCTGAAAAAATTTAAACCCACCGAAATGGATGAGCGCATTGATCAATTAGATGCTGTGCGGGGCTTTGCCTTGATCGGGATCTGCATCGCAAATCTGGTAAGCTTCGCCGGATTTTACGTGATGACTCACTCTCAAAGAGAGAATTTACCTTGGGCATCAATGGATCCTGGAGTTCTATTTTTTATCGATTGGCTAGTGGAGGGAAAGTTTTATTCAATATTCTCCCTGCTTTTTGGGATGGGATTCTGGCTACAAGCCACGAGAGCTGACAAATCCATAAGTTCGTTTAAAGTTTTTTGGTTGCGTCGAATGGGAGCTTTACTTCTTTTTGGTGTTGCACACATGTTCCTTATTTGGCCTGGTGACATTCTGATGCTTTATAGCGCTATGGGAATAATCCTTCTGTTGTTTATAAAAGCTTCGTCCAGGAAATTGCTGTTATGGGTTGTATTGCTGCTCTCTTTACCCTGGCTGATCCAATGGGTTGCATTTTTTACGTCAGATCATATTTTTTGGAAGTCCCTCGCTCAGCTAAGTGAGCGCTTGAAAGAACAATGGGGTTTTGGCGGACGTTCATTGTTTGATATGCAAACGTCTAATTCTGTGTTTGACCATATACTATCTAATTTTTTTAGAGCCGTTGAACGGCCGATGAGCTATTTAAAATCTGGAAGACCCATGCAAGTATTGGGACAGTTCTTACTGGGTATGTGGATTGCGCGAGAAATATTGTTCAACATGGAAGGAAAGCAAACCCTTTTTTATGCCTGGGGAAAATGGATGGGTGGAGTAGGATTATTTACAGGTTTGGTTTATGCGTCTATTAAAGGATTTACCGGCTCTCCATGGTCTCCAGATGAAACAGGAATATTGCAGTCTCTGGCATATCACATCAGTTGCACTTCTCTCGCCCTTTGGTATATCAGGTTGATTTGGCAAAATTGGCTTTACAAGAGGTGGCGAAAAATTTTTAGATGGTTGGTCCCGCTTGGACGAATGCCCCTTACAACTTATTTAACTCAAAGCATTATTGGATTGTGTTTGTTTTATGATTTTGGGCTTGGCTGGAGGGGTTTCATGCCATTTTCAGGATTGATTCCGATAACTCTTTTAATAATTATTCTCCAGCAAAATTTTTCACGTTGGTGGCTAAGCCGAAGGACTCGGGGACCGCTGGAATCACTTTGGCGACTGCTGGCTTATGGGGATTTACGAGTGAAGCAACCATGAGTTATGCCAACTTCTTGACGGAGATTAATTTAACTTCGGTAGGTATAGAGCGTAGGTGAAATGATCATAGTATAGGACCCGGAGGGTGGG